>CAVOJM010000011.1:0-182122 GCA_963696245.1 uncultured Actinomycetota bacterium
CTGGCGAAAGTCAACAGGTGCGTCGTCTCGGAATTCGCGTCCCGGGTTGCCAACTGCAGAACACACCGACCGGGACCACGTCTCCCTCCGAAACGCACTCACACATGCCGCGATCCGAGCGCTCAGCCGATGAGCGGGCACCCCGATAATGGCGAGATGAAGCGTTTCGGCCGGGGCCGCACCCACGTGGACAAGGTTTGGATCGTCATGGACGAGAGCGTGGATGGGCCGGAACTGATCCTCGGAGTCTTCGCGAACCCGGACGACGCAAACCAGTTCTTCAAGTCCCTCGCCCCGGATCGCCCGGACGGCACAATCGCACTTGCCCAGTACGCCGTCGGTTGGACGTACTACAGCGGAAGCCAGACGTACCGGTCCTAGGACGCACTGCCCCTGTCCGGTACTACGGCCTCAATATCCGCTCATGCCGCGGATGGTGTCCTCCCACCGGGATGCTGGCGCACGAAGTCGAGATCCGCCTGTCAACCGTGGGCAGATCAAGACCTCGAGCAACTCGTCGTGCGCGGCGGCATTCGAGTACAGGCCGCGCCTGGTCGCCGGCGCGGCTACCAATGGGATCGGTGAAGCGGCCACCTGCTTATTGGACTGCCAGGTTCCACGTCGAATAGTGCTCCGCCAGGCCGCTGGCGATGTCACACGGACGAGCTCGACCAGCGGCAAGGGACTTCAGGGCAGTCGGAGGCGAGGCGACTTCGTCGCGCGCAGCGAGTGGCGCCTCAACCACCTCGTCGGCGGCCGATGTGGTCGAGCTGACGGCGGACGGGGACTAGCCGACGCTCGCGACGGTCGGTGGGTTCCATCGCGCTGGTCCCGCAGAGTCCGCCGCATGCCGTGGATGCACTCCATGGCCGGGCGACTTTTTGGGGAAGCCGACGCGCTTCTTCAGCGACCGTCGTGCGCCCTAATTCGGGGTTCGACGAGGGCGCCCGATTTGCTCATAAGTGCCCATAAAGTCGCCGAAACTGGCCGTGACTGGTCATCAGCGATGACTCACGAGGATCTACGTTTGTGCAGGTCAGCGCAGGTTTTGACCTCGTTCGTCGTTGAGTCCCAATTGGGCCGAGGGTTTTCAGCGGGTTCGGGGTTCGAGTCCCTGATGCCGTACCAACATCAACGCAGATGAGAGGCCGTACCCCTTCTGAGGGAGTGGGGCCTTCTTCTGTCTCCGGGGCCATGTTGGTCACCCAACGACCGGCTGACCGTGCGGATTACCCACAATTGGGTGTGACAGTCGCCGATCCTCGGGGTCGGATGGCTGGGTCGCGCCCGCTCGGGCTGCGAGACCGAAGGTGGGATCTCCATGCGCCGACTTGCTCCCCTCACCGTCCTCACCGTCCTGGCCATGACCGCCGCTCTCGCCGGCGTGACCACCCAGGACGCCGCGGGATCCGCACCGCCGGACCGGCCGCCGGGCCGACCGTGTACGTCGGCGAGCTGACCCTGCAGCAGCTCGGCGACCTGCGCCGCGCCGGCTTCGACCGCGAGGACCTCACCACCACCGGCGCAGGCACCGGCGGCAAGGTCGGCGTCGAGGTCGTGACTGAGCGAGGCGGAGGCGGCCAAGCTGGTCGCCCAGGGCCTGCCGCTGGCGGAGAAGAAGGTCGACGGCGAGCCGGTCTCGCGGCTGATGGCCGCAGGCGGCCGAGCCGCACGGTGTTCCGCTCCTACAGCGAGCCCGGCGGCATCCGCGACGAGCTGCGCCAGGTCGCCCGGGACCACCCCGGCGCTGACCAAGCTCGTGCTCGATCGGCACCACGGTCCAGGGCCAGCCGCTCTACGCGATCAAGGTGACCCGGGGCGCGCGCCAGGTCCGCGACGGCGCCCGCCCGGCGGTGCTCTACTCCGCCGCCCAGCACGCCCGGGAGTGGATCACCCCGGAGATGAACCGCCGGCTGCTCCACCACGTCGTCGACGGCTACGCCACGGACGCGCGAGATCCGCCGGCTGCTGACGCCGCACCGAGCTGTGGTTCGTGCCGGTGGCCAACCCCGACGGCTACGACTACACCTTCACCGAGGGCAACCGGCTGTGGCGCAAGAACCTGCGCGACAACAACGGCGACGGCCAGATCACCGGCATCGACGGCGTCGACCTCGAACCGCAACTACCCGACCAAGTGGGGCTACGACAACGAGGGCTCCTCGCCGTCGTACGGCCAGCGAGACCTACCGCGGCACCGCGCCCGGCCTCCGAGCCGGAGACCCGGGCGCTGGACGGGCTGCTGCGGCGCGTCGGCTTCGACGTTCCAGGTCAACTACCACTCCGCCGCCGAGCTGCTGCTCTACGGCGTCGGCTGGCAGGTCGCGACCCGCTCGCCCGACGACCTGATCTTCGAGGCGCAGGCCGGCGACGACGCGGCACCCGGCGATCCCGGGCTACGACCCCGACCAGTCCGCCGAGCTCTACACCACCAACGGCGAGACCGACCGAGCACGCGCACGACACCTACGGCACGCTCGCCTACACCCCGGAGATGTCGACCTGCCAGACCGCGAGCGACGCGCGACCCGGACGACGCCTTCGAGGCCGGCCGACTGCGAGAGCGTCGTTCAACTTCCCCGACTCCGAGCCGCTGATCGCAGGCGGAGTTCGAGAAGAACCTGCCCTTCGCGCTGGCCGTCGCCGAGTCCGCCGACGACCCGGACCACCCGGTCTCGCCGGTCGGGCGGACCGCCCCGGACTTCGAGGTCGACAGCTTCGACGGTCTCCTACGGCGACCCGCAGACCGTCGCGGTGACTGGCTCGGCGCGAGCTGCGCGGCCTGGTGCTGCGCTACTCGATCAACGGCCGCCGCCCGCAGACCACCGGCACCCGGAGTGGCACGGCGGCGAGCGGTACGGCGACGAGGGCACCACGTACTACGGCGAGTACCGCGGCCAGGTCCGCGGTGCGCGCCCGGCGACCGGGTGACGGTGTGGTTCGAGGCCTACCGGCCCGGCACGGCCTGCGCGCAACGGCAGCCGGCGCAAGGCGGCGGCAAGCTGCCGGCAAGCGGACCAGCGCCGCCCTTCACCTACCGGCTGGCCCAGGACACCCGCAACCAGGTGCTCGTGATCGCCGACGAGGACTACAACGGCGTCAACCCGACGTACGACCCGCCGCTGACCGAGCCGAAGTACGCCGCGACGTACGTCCAGGCGCTGCGTCGGCGCGGGCATCGGCGCCTCGGTCTGGGACGTCTCGCGCCAGGGCGTGCCGCACCACCTCGGCGTGCTCAGCCACTTCCGCGGCGCCGTCTGGTACCAGGGCGACAACCGGCTCACCCAGGACCCCGAGGACGAGGTCACCGAGACCTACTTCGGCGACCTGCCCGACGCCTCGGTCGCCGAGCGCGAGCAGTACCTCACCCTCGCGGTGCGCGACTTCCTCAACGAGGGCGGCAAGCTCGTCCACACCGGGGAGACCGCCACCTACTACGGCACGCTCGGCAACGCCCTCGGCGGCATCTACTACGGCCTGAACGGCGACCCGACCGCGCCCTGCGAGGTGACCGACGACCCGTTCGGCGACTGCCTGCTGCTGGCCGACGACTTCGCGCAGTACTACCTCGGCGCGCTACAGCCGCGGACACCACCGACGGCCCCACCGGGTTCGCCGGCACCGGCGCCGCTGAGCGGGTCGACCGCGGCACGTTCGGCGGCCCGGCGCTCGCGGCCAACCCGCTCGACGAGGCCGGCGTCTTCACCGGCCACCAGCACGGTGCTGCCGGCGGAGGAGTTCCCGCAGTTCGCGAGCAGCCACGGCCGGGCGCTACACCGGGCGCCGGCCGGCCGGTTCGACCCGGTCGAGGGCGAGCTGGTACGTCGGCGGGCTCCACGTCGACGACTCCTACATGCGGCTGACCCGCGCACGGTCGACCTCGACCGGGGTGACCGCGGCCGCAGGCGCCCGACGCTGCAGGCGCAGCTGTCCTACGACACCGAGGAGGGCTACGACAACGTCATCGTCGAGGCGCACACCGTCGGCCAGGACGACTGGACGACGCTGCCCGAGGCCGGCGGCCTGACCAGCACCGCGGTCCCGACCGAGTGCGAGGCCGGGTTCCTGCTCGACGAGCACCCGTTCCTGCAGCCACTACCTGACGCCCGGGCGACCCCTGCACGCCGACCGGGACCACCGGGGCGTGGAACGCGATGACCGGGGACTCCGGCGGCTGGCGAGCGAGGACGCGTCGTTCGACCTCTCCGCGTACGCCGGCCAGCAGGTGGAGGTGTCGATCTCCTACGTGACCGACCCGGGCACCGGCGGCGCCGGGCTGTTCGTCGACGACACCCGGCTGAGTCGTCGGCGGCACGGCCGTGGACCGCGAGGGCTTCGAGACCGGCCTGGGCCCGTGGACGATCGCGGACCCGCCGCCCGGCAGCTCGCCCGGCACCGGACCGGTTCACCCGCTCCCAGGCAGCTGTTCTCGCCCGGCGGTGCGCACCCGCGACACCGTGCTGCTCGGGTTCGGCGTGGAGCAGGTCGCCGCCCCCGCCGAGCAGTCGGCGCTCCTGCGCCGGGCGTTCACGTCCGTCGGTCTCCGGTGACGTACCGCAGACCCGGGGCTGCGGGAGCGCGGCTCAGCCGCGGGCGAGGGCGTTGACAGCAGCTCGACGCTCGCGCTGTGCTGAACGGATGGACAACGCAACGACACAGAGCACGGCCGGTAGCCCGACCGTGAAGCCTGGTGAGATGTGGCTCGAGGTGGTCGTCATCCCCGTCTCGGACGTGGAGCGCGCCCGGGACTTCTACGTGGGTCTGGGGTGGCGGCTCGATGCCGACCTCGCCGTGACCGACGGCTACAGCGTGGTGCAGGTGACGCCACCCGGATCCCGCTGCTCGGTGATCTTCGGCGAGGGCGTGAGCTCGGCACCGCCGGGTTCGACTCAGGGCCTGCAGCTCTCCGTCTACGACATCGACGCGGCGCGCGCAGACCTGGTGGCGCGCGGCGTCGACGTCAGCGAGCCCTTCCACGACGAGACCGGGATCTTCCACCACGCCGGCACCAGTGGTCGCCTGGACGGCCCGGCACCGGAACACGCGGACTACGGATCCTTCGTCTCCTTCAGCGACCCGGACGGCAACGGCTGGCTGTTGCAGGAGATCAAGACCCGATTGCCCGGCCGATGACCACCACCTACGAGTCCGCGGACGACCTCGCCGACGCGCTGCGTCGAGCCGCGGCGGCGCACGGTGAGCACGAGGCCCGGACCGGTGAGGAAGACGCCGACTGGCCGAGCTGGTACGCCCTCTACATGGTCCGCGAGCGAGCGGGCGAGGAGCTGCCCACGTGACGCCCCGGTGGTCGATCGGGTCCCACAACAGCGTGCTGTCGCTGTGGTCGGAGGGCTCGGTGCTGAGCATCGGCTCGATCGGGTCGGTCGCGTCGCTGGGCAGCGTCGGCTCCTTCGCGTCGATGTTCTCGATCGGCTCGTCGATGAGCCGCTGGTCGGGCTTCTCCTTCCAGAGCGACGGATCGGTGCTGTCCCACCAGTCGCAGGGATCGGTGCTGTCGTCGCAGAGCCACCAGGCGGCTCTCGGCACCCGCGAGCAGGGTGAGCTGCCGACGTGGGCCGCGCCGGCCATCTCGCTGACCGGCCTTGCGCTCGCAGGCGCGACGTACGCCCTGATCCGCCGGCACGTCTGACCGGAACGGGGGCATGCTGGTCCCATGGAGATCGAAGCTGCCCTCGGCGCGGTGCGCGCCAACAACCAGGCCGTCCTGACCGCGATCAAGTCGGACGGAAGACCTCAGCTGTCCAACGTGGTGGTCGCCGTCGGTGACGACGGAGTGCTGCGGGTGTCGACGACCGCCGACCGCGCGAAGTACGCCAACCTCCGGCGTACGCCGTGGGCAGCGATCCACGTCAACGGCGAGAACTTCTGGTCCTACGCGGTCGTCGAGGGCGACGTCGAGCTCTCGGAGGTCGCCGCCGATCCGAACGACGCCACCGTCGATGAGCTGGTCGAGCTCTACCGCGCCCTCGGCGGCGAGCACGAGGACTGGGACGACTACCGCGCGGCGATGGTGCGCGATCGGCGCGTGGTCGTCCGGATCACCCCCACGCACGCCTACGGCATGCTCCGCTGACTCGGGCCAGCGCTCCGTCGACGTAACTCCGGGCGGCAACGGCTCGTTCGCTCTGTGGGAGACATCCACACCAGAGGGAGCATCATGTCCGCTCGGACCATCACGACCACCGCCGTACTCGGCGCCGCCGCGCTCGCCACCACGCTCGCCGTGACGGCACCGCCGCCGGCCGACGCCGCGGGCACCATCCGCACGGAGGGCGCATCACAGACTGGGCGCCCGCCGCGAAGGCCACGCTCCACCCCGGCACGATGATGTACACGAAGGGTGCCCAGTGCACCGCCAACTTCGTCTACACCGACGCCGTCGGCGACGTCTTCGTCGGCTACGCCGCTCACTGCGCCGGCCTCGGCGAGCAGACCGACACCGACGGCTGCAGCACGAAGTCCCTGCCGCTCGGCACGAAGGTCACCTTCCGCGAGGGCGGCAGCGTCGCCGACGAGGGCACCGAGCTGGCCGCCGGCAAGCTCGTCTACTCGTCCTGGCTGGCGATGCAGCATCTCGGGACCAAGGCGAAGAACACCTGCGCCTACAACGACCTCGCCCTCGTGCGGGTGAAGGCGAAGGACGTCGACCTGGTCAATCCCTCCGTCCCGTTCTGGGGCGGACCGACCGGCATCGACACCGACGGCACCGCCGCCGGCGACCAGGTGTTCACCTACGGCAACTCCAGCCTCCGCGGTGGCGTCACCGAGCTCTCCCCCCACACCGGCGCCAGCCTCGGTGACCAGGCCGCCGACGGCGGCTGGTCGCACCCGCTCTACACGGCGACCCCCGGCGTCCCCGGCGACTCCGGCTCGGGCTTCATGTCGGCCGGCGGCAAGGCGATCGGAGTGCTCTCCACGCTCGGCCTCGCACCGCTCCCGGCATCCAACAACATCGGCGACCTGGCCAAGGAGCTCGCGTTCGCGAAGAAGCACTCAGGCCTCAAGCGGCTGCAGCTGACGAAGGGCACCGAGCCCTTCTCCTCGACCCCGTCGGGCGTCTCCTAGCCCGAGTCCGAGCGGGATCGGCGGGGCGCCGCGGTCGCCGGCGACCTGGAGCGATCCCCAGGTCGCGCCGAACGCGACGTGCTGGTCGCGCAGAGCGGCGATCGCGTCGGTCATCGCCTGCACCACCTGCGGGTTGGAGGCGTTGAGGTCGCGCGGGGTGTTGAGCGGGTCGCTCGGGTCGAACGGCGTGAGCCAGACCGGGTCGGCGACGTCGAGCGGCAGGGTCGGCAGCCGGGTCGATGAACTCCTCGAAGATCTGGTTGCCCCGGGCGTCGATGTTGGACGTGCGGTCCCACTTCTTCAGCACGGCACAGGCCTTCGTCTCGCCGGTCGCGTCGCACACGCGCGTCGAGGTCGCCGTTCTGCGCTCATCACCTCGGCGGCCATCACGCGGTTCTCGTGCTCGTGGCCGCGCAGGCTGGCCGGCGACTCCTTCTTGCCCGTCGCCAGGCGGTCCATCACGTAGTGGGAGACCATCCGGGTGCGCATGGTGCGCTCGCACTGCTCGCAGCCGATGATCCCGGCGTAGCCCTCGAGCGGCTGGGCCGGGTTGGGCAGCCAGTAGGAGTCGTTGGCGTTCATCACCCAGTCGCGGCGGACCTCCATCGGCAGGTTCGCCGGTCCGAAGATCCCGGGCCGCTCCGCGTCGTCGTCGGCGCCCCACGCGCAGGTCGAGTCGGCGAAGGTGCCGTCGAGCCCGGGCAGCCCGGCGACCTCGTCGAGGATCCGCCCGGTCGGCGTCATGCAGGCGGTCGCGAGGCTGTCGGGGACGTTCGGGACGACCGAGTGGTCGGCGTAGACGACGTCGCCGTTGCGGTCGGCGGCCGTGGTGTTGACCCACGGCATCCCGCCGCCCGCGTCCTGGCGACGGATCAGGTCGCGGACGTCGGTCGCCTTGCCCATGTTGAGGAACGTGTCGATGGTGCGCAGGTGCTCGGCGTTGGCGTCACGGATCGCCCAGACGCTGGCAGGACCCCACGGCATCAGCTGCGCCGGGGCGTCGATCACGAAGCCCTGCGGCGGTGCGGTAGAGGTCCTCGCGCGGCGGTGCCGAGCTCGCCGTTCTTCTTCCGCACGGTCACCTTCACGGTGTCGTGCATCAGCTGCTGCGGGCCGGCGTCGGTGAGGTACGTCGTGCCGGGGCCGACCGTCTTGTACTCGTACGGCGTGAACCGGTAGGCCGTGCGACACGGTGTGGCTCCACGCGACGTCCTTGTTCCAGCCGATGTTGATCGCGGGCGACCCGATCAGCGAGGCCCCGGCGACGTCGTACGTGCCCGGGATCGTCAGGTGCTGCTGGGTGAAGTGGTAGCGGCCGCGCCACGGGAAGTGCGGGTTGCCGAGCAGCATCCCCTTGCCCGGTGGTCGAGTCGGCGCCGCCGACGGCCGTGGCGTTGGAGCCGAACGGCGACTCGGGGTCGCGGCCGAGCGCCTTGAGCAGCTGGTCGCGGTCGACGGCGTCAGCCTTGAGACGGGCACCTCGGGCAGGCCCGGGTCATCGGCGCTGGGCGGCGACGGCGTCGACGATCTCCTTGACGAAGACGCCGCTGGAGGCGAGCAGGTTGGCGAGGTAGACGCCGTACCAGAGGTCGAGCGGCGTCACGTCGGGCTTCAGGTAGCCGGCGCCCTTGCACGCGGGGTCGGTGACCTTGTTGGTGCGCAGCCACTTGTTGGCGCCGGCGACGTAGCCGTCGCACCATCTCGCGCGCCTCGGCGCCGGGCCCGGCGAGCGGGTCCTTCAGCAGCTTCTCGACGACGTGCCGCTGGTGGAGGTCGGTGACGAACGCGTCGACCTGGAGGTTCGACGCGTCGAGCGTGACCTGGTCGTTGTAGCGGCCCTTCGGGCCGAACCAGCGCGAGCGCTCGCCGCGGCCGGTGACGAGCGTGTCCGACAGCGTGCAGATCGAGTCCTCGGCCGCGGCGTACCCGCTGCCGAAGCCGAGCGATCCGAAGTCGGACGCCGTGATGTGCGGGATCCCGTGCTTGGTGATGGCGATCGTCGCGCGGTAGCGATCCGGCTTCGCCGCGGTGGCGTCGGCGCCACCCGGTCGGCGCCACCGCCACGACGACAGGCAGCAGCGCGGTGACCGTGGACAGGGCGAGCAGGCGTCGGAGCATGCACTCCACAACGGGCGCGGCGGTCATCGGAGTTATGCGGGCGCGCGGCGCCACCGCCTGCGATAGTCGCTCTCGTGAGGTTCCTGTCGCGCTGGCCGGCGGTCGCGATCCTGGTCGGGACCGTCGGGGTGCTCGTCCTCGCTGCCGTGCTGCTCACCGCCGGACGACGCCGCGTGCAACGGGCACCACCGGCTCTGCGACCGGCGGTACGACGAGGTCGCCTTCCCGGCGACCCACAACTCGATGGCCGCGGCCGACGCGGACTGGCACTTCGCCGAGCAGCCGGACGGCGTGATCAGCCAGCTCGACCACGGCGTCCGAGTGCTGCTGGTCGACAGCTGGTACGGCCAGGCGACGACGCGACCGGGCGTGGTCGCGACCAGCGACAGGAGTCGCGCCGCCGGCCTCGCCGAGGCGCGCGAGACCTACGGCGAGGCTGCGGTCGAGAGCGCACTGCAGGAGCGGCACGCCGAGGACCTGTCACCGACCGGCCCGGTCGAGCCCTATCTCTGCCACGCGCTGTGCGAGCTCGGCTCGACCAAGTGGGAGCCGCTCATGGAGCAGGTCCGGGCCTGGCTCGACGCCCACCCGCGCGAGGTCGTCACCTTCTTCGTCCAAGACGAGGTGACCCCGGCTGACACCGCGTCGGTCGTCGAGGACGCCGGCCTGCTCCCGTACGTCTACACGCCGTCGTCCGACGGCACCTGGCCGACCCTGGGCTCGATGGTCGACTCGGGGCACCGGCTGGTCTTCCTGATGGAGAACCACGGTGGCGGCGCGAGGTACCCGTGGCTGCTCGACGGGTTCGAGCAGGTGCAGGACACGCCGTACCTCTTCGAGGACCCGTCCGAGTTCACCTGCGACCTGAACCGGGGTGCGGCCGACCTGCCGCTCTTCCTGGTCAACCACTGGATCGACGACAAGACGGCGACGATCAGCAACGCCGCCGAGGTCAACGCGCGCGACGTCCTGCTCCCCCGGTTACGGGAGTGCGAGCGGGAGCGAGGCCAGCTGCCGAACTACGTGGCGGTCGACTTCTACGACCAGGGCGACCTGTTCGACGCGGTCGACGACCTGAATCAGAGATAGAGGCCGGTGGACTCGTCGGCGATCCGCTCCGCGGCGACGGCGTGCACGTCACGCTCACGCATGACGACGTAGAGATCGCCGTGGACCTCGACCTCGGACTTGTCCTCGGGATCGAACAGGACCTTGTCGCCCACCTCGACGGCGCGGGCGTGCGGGCCGACCGCGACCACGCGCGACCAGGCCAGCCGGCGAGCGCCCATCGCGGCGGTCGCGGGGATCACGATGCCGCCCGACGAGCGCCGCTCACCGGCGTCGCGGTCGACCTCCACGAGGATCCGGTCGTGGAGCATCTTGATGGGGGTCTTGTCGCTCACCGCTCAGCGGACGACCTTGCGGATGACCACGAAGAGCGCGATCACGCCGACGACGCCACCGACGGCCTTGAGGATGTTGTCGGTGCGCGGCTGGCCCGTCTGCGTGTCGACGAAGTGGGCCTTGATGCTGCTCACCTCGCGGCCGACGATCGTCTTCGGGTGTGCCCGGTAGATGAGCTCGTCGATCGTCGTCGCCAGGCGCTCCCTGGTCTCTTCGATCTCGGCCTCGATAGCGGACAGCGATTCGTCCTTGGGCACTGGTTCTCCTCTTTCGACAGGTCCGGGTTGGAGGCTATCAACCGGAGCGAGGTCCTGCCGTCCGCGGGTCGAACCCGAACGGCAGCTCGAGGCGGTGGGCGCGCATCAGCGCGTCGTCGGTGAGGACGTCGTACGTCGCCCCGTCGGCGACCACGCTGCCGCCGCTGAGCACCACCGAGCGCGGGCACAGCTCGAGCGCGTAGGGCAGGTCGTGGGTGACCATCAAGACCGTGACGTCGAGCGAGCGCAGGATGTCGGCGAGCTCGCGGCGCGACGCCGGGTCGAGGTTGGACGACGGCTCGTCGAGCACCAGGATCTCCGGCTCCATCACGAGGACGGTGGCGACGGCGACCCGGCGACGCTGGCCGAAGGAGAGGTGGTGGGGCGGGCGGTCGACGAAGTCGGCCATGCCGACCTGGTCGAGCGCGGCCATCACCCGGCGGTCGAGCTCGGCGCCCTTGATGCCGAGGTTGGCCGGCCCGAAGGCGACGTCGGCGCGGACGGTGCCCATGAAGAGCTGGTCGTCGGGGTCCTGGAAGACGATGCCGACGCGGCGCCGGATCTCCTGCAGGTTGGCCTTCTCGACCGGCATCCCGCTGACCGCGACGCGGCCGGCGCCGGCCGTGAGGATGCCGTTGAGGTGGAGCACCAGCGTGGTCTTGCCGGCGCCGTTCGGGCCGAGCAGGGCGACCCGCTCGCCCTGGTGGACGTGCAGGTCCACGCCGAAGAGGGCCTGATGGCCGTCCGGGTAGGCGTAGGCCAGGCCCTGGACGTCGAGGACGGGGATGCTCATGCCTTCGGCAGCTTTCCGGTGTAGCCACGCGACAGCATCGCGAGGTGGACCCGCTCGCCGCGCTCGTAGGAACGGATGAACAGGGCTCCGGCGGAGCGGGCGAGGACCGGCCAGTGCTTCGGGTTGCGGGCGGTGAAGCCACGGGACTCGCGGGCGACCTTCATCCGCTGCATCTCGCCGGTGACGACGTCGAGGTAGCGGACCATGAAGGCCATGATCTGCACCAGCTGCTGGGGCAGGTGCAGCCGCTCCAGCCCGGCGAGCAGCGCCTGGGGCTCGGTGGTCGCGGCCAGGGTCAGGCTCGCGAGCACGCCGAGGGTGCCCTTGATGAGCAGCGCGATGCCGGCCTCGAGTCCGTGCTGGCTGACGCTGACGCCGAGCACCTCGGTCTGCGGGCCGGTCGCGACGAAGGGCAGCAGCAGGGCGAAGAAGAGGAACGGGACCTCGACGACCGACCGCTTGAGGATGTAGGTGACCGGCACCCGCGAGATCGCGATCACGGCGATCACCGCGGCGAAGTAGAGCGCGAAGGCGGCGTACCAGTCCCGGGGCGTGGCGACCACCACGATCATGAACGCCAGCAGGGTCAGGATCTTCAGGTGCGCCGGGGCGCGGTGGATCGCGGAGTGCCCGTGGAAGTGCAGCTTGTGGCCGTGCCCAGCGCCCACGTCAGTCGGACCCGCGGCGGCGTACGACGTAGGCGATCCCGGCCGCCGAGGGCGAGGACGACCAGCACGCCGACGATCCCGGTGACGCTGCCGTAGCCGCTGAAGACGGCGCCGTGCGCCTGCTCGGTGTGGGCGAACCCGTGGTCCTGGGAGACCTTCGTGAGCCCGTCGGGGTCGCTGTCGGCGAAGCGGCTCACGACGCCCGCGAGGACGAGCGCGACGGCCAGCACGCCCGAGGATGACCCAGCGCGTCCTCATGCCACGACCGTCGGCTTGATCTGCAGCTCGCGTCGCGCGAGGACCGGCCGAGCGCCGTACACGAGGTCGGGACGGATCGCGATGATGCTCCCGACCGCGGCGAAGGTGATCACGGCCTCGCCGATCCCGATCAGCACGTGGACGCCGATCATCGCCGTCGCGAGGTTGTGGAGCGGGATGTCGGCGGTGCCCCCCACGACGTAGAGGCCGACGAAGAAGGTGGCCGCGACGGGCACCGAGATCAGTGCGGCGGCGCCGGCACAGATCGGGACCATCGAGAGCCGCTTGGGCAGCACGGTCTGGAGGAGCTTGAAGACCAGCCAGCCCACGACGACGGTCGTGACGCCCATCAGCATGATGTTGGTGCCGAGCGCGGTGATGCCGCCGTCGGCGAAGAGCAGGCACTGCACGAGGAACACGACGCTCATGCAGAGCACGGCCGTGAACGGCCCGACCAGCACCGCCGCGAGCGCCCCGCCGAGGAGATGGCCGCTGGTGCCGGACGCGACGGGGAAGTTCAGCATCTGGGTCGCGAAGATGAACGCCGCGACCAGGCCGGCCATCGGCGCGGTCTTGTCGTCGAGCTCTCGGCGAGCACCCGCCAGCGCGACGCCGACGCAGACCACCGCGGCCGCGCCGGTGGCGGCGGAGGTGGGGGCGTCGAGGAACCCGTCGGGGACGTGCATGCTGTCTCCTGGAGTGCGGCTGGTTTTCTTAGTGCCGACCCTACGTTATTGCACATCGTTTGCGACAAGGAGTTCCGATCCGTGAGCCAGCGCCTCTCCCCCGGTGACACCGCCCCCGAGTTCACCCTGCTCGACGACACCGGCGCCGAGGTCGCGCTCGGCGACTTCCTGGGCCGCAAGGTGATCGTCTACTTCTACCCGGCCGCGATGACGCCGGGCTGCACCAAGCAGGCCTGCGACTTCACCGACTCGCTCTCCTCGCTGCAGGCGGCGGGCTACGAGGTGCTCGGCATCTCGCCGGACAAGCCGGAGAAGCTCGCGAAGTTCCGCGAGCGCGACGGGCTGACCATCACGCTGCTGTCCGACCCGGACAAGAAGGTCCTGGAGGCGTACGGCGCGTTCGGCGAGAAGAAGCTCTACGGCAAGACGGTCGTGGGCGTGATCCGCTCGACCGTCGTCGTCGACGAGGACGGCAAGGTCTTCCTCGCGCAGTACAACGTGAAGGCCACCGGCCACGTCGCCAAGCTCCGCAAGGACCTCGAGCTCAACCTCGCCTGATGTCGACCCTACCTCTCGGCCGCTCGCGTCGTTCGCCGCTCAGGTTCAGCCGCTTGCCCGCCGACCTCTCAGGTCCGGGACTCGGCGACTGGGACCTGCGCGCGCTCGTCGGCCACACGAGCCGGGCGCTGGTCACGGTCATCGACGTACCTCGCAGCAGCCCGTGGACGCCGTCGCGGTCGACACCTCGCGCGGCGTACTTCGCGCTGCTCGGCTCATCCGGCGTCTCGCGCCGGCGCGGACGTGACCGGCACGAGGCGTAGCGGCGGGCGAGGCGCATGGGCACCGACCCGGCGGCGTACGTCGACGCGCTCCTCGATCGGGTGACAGCCGACCTGGCTGCGGTCGACGGCGACCCCGTCATCACCACTGCGGCGCGGCGGGATGCGGCTGCGCGACTACCTGCCGACCCGCACCTTCGAGCTGGTCGGTGCACGGGCTCGACATCGCGGCAGCCACCGGCTCGTCGCTGGACGCCACCCCCGGACGCCCTCGCGGAGACGGTCGCGCTCGCGGCCGAGGTCGCGGTGCTCACCGGCGCGGGCGCCGCTGCTGCTCCGGCTCGCCACCGGCCGCGACGCCGGGCGACGTTCTCGATCGTCTGAGCACCTGCCGTCCACCGCGCGCCCGTAGCCCAATTGGCAGAGGCACCACGTTTAGGTCGTGGCCAGCGTGAGAGTTCGAGTCTCTCCGGCGCGCACGTCAGTCCTCTTCCCGCAACCGCGGGACGGTGGTCTGCTCGGGCTTGAAGCCGGTCTTGTCGGCGAAGAACTCGCGGATCTTGTCCATGTCGGCGCTGACGTCACCGGTCGGGGCGAAGGTCGGACCCCAGCCGACGGTGCGCGACGGCGCGTCGAGGAAGGCCAGCGTGATCGGCAGGCCGGTCTGCTGGGAGATCCGGTAGAAGCCGGACTTCCAGTAGTCGCCCTTGCTCCGGGTGCCCTCGGCGGCGATGCCGAGCAGGAAGGTCTCGTCGGTCTCGGCGTCGGCGAGCAGCGACCGGATCGTCGCTCCTGGGTTCTCCCGGTCGAGCTCGACGGCACCGCTCGCGCGCATGATCGGGGCGAGCGGCCCCTTGAAGAACGAGTCCTTGACCAGCAGCCGGATCTGCACGTTGTTGTCCCAGGCCAGCAGCATGGTCAGCACCCAGTCCCAGTTGGACGTGTGCGGCGCCCCGACCAGGATGCCCTTGCGCGGAACCTCGCCGACGGTCTTCCAGCGCGAGAGCTTCAGCAGCACCCGGGCCAGGTTGCGGCGGACGAAGAAGTGGCGGCTCATCGGAGGATCCGCGCCACGATCGGGGCCATCCGCCGCAGCGCCCAGCCGCGGTGCGAGATCGCGTCCTTGTCCTCGCGCGAGAGCTCCGCGGTGGTGAACCCGGGCCGGTCCTCGGCCTCGAAGAGCACGTCGTAGCCGAACCCGCCGCTCCCCCGGACCTCGCGGATCACCCGGCCCGGCATCACCCCGTCGACGACGCACTCCTCGCCGTCGGGGTGGACGAAGGCCACCGCGCACTTGAAGTGGGCCGTACGCCGCTCGTCGGGTACGTCGGCCAGCTGGGCCAGCAGCAGCTCGTTGTTGCGATCGTCGCTCTTGGGCGGCCCGGACCAGCGCGCGGACAGCACGCCGGGCATCCCGTTGAGCGCGTCGACGCAGATCCCGCTGTCGTCGGCGAGCGACGGCAGACCGGTGGCGGCGAGGCCGGCGCGGGCCTTGAGCAGCGCGTTGCCCTCGAACGTCGGCTCGTCCTCGACCGGCTCGTCGTAGTCATCGACGTCGTCGAGCCCGAGCACCTCGAGATCAGGGAGGTGCTCGCGCAGGATCCGCTCCATCTCCTCGATCTTCTTGGCGTTGCGGGAGGCGAGGAAGACCTGCTCACAGCGCGAGCGCCTCCTTCTGCATCCGGGTGAGGTCGGCGCAGCCCTTCTCGCCCAGCGCCAGCAGCGCGTCGAGCTCGGCCCGGTCGAACGCCGCACCCTCGGCGGTGCCCTGCACCTCGACGAACTTGCCCTCGCCGGTCATCACGATGTTCATGTCGGTCTCGGCGCGCACGTCCTCGACGTAGGGCAGGTCGAGACGCGGGACGCCGTCGATGATGCCGACGCTGACCGCGGCCACGGAGCCGGTGAGCGGCTCGCCCTTCAGCGCGCCCGTCGAGCGCAGGTGGGCGACGGCGTCGGCGAGCGCGACGTACGCCCCGGTGATCGCGGCGGTGCGGGTGCCGCCGTCGGCCTGGAGCACGTCGCAGTCGAGCTGGATGGTGTTCTCGCCGAGCGCCTGGTAGTCGATGACCGCGCGCAGCGAGCGGCCGATCAGCCGGCTGATCTCGTGGGTGCGGCCACCGATCCGGCCCTTGACCGACTCGCGGTCGGAGCGGGTGTTGGTCGACGCGGGGAGCATGGCGTACTCGGCGGTCACCCAGCCCAGGCCGGAGCCCTTGCGCCAGCGCGGCACCCCCTCGGACGCGGAGGCGGCACAGAGCACCTTGGTCTTGCCGAACTCCACCAGCACCGAGCCCGCCGCGTGGTCGAGCCAGTTGCGGGTGATCGTGATGGGTCGGAGCTCGTCGTCGGCCCTGCCGTCTTCGCGTGCTGTCATGACACCAACTTAGGGCGTCCGCGCCAGCGGCAGGATCCGGGCTACTTCACCTCGGCGCGCAGCACCCTGCGGATGCCGATCGCGAGCGGGATGACCAGCCAGATGAAGCCGGACACGAACAGGTGGCCCCACTCGGCCCCGTCGAGCGACATGTCGTAGAGCGGACCCTGCGCCGACTGGAAGTCGATCCAGGGCGCGATCTTGTCGAACCACGCCATCAGCGCTGACCCGAGCGCGATCAGTCCGGGCAGGACCCACCGGTAGACGAAGAACACCACGATCGCCGCGGGAGTGTTGAGGAGCATCGCGGCCAGCGCGAAGCCGCCGAGCATCGCGAGGTTCTGGGTGATCAGGAAGCCGAAGAAGCCGGCCCAGCCGAAGGACCAGTCGTAGCTGCCCTGGAGCGCGCCGTAGAGCAGGTTGCAGACCAGCCCGACGACGAGCGCCATCGCGATGGTCGCGAAGGTGAGGATCACGCCGACCGACCGCCTTGGCGGCGATCACCAGCGGTCGCCGCGGCTCCAGCGCGAAGGTGACCATCGCGGTGCGCTGGCTCCACTCGGTGGTGACGACCATGATCCCCAGGACCGGGAGCAGGATCGAGGTGACGAACGCGGCCGCCGCGACGAACGTGCCGTAGTCCATCGCCTCGTCCTGGACCACGGTGACCGCGAGCACGATGCCCTCGGTCGACCACGACGAGCAGCCCGATCACCGCGAGCAGCCAGAAGCCGGCCCGGGTGTCGTAGGACTTGCGCAGCTCCACCATCACCAGCCGGTGGAACGGCGTGCGCGGCGTCTGCGAGATGTCGAGGACACCGAGCTGTGCGGTCGTCATCTCACTTCACCTCCGCGCGGAGCACCCGGGAGAAGCCGATCACCAGCGGCAGGACCAGCCAGATGAGGCCGGAGACCGCGAAGTAGGCCCAGTCCTGGCCCGACATCATCGATCCGTCGTAGAGCGGCGACTGCGCGTAGTTGAAGTCGATCCACGGGCGGATGCTGTCGAACCAGTCCATCAGCTGCGCGCCGAGCTCGAAGAGCCCCGGCAGGACGAACGAGTAGACCATGTAGAGCACGATCGCGGCCGGCGAGTTGAGCAGCAGCGCGGCGAACGCGAAGCCGGTCAGCATGCCGATCACCTGGAGGATCACGAAGTACGTCGTCTGCTCGACGCTGGCGTTCCAGACGGTCGGATCGGTCGAGAGCACGCCGTACAGCGCGTTGCAGATCGTCGCGAGCACGAGGGCGATCGCGACCGCAGCCACGGCCAGCACGAGACCGACGACGAGCTTCGCCACGATCACCCGGGGCCGCCGTGGCTCGAGCGAGAACGACACCATCGCGGTGCGCTGGCTCCACTCACTGGTCAGCAGCATGATGCCGATCACCGGGAGCAGGATGGAGATCGAGAAGTTCGTCGACGTCAGGAAGCTGTTGTAGCTCAGGAAGACGTCGTCCTGGACGACCCCGACGATCATCTGGATGACCATCACCGCCGCGCAGAGGACCGCCGTCGAGATGAGCAGCCACATGCCGGCGCGGGTGTCGTAGGCCTTGCGCATCTCGACCCGGACCAGGCGGAGGAAGGGGGTCGGCTCGGTCGACGAGATGTCGATGGTCGGCCCGACCACGGGAGCGGTGGCGCTCATACCGTCTCCCGCTGGGTCTCGGCGGTGAGCTCGAGGAAGAGGTCCTCGAGGCCGCCCTCGGCGCTACGGAGGTCGGTGAGCACGACGGCCGCCTCGAGGGCGGTGCGGCCGACCTCGACCGCCTCGGCCTCGACCTTCAGCCCGTCACCAGCACTCGCCACGGTGAAGCCCTTCGCCGACAGAGCCGCACTGAGAGCGGCGTTGTCGAGCGCGGTGACGAAGGTCGTCGCCGCACCCTTCGCCGCACCGGCGAGCAGCGACTTCTTGTCGCCCTGGGCGACGATCTTGCCGTTGCCGATCAGGATCATCTCGTCGGCGATCTGCTCGACCTCGTGCAGGAGGTGGCTGCTGAGCAGCACGGTGCCACCGCGCTCGGCGTAGCCGCGCAGGAGGCCGCGCATCCACCGGATGCCCGCCGGGTCGAGACCGTTGGCCGGCTCGTCGAGGATCAGCACCGACGGGTCGCCGAGCAGGGCGTGGGCGATGCCGAGCCGCTGCTTCATGCCGAGGGAGTAGTTGCGCAGACGGCGCTTCGACTCGTGGGGGGTCAGCGAGACCAGGGCGAGCATCTCGTCGATGCGCGCCGCGGGCAGACCCATGGTGCGGGCGCCGATCTCGAGGATCTCCCGGCCGGTGCGACCGGCGTGCTGCGCCGACGCGTCGAGCAGGACGCCGACGTGGCGACCGGGGTTGGGGATGTCCTTGTAGAGGTGACCTCCGATGGTGACGCGACCGGAGGTCGCGGGCGTGAGCCCGACCATGACTCGCATCGTCGTCGTCTTGCCGGCACCGTTGGGACCGAGGAACCCGGTCACCGTGCCGGGCTGGCAGACGAAGCTGATGTCGTCGACCGCCGTGAACGTGCCGTACTTACGCGTGAGCCCTTCGACCGTGATCATGACCCCAGACTGCCTGACCGGGCCACGCCGCGCATCGACCCCGAGGCGCGACACGCGGCGACCAAAGTAGGGGGAAGGCACCGACCCCGGCCTCGTCCGGCACCGGCGTCGGGCGCCTAGCCTTGCCGCGTGGACCACCCGGCACCCGAGGAGTACCAGCCGCCGCTGCGGCTGTGGAGCCACGCCTGGCGGCTCATGCTCATGCTCGCCATCTCGGCGATCGCCTGGGTGCCCGTGGCCGACGACCAGTGGCAGACCTCCCACCTCTGGGTGCTGGCCGACCTGGCGCTCGGCGCCGCGTCGTTCGTCCTGGTCTTCTACCGGCGCCGCTGGCCGGTGCCCGTGGCGTTCGCGCTCGCGGTGGTCAGTGCGGTGTCCGGCACCGCCTCAGGACCCGCGGTCCTGGCGGTCGTCTCGGTCGCCACCCGGCGGCGGTGGCGCGAGATCGCCCTGATCGGGTCGGTCGCCTTCGCGGCCAGCCAGTTCTTCAGCACGGTGCTGCCGACCGGCTCGGACTCCGTCTGGGTCAACCTCACCGTCAACGTGGTCTCGACCGCTGCGGTGCTCGCGTGGGGCATGTACGTCGGCTCGCGCCGCGAGCTGATCTGGACGTTGCGCAACCGGGCCGAGCGTGCCGAGGCCGAGCAGGAGCTCCGGGTGCGCCAGGCGCGCGGCCAGGAGCGGGCTCGGATCGCTCGAGAGATGCACGACGTCCTCGCCCACCGGATCTCCCAGATCTCCATGACCGCCGGGGCACTCGAGTTCCGCGACGACCTCACTCCCGCCGAGACCCGGACCAGCATCGGGGTGATCCGCGAGCGAGCGCACCAGGCGCTGACCGACCTGCGCGACGTGCTCGGCGTGCTGCGTGACGACGCCGCCGATCGCCCGAGCGCGCCGCAGCCGACGTACGCCGATCTCGCGTGCCTGGTCGCCGAGGCCCAGGAGTCCGGGCTCAGGACCGAGTTCGAGGACCTGGTCCACGACACGGTGCCGGACGCGGCCGGACGGACGGTCTACCGGATCGTGCAGGAGGGCATGACCAACGCCCGCAAGCACGCACCGGGTGCGCTGCTCACGATCCGGGTCAGCGGCACCCCCGAGGACGGGCTGGAGGTGCTGCTGCGCAACCCGGTCGGGTTCGGGCCGACGCGGACGCCGGGATCCGGGCTCGGGCTGATCGGGCTCGCGGAGCGCGCCGAGCTGCGGGGCGGCCGGCTCACCGGCGGACGTGAGGGGTCGACCTTCGTGCTGCACGGCTGGATACCGTGGGCGGCATGAGCACTCGGGTCCTGGTCGTCGACGACGACCCGCTGGTGCGCTCGGCACTCGGCCTGATGCTCGGCGGCCAGCAGGACATCGAGGTCGTCGGCGAGGCTGCCGACGGGTTGGAAGGTGTCCGGCTCGCCGGCGACCTGCACCCCGACGTCGTGCTCATGGACATCCGGATGCCGCGTCTCGACGGCCTGGGCGCCACCCGGGAGCTGCATGCGCACCCGGACCCGCCGAGGGTGATCGTGCTGACCACGTTCGACGCCGACGAGCACGTCGTCGAGGCGCTGGCCGCCGGGGCCGACGGGTTCCTGCTCAAGGACACCCCACCGCCCCAGATCATCGAGGCGATCCGCAAGGTCGTCGACGACGAGCCGATGCTCTCCCCCTCGGCGACCCGGACCCTGATCCGCCGGCTGCGCACCGACTCGGACGAGGTCGACGAGGCCGGTCGCGAACGTGCCGACCAGGCGCGCGACCTCCTCGCCACGCTCACCGACCGGGAGCGCGAGGTCGCACTCGCGGTCGGGCGCGGCCTCAGCAACGCAGAGATCGCCGACGAGCTCTACCTCTCGGTCCCCACGGTCAAGGCCCACGTCTCGCGACTCTTCGACAAGCTCACGGTGACCAACCGGGTGCAGATCGCCATCTGCGTTCACGACGCTGGACCGAGCTAGCGAGGTCCAGGAGACGTCGGGAGATTGAGGGCGTCCGGCTCGGACCGGAGCGCAGCGAGGACGTGCGACGTGTCTCGAAATCCACGACGCAGGCTGACCGACGTCAGAGGTCGTACGTCGCTCCGGCGCGGGCCAGGTCGACCGGGCCGTCGTACGCCGTGACCGCCTCGGCGAGCGCGTCCTGCGGGTCGTGCCACGGCGGGACGTGCGTGAGCACCAGGCGCTTGGTGCCGGAACGGGCGGCGACCTGGCCGCCGTCGGCGCCGGTCAGGTGCAGGTCGGGCGGGTTGGTGTCGACCGACCGGAAGGACGCCTCGGCGAGCAGCAGGTCGGCGTCGCGGGCGACGTCGTCGAGCGCTGGGCACGGACCGGTGTCGCCGGTGTAGGCGACGGTCGCGCCGTCGGCGCTGACCCGCAGGCCGAACGCAGGGACCGGGTGGGCGACAGGCACGGGCTCGATGGTGAAGGGGCCGAGCTGCACCGGGCCGTCCCACTCGCGGAAGTCGAACTCCGCGGTCATGCCCGGGTCGAGCGGGAGGTCGTAGGCGCGGGCCATCCGGTCGGCGGTTCCGACCGGGCCCCAGACCGGGATCCGCGGCTGGGGACCCTGGGGGTGGTACTTGCGGAGCACGTAGTAGCCCGCGAGGTCGAGGCAGTGGTCGGCGTGCAGGTGGCTGAGCAGCACGGCGTCGATCGCCAGCGGGTCGGCGTACCGTTGCAGCGCACCGAGAGCGCCGCTACCGAGGTCGAGCAGGACCCGCCAGGTGCGGCCGTCGGCGTCGTCGGCCTCGACCAGGTAGCAGCTGGCCGGGGAGTCTGGCCCGGGGTAGCTGCCGGAGCAGCCGACGACCGTCACCTTCATCCGAGACCGCCGACGAACTGGGACGCGGCCACCATCTCCGGGCCGAGGAAGCGGCGGCCGATCGTCTCGAACTCGTCGGGCGAGCCGGTGGTGAGGAAGGAGTACGTCGGCTCGCCGCCGGGGCGGATCAGGTCGGTGTGCACCAGCATCTTGTAGACGTCCTTGGCGCACTCCTCCGCACTGCTGACCAGGGTCACGTTGTCGCCGACGACGTACGAGATGACGCCCGTGAGCAGCGGGTAGTGGGTGCAGCCGAGGATCAGCGTGTCGACGCCCTCGGAGATCAGCGGGTCGAGGTACTCGTGGGCGTAGCCGAGCAGCTCGTCGCCGGAGGTCACGCCCTGCTCGACGAAGTCGACGAACGTCGGGCAGGCGCGCACCGACAACGAGACGTGGGGGGCCGCGGCGAAGGCGTCCTCGTAGGCCATCGACTCCGCGGTCGCGCGGGTGCAGATCACGCCGATCCGGCCGGTGCGGCTGGCGGCGACGGCCCGGCGGGTCGCGGGGTAGATCACCTCGACGACCGGCACGTCGTAGCGCTCGCGGGCGTCGCGGAGCATCGCCGCGCTGGCGGAGTTGCACGCGATCACCAGCGCCTTCACCCCGCGCTCGACGAGGTGGTCGAGGCACTCGAGGGCGTATTCACGGACCTCGCCGATCGGCTTGGGCCCGTAGGGCTGGCGCGCGGTGTCGCCGACGTACACGATCGACTCGTGCGGCAGCTGGTCGATCACGGACCGCGCGACGGTGAGTCCACCGAACCCGGAGTCGAAGATCCCGATCGGCGCGTCGCGGAGCTCGGCAGTCTGGTCTGGCACGAAGGCAAGGCTAGGGGCTGCCCCGGGTCGGCGCACCGAGTCGCGACCCAGGTCACGAGAGACCCGGGTCACGCCCGGTACCGTCGCGCGCATGTCCCTCCGCGCCTCCGCGCTGGCCCCCGCCCTCGCTCTCGTCCTGGTCCTGCCCGCCGGCTCCGCGTGCAGCCAGCCCTCCGAGCCGCCGGCACCGACCACGCGTCCGGACCACCGGATCGGAGCCGACGACCACGACCCGTGTGCTGGCGATCTCGGTCGACGGGCTCAACACCGACGCGATCGAGCAGCTCGGCGCCGACGGCGCGCCGACCTTCCACCGGCTGCTCGACGAAGGGGCAGGCACCCTCAACGCGCGCACGGAGTACGAGCAGACGGTCACCCTGCCCAACCACACCGGCATGATGACCGGCCGCCGGGTCGACGCGGCCCAGGGTGGACACGGCGTGACCTGGGACGACGACCGGACGGCGATGACCGTGCAGAAGGCAGCGGGACACCCGGTGTCGTCGGTCTTCACCGTCGCGCACGACGCCGGCGGGGCGACCGCACTCTTCACGACCAAGGAGAAGTTCGGCCTCTACGAGCGCTCGTGGCGGGCCGGCATCGACCGCTACGAGGTCGACGAGGACCAGGCCCAGCTGGTGAAGGACGCGCGCGCCGACCTCGTCAGCGCCCATCGGACCTTCACGTTCCTGCACGTCTCGCTGCCCGACCGGTTCGGCCACGAGTACGGCGGGATGTCGCCGCAGTACCTCTCCGCCGTGAAGCGCACCGACACCCAGCTCGGCAGGCTCCTGAAGACCATCCGCAAGGACGCCGGGCTGCGCCACGACCTCGTCGTCATCCTCACCGCCGACCACGGCTTCGCACCCGGCCTGCTCGACCACTCGGGCAAGACGATGCTCGCCAACTACCGGATCCCGTTCCTGGTCTGGGGCGCGGGCGTCACCCACGGCGACCTCTACGAGCTCAACCCCGAACTACAAGGACCCGGGCACCACGCGGCCGAGGTACGCCGCGAAGAGGCAGCCGGTCCGCAACGCCGACGTGGCCAACCTCGCGGCCGGGCTGATCGGGCTCGAGGCCGTCCCGGGCAGCGAGATGGACGCCGACCAGTCACTCGTGGTGAGCGAGGCCCAGCCCTAGGCCCAGAGCTGGCCCTCGAGCCGGTCCTCGGCCTGGTCGATGGTGCCCTCGTAGGCGCCGGTGGAGAGGTACTTCCAGCCGCCGTCGCAGACGACGAAGGCGATGTCGGCGGACTCGCCGGCCTGGACGGCCTTGGCCGCCTGGCCGAGCGCGGCGTGCAGGATCGCGCCGGTCGAGATGCCGGCGAAGATGCCCTCCAGCTCGAGCAGCTCGCGGACCCGGCGTACGGCGTCGCGGGGACCGACCGAGAAGCGCGAGTCGATCAGGTCGGCGTCGTACAGCTCGGGGACGAAGCCCTCGTCGAGGTTGCGCAGGCCGTAGACCAGCTCGCCGTAGCGCGGCTCGGCGGCGACGATCTTGACCTCGGGCTTCGCCGAGCGGAAGAAGCGGCTCACGCCCATCAGCGTGCCGGTGGTGCCGAGGCCGGCCACGAAGTGGGTGATCGACGGCAGGTCGGCGAGCAGCTCGGGGCCGGTGCCCTGCTCGTGGGCGAGAGCGTTGGCGGCGTTGCCGTACTGGTAGAGCATCACCCAGTCGGGGTGCTCCGCGGCGACCTGCTTGGCGACCCGGACCGCCTCGTTGGAGCCGCCGGCCGCCGGCGAGGACACGATCTCCGCGCCCCACATCCGCAGCAGCTGACGGCGTTCCTCGGAGGTGTTCTCGGGCATCACGCAGACGATCCGGTAGCCCTTGAGCTTGGCCGCCATCGCCAGCGAGATGCCGGTGTTGCCGGACGTCGGCTCGAGGATCGTGCAGCCGGGGCGGAGGGTGCCGTCCTTCTCCGCCTCCTCGATCATCCGCAGCGCCGGGCGGTCCTTGATCGAGCCGGTCGGGTTGCGGTCCTCGAGCTTCGCCCAGAGGCGTACGTCGGGGTGCGGCGACATTCGCGGCAGCCCGACCAGCGGCGTGCCGCCGACCGAGGCGAGGAGGTTGTCGAAGCGCGTCATCTCAGGAAGGTCTCCGGGTCGAAGTCTGCCAGCGGGATGATCCGGACCCGCGGCAGCGGCTGCGTGAACGCACGGACGTCGTCCTCGAGGTCGTAGAGGGGCAGTCCGAGCGCCGTGAGCTGCGAGCTCATGTACTCACGGAACCCGATCAGGCCGACCCGGCGATGCCCGTCGATCAGGCCTGCGAGCGCCTTGACGAAGTCGGCGTCGTGACTGACCAGCAAGACGTCGGCGTCGTCGTGGTGGACGAGCGCGTCGAGGGTGCGCTGGATGCCGATGTCGACGACCTTCTCGTCGCCGGACCCGGCCAGCGGCACCGGCCGATAGTCCATGGCGAGCAGCGCCTGCACGAACGCCTGCGGCATGTGGCCGCCCGACGCGTTGAGGAAGAAGAGGCCGGTCGCGGGTTGGTCGAGGATCTGCTCGGCGTACGCCGTCAACCGCTCCCAGCGCGGCCGCTCCTCCGGTGCCGGGCGCCTGCCGAGCAGGGAGTTGCCGAGCGTCGCGTCGATGTTCTCGCCGTCGACGAGGACGAAGGTACGACGCGCGCTCACCGGGTTCAGCCCCCGGCGACCGCGGGGAGGACGACGACCTGGTCGCCGTCCTTGAGCTCGGCCTCGAGACCACCGATGAAGCGGACGTCCTCGTCGTTGACGTAGACGTTGACGAAGCGGCGCAGGTCGCCGTTCTCGAGCAGGCGGTCCTTGATGCCGGGGTGGTTGGCCTCGAGGTCGTCGATCAGGGCGGTCAGGCTGGCGCCCTCGCCGGTGACTGCCTTCTCCCCGTCCGTGTAGGTGCGCAGGATGGTCGGGATCCGGACCTCGATGGCCATGGCTTGCTCCTCAGCTGCTCTCGTTGCGTGGTTCGAGCTCGTCGACCACGGTGACCTCTTCCTCGGTCACCTCGCCGTCGACGATTCTGTAAGACCTGAACTCCACGGGACCCTCGTTATTCCCGTTCTCCCGCGTGCTCACCAGCACATAGTGTGCCCCCGGCTCGCTCGCCAGGCCGATGTCGGTGCGACTCGGGTAGGCCTCGGTCGCGGTGTGCGAGTGGTAGACGACCACCGGCTCCTCGTCGTTCTGGTCCATCTCCTTGTAGAGCTGGAACAGGTCGGTCGAGTCGAACTCGTAGAACGTGGGGCTGCCCGCGGCGTTGACCATCTCGACGAACCGCTCGGGGCGATCGCTGCCCTCCGGCCCGGCGACGATCCCGCAGGCCTCGTCGGGGTGGTCGCGCTTGGCGTGGGCGACGATCGCGTCGTACGTCGCGCGGTCGATGGTCAGCACGCGGACCAGCCTAGGGGTCTGAAGCTCCGGAAGCGCGCCGCGGTCTCACCCGCGAGGGCGTCGTCGATCCGCTCGCGCAACCAGTCCGCCATCGGCGGCAGCGCGGCGAGTCGGCCACCAGCGGACGTCGGTGTTCTCGTCGTCGGCGACCCGCGCCTCACCGCTCACCCAGGTGCAGTCGAAGGTCAGGTCGAGATAGACCCCGAGGTCGCCGTTGCCGTGCACGACCTGGGGGCTGGCGCTCACGGACACCAGGCGGTCGACGGTGACCACGACCCCGGTCTCCTCGAGGGCCTCGCGGGCGGCGCCGATCGCGGGCTCCTCGCCCGGGTCGAGGATCCCGGTGACCGGCGCCCACTCGCCGTTGTCGGCGCGCAGCGTCAGGAGGACCTCGTCACGCACGGCGTACGACCGCGGTGACGGCGGGCAGCCACAGCTCATGGGTGCCGACCAGCTCGACGCAGCGCGGCGACGAACGGCGGGATCGGCATCAGTCGTCCTTCACTCGGTCAACGCTCCGATCGAGCGTCTCCTGGAGGTAGCCCACCCACTCGTAGATGTCGTGCGCCTGGGCGCGCGGGTCGTCGTCCGGAAGGTGCTGCCAGTACAGCTCGTCGCCCTCCTCCACCTCGAGCCGGGTGGCCAGCGCGAGCCGCAGGTCGGTGAACGACCGCATCCAGGTCTCGGCCGTCGGCTCGTCGAGCTCGACGTCGATCACCAGGCCGTCCTCGGTGAGCTCGGGCGGCAGCCCGGCCTCCTCGAGTCCGTCGATGATCGCGACCGCGGCCGCCGCCTTGCCGTCGCGGAGCGTGCCCTCGGTGAAGCGGCGGAACTCGGACGCAGCCTCCTCGTCGCTGGGGTAGGCGTTCGGGAAGAGCCGGGCCAGCACCGGGTCCTCGGGCGCCTGGGTGGGCCCGGAGAAGTCGAGCATCGCCTCGAGGGGGTCGCCGCCCTCGCGCGGGACGGCGGCCTCGTTGCGGAGCAGCTCGACCAGCTGGGAGGCCAGCGAGCGCAGCAGGTCGGCCTCGAAGCCGGCGAAGTTCGCGATGATCAGCCTGCTGCGGCGATGCCGTTGGAAGCCGGTCACTCTTGACGGTCCATCGTGGCCCACAGGCCGTACTCGTGCATCGCCTGCACGTCGCGCTCCATCGCCTCGCGGGTGCCGTGGCTGACCACGGACTTGCCGTCCTCGTGGACCTCCATCATCAGCTTCTCCGCCTTCTTCTCGGGGTAGCCGAAGTACTTCTGGAAGACGTAGGTGACGTAGGACATCAGGTTGACCGGGTCGTTCCACACGATCGTCACCCACGGCTTGCCAGTGAGGGTGATCTCGTCGGGAGTGAGGGTCGGCTCGACCTCGACGGGGGCAGACACCTGCCCATGGTGAAACAGCGTGTTGGCACACTGTCGGTCGTGGCCCACTCCACCGCCCCGAGTAGCGCACTGCTGACCGATCACTACGAGCTGACCATGCTCCAGGCCGCCCTGCGCTCGGGCACCGCGAGCCGTCGTTCCGTCTTCGAGCTGTTCCCGCGCCGACTGCCGGAGGGTCGGCGGTACGGCGTGGTCGCGGGGGTCGGCCGGGCGCTGGACGCGATCGCGGACGTTCCGGTTCGACGCGATCTCCCTGGCAGCGCTGGACGGTGTCGTCGACGCCCCCACGCTCGACTGGCTCGCGATCGTACCGCTTCACCGGTGACGTCTGGGGCTACGCCGAAGGGGATGCCTACTTCCCGCACTCCCCGGTGCTGATCGTGGAGTCGTCGTTCGCGGAGGCCGTGCTGCTCGAGACCGTCCTGCTGTCGATCTACAACCACGACTCGGCGATCGCTTCCGCGGCGTCCCGGATGACCCTCGCCGCGGGCGGCCGACCGTGCATCGAGATGGGTTCGCGTCGTACGCACGAGGAGGCAGCGGTGGCGGCCGCGCGCGCGGCGTACGTCGCCGGCTTCACCGCGACCTCCAACCTCGCCGCCGGGCAGCGGTACGGCGTGCCGACGACCGGCACCAGCGCGCACAGCTTCACGCTCCTGCACGACACCGAGGGTGACGCCTTCCGCGCGCAGGTCGACGCGCTCGGGGTCGGGACGACGTTGCTCGTCGACACCTACGACATCCCCGCGGCCGTGCGGCTCGCCGTGGAGGTCGCGGGCACCGAGCTCGGCGCGGTCCGGATCGACTCCGGCGACCTCGGCGTGCTCGCCCAGCAGGTGCGGGCGCAGCTCGACTCGCTCGGCGCGACCGGCACGCGGGTGATCGTGACGAGCGACCTGGACGAGTTCGCGATCGCGTCGCTGGCGGCCGCGCCCGTGGACGGCTACGGCGTCGGCACCGAGCTGGTGACCGGCAGCGGCCACCCGACCTGCGGGTTCGTCTACAAGCTGGTCGCCCGCGAGTCGGCATCGGGCGAGATGGTCTCCGTCGCGAAGCGCAGCGTCGACAAGGAGTCAGCGGGCGGACGGAAGTACGCCGTACGCCGTCGCTCCGCCGCCGGGGTGGCCGAGGCCGAGGTGATCGGTGTCGGCGCGCCTCCGGTCGACGACGGTGACGACCGATCGCTGCTGGTCCCGCTGGTGCGGGGCGGCGAGATCGTCGGGCGCGAGTCGCTGGAGGCTGCGCGGGAGCGACATGCCGCCGCACGGGCCGAGCTGCCCGTCGAGGTCCAGCAGATGTCGCGCGGGGAGCCCGTGATCCCGACGGTTACTGTCGGAGCATGACGCGCGCGTTGATCGTGACCGACGTCCAGAACGACTTCTGCGAGGGTGGCTCGCTCCCCGTCGCAGGCGGCGCGGCGGTCGCCGCCGACATCGGCACGCTGCTCCGGTCGTGGGTGGCGGCGGGACCCGAGGCGCCGACGTACTCCCACGTCGTGGCGACCAAGGACCACCACGTCGACCCGGGAGCGCACTGGTCGGGGGATCCCGACTTCGCGGAGTCCTGGCCGGTGCACTGCGCGGTCGGCACCGACGGCGAGGCGTTCCACCCGAACCTCGACCCGCAACCGTTCGACGCGATCTTCCTCAAGGGCGAGCACGCCGCGGCCTACTCAGGGTTCGAGGGCCTCGACCCGGACGGCGTCCGGTCTCGCCGACTGGCTGCGCGCACACGACGTGATCGAGGTCGACGTCTGCGGGATCGCCACCGACTACTGCGTCCGGGCGACCGCGCTGGATGCGGTGGCCGCCGGGTTCTCGACCCGGTTGCTCGTCGACCTGGCCGCCGGCGTCGCTCCGGACACGACCGCGACCGCGCTCGCCGAGATGCGGGCGGCGGGTGTCGACGTTGTCTGACCTCGAGGTCCGCGCCGAGGACGGCGCCCTGTGGCTGACCTTCAACCGGCCCGAGATCCTCAACGCCGTCGACGGCGCGATGATGATGGCGCTGGCCTCGGAGCTCGAGGGAGTGCGCGGTCGTGACGACGTGCGCGTCGTGGTCATCACCGGCACCGGCGCGGGCTTCAGCGCCGGCGCCGACATGGACTCGCTGCGGCTCGCGCCGCAGCACCCGGTCGAGACGATGGACGGCGCCAACCGGGTGATCCGGGCCGTCGTCTCCTGCCCGGTCCCGGTGCTCGCGGCCGTGAACGGGATCGCCGCCGGGGTCGCGTGCTCGGCCGCCCTGGCCTCCGACATCATCGTCGCCGCGGAGTCCGCCGCCTTCCTGCTGCCCTTCACCCGCCTCGGGCTGATGACCGACGGCGGCTCGTCGTACTCCGTGGCCGCCTCGATCGGCCGGGCCCGCGCGATGCGGATGGCGCTGCTCGCCGAACCGCTCTCCGCGACCGAGGCCCTCGAGGCCGGGCTGATCACCCACGTCGCGCCCGACGCGGACTTCCCCGACCTGGTCGCGAAGCTCGCCCGCCGGCTCGCTCGCGGGCCGCTGATCGCCCAGAGCGCGATCAAGAAGGCGATCAACGCCGCGACCCTCCCCGACCTCGAGGCCGCCCTCGACCGCGAGCACTCCGGCCAGCGCGCCCTCTTCACCACCCAGGACTTCGCCGAGGGCCTGGACGCGTTCGCCGAGGGCCGGAGGCCGGAGTTCCGCGGGGAGTGAGGCGCGTCGTCCTGACCGGAGAGCTGCGATTCCACTGGATCCACGACTCTCGGGTCAGGTACGACGCGACGCGGTCAGGTGACCGTGATCGGCGCCCACCCGACACGAGCCGCCAGTCGACGGACGCGAAGTCGGCGGGGTCGATGGTCCCGTTCGCGGTGACCCAGTCGATGAGCAGCTGCCGGATCTCGTTCTGGCGGTTGTAGACGACCGTCGCGGTGGAGACCGCGGGGAAGCCGCCACCACCGGACTGGCGGTAGTTGTTGACCGCCATCACGAACTGCTGGCCGTCCTCGACCGGCTTCCCGTCGTACGCCAGAGAGACGATCCGGGACCCAGGCGCCTTCGAGATGTCGATGTCGTAGGTGAGCGGCGCGTCGAGGCCGGCGACCGCGTCGTAGTTGTAGTCGGGCGTGCCGTTGGGGGCGGTCACCGTCACCGCGTTGGTCACCTGGTCCATCGTGAACGGGCCGGTGCCGGAGACCTGCTTGAAGTAGCGCGCGGAGTACTCCAGGTAGGCGCGTACGTCGGCCCCGGACACCTTCACGCCGAGCAGGGTGTTGTCGTAGATGTAGAGACCCGCGACGTCGCGGACGGTGACCTGCCCGGACGGGAACGACGCGGCCCGGTTGAACGGCGCCGCGATCGACAGGACCGGCAGCGACGCGTCTGCTCCGGTCGAGGCCCGCCTTGACCGCGTCCGCCTGGACGAAGTTGACGAAGTCGATGATCGGCACGTCCTCGACCACGGCGCGCGCGGCGAGCAGCTCCTCGGTGGAGGTGCCGATCGGCGAGTTGACGTAGTCGACCACCGTGTCGTGCTGGGCCTGCACGGCGCCGGCCACGGCCGGGTCGGCGGCGACGGTGTTGGAGTTGAGCAGCTGCGATCCGGACGCGACCAGCACCCACTTCAGCTTGCCGTGCTTGGTGTAGGTCTCCTGCACGATCAGGTCCATGACGGCGACCCGCATGCCCCAGTAGTACGGCTCGCACAGCAGCACCTGCTGGCCGGTCTTCTCGTTGCGGACGAACGTCTGCGGGACCTCGAGGTGCGCGTGGCCGACCAGGATCGCGTCGACGTGCGGCACCTGCGCGGCGACCAACGAGGCGGCGTTCTCCGGATAGGGCAGCGCGTCGCCGTACGACGAGGACGTGCTCGCCCCCGAGTGGGCGGACACGATGACCAGGTCGCAGCCCTTCTTCTTCATCTCGGGCACGAACTTCGACGCCTGCTCGACCAGCCCGGGGAACTCCATCTTCCCCTCGACGTTGGCCTTGTCCCAGATCGCGATGCCCGGGTTGGTGAGGCCGAGCACGCCGACCTTGAGCGTGCGACCGCCCCCGACCTTGTAGGTCTTGATCACGTACGGCCGGAACGCCGGGCGCTTCGTCGCCGGGTCGACCGCGTTGGCGCCGAGCAGCGGGAAGTCCAGCTGCTCCTCGAACGTGCGCAGGGTGTCGATGCCGTAGTTGAACTCGTGGTTGCCGAGCGCGGCAGCGTCGTAGCCGACCAGGTTCATCGCCCGCGCCATCGGGTGCTTCACGGTCGTCGAGATCGGGTCGATCTTCGCGTAGTAGTACGCCAGCGGAGTGCCCTGGATCGTGTCGCCGGCGTCCAGCGTGAGGATCGGCTCGCCGTGCCGCTTCTTGCGCATCGCCTTGATCAGCGTGGTCGCCTTGGCGAGCCCGATGTCGTCGTGCTTGGCGTTGTCGAACTCGGCGTTCTTGAAGTAGTCCCAGTTGTAGACGTTGCCGTGCAGGTCGGTGGTGCCGAGCACGGTCAGCCGCACCCGCTTCTTGGGCTTGGCGCGGTCGTAGGCGTCGCCGTACGACGGGGTGGCGTAGCCGGCGGCCGCGAGCGCGGCACCTCCGGTGACTCCACCTGCGAGAACGGCGCGGCGCGACGGCATGGCTTCAGACAAGGTGTTCCTCCCGAGAACGGTCCAACTGACAGGACGTTCTATCCCGGCGCGTGCGTCGAGGACAAGGACCTCAGGCGTGTCGACACACGAAGTTCACGAACCCCACTTGTTCGCGAGCGCCTCGATCACGGTGAGGTTGCGGTTCGTCGCGACGCCGCAGTGCTTCTCCACGATCGCGTTGGTCAGCTTGGCCTCGTGGTAGTTCTCCCCCAGCAGGAGGTGGATCGCGCGGCCGCCGACCTTGGCGACCTCGCCGGCCGTCGACGCCTCCTCGAGCTTCTTGACCGCCGCTGCCGACGGCGGCTCCTTGAGCAGCGAGACGTAGTGGCGGCCCTCGTGACCGAAGCTCGCAGCGTGCTCGGCGATCTCGACCAGCTCCGCGGGCGTGAAGGCGATGGTCGGCACCTCGAAGCCACGATCGGCCAGGAAGGCCTTCTCCAGCGCCGCCTCGACCTTCGCGCGTGAGCGCATCCGCGTGGTGAGGCGGACGTTGCCGGTGTTGATGTAGGTCTCCACGTCGGTGCCCCCGGCCGCCTCGACCGCCGCCTTGATGGCGTCCTTCGGGAACTTCCGCGTCGAACCCAGGTTGATCGCACGCAGGAACGCGATGTACGTCGACATGCGCCCATCCTCCACGACAGCGCGTGACCCGGCTCACCTGGATTTGCATAGGCTTCCTATGTAATGTGGAAGGCATGACCGACACCGAGCTCGCCAGCGACCTGGTCGTCTATGCGGCCCGGCTCGTGCGCGCCGTACGGCGCGACCTGGAGCTGCCCGCGGGGACGCGCGTCATCTCGCTCCTGGACCAGTACGGCCCGCTGGGCATCACCCAGCTCGCCGACCTCGACCGCTGTTCGCAGCCCACCATGTCGGTCGCGGTGAGCCAGCTGGTCGAGCAGGGCTGGGTGACCAAGGAGCGCAACCCCGACGACGCACGCAGCAGCGTGATCACGCTGTCGGACGCCGGTCGCGACGAGCTCGACCGGGTCCGCCGCCGCCACGGCGAGCGGGTCGCCGAGCTCGTCGCAGCACATCCCGATCTCACCACCGATGACCTCGCGACGGCGGTCGCCGTGCTCCGAGCCGTCGTCGACAAGCACAGCCTCTCGGAAGGACGCTCGTGAGTCACCACGCCACGTCCACCGAGCCCGACCAGGGCTCCTTCTTCAAGCAGCCCCGCGCGGTGTGGGCGGTCGCCTTCGCATGCGTGATCGCCTTCATGGGCATCGGGCTCGTCGACCCGATCCTCAAGGACATCGCGGCCCAGCTGCAGGCGACACCGAGCCAGGTCTCGCTGATGTTCACCAGCTACATGGCGATCATGGGTGTCGCGATGCTGGTCACCGGTGTCATCTCCAGCCGGATCGGCGCGAAGCGCACCCTGATCAGCGGCCTGGCGCTGATCATCGTCTTCGCCGCGCTGGCCGGCTCCTCGAGCACCGTCGGCCAGATCGTCGGCTTCCGCGCCGGCTGGGGCCTGGGCAACGCGCTCTTCGTCGCGACCGCGCTCTCGACGATCGTCACCGCCGCGTCCGGCTCGACCGCCCGCGCGATCATCCTCTTCGAGGCCGCCCTCGGCATCGGCATCGCCTCCGGCCCGCTCGTCGGCGGGCTGCTCGGTGAGCAGTCGTGGCGCGCACCGTTCTTCGGCGTCTCCTGCCTGATGATCATCGCCCTGATCGCCACGTCGATCTTCCTGCCGAGCACGCCCCCGACCGGACGTCGTACGTCGATCCTCGACCCGTTCCGGGCGCTGCGCTACCCCGCGCTGCTGCTGACCGGCCTGACCGCGATCTTCTACAACATCGGCTTCTTCACGATCCTCGCAGCCGGCCCGTTCGCGCTGCCGGACGCGAGCATCATCGACATCGGCTGGATCTTCTTCGGCTGGGGCCTGCTGCTGGCGTTCACGTCGGTCTTCGTCGCGCCCCAGGTGCAGAAGCTGATCGGCACCGTGCCGAGCGTGATCACCATGCTCGTGCTGTTCGCGCTCGACCTTGCGATGATCGCGATCTTCACCGAGCACACGCCGTTCGTGATCGCGGGCATCGTGCTGTCGGGCGCCTTCATCGGCATCAACAACACCCTGATCACCGAGATCGTGATGGGCGCGGCCCCGGTCGAGCGCCCGGTCGCGTCGGCGGCGTACTCCTTCCTCCGCTTCTGCGGCGGTGCGGTCGGCCCCTACGTCGCCCTCAAGCTCGGTGAGAACGTCGGCCCGCACGCGCCGTTCTGGTTCGGCGCCGTCTCCGTGCTCGTCGGCGTCGTGATCATGACCGCGGGTCGCAAGGTCGTCGCCGGGACGCACGCTCCGGCAGCGCACAGCGCAGCGGAGGCCGAGGCCGAGCTGGTGGGCGACCTGGCCTAGGGAACTGCCTAGCGGATCCGTACGACGTCTGATACGTCGGGGCGACTGGCGCCGCGGGTGCGAGGTTCGGGGTACCAGCCAGCCGGTGTCGACCTGCTCCGCACGCTAGCGCAGCGCCGGCGCGGGACCTCGAGATGACTAGAGGTTCCCGCGGGCGTCCTGCTCGCGCTCGATCGCCTCGAAGAGCGCCTTGAAGTTGCCCTTGCCGAAGCCGAGCGAGCCGTGCCGCTCGATCAGCTCGAAGAAGACCGTCGGCCGGTCGCCGAGCGGCTTGGTGAAGATCTGCAGCAGGTAGCCGTCCTCGTCGCGGTCGACCAGGATCGCGCGCTTCTGCAGCTCCTCGATCGGGACCCGGACGTTGCCGATGCGGGCGCGCAGCTCGGGGTCCTCGTAGTAGGAGTCGGGCGTCGCCAGGAACTCCACGCCGTTGGCGCGCAGCGCGTCGACCGACGCGAGGATGTCGTTGGTCGCGACCGCGAGGTGCTGGGCGCCGGCGCCGCGGTAGAACTCGAGGTACTCGTCGATCTGCGACTTCTTCTTCGCGATCGCGGGCTCGTTGAGCGGGAACTTCACCCGGTGGTTGCCGTTCGCGACGACCTTCGACATCAGCGCCGAGTAGTCGGTGGCGATGTCGTCGCCGATGAACTCCGCCATGTTCGTGAAGCCCATGACCTTGTTGTAGAACTCGACCCACTCGTCCATGTGGCCGAGCTCGACGTTGCCGACGATGTGGTCGAGCGCCTGGAAGAGCCGCTTCGGCTGGCCGGCCTTGTGCTCGATGGTCGAGGACTTCGCGACGTAGCCGGGCAGGTAGGGGCCGTCGTACCGGCTGCGGTCGACGAGGGTGTGCACGGTCTCGCCGTACGTCGCGATCGCGGCGATCCGGATCGTGCCGTGCTCGTCGGTGACGTCCTCGGGCTCGCGGACGACGCGGGCACCGGCCTTGCGGGCCTGGGCGATGCACTTGTCGACGTCGGGCACCTCGAGCGCGATGTCGACGACGCCGTCGCCGTGGCGGCGGTGGTGGTCGGCCAGCGGGCTGTCGGGGTCGACCGCGCCGTTGAGCACGAACTTGATCGAGCCGGACCGCAGCACGAAGGACTTGTGGTCGCGGTTGCCGTTCTCCGGGCCGGAGTAGGCGACCAGCTCCATGCCCCACGCGGACTGGTAGTAGTGCGCGGCCTGGGTGGCGTTGCCGACCACGAAGACGATCGCGTCCCAGCCGGTGACCGGGAAGACGTCACCCTCCTCGTCGTACTCCACGAGGCCGACCAGCTGCTGGAGCTGCTCGAGGGTGAGGTCGGCCTTGAGCTCGTCGGCGGTGAGGGCGTGGTGGGTCGTCGTCATGGGTCGAAACCCTGCCCGGATAGCGCAGAGTGTGCAATCGTGTGGCGAAACGCTGTGCAACCTGTCCAGCAACGGAGGTCAAGATGGACGAGCTCGACGGCAGATTGATCGACCTCTTCGCCGACGACCCCCGCGTCGGCGTGCTCGAGGCCTCGCGCCGGCTCGGCGTGGCCCGCGGGACCGTGCAGGCGCGACTCGACCGGCTGGCCGCGACCGGGGTGATCACCGGCTGGGGGCCGGACCTCTCCCCCGAGGCACTCGGCTACCCGGTGACGGCGTTCCTGACCCTCGAGATCCGCCAGGAGACCAGCCAGGGCGGCCACGACACGGTGGGCGCCCACCTGGCCGGCATCGCGGAGGTGCTCGAGGTGCACACGATCACCGGGGCCGGCGACATGTGGGCGCGGGTGGTAGCCCGCTCCAACACCGACCTCCAGCGGGTCATCGACCGGGTCCTCGAGACCCCGGCGATCGTGCGCTCCTCGACGGTCATCGCGCTCGCGACCCAGGTGCCCTACCGGGTCCGGCCGCTCGCGCGCGCCGGCCTCAGCGACTAGCAACCGGCTGCACCGGAGAATGCGGCTAAGCGAGCCGTGCAGCGATCTCGGCGGCCGCGCGTTCGACGGCCGGCCCGATGGTCGCCCTGTCGATGTCCGGGTCCAGGGTCACGATGCCCACGCTGGCCTCGAGGCCGGGCACGCCACGCACCGGGGCGGCCAGGCCGCGGGCGCCGGACTGCAGCTCCCCGGCCGTCACGGCGTACGGCGTGGGGTCGTCCGCGCGGCCGATCAGGATCGCCTTGCCGGCGGCTCCCTGCGCGAGCGGGTGCCGCGAGCCGACCCGATAGCTCACGTGGAATGCGGTCCAGGTCGGCTCGACCACGGCCAGCGCCAGGGCATCGTCACCCTCGGCGACCGTGAGGTGCGCGGTGCAGCCGACCGCGTCGGCCAGCTCGCGAAGCACGGGTACGGCGACGTCGCGCAGCACCGGCTGCACCGAGGAGCCGAGCCGCAGGACGCCGAGCCCGAGCCGCAGGCGGCCGCGCGGGTCCCGGCGTACGAGCGCGTGCTGCTCGAGCGTGCTGACCAGCCGGTGCACGATCGTCCGGTTGACGTCGAGCCGGGCCGCGAGCTCGGTGACGGTCAGCCCGTCGGGTGAGGCGGCCAGCACGTCGAGGACCCGGAGCCCGCGATCGAGGGTCTGCGAGGTCTCGGACGGCACGCCGGCGAGTCTAGGACGACTTGCGCGTCGCCCACTCGCGCACGCGGTCGATCCGCGCATGCAGCTGCTCGGCCGTGGCGACCGCCGCAGCCGGCCCGCCGCACTCCTTGCGCAGCGCGGCGTGGGTGATGCCGTGCGCCTGGCCGGTGCGGTGGTACCACGCGGCGACCAGCCCGTTGAGCTCGCGGCGCAGCACCGCGAGCTGTTCGTACGTCGACACCTCGGCGACCGTGTCGGGCTCGGCGTCGGCCGTGGCCTTCTGCTTCTTGGCCCGGTCGCTCTGGCGCTGCTGGAGCAGCTCGCGCATCTGCGACGGCTCGAGCAGACCGGGGATGCCGAGGAAGTCCATCTCCTCCTCCGACCCGACGTGCACCTCGCCGGCGTGGCCGAACTCGCCACCGTCGAAGAGCACCCGGTCGAAGCGGGCCTCCGACCCGAGCGCCTCGAAGGACATCTCGAGCTCGTCGGACGCACCCTCGCCGGCGTTGGCCTGCGCAAGCAGGTCGTTCTCGGCGGCGAAGATGTCGCCCTCGTCGTTGATCTTGCGGCCGAGCACGTGGTCGCGCTCGAGCTCCATCTCGGAGGCGTGGCCGAGCAGGTGCGGCACCGACGGCAGGAAGACCGTCGCGGTCTCGCCGCGGTTGCGGGCGCGCACGAAGCGGCCCACGGCCTGGGCGAAGAAGAGCGGCGTCGAGGTCGTGGTCGCGTAGACACCGACGGCGAGACGCGGCACGTCGACGCCCTCCGACACCATCCGCACGGCGACCATCCAGCGCTGGTCGCCCTCGCTGAACTCCGTGATCTTCTTCGAGGCCGCCTTCTCGTCCGAGAGCACCACGACCGCAGCCTCGCCCGAGATCTGACGCAGCAGCTTGGCGTAGGCGCGCGCAGAGTCCTGGTCGGTGGCGATCACCAGGCCGCCCGCGTCCGGGACGTGCCGGCGCACCTCGTCGAGGCGCATGTCCGCCGCGGTCAGCACGGACGGCATCCACGAGCCCTTCGGATCCAGGGCCGTCCGCAGCGCCTGGTTGGTCAGGTCCTTGGTCAGCGGCTCCCCGAGGCGCGCGGCGATCTCGTCGCCGGCGCGGGTGCGCCACTGCATCTCGCCGGAGTAGGCCATGAAGAGCACCGGCCGGACGACGTGGTCGGCGAGCGCGTGGGAGTAGCCGTAGGAGTAGTCGGCCACCGAGCGCGGCACCCCGTCGCCGCCGGGCGCGTAGGTGACGAACGGGATCGGGTTGATGTCGGAGCGGAACGGCGTGCCGGTCAGCGCCAGCCGCCGAGCGGCCGGCTCGAAGGCCTCGCGGACGCCCTCGCCCCACGACAGCGCGTCGCCGGCGTGGTGCACCTCGTCGAGGATCACCAGGGTCTTGAAGCGCTCGGTGCGGATCCGCATGGCGAGCGGGTTGACCGCGACCCCGGCGTACGTCACGGCGATGCCGACGAAGTCCTGCGAGGTCTTGCCCTTGCCCGCGGAGTACGTCGGGTCGATCGGGATGCCTGCCCGGGCAGCGGCCTCGGCCCACTGCAGCTTGAGGTGCTCGGTCGGCGCGACGATCGTGATCCGGTCGACCAGCCGGCGGCCGATCAGCTCCGCCGCGACCGACAACGCGAAGGTCGTCTTGCCGGCGCCCGGGGTCGCGACCGCGAGGAAGTCACGCGGCAGGTCGTCGAAGTACTGCCGCATGGCCGCCGTCTGCCACGCACGCAGCGAAGGCGCCGTACCCCAGGCAGCGCGCTCCGGCCAGGCCGGACTGAGCTTGGATCCGAGGGGCGTGTCGAGCGGGGGGTCGGTCTCGGGCCGACCCGTCACTCGCCGGAGCCCGGCTCGTCGTTGAGGGACTCCCAGACTTCCTTGCACTCCGGGCACACCGGGAACTTCTCCGGCGCCCGGCTCGGCACCCAGACCTTGCCGCAGAGGGCGACGACGGGAGTGCCCATCACCATCGCCTCGGTGAGCTTGTCCTTCTCCACGTAGTGGGAGAACCGCTCGTGGTCACCCTCGTCGGTCGGGACGGTACGCCGGTCCTCCAGGACGTCGGTGTCGGTCGAGAATCCGATGGTGGTCACGGGCTCAAGGGTACGACACCCCCGGGTCGCCGGTGGCCCGCCACCGTTCCACCTCGGCGAGAGCCCAGGCAGCCCAGGTGATCATCGTCTGCTCCTGCTCCTGTCGGAGCCGCAGGGTGATGAAGCTGAGGTGCCGGCGCTCCGGGAAGGGCCGCTCACCCTCCGCGAGCTCGGTCAGCTCGTCCAGCCGTGACCGCGCGCCGGCCGCCATGCCGTCCAGCGTCGCGCGCAGTGCGTCGAGGTCGCCCGCGTCCGCGAAGAACAGCTTGACCATCGCCTCGGACTCCCAGATCGGCGGCGCCGCCTCCTCCGCGAGCCAGGACGCCAGCGCACGACGACCGTCGGGCGTGATCTCGTAGACGGTGCGCTTGCGACGACCGGTGAACTCCTCGTGCGACGTCGCGTAGCCGGCCGCGACCAGGCGCTTCGGCTCGTCGTAGAGCTTGCGCTCGGCCCGCGGCCAGAACCAGTTGAGGCTGCGTCGGACCTGCTGGGCGAGCTCGTACGTCGTCCACGGCCGGATCGCGAGCAGACCGAGGAGCGCATAGCTGGTGGGGGTCATGCGGCATCTTGACATACTGTCTTGGGCAGTATCTACTCCTTCCATGTTCCCGGACCTGACGCCGCGACACAGCCCTCCCCGCCTCCTGCTCGTCGTCGCCCATCCCGATGACGAGACGTTCGGATGCGGCTCGCTCCTCCTGGCCGCCGCCGACCACGGCTGGGTGACCACCGTCGTCTGTGCGACGCGCGGCGAAGCAGGCGAACCCGCCCCGGGCATCGACCTCGACGGCCGGCCGCTCGGCGAGGTGCGCGAGGAGGAGCTGCGCGAGGCGGCGGAACTGCTCGGCGTGTCCCGACTGGTGCTGCTCGACTTCGCCGACTCCGGGATGGACGGCACTCCCCCGCCAGGCTCGTTGTGCGCTGCCGACCCGACCGACGTGAGCAACGCCGTGCGCGCGATCGCCGCCGAGGTCGACCCCGACGTCATCATCAGCCTGGATGCCGCGGACGGCCACCGAGACCACGCCCGGATGCGCGACGCCGCCGCCGAGATCGCGGCCGAGCGGTCCGTCCCGGCCTACCTCCAGGCCCTGCCGCGCAGCTTGATGTCGCGGTGGACGGAGCACATGATCCACATCCGGCCGGAGATGGCGCACCTCGCCTACGCCGACCTCGGGACCCCCGACGAGCTCGTCGCGGTCGTCGTCGACACCACCGAGCATCTCGCCGTCCGCGAGCAGGCGATCGCGCTGCACCGCACCCAGATCTCGCCGTACGAAGGACTTCCCGACGACCTGCGCCGCGACTTCCTGACCCGGGAGCACCTGCTCCAGGCGTGAGCTAGTTCAGGTCGGGGTCGACGGGCCTGGTGGAGTTCCACGCGAGCTCGCCGGGCTGGCGGCGCAGGACGTCGCGCCACAGCTCCCCGGGATCGAACCGGAAGACGTCGGGAGCCTCCCCGGCGACGACGTACCAGCTCCCCTCGGCGATCTCGCCGTCGAGCTGCTCGGCGCCCCAGCCGGCGTACCCGGCGAAGATCCGCAGCGCGGCGAGGCTGCCCTCGAGCAGCTCGACGGGCGCGTCCAGGTCGACCAGCCCCAGCAGTCCGTCGATCGGCTTGAACCCGACAGGGACGTCCTCCGGATCGCGCAGCAGAGCGACCGCGAGCGCACCGTCGGCGCCGACCGGGCCGCCCTGGAAGAGCACGTCCGGCTCGTCGACGACGCTGGACCACGCGTCGAGGACCTCCCCGACCGGCACCCCGGACGGTCGGTTGAGGACGACCCCCAGCGCCCCGTCGGCGTCGACGTCGAGGAGGAGCACGACACTGTCGGCGAAGTTCGGGTCGAGCAACGCAGGCGTCGCCACGAGCAGCATCCCCGCTCGCGCCTCGCTCATGGCTCCATCATCACCTACGGCGTGGGAAGCCCGGGCAGACGACAGCCCCGACGACGACGTGGGAGGGAGGAGGCGTCGCCACCGGGGCTGTCTGGTTCTGGTGCGGCGGGTCAGGCCGCGAGGACCGCCTTGAGCCGGTCGAGCAGGCTGTCGCGGGTGGTCGGCTCGACCATCGGCGTTGCGGCGTACGACGCTCGCGCGCGACGCTCGATCTCCGCACCCACGCGGACGGCGTCCGGACCGGGCGCACTGACGCGACCGGACATCATGGCGAGCAGGACCTGCTCCTTGGCGGCAGACTTGGCCATCGCCTCGGCGATGGCCGCGTCGGTGGGCTCGGCCCGCTGGCGATCGACGATCGCCCGCACACCGGGCAGCTCCTCGGCGGTGGCGTGCCAGGCGGCGACCACGGCGTCCTCGAGCTCCATCGGCTGGAGCATCAGCTCCCGCTCGATGCGCCCGGCGAGCCGGGTGTGCCACCGCAGCTGGAGGGCGCCGAGGAGCGTGAGCTCGTCGCCGAAGGTCTCGGCGACGCCGTCGACGTCCATCGGGAGGAGTCCGTCGCGTCGACGGTTCGCGCTGGTGATCACGTCGCGGAGGATCGCTCCGCGGCTGTGGAAGGACTTCCAGGTCATGGTGTTCTCCTTCGGGGAGGACTTGCATACCGCAAGTACGTACTCACGGTATGCAGCCATACCGTCGGTATGCAACCTTCCGTGCGGTGATCCGAGTCACCCGTACCGACGGTCGGTATTAGGCTGCCGGAACTATGAGCAAGTCCTCGGTCTCGAAGCTGGTGCCCAAGGTCCCCGGAGTCCCCGGCGCGAGCCGCCGCCAGCAGTACTCCGCGTCCACCAAGCGGGCGCTGATCGACATCGCCGAGGAGCTCTTCACGGAGAACGGCTACGCCGCCACCTCGCTCGACTCGATCGTGGCCGGCGCGCGGGTCACCAAGGGTGCGCTCTACCACCACTTCAGCGGCAAGCAGGCGCTCTTCGAGGCGGTCTTCGAACGGGTCGAGCAGGACGCATCCCGCGCCATCCAGAAGGCGCTCAAGGGTCACAAGGACCCGTGGGAGAAGGCCACCGCCGGTCTCCGCGCCTTCCTGGCCGTGGTCCAGGAGGCGCGCTACCGCCGGATCGTGATCCAGGAAGGTCCCTCGGTGCTCGGCTACGAGCGCTATCGCGAGCAGGAGGAGCGCTCGACGTTCGCCAACGTCCTCGACATCGTCCGCTCCGTGCTCGCCGCGGGCAAGTGGGAGCTCGACGAGGCCCTGCAGCAGACCTTCGCGCGGATCTTCTTCGGCGCGATGTCGTCGGCCGGCGAGTCGGTCTCGAGCGCCGAGGACCCGATCGTGGCCGCGGCGAACGTCGAGACCGCGATCGGCTTCATCCTCGCCGGCTTCCAGGCGCTCGCCGAGAGCGGCACCGACCTGGTGCCGGGCGTCACGGGCGTGCCACCTACTTCGTGAAGGTGACGTCCCCGTTGGCCGCGGGCACCAGCTCGATCCAGGTGTGACCGGCGGGCACGGTGAGGTCGCCGGCCTTGGTCGACAGCTTGATCGGCGCGTCGAGGGCGGACTTCGTCCAGGTGCCCCGCACGACCTTGCCGTCGTGGAAGAGCATCGCCTGGCCCTTGCCGGTCAGCTTGGTCTCGGGCACCGGGTTGCCCGCGGGGTCGAGGTAGCCGGCGTCGCCGACCTCGACTCGCAGCACCAGCACCGAGTCGGCCGGGAACTCGTCACCCTGGTCGGCGTACGTGTTCTCGTTGACGTAGCCCTTGCCGTCGTAGGTCCAGTTGGTGGTGTGCCCGCCACCGAAGGACGCAGCGATCGTCTTGGCCGCCTGGCCGCCGGGGAAGTCGTCCTCGGCACCCCACGGGAGGTAGTCGGCCGGGCGCGCCTCCTCCTGCTTGGCGGTCTCGGCGATCGTGGTCAGGTCGGCGAAGACGTTGTACGGCGCGCTGCGCGTGGTGTCGCGCGTGATGCCGGCCGAGCCCTCGGGGTAGTAGGTGATGCCCGCGTCCTTGATGATCCCGATGGTCTTCGAGGCCGCACCACTGGTCACGATCGACGCGTCGACCGGCGACACGATGCCGACGTCGCTGGCGCGCATCGAGCGCACCGGCCCGACCCGGGTCGGCAGCTGGGAGTAGAAGAACGCCGCGAGGCGGGTCAGCCCACCCTCGACCAGCTCCTCGACCACCATGTCGGCCTGACCGAGGCCGATCTGCGGCGAGCTCGCCTCGGTGTTGTCCATCTTGGTCACGAGGACGGGGTAGTCCTTCGAGGCGCTCTCGTCGCCGGTGACCGGCAGACCGGTCATCGGCCAGGTCGAGGCGACCTCGTTGGAGCCGGCGACCTGCTGGGCCGCCGGGGACTCGTCGGTCGCGGGCTCGTCGGAGCCGCCACAGCCGACGAGCACCAGGCTCGTCGCCACGAGAAGGGCAGTGGTGATGTGGGCACGGCGCACGGGAACGCTCCGTTCGGGAAACTCATGTGATCTGGTCGACTTCAAGTGTGCAGGCGCGACCGTACCCCGTGGGGAGGCGCGCCCACCCATCGGGGGAACGGTCTGCTATCCGAGCTTGGCGCCACCGTCGACGTACAACGTCTGGCCGGTGATGTACGACGCCTCGTCGGCGCACAGGAACGCGGCCGCGGCCGCGATGTCCTCGGGGTAGCCGACGCGCTTGACCGGGTTCTGCTCGGCGGCAGCAGCGCGGAACTCCTCGACGCCGACGCCGAGGCGGGCCGCGGTGGCGTCGGTCATCTCGGTGGCGATGAAGCCGGGCGCGATCGCGTTGGCGTTGACGCCGTAGCGGCCGAGCTCGATGCCGAGGGTCCGGGTGAAGCCCTGGATGCCCATCTTGGCGGCCGAGTAGTTCAGCTGGCCGCGGTTGCCGAGCGCGGAGACGCTCGAGAGGTTGACGATCTTGCCGTACTTCTGGGCGACGAAGTGCTTCTGGGCCGCTCGGGTCATCACGAACGCACCACGCAGGTGGACGTTCATGACCATGTCCCAGTCGTCGTCGGTCATCTTGAAGAGCAGGTTGTCGCGGGTGACGCCGGCGTTGTTGACCAGGATGTGGATCCCGCCGAGCTCGGCGACGACCCGCTCCACGGCGGCCTCACCGGCCTCGGTGTTGCTGACGTCGCAACCGATGCCGATCGCCTTCGCGCCGTCGACGAGGGGCAGCTTCGCCGCCGCCTCCGCGGCCGCGGTCTCGTCGAGGTCGAGGATCGCGACCGACGCGCCCTCCTCGGCGAAGCGGGTGGCGGTGCCGAACCCGATGCCGCGTGCTGCTCCGGTGACGACTGCTACTCGCCCGTCAAAACGACCCATCGGTCTGGCTCCTTGCGTCGGTGACTCTCGCTACCTGTCGACCGACACCCTAGGACAGCGGCCCAGCTCAGAACCCGGTGGCCCGGCGCTCGCCGTACGGCAGGACGGTGCCGAACGCCTCACGCTTGGGGAGCAGCACGAGCGTGCGCTCCTTCTTGCTGACCGGGTCGAACCGGGTCAGCGCCGAGCGTGGTGCCGCGCCGTCGCAGCTGATCGCGTGCTCGAGGGTGAGCCGGCTCCCGCTGCCGTCGATCAGCAGCACGTTGCCGACTGCGCCCGGCACCCGGACCTTGGTGACCCGACCGTCGCCGTGGTGACGGCCGAGGTAGATGTAGCCGCAGGGACCGGCGACCTGGACGTAGAGCCCGCTGTCGATGCGGCGCGCGTCGAGGTGACCGAGGTCCTCACGCTGGGGGTCGGTGCGGCCGGTGAGCGGGGTGACGGTCGCGGCACTCACGTCGACCAGGGAGAGCGTCGTGATGCCCTTCTTCGCCGAGCAGTCGGCCAGCACCCGGTGGTCGTCCCACCAACGGACCGGCAGGCAGTGGGTCGGGGTGTGCACCTTCTGCACGACGCTCCCGTCGCTGGCGGAGAGCACCCGGATCACCTTCGTGTGCCAGCCCGCACCGTGGGTCACGAGGGTCGCGCCGTCCGGCGACGGCAGGACCGGCCCGTCGACATCATCGGAGATCGTCGTGCGGGCGCCGTCCCAGGTGATCTCCGACAGCGGCGCCTTGTCGGTGTCCTCGTCCTGGTAGGCGACCGTGAGCACGCCCTCCCCATCGGGCGCGAGCACCACGTCGGCGACGTCGGTGGGCAGCGGCAGGATCGTGGTGTCGCCGGTCGCGACGTCGACCCGGGTCGCCTGCGGGTGCTTCTCGTCCTGCGACACCAGGAGCGCGACGGAGCCGTCGGGCGACCAGTCGACGAGCCGGCCGGCCTTGCGCGCCGGCTGGTCGAGCAGCTGGGTGCGGTGACCGTCGGGCGACACCAGGACCAGCCGCTGGCGGTCCGCCACGATGCCGTACGGGCCGGGCTTGCCGTGCTCGATCGTCGTCAGGTACCACCCCTCGCCGGGCGTGGGTGGCGCGGCGACCGCGGTGGTCGCCGGTGACACCCCGAGGGTGGCGGTGGCGGCGAGCGCGGCGGCTGCGGCGACGAGCGAACGGACCTGGATCACGATGGTTCCTCCCGAGTGGTGGACGGCTTCAGGGGTGTCTGACTGGAGACGCACGGCCGACCGTTCAGGTTGCCACCCCGGGGGACACCGATGAGCGCACCCCACGCCGGACCACGAGAATCGTCACATCGTCGCGCGGCCGCGTCGCGTGGTCGCGCACCCGGCTCCGCAGCTGGTCGATGACCTCGGTGACCGACCGGTCCTGGATGCCTGCAACCACGCCGAGCACACGGTCGGCACCGAACTCCTCTCCCCCACCGTCGCGCGCCTCGAGGACGCCGTCGGAGAAGGCGAGCAGCGAGTCACCCGACCCGAAGCTGCGCACGCCGGTCTCCCAGGTCGCGGCCGCGAGGACGGCACTGAGCAGGGGGCCGGTCGGGTCGAGCTCGTCGGGGACCCCGCCCGAGCGAACGAGCAGCGGCGGCGGGTGGCCGGCGTTCACGTAGGACAAGGTGTCGGCGGCCATGTCGACGATCGCCACGAAGACGGTCGCGAACATCTCCGGCTGGTCGGCGAGGCTGCCGCGCACCCGCGGCAGGAGCTCGTCGAGCGATACCCGACCGAGCATCGAGCCGATCGCGATCTTGAGCCGCAGGCCGACCAGGGCTGCGGCCGGGCCGTGACCGGAGACGTCGCCGAGAATCACGCCGACACGGTCGTCGTCGAGCTCGACGATGTCGAGGAAGTCGCCGGCGAGCACCCCGAGCGCCGACTCGATCTGGCCGGCGACCTCGAGGCCGGCGCGCCGGAATGGGCGGTGGGTCAGTGCGTCCTGGAGTGCAGCGACCGCCGGCTCCCCGAGGACGAGCGCCTCGGTGGCGCGGCGGGAGGCGTCGAGCTCGTCGAGCAGGTGCCGTCGCATGGTGTCCACGTCCTCACCGACCTGGGCGACCTCGAGCGGCCCGTGCGCGCCGACGGACTGGTCGAGCCGACCGCCCGCGACGGCACGCGAGTCGCGGCCGAGCACGGACAGCGGCCGCAGCACGGTGCGGCTGAACGCCACCGTCGCGAGCAGCGTCGTGCCGAGGAAGGCCACGATCGTCAGGGCCAGCAGCCAGGAGAGACGCCGGAGCAGCGAGTCGGCGCGTTGCGTCGCGGCGAGCTGCTCGGCGGCGATCTGGTCGTCGACCTTCGTGTGCGCGGCGCGCACGGCGTCGAAGAGCGCCTTGCCCTGACCGGTCGCCACCAGCCGGGCGGCCTCGGCACGGTTCCCGTCGCGTACGGCGGCGAGCTCCGGCTCCGCCGACTCGGACAGCCAGGTCTCGTGCGCGTCGGTCATCGCGGCCAGTGCGGCGCGCACCGCCGGCGAGACCTGGCCGCGGAGCAGCGCGAGGTTGCGCTCGATCTCCGGAGCGGCTGCGTCGTACGGCTCGAGGAACTCCGGCTTGCCGGTGAGGATGTAGCCGCGTTCGGCGGTCTCCTGGTCGACGTACAGCGCCAGGAGGGTGCCGAGCTCGACGCGCGCCGGGTCGAGCTCGTCCTCGAGCCGGTCCCGGGCCGAGGCGACCTGGACGGCCGTGACCGCGAGCAGGACCCCCACCACGACGCTGAGCAGCGCGACTGCAACCGCGACCCAGCGCACGATGGTGCGCGCCGAGCGCGGCGGACGCGTCACAGCGCCTCCCGCAGCCGGGCGGCGTAGTCGGCCGACTCGCCGTCGGCGTAGGTCGTCCGCGGCCAGAAGAAGCCGCGCAGGCCATCGCCCTTGGTGCGGGGCACGACGTGCAGGTGGAGGTGGGCGACCGACTGGCTGACGACGTTGTTCATCGCCACGAAGCTGCCCTCGGCGCCGAGGCCCGCGACCACTGCGGTCGCGAGTCGCTGCGCGGCTTCGAGGAACCCGTCGCGGAGCCCGGCCGGGAGGTCGGGCAGGGTGACGACGTGCTCGCGCGGGACGAGCAGCACGTGGCCCTTGAAGACGGGGCGCCGGTCGAGAAAGGCCAGGAAATCGGGCTCGTCCAGCACGATGTCAGCGGCCTGGTCACCGGCGACGATCGCGCAGAAGACGCAGTCCCCGCCGGCAGCCATGCGGGAAGGTTAGTCGCAGTAGCGGCTGCACTTCTCCGGAACGGCGGAGGCACGCGACCGACTGCCGACGTAGTCGAAGTGCTGGGTGTCGCCGGTGCCGTAGGTCCACCGGAAGCCGTGGCGGGCCATCAGCACGACGACCGGGTGGGACGTGGTGCGCCAGGCGACCCGAGGATGGGACCGCGGCTGCCACCAGGTGTTGGGGACGGTGCCCTGAGCGGAGCGGTAGGGGTTCTCCCACGTGTTGATGTCGATGGCTCGGCCGTAGGAGTGCGGTGAGCGGACGCCGGGCCGACCGGTGACGTCGCGACAGTTGAAGGCGGAGGTGTTGCCGGCCTCCATCGAGGCGTAGTCGTCGCCACCGCGTGAGCGGCTGCCCCATCCGAACCGATCGACGCGGTACATCGCCCGGATCGGGAACTCGTGGTCGTACAGGTCGGCCAGGGCGGCGCCCATCGCGTGGGCCGCGTCGACACCTGCGACCAGCTCGCCGCGGCGGCGGTAGCCCGAGTAGTCCCAGTAGTTCACGCGCACCAGGCGCAGCTCGCTGCGGCCGACCGGGCAGCCCGAGTGCCAGGTCACGCCGGTCATCTGGCCCCAGACGGAGTCGGGGATCCGGCGTACGACGACGTGGGCGCCGGCGCCCTTCGCGTGCGGCTGCTGCGGCAGCTTGATCTTCGGACGGGGTGCCCCCTTCGGGAGGGCCACCCGCTCACCCGGCGCGAGGTTGTCGATGCTGCGCACCGGGCTCCGGTCGGCCGCGACCCAGGCGAGCTGCGCGGCTCGCGCCCGCCACCGCGAGTCGTTGCGCGGCTTGCTCCGCAGCTCGACGCGACCGTCGGCGCCGGTGCGGACGGTGCGGTAGGGCTCGAACCTGCCGTGGCCGAGCGCGCGGTAGACCCGGACCTCGCCAGCGATCGGCTGGCCGTTGCCGGTCTGCCACCGGATCGTCAGGGTGACCTGCTGCTCGTCGACGACCGACTTCGGACCGCCGATCGCCACCGTGCTGGACCGGCGCTGGATCTGCAGCCGGGCCCCGCCGGTCGAGGTCGAGTGCAGCTCGTCTCCGGCGTACGTCGCTCGCACGTCGTTGTCGGCCGGGTCGCGACTGACCGGGACGTCGCTGGTCGCGTGTCCGGCCGCGTCGGTCGTGACCGTCGCGATCTGCGTCCAGGCGCCGTCGGCGCGGCGTTCGAGCAGCACCGGCGCACCGGCGACGGGTGCGCCGGCCTGGTCGACGAGGTCGACGCGCGAGCGACGTCGTCGCGTCGGCGTAGGCGGGTGCGGCTGTCAGCGTGAGGGTCGTCGGGGTCGTCTCGTCGGCGGCTCCTGCCGGCGAGGCGAGACCGACCAGGACCGCGAGCGAAGACACGACGACCAGCAGTCGACTCCCGAGCGACATGGATCGAGTGTGCCCAGACGATCTGTTCACAACCGTGAGGTCCGCGGGGTGTCGGCGCAGTGATGCAGGATCTTCGTATGACGGAGATCCTGCTCTTCCACCACGCGCAGGGGCTGACGCCCGGCGTGCACGCCTTCGCCGACAGGCTGCGCGCCGCCGGCCACACGGTCCACACCCCCGACCTCTACGACGGCCACACGTTCGACGTCCTCGACGACGGGCTCGGCTACGTCCGCGGCATCGGCTTCGACACGGTCCTCCAGCGAGGAGCCGCCGCCGCTGCCGACCTACCGGAATCGCTCGTCTACGCCGGGTTCTCGCTGGGCGTGCTCCCCACCCAGGCATTGGCGCAGAACCGTCCCGGAGCCCTCGGCGCCCTGGCGCTCGAGTCGTTCGTGCCGCCGGCCGAGTTCGGCGCGTGGCCCGACGGTCTTCCGATCCAGATCCACGGCATGGACGGCGACCCGTCGTTCGCCGGCGAGGGCGACCTCGACGCGGCCCGGGCGTTCGTCGCGGAGTGCCCGAGCGCCGAGCTCTTCCTCTACCCCGGCGACGTCCACCTCTTCACCGACAGCTCGCTGCCGTCCTACTCCCCCGAGCAGACCGACCTGCTCGTCGAGCGGGTGCTCGCCTTCGTCGACGCCCTCTAGGCCACGTCGATCACGGTGCTGAGGCTGCTCGTGTTGCCGCCGCGTAGAGGCCGACGTCGGAGGTCGGCTCCCGGACCGTGCGCCGTCCGCACCGATGGTCAGCACGTCGGGGACGATGATGCCGTCGGGTCCGGTGCGAGCTCGCCGTACCCGGCCGCCGCGGAACGCCGAAGGCCGCGGCGGCCGGGCTGGCCCGGCTTGGTCAGTGCTGGTGGTAGTGCCGCGTCTTCTGGGCCTGGTAGTCGTAGCACTTGTTGCCGGCGATGCTGCTGGGCACCGAGTGTCGCACCAGGACGCCGCAACCCCAGATCTCCTGGGTGCCGTCGATCTGCTTCCAGTGCCCGTCCACGATCGCCCACAGCGCCGCATAGCCGCCGCAGTCGTTGACGCCGCCGACCGCGAAGCCGTCGGTCCGCACGCGCTCGACGGTCACGCCCACGTAGCCACCGGTGCAGGTCGAGTGGTCGGCGACCCGCTGGGCCTTGTTGCCGATGAAGCGCTTGAAGGCCTTCGGGGCCCCCCGCAGGTGCTTGGCGTCCGCGCGTGACTGCACCTCCACGCCAGGCGACTCGCCGCCGGCGTACACGATCAGCGTGGGCTTGTCGCCGGCGCTCGCGTGCACCGGCGCTCCCCCGGCGGACCAGAGCGTGAGCGCCAGCGCGGCGCCGAGAGCAGGCGGAGTGGCAGGCGGAGGGGCAGGTTCGGGTTGCCGAGACGAAGGTTCATGCCCCTAGGACGCACCGAGGGCGCGGTTTGGTTGCACACATCAATGCGTGGTTGATCCGCAGCACGCTCGCCCGGGGTGTTCGTGGAATCGCGAGCACTCGAGGTCGGGCCCCAGATCCGCCCCGTCGGCGTCCCCACCAACGTCGACTCCGTCGTCAGGACTTGAGAAGTCCGACGACCTTCTGCGCGGCCTGGGTGCTGGACGCCGGGTTCTGGCCGGTCACCAGCTTGTCGTCGACGACCACGAAGGGCGCCCACGGTTCTCCCGAGGAGAAGGCCGCGCCGGCCTCGCGCAGACGGGTCTCCAGCAGCCAGGGCGCCTGGTCGGCCAGCCCGGCCTGCTGCTCCTCGGCGTCGGTGAAGGCGGTCAGGTTGCGCCCGGCGAACAGCCACGAGCCGTCGGCGCGCTGAGCCGGCAGGAGACCGGCCGGGCCGTGGCAGACCGAGGAGACGACCTTGCCGCCGTCGAGCATGGTCACGAGGATGCGGCCGAGATCGTCGCTGACGGCGAGGTCCTCCATCGGGCCATGACCGCCGGGCACGAAGACGGCGTCGTAGGAGTCGAGGTCGACATCGGCGAGGACCAGCGTCGACTCGAGCCGGCCTGCGAGGGCGTCGAGGGCCTTGCGCTGCTTCGCCGACTCATCCTCGCCGACGGTGTCCGGGGCCAGGCTGCCCTCATCCACGACCGGCGTCTTGCCCTCTGGGCTGGCGAGGTCGACGTCGATCCCGGCGTCGGAGAACACCTGCAGGGGGGACAGCAGTTCCTCGGCCCAGAAACCGGTCGGGTGCTTGGTCCCGTCGGTGAGAGTCCAGTGGTCGGAGGCGGTCAGGACGATCAAGATCTTCGGCACGTCAGTAGTCCTCGGGTACGGGGCGTGGACGCCGTACGGCGCCGCATCACGACGTACCCATGAGGTGGTCGGCTCAATCGCCGGCCCGCGCCGAGATCAGCTACATCGTCGAGCTCGCCGAAGCCACCAACGAGGCTCTCTTCTATCCCCACGTCGACTCTCTCGGCCTGCCCCCGTCCCGGCGCTGAGTCGGCACCGGGAACAAAGCGGACCACGGTCCGGTTATCCCTTCAGACTTCGTTCACCCATCACAACAGGAGAAACCATGTCCATCTTCGCCCGCAAGCCCGCTGAGCAGTTCGACGCCCCGACCAACGCGGTCGAGGACATCTCCGGCGACTACGTCATCGACCCGACCCACACCCGGCTGGGCTTCAGTGTCCGGCACGCGATGGTCACCACGGTCCGCGGCCAGTTCAGCACCTTCGCCGGCACCGCCACCATCGACGCCGTCAACCCGGCCAACTCGAAGGTGCAGCTGAGCATCGAGACCGCCAGCATCGAGACCGGCGTCGCCGACCGTGACGGCCACCTCAAGTCGGCCGACTTCTTCGACGCCGACAACAACAAGGAGATCACCTTCTCCTCCACCAAGGTCGAGCGCGACGGCGACGACTGGGTCATCACCGGCGACCTGGCCATCAAGGGTCAGACGAACCCGGTCACGATCACCTTCGAGCCCACCGGCTCGGCCCGCGACCCGTTCGGCAACCTGCGCGTCGGCTTCGAGGGCGGGACCACCATCAACCGCAAGGACTGGGGCCTGAGCTACAACGCCGCCCTCGAGACCGGCGGCGTGCTCGTCTCGGAGAAGGTCAAGCTCGACTTCGACGTCTCGGCGATCCGCACTGCCTGATCCTTCCCGGCGTACAGCACAGACACAAGGGCCTCCCGCGGCAGTTGCCGCGGGAGGCTCTTGTTCAAGAGGGCTGGAGCCGGTGTCTCCACCGGCCCGGCGATGCTGCGAAGACTTCGCGTTCATTCTGCGAAGACCTCTGTGTGGAGCTGCGGGGAATCGAACCCCGGTCCTCGAGCGTCGATCCAGGTCTTCTCCGGGTGCAGTCTGTATTGACGCTTTTCTCGGCCCCGGGGCTCGCACAGACACGTCCCCGACAGGCTCAGTCACGGAAAAGTCCCGCTCACCCTCCGCGACACGGAGTGAGCAGCAAGTCTCCTAGATGACGTCAGGGTCCGGGACGGAGACGGATGCCCGGTCTGACGCTTCGATCACTGCTCAGGCAGCGAGAGCGAAGGAACTGCGATTGTTGTTGGCAGTTATAGGTTTCCAGCGATCGTTTACGAGATGACGCTGGCTTCTCGACCCGCTTCATCTGGAACTAACGTCCCAAGTCGAAACCGATCAGCCCCTCTTGAGTTATGCCATGAGTCTACGGGGCGGCGCCGAAGAGTTCGAACCCATTGCCCCAACAGACCGCGCGCAGCCAGTCGTCGCCGAGGTTGAGCCGGGCCAGGCCCTCGAGCTGGTGGGCGTAGGGATGAGGGATGGTCGGGAAGTCGGTGCCGAGCAGGACCTTGTCCTGCAGGTCGACCAGCCGCGGCAGCAGCTCGGTCGGGTAGGGCTGCGGCCAGAAGTCCGTGAACACCATGGTCGTGTCGAGGCGGACCCGCTCGAAGCGCTCGGCGAGCTCGAGGAACTCCAGGAGGTCGGGTGCGCCCATGTGAGCGACGATCGCGACCAGCAGCGGATGCCGGTCGAGCACCCGGGCGAGCGGGGCCGGACCGGTGAAGTCGTTGCCGACGGGCGCGCCGCCGGCGTGGATCACGATCGGCGCACCGGCGTCGGCGAGGAGGCCCCAGACCGGGTCGAGGAGCGGGTCGTCGAGGTCGAACTCCCCCACCTGCACGTGCACCTTGAAGATCTCGACGCCGTCGGCGACCAGCGTCTCGACGTACGCCGCCGCCTCCGGCTCGGGGTAGAACGTCGCCGACCACAGCGACTCGGGCACGTCGCGCTTGAAGCCGGCCGCCCAGTCGTTGAGGTAGGTCGCGATGCCGGGCCGATGCGCGTAGGGCAGCGTCGAGAAACGGCGTACGCCGAAGCCACGCAGGATCTCGACCCGCTCCTCGGTCGGCTGGCGGTAGCGGATCGGCCACTCGCGGCCGATCTTCGGGCCGGCGACGTCGAACTGCGCCCACACCCGGCGCTGGATGTTCTCCGGCAGGAAGTGGGTGTGCACGTCGAAGAGGCCCGGCAGACCCAGACCCTCCCAGAACTCCCGGACGGCGGGGGTGTCGCTGTTCACCTCACCAGTCTGGACGGTGCCGGTGCGGGCAGGTCGGCGGCCCGGTGGTGGCCGGCGTGCGGGCTCGGCTGCGGCGGGCGCTTCCGACTGAACAGCCACTGGTGGAAGAGCCCGTCGAGCTGCTTGCCGGAGACCTTCTCGGCGTACTTCTCGAACTGCTTGATGACGACCGACTGTCCACCGCGGGCCTTCGGCCAGCCGCGCAGGATCCGGAAGAAGTCCTTGCTCCCGATCTTCAGCCGCAGCGCCTGAAGAGCCAGGGCGCCGCGGACGTAGACGGGGTTGTCGAAGAGGTGCCTCGATCCGGGGTCGCCGATCCGGAGCTTCCAGAAGGAGTCCTTCTTCGGGTACGCCGTGTAGTTCTGGTCGGCGACCTCCTGCACCGAGCCGAGCCCCTCGTGCTGGGACCACAGCCACTCGGCGTAGGTCGCGAAGCCCTCGTTGAGCCAGATGCTCTGCCAGCGGTGCAGCCGGACGCTGTCGCCGTACCACTGGTGAGCGAGCTCGTGGACGATCACGCTGGCGCCACTGACGTCGTCGGTGAAGAAGACCGAGTCGTAGACCGGCCGGGTCTGCGTCTCGAGCGCGAAGCCGAGGCCTTCGAGGTCGTCGACGATGCCGCCGACCTGCTTCCACGGGTAGCGCCCGAAGTAGCTGCTGAGGAAGTGGACGATCTCGGGCTCCCGGGCGAACGCGTCCTGGACGAGCTCACCGGTCGACGGAGGCTCGTCGGCGACCGTGCCGACGACCCAGTCGTTCTCGTTCGCCGTGCCTCCCGGCGGGCCGGGCACCGTCCAGCCGTCGAGGCCGTCCTCGAACGAGGTCGTCCCCTGGCCCGTCGACACGTCGATGTCGTCCACGAAGACACCGGACATCTGGTACGACGAGTCGCTGGCGTAGGTGATCGACAGCTCGACCTGCTTGCCGGCGAAGGCGCCGAGGTCGACCTGCCACTGCTCCGGGCCGTCGCTGCGACCGTCGGCCGCCCACCAGACACCGGTGGCACCGGTCGGGCTGCACGTGCCCTTCTTCTGGTTGACCGTCATGTAGTGCCTCGAGATGAACGGCCGCTCGTCGGGCCAGGCGGTGCAGGAGCGGCCCGTGGCCTGGGAGGTGTGCCCGTTCTGGTCCTTCGAGGGTCGTCCAGTCGTCCTGGCCGACGGTGTGCGCCTCCACGAACACGTAGTCCCAGTCGGGCTCCGTGTCGCGGGTCATCGTGAAGTCCACGGTGGCGCCGTCGGCGGGCACGTCGATCACGTGCGCCAGGCGCTTGTACGTCGCCGACGCCTTCTGCGAGATCGCCAGGTGGGTGCCGGTCGTCGGCTGGGCCCGGTCGACCAGGTCGGAGTCGATCGCGTCGTAGACCTGCAGCCCGCCCGGGGTCGTGTAGTCCGAGATGTCGAACTCCCCGACATCGACGGTGGCGAGGTAGCTGGCCATCGGGTCGTCGGCGCGCCAGTTCCACGTCGTGTGGTCGCCGGCCGTCTCGGTGCCGACGAGCCGGCCGTTCGCGACGACCGAGAGGCCGGTCGGCACGGTGACGTGGAACGCGTACGTCGCCGCGTCGTCGGGATGGTCGTTGACCGGGAACCACTGCGCGGCCGAGTCCGGCTGGCCCGCGATCGTGAACCCGTCATCGGTCGGGATGAAGCCGCCGTCGATCCCGCTGACCGGACCCGTCGTGCCGCCGTTCGGGATGCCGCCGTAGGCGACCTCGACCACGAACCGCGCGCCGTCGGGGATGCCAGTCCGCGGGGTGATCCGCAGCTCCTGGCCCGGAGCGCGAGAACGTCGCAGGCTCACCGTTGACCCGCACGCCACCGATCTCGAGACCCACCAGGTCGAGGTCGAAACGGGACAGAGCCCTGGGTCGACCGGGCGGTGATCTCTCGTGACCGTCGAGCGCCCCGCTCACGGGGTCGTAGTCGACCGTGAGGTCGTAGTGACGGACGTCGTAGCCGCCGTTGCCGGACAACGGGTAGTAGGGGTCACCGATCCCGGGAGCACCCGGGTGGAACCCATCGGCCTGGGCGCCGGAGACCCCGAGAGCGAGAGTCACAGCGAGGACGGTCAGAGCGGCGGCTACCCGAGTCCGATGCATGAGGCACCGTAAGTGACGGTGCCAGCGTCGGGCTAGTCAGTCGCCCATGCCCTTGGCCCGGCGGCCGATCGCCTGCTCGGTCTCACGGGTGGCCTGTCGCTCGGCGAGGGCGTGCCGCTTGTCCCACGACTTCTTGCCCTTGGCGAGCGCGATCTCGACCTTGGCCCGGCCGTCCTTGAAGTAGATCGAGAGCGGGATGACCGTCAGGCCCTTCTCGTTGACGCGGCGCTCGATCTTGTCGATCTCGTCGCGGTTGAGGAGCAGCTTGCGCTTGCGGCGGGCGGAGTGGTTGGTCCAGGTGCCCTGGGTGTACTCGGGGATGTGGACGCCGTGCAGCCACGCCTCGTGACCGTCGATGTCGACGAAGCCATCGACGAGCGACGCCCGGCCCTGGCGCAATGACTTGACCTCGGTGCCCATCAGGACCAGGCCGGCCTCATAGGTGTCCTCGATGAGGTAGTCGTGTCGCGCCTTCTTGTTCTGCGCGACGAGCTTCTGCCCGATCTCCTTGGCCATCCCACGATTCTCTCAGAGGCGGGCAACCGCGTTCAGGCCAGCCAGTCCATCGGGTCGACGGCGGTGCCGTTGACCAGGATCGTGAAGTGCAGGTGACAGCCGGTCGACCAGCCCGTGGAGCCGACGTACCCGACGATCTCGCCCTGGCTGACGTGGTCGCCGACGTTCACCCGGTAGCCGGTGGCGTGGTTGTAGACGGCGGTGACGTTCTTGCCGTTGATCATGCCGAGGCTGAGGTAGAGGCGGTTGCCGTAGACCGAGGACCAGTAGCGCTCGATGACGGTGCCGCCGGCGACGGCGCGCATGCCCTCGCCGCAGGAGACGCCGAAGTCGGTGCCGTCGTGGAGGCCCCAGTAGTGGTAGATCGGGTGGATCCGGTAGCCGAACGGCGAGGTGACCGGGCCGTCGACCGGCTTGATCAGCAGACCGTTGGTCGAGCCGGTGTAGCCGCCCCTGGCGCGCCGGGCGGCGGCCAGGATCTGCTGCTTGATCTGCTGCTCGCGCTTCTTGGCGGCCTGCAGCTGGCGCAGGTCCTGCCGCTTGATGGACCTGGCGTCAGCGGCCGCGGCGCGCCGGTCCTGGACCAGGCGTACGACGGAGTCGCGGGCGTCACGGGCCTGCTGGTGCAGCTGCTCCATGACGACCAGGTGGTCGGCGGCGGCCTGCTGCTGGACCTCGACGTCGTCGCGAGCCGACTGGACCTCGTTCTCGCGGACCTGGAGCAGCACCTCGGCGGCGTGCAGGTCGTCGTAGGCCTGGGTCTGCTTGCCGACGACGACGTTGTTGAGCTCTTCCTGCCGGGTCAGGTCGGTGGTGCTCTGGGACTTGAGGAGGTTGGCGAACGCCTGCAGCGACGGGTCGCCCTGCTCGTAGACGTCGGTGATCGTGTCGGTGAGGTTGAGCCGCTGCGCGTCGACCGCGTCCTGACCCGCGGCGAGATCGCGCTGCGCCGTGTCGAGCCGCTGCTCCGCTGCCGCGAGCTCGGTCCTTCATCTCCTGGTCGCGGATCTCCGCGGCGTCCAGCTTGGCGCTCGCGGCGCGGAACGCGTTGCGCGCGGCGTGCAGCTCGGACTTCGCCTTCGTCAGCGAGGCCTGCGCGGCCTGCAGCTGCGAGCTCGACTCGTCGAGGTCGTGCTGGGCGCTCTTGATCTGGTGCTGGGCGTGCTGCTGCTTGTCCTTCAGGCCCTTGGGATCGGCCTGCGCGAAGGGGACGGCGAGGGCGCCTAGCGCCAGCGAGCATGCGGCGACGGCCGCAGCCCAGCGTCGGCTGGCGGTACGGGGGAAGAAGCGCACCGGTCTGCCTTACTCGTGTTCGGGGAAGTGAACGCGACGACCGTAACGCGCAAGGATCAGACTTTGAGGGATTTGCGGCTCACCAGGAGTGTCGGGATCACGGTGAGGATCGGCGCCAGGATCGCGATCCGGATCACGGCGTACCAGAGGCTCGACCACTCGATCCACGGGATGAAGCCGACGGACTCCCGCAGGCGCTGGTCGACGCCGAAGTACATGACCGCGGCCAGCGTCCCGCCGACCAGCACGACGGAGATCGCGGCCGTCACCAGGGCCTCGAGCAGGAACGGCAGCCGGATGTAGAGCGACGAGGCCCCGACCAGGCGCATGATGCCGATCTCGCGGCGCCTCGCGAAGACCGCGAGCCGGATCGTGTTCGCCACCAGCAGCAGTGCCGCGATGACCAGGACGATCGCCACGACGGCCGAGACGAACTGCATGAGCTTCATGCTGTTGAGGATCGGTCCCACCACGTCACGCTGGTCACGCACGCTGCTGACGCCGTCGAGCCCGATGACCGCGCTGGTGATGCCTTGGTACTGGTCCGGATCCTTGAGCGTGATCCAGACCGACTCGGGCATGTCGGCGGCGGTGGCGGCCGGATTGGCGCCCTCGAACTTCTCCGGGCCGAGCAGCTCCTTGACCTTCTCGAAGGCCTGTTCCTTGGTCTCGAAGCGGTAGTCGGCGACCTCGGGGTTGTCCTTGATCGCCTTGCCGATCGCGGTCTTCTGGGCGTCGGTGACCTCGCCGGTGCACGACGGGTTGTCGTCACGCGCCTTGCAGAGGAAGGCGGTGATCTGCAGCTCGGAGCCCCACTGGTCCTTCGCCTTGTCGGACTGCTCGTGCATCAGCAGGCCGAAGCCGACCAGGGTCAGCGACACGAAGAGGGTGAGGATCACCGCGATGTGCATCGACAGGTTGCGGCGGAGGCTCTGCCGGAGCTCGGAGAAGACGTAGCGGAGCTGCATGGGGGGTGAGGAACCTTTCGGAGACGTCCTCGCGGACGTCAGTGCTGGAAGCCGTAGACGCCCTGCGCCTGGTCGCGGATGACGCGGCCGCCGTCGAGCTCGATGACGCGCTTGCGCATCTGGTCGACGATGCCGGCGTCGTGGGTCGCCATCAGCACCGTCGTGCCGGTGCGGTTGATCCGGTCGAGGAGCTTCATGATCCCGACCGAGGTGGTCGGGTCGAGGTTGCCGGTCGGCTCGTCGGCGATCAAGATCATCGGCCGGTTGACGAACGCGCGGGCGATCGCGACCCGCTGCTGCTCGCCACCCGACAGCTCGTCGGGCATCCGGTCGCCCTTGCCCTCGAGACCGACCAGCTCGAGGGTCTCGGGCACGACGCGGCTGATCTCCGAGCGGGACCGACCGATCACCTGGAGCGCGAAGGCGACGTTCTCGTTGACGGTCTTGTTGCCGAGCAGCCGGAAGTCCTGGAAGACGGTGCCGATCTGGCGGCGCAGCCGCGGCACCTTCCAGCTCGCCAGCCGGTTGATCTCCTTGCCGGCGACGTACACCCGGCCCGACGTGGTGCGGTGCTCACGCAGGATCACGCGCAGGAACGTCGACTTGCCGGAGCCGGAGGCACCGACCAGGAACACGAACTCGCCCTTGTCGATGTCGACCGACACCTGGTCGAGCGCCGGGGTGGCCTGGCCCGGGTACAGCTTGTCGACCTTCTCGAAGCGGATCACCGAATCGAGGGTAGTCGGTGGGTGCACACCTCTGGGTGACCGCGTCCCCCGGCGCTGCGGCGGCGCCGTACGTTGTCCCCATGCGTGTCGTGGCAGCCCTCGTCCTGGCGCTTCTCGGGGTCGGTCTGACCGGCTGCGACGGCGACAGCGATGCACCCCAGGAGACGCCCACCGCTAGCGCTACTCCCCTGGCCGACTTCGACACCACCGGGCTCGGCGCCGCCCGCGCCGATTTCTGCACCCAGGTCGCGCCGGCCGCCGTCGAGGACGCTCTGGGAGGTACGCCGGCAAGCTCGGACAGCTACGGCAACGGCGACCGTGTGCAGGTGGGTGACGGGCCGGCCGACGTGGTCCACGAGTTCGGCTGCACCTGGACGGCGGACGACGGGACGGTCGCCCGGGCGTGGGTCTTCGCGCCGCCGGTGACCGCCGAGCGGGCTCTGGCGCTGCGCGTTGCCGCGGCGCATGCCGACGGGTGCGCACCGGTGCGCGGTGCGCCCGACTACGGTTCCCCGTCGATCGCCGTGAGGTGCGGGGACGAGACGGCGTTCCACGGGCTCTTCGGGGACGCCTGGCTCTCCTGCAGCCTCGACGCGACCGATGTCGAACGGGTCGGTCGCTGGTGCGTGGCGGTCGCGCAGGCCGCCACCTCCTGACGCATTCCGCGGACACCGACCCGACGCGCCACTAGCGTCGTCGGGCAGGAGGTCGTGGGATGGACGAGCAAGCTTCGTGGCGCGCTGGCGGTTGCGCTCGCACTGGCGGTGACGGGTGGGGCGACCACGCCGAGCGCGCTCGCGCAGGTCGACCCCGACCGGAGCTCGATCCAGCACGCCGCAGCGGTCAACGAGATGTCCGTGGCGCGGCTGTCGACGATCCTGCGCACCGACCCGACGTCCGCGCTGACCGGCAGCGGGCGACTGTTCTACAAGGACGTCGGTGCCGAGCGCCTGCAGCACCGTGGCCGAGCCTCGGCCTTGGCGGCGCCGTACCCGCTCGACCAGACCTTCGAGCTGCACAGCAACCCGGGCTCGAACCGCACGATCTTCCTCGACTTCGACGGCGCGAGCGTCCGAGCCAGGTGGAGCCGAGATGGGGTCTCTTCGGCTCGCAGCCCGCCTGGAACCTCGACGGGAGCGCGAACTCGTTCAGCGCCGACGAGCAGACCGTGATCCAGAACGTCTGGCTGCAGGTCAGCGAGGACTACGCCGCCGTTCGACGTCGACGTCACCACCGAGGACCAGGGCGACGGCGTGATCGACCGGAGCGGCTCCGGCGACCAGCACTACGGCGCCCACGTGCTGATCACCCCCAGCACCAACGCGGCGGACACGATCTGCGGCCACCGCCGGACGGCGGCTGCGGCGGCGTCGCCTTCACCGACGTCGTTCGACGCGACCATCTCGCACCAGAGCTACCAGCCGGCCTGGGTCTTCACGCAGTACCTCGTCGGCGACGACCTCACGGCGTACGCCAAGTACATCGCCGAGGCGGTCGGCGCACGAGGTCGGCCACCAGCTCTCGGCCTCGACCACGACGGCACCGGCCAGGATCCCGACTACTACGCGGGCCACGGCGCCTGGGCGCCGATCATGGGCGCCGGCTACGACCAGCCGATCGCGCAGTGGAGCAAGGGCGACTACAGCCGGCGCCAACAACCACGAGGACGACCTGGCGATGATCGCGAGCCACGGGCTCAGCTATCGCGCCGACGAGGCAGGCGGCACGATCGGCACGGCCTCGAGGCTGCCCAGCGGTACGGCGTACATCACGACCCGCTCGGACAAGGACTTCTACGACCTCGGCGAGTGCGCAGGCGGGCTGACGATCGACGCCGAGGCGGCCCCGGTGAGCCCGGACCTCGACATCGAGCTGCGGCTCTACGACAGCGCCGGCAACCTGGTCGACTCCGCCGACCCCGCCTCGGCCCGGGTCAGCGACTTCGTGGCCAGCGGCATGTCGGCGAGCATCGACACCACGGTGAGCTCCGGTTCCTACGTCGTGTCCGTCGACGGCGTCGGCAACGGCGACGCGGTCACCGGCTACGACGACTACGCGAGCATCGGCGCCTACACGCTGACGAGCAGCTGCGGCGCGGTCGGTCCGACCGCTGACGTCCCGGGCGCGCCGAGCATCGGCCCCGCCAGCCCGGGCGCACGCGGCGGCCAGGTCGACCGCGACCGCGCGGTGGACTGCGCCTCTCGACGACGGCGGCGCGGCGGTCGACGGCTACGTGGTCCAAGCGACCCGCTGGAAGAACGGCTCGGCCGTGCGTGACCCGCGCGTCCGACGTGCTCGGCGCGGCACCAGCGCTCCGCGACGTTCCTGCTGCAGCCGCGGCGTGTGGAGCTTCCAGGTGCAGGCCCGCAACTCCGTGGGGCTCGGAGCGTTCAGTCCGGCATCGAAGCGGGTGACGGCTCGCTGACGCTGGTCGCGTCGTGGCGCACCGGGCACCCGGCGACGCCGGGCACCGGGAAGGTGCCGAGCTTCTCGATGTCGTAGCCGTTGGGATAGCTGCGGATCTGGGGCATGTCCTCGATCAGCTTCGGGTCCTTGCGCGCCGGGAACGCGCGCAGCAGCAGGCCGCGGGCCTTGAGCCCGGCACGGGAGATCGCGACCACGGCGGCCGGCGGATCGTCGTAGCGGAAAGCGGCACGCAGCGGCGGGTCCATCAGCGCGCGGCTGAAGATGCCCATCACCGGTCGCGCCACCTTCGGCTGGAAGTCGACCATCAGCGCGAGGGTCGCGTCGGCGACGCGCCGACCGCCCTCGTCGTACGCGAAGTGCTCGGCCTCGTAGGAGTCCATCAGCTCCTCGAAGCCGGCGTAGGTCTCCGGGATGTCCTTGATGCCCATGTGACGGCCGAGGGTGCGGTAGTAGTGCACGCTCGCCTCGAGCTCGTTGGCCGTCAGCGGTCGCTTGCCGAAGTCGTCGAGCCAGCGCTTGGGCACGACGACGAAGGTGCTGAGCACGTAGCGGAACTCGTGGTTGGGGATGTCGTAGGCCCGGTGCATCGCGTTGATCCGACGGATCGCGGACTTGGCCTCCGGGTCGTCGAACCCGAGCCGGGTCGGCGGTTCCAGGAGCAGCGCCGTGTCGTCGTAGCGCCTCTGGACGTTGCCGGTGAACTCGCCGGTCTCGTCGAGCAGCCGCCCGATGCCGGGGACGGCGTACGTGCGGAAGAGCGCGAAGCCGAGCGCCTGGTTCATGTCCCACGGGAACTCGTGACCGACGACGGTCGCGTAGATCTCCACGAAGTCGGTGGCCGGGTCGAGCTCGTCGTTGCGTCGCTTCCAGTGGTCGCGCCTCATGGGCCGACCCTAGAACACGTTCTCCCGGTGAGCTCGCAGGACGTCATCGGTGCGAGCAGGGACACACCGTCCGCTGACGTCCAGCGGGACTAGTTCTCGGCTGCCTTCTCGGCGCCGCGGCGCCAGCGGATGCCCGCCTCGATGAACCCGTCGAGGTCGCCGTCGAACACTGCCGTCGGGTTGCCCTGCTCGTAGCCGGTCCGGAGGTCCTTGACGATCTGGTAGGGGTTCAGCACGTAGTTGCGCATCTGGTCGCCCCAGCTGGCCTGGACGTCGCCGCGCATGCCGTCGAGGTGGGCCTTCTCCTCGGCCTTCTTCATCGCGAGCAGCTTGGCCTTGAGCACGACCATGGCCGATGCCTTGTTCTGCAGCTGCGACTTCTCGTTCTGGCAGCTGACGACCGTGCCGGTCGGGAGGTGCGTGAGGCGTACGGCGGAGTCGGTGGTGTTGACCGACTGGCCGCCCGGACCGCCGGAGCGGTAGACGTCGACGCGGATGTCCTCGTCGGGGATGTCGATCTCGTCGGTCTGCTCGAGCACCGGCACGACCTCGACCGCGGCGAACGACGTCTGCCGGCGGCCCTGGTTGTCGAACGGGCTGATCCGCACCAGCCGGTGGGTGCCGGCCTCGACCGACAGCGTGCCGTAGGTGTAGGGCGCGTGGATGGCGAAGGTCGCGGACTTGAGGCCGGCCTCCTCGGCGTACGACGTCTCGTAGACCTCGACCGGGTAGCCGTGCTGCTCGGCCCAGCGGACGTACATCCGCATCAGCGTCTCGGCGAAGTCGGCCGCATCGACGCCACCGGCGCCGGCGCGGATCGACACGAGCGCCTCGCGTGCGTCGTACTCACCGTTGAGGAGGGTGCGGACCTCCAGGTTGTCGACGACCTTCTTGACCCGCGCCAGCTCGACCTCGGCGTCGGCGATGCGCACCTGCGTCGCCCTCCTCCTGACCGAGCTCGACCATGATCGCGAGGTCCTCGATGCGGCCGCCGAGCGCGGTCACGCGGTCGAGCTCGCCCTGGAGCGCGGACAGACGGCCGGTGATCCGGGTCGCGCTCTCCACGTTGTCCCAGAGGTCGGGCGCGGCGACCTGTTCGCCCAGGTCGGCGATCTCCCGGCGCATCGCGTCGACGTCGAGCACCTGCTCGATCGTGTGCATGGTCGCCTGGAGCTGCTTGATCTCTGCTTCGAAGTCCGGTCCTGCCACAAGGAGCAAGGTTACGGGCTGACGGCGAGCCGACCTACTCTGCGGCCACCACCGGGATGGCCAGGTCCGCCCAGACCCGCTTGCCACCGCTCGCGCCGGCCTCCATGCCCCACGACGCGGCGAGGGCGCCGACCAGGTGCAGGCCGCGGCCGTGCTCCTCGGTCTCGGTCAGCGGCTGGGGCTCCGGGGTGCCGGCGCCGTCGTCCTCGACCTCGATCCGCAGCGCGGTCCCGGTGGCCACGAGGCGGACGCGGTAGGACGACTCGGCGTGGGTCAGCGCGTTGGCCGCGAGCTCGCTGACGACCAGCAGCGCGTCGTCCATCGGCTCGTCGATGCCCCACTCGACGAGCTTGTCGCGGACGAAGCGTCGCGCGACCGCGACGCTCGCCAGGTCGTCGGGGAGGTCGAGCACGGCCTCGGTGTCCGTCGACCGGCCGACCGACTCGAGGAGGTTGATGAGATAGCCCAGGTCGGCGTCCTTGAGGACGAAGCCCTCGGCGTGGGAGTCGAGCCAGGCCCGGTCGACGGTCTCGAGGCCCGAGAAGACCACGACCTTGGACGCCGGCGACTCCTGACGGATGCGGCCGAGCACCTCCTGCCCGGCGATGTCGGGCAGGCCGAGGTCGAGAACGACGACGTCAGGACGCAGGTGCGCGGCGAGCTGGACGGCTTCGGCACCGTCAGCCGCCTCGCCCACGACCTCGAAACCGCCCCGAAAACGAAGGGAGGTGCGGACCAACCGGCGTACCTCCACGACGTCGTCCACCAAGAGGACGCGGATCGGCACGGACGCAGCCTAGGCGTTCGGAGGGCTGTCCGGGAGGAGCACGACGAAAGCGCCGGGCTCCGACCCGTTCGGTCGGCGGTAGGTCGCGTCGCCGCCGTGGGCGCGCGCCAGCTGTCGGACGATGTAGAGACCGAGGCCGGTGCCACCGGCCGCGCGGCCGGTGGAGAAGCGTTCGAAGAGCCGCTCGGACATCTCGGGCTGGACCCCGGGACCGGCGTCCGAGACGGCGATCTCGATGTCGGAACCGACCCGACGGGCGGTTGCGATCACCGGTGGCACGCCGTGTCCCAGCGCGTTGCCGATCAGGTTGTCGACCACCTGGGCCAGGCGCTCGCCGTCTCCCTGCACCACCAGGTCCGCGCTCGGTGTCGGCGATGATCGCGGTCCCCGGATGGCTGCGCAGCGCGGTCGCGACGCTGGTCGTCGACGACGGCGCCGACGTCGACCTGGGCGAGGTCCAGCTGGAGGGCGCTGGACTGCAGCCGCGAGGCGGTGAGCAGGTCGGCGAGCAGCCGACGCAGCCGGCCGGCGCTGGCAGCTCATGCCCGCCAGCAGCTCGTCGCGCTCGTCGTCCTCGAGCTCGGTCCAGTGGGCGGCCAGCATGTCCGCCGTACCCCCGAGGACGCCGACCGGCGTACGCAGCTCGTGGGCGGTGACCGCGAGGAAGTGGGCCTGGTCCTCGGCGACCTGCTGGAGCCGGGCGTTGGCGGCCGTCAGCGCGGCGGCGTTCGCCTCCCGCTCCTCGAGCATCTCGCGCCGCTCCGAGACGTCGCGGGTGACCTTCGCGAAGCCGACGTGGCGGCCGTCCTCGTCGCGGACCGTCGTGATGACGACGTTGGCCCAGAACTCGGTGCCGTCCTTGCGGACCCGCCAGCCCTCCTCCTCGTAGTGACCGTCGCGGATCGCCAGCTCGAGCTCGTGCTCCGGGTGCCGCGACTCCTGCAGCTCGGGCGGGTAGAAGATCCGGAAGTGCTGACCGATGATCTCGTCGGCCGTGTAGCCCTTGCTGCGCTGGGCGCCGGCGTTCCAGCTCTCGATCAGTCCCGCGGTCGACAGCATGAAGATCGCGTAGTCCTCGACGTTCTCGACGAGCATCCGGAAGCGCGCCTCGCTGCGGCGCAGCTCCTCCTCGGCGCCACGCTGGGCGCTGACGTCCTCCATCTGCAGGAAGAGGTAGAGCGGCCGGTCGTTGCTGTCGAGCACCGGGGCCAGGGTGGTCCGGACCTGGAGCGGCAGCGCCGTACGGGCGATCTCGTGCTCGATCTTCACGACCCGGCGGCGCCCCGCGAGGATGTCCTCGAGCGCGGCGCGGACCGCGGTCGCGCTGGCCGCGGTGAAGTCTGCGAAAGGTACGCCGACCAGGTCGTCGACGGAGCGCTCGAAGAGTGCGGCGAGCGTGCGGTTGGCGCGGACGATCTGGCCGGCGAGCGTCACCGTGGCCATGCCGATCGCGGCGTCCTCGAAGACCTCACGGAAGCGCTCGAGGTGCTCACGGAGAATGCGGCGGTCGAGGTCGTCGGCGACCGGGGGCTGCGTCTGCGGTGGGCTGGTCGGCGCCACCGGCGCATCGGCGCCGAGGACGGCGAGCAGGTCGTCGGCGAGCTGGTCGAGCGCCATCGACTTCTCGAGGAACGCCGAGGCGCCGAGCGCCATCGCGCGATGCGCGAGCCCCTGCTCCTGGAAGCCGCTGTACATCGCCACCCGGGTCCCCGGCGAGGCCTTGAGGATCAGCGGCAGGGCCTCGAGGCCGTCCATGACCGGCATGGAGACATCGAGGAGGACCAGCGACGGCCGGTGCTGGCGCACCAGCTCGACGGCTTCGGCGCCGTTCGCCGCGCCGCCGACCACGTCGAGCTTGTCGGACAGACGCAGTCGCGCTCGGACCAACGCCCGAACCTCGGCGGCGTCGTCGACGACCACGATCGTCGGACGGTTGCACTCCTCCTCGCCCACCCGAGGAACCTAACTCAGTGGGACATCTTCCGGCCGAAGACCTCCGAGACGTACCACGTGCCCTCCTGGCTCTGTCGGGCACCGAGCCCGATCAGGCGGTACGGCCGGCGCAGGATGTTCTCCCGGTGGGGCGGTGAGTTCATCCAGCCCACGACCACGACGGAGGTGCCGGTCGGATAGCCCACGGCGACGTTCTCGCCGACCATCGAGAGTCCGCACTGGCGCAGGATCGGGCCGAGCGACTGGTGGAACATCTCCTCCGCGGCGGCCATCCGCTGGGCCTGCTTCACCGCGAAGCGCTGCACGCAGTCGCGCTGCTTCAGCAGCGACCCGACCGTGGAGTCGAGGCGCTGAGCGTTGGTCGCGTCGATGGCGTCGCGCTGGTACGCCGTCGCCTCGGCCGGGGCGCTCGCCTCGGCCGGGACCAGCGAGCTCGCTGCTCCGACGCGCCAGGGCGACCAGCGGGAAGAGGGTGATCAGTCGGGGGCCATATCGCTTACCTCCGAGAACCCATGGGCTAGACCGTTCCCCCGGTCACACCGTAGCGGCCACCGATCCCGCCCAACCGAATCAACCTCCGGACATGCTCCCCCGCCGTTCGATCGCCGTCGCCGTACCTTTCACGCTCGCTCTGGCCCTCGGCCTCACGCTGGGCGCGCCGACCGCCGTGGCTCAGCAGTCGAGCCCGGCGCGGCTCTCCGGGTGCAGCAGGACCCGCGCCCGGGCGACCTGCCGGCCGGCTCCCTGATCGCCGACGGGTCGATCTTCGACCTGGTCCACGCCGGCGACCGGATCTACGCGGTCGGCGCCTTCTCAGAGGATCGGCGTCTACCAGGGTGCCGGCGACCGCCTCGACGGCACCACCGGCGCCCAGCTCTCCAGCCCGCAGCTCGCCGACGGCCAGATCTCGGTGGAGATCAGTGACGGCGCCGGTGGCTGGTACCTCGGCGGGGACTTCTCGGGGATCGGCGACAAGTCGGCCGGCGGCCTGGCGCACGTGCTGGCCGACGGCTCCCTGGACCCCGCGTTCCTCCCGATCACCGACGGCCTGGTGAGTGCGATCGCGCTCGTCGGCGGCACGTTGTACGTCGGCGGCGACTTCACCAAGGTCGGCGCGACGTCCCGTGCCGGGATGGCGGCGGTCTCGGTCACCGACGGATCTGTCCTGCCCTTCGACGCACCGCAGACGCGTCGCGTCACGGAGCTGGCCGCCGGGCCGACGGCCCTCTATGTCGGCACCGAGAACCACCTCTCGGCGGTCAACCTCCTGACCGGTGCCACCCTGCCCACCTTCACGTCGGCCTCGAGCGAAGAGGTGCACGCGCTCACGCTCGGCGGTGGCCACCTGTACGTCGGCACCCACAAGCTGGTCGCCCTCGACCCGACCACCGGCGCCGTGGACGCGACCTTCAACGCGGGTGCGGCCCAGTCGGGGCGCTACTACCACTCGCTGCTCTGGACGGACGCTGGCCTGTACGCCGGCTCCGACCGCGAGGACCGGCTGCAGCTGCTCGACCCCGAGACCGGCGCGGTCGATCCGACCTTCAACGCACACCTCGACGGCAGCGACAGCACCTTCGGCGGACCCGGCGGCGTCTACGACCTCGCCCTGGACGGCACCAACCTGTGGGTGGCCGGCAGCTTCACGTCGGCGGGTGGCGTGGCCAGCAAGGGGCTCGCGGTCCTCGACGCGACGTCCGGCAACCGTGTCGACATCAGCACGCCGAAGTACGACCTGCAGGTCAACGCCGTGGAGCTCTCCGGCGGTGACGTCTTCGTCGGCGGCACCTTCTCGATGAGCGACTGGGTGCACACGAGCAACGTCGCAGCCCTGGACGCCACGACCCTGGAGCCGGTGCCGGGCTTCCGCGTGAGCAGCCGGCCGTACGGCGACCTGACCGTCACGTCGGACGCGCTCTACCTGGCGAGCAACCACTTCCAGGGCTACGACAGCTTCGACCCCAAGCACCCGTACTACCAGTACACGTCGTCGGTGCTCGCCTTCGACCCGGACACCGGTGCCGCACTGCCCAGGCTCTCGCGCAAGGTCCGCAACCTCGCCGGCGTCACCACGATCGGCGACCGCCTCTACGTCGCGGAGCGCCTCGACAGCGACATCAAGTTCCCCCGCAACCGGATCACGGTCTACAACTCCCAGGGCCACCAGGTGCGGTCGTTCCAGGTGCCGCTGCTCGGCTACGTCAGCACGCTGAGCAGCATCGACGGCGACCTGCTGCTGGGTGGCAGCTTCAAGCGCAAGAGCTCGAACGGCGGCCTGCGCAACACCGCGATGATCCGCGTGGACGCCGCCAACGGCGACCGACGCCCGTACTTCGACCCGCACATCCACGGGCCGGTCTACGACATCGCGGTGCAGGACTCGTCGATCTTCGCCAACGGGCTCTTCCAGAAGGTGTTCGAGGGCAGCGACGTCAAGAGCCGGGGCATCACCAAGATGAGCGCGCGCTCGACCAAGGACGACCAGTTCGCCACCCCGTCGAATTTCAACGGCGCGGGCTACAGCACGCGGATCCGCGCGCTCGGCAGCGTGCTGTGGTTCGACACCTACCGCGACCGGTTCCTCGACACCGACAGCGGCGCGTTCGTGCCGTCGCCGGTGCCCGAGAGCCACCCTTGGGCGGTCACGACCAAGCCCGGCGGCTATGCCTACGCCTCGAACATCTACACGAACCTCAACGGGCAGGGCTTCCTCCCGCTGGGCGTCATCGCCGCGACCGGCTGACCAAAGCGCGTACGGCGGTGCTCCGAACGACCTAGCATCGGAGCATCATTCGAGACAGCCCACGGGGAAGCCGCCGCGCCATGCGCACACGCCTGGTCCGACTGCTCGCACTCGGCGTCGTTGCTGCGCTCCTGGCACTGCCGACCGGGCCACACGCGACCGCCGCTGGACCGGGTCTCACCCCTGGGCCACCGAAGGAGCTGCACACGACGGTCACGCCGGGCCAGCAGGCGATCCGCGTCAGCTGGTCGGCGCCGACCGGGTTGCCGTTCCCGCTCCTCTACGACGTCCTGGTGGACGGCGCCGTGGTCGCCACCCTGCCGCTGACCACGACGTCGTACACGATCACGAGCGGGCTCGAGGTGGGCCGCACCTACGACATCGCCGTGCGCGGCACGCTCGGACCCGTCATCGGCACGGAGGCGTCGACCGAGCAGACGCTCTACATCGCGCCGGTCACCACCGTGCAGGACGCCAACCCGTCCAATCCGCTCGCCGGGCGCGAGTGGGGCGTCTACCTCGGGCCGCAGGACCCCGCCTACAACGGCTGGGCACGGCTCGGCCAGGCGGCGAAGGACGAGTTCGCGCCGATCGCGATGATCCACAAGGCGAAGTTCTTCGGGAAGTGGGTCCCCGACAGCCAGGCCTACGACCTCACCCGCCAGTACATCGCCAACGCCCAGGACGGCGACCCGGACAAGCTGACGATCATGACGCTCTTCCGGATGTTCCCGTGGGAGGGCGAGGCCCGGATCGACCAGCGACTCCCGACGAAGGCCGAGCAGGCGTCGTACAAGAAGTTCGTGCGCGGCACCGCCCAGGCGATCGGCGACAACCCCGTCGCGGTGGTGCTCCAGCCGGACGGCTACTTCGTGAAGAAGGCCTTCGAGGCGTTCGTCGGCAAGGTCGGCCGCAAGCAGGCGCTGCTGCCCGCGCGGCTGCTGAAGTGGACGTCGAAGACGCTCTCCGCGCAGCCGCACACGACGGTCTACGTCGACATGGGCTCGGAGGACTGGGCGGTCGGTGACGCCGCCGCGGTCGCGAAGTGGCTCAAGCTCTCGGGCGTGGAGTTTGCCCGCGGCTTCTCGATGAACGTGTCGCACAAGAACTACCTCGACCGCGAGATCAACTTCGCGAAGGCCGTCTCGCAGGAGCTCGACGGGCTGGGCCTCCCGGGCAAGCACGCCGTGCTCGACACCTCCGACAACGGCCAGCCCTTCGCCGGCAGCGAGATCAACCCGCGCGGCCCGCACGGCGGGCCCTACACCGCCCCCGGCGAGATCGACCCCTGCGAGACCAAGCACGAGAAGACGCCGTGCACGGCGCTCGGTGTCCCGCCGACCACCGACGTCGACAACCCGCTCTGGGGACTTTCGGCGGCCGACGAGGCGACGGCGGCGAAGTACGTCGACGCCTACCTCTGGGTCAGCCGCCCGTGGCTGCCCAACCAGGGCACCGGCGGGGCCGGGTTCGACAAGGGCATGGCGACCAGCCTGCTCGCGACGTGGGAGTTCTCGCCGTACTTCTCCGGCACGCCGTAGCCGATCACCTCTCCGCAACCACCACCGCAGATCCGGTCGCACCGATCGTCGCCACGTCCGGCGAGCCCGGGACGGTGAGCGGCAGGTCGAGCGGCGCGGTGATGTGCACGGTGACGCTCGAGGTCCGCGGGTCGACGTGCACGCTGAAGGACAGCCCGGGGTACTTCGCGTAGGCGCCCGAGCTCGCGAGGTAGTCCTGCACCGACGACCGGACCGCGCCGGCCGTCAGGTCGAGGCGACCTTCCGGGACTCCCCCGGCGTACACCTCGCGGCCGGTCGCACCGAGGTCCGCGCCACGGAGAGCGGCACCGTCGGCGACCGTGTCGAGGCCTTGGCGCTGGAGGTAGGCCGCGGACACGTCGACGACCGTCGCGACCGCCATCGCGAGCACGAGGGCGAAGCCGACGATCAGCACCGTGGTCTGCCCGGTCTCGTCACGGCGCCGCGGCATCGCCCACCTCCTGGCTCTGCACCTCTTGAAACTGCCCGATCGGGACCGTGTGGGTCGCGTCGAGCGCGAAGCTCGGCGCGTTGCCGCCGAGGATGGTCGGCATCAGCGGCAGGTCGACGCGGGAACGTACGACGACGGTGATGACCGAGGTGCCCGAGTGGCAGTCCTGGGGGTACGGCGTACACGTGATGTCGACGTCGAGCGGGACGCCGTGCACGCCCTGGTCCTCGAGCGCCTGCGCCGCGGCCGCGCGAGCCTGAGCCCGGCCCGTGGCGTCGTCGGGCGCGAGGGCATAGGCACGCCCGGCAGCACGAGCAGCTCCCGAGACCGCGAAGGCGCCGCGTTGCACGTCGAAGACGGACACCACGATCCAGAGCATCGGGACCAGCAGCAGGATCCCGAGCCAGCTCAGCTCGACCAGGGCGCTGCCGCGCTCGTCGTGGGTGCGACGCCTCACGGCGGCTGCTCCTCGACCGCGTGCCCGGTCACGACGAACTCGATGCCCGGACCGCCGATGCCCAGCGCGGGGACGACCGCATGGATGGTGATCTCGACGCCCGGTGCGCCGTCGACCGTCGCCGCGTGGGCGTCGACGTCCTGGGCGAAGCGGCCCGAGACGGCACCGTCGATCTGGCTGCGCGTGCGCGCGGCGCCGTCGGCCGGGCCGCGGTCGAGCGTGGCGGCGTACCGCGCTCCTTCCGACGCCGCGGACGCGAGGGTGTTGCGGACCAGGAGCACGAGCGCGACCTGGAGGATGCCGAGGAAGAGCGGCACCAGGACGACGAGCACCAGCACGAAGTCCACCACCGCGGACCCGCGCCGATCGGCTCGCCGCCGCAACACGGCTGCCTACTTCACCTGGTTCAGCGCCGAGGTCACCATGTCCTGCAACGCCGGACCGGCGACCGCGGTGATGCCGACGACCAATCCGGCGGTCATCACCGTGATCATCACCCACCCGGGGACGTCGCCGCGCTCGTCGCGCTCGTGCGGGGCGGTCAGCACCAGCCAGAGCCGGGTGAGTGTCATCGAGATGTGTTCCATGGGTCCCCTCCTCAGGGTGTCGTCAGATGCAGGCCCACAACGCCGGGCCAGAACGCAAAGAGCACTGTGATCGGGAGGACGAAAAAGACGACGGGCACCATCATCAGGACCTCCTTGCGAGCCGCGGCCTCGATCAGCTCGCGACGCCCGGCCTCGCGGACATCAGCGGCCTGGGCATGCAGTACGTCGGCCAGCGGCGTGCCCCGCTCGACCGCGACCGCCACGCCCTGGGCGAACCTCGACACCAGCGGCAGGCCGGTGCTCGCCGCCAGCTCGTCGAAGGCCACGCTCACCGGCTCACCCGTGCGGATCGCGGCCAGCACCCGGCCGAGCTCGGCGGAGAGCTCACCGCCACTGCGGCGTACGACGCGGTCGAGGGCGGCCACCGGGCTCTCGCCGGCCGCGACGGCGAGTGCGAGGAGCTCGGCGACGGTCGGGAACTCCTCCAGGATCCGGCGCTCGCGCCGGCGCACCTGGCTGGTGAGGTGGTTGTCGCGTGCGAGCACACCGGCCACGAAGGCGAAGGCACAGAACGCCAGCCAGAGACCTACGGAGCCCGGGTGGCTCAAGGTCCGCAGGATCCCGATGGCGGCGGCACCGGCGAACCCGACCAGCCCCCACTGCACCTGCTCGACGCGGAACTCCGCCACGGTCTTCTGCAGGTCGGCACGCTCGAGGCGCCGGCGGACCGAGGTCGCACCACCGAGCACCCGCTCGACGACGTCGGCCGCCGACCGGAGCATCGGGCCGAAGACGCCAGCCGCTGCCGTCGTGGGCGCGGCCGACGGCGCGCGCACGCTGGGAGTGCGGCCGAGCTGAGGTACGTCGCGGACGTAGGGCAGCACGCGCAGCGCGAGCTGGGGTCGCCGGATGGTCCGGACCCGGGCCGCAACCAGCAACAACCCGGCCGCGAACAGGCCACCGAGGGCCGTGCCCCACATCGCCGGCGTCACGACAGGATCCGTCTCTCGGTCGGGAGCCGGCCGATCCGCATCATCAGCCGGTAGGCGACCACGCAGGCCGCGGCCCCGAGTGCCAGCACGAACACACCGATCGGCGAGGCGTAGCGGTGGATCACCTCGGACTGGAAGGACATGAGGAGCAGGACCAGCCACGGCGACGCGACCGCCAGCCGAGCCCCGTTGACGGTCCAGGCCTGCCGAGCCTCCATCTCGGAGCGGGTGCGGGCGTCCTCGCGCAGGTAGGTCGACAGGTTGCGCAGCAGCCGCCCGAGCTCGCCACCGCCGACCTCACGGGCGATCCGCAGACCCTCGACGACGCGGTCGCCGACCGGGTCGGCCAGGCGGTCCTTGAGCCGGTCGAGGGACTCCCCGAAGCGACCGGTCACCTGGTAGTCGAGCGCGAACTGGTCGAACGCCGGCCGGAGCGGCGCCGGGCCGCGCACGCCGAGACCCGCGAGCGCGTCGGGCAGCGACATCCCGGCGCGCACGGCGGAGGTCAGGTTGTCGACCGCCTCCGGCCAGACCTCGGCCAGCTCCCGCTGGCGCCGACGGGCGCGACCGGTGACGACGGCGACCGGGAGGTAGGCGCCCATCAGTCCGAAGGCGATCGCGACCGGCGGGGTGCCGGAGATCAGCCCGACGACCAGCATCGTCACGCCTCCGCAGAGCACGCAGAGCACCACGAATCCGGTCACGGACACCTGCTCGAGTCCGGCACGCAGCAGCAGCTCACTCCAGCGCGACGGCGTACGCGCGCCGTCACGAGGACGACGAGGCAAGAAGAACGCGCTCCACACGAGCATCAGCCCGATGCCGACGCCGAGCCCGATCAACGCACCCATCACGTTCCGCCCATCACTCGGCCCCAGCGATCACCCGGTGGATGTCGATGCCGAGCCGTTCGTAGCGCTCGGGGTGCGGCGGCATCCCGCCTGCCCGACGCAGCTCACCGCCGCGCCGCTCGAAGATCGGCTCGACCTCGATCACGTCGTTCTCGACCCGGCCGGGGACGCCGACGATCTCGTTCGTCCGGCGTACGCCGTGCTCGTCGATCCCGAGGTGGACGACGAGGTCGACGGAGGCGGACACCGTCGGGACGACGAACCGCGACGAGATGTTCTCCCCCGCCAGCAGCGGCAGCGTGCACATCTTGACCAGGGACTCGCGTGCGCTGTTGGCGTGGATCGTGCACATGCCCGGCAGTCCTGCGTTGAGGGCGAGCAGCAGGTCCAGGCACTCCTCTGCCCGGACCTCGCCCACGATGATCCGGCTGGGCCGCATCCTCAGGCTCTCCTTGACCAGGTCACGAAGGCGGATCTCACCGGTGCCCTCGAGCCCGGACTGCCGGGTCTGCAGCGCGCACCCAGTCGGGATGCGGAAACCGCAGTTCGAAGACCTCTTCGGCAGACACGACCCGGTCACCGCCCGGGATCGCGGCCGCCAGGCAGTTGAGGAACGTGGTCTTGCCGGCCTGGGTCCCGCCGGCGACCAGGATGTTGAGGCCGGCGCGCACCGAGGCGTCCAGGAACGCCGCGGCCGGTGGGGTGAGGCTGCCGAGCTCGACCAGGTCGCCGAGCCGGGCGGCGCGCAGCACGAACTTGCGGATGTTGACCGCCGAGAAGCCCCGACTGATCCCTTCGAGGACGACGTGCAGCCGGTGTCCCTCAGGGAGCATCGCGTCGACGAACGGCCGGCTGACGTCGACCCGGCGGCCGCTGGACTTGAGCATCCGCTCGACCAGCTCGCTCACCTGGGCACTGGTCAGCACCAGCGTCGTCAGCTCGTGGCGGCCGTGTCGCGCCACGAAGACCCGGGACGGGTCGTTGATCCAGATCTCCTCGACCGTCGGGTCGTCGAGGAAGGGCTGCAGCGGACCGAAGCCGGAGACCCGGGCGACCAGCTCCCCCACCATCGCGCCGACGTCGGACACGGGTGCGACCACACCGGTCAGGCTGCGCTCGTCGTGCTCGCGGACGACGCCCTCCGCGATCCGGCGTACGAGTGCGGCGTCGCGCTGCGGGTCGATCGCCTCACCGCGCACCAGCTCGCGCACGCGCTGGTCGAGCACCTCGACGAGCGCCTCGTGCGCGCCGGAGACGCGACGTACGGCTGGCTGGGTCAGTGACATAGGTCCCCCGAGACGGATTCCTTGCCGATCAGTGTGCGCCCGATCCACGCCGCTGAAACGCGGATGGCCTCGGTGCCTGTGGACAACGAGCCGAGGAGGTCGGGTTGACCGGGAGTGCTGATTGAGCGCGCGCGAGACCGGGTATGGCCCGAACATGAGCAGTTCCGCGGACCTCGAGGTCAGCTCCGCCGACCTCCAGCAGATCGCCACCGTCCTCGACGGCGCCGGCAGTGCGCTCTACGGCCACTCCTCCGACCTCGAGGCCACCCCGGACGCCGGGCAGTCGTCCGACGAGGTGGCCAAGGCGATGGTCAGTCTCTCCAGCGCGGTCGCCGGCCTGGCCCAGCACCTCGGCACCCTCGCCGAGAACACCAGCGCCGCCGACACCGACTTCACCGGGACCGACGGCGCCGTCGGCGGCGCGATGACCCAGCAGCAGGGATTGCTCGGACCATGAGCGACGTCCTCGAGACCCAGGTGTACGGCGACCCCGGGTCGTGCACCAGCGCAGCCACCCGGGCCGGCACCGTCGACACGGCGCTCAGTGACGCCGAGTCGTCCCTCGGCACCGCCCGCTCGCTCGCGGGCTCCTGGCACGGCCAGGCCGGTGCGGCGTTCGAGGGCCAGGTCGAGGCGACCACCAAGGACGCCAACGAGCTCGCGACCCGGGTCAAGGCGATCCAGACCGCGCTCACCGACTTCGCCGGCGAGCTCACCGTCGTGCAGGAGCGGATGGCCCACGCGCGCTCGGTCGCGTCCGGCGGCGGCGTCGCCGTCAACGGCACCCAGATCGTCGCGCCCACCGCCCCCGACGCGGCCAGCCAGGGCCAGGTCGACGCCTACAACAAGAAGGCCGATGCGTGGAACGAGGCCGTCGAGATCGTCGACGGCGCCCGCACCAAGGAGACCGAGGCCCACCAGAACCTCGCCGACGGGATCACCAAGTCCACCGGCGACGGCTGGATCGAGGACCTGCTCCAGCGGCTCGGCTTCCTGCCACCCGACTTCGCGGACGGGATGGACATCGGCTCCTGGGCCTTCGGTCTCGGCGGCCTGGGGTTCGGCGCCGGCAGCAGCTGGATGATCAACGGGAAGTACGGCATCTTCCAGCCCCGCGTGGCCGGCCAGTTCGGCAGCGCCAGCGGGATGGGCTTCTGGCAGCGCGCGCTCGCGGCCGGCAACGGCGACAACTGGCACGCCACGCCGTACGGCGCCGCCTCCCGCGGCGCGTGGGAGTCGGCGGGCAAGTGGGCCGGCCGGGCCGGTGTCGCGGTGACTGCCCTGACGTCCGGCTGGGACCAGTGGCAGTCAGACGCCGACGACCCGTCGCTCGACACCACCGAGCGCGTCACCCGAGCCACCACCAAGGGCGCCAGCACCGCCGCGGGTGCGTGGGCCGGCGCCGAGGGCGGCGCGTGGGCGGGCGGTGCGATCGGCACCGCGATCTGCCCCGGAGTCGGCACCGTGGTCGGCGGCGTGGTCGGCGGCCTGGTCGGTGGCGCCATCGGCGGCTTCGCGGGCAGCGAGCTCGGCGACGCCATCATGGACCCGGTCAGCGACGCGGTCTCCGCCACGGGCGACTGGATCGGCGACACGGCCGGAGACGTCGGCGACTTCGCCGGCGACGTCGGTGACACCCTGAGCTTCTGGGACTGAGGAGGGAGACCGATGATCTATCTGCTGATGCTGGTCGGCGGCCTCGCCCTGGCCGCGTGGAACACCTGGCAGCACCTCGGCCGCAGCCCCGCCGCCCGCGCCTGGGCGCGCAGCATCAAGGGCAGCTGGGGCGTGCGCAGCGTCCTGGTCGTGCGGCCGCTGATCGCGGTCGTCCTCGTGCTCGGCGCCGTGACCGGCTGGATGTCCGACCGACAGCGGCCTCTACATCGCCCTCGGTCTCGGGATCGGCGTCTCGCTGATCGCCCTGCTCGCCTTCCTGGTGCTGCCACTGCCGGTGCCGCGCTTCGCGCAGCCGTCGTGGTTCCAGCAGACCGCCGGCGCCCGGGCGGCCACCCGTGGCTGACCTCGAGCTCCCGGTCGGCTGGGAGGTCCTCGACGACCCCACCGGCGAGACCGTGCTGGTGGCCCGCGAGCCCGCCGACGAGGCGCGCCCCGACCGGTTCCGCGCCAACCTCGTGGTCACCGCAGTCACCGTCGGCGGGATGAGCTTCCGCGACTGGCAGGCCGGCACCGACGAGCTGCTGCCCCGGGTGCTGGCCGACTACCTGCCGGTCGACCTCGAGAAGGTCGACGTCGGCAGCCACCCCGGCGGCCGGCGCCTCGCCCACCACGCCTCCCCCAACGGCGAGGCGCTGACCATGGAGCAGTGGTTCGTCCTGGTCGACGACGTCGGCCACACCCTCACCGCGACCACCGAGACCTGGCGGTACGACGACCTCGCCGACCTCTGCGCCCAGGTGGCCGCGAGCTGGCAGCCGGGAGGAGCAGCATGAACGACATCCTGGTGGCCCTGACCCTGCGGGTCGTCGGACCCGAGTCCCAGCTCGAGCACCGCGCGCGGATCGATCGCGACGTCGTGCTGCTCGACGCCGAGGTGCACCCGGGCCAGCTCCAGGAGCTGAGCTTCCCGCCGGCGTTCCTCACCGCAGCACTGGTCCGACTGACCCGGATGCGTCCGCGGCGCCCCGACGACACCGGCCCGGACTTCAGCTGGGAGCTGGAGCTCGAGTGGGAGGGCGGATCACGACGGCTGGCGGCCACCGACGGGCCGAGCGGCATCCGGCTCACCGACCCGGTCGACGGCAGTCAGCGCCCGCCGTCCAACACCGAGGTCTACCGGATCCTGTCGACGCTGCTGACCTCGATCTAGCTGGTGCGCCACTCGAGCACTGCCGGGTCGGCGCCGAGCAGCGACAGCGCACCGGTGGCCATGGCGGCCAGGTCGCGGCCTCGATCGAGACCGACGGTCACCCAGTAGTTGGGGTACGCCGGCTGGGTGCCTGCCGGGTCCGGGTCACCCGGCGCGAGCCAGCCGAGCGAGCGCAGCCGCTCGTGGCCGGCCTCGCCGATCTCCCAGTCGCCACCGATCCAGGGTCGAGCCGACGCACTCGCCGTAGAGATGACGAGGGTCGCGCAGGAACTGCACGTAGCGGGTGGGCGGTGGCTTCGGGTCGGCGCCCGAGCAGGCCGGAGCGCGGCTGCGGAGCGGGGACGGTTCGCCGAGGATCAGGAACGAGCCCTCCTCGAGGGAGGCGAGACGCAGGACCAGCTCGCGGCGCAGCTCGTCGTACCCCATCGGCGGGTGTCAGTCCAGGACGCCGGGCGCGGCGCCCTCGTCATCGACCCAGTCCTCGTCGACATCGAAGAGGTCGTGCTTGCCCGACTTGTCGTCGTCCTTGCGCCGACCGCCGCGACCACCGGCCGCGGAGCCGGCGGACCGGCCACCGGCCTTGCCGCTCGCGGGTCGAGGAGCCCGCGGTTGGCACGGCCCACCACGGTTGGCGCCTGCGGCACCGCCCCCGAGCGGCTGCTGGCACCGGTGCCGGACGTCGTGCCGGCGGCGGAGACGCCGCTGCGACCGAGGGTGGTCGCGCCGGCGGCGCGTGAGGTGGTGCCGATGCCGCGGACCGCGCTCTGCGCGGTGCTGGGGCTGGCGCCGCCGACCGGCAGGATGCCGCGGAGCCCGCCCGAGGTGAGACCTGCGCCGACCAGGCCGGCGCCCACTCCGCCCGCGGTCGCGCCCGCGACGAGGCCGGTGCCCGGCAGACCGCCGCCGGGGCTCGTGCCGATCGGGGTCGTGCCGATCGGGGTCGTGCCGATCGGGGTCGTGCCGATGGTGCTGCCGCCAGGCTCCTGGGTGCCACCACCGGGCGGGTAGGTCACGCCCGGTCCCGTCGGGTTGGTGTCGTGGCCGCCCGGGTCGGACGTGTCGTGGTGACCGGTGCCGTGACCCGGACCGGAGCCGTGGTTGGGACCAGTCAGGTGAACGGCTTGAGTCCCACCGCCGTGACCGCCGGTGTAGGGCGAGTCGCCGCCCCCGCCGCGCGGGGAGCTTGCGCTCGGGGATCCGCTCGTCCTTCGGGCTTCTCGCCGTGGATCTCCTTCATCGTCTCCGACGAGTGAGCGAGCACCTTGTCGAGGCGGTCGGCGTGCTGACGCGAGACCCGCTCGCGGTGGTCGACCTCGGACTGGTGGGCGGCCGACTTGGCGAGGTAGTCGTTGTGGTGCTTGATCCCGGCCTCCGAGCCGGGGTCCTCGCTCGGGGTGTACGTCGGCGCGCGGACTCGGCGCCGAGAGCCGCGTGGGCGCTCTGGGCGTCGTCGAGCGCGGTCTGGGCAGCCGCCAGCGCCTGGGATCCGGCGCGGAGCTTGGTCGCGCGTTCCTTCATGCCTGCGGCCGCGGACTTGAACGCGGTGTTCATGGCGCCGGCGGTCTTCTCGCCCGCCTCTCCCGCGGCGACCGGCATCTCGGCCACGTCCAGTCGACCAGAGACGGTGTGGAGGATGTCGGCGCACTTCGACCATTCGTAGGCGCGGGTGTCGACGTTGCCCGGCCGGGCTCCGTCGAGCGCCTGGATCAGGCGGGTCTCCTGCGGTCCGGGCATCAGTCCTCACCACCGTTCTCGGCCACCGTCGGCACGCAGGCGGTGGCCGGGTTGGCGTTGGTGTGGAGGTCGGTCGGTGTCGTGCAGAGGTTGACGTTGCTGAGGTTGTTGATCGTGACCCCGGCGTCGTCGTCGGTGATGTCCATGTCCTCGCTGAACTTCACGACGTTGACGCGATAGCCCTTGAGCCCGGCCACCATCTCCTCGATCGCGTCGACGACGTGCTGATGGGCCGTCGAGGTCTGCAGGTCGAGGTCCTGCCCAGCGGACGAGGCACCGAAGGCGCCCGCCGCCACCGCTGCAGGCGGTGAGGCATGCAGCTCGGTGGCGTTCTCGTCCAACATCTTCTTGATCTCGTCGATCGTCTGCTGATCGACTCCGATCGCTCCCAGGAATGCGTCGGCCTGAACCATGTCTACTCCCCGTATCCCGAAACTCCGACAAGGGTCATCGCAGACCTCCTGCCCTCCGAAGTGTGGAACGAAACCAGCCCGGGTAGGTGACGGCCCATGGACGGGAATCGGGTCGTACGTCGGGGAGTCTGCGCGACCGCGGTGGCGGCGGTGCTGCTCGTCGCCGGGTGCGGTGGATCGTCCGATCCCAGCAGCGATCCGACCGGATCCAGCTCCTCGCCGACCGCGACCGGGTCCTCGCCAGCCAGTCGACCAGCGAGTCGACCAGCGCCACCCCCGACGTCGTAGCCGGCGACCGGCCCGCTGCTCGACATGCCGCACCTGTCCGTGCGTGCGCCCGAGAAGTGGCAGCTGCAGAAGCAGGTCGTGAAGTTCGCGGTCGACGCCAAGGCGCCGGGCTCCGTGACCGGCGTCCAGCTCACGGATCAGGACGCCCTCGGCGACGCCTCCCTGCAGGAGCTGGCCCAGAACTCGGTCGAGGGACTACACCGACGTCCGCTCCGCGCGGGTCATGGACACCGTCACGATCGACGGCGTCGAGTGCTACCACGTGACCGGCAGCATCTCGCGCCTCGATCAGTTCGACGACTTCGGCGCCATCCACGACGGCGGCCAGGTCAACCTCCACTTCATCTTCGCGACGAGGGACTACTCGCCCGCCGAACGCCAGGAGATCATCGACTCCGTGCTCGCGACCTGGACGTGGAAGTAGGGACTGGAGTCGCTCAGGAGCCGAGCGGCTCCGCGACGAGCGCCAGCGACACCTGGGCGAGCTCGGGGGCGACCGCCGACTCGAACGGGCCGGTGTGGGTCATGGTCAGCTCGAGGACCGCCTGGTCGGACGGCAGTGCGTAGAAGCCGCTCAGGTCGCCCGGCCCGGAGTGCGCGCCGTCGCAGCCGTCGTCACGGTGATCGAAGGATCCGACTGGCCGCGGACGCGAGGTCGTCGCAGTCGTCGCTCAACGCCGCCGTCGCGTCGTCGGTGCTGCCGAAGGCCGTCACGGTCGCCGTCAGTCGACGGCCCCCTGCCGGTCGCCCTCCAAGGTGCACGACGCGGTCGCCTGCTCGTCGGTGGAGGACGAGTCGTGATCGGACTCGGCGAGCTGCCAGTCGGGTGAGACGACGGCGAGCACGCGGTCGCACAGGTTGTCGGGCAGGGTCACGACCTTCGAGTCCGCTCCCGGGGGTGCGTCGCTGTCGCCGTTGCAGCCCGACCAGGACCGCCGAGAGTGCGGCGGCAAGGAGGAGAGGCAGCACCCGTGGTCGCATGGCCACCATCCTCCCGCGTCGACTCGTCGACCAAACCGACCGTTTCCCCGGCGACCACGAAGGGAAGGAGACCCGACATCGGACGGGAGACGGAGACACCGATGCCACCACTCGACCACGACGGCGTCACCTGCTGCGCCGCATCCAGTACGCCGACGGCGACGCCGTCAGCGGCGACGTAGCCGACACGATCGGCGAGTCCGACTCGGGTTCGGTCGCCCTCACCCTCGACGCGGCCCGGCGGGTCGTCGCGGTCGACGTACGCGACGTCGAGCGACCTGCGGCGTCCCCCGCGACCTGGCGACGGCGGTCAAGACGGCCTTCGCGGTCGCCGACGACCGACGCATCCTGGCCTCGCTCGAGGCGAGCGGCGAGCTCGCCCGCTACGTCGCCCTCGGCGAGGAACGGGTCGCGGGCCGACGTCCGCTGCAGATCCCACCGCGCCCAGCGTCCGGCGCGGAGCCCAGCGCTCACCGGACCCGCGACGCCGGCCGGTGCGACCGGCACGTCGGACAACACCTACCTGAGCGTGCGGGTCGATGCCGAGGGCGTGCTGCTCGCGGTCGACGCGGACGAGGTCTGGCTCTCCACCGCGCGACCGGAGCACCTCAAGAACGCACTCGCCAGTGCCTTCCGCGACGCCGATCGGCGTCTCCTCGACCGCCCACCCACGGAGCCTGACATGGCCGACTCGATCCACGTCGACGCCCAACGCCTCGCCGAGGCGTCAGCGGGCTGGTACGCCATGACCAACGACATCGCCAGCGCGAGCTTCCTCGTCGAGGACGGGCTCGGGCAGGGAGAGGCGTTCGGCGAGCTCGCCACCCTGGCCGGCATCCCGCCGCTCCACAACGAGCTCGTCTCGGCGCTGCACGTCGCCCTCGGCGACGCCCTCTCCGCGGCCGGCCGGATCTCGCGGCTGCTGGAGGCCGTCGCCCACGACTTCGGCGTCACCGACGACGAGATCGCCGAGGCCCAGAAGAAGATCCAGAGCGAGGTGGCCGCAGGATGAGCATCGGTGCCCTCGAGACCTTCTCGGACCTCGAGTCCGAGATCGAGCAGAAGCTCAGCGACTTCTCGGACAAGATCCAAGAGGCGCTCGAGTGGGTGAAGCAGAAGTGGGACGACTCCGGCTTCACGTCGGGCTGGCGCTTCCTCTCACCCGGCTGGACCGCCCTCGTCGAGCACTACGCCCACAAGCTCGAGGACGCGTTCCAGGCGATCTGGGACAAGTTCGAGCAGATGTGCAAGGACATCTGGGAGACCGTCGACCAGCTCTTCGCGACGCCGTGGAAGCTCATGGAGCTCCAGTCGTCCTACATCCAGGCGGCCGAGAAGCTCCGCGGCCAGTCGATCACGATCAGCCAGATGGTCCACGACGTCGGCAAGGGCTGGGAGGGCGACGCGTTCGACTCCTACTCGCAGGTCGCGACGGAGTTCTCCAACGCCCTCGGCGGCATCGACCAGGGACTGACGAAGACAGCGGCGGCGTACGCCACCGGGGCGAAGGAGATCCTCGAGACCTGGCGGACCGTCATCTCGGCGATCCTCAGCTATGCCGGCGACGTCGTCGACGCCATCCAGGAGGGCACCGACGCCGGCAAGCTCCTGACCCTCGACACCGGCCCGGCGATCAAGGTCATCCTCGATGCCGCGATCAAGGCCGCCCAGCTGCTCAACGACCTCTCGGGCACCTTCGACACCGACGCGACCATCAACATCGCGATGTGGAACGACCTCAACGCCGGGCTCCCCGGCCTCGAGTCAGGCAACGGCTGGCCGCAGATGGCGACCGGCGACGTGTCCGACATCAAGGACAAGGACGACTGGGAGCACCACTGACACCCGACGCCGACTCGGTGTGGGTGAACGTCAGCGGAAGCGCAGGGTCCCGGCGAACCACTGGTTGGTCCACAGCTTGTCGGTGCGGACCCGAGTGCCGGAGTACGGCGCGTGCAGGACCCAGCGGTGGCCGTGGTTGAAACCGGCGTACACGCCGACGTGGTAGACCCCGCCGCCGTCGTGGAAGAAGATCAGGTCGCCGCGGCGCATCGCGCTGCGCGGGATCCGCTTGGCGAAGTGTGCCTGCGCCGACGACGTCCGCGGGATGTGCGAGAAGCCGGCGTGGCGGTAGCTGAAGAAGGTCAGCCCGGAGCAGTCGAAGCGGCTCGGGCCGGCAGCGCCGTAGGCGTACGGGTCGCCCTTCTGGGCGGCGGCGATGCCGACCGCGTGGCTGATCCGGCTCGCGGTCCGAGCCCGCGGGCTCGGCTGCGTGGCGCGTGCTTGTGCGTGTGCTGGTGCTTGTGGGCGGCCGCGGCGTGCGCGTCCCCGACGGTCGGCGCCGAGGCGAGCACGCCGATGGCGAGAGCACCGCTGAAGGCGATGCGGAGACCGGTCCGGCCGAAGGCGCGAATGAGCGGTGGGCATAGGTGTGGGCATGTACGTGGTTCCTTCCCACGCCTGCGAGGTGAGCTGTCGGGTTCGGGCGAGGAAGGTGCCCGGCCACTGACCCGGTGCGGGTCGGTGGCTTCACCCCGAGCGGCCGGAGCCGCATGAAGAGTGGTTCCCCCACTCCTGCCCGTGGATCTTCTGCGTCGGTCTCGGTGGACCTGGCGGACCGGTGCCCGGGCGGGCAGGACTCGGCGTTCCCGGGATCGGCTGTGCGTGTGCACGTTGGTGCAATCGTCAACGACGGTAGCCAGACGATTCACACGATCACGAGTCGTCAACCGCCGATTTTCGTGGTCCGCCCCACACTCCACGCCTGAAATCGTGACGGAAACGGACGAAGGTCACACTGGGTTCAGGCCAGGATGCGGCCCTCGTCGAGCCGGATCACCCGGTCGGCGACCTCCCAGACCCGCTCGTCGTGGGTCGAGACGAGCATCGCCGTACCACCTCTCGCGGCGGCTTCAAGGGCCGCCACGACCTGCGCGACGTGGTCGTCGTCCTGGTGCCCGGTCGGCTCGTCGAGGACGGCCACGAGCGAACCCAGGACGAGCGCGCGGGCGACCGCGGTGCGCTGCTGCTCGCCGAGCGAGGTCTCGGCGACCCCGCGCCGGGTGAAGGCGGTCAGGTCGAGCGCCTCCGCGAGCCGCGCGAACGTCTCGGCCGGGTCGACGCCGGCCCGGTAGGCCGGCAGGCAGACGTTGTCCTCGACGGAGAGCCCGATGAGCAGGCCGTGCTGCTGGGGTACGACGGCCACGACCGCCCAGTCCGCGACGGCGGCGGCTGCGCGGCCGTCGATGGTCACCGAGCCGTGCTCGGGTGACTCGAAGCCGGCCGCGAGGTGGCAGACGGTGGTCTTGCCCGACCCCGACGGCCCGGCGAGTGCGACCAGCTCGCCCGGCTCGACGCGCAGCGACAGGTCGTGCAGCACCTCGACCCGGCCGGCGCCGGCGCCGTACCCGTGGCTGACTCCGCTGATCTCGAGCGCACTCACGTCGGCTCCTCGGGTCGGCGCAGCCGGACCTCGTCGCCGACCGTCTCGACGACGACCCGGCGGGAGGGGAAGAGGTCGAGGACGTCGGGCGGCAGCTGGAGGCGGCCGGTGGAGTCGATCACGGCCGCAGTGGCCCGGCGACCCGCCGTCTCGCTGGACACGACCCCGTGGCGCAGCCGGAGCAGCCGATCGGCGCGGTGGGTGACCCGCTCGTCGTGGCTGCTGATCACGACCGCGGAGCCGGCGGCGGCAGCGGCCAGCAGCGCGTCCATGACGCGGTCGGCGTTGGCGTGGTCGAGCTCGGCGGTGGGCTCGTCGGCGACGATCAACGACGGGGTGCCGACCAGCGCGATCGCGACGGCGAGCCGCTGCTGCTCGCCGCCGGAGAGGGCGGACGGGCGGTGGTCGGCCCGGTCGGTGAGGCCGACCGCGTCGAGCGCCCCGTCGAGGTGGTCCCGGGAGGCACCCCTCCAGGACGCGACCTGGCCGAGCTGGTCGCGAGCGCGCAGGTGCGGGAAGACCGCCGCCGAGGCTCGCTGTGGCACGAAGCCGATCCGCTTGCGGCGCAGGCGACGCAGCTCGCGGGTCGAGGCGACGGCGATGTCGCTGCCGAGCACGGTCAGCCGGCCGGCACTCGGCCGGTCGCGAGCGCCGAGCAGGGTCAGCAGGCTGCTCTTGCCGCTGCCTGACGGCCCGGCGACCACGGTCAGCGCGCCGGGCTCGAGCTCCAGCCCGATGCCCCGCAGCGCATGGGTCTCGCCCGTGGCGGAGCGGAAGACCTTGACGAGGTCCTCGCAGGAGACGGTCTCATCCACCGGCACGAAGCACCTCCGCGGCTGAGCGACGACGGGTGAGCACGGTGCCGGCCACCCAGGCCAGCAGCACCAGGGCCACGAGGACACCGAGCAACCAGAGCAGGTCGCTGACCTCAGGACGTGGGTGGGACAGCGGCGGGATGCCGGCGGCGGCGTCGATGATGGTCGGCCCGAACACCAGCACCGCGGCCGCGAGCAGCGCCGCGACGACGGCCGTGGCGACGGCGTACCCCACCTCCCAGGCGCGAGCCCGGGCGAGGTCGGCCGGGCGGTAGCCCATCCGGCGCAGCAGGACGTCGGAGACCGCGTCGCGGTCGGAGAGGCGCAGCGCGAGCACCAGGCCGGCGGCGAGGGCGAGCGCGAGGACGACCCCGCCGAGGGCGAGGACGTAGCCGGCGGCCCAGGTGGACGCGACCAGGCCGTTCTCGACCCGCGCCTCGGCCGCCGTCTCGACGACGCCGTTGGTGGCGATGCCCTCGGCGTCGAGCTGGTCGCGGAGGACCTTCGCGGAGTCCTGGCTCCAGACGACGGAGGTCAGCTGTCCTCCCGGCCCGACGCTGGCGGGGTCCACCTTCTTACGCGGATCCACGGGGGGCGGGACCAGCTTGAACAGGCGTCGGCTGTCGATGACGACCGTGACCGAGCCGGGCTCGGTCTCGGAGCCCGGGAACGCCGCCACCACCCCGAGGACGTAGACCGGCACGGTGACGACGGAGTCGAAGTTGATGAGTGTCTCGGCGCCGGCCTTCAGGTTCGTGTCGCCGGCCAGGATCACCGGCAGCCCGCGCTCCTTCGTCGGCAGTCGCGGGACGAGAGCCCGGCCCGCGTCGAGGTCGCCCGAGCCGCCCCAGTCCGCGACGTCGGCGAACGACGTCGGGTCGATCGCCATCAGCGGCACACCGCTCTCGTTGGGGGGCAGCGCGACGTTGCGCCGCCACACGATCGTGGTGCCCTCGACGGGTGGGAGGACGGCACGATCCCCGCCCTGTCCCCGGAAGTCGTCGGCGACCTCGAGCGTGGTCGCGGTCCCGGCGAGGGCCGCGGTCTTGTCGGCGACGCCCTGGTCGATGCCGCGCTGGACCGTCAGCGTGTAGGCGAAGAGGCCGAGCGAGACGGCCACGACCGCTGACAGCGCGACGACCTCGCGGAGCACGGGTCCGGTACGACGGGCGGCGAGCCAGCGCGGCGTGCCACGGCGCGCCCGGGTCGGCCGGTGTGAGCGCACCCAGGCGCCGCCGCGGATCACCAGCATCGCCACGGACGCCGTGACGAGGAAGGGGAAGACCGTCGTGAGCGGCGTGGTCGCGCGGTCCGTGAGGTCGACCGTCAGGATCGAGAAGCCGACCACCACGGTCACCACGACCAGCGCGGTCCCCCACGGCACCGAGACCCGGCTCCGGCCCAGCCGGGAGATCCGGTCGAGCCGGTCGGTCGCCAAGGCGGAGACGCCGGCGGTGAGGGCGATGAGCAGCAGCCCGACCGCGCCGCCGACGGCCGCGCGCACGACCTCGTCCTGGGTGACCGGCACCCCGGCCACGGTCGGCGGGCCGGCGACCGCCACGCCGAGCTGGGCGAGCCCGACCCCCGCGGGCACGGCGAGGGCACAGATGAGCAGCGCCTCCAGCGCGGCGAGCAGGGTCAGCTCCAACGGGCGCAGGCCGAGCCCGCTGGCGAGCAGCTGCTCGCGACGCCGGCTGAGGCCGATGAGGACCCAGGCCGCGACCAGCAGGAGCCCGGCGAGCACCTCGCCGCCGACGGCGTACGGCCGGACCTGCTTGCGGGCCGAGGAGGCCGTGCTCTCGGCAGAGCCGGCGATGGCGGGCAGCCCGCTGATCACGTCGAGAGATGCTGGGTTCGGCTCGGCACCCACCAGCTGACCGAAGACGTCCGTGGTGCCGTCGAAGGCGGCCTCGGCGTACGCCGACTGCTGCTTGACCGCCACGGTCGCCTCGTCCGGCGTCACGTCGGGATCGAGCAGCAGGTCGACGACGTAGAACGGGTGCTCCTGCACCTTCGGCGCGATCCGGTCGAAGGTCGCCCGGCTGACGATCGCCATCGGGGTGACCAGCTTCGGCTGGGTCGGGTCGTGCGGGAGGAACCACCGCTCCGAGTCCGGCAGCTCGGCGAGCTCGGGCGGCAGCGGCGAGCCGGGCTCCGGGTCGTAGGTGCCTGCCAGCACGATCTTGCGGAGCTCGCGACTGACGCCGAGGAAGGTCTGCTCCATGCCGATCTTCAGCTCGTCGCCGACCTGGAGGTGCAGCGCGTCCGCGGTCGCCGTGGGCAGCCAGACCCCGGGCTCGTCGTCGTCGCCGCCGAGCGCCGCGAGGGCTCCGTCGTGGTACCAGAGCACGGCGGGCGAGGTGACGCCGTCGACGATGGCGATCGGGTGGTTGGCCTGGCTCTGGCCGACACCGACGGCGGTCACCGTCGGCTCGCCGTACGCCGGCATCGCGGACAGCGGGTCGAGCATCGGCTCGATGTCGCGGACCACGCCGTCCCAGGTGACGCGCAGGTCGCCGGACTGGTCACCGTAGGGCCCGCCCGCACCCGCGGACAGGCCGTCGGCGAGCGCGGTCGACCGCGCGGTCTCCACGAACAGCGTCGGCGCGACGACGGACCCGACGAACAGGGTGGCGGCGACCAGCACCAGCGCGGCCCACCCCGGGGTCCGGCTGAGCCGGAGCGGCGCGGCCCACCAGAGCGCGTGGGACCGGGGCCTCGTCACCCGGTCACCCTACGTTCGTGGGAGCGCTTCCACCATCACTTTCCGGTATCGACCTCGGACGACCAGGTCGGCCACCGACTCGACCACCCGGGTCGGCCGGTACGGGAAGGTCTCGACGTCCTCGGGCCGCGTGGAACCGGTCGTCACGAGGATGGTCCGCAGCCCGGCCTCGAGCCCGCTGAGGATGTCGGTGTCCATGCGGTCGCCGACCATCACCGCGGTCTCGGAGTGCGCCTCGATCCGGTTGAGGGCGCTGCGCATCATCAGCGGGTTGGGCTTGCCGATGAAGTACGGCGTGCGCCCGGTCGCGGTGCTGATCAGGGCCGCGACCGACCCGGTGGCCGGGAGCATGCCGTGCTGGCTCGGCCCGCTCACGTCGGGGTTGGTGGCGATGAACCGCGCCCCCGCGGCGACCAGCCGGATCGCCCGGGTGATCGCCTCGAAGGAGTAGGTCCGGGTCTCCCCCAGCACCACGTAGTCGGGATCGCGGTCGGTCATCACGTAGCCGATGTCGTGCAGCGCCGTGGTGAGGCCGGCCTCGCCGACGACGTACGCCGTGCCGCGCGGGCGCTGGTCGTCGAGGAACTGCGCGGTCGCGAGCGCGGAGGTCCAGATGGCGTCCTCGGGCACGTCGATGCCGCTCCCGAGCAGCCGGGCGCGGAGGTCGCGCGGGGTGAAGATCGAGTTGTTGGTCAGCACCAGGAACCGTCGACCGGACGTCTTGAGCGCCTCGATGAACTCCTGCGCCCCGGGGATCGGGACCTCCTCGTGGACGAGCACGCCGTCCATGTCGGTCAGCCAGGTCTCCACGGGGCGAGGGGCGGTCATGGCCGCATTGTGTCAGCGACGGGGCAGGAGCAGGTCGATGCCGTCGGCGGGGTGCTCGCCGGTCACGCGGCCACCGAGGGCCTCCACGACGGTGCGCACCTGGGCCATCCGGTCGAGCGTCTCGTTGTCGAGCTCGGTCGCCGGCGCCGGACCCGCGCAGAGCACGTGGATCCGCAGGTGCCCGCCCGGCTCACCGCGGAAGGTGATCCGCACGGCGCCGGAGCCGCGTCGTACGACGTCGGCGAGCAGCAGGTCGGTCACGTGCTCGACCGGGCCTGGGGTGTAGGTCAGCTCGAGGTCGCCCTCGACGGCGGCGGTCACCGCCCGGTTGCGGGCGGCGAGCCGGTCGGCCCAGCGCTGGGCGAGCTGCGCGGAGAGGTCGGACAGGGGCAGCTCGGCGCCGACGACGAGGCTGCCGCGCCGGGTGATCTCGACCAGCTCGGTGGCGACCGTCGCGACGTCCTCGACCCGGGCCAGGCAGCGGTTGACCGCTTCCTTGGCGTCGAGCGGGATGTCGTCGCGCATCGTGAGGTCCTCGAGCTCGAGCCGGATGCCGGTCAGCGGGGTGCGCAGGACGTGGGAGGCGTGCTCGGCGAACGCCCGCTCGCGGTGGACGCGGTCCTCGAGCTGGAAGGCGCTCGAGCGCAGGGCGTTGGAGATGGCCAGCGCCTCGGGCACCTTCGTCTTGGGGAGGTCCAGGTCGAAACGGCCCCGGCCCAGCGCCGCGGCGGCGACCGCCAGCCGCTGGAAGGGCGAGGAGAGCGCCGAGGCGACCAGGAAGCCGGCCATGCCGGCGACGACCGCGATCAGGAGGAAGAGCGCGCCGATGGAGCCGAGGTCGCGGCCGATGATGTCGCGCACGACCGACGGGGACTCGCTGACGGTCACGGTGGACCCACCGGAAACGGCCGAGCGAGCCGAGATGTCCCGGTCGAGGTCGTCGTCGCCGGCGTAGTCGTCGCCGTGGACGACGATCGGGTCGGCGGTGCCGCGCGCGTCGTACTCGAGACGGTCCTTGGGCCCGACCAAGCTGGTCAGGAAGGCCTCGTCGACGGTCCCGCCGGCCGCCTGACGGTCCTCGACGATCGAGCTGATCAGCTCGGCCTCCTGGCCGAGCTGTCCGGCGGACTGCTCGCGGATCAGGTCACGGAGCACGTAGGTCCGCACGACACCGGCTCCGAGGAGCAGGACGACGGTCAGGACGATGAAGGCGAAGGTGAGGCGTTCACGCATCCGGGCTGCCGCCTTCGAGGCGGAACCCCACGCCTCGAACGGCAACCACTCGATCCGTCACGCCCATGCTTTCCAGCTTCTGGCGGAGTCGACCGATGGTGACGTCGAGCGTCTTGGTCGAGCCGTACCAGTTCTCGTCCCACACGTCGGCCATCAGCCTGCCGCGGGAGACGACCTTGTCCCGGTTGGCGGCGAGGATGTTCAAGACCTCGAACTCCTTGCCGGTGAGCGGGATCTCCTCGGTGCCGGCGTAGACCCGCCGGGCGTCGACGTCGATCCGCAGACCATCGGGCGGACCCTCGTCGACCACGGTCGCGACCGCGGAGGAGGTACGGCGCAACAGAGCACGGACTCGTGCTTGCAGCTCGGCCAGGCCGAAGGGCTTGGCCAGGTAGTCGTCCGCCCCGTAGTCGAGGCCGACGACTCGATCCAGCTCGCCGGCTCGCGCGGTGACGATGATGATCGCCCCTTCGTAGCCGGCTTCCCGTGCCCGTCGACAGACCTCGAGGCCGTCGATGTCCGGGAGCCCGAGATCGAGGATCATGAGCTCGGGGCCGGACGCCAGGCCGTCGAGCGCCTTCTGGCCGCTCTCCACCCACTCGACGTCGTACCCCTCACGTTCCAGTGTCCGAACGAGGGGAAATGCAATGTCCTCCTCGTCCTCAACGACCAGAACTCGATGCGCCATGGGAGCGAGCATAGGACCCGGATCAGTCCGACTGAGGCCGATACTCACGGTTTGACCTCGTGAAACACCGCCGAGTCCACCTCGGTGTCGTCGCTCAGCGGGCGCAGGGTGGGGTGCTTGGCCATCAGTCGCCGCGACATCAGCAGCATCAGTGCGATCGCCGATCCCACGGTCAGCAGCCACCCCTGGGGGTGGAAGAGGAAGAGGTAGGCCCAGCCGACCCACGGGACGCTGAACGCGACCCGGGACATGGTCGGGTGCTCTGAACGCAGCGTCCAGGGATCGACAGCGGCCTCCGCGTCGCCCTTCGTGACGATGCCGTCGGGTCCGATCGCGACGATCCGATGGGTCACCATGCCGTCCACATCGGCAGCGGCGGGCGGCTCATAAGTGATCACGTCACCGACGACGTAGGTCACTGACCGGCACGACGCGCTCGAAGACGATCGAGCCCTGGCCGATGGCGCCGGACATCGAGTCGCCGGTCATCACGTAGCGCTCGAGGCCCAGCCCGATGGGCAGCAGCACCAAGAAGGTGACGGGGCCGAAGACGACCACGAACAGCAGAAGGCGCCCCCACGGCGTAGGCGCCGGGCGGTGGGGAGCGGTTTCGATCTCCATGGTTCGTTGTCTTCCGAGATGTCCGAGAGGGGGGCGAGTGTGGACCTGTCCGCCCGGCGTTCCCCCCAGATACGCCGGACGGACCTGTCCACTTACTCGGTGAGCGGTACGCCCGGCGTTCCCCCCAGATACGCCGCACGCTTCGCCCGTTCGGTCTGACGCCGACCGTCCGCGCTCCCCCCAGGGGCGCGGGCGGCCATCGTCAGGCCTGCGGGACCCTGATCGGCCCCACGTCTTCAGTTGTTGACAACTTCCGTTGTTACTCAGAACCCGTGTTGGAATTGACCCACGAGTAGCTCGCGACCGCCGCCTCGCCCTGGTTGGCGTACGGCGCGTCCTTGGGCAGGGACACCGTGAACGTGAAGACGCTCGACCCACCCGGGGGCAGGTTGCCCACGTCCTGGGACACGTCGTTCATCGCTCCGAAGGTGCCGTCGTAGACGGTGCGACCGTCGTGCTCGATCTTCAGGTTCAGCTCGCCGTTGGCGAACGTTGCGGGAGCGGCGTTCTCCTCGAAGGAGAGCCGCGAGTCCTCGGCACCTGAGTTGCGGATGGTGACGTTGCGCGAGACCGACTCGCCCGGCTCCATCTGGCTGATGGTGAGCTTGGCGCCCTGGTTGTCGTCTGCCTGCAAGCGGATTCCCGCGCCACCTTCGTTGGCGCTGGTCCACGGGACACCCATCGCCATCGCCAGCGCACCCGCGCCGACGACGATGGCAACGGGCAGGATGAACTTTCGTGCCGAGGTCGCCGACGCCCGAGCGGACGGTGTCCTTGCGGACGGCATCGTCGTGGTGGTCATGGATCTTCCCCCGGTACTGCTGGTGTTGTGACCATCACGCTAGGCGCGGGGATTCCACACGCGGTCCACGCGTCTTCCACACCGGAGCCACCGTTTGGTAACAGACGACGATCAGGTCACAGGGACGGAAAAGGTCCCCGACGTCGGCGATCCGGGCGAGCACCTGGTCGGGGCTGAACTGGTCGAGCCCGAGGGGGTCCTCGGCTCCTTCCTCGACCTCCGCCCAGGTGACCGGCGTGGCCACGGTGGGCCGCTCACGACCGCGGAGGGAGTACGGCGAGATGGTGGTCTTCGAGCCGGCGTTCTGGGACCAGTCGAGGAAGACCTTGCCGCTTCTCCGGGCCTTCGTCATGGTCGCGGTGACCAGCTTGGGGTGCTCGCCCTGGAGCTCCTCGGCGACCTCCTTGGCGAGGGCCGTGGACTGGTCGGAGGGCAGCCGCTTCGGCAGCTCGGCGTACAGGTGGAGACCCTTGCTGCCGCTGGTGACCGGTCGGGCGACCAGGTCCCGCTCGGCGAGCTTGTCGCGGACCAGCAGCGCGACCTGGCAGCACTCGTGGAGGCCGGCGGGCTCGCCCGGGTCGAGGTCGATGACCAGCCGGTCGGCGTTGCGCGGCTGACCGTTGCGGCCGACGGTCCACTGGTGGACGTGCAGCTCGAGCGCGGCCAGGTTGACCAGCCAGGTGAGCGTGGCCAGGTCGTCGACGATCGGGAAGACGAGCGTGTCCCGCTGGACGAGGACTGCGCGCGCGAGCCGGTGGTGGGGACCTTGGCGGTGTGCACCCAGGAGGGCGTGCCGGCGGGGACGTTCTTCTCGAAGAAGCTCGCCTCCTGGACGCCGTGCGGCCAGCGGATCCGGGTGACGCACCGGTCCTTGAGGTGCGGCAGCAGCACGGGCGCGACCTGGGCGTAGTAGTTGAGGACCTCGCCCTTGGTGGTGCCGGTGCGCGGGTAGAGCACCTTGTGGAGGTTGCTGATCGTCAGCGTGCGGCCCTCGACGTCGACCCGCACCTCCTCCTTGTCGGCTGGCATCAGCGGCCGACCGCGATCACGGGGCGCCGGTCGGCGTGGAGGCGGCCCATCAGCCGCTTGATGAACACGCGCGGGGCGCTGACGCAGCCCGCCGTCGCACCGGAGCCGTTGACGTGGAGGAAGATCCCGGCACCTCGGTGGCGGACCTGGCCGTGGTTGAAGCTGGTGACGATCGACCACTCGTACTGCTGCGGGTAGTCGGTGAGCCGCTCCGAGCCGTTGGCGTGGCTGACCGGGAGCCGCCAGCGGAAGCCGCCCTGGCGCTGGTTGCGGTAGCGGTTGTAGAAGCGCGAGCCGTTGTCCTCCACCCAGAAGTCGCCGGAGCGGACCTGGCGGTAGCGCAGTCCCCACGAGCGGTCGCCCGGGTGCATGCCGAAGGCCCAGGTCAGGTCGTAGGTGCCGAGCGGGGTGGTGCCGGTGCCCTGGTGGCGACGCTCGCCGACCACGAGCCCGCCGTACCCGATCCGGCCGTCGGTGGCCTGCAGCCGGCTGCTCCCAGGCGGCCGTCGCGCAGCACCCAGAGGTCACCCGGGCGCGGTAGCCGTTCGTGTGGTTGACCGTGACGACCTGGGTGGTGCGGGCGTGCAGCACGACGTCGACGCCGTCGAGGCGGACGTGGACCGGCTCGGAGGTGGGCTCGGCCGGGTGCGCCTCCGCGGGGCCGGGCACGAGGACGGCTGCCGCGAGGGCGAGCAGGAGCAGGCGCTCACAGGTCCTCGTCACAGGTCCTCCGGGGACGAGGTCGGCGCGGACCCCCTGGAACGAGGGCTGTCGCAACCGGTCGTACCCACGTCCGTGGGTGTCGATGTCCACGACCAGCACCGGTTCGAGCCAGTGGGTGCCCCGCATGTCGACGGCCGGCACCTCGTCGGCGAACGGGCTCTCGCTGCTGCTCAGTCCGGCGACGAGCTCGGTCAGCACCTTGCTCTGCTTCGGCCCGATCCCGCTGCCCACCCGGCCCCGGTAGAGCAGCCCGTCGGGGGTCTGCTCCCCCACGAGCAGGGCCGCGAGCCGGTCGGACGTGCCCTCCTGGGGGCGCCAGCCGCCCACGACGTACGAGAGCCGGTGGCGGTGGGCGAGCTTCTGCCAGTGGGGCGTGCGCTCGCCGAAGACGTAGCGCGACGTACGCCGCTTGCTGACGATGCCCTCGAGGCCCTGCTGGAGGGTCGCGTCGAAGAGCATCGGGCCGTCGTCGTACGGCGCCGGGACCTGCCACGATCCGTCGAGACCGAGCCCCGCGAGCAGCTCGCGGCGGGTCTCGAGCGGCTCGGACGTCAGGTCGCGGCCGTCGAGGCGGAGCAGGTCGAAGACCATGTAGATCGCGGGGACCGCGTCCGCCAGCCGAGCGATGGTCTTCGCGTTGCGGACGTGCATCCGCTCCTGGAGCGTGCGGAAGTCGGGGAGGCCGCGCTCGTTGAGCGCGATGATCTCGCCGTCGACGAGCAGGTCGCGCTCGCCGAGCGGGCTGGTGGAGAGCTCGGGCCACGCGACGGTGATGTTGTTCTCGTTGCGGCTGGTCATCCGCAGCGTGCCGTCGCGGACGTCGGTCAGCGCGCGAACGCCGTCCCACTTCACCTCGTGCGTCCAGGCCTCGCCGACCGGAACGTGGGCCGCCTTCGTGGCGAGCATCGGACGCATGCCTGACATCATGCCTTCCGTGAACTCGACCCGTCCGCTCGACAATGGGACGTACGCCGTGATCGGCGCCGGGCCCTCCGGCCTCGCCGCCGCCCGCAACCTGCAGCGGTTCGGCATGCCCTGGTCGGGCTACGAGCTGGCCTCGGGCGTCGGCGGGCTGTGGGACATCGACGGTCCGCGGAGCACGGTCTACGAGTCGGCCCACCTGATCTCGTCGAAGCACACGACCGAGTTCACCGAGTTCCCGATGCGCGAGGAGGTCGCCGACTACCCGTCGCACCGCGAGCTGCTCGGCTACTTCCGCGACTTCGCCGACGACCCACGACCTGGCCTCGGGCTTCTCCTTCGGGACCGAGGTCGTCTCCGCACGACCGTCGGGCGACGGCGGCTGGATCGTCGTGTCGTCCGGTCCCGACGGCACGCGTCGAGCGACGGCACGCGGGCCTGCTGGTCGCCAACGGCACGCTGAGCGAGCCGTCGGTGCCGCAGTTCGCGGGCAGCTTCGACGGCGAGGTCCTGCACACGAGCGCCTACAAGTCGCCGAGCGTCTTCGCCGGCAAGCGGGTGCTGATCATCGGCGCCGGCAACTCCGGCTGCGACATCGCGGTCGACGCCGTCCACCACGCCGCGTCCGTCGACATCTCGGTGCGGCGCGGCTACTACTTCGTGCCGAAGTACCTCTTCGGCAAGCCCGCCGACACCCTCAACCAGGGCAAGCCGCTGCCGCCCGCGGATCAAGCAGGCGATCGACTCGCGAGTGCTCAAGGCTCTTCACCGGCGACCCGGTGAAGTTCGGCTTCCCGGCGCCCGACTACAAGATCTACGAGTCGCACCCGATCGTGAACTCGCTGATCCTGCACCACCTCGGCCACGGCGACCTGGCCGTCAGGCCGGACATCGACCGGCTCGACGGCGACGGGGTGGTGTTCAAGGACGGCTCGCGGACGCCGTACGACGTGGTCGTGCTGGCCACGGGCTACCACCTGCACTACCCGTTCCTGAGCCCCGAGCTGCTGCGGTGGTCGGGCCACGGGAGCGCGCCGGACCTCTACCTCAACGTCTTCACGCAGGAGGACCCGAACCTCTTCGTGCTCGGGATGATCGAGGCGTCCGGCATCGGCTGGCAGGGGCGCTACGAGCAGGCCGAGCTGGTCGCGTCGTACCTCAAGGCTCGCACGACCGCCCCCGCCGCCGCAGCGGCGCTCGACGCGCGGATCGCCGGGCCGCGGCCGGACCTCTCCGGCGGATATCACTACCTCGGGCTGGAACGTATGTCCTACTACGTCAACAAGGACGCCTACCGCCGCGCCGTGCGGTCGGAGATCGAACGACTCGGGCAAGAAGCAGGAGCCATCGCATGACCGTGCTGCTCGCCCAGGTCGCCCCGCTTGTCACTGCGCTCGCCACCGACATCGACGACCTCAAGATCGACTTCAGCTCGGGCGCCGCCACGGTGCTGAAGATCATCATCGCGACCATCCTCTTCGGCATCGCGCTGGACACGAAGATCACCGACTTCACCGCCGTGCTCCGGCGTCCCTTCCCGATCGCGGTCGGCATCGTCGCGCAGTTCCTGCTGCTGCCCGCGCTGACGCTGCTGCTGACGATCGTGCTCGACGTCCGCGGCTCGATCGCGCTCGGCATGATCCTGGTCGCCTGCTGCCCGCCCGGGAACGTCTCCAACATCCTCACCCACCGCGCCGGTGGTGACGTCGCGCTGTCGATCTCGATGACCGCGATCAGCAACCTGCTGACGATCTTCATGCTGCCGATCAACTTCGCCTTCTGGGGTGGCCTCTCCCCCAACGGCAGCGACGTGCTGACGTCGGTCGACCTGGACCCGGTGAAGACGTTCTTCGAGATCGCGCTGGTGATCGGGGTGCCGTTCGTCGCCGGCGTCTCGATCGCCCACTTCTGGCCGCTGGTCGCCCACCGGGCTCACAAGATCGTCGGCCCGATCGCGTTCGTGATGCTGCTGCTGATCATCGTGCTCGGCGTTCATCGGCAACTGGAGCATCTTCACGAACTACATCACCCTCGTGCTGCTCGCGGTCTTCCTGCAGCACCTGATGGCGCTGGCGCTCGGCTACGGCGTCGCGCGCGGGACCCGGCTGCCCAGCAGGAGCCGCAAGGCGATGACCTTCGAGGTCAGCGTCCGCAACACCGGCCTCGGGCTCGTGCTGGTCTTCGCCTACTTCGACGGCCTGGGCGGCATGGCGCTGGTCGCCGCGTGGTGGGGCCTCTACGACATCCTCGCCGGCCTGGTCGTCGCCACCGTGTGGAAGCGGCGTACGGCCGACGTGGTGGAGCCGGTGGCCGCGTGAAGGTGCTGGTCACCGGAGGCGGCGGCTTCCTCGGCAGCTCGGTCGTCGCGGGGCTGACGGCCGCGGGGCACGAGGTCGTGAGCGCCGACCTGCGTCCGCCGTCCGTCGTCATGGACGTGACGTCGAAGTCGGCGGTCTACTCCGTGATCGGCGCGGCCCGGCCGGAGGTCGTCGTGCACCTCGCCTCGATCGTGACGCCGGGACCGGACTCGACGCGCGAGCTGGAGTACGCCGTCGACGTGACCGGCACCCGGCACGTCCTCGACGCGTGCGTGGCCCACGGCGTACGGCGCGTGGTGGTGTCGTCCAGCGGCGCGGCGTACGGCTATCACCCCGACAACCCGGCGTGGATCACCGAGGACCAGCCGGTGCGCGGCAACGAGGTGTTCGCCTACAGCCACCACAAGCGGCTGGTCGAGGAGATGCTGCCGGCGTACCCCTCGCTGGAGCAGGTGGTGCTCCGGATCGGCACCATCCTCGGCGCCAGCGTCGACAACCAGATCACGGCGCTCTTCGAGCGCAAGCGGCTGCTGAAGATCCGCGGCTCGGAGTCGCCGTTCGTCTTCATCTGGGACACCGACGTGGTGGCGGTGATCTCACAGGCCGTCACCGGATCTGTCACCGGCGTCTTCAACGTCGCGGGCGACGGCGCGCTGACCATCTCGGAGATCGCGGAGCTGCTCGACAAGCCGGTCCTGACCATCCCCGAACCGGTGCTCCGGGCGGCGCTGGCGGTCGGCTCGCGGCTGGGCCTCACGCCGTACGGACCCGAGCAGACGATGTTCCTGCAGTACCGCCCGGTGCTGGACAACACCCGGCTCAAGACGGTCTTCGGCTACACCCCGACCCGAACTTCTCGCCAAGCCTTCGATGAATGGCGTGGGTCGCGCCGGTCATACTGAGGCATGCGAGCAATCTGGAAGGGCGCCGTGTCGTTCGGGCTGGTGAGCGTGCCCGTGAAGCTCTACTCCGCCACTGAGTCGCACGACGTGTCCTTCCGCCAGGTGCACGCCAAGGACGGCGGGCGGATCAAGTACCAACGCGTCTGCTCGATCGACGGCGAGGAGGTCGCGTACGCCGACATCGCCAAGGGCTACGAGACCGAGGACGGCGAGATGGTCATCCTCACCGACGACGACATGGCAGAGCTGCCGTCGACGTCGTCGCGTGAGATCTCGGTCGAGAAGTTCGTCCCGTCCGACCAGATCGACCCGATGCTGTTCGAGAAGGCCTACTACCTCGAGCCCGAGAAGACCGGCGCCAAGCCGTACGGCCTGCTGCGCCAGGCCCTGGTCGACTCCGACCGGATGGCCGTCGTCACCGTCGCGCTGCGCCAGCGCACCTCGGTGGCCGTGCTCCGCGTGCGCGACGACGTGATCGTCCTGCAGACGATGATGTGGCCCGACGAGATCCGGAAGCCCGACTTCTCCGTCGAGACCGGCGACGTGAAGCCGGCCGAGGTGAAGATGGCCAACATGCTCGTCGAGACGCTCGCCGGCGACTTCGACGCCACCGAGTTCGAGGACGACTACGCCGGGGCCGTCGAGTCGCTGGTCAAGGCGAAGATCGAGGGCGGCGAGGTCAAGCGCACCGAGACCTCGACGAAGTCCTCCGGCGAGGTCGTCGACCTGCTCGCGGCCCTGCAGCGCTCGGTGGACGCCGCCAAGACCGCTCGTGGTGAGTCGTCGTCGGAGGCCGACGAGAAGCCGGCCGCGAAGAAGTCCGCCAAGAAGGCTCCCGCGAAGAAGACCGCTGCCAAGAAGGTGCCGCGAAGAAGGCTGCAACCAAGAAGGCTGCGGCCAAGAAGGCCAGCTGACCGGATGACGACCGCCGTCCGCACGGACGTCGATGCCGACGGCGTCGCCGTCTTGACCCTCGACGGGCCGGGCACGCTTAACGCCATCTCGGCCGACACCGCTCGCCGGCTCTCCGAGGCCTACCGGTCGTGCGACGCCGACGACCACGTCCGGGTCGTGGTGGTCACCGGCGCCGGCCGGGCGTTCAGCTCGGGGGCCGACATGTCGATCGGGTCGGATGCGTTCGCGGTGCCAGACGCATCGTTCACAGCGTCGCCGTTCGACCCTCCAGCCTGGCAGGTCCGCAAGCTGGTGATCGCGGCGGTCAACGGTCCCGCCATCGGGATCGGGCTCACCCTGGCCTTGCAGTGCGACCTCCGTTTCGTGGCGTCCGACGCTCAGCTCGCGATCCCCCAGGTGCGCCGCGGCGTGATCGGCGATGCGCAGAGCCACCACGTCCTGCGCCGGATCGCCGGCACCGCCGTCGCCGCCGACCTGCTCCTCACCGGTCGCACGATCACCGGCCAGGACGCCGTCGCCTATGGCATGGCCAACGAGGCGCTGCCCGCCGCCGACGTGCTCCCCGCGGCGCTCGATCGCGCGCGTGACGTCGCGCTTCACGCCAGCCCGGCAGCGGTCGCGCTCAGCAAGGCGATCCTGTGGTCCGACCTAACGCTCGAGCAGGTCGGCGAGGCCGAGACCGCCGCCCACCACCTGTTGATGGGGCACCCCGACGTGGCCGAGGGCCCTGCCGCCTGGCGCGAGCGACGCCGCCCGGAGTGGGGACTGCGCGTCTCCGACCTCCCCGGGGAGCCGTACTGATCTTCGGCCTGCGGGTCGGCTTTCGGTCGCCTCGGGTCGACCGTTGTGGTCACCGCCGGAGGCGTTGACGACGTCGGGGCGTGGCGGTGGCCCCGCCGGCGGCGGGGTGTGGGGCGTCAGCCTCTTCGGAGGTGCGTCTGGCCGAGGGGGCTGCGCCACAGGAAGGTCGTCGGGCCGAGGCGTTGGTAGGTCCAGCCGCCGTGGGTCTTGTGGCGGTGGTGTCGCCGGCACAGTGGCGCCAGATTCAGGCTGTCGGTCGGGCCGAGGGGCCAGTCGATGATGTGGTCGAGGTCGCAGGACCTCGACGGTCTGGTGCAGTGCGGGAACACGCAGGTCGGGTGGGTCTCGATGACCTGCTCGCGCAACCACGGCGTCGGCTTGTAGGCGTCGGTGTGCAGGTGCTCGTTGAGGTCGAGCACCGGCTGGATCTTCACCTGGGTGTCGGAGTCGGTGCACCACTCGCCGAGCTGCTCGACGGTGATCCACGACCTCGTGTTCTCGACGTAGACGAGCCCGTCGGGACTCGAGACGTCGTGGTGGGCGTGGATCACCAGCTCCCTGCCGCCACCGGAGTCGCGTGCCGAGTCGTCCGAGGGCCATCGACCGGCGTACGTCGAGGGACAGGTCCGGGAACTCCTCGAGGAGGTCATGCGCTTTCGCTGCGAGGGCGGCTTCGAACGCGAGGGCGTCGGCGAGGTCGGTGGTGGCCTCGATGTAGACCTGCCCGTCGATGGTCACGTCCCCGAGACGCACAGCGACCTGGCGGTGCTCGGCGGCCTCGGCCCGCTTCGCTTCGGCTTCCTCGGGGTCGAACAGGTCGCGGGCGTGGTCCACGGCCCGGTCGATCTGCGCGTACGAGCACCGGTGGGCGGTCGGGGCGACGTGCTGGTCGACGAACCCGGCGCCGTCCTCGGAGAGCAGGATGGTGCGCGACGCGATCTGGCGGGCCTTCCACACCGGCACCTCGCCCGCGATCACTCGCTTCCAGAGTCGAGGGAGGCGGTAGCGGGTCTCGACGGCGTCGCCGAGGTACCGCTTCCCCGCGTTGGTCGACATCCCCAAGGCGAGGGCGAGCTCGGCGACGCAGAACTCCGCGACCAACGGCGCACCGGGTCCGGCGATCGCGAGCTCGTCCTCGGTGCCGTCGACCATCGCCGCGTGCAGGATCGACTCGACCGGGTGCATCACCGCCCACTCGACCGCCATCTGGAAGCGCCGAATCTCGGCTCCGCGGATCGCGTCGGTCTCGTCACGGACAGCGTCGAGCACCCCGGACGCGGTGTCCGGGGAGTCGATGGGTGCGGTCGCTGTCATGGTTCAACCCAAGCACTGACCACCGACATTCAGACCCCGAAAACCCTGTGGTTGACCGGGATGTGGACAAATCTCGAAAGTATTTCTGCGCGACTTCGACCCGAAGCGCGCCGTACCTCGTAATTGCCTATCGGCGCGCAACCACGGACGACCCGCACGCCGAAGACCTTGGCCACGCGTGTCGAAAGCGGAAGACTTCATCCGACGCCTGGGTGACAGCAACCCTCATCGAGCGGAGAAGCAGATGCGCTACATGGTGTTCGTGAAGATGGCCCCCGACGTGGGCGAGGCGCCGCCGGCGCTGTTCGAGGCGATGGATGCCGAGATGGGTCAGGCGTTCGCGGACGGGTCGATGATCACGGCCGGCGGCCTCGGGGGTGGTGAGCAGATCGTCGAGCTTCGGCTGACCGAGGGCGCGATCACCACCACGGACGGGCCGTACGCCGAGGCGAAGGAGATCGTCGGCGGGTTCTCGATCGTCGAGGCCCGCACCCAGGAGGAAGCCGTCGAAGGCGCCCGCCGGGTGCTGGAATTGCACCAGCAGCACTGGCCGGGGTGGAACGGCGCCGTCGAGATCCGACCGATCTGGGGCCCGGACCAGTAGGTGGCCGACCAGCCCACGCAGGAGGCCATCACCGCGGTCTGGCGACACGAGTCGGTCCGGCTCGTCGGCGCGCTGACCCGGATGACCCGCGACCTCGACCTCGCGGAGGACCTCGCCCAGGACGCCCTCGTCGCCGCGCTCGAGCAGTGGCCGACCGGGGGCGTCCCGGCCAATCCAGGTGCGTGGCTGATGGCCGTCGCGAAGCGCCGGGCGATCGACCAGTTCCGGCGCAACGACACCCTGCGTCGTCGTACGGCGGAGCTCGCCCACGGGCTGGAGGAAGCGGAGATGCCCGACCTCGACGACGCCGTCGACCACATCGAGGACGACGTGCTGCGGCTGGCGTTCCTCGCTTGCCACCCGGTGCTTCCTGCGGAGTCGCGCACGGCCCTGACCCTGCGCCTGGTCGGCGGTCTGACGACGACCGAGATCGCGCATGCCTACCTGGTCAAGGACGCGACGATGGGCCAGCGGATCTCGCGCGCCAAGAGGCTGCTCGCGGAGAGCGGCGTGTCGATGGAGATGCCCACCGGCCGCGAGCGCCAGCAGCGTCTCGCCGACGTGATGGCCGTGGTCTACCTGGTCTTCAACGAGGGGTACGCCGCGACCTCCGGCGAGCACTGGACCCGCCCGGAGCTGTGCCTGGAGGGGATGCGGCTGGCCCGGATCCTGGCCGCGCTCGTTCCGGACGACCCGGAGGTGCTGGGCCTCCAAGCAGTGCTCGAGCTCCAGGGCTCCCGGCTGGCTGCACGCCGCGACGCCGAGGGCCGACCCGTGCTGCTCGAGGCCCAGGATCGCAGCCGCTGGGACCAGCTCCTCATCCATCGCGGCCTCGCCGCGCTCACCCGGGCCGAGGCCCTGGGCGTCGCCGGCCACCCGGTCGGCACCTACGTCCTGCAAGCCTCGATCGCCGCCTGCCACGCTCGCGCCCGTCGGGCAGAGGACACGAACTGGCGTGAGATCGCCCGGCTCTACGACGTGCTCGCAGCGGCAGCACCCGGGCCGATCGTCGAGGTCAACCGTGCCGTCGCGCACGGGCGCGCCTTCGGGTCGGACGCGGGACTCGCCGTGCTCGATGCCGTGGCCGACGACCCGGCGCTCGCCGGCTCAGCGCTGGTTCCGAGCGTCCGCGGCGATCTGCTCGAGCGATCGGACCACCGGGCCGACGCCGCGACGGCGTTCCGGCAGGCGGCCGGGCTGACCCGCAACGCGGACGAGCGTCGCCTGCTTCTCACCCGCGCCGATGAGAATGGCTGAGTACGGCTGTCGAAGCAGCATCACTTCAAGGCGAAGGAGACCACTGATGGACGAGCTGCCCGGCCGGCCGATCTGGATCGAGCTGTTCACGCCCGACCCCGACGCGGCCCAGGCCTTCTACGGCGACCTCTTCGGCTGGACCAGCGAGGACGCCGGTCCCGAGTTCGGCGGCTACCGCCTGCTCCTGCGCGACGGCGCTCCGGTCGCCGGCCTGATGCGCAACGACGGCCAGGGTCCGTCGGCGTGGGCCGTCTACCTCGAGACCAACAACGCCGACGACACCGTGGCGATGGCCAAGGCGAACGGCGGCCAGATGATCCTCGAGGCGCATCAGGTCGGTGACCGCGGCACGATGGCGGTCGTGACCGACCCGGCCGGCGCCATGGTCGGCATCTGGCAGCCCGACGAGCACCCGGGCTTCGCGGCACTCTCCGAGGACAACGCGCCGACGTGGTTCGAGCTGCTCACCACGGCGTACGACGCGTCGATCCCGTTCTACGAGAACGTCTTCGGCTGGGACACGCACACCATGAGCGACAGCCCGGAGTTCCGCTACACGACCCTCGGGTCGGACGACCTCGCCCGGGCCGGCCTGATGGACGGGTCGGCATTCCTCGGTGACCAGGCCCCGGCGTGGAGCACCTACATCCAGGTCGCAGACGCCGACGCAGCGCTCGCGAAGGCGGTCGGGCTCGGCGCGACCGAGGTCGACGCCCCGCAGGACACGCCGTACGGCCGGCTCGCGTCGTTCGCCGATCCCCAGGGAGTCCGGCTCAAGGTGATGGGACCGAACCGGGGCTGACCTGCGGCCACGGGCGTCGTGGTCTTGCCGATGATCACCGCGCCCGCGTCGCGCAACCGGCGTACGACCTCAGCGTCCTTGGCGACCGGCGTCGAGGCGAAACAGTACTGAGCCCTACATGTCGGTGCCGATGAACATCGGGTCGCCGCCGGTCATCTCCAGGGAGCCGAGACCGGTGCAACGGCCCGACGGCACCTCGCAGTCGAAGAAGCGCGCCGGGCTCCCTGCCGTGGCGGCCAGGATCGACCCGTCCGTGTCGACCGCGAAGAAGGTGGCCTTCCGATCCAGCACGATCGGCGGACCTCCGTCGGTCGACTCGAGCTTGGTGGACCAGTAGAGGACGTGCTCGCCGTCGTAGGTGAGCTGGGCGTCGATCGCCCCCGGCACCAGGCGGTACGCCGTGGTCGCTGGGCCGGCGGGCGCGGGACCGTCGTAGAGGACGACGCCGTTGCGGACGTCGGCCACCCGGGTCTTCGGTCCGGCCAGCTCCTGCACCTCGTCGGTCCCGGTGTCCCAGGTCGATGTCCCGTCGGGCGTCCGCAGGAAGACCACGCCGTCGTCCAGTGCGTCGATCACGGTCCCGCTGTCGACCACGCGATTCGCGACGACCTCGCCGGAGGAGAGATCTCGCACGACCACCTGCTGGTCGCCGTCCCGGCTCGTCGCGTAGGCGACCCACGGGTGCTGCGCGTCGACCTTCGCCGTGGGTCGGCCGTCGACGGAACCAGCGCCCTCCTCGAGCCCATTGACCTCGCCGGACTCCTCGAGCAGCGCCGGGCGCCCCTGGTCGTAGTAGAGGACGCCGTACGGTGTCGCCACCGCGTCGGTGTCGAGGTTGTCGAGCAGTGGGGCCGGGATCTCGCGGTCGCCGAGGTGGATGACCCGACCCGGGTCGGCGTACGCACGCAGGCCGTGGCTGAGGTCGAGCCGTCCGATCGGGTCGAGCCCACGGTCCGTCGGCGCGTCGTCGGAGCCGGTCAGGGCGAACCCCGCCACCAGCACGCCGACCGCGAGCACGGCGATGGCACCGACGCCCACGCCTGCACCGCGACGGCGGCGGATCGTGGTGCCGCGAGCGCGGACCTGGGTGAGGTCTCCCGGCGGCACGGGCAGGTGGTCGAGCTGCTCGTGGAGGGCGTCGCGCAGGTCGGTGGTCATGATCGATCTCCGATCGACAGGTCCGCCGCGTCGCGACGGAGGTTGGCGAGCGCAGCCGACGCCTGGGACTTCACGGTCCCGGCACTGCAGCCGAGCACCTCGGCGATCTGCACCTCGGAAAGGTCCTCGTAGTAGCGCAGCACGATCACGGCCCGCTGACGGGGTGGGAGAGTCTGCACCGCCGTCCAGATCGCGTCGTGCTCGACGACGCCGAGCTCCGGCGAGACGACGTGGCCTGGTGGTTCCAACGAGTCGTGCGGTCGCTCTCGCTGCCACCATCCCCGGCGACGGGTGCCGAGCACCTCGTTCACGACGATCCTGCGCACGTAGGCCTCGGGATGCTCGACACGGCTCACTCGTCGCCACGAGGCGAAGGCCTTCGCGTAGGCACCCTGCAACGCGTCCTCCGCAGAGGCTGCGTCTCCTGCGACGGCGTACGCCGTCCGGAACAGCCGCGGCCAGGTCGCGCGGAAGAACTCGTCGAAGTCCATGCCCCTACTGATGCGTCGAGCCGCCCCTGAGGTTGTCCCGATCGGAGATCAGTCGGTCGCTCACGTGAGCAGCCCCCGCACGACGCGCAGGCCCACCGACAGCCGAGCCAGGTCGGTCACCTCGTCGGCGCAGATCTCCTGCAACGTCGTCGCGGCTCGGCTGACGACGACGTCGTCGGCGTCCTCCCAGGCAGCGATCCGGGCGGTCGCCGACTCGTCGGCGGACGTGGTCGCGAGCACCTGGGCGGTGAGCTGGGCGTGGACCGAGTGGAGGTCGTCGCGCAGCGCGGCGCGCGCCATCGTCTGCCACCGGTCGTCACGCGGCAACGTGAGGATGCGCTGCACCAGCGCCGGCAACCCGAGCCGCTCACCGAGCGCGAAGTGCACCTGGGCAACGACCATCGGGTCGCGGTTCTCCCGCAGCGCGATCTCGACGATGTTGAGCAGCGTGTACGCCGGCGGCAGCGCGGCCGACCGGCTGGCCAGGTCCTCGGGCACCCCGTCGGCGACCAGGCGGTCGCGACGTTCGAGGTACGCCGCGTGCTCGTGGCCGATCATCAGGACCGGGAGCTCGGCCATCATCTGCTGCACCGGTCCGGTGAAGAGGTCGACGGTGCCCTGGCTGTCGAGCGGGGGCCGCCGGTTGTTGACCAGCCACCGCGACGCCCGCTCGACCAGGGTGCGCATCTCCAGGCGCATCCGGGTCTGGACCGCGGCATCGAGGACGTTGTCGAAGGACGCCAGCTCCTGGCGCATCGGCAGTGACCCGAAGATCTCGCGGGCGACGAAGTTGGCCCGGGCCAGCTCGGCCGCGTTGACACCGGTCTCGCCGGCGAGCCGCGGCCAGAACGTCATGCCTGCACCGTTGACGAGGTCGTTGACGATCTGGGTCACGATGATCTCGCGGCGCAGCGGGTGCTCGTGGACCGGCTTCTCGAAGCCCTGCTGGATCGGGTGCGGGAAGTAGGAGCGCAGGTCCTGGTCGAAGTAGTGGTCGTCGGGCGCCTCGGAAGCGATCAGCTCGTCGGCGAGCACGATCTTGGTCCACGACATCAGCACCGACAGCTCGGGAGCACTGAGGCCCTCGTGGCGGTCGAGCCGACGGCGTACCTCCTTGCTGCTCGGCAACCCCTCGAGCTCGCGGTCGAGCAGGCCGTCGTTCTCGAGGCGGCGGATCCACTCCTCGTGGACGTGGAGCAGCGAGGGCGCGTGGGAGATCGCGTTGGCGAGCGCGAGGTTCTGCTCGTAGTTGTCGCGCAGCACCAAGGCGGCGACCTCGTCGGTCATCTCGGCGAGCAGGTGGTTGCGCTGCTTCTCGGTGAGGTCACCGTCCTTGACGACCCGGTCGAGCAGGATCTTGAGGTTGACCTCGTGGTCCGAGGTGTCGACCCCGGCGGAGTTGTCGATGAAGTCGGTGTTGATCCGGCCGCCGGCGCCGTCGCAGCCCTCGCGGGCGTACTCGATCCGGCCGAGCTGGGTCAGGCCGAGGTTGCCGCCCTCGCCCACGCACGCGGCGCGCAGCTCGTGACCGTCGACCCGGATCCCGTCGTTGGCCTTGTCCCCTGCGTGTGCGTGAGTCTCGGTGGACGCCTTGACGTAGGTGCCGATGCCGCCGTTCCACAGCAGGTCGACGGGCGCCTTGAGGATCGCGTTCATCAGCTCGGCAGGCGTCATCGCCTCGACGGACGCGTCGAGCCCGAGGGCTCCACGAACCGCGTCGTTGAGCGGGATCCGTTTCAGCGACCTCGAGTAGATGCCGCCGCCCTCGGAGATCAGCGTCTTGTCGTAGTCCTGCCAGCTCGAGCGCGGCAGGTCGAACATCCGCCTGCGTTCGGCGTACGACGTCGCGGCGTCGGGTGTCGGGTCGAGGAAGATGTCGCGGTGGTCGAACGCCGCCACCAGTCGGATGTGCTCGGAGCAGAGCATGCCGTTGCCGAAGACGTCACCGGACATGTCGCCGATGCCGGCGCAGGTGAAGTCCTCGGTCTGGCAGTCGATGCCGCGGTCACGGAAGTGCCGCTGCACCGAGACCCAGGCACCGCGGGCGGTGATGCCCATCGCCTTGTGGTCGTAGCCGACCGACCCGCCGCTGGCGAAGGCGTCGCCGAGCCAGAAGCCGTAGTCGATCGCCACCGCGTTCGCGATGTCGGAGAAGGTCGCGGTGCCCTTGTCGGCCGCGACGACGAGGTAGGAGTCGTCGCCGTCGTGGCGCACGACGTCCTTCGGCGGGACCGTCACACCGTCGACCAGGTTGTCGGTGATGTCGAGCAGACCGGAGATGAAGGTCTTGTAGCAGTCGATCCCCTCGGCCATCCACGCGTCACGGTTGCTGGGGTCGGGCAGCTGCTTGCAGAAGAAGCCGCCCTTCGCGCCGACCGGGACGATCACGGTGTTCTTGACCATCTGCGCCTTGACCAGGCCGAGGACCTCGGTGCGGAAGTCGTCGCGACGGTCGGACCAGCGCAGACCGCCGCGGGCGACCGCGCCGAAGCGCAGGTGGACGCCCTCGACGCGCGGTGAGTAGACGAAGATCTCGAACTTCGGTCGCGGCGCCGGCAGGTCGGGGATCGCGGACGGCTCGAGCTTGAACGACATGTAGGAGCGCACTCCCCCGCCGGCGGCCGGCTGGAAGTAGTTGGTGCGCAGCGTCGCCTGGATGTGGGTCAGGTAGGACCGCAGGATCCGGTCGTGGTCGAGGCTGGCGACGTCCTCGAGGGCACGGCCGATCCGCTCCTCGATCCCGGCCGCCTGCCGAGCGAACCGCTCTGGTCGAGCGTCGGGTCGAAGCGCGCCTCGAAGAGTCGGACCAGCAGCCGGGTGATGTCGACGTTGTTGCCGAGCGCGCCCTCGATGTAGTCGAGGGCGAACGGGCTGCCGCCCTGGCGCATGTACTTGGCGTAGGCGCGCAGCACGGTGGCCTGCCGCCAGGTCAGCCCGGCCGACAGCACCAGCGCGTTGAAGCCGTCGATCTCGTTGTTGCCGTCCCACACCGCCCGGATCGCGTCCTGGAAGAGCTCGCGGGTGTTGTCGGGCAGGGTCCGGCCGTAGCGCAGGCCGAACTCGTAGATGTACGTCGGGCGCTCCAGGCCGTCGATCTCGTAGGGGCGCTCGTCGACGACCTCGACCCCCATCGACGACAGCATCGGCAGGATCTGCGAGAGCGAGAGCGGCGCCCCGACCCGGTAGACCTTGAGGCTCGCCTCACCGCGACCGGCGTCGAGGTCCTCGTAGAGCGACAGGTCGATGCCGGTGCCGTCCTCGCCGAGCACGATCGCCTCGAGGCGGCCGAGGTCGCTCGACCCGACCCGCGGAGCGAAGTCCTCCTTGTAGGCCTCCGGGAACGAGTCGAGGTAGCGACGCGCGAGCCGGGCGCCGGCCTGCTCGCCGTACTCCCCCAGGACCGCGGTCGTGAAGTCGTCGCGCCACGAGCGCGACGCCTCGGCGAGCCGGCGCTCGAGGTCGGCCGTGTCGACCTCGGGGATGGTCGAGCCCTTGGGCGGGTGGACCACGAAGTGCACGCGGGCCGTCGTCGACTCGGTCAGCCGCACCGTGAACTCGACGGAGTCGCCGCCCAGGCGCTCCTTGAGGATCTGCGAGAAGCGCTCGCGGACGTTGGTGTTGTAGCGGTCGCGGGGCATGTAGACGAGCACGGAGACGTAGCGCCCGTAGGTGTCGCGGCGGATGAAGAGCCGCAGCTGCCGGCGCTCGCGGGCGTGCATCGCGGCCTCGGCCATCGGCGCCAGCTCGTCGACGCTGGTGTGGAAGAGCTCGTCGCGCGGGTAGGTCTCGAGCGTGTCCATCAGGGCCTTGCCGTCGTGGCTCTCCAGGCCGAACCCGATCCGCTTGAGCACCGCCGCCGCCCGCTCGCGCAGCAGCGGGATCCGGGTCAGCGACTCGGTGTAGGCCGCGCTGGAGTAGAGCCCGAGGAAGCGGCGTTCGCCGACGACCTCGCCGTTCTCGAACTTCTTGACGCCGACGTAGTCGAGGTACGCCGGGCGGTGGACCGTCGAGCGCGAGTTGGCCTTGGTCAGCACGAGCAGGGTCTTCTCGCGCGCCTTCGACCCGGCGAGCCGGGGCAGACGGCCCGACGACGCGGACATGTCCTGGTCGGCGCGCAGGATGCCGAGTCCGGTGCCGGGTACGCCGCGGAGGTACTCGTCCTCACCGTGCCGCTCGAGCCGGTACTCGCGGTAGCCGAGGAAGGTGAAGTGGTCGTCGGACAGCCACTGGAGCAGGCTCCGCGTCTGCTCGACCTCGGCGGGGTCCAGCGGGAGGCTCGGCGGTCTCGAGCTCGTCGACGATCGCCGCGACCTCGGCGTGCATCTTGTCCCAGTCCTCGACCGACTCACGGACGTCGCGGAGCACCCGCTGGATCGAGTCCTCGATCGCGGCGATGTCGTCGCCGTCGGGGATCCGGTCGATCTCGACGTGCATCCACGACTCGCGGACGACCTCGTCCTTGCCGTCGGGCGTGTTGTTCGACCAGTCGCTCTCGGCGACCGGCCGCACCTCGCGGAGCGCGCCGGTGATGTCGCGGGCGACGTCGAAGAGCGGGTGGATCACCAGGTGCACGTCGTGCAGCTGGCGGGAGAGCTCCATGGTCAGCGAGTCGACGAGGAAGGGCATGTCGTCGACGACGACCTCGACGACCGAGTGCCCCTCGGCCGACCAGCCCTGCTCGCTCGGCCCGGGCGTGAAGACCCGCACCTGCGCGGTGCCCTGCGGGCGGTTGGCGGCCAGCCGGTAGTGCGAGGCGAACGCGCCGTACACGTCCACCGCGGAGCGCACGCACAGACGTCCTCGGCCGCGACGTGGCGGTAGTAGGCCCGGATCAGGGCGTCGGCGGAATCGTGGGGTGGTCCCCCGGTCCCCTTCCCGCTCCGGGCGAGGCCGATGGCCTCGGTCAGCAGCTCGGACAGGTCCTGTTCCCGCGTCGTCGTTGACACGGCTCCGACACTAGGTCCCCGTCCCCAGCGCGGCCAACCCGGACGCGTACCGGCGAGTCACGTGCAGTCGGCGTCGCTTCGGCGTTCTGTCGAGCCCGGATCCGGCGGTGAGTGGCAACCGTTTGCGCCTCGCCAGGCTTCGACGGTTGCCACTCACCGCTGGCGGCCGGACCGACAGGTAGGCGTGCCGATTCGAGAGTCGCCAGACGTCAGCTCGACCGCAGGTCCCACAGCAACGGGTAGTACTGGACCGGCAGCCGCGAGCGGAGGTACGTCGAGCCGCTGGACCCGCCGGTGCCGGACTTGCTGCCGATCATCCGCTCGACCATCACGACGTGGCGGGCCCGCCAGCTCGCGGCGAGCTCGTCGTGCTGGAGCAGCGCCTCGGCGAGCGCCCACACGACGGCGTACTGCGACCGGTCGTGGGCCACGGTGCGCATCGACGCCGAGATCTCGTCGTCGGTCGCGGCAGCGAGGCCGAAGGAGGTGAGCACGGCGAGGAACGCGTCCCACAGGGTCGGCTCCTCGAGCCGGGCGTCGAGGTGCTCGCGCTCGGCGGCGGTGATCCCCTTGAAGCGCTCGAGGTACGCCGAGTCCTTGGCTCCGGAGAGGAACTCCAGCTCGCGGAACTGCACCGACTGGAAGCCGCTGGCCGGGGCGAGCCGCTGGCGGAACTCCAGGAAGTCCTGCGGGGTCATCGTCTCCAGGACGTCGACCTGCTGCACCAGCACCCGCTCGATGACGTGGACCCGCGCGAGCAGGTGCTGAGCCCACCAGAGCCGGCCGCCGTTCTCGCCGCCGAGCATCGCGTCGCGCGCGGCCGACACCTCGTGCAGCAGCTGCTTGAACCACAGCTCGTAGACCTGGTGGATCGTGATGAAGAGCAGCTCGTCGTGCGCCGGAGGGTCGGACTCGAGGTGCTGGGAGTCCAGCAGCTGCGGGAGCCGGAGGTAGCTGCCGTAGGTCAGCTGCGCACCCTGCTCACCGAAGGACACGAAGTTCTGCGGACCGGTCTCACTCATGCACCAGACGGTAGCCAGGTTTGACGGTGGGCATGATGGCGGCCATGAAGTTCCGACACGAGCTGACGTACGACGCGCCGCCCGACCAGGTCTTCGCGATGCTGGCCGACCCGGCCTTCCGCGACGAGGTCTGCATCGCCCAGGGCGGCATCCCGTCCGAGATCACGCTGGACGGCGCCGGCGCCGGGATGACCGTGGTCGTCGACCAGGTGCAGCCGGCCGAGGGCATCCCGGGCTTCGCGAAGAAGTTCGTCGGCGACGAGATCAACATCGTCCAGCGCGAGGAGTGGACCACCGAGGACCGCGCCGACCTGCACGTCACGATCCCGGGCAAGCCCGGGGCGATGGCCGGCTCGATCACGCTCGCCGAGTCCGGTGGCGACGACCACCGAGACCGTCGACGTGGAGATCAAGGTCAACATCCCGCTGGTCGGCGGCAAGATCGAGTCCCTGATCGCCGACATGCTCCGCAAGGCCCTGCGTGCCGAGGGCGAGGCCGGGCGCGACTACTTGTCGCGCTGAGCCGTCTCGTCCGCCCGGTCGTCCGTCGCGGGCGTCCTGGCGCCGGCGTACGACGATCACGACCGCCAGCACCACGAACGGCGCGAACGCCAGGACCAGCGTCAGCGCCTTCTCGTAGGGGTGCATCGCGCCCATGTGGAGCGCGGCCAGCCAAACCGTGACGTTCATCGCGGTCCATTCTCCCCCGAGCAGGGAACGTCCGTGGTCACCAGCCCCGGTTGAACCAGGTGTCGCAGCAACTCCGGCGACCCGACCAGAGGAGACGCACGCATGCCTGACCTTTTCGATGGCCTGACCGTCCAGTCCTGGGAGCTCCCGAACCGCCTCGTGATGGCGCCCCTGACCCGCAACCGCGCCGAGGGCACCGTGCCCGGCGACCTGGCGGTGGAGTACTACGCCCAGCGCGCCTCCGCCGGCCTGATCATCACCGAGGGCTCGCAGCCCAGCGCCCGCGGCCAGGGCTACCTGAACACCCCCGGCTTCCACTCCCCCGAGCAGATCGCCGGCTGGCGCCGCGTCGCCGACGCCGTGCACGCGAACGGCGGCCGGATCGTGGCGCAGCTGATGCACGCCGGCCGGATCTCCCACCCCGACAACACCGGCGGCGAGGAGATCATCGCGCCCGAGCGCGCTGGCCGCGCCCGACGAGATGTTCACCGCGGACGGCATGAAGCCCTACCCCGTGCCGCGCGCGATCGAGACCGACGAGATCCCCGCCGTCATCGACGAGTACGTCACCGCCGCCCGCAACGCGATCGAGGCCGGTCTCGACGGGGTCGAGGTGCACGCCGCCAACGGCTACCTGATCCACCAGTTCCTCGCGCCGGGCTCCAACGAGCGCACCGACGAGTACGGCGGGTCGCCCGCCAACCGCGCACGCTTCGGCATCGAGGTGACCCGGGCCGTCGCCGAGGCGATCGGCGCCGAGCGGGTCGGCATCCGGATCTCGCCCGCCCACAACATCCAGGGCGCGACCGAGACCGACGAGGCCGACGTGCGCCGCGACGTACACCGCGCTGATCGAGGGCATCGCCCCGCTCGGCCTGGCCTACCTCAGCGTGCTCGCCGACCCGAGCGACGAGCTCGTGCAGAAGCTCCGCAAGGACTTCGGCGGCGTCATGATCGCCAACGACGGCTTCGGCAAGATCACCACCCGCGAGAAGGCCCAGGCGATCCTCGACCAGGACCTCGCCGACGCGGTCGCCGTCGGCCGGCTCTTCCTGGCCAACCCGGACCTGCCGAAGCGCTGGGAGACCGGCGCCGAGCTCAACGAGCCCGACGAGGCCACGTTCTACGGCGGCGGCGCCGAGGGCTACACGGACTACCCGTCCCTCGCCAGCTGACCCTGCTCCACGACGAAGGCCCCACCGGCATGCCGGCGGGGCCTTCGTCGTACGGCGGGCTCAGCCCATGTAGGGGTAGCGGTAGTCGGTCGGCGGGACGAACGTCTCCTTGATCGAGCGCGGCGAGGTCCAGCGCAGCAGGTTGACCGCGGCACCGGCCTTGTCGTTGGTGCCGCTCGCCCGGCCGCCGCCGAAGGGCTGCTGCCCGACGACCGCTCCCGTGGGCTTGTCGTTGATGTAGAAGTTGCCGGCCGCGAAGCGGAGCTCGGCCTGCGTCCACGCGATCGCGCGCCGGTCCTGGGCGATGACCGCACCCGTCAGGGCGTACGGCGCGATCGACTCCATGCCGCGCACGACCTTCTCGTAGTCGCCGTCCTCGTAGACGTGCACGACCAGGATCGGGCCGAAGTACTCGGTCGTGAACATCTGGTCGGTCGGGTCGGTCGACTCGACCACGGTCGGGCGCACGAAGTAGCCGACCGAGTCGTCGACCTGACCACCGGCGATGATCTCGAGCTTCTTCTGCCGCTTGGCGCGGGTGATCGCCGCCTTGTGCTTGGCGAACGCGCGGTCGTCGATGACCGCGCCCATGAAGTTCGAGAAGTCGGTGACGTCACCCATCGAGATCGACTCGACCTCGGCGACGAAGGACTCGCGGATCTTCTTCCACACCGAGCGCGCGACGTACGCCCGCGAGGCGGCCGAGCACTTCTGGCCCTGGAACTCGAAGGAGCCGCGGACCAGCGCCGTGCGGACGACGTCGGGGTCGGCGGACGGGTGCGCGACGATGAAGTCCTTGCCGCCGGTCTCGCCGACGATCCGGGGGTAGGACCGGTAGTTCTCGATGTTGTTGCCGACCTCGCGCCACAGGTGCTGGAAGGTCGGGGTCGAGCCGGTGAAGTGGATGCCGGCGAGGTCGGGGCTGGCCAGGGCGACCTTCGAGACCTCGAGGCCGTCACCGGGGAGCATGTTGATCACGCCCGGCGGCATCCCGGCCTCCTCCAGCAGCTCCATCGTCAGCGACGCGGCGAGCTGCTGGGTCGGCGAGGGCTTCCAGATGACGGTGTTGCCCATCAGCGCCGGGGCGGTCGGCAGGTTGCCGGCGATCGCGGTGAAGTTGAACGGCGTGATCGCGTAGACGAAGCCCTCGAGCGGGCGGTGGTCGGTGCGGTTCCAGATGCCCGGGCTGTTCGCGATCGGCTGGTCCTCGAGGATGCCGCGCGCGTAGTGGACGTTGTAGCGCCAGAAGTCGATCAGCTCGCAGGCCGAGTCGATCTCGGCCTGGAACGCCGTCTTCGACTGGCCGAGCATGGTGGCGGCGTTGATCCGCTGGCGCCACGGCCCGGCCAGGAGGTCGGCGGCCTTGAGGATCACGGCGGCCCGGTCGTCGAAGCTGAGCTCGCGCCAGCCGGGGGCCGCGTCGCCGGCGGCCTTGACCGCGGCGCGGGCGTCGGCCTGCGTGGAGTTCTTCAGGGTGCCGAGGACGTGCTGGTGGTCGTGCGGCTGCACGACCTTGATCTCGGCGCCGCCACCCGACTTCCGACGCCCCCCGATGTGGGCCTTGAGGTCCTTCTGCCTGCGCTCGAGCTTCTCGATCTCCGTGAGCAGCGACTCCCTCTCGGGGCTGCCGGGCGCGTAGGTCAGGTTCGGCTCGTTCACCGGAGCCGGCGGAGTGGTGATGGCGTCCATGCTTGCGATGCTCTCACTCCCCCGTCGCAGGCCTCAAACCGAAGTACGGGAATCTCCTGGCTGGCGAACCAGCCGAGGTCCTCGTCGGGGTCGGCGTCGACGGGCCGGTCGGCGGTGTCGGCGTGCACCGCGACGATCCGCTTCATCGGGATCGTCCAGCCGGGCTCGGGTTCCTTGTCGAGCTCCGCCACGACCACGACCCGACGCCCAGGTCCGCCGAGCAGTGCGGTCGAGGCGTCGGCGGCGGTCATCAGGGCGGCGTACTCCTGGTCCTCGGAGTCGTCGACCGCGACCACCGCGGCGTCGGTCACGACGACCTCGCCCTCGGCGTACGCGGTCGCGAGCAGGCCGAGGGTCAGCGGCAGGTAGACGCGGGTGGTCACGTCGGCTCCGGAGGCTTGCGCTTGCGGCGCCCACGTGGAGCCCGGTTGCGACCGGCGCCCGCCGAGTCGACGAGCTCGTCGAGCGACTCGCGGAAGCACGGGCCGAGCAGGTCCGCGTCGGGCAGCATGTCGCGGTCGGCGGTGATGCCGTAGTAGACGAAGCCGTTGTACGACGTCACGCCGATGGCCAGCGGGTGCCCCTCGAAGAGCGGCGGCACCGGATAGGTCGCGACCATCTGCGCGCCCGCGGCGTAGAGCGGCGCCTGTGGCCCCGGGACGTTGGTGACGCACAGTCCGTAGCCACGGCCGCGCTCGTCCGCCGCCACCCGCGACCCGAGCGCGTGGAACGTCGCCGGAGCGAAGCCGGACATGGCAGCGAGTCGGCTGGCCGAGACACCGCGACCGGTCTCCTGGTGGGCCAGGAACGAGTAGGACACCTGGTGCAGGCGGACGACCGGACTGGCCTCCCAGACGGGCAGGTCGACGAAGTGGGCAGCGATCTGGCTGCCGAGCGAGGTCGGCTCGAGCTCGTCGTCGATCACCGAGACCGGCACCAGCGCCCGCACCCGGCGGATCCCACGCATCGACTCGCCGCGGGTCATCAGCCAGGCTCGCAGGCCGCCGGTGATCGTCGCGAGCACGACGTCGTTGATCGAACCGCCGTGCGCCTGCCGCACCTTGCGGTAGTCGGCGAGCTCGGTGCGCACCGCGACCACGCGGCGCTGCTGCGAGAGCGGACCGATGATCGGTGAGTCCGACCGCGGAGTGTGGTTGGTCAGGGCGCCGGCCACCCGGCCGGTGGTGCGCGCGGCACCCGCGAACCCGCGCAGCACGGAGCCCGTGGTCGTCCGGATCGTGTCGGTGACGGTGTCGACGTCGGTCACCGAGTCCTTCGCGGCACCGGCCATCAGGGCGAACGGCGAGGGCGAGCGACGGGGTCGCCACTCGTCGACGCCGAGGTGCTTGGCGTCGGGCGAGGTGTCGAGCAGCCCCTGGGTCAGGTCGACGGTGTCGATGCCGTCGACGAGCACCAGGTGGGACTTCGAGAGCAGCGCGACCTGGCCGTCGGCGAGGCCCTCGACGACGTAGATCTCCCACAGCGGCCGGCTGCGGTCCAGCGGGCGCGACACGATCCGCGAGACCAGCTCGCGCAGCTGGTCGAGCGAGCCCGGTCGCGGCAGGGCGGAGCGGCGTACGTGGTAGCCGATGTCGAAGTGCTCGTCGTCGACCCAGATCGGGTTCGCCATCCGCCCGGGGACGCTCTGGACCCGCTGCCGGTAGCGCGGCACGAACGAGATCCGCTCTTGCACGAGCTCGACCAGGCGGGCGTAGTCGAAGCCGGACGTGCCGGGCTCGAAGATCTCCACGGTCGTGTTGTGCATGGGCGTGGAAGGGGATTCCTCGGCCAGCAGGGCCACGTCGCGTGGCCGCAGCCGCTCACTCATCCGCTGCCCCTCGTTTCTGCGCTGCGTCCTGCTGCCCGTCGTCACTGCCACCGGGGCGGCGTACCGACCGTTGGTCCCACATGGGATTCTGGCAGACGAGATGCCGGCAGGCGGGTCCTGCCCGGAACCGACGCGAAGGAAACCGAACATGCGACGACCGCTGGCTGCACTCGCCGTGATCCTCTCGACGTTGACCTTCGTCAGCGCCTGCGGCAGCGACGAGTCCCCGTCGAGCAGCTCGACCGACCCGAAGGTCATCCAGATCAAGATCGACGGCGACTCCGTGACGCCGAACGGCGATCGCGTCGACGTCGCCGTCGGGCAGGACATCGAGCTCGACGTGACGGCCGACGCACCGGGCGAGATCCACGTCCACTCGAGCCCCGAGCAGGAGTTCGAGTACGACGCCGGCGACAGCACCTTCACGATCAAGGGGATCGACCAGCCCGGCATCGTCGTCGTCGAGTCGCACACGCTGGACAAGACCATCGTCCAGCTCGAGGTCAAGTAGGCCTGGGAGTTGTCACCCGACGGCATCACCCTCGCGCACGGGATCGGCGGCGCGAAGGACCTCCCGATCTCGCCCGAGCTGGCGATCGCGGGCGCCACCGCGGCGCTGGTGGTCTCCTTCACCGTCCTCGCGATCGCGTGGCGCAACCCGCGCTACGACGCCGCCACCAGCGGTCGACCGGCGCCGGTGGGACTCGCTGCGATCGTCGACTCCACGTGGTGGCGGGTCCTGTGGCGGGTGGTCGGCTTCGTGCTGTTCCTCTACGTCGCCGCGGCCGCGATCTTCGGCAAGGACCTGGTCATCAACCCGGTCTTCGGCGTCTTCTACGTCTGGTGGTGGGTGGGCCTGGTCCCGCTCTCGCTGCTGTTCGGCCCGGTGTGGAAGGCGATCAGCCCGGTCCGCACCATCAACCTCGGCTTCGCGAAGATCTCGGGCAGCGACCCGGACCGCGGCGTCTTCACCTATCCGGAGCGGCTCGGCCACTGGCCGGCGGCCGTCGGACTGTTCGCCTTCGTCTGGCTCGAGCTGGTCTACCCCTACTCCACCGAGATCGGACCGGTCCGGCTGTGGTGCGCGGCGTACGTCGCGGTGATGCTGGTCGGCGGAGCCCTGTTCGGCAACACGTTCTACGAGCGGGCCGACCCGTTCGAGGTCTACTCGACCCTGGTCTCCCGGATGTCGATCTGGGGCCGGCGAGACGGCGTGCTCCTGATCCGTAGCCCGCTCGCCAACCTCGACGCCACGCCCGTCCGCGCCGGCCTGATCGGCGTGGTCGCGGTGCTCTTCGGCAGCACGGCGTTCGACTCGTTCAAGGACTCTGCGCACTGGGTGAAGTTCGTCCAGAACCACGAGGGCGTCAGCGGCTACGCCTGGAACAACCTCGGGTTGCTGGCCTTCTGCGTGGCGGTGGGGGCGATCTTCGCGACCGGCACGATGCTCACCGGCCTCGGCGACGACCTGAAGCGGCGCGAGCTGCCCAACCTGTTCGCGCACTCCGTGGTCCCGATCGTCGTCGGCTACGTCGTCGCCCACTACCTGAGCTACCTGATCGAGGTCGGCCAGCTCACCCTGATCCAGCTCAGCGACCCCTTCAGCGACGGCAGCAACTACCTCGGCACCGGCAACCTGCAGGTCAACTACTGGCTGAGCTACCACCCGACGCTGCTCGCCAACATCAAGGTGTTCGCGGTCGTGGCCGGCCACGTGCTCGGTGTGATCGCCGCCCACGACCGGGCCATCCGGATCCTGCCGCGGCGCCACCAGCTCACCGGTCAGCTCCCGCTGCTGTTCGCGATGATCGCGTTCACGGTCGGCGGGCTCTACCTGCTGTTCGCGGCCTGACGTCGGACGTCATACGGACGGTGTGTCCCCTTGCTGGCGACCGTATGACGTCTCGAGCGACCACAGACGCGGCGTGTCCCACGCTCTGACCTACGACGTCTCGTGCGATCTGGGCCATCGGACTACCTCGCGTCACACCGTCAGGCGGGGACGGACACCAGGCTGTCGACCATCCGGGCGACGGCCCGGCTCAACGCGCAGTCGCCGGACTCGACGAGGGTACGGCCAGCGACCAGCGCGCGGTCGACCGCGGCCTGGTCGTCGGGCAGGAAGTGGACCGCGCTGGTGCGGCTGAACCCGGCCACCATCGACACGATGTCGCGCTCGTTCCACCCGAGCGACGCCCGCATCCGGTTGACCACCACCTGGACCGGCCGACCCGGGCGTCGCTCCCGGATCTCGACCAGCGCACGGGCCAACCGGGAGAGCCCGACCGGGTCGGCGCTGCCCACGACGAGGACCTCGTCGGCGGCTTCCAGAGCGGCCAGCGTCATCTGGTTGCGCGCGGGCCGGGACCCGAAGTCGGGCGCCGGGTCGTCCTCGAGGCTGAAGCCGGTGTCGACCACGACCTCCGCCTGCGTGGAGGCGACCTCGAGCAGCTCCTCGAGCGTGCCGGACCGCACCTCGACCCACCGGTCGCCGCGCGGCAGCCCGGTGATCACGCTCAGGTGGGCGTCGATGCCGCGCTGCACCGAGCCGAACCTCTCGCTGAGCTGGCCCGCGCTCGCCAGGCGCGCTGCCGAGAGCAGCCCGGAGACCTCGTCGAGGATGCCGAGCTGTTGAGCGATCGCGCCGCCGTACGGGTCGGCGTCGACCAGGACCGTACGACGTCTCCGGTGACCGATCTCGGCGGCGACCGCGGCGGCGACCGTCGTACGCCCGGGCGCTCCCGCCGGCCCCCACACGGCGATCACCCGGCCGGGGACCGGCCGCGCCGGAAGGGCAGCCGGCGGACCGACCGGCGGCGCAGGGCGGACGACGGTGGGCGGCTGCCGGTCGGCGCAGATCTCGTCGGGCAGCTCGTCGAGCCGGTCGTCGGTGACCACGACCGGGATGCCGATCCGGCCTGCCCGCAGCCGACCGCCGTCGAGCGTGGCGCCGCCGGTGGCGATCGCGACCGGGCGGACGCCGTGGCCGCGCAGGTGGTCGACCGCGGCCCGGTCGAGGCCCGGGGCATCGATCCCGACGACCGCCACGTCGGCCTGGCCCGCGGTCGCCGCGGCCAGCAGGTCGTCGACGTCCACGCAGCGCTTCAGCACCACGATCCGCGGGTGCTCGGCCAGGAGCTGGAGCGCGGCGGGCTCCCAGGCGGCGCCTGACGCGACGATCAGGACGACGACCCGGTCCACCACGGCTCAGCCCCGGCGTACGACGGTCAGGAGCGGGTTGTCGACGGCGCCGACGGCCGCGAAGTAGGCCGCGGCATCGTCCTCGGCGATCGCCAGGACCAGCTGGCGCTCGCCGGTGGCGCCCCCGAAGCCGGCATCGACGCTCGGTGCATCGACCACGGTGGCCTCCTGGAGGACCGGGGTGGCAACGTCTGTGTGCTTGTCGGAGCCTCCGGACAGGTAGACGTCGACGACGGAGCCCGTGCGGACCGACGGGGGCACCTGGTCGGCCTCGACGGCGACCGGCAGCTCGACCGTGTCGGCGGGTGCGTCGGCCGCGCCCACGGCCGCCCGTGGCAGGAGCTCCCCCGCACCGACGCCTCGCACCAGGCGCAGGTCGCTCGGCAGCTCGTCGTCGGCTCGGAAGTAGCCGTCCAGGTCACCGGCGTCGGCGAACCGGACCCGGTGGGCGACCAGGTCGGCACTGGTGAGCTCTGCGCCGGGACCGGCATCGGTCGCGACCGCCCAGACCGCGACGGTGTCGTCGGCCGCGGAGAGCAGCCGGGCGCCGGCGACGACGGAGACCGCGACGATCAGGATCCCGACCCACAGGCGCGGGTCGCGCCACCCTGGCCGGCTGGTCCGGGTGGCAGCGGGAACCGGGTCGTGCCGAGACTCACGCGGACATGATGGCCCTCGCCGTACGCACCGAAACCCGGTCATCCACAGCCCAGCGGGCCACGCCCCCACGAGGGACCCGAGGTGCGACGATGGGGTCATGGCCGGCACGCCCCGATTCCTCACCCTCGCCGACGTCGCGGAGGTGCTCAACACCTCCAGCGCGCAGGTCTACGCCCTGGTCCGGCGCGGCGACCTGCCCGCCATCAAGATCGGCGGCCGCGGCCAGTGGCGGGTGGAGTCCGAGCAGCTCGAGCAGTACATCTCGCGGATGTACACCGAGACCCGGACCTTCGTCGACGAGCACCCGTTCGTCGAGGCCGAGCCCGAGGGCTGATCGACCGGCTACCCGACCTCGCCGTCGAGGGTGACCGAGACCTTCTGCTCGTCGCCGTCGCGGTCGATGGTGAACTCCACCTTCTCGCCGGGCTGGTGCGACCGGATCGCGACGATCAGCGCGATGCCGTCGGTGACCCGGGCGCCGTCCACCGCGACGATGACGTCGCCCTTGCGCAGCCCGCTGTCCTCGGCCGGCGTCCCGGGCACGATCGAGTCGATCTCGGCACCGTCGCCACCGGTGTCGCCGGTCTTCACCTTGGCGCCGATGACGGGGTACTTCGCCTCACCGGTCCGCAGGATCTGGTCGGCAGTGATGCGCACCTGCTCGATCGGGATCGCGAAGCCGACGCCGATGTTGCCGGACTGGCCACCGACGGTTCCTCCGGTGGTCGCGATCGCGGAGTTGACCCCGATCACCTGGGCACGCAGGTTGACCAGCGGACCGCCGGAGTTGCCGGGGTTGATCGCTGCGTCCGTCTGGATCGCGTTGATGTACGACGAGTCGTTGCCGGCGTCGCCGGTGGTCACCGGGCGGTGCAGCGCGCTCACGATGCCGGCGGTGACCGTCGAGCTGAGGCCGAGCGGGGAGCCGAAGGCCACCACGCCCTCCCCCACGACCAGCCGCTGCGAGGAACCGAGCGCGGCAGGCTGCAGCTTGCGGGCCTCGGGGGCGTAGAGGACGGCCAGGTCGTAGACCGGGCTCCGGCCGACGAGGGTCGCGTTGTAGTGGTTGCCGTTCTGGTCGACGATCTCGACCGGACCGTCGTCGGAGGCGGCGTCCGCCACGACGTGGTTGTTGGTGATGATGTGGCCCTGGCGGTCGAGCACGAAGCCCGACCCCGTCGCGCCGCCGGCCTGGCCGTCGTACTCCGCGATGATCTGGACGGTGCTCGGGAGCAGCTTCTGGGCGACCGCGGCGATCGAGCCGTTGTCGGCGGGCAGCTGGGGCGTCGTGACGGTGTCGACACCGGCGAGACCGGCGCTGACGGTGCCTTCGTGGTCGTTGACCTGGTCGTAGGCAAGCCCGCCGAGCGCACCACCGAACAGGCCGAGGACGAGCGCGAGGACGCAGACGACCGGCCACAGCCACGCCGGAACCCGCCCCTGGGGCACGACCGGTCGCGGCTGAGGCGTCGGGTAGGCCGAGTAGCCGGACCAGGTCGGTTGCGAGGCGTACGGCGGCGCCTGGGTGGTCGGTGGGACCCACGTGGGCGCCGGACCCGGCGGTGGACCTGATGGTGGCGTGAACGGCAGCGGTCGGGTGGGCTCGTCGGGCGTGCCCTCGCCCCGGTTGTCGTCCTGCGTCACAGCTCTATCTTGTCCCGTCGCGCCAATTCCACGCGTGGCGGGTGTCGGTCAGCGCTGCCGCGAACCGCTGTGGGCCATCCGCCACGCGACCTGCTCGCTCGGAACAGCCGCCTGCGGTGCCCGGGTCTGGGTGATCGAGGCCGGTGCGGGCCGGTTGATCGTGGGCGCGTCGGCGGGAGCCGCGCCGAGGGCGAGCACTCCCATCACCGCGGCGCCGATGGCACCGCCGCCGATGGCGGCCAGCCCGGCGTTGCGCCGGCGGTGGTCGGGGCCGCTCATGGCCAGGTAGGTGTCCCCCGGGGTCATGCTCATCGCGGAGGATCCGACCGCGCCGAGCAGCGAGCCCTTGAGGCCGTCGGATGCCGACGAACCGTCGTAGGCCAGGCCGGCGAGCCGGGTCTTGACCCAGCCCTCGCGCTCGACCAGGTCGCGGCACGCGTGACAGCCGTGCACGTGCTCCCACGCCCGCTCGGTCTCCTCGGCGGACAGCCGACCGTCGAGCAGGGCACTGGTCCGCGTACCGAGGTGCCCGATCACGTGGGGGTCCCCCAGCCCGTGAGCAGCGGTCCGGTGGCGGGACCGGCGTACCGCACCCGCCCCTCGCTCGGCGCGCGGTGGGCCAGCGCGGAGCGCAGCATGGCGCGCCCGCGGTGGATGCGGGAGCGGACGGTGCCGAGCTTGGCGTCGAGGATCTCGGCGATCTCCTCGTACGTGAGCCCCTCGACGTCACACAGCACGACGGCAGCACGGAAGTCCGGGGGCAGGGTCGCGAGGGCGCGCTCGATGTCGTCGTCGAACGTGCGGTCGGCGTACGCCGTGTCCGGGCTCGGCGAGGAGCTGGTGAGGCGCTCGGCCCGCTCGTCGGAGAGCGCGTCGAAGCGGATCCGCTGCTTGCGGCGGGCCTGGTCGAGGAAGAGGTTGGTGGTGATGCGGTGCAGCCAGCCCTCGAACGTGCCCGGGGTGTAGGTCGACAGGGAGCGGAACACGCGGACGAAGACCTCCTGGGTGAGGTCCTCGGCGTCGTGCCGGTTGCCGGTCAGGCGGTAGGCGAGGCGGTAGACCCGGTCGGAGTGCTTCTCGACGATCTCCTCCCACGACGGGACGCCCTGGGTCGGTTCGTCCATGAGGGCCTCCTCGGCCTGCTGGCCGTGCCTTCGCGCTTGCGGGAACAGTGGTCTGTCCTTCCTCACCGTAGGGACTGCTGCTGAGAGGATCCTGTGAGCGGCATCGATCTTCACAACGAGCGACCCTCGCGCGGTGTTCCCGCTGGATCCGTCTCGATCGCGATAGGTTGGCCGGGTGAAGCCTGCGACCTGGTCCTACGCCGAGGAGTACGTCGCGGAGGACGATGTCCTTGCCGCGGCCCGGGCTCGTGCCGCCGAGGTCGGCGTCACCCCGATCGGCTCCGGCGGCGGCGCCGCACTGCGCTTCCTCGCTTCGGTCCTCGACGCTCGAGCGGTGGTCGAGATCGGCACCGGCACCGGCGTCTCCGGACTCTGGCTGCTGCGCGGGATGCGCGGCGACGGCGTGCTGACGACCGTCGACATCGAGGCCGAGCACCAGCGCCTGGCCCGCCAGTCCTTCAACGAGGCCGGGATCCCCACCCAGCGGGCCCGCACGATCTCGGGCTCGGCCCTCGACGTGCTCCCCCGGCTCACCGACGGTCACTACGACCTGGTCTTCTGCGACGGCGACAAGGCGGAGTACTCCGCCTACCTCGCCGAGGCGCTGCGCCTGCTGCGTCCCGGTGGCGTGGTGGCCTTCGACAACGCTCTGTGGCACGACCGCGTGGCCGACCCGGCCCAGCGCGACGAGGAGACCGTCGCCATCCGCGAGCTCGTTCGCCAGGTCGCTGAGCACGACGCGCTCGTGCCGGTGCTGCTCCCCGTGGGCGACGGCCTGCTGGTCGCCAAGAAGGAGTGGAGCCCGGACGCCGACTGAGGTGTCTGGGCCTGCTCAGTAGCGCGGAGCGGCGAGGAAGCCGTCAGCGCCCTCGGCGACGGCGACGATCGAGCAGGCCTCGATCAGGATCGGCGAGGTGCCGATGATCCGCGAGCCCGGCGACTCGTCGGCGGTCGCGGTGAAGGTGCGCTGGAACTCGTCGCGGACCTCGTCGGAGGCGAAGACGTAGCAGCCCTCGAACCACTCACCCGGGCGGGAGCGCCAGGTCTTGAAGCGCAGCCCGTCCATCTCGCTGAAGCGCGCGTGAGACGTGCCGGCGACGTACGACGCCAGCTCGGCCTCGACCCCGTCCGGAGCCCCCACGAGCGACCAGCGCACGGTGAGGCCCGGCATCGGGACGCTCACGAACCGATGCCCTTCAGCGGCTCCGGCGAGCCCAGCCACTCGAGCAGCGCGCGGACGCCGAACCCGGTCGGGCCGGTGGTCCACTCGTAGCTCTCCTCGGGCGAGTCGCCCACCGAGGCGATGTCGAGGTGAGCCCACGCGACGTCGCCGACGAAGTGCTGGAGGAACAGGGCGGCCGTGATCGCTCCCGGGCCACCGGGTGCGTTGTCGGCGTCGGCGACCGAGGAGACGAGCTTCGACTCGTAGGCCTCGGTCAGCGGGAAGCGCCACAGCGGCTCGCCGGCGGCATCACCGGCAGCGCGGATCGTGGCGGCCAGGGTGTCGTCGTTCGAGAAGATGCCGCCGATCTGCTGCCCGAGCGCGACCTTGATCGCACCGGTCAGCGTGGCCACGTCGACCATGACGGTCGGGTCGACCTCGGCGACGGCGTACGCGAGGCAGTCGGCGAGGACCAGCCGGCCCTCGGCGTCGGTGTTGGTCACCTCGCTGGTGCGGCCGCCGTAGTGGGACACGACATCACCGGGCCGCAGCGCGTTGCCGCTCACGGCGTTCTCGGCCGCAGCGACCAGCCCGACGACTCGCACCGGGCAACCGACCGCAGCCAGGGCGGCCATCGTGGCCATGACCACGGCACCGCCGGTCATGTCGCGCTTCATGTTGACCATCGCCTCGCCGGGCTTGATCGAGAGGCCGCCGGTGTCGAAGGTGATGCCCTTCCCGACCAGCGCGACCGTGGGGGTGCGACGCCCGGCCCGGGGCGGCGTGTAGTCGAGGCGGATCAGCCGCGGCGGGGTCGCCGAGGCCTGACCGACGCCGACGATGCCGCCGAAGCCCTCGGCGGCCAGCGCTCGCTCGTCCCAGACCTTGACCGACAACCCGGCCTCCTGGGCCAGCGTCTCGGCCTGCTGGGCGAGCCACGCGGGGTTCTTGACGTTGGAGGGGACCGTGCACAGCATCCGGGAGCGCCACGAGGCGCCGCCGACGGCCACCGCGCGCGCGAGCGCCGAGCCCTGGTCGTCGGGCACCTCGGCCAGCACGACCCGGGCCACGGGTCGGTGGTCCGGCGGACCCGAGCGCCAGTGGAACGCGAACGAACCGAGCACCGCGCCGATCACGAACGGCGCGAGCGCCACGTCGGGCGCGATCGCCGGGATCGAGGTCGCGACCGCGGTGCGGTCCCGGGTGGCTCGGGCCAGCGCCGCACCGGCCCGACGGAAGTCGACGGCCTGCTGCGCACCGACGCCGACCAGCAGCACCAGGCGCAGGTCGGCGTTGTCCGGCGAACCGAGCGGCACCGGCACGGTGGTGACCTCGCCGGTCTTGCCCGTCGCTCCGGCGACCTCGAGCACGCCCAGCAGGTCGATCCCGAGCGCGTCCGAGAGCTCCGCGGCACCCGGACCCAACAACGGTCCGTCACCCTGCTCTGCCGGCAGGACAGGCAGGGCCACCACGTCGGCTCCGAGAATGGCGTGCGGCAAGGCCGCACTCAGTGCGAATTCCGGGGGCGAGACCTGGCTCGGAAGTATCGAGGACTCCGTGGTCACGGCGTCAGCCGACGACGTCCTTGAGGGCATCCCCGAGTGCGCCGGCCTCCTCGGCGTTCAGCTCGACAACGAGGCGGCCACCACCTTCGAGCGGGACGCGCATGACAATGCCGCGTCCTTCCTTGGTGACCTCCAGCGGACCGTCGCCCGTCCGCGGCTTCATCGCCGCCATCCGCGCACCTTCCTTCGCATGATCAGGGCGCCAGCAGAGCCTCCGAGCGGGCTTGCGGCGCCGTACGAGACACCATTATCCCCTATTCGCCGGTGACGTGGAGCACAGGGCAGGACCGGGACCGTCTCGGGGCTGGCAGACTCGGGTCATGCAGGCTCGTTCGGCGCTCTTCGACGTGTACGGCGACCACCTGCGCGCCCGCGGCAGCCAGGCCCCGGTCGCGGCCGTCGTCCGGATGCTGGACCCGGTCGGGATCGCTGCTCCTGCGGTCCGCACCGCGATCTCCCGGATGGTGATGCAGGGCTGGCTCGAGCCGGTCCAGCTCGACAGCGGGCGCGGCTACCGCACCACCGATCGCGCCAACCGCCGTCTCGACGACGCGGGCGACCGCGTCTACGGCCGGCACCTCCCCACGTGGGACGGCACCTGGCAGCTCGCCTTCGTCGAGCCGCCCGCCAGCCGGACCGCTCGGATCCGGCTCCGCGCCGACCTGGCCTTCGTCGGCTACGCGGAGCTGTCCGACAACGTCTGGGTCAGCCCCTTCCCACGCGCCGAGCTCGACTCGATCCTCGAACGCGCCGGCGCCCGCGCCCGGACCGCGCGCGCCGACGGGTTCGACCCGGTCCCGACCGGGGCGTGGGACCTCGACGGGCTGCGTTCGTCGTACGACGAATGGCTGAGCTCCGCCGACGAGCTGGTCGACCAGCACCTCGACGCCCACGACGACGGCGACGAGGCGGCCTTCGCGGCCCGCTTCCACCTGGTCCACGAGTGGCGCAAGTTCCTCTTCGCCGACCCCGGCCTGCCGTCGGCCTTGCTGCCGGACGAGTGGCCGGGCCGCGCCGCGGCCGACCTGTTCGCCGAGCGCGCCGACGAGCTCAAGCCCGGGACGGACCGGTTCGTCGCCCGCTGCCTCGGCGTCTGACCCGTCTGCCTGGGCCGTCTGCCAGACTGCGGCCATGAGTGAGTCTCCGGTCCTGCTCGACATCGCTGACGGTGTCGCCACCATCACCCTCAACCGCCCCGAGGCCTACAACAGCCTCGACGTGGCGACCAAGGAGCTGCTGCTGGAGATCGTCCAGCAGGTCGCCGACGACCAGGCCGTGCGCTGCGTGGTGCTGACCGGCACCGGCAAGGCGTTCTGCACCGGCCAGGATCTCAAGGAGCACGTCCAGCTGCTCCACAACGGCGGCAGCGACATCCTCTTCACGACCGTCGACAAGCACTACAACCCGACCGTGACCGCGCTGGCCGGGATGGCGAAGCCGGTCATCGCCGCCGTCAACGGCGTGGCTGCCGGCGCTGGCTCCAGCCTCGCCTTCGCGTGCGACCTGCGGATCGTGGCCGACACGGCCGGCTTCAACCTGGCCTTCGCGAACGTCGCGCTCTCGTGCGACACCGGGGCGAGCTACACGCTGCAGCGGCTGGTCGGCCGGGCCAAGGCGATCGAGCTGCTCTACTTCCCCTCGACGATCTCGGCCCAGGACGCGCTCGAGCTCGGGCTCGCGACGAAGGTCGTCCCTGCCGAGGAGCTCGCCACCGAGGTGGCCGCACTCGCTGCCCGGCTCGCCGCCGGCCCGACCGTCGCACTGGGCGCGATGCGTCAGTCGGTCGCGTTCTCCGCGGGCCACTCCTTCGAGGACTCGCTGGAGTTCGAGAGCGCGATGATGACCAAGACCGGCGCGACCGCCGACCACGCGGCCGCGGTCGCAGGCGTTCGTGGCCAAGGAGAAGCCGGTCTTCGAAGGTCGCTGAGCCGGGTCGGCTCTCCCGGACTCAGGCCCGGACTCAGGCCCGGACTCAGGCCTCCGGCACCGGGCCGGAGACCACCGCAGGGGCGAACTCGGTGGCGGCGAGACGCTGCCGGTAGGCCTCGGCGTCTGCGTCGTCCTGCGTCTCGAGTCCCGCGCGGTGCAGGAACGCGAGCAGGTGCTCACGACACTCCGCACGCCGGGCGTTGAACGCGGTGAAGTCAGCCTCGGCGTAGAGATCGGCGGCGTCAGCAGTGGCGAAGAAGCCCTGGGTGATCCGTCGGTGCGGCATCTGGTGGTATTCGGCAAGCTCCTGGGTGCGCGAGTCGGTGGACACCAACACCGCCGGCGTGCCGGCCATCAACGCCGCCACGTTGCCGTGAAGGCGCGTGCCGAACGCGAAGTCGCGGGTCGCCAGGTAGTCGATCCAGGGAGTCGGATCGACGTAGAAGCGGACCCGTCCGGCACGGAACAACGGGTGGTCGACGCGGTGCGGGAGCCGCGGGTCCAAGGTCGCTGTCCGGTCATCGCTCTGGCCCAGGAGCAACCCGAGCGTCGCGTTGGTCTGGGCGATGTAGACGAGGTCGTCATAGGCGTTGACGTGGTGCTCGACCAGAGCGCCGAGCCCGGGCGCGGCGGGGGTCAGGTTCATCGCCAGGCGGCTGTCTCGGTCGAGAGACTCCACCCGCTTGGAGACCGCAGGTCCGGAGTGTGCCGACAGGGACGGGCACCCGACCACGTCGACGTGCTCGTCACCGAAGCCCAGGCTGCGGAGGTAGGCGCGGGTCTTCTCTCCGCGCACTCCGATCGCCGGAGACCGGTCGAGGACGGCGCGAAGGAACCGGACGATGTGGCGAGACGGTTCGTCGTCGGGCTGGACGAACGGGCCGTCGATCGGCAGCTGAGCACCGGCGCCCACGACGACCACCGGGATGGTGAGCCGCTCGATCACGCGGGTCAAGGCACGCAGGTTGCGGGTGAAGCCGCGCCGGAACGCGTTGGCCATCGGCACCACGAACGCGTCGTACTCCTCGTCGATGGCGGCGATGTCGGCCGCCGACATCCGCATGTCGCCGGTCTTCTGGGTGCCCCAGCAGTCGGCGGTGACCTCCGTGTCCGCCCGGCTCAGCAGCTGGTGGATGGCCCCGGAGAAGAGGGCGTTGCCGCCGTTGTCGCCGAGCACGTTGCGCGTGAGCGACTCCTCGGCGCTCAGCGGCAGGAACGGGTCCTTGCCGGCTCTGAGAAGGATGCGCGTCATGACGGCCGCCCTACCCCGCCGACCCGGTGAGCGCCCCAGAGCGACAGGACCTGGCGGGGCGCCAGCACGCGCATCCGGTGGTGGCCGGGCCGGGCGCCGTACTCGGCGGTGAGGGCACTGCCGGCGAAGTGGCTGTTGTACCAACCGGTCATGGTCCCGTGGCAGATGCCGCCGCAGGTGAAGGACTTGCGCTGCAGGTTGAGTGCGCGCGCGACGCGGACGGAGAACCGCTGGTTCTTGGTGTCGGTGTCGACGCCGTCCAGCGGCTGGTGGAAGCTGATGATCCGCCGCGGGTGGATCTCCCGGAGGAACCGCATCATCGCGCGGGTCTCGGGTTCCGAGCCGGCCCGCGGACCCGACTCGTAGCTGCCGTCGAGATCGGCCCAGTGGTAGGGGAAGTTGCGGTTGAGGTCGACGCCGTGGGCGTTCTGACGCGTGTGGGCGGCGAGCCCGTCGGGGTTGTAGACCGGCACCACCCAGAGGTTGATGCCGCGGATCGGCTTGCCGTCGCGCAGGGTGGCCAGGATCTGCCGGGGCGCTCCCTCGTTGCCGTGCATGGTCGCGACGAGGAGGACCTTGGGCTTGCCGGGCTCGCCGAGGTGCCAGGCCGTGATCGGTCGGCCGCGCACGGAATGGCCGATCACTTCCTTGCCGATCACCGCGCTGTCGTGGGGCGCTGGGAGTGCGGCGTACGACGTGGTGGGGACCGCCGCGAGGGCTGCAGCGGCCAGGGCGGCGGCGGCGATCAAGCTCCCGAGGCGCATGGCGATCACCCTGCCACAGCCCCGGTCAGACGGCCGATGTGAGGTAGGCCCAGGTGAAGACGCAGACGCCGACCAGCATGCCGACGTGGGCGAGGATCGAGAGGCCGGGGCCCGTCGGACCAGCTGTCCTCGCTGCCGACCGAGGCGTGCTTGCCGCGGCTCGGCAGCCAGCGGACCAGGATCAGCAGGCCCGTCACCGCGACGACCCACCAGAGCGCGAGGGCCACGATGCCGAGCGTCGGACTGCCGAGCGCCGAGTCCTCGGGGGCCACCAGGAAGACGACCCACGTCACCAGGGCGAGGACACCGGCTCCGGTGTGGAGGTTGAGCAGGCCGTGGCCCGTGCTCAGGCGTCCGGCGCCGCCGCTCCCACGGCCGAGGCGCAGTCGGGTCAGGACCACCACCACAGCGGCGAGCGCGGTGAGGGCGTACACGATGACCGAGGTCGACACGGAGCGCAGTGTGCCCTATGCAGTGGGCGCGTCGCCACGCGTGTCGTCCGGAACCGACTTCTCTGCGGACGTCTCGGGGGTGTCTCAGCAGGCGGTTCGAGCTCGCGGGCGAGGCGGTCGAGCAGGGCGTCGACCTCCGACATCCGGTAGCCGCGGAAGGCCAGCGAGAAGCGGACCCGGCGCAGGTCGTCGGCACCCAGCGGACCCGGCTGCCGGCACGCTGGCATCCGGCCGGTCGTCGTACACCTCGGCGAGCGGAGCGCCCCGACCGGCAGCCACCACGGCGATCCCGCCGAGGGCCAGCACCACGAGGACCGCGAAGAACCACATCACGAGCGGTCACTCTCCCGGGCCTCGACCATCAGCGCCACGGCTTCCTCGACGTCGTCGGTGACGATGAGCCGCTCGAGGTCGGCCTCGCCCAGCATCCCCTCGGCCAGCACGGTGTCGCGCATCCAGCCCAGCAGGCCGCTCCAGTAGGCCGTGCCGACGAGCACGATCGGGAAGCTGGTGACCTTGCCGGTCTGGACGAGCGTGAGCGCCTCGAAGGTCTCGTCGAGGGTGCCGACGCCGCCGGGCAGCACGATGAAGCCCTGGGCGTACTTCACGAACATCGTCTTGCGGGCGAAGAAGTAGCGGAAGTTGATGCCGACGTCGACCCACTCGTTGAGGCCCGACTCGAAGGGCAGCTCGATGCCGAGACCGACGCTGATGCCCCCGGCCTCGCAGGCGCCCTTGTTGGCGGCCTCCATCGCGCCCGGACCACCACCGGTCATCACCGCGAACCCGGCTTCGGCGAGCAGCCGGCCGGTCTGCTCGGCCTGGGCGTAGTAGGGGTGCTCGCGCGGGGTCCGGGCGGAGCCGAAGACCGCGATCGCGGGGCCGAGCTCGGCCAGCGCGCCGAAGCCCTCGACGAACTCGGCCTGCATGCGCAGCACGCGCCACGGGTCGGTGTGCACCCAGTTGGTGTCGCCGCGGGAGTCGAGCAGCCGCTGGTCGGTGGTGCCCTCGTCGACCTGGCTGCGCCGCTGGATGATCGGGCCCTTGAACTTGGCTCTCATGCGGTCATGCCCCCATCAGACAACCAAGCACGCAGCTGGGTCTCGCAGCGGGTGATGTGCTCGATCGGCACGTGTTCCTCCTGCTTGTGGGCGAGCATCGGGTCGCCGGGTCCGAAGTTGACGGCCGGCACGCCGAGGCCGGTGAACCGGGCGACGTCGGTCCAGCCGAACTTCGGGTTGACCTCGCCGCCGACCGCGTCGATGAACGCCTTCGCGGCCGGTACGTCGAGGCCGGGGAGCGCCCCGGGTGCGCTGTCGGTGAGGGTCACCTCGAAGCCGTCGAAGAACTCGCGGACGAAGGCCTCGGCCTCGGCCTCGGAGCGGTCCGGCGCGAAGCGGTGGTTGACCTCGACCACGCACTCGTCGGGCAGCACGTTGCCGGCGACGCCGCCGCGGATGAAGACCGCGTTGAGTCCCTCGTGGTACTCCAGCCCGTCGATGACCGGCTTGCGGGCGTCGTACGCGTTGAGCCTGCGGAGGATCTCGGCCGCGCCGTGGATCGCGTTGACGCCGCGCCAGCTGCGCGCGGAGTGGGCCCGCTCCCCCGTCGTACGCACGTCCACCCGGAGGGTGCCCTGGCAGCCGGCCTCGACGACGGCGTTCGACGGCTCCATCAGGATCGCGAAGTCGGCGGCCATCAGCTCGGGGTCGCTCTCGGCGAGCAGGCGCAGGCCGTTGAACTCTGCGTCGATCTCCTCGGCCTCGTAGAGGATGAAGGTGACGTCGCGGTTGGGCTCGGCGACGGTCGCGGCGAGGCGCAGGATGACCGCGTCGCCGCCCTTCATGTCGCAGGTGCCGAGGCCGTGCAGCAGATCGCCCTCGCCGTTCGGCGCCGCGACGGGAGGTTGTCGTTGAGCGGCACCGTGTCGAGGTGACCGGCGATCACGACGCGCTCGCCGCGGCCGAGGTCGGTGCGGGCGACCACGGTGTTGCCGCGCCGGGTGACGGTCAGGTGGTCGAGGGTGCGCAGCGCCGCCTCGACGGCGTCGGCGATCGCCTGCTCGTTGCGGCTGACCGACTCGATGTTCACGAGCTGCTCGGTCAGCGTCACGGCGTCGGTCGTGAGGTCGAGCGTCGTCATGGTCACATCCAACCAGCCGCTCGGTGGTCGAGCTTGTCGAGACCGCACGTTCCAGAAAAGTGGAACACGTTCTAGTATCAGCGCATGCGCAACGGAATCGTCCTCTTCACCTCCGACCGCGGCATCACGCCGGCCGCCCTCGGCAAGGCCGCGGAGGAGCGGGGCTTCGACACCATCTACGTGCCCGAGCACACCCACATCCCGGTGAAGCGGACCGCCGCGCACCCCGGCACCGGCGACGAGACGCTGCCCGACGACCGCTACCTGCGCACGCTCGACCCGTGGGTCTCGCTGGCCACCGTCGCCGCGGTCACGTCTCGGATCAAGCTCTCCACCGCGGTCGCGCTGCCCGTCGAGTCCGACCCGATCACGCTCGCGAAGCAGATCGCCACGCTCGACCACCTCTCCGGCGGCCGGGTCGAGATCGGCGCCGGCTTCGGCTGGAACACCGACGAGCTCGCCGACCACCACGTGCCCGCTGCGAAGCGGCGCACGGTGCTGCGGAGTACGTCGAGGCGATGCGGGCGCTGTGGACCCAGGAGGAGGCGTCGTACGACGGGGAGTTCGTGTCGTTCGGGCCGTCGTGGGCCTTCCCGAAGCCGGCCGCCCACATCCCGCTGATCATCGGCGCCGGCGGCGGCCCGAAGACCTTCAAGTGGATCGCCGAGAACGCCGACGGCTGGATGACCACCCCGACCCAGCAGGACATCTCCGGTCAGATCGAGGCGCTCAAGAAGGCGTGGTCCGAAGCCGGCCGCACCGGCGCCCCCGAGATCCGGATCCTGATCGCGTTCAAGCCCAACCCCGAGGACCTGATGGCCTGGGCGGAGCAGGGCGCCACCGAGCTCATCTGGGGCGTCCCGGACAAGGCCCCCGACGAGGTCATCGGCTCGCTCGACCGGATGGCCACCCGCCTCGGCCTCCAGTAACCGCCGAGCTCGGCTACTGCTTGGTGACGGACACCGTCGGCTCGGAAGCATCGGACGACACCAGGTCGTACGACGTCGCGAGGGTCTCGCTGGTGATCAGCTGCTCGTGGGTGCGGGCCGCGGCCAGCACCTCCTCCGAGCCGCCGATGGTCAGCGCGATCCGGTCGGACACGTCGAGGCCGGCGTCGCGGCGAGCCTGCTGCACCTGGCGGACCAGGTCGCGGGCCAGGCCCTCGGCGGCCAGCTCGGGCGTGACGTCGGTGTCGAGCACGACGAAGCCGCCGCTGCGCAGCACGCCGGTCGCGGAGCCACCGTCGGTGGAGCCGGCGACGGTCTCGAGCGAGTACTCGCCCTCCTCCAGCGCCAGGCCGCCCGCGGTGACGGTGCCGTCCTCGGCCACCGACCAGTCGCCCGACTTCGAGCCCTTGATCGCCAGCTGCACGTCCTTGCCGAGCCGGGGCCCGGCCGCACGCGCGTTGACGGTGAGCTTCTGCTCCACGCCGTACGCCGCGGCCTCGTCGGACTCGGCCGCGAGCAGCCGGACCTCCTTGACGTTGACCTCGTCGCGGATGATCGACTCGAAGCCGGCCAGCGCGGCCGGGTCGGCCACGACGACGGTCAGCGTCGAGAGCGGCAACCGGTTGCGCAGGTTGCCGGCCTTGCGCAGCGCCGACGTGGCCGAGCAGACCTCGCGGACCTGGTCCATCGCGGCGACCAGCGCGTCGTCGGCCGGCAGCTCGTCGACCAACGGCCAGTCGGCGAGGTGCACCGAGCGGTCACCGGTCAGCCCGCGCCAGACCTCCTCGGTCGTCAGCGGCATCAGCGGCGCGGTCGCCCGGCAGACGACCTCGAGCACCGTGTAGAGGGTGTCGAAGGCGGCCGGGTTGTCGCCCCAGAAGCGGTCGCGCGATCGGCGGATGTACCAGTTCGTCAGCACGTCGAGGAAGGACCGCGTCGCGTCGCACGCGTCCGCCACGGCGTACGCGTCGAGCGCCTCGGTCATCTCGCCCACGAAGTCGCGGCACTTGGCCAGCAGGTAGCGGTCCAGCGGGTCCGTCGACGCGGTCGACGCCTTCGCGTCGTAGGACGAGCTGTTGGCGTAGAGCTGGAAGAAGTACCAGCTGTTCCACAGCGGGATCAGCACCTGGCGCACCGAGTCGCGGATGCCCTGCTCGGTGACGACCAGGTTGCCGCCGCGCAGGATCGGCGACGACATCAGGAACCAGCGCATCGCGTCGGCACCGTCGCGGTCGAAGACCTCGCGCACGTCGGGGTAGTTGCGCAGCGACTTCGACATCTTGTTGCCGTCGGAGCCGAGCACGATGCCGTGGCTGATGCAGTTCTCGAACGCCGGCTTGTCGAAGATCGCGGTCGCCAGGATGTGCAGCGTGTAGAACCAGCCGCGGGTCTGGCCGATGTACTCGACGATGAAGTCCGCCGGGAAGTGGTGCAGGAACCACTCCTCGTTCTCGAACGGCACGTGCACCTGGGCGAACGACATCGAGCCGGAGTCGAACCACACGTCGAGCACGTCCGGGACGCGCCGCATCATCGACTGGCCGGTCGGGTCGTCGGGGTTCGGGCGCACCAGGTCGTCGACGTACGGACGGTGCAGGTCGGGCTCGCCGTCCTGGTTGAGCGGCAGCCGGCCGAAGTCGGCCTCGATCTGCTCGAAGGAGCCGTAGACGTCGAGGCGGGGGTACGCCGGGTCGTCGCTCTTCCAGACCGGGACCGGAGAGCCCCAGAAGCGGTTGCGGGTGATCGACCAGTCGCGGGCGTTCTCCAGCCAGCGGCCGAACTGGCCGTCGCGGATGTGGTCGGGGACCCAGTTGATGTCCTGGTTGAGCTCGAGCATCCGCTGCTTGATCGCGGTCACCTCGACGAACCACGACGAGACGCCCTTGTAGATCAGGGGCTCGCGGCAGCGCCAGCAGTGCGGGTAGCTGTGGTCGTAGGTCTCGCGTCGCAGCAGGACCGTGCCGGGCGTGACCGAGCCAGCTGCCTCGCCGCTGGTGGCCGCCTTCAGGTCGTCGATGATCTGGAGGTTCGCGTCGAAGACCTGCAGGCCTTCGTACTCGACGACCGGGAACGTGAACTTCCCGTCCTTGCCCACCGGCATCACCGGCTCGATGCCCTCGCGGTCGGTGACGATCTTGTCGTCCTCACCGAAGGCACCGGCGGTGTGCACGAGGCCCGTACCGTCCGTGGTCGTCACGAACTCGGCCGGCACCACCCGGAACGCCTTCTCGTGGCCCAGGTAGTAGGAGAACGGCGGCGTGTAGGTGAGCCCGACCAGGTCGGCGCCCTTGCCGCGCCACGTCACCTCGGCCTCGCCGAGCTCGCGGGCGTACGCCGAGAGGCGCGGCTCAGCGAGGATGTAGCGCACACCGTCCTGCGACACCACGACGTAGTCGATGTCCTCGCCGACCATGACCGCGAGGTTGCTGGTGAGGGTCCACGGCGTCGTCGTCCAGATGAGCAGCTTGGCGCCCTCGAACTCACCGGGCGTGGTGACGTCGTACCCGACCGTGACGGCAGGGTCCTGCCGGTTCTGGTAGACGTCGTCGTCCATCCGCAGCTCGTGGTTGGACAGCGGCGTCTCGTCGTTCCAGCAGTAGGGCAGCACGCGGAAGCCCTCGTAGACGAGGCCCTTGTCGTGCAGCTGCTTGAAGGCCCAGAGCACCGACTCCATGTAGTCGGGGTTCATGGTCTTGTAGTCGTTGTCGAAGTCGACCCAGCGCGCCTGGCGGGTGACGTACTCGCGCCAGTCGCCGGTGTACTGCATCACCGAGGCGCGGCAGGCCGCGTTGAACTTCTCGATGCCCAGCTCGAGGATCTCGTCGGTGGTCTTGATGCCGTTGAGGCGCATCGCCTCGAGCTCGGCGGGCAGGCCGTGGGTGTCCCAGCCGAAGCGGCGCTCGACCTTCTTGCCGCGCATCGTCTGGTAGCGCGGGATCAGGTCCTTGACGTAGCCGGTGAGCAGGTGGCCGTAGTGCGGGAGGCCGTTGGCGAAGGGCGGGCCGTCGTAGAAGACGAACTCGTTGGCGCCGTCCTCGCCCGCGTCGCGCTGGTCGATGCTGGCCTGGAAGGTGTCGTCCTGCTTCCAGTACTCCAGCACCCGTTCCTCGATCTCCGGGAACTTCGGGGAGGACGGGACGTTCGAGCCATCGCTCGTGGAGACCTTGGGGTAGGTCATCGGGGCATCTCCTGCGGGTACGTCGTGCTCGGGCTTCTGCCACGAGGACGACATCACTGCCGCGGTACCACCTCGCTTGCCCCGTCGTACGACGAGACCGCTCGTTCACGGCTGTGACGGGCCTACCCGTCCGGTTCTACTGAGCCTCGTCGTTGGTCGAGCTTGTCGAGACCGTTCTTCCGGAGGCTCACCGCTGATGACGGCTCAGATGCCTGTCCTCGAAGGGTACCGACCGGCGTCGCCAGGTGGCGAATCCGATTTCTTCGCCGGCTCTCAGCCGCCCATCAACAACTGGCGGGACGCTCAGCGGGTGAGCGTCGACTCGCGCCTGGGAGGGAGCGTCGAGCCGGTCCTGGTGGGCCTGGCTGCCGCTGCGGCATACGCGTTGCATGGCTACGACGGCAAGCTCAGCCACGACCTCGGGGTCTTCATGTACGGCGGCGTCCAGGTCGCCGACGGGGTTCCGCCGTACGACGGGATCTTCAACTCGGTCGGGCCGCTGGCCGACCTGGCCCCGGGGGTGGCGATCTGGGCCGGGCGCCATCTGGGTCTCGATCCGGTGCTCGCGGCGCGGATGTTCTTCACAGTGCTCGCCGCCGGGTGCTGCGCGCTCGTCTTCGCCCTCGCTCGCGACGTGTTCCGGTCGCGAGCGGCAGGGTTGGTGGCGGTCGCGGTCTTCCTCGCCTTCCAGCAGTTCCTGGTCCTCGCGTCGGACGGCCCGCGTGAGAAGACGACGATGGTCCTCTTCCTCCTCGGCGCACTCCTCCTCGTGGTGCACCGGCGCTGGCTGGGCGCCGGCGTGTGCACAGCCCTGGCGACGCTGGCCTGGCAGCCGGTGCTCGCGGTCGCCCTCGTCGCCGCGGCTGTCGGCGTCCTGACCGGTCCCCGTCGCCTGCGCGCGACAGCGGCGTACGTCGTGGGCGGCGTGGTCCCGACCGCGATCATCGCCGCGTACTTCGCCGCACAGGACCAGCTCGGCCGGGCGGTCGACGGGTTCCTCGTGGTCAACCTCGACACGAGCCAGCGATCAGTGTTCAGCGACCCGCGCCAGGCCTGGCAGTTCCTGTGGCAGGGCTACCACTTCTCGCTCTGGCTGGCCCTCGGCGGTCTGGTCGCCCTGGTCGTGGTCGCGGCGGTCCGTCGCACCACGGCGCTGGCCGTGGTCACCAGTGGCGCCGTGGTCGGCGCCGCCTGGACGTCGTACGCCGTCAACGGCCCGCCGGACCTCTTCGTGTTGCTGCCGTTCGCGGCTCTCGGGACCGCGGGAGCGGTGACCGCGCTCGCGGGGCTGCTCCGACCCCGGGTCGGCCTCGCGTTGGTCGGCGTGGTGACGGCCGCCTGCGTCGCCCTCGCGGGTGTCGAAGCCGTGCAGACGCATGACGACAAACTGGTGCTCGAGCGTGCGGACGTCCACGACGTGCTCGCCGCCGCTCCGCCAGGAGCGACCCTCCTGTCGCTGGACGCACCCGAGGTGCTGACGCTCGCCGACCGGCGCAACCCGTCGCCCTACCAGCTCTTCGATCCGGGGATGCGCGCCTACCTCAGCCGCACCCTGCCTGGCGGGCTGTCCGGCTTCGCGGCCGGCGTCGCCCTCGAGCACCCGACCCTCATCGCGGCGCGGCCCAGCGGGCTGCCGGACTGGGCGCGGCCCGAGCTCGGTCCGCAGTACCGCTACGCCGGGCGGGGGCCGGACTGGACCTGGTGGATCGTCCGAACTGCCGGGCGGGTGGCAGCGGCGGCGGTCCTCGCCGCCAATCGAGTTGCACGGCACACCCCTGCCTGATCGGGTGGACCCATGAGCGACATGTGGCTGAGCCAGGACGAGGACCCCCGCGACTACTCCCCCACCCGAGGGGAGCGGGCCAACGTGCTGGCCTACCTGCGCAACTACCGGATCACCTTCGAGCTCAAGTGCCAGGGCCTGGACGCCGAGCAGCTGGCCGCCCGTTCGGTGCCACCGTCGACCCTGTCGCTGCTCGGGCTGGTCCGGCACCTGGCCCAGATGGAGCACCACTGGTCGGTGCGCGTCCTGCAGGGACAGATCGAGCTCCCGCAGCTCTACAAGGACGGCGACCGCGAGGGCGACTTCAACGGCGCAGTCGCCGACCCGGCTGTCGTCGACGAGGCCTGGACCACCTGGCGCCGGGTCGGCCAGGAGGCCGACGCGTGGTACGACCAGGACACCGACTGGAGCCGCTTCATCGGCAACCCTGCGGACGAGGAGCAGTACGAGGTCCGCGACATCATGGTGCACGTCGTCGAGGAGTACGCCCGGCACGTCGGCCACGCCGATCTGCTCCGCGAGTGCATCGACGGCCGCACGGGCCAGTAGCCTGTGCTCCTCCGTGACTGCTCCCTCCACCGCCTGGGGCTTCGGCCTGGCCACCATCGACGCCGACGGCAACGTCCTCGACGTCTGGTTCCCCGCTCCCGCACGCGGCGAGAAGCCCGCCAGCGCCGTCGTGCCGCCCGAGCTCGGCGCGCTCCAGGGCCGTGACGAGGACCGCGACGTCACCCGCGACGTCCTGCTCGTGGAGATCGACGACCTGCAGGCCGCACCGGAGACCACCGAGGACGTGTGGCTCCGGCTGCACCTGCTGTCCGCGCGCCTCGTCGTACCCCACTCCGTCAACCTGGACGGCATCTTCGGCCTGCTGACCAACGTCGTGTGGACCAGCGCCGGTCCCTGCGCCGTCGAGGGCTTCGAGCTGACCCGGGCCCGGCTGCGGGCCAACGGCCGGCACCTGACCGTCTTCGGCGTCGACAAGTTCCCGCGGATGGTCGACTACGTGCTGCCCGCCGGGGTGCGGATCGCCGACGCCGACCGGGTGCGACTCGGCGCCCACCTCGCCGCGGGCACCACCGTGATGCACGAGGGCTTCGTCAACTACAACGCCGGCACGCTCGGGACCTCCATGGTCGAGGGCCGGATCTCCGCAGGCGTCGTGGTCGGCAAGGGCTCCGACGTCGGCGGCGGCGCGTCGATCATGGGCACCCTGTCCGGCGGCGGCAAGCACGTGATCTCGGTCGGCGAGCGCTGCCTGATCGGCGCCAACGCCGGCCTCGGCATCTCGCTCGGCCACGACTGCGTGGTCGAGGCGGGCTGCTACATCACCGCCGGCACCAAGGTGACGCTGATCGACAAGGTCGACGGCATCGGCCCGGAGGTCATCAAGGCGGCCGCGCTGTCCGGCGCGAGCAACGTGCTCTTCCGCCGCAACTCGGTCACCGGCACCATCGAGGCGGTGCCGTGGAAGAGCGGCGGCATCGAGCTCAACACCGCCCTGCACACCAACTGACGACCCGATGAAGCTGCGCACCGTCGCGGCCCTGATCGGGGTCGCCGCCATCGGTGTCGCAGTCGTGGCGGGCTACTCGGTCTTCCACCACGTGGCACCGCTCTTCCACCCCGACGAGTGCACCGCGACCGTCGGCGGCCGGACCGTCAGCCTGACCGTCGAGCAGGCCGAGAACGCCGCGCTGATCACCGCCATCTCGGTCGACCGCGGGATGCCCGCGCACGCCGCGACGATCGCGCTCGCGACGGCGTACCAGGAGTCCAAGCTCTACAACCTCGAGTCCGGCGACCGTGACTCCGCCGGGCTCTTCCAGCAGCGCCCCTCCCAGGGCTGGGGCACCGAGAAGGAGGTGCAGAACCCCTACTACGCGACCAACGCCTTCTACGACGCGCTCGAGAAGGTCGACGGCTGGGAGACGATGCCGGTCACCGAGGCCGCGCAGGAGGTGCAGCGCTCCGGGTTCCCGGACGCGTACGCCGACCACGAGGCCGATGCGCGCGTGCTCGCCTCCGCGCTGACCGGCAACTCGCCGCACTCGTTCAGCTGCCGGCTCGGCGGGACCCCGGGCGAGGAGCGCGACAAGCTCACGGACTCCGGCCTGACCCACCGCGCCGACGTCGTACGACGCGAGATCGACGAGGTCTTCGACAACCCGCCGCTCGGTGGCTTCGCGCCGGGCGGCGTCAGCACGGGGCACATGGAGGGCTCGGCCCACTACGACGGCCGCGCGGTCGACGTCTTCGTGCGGCCGATCAGTCCCGAGAACAAGATCCGCGGCTGGGCGATCGCGCAGTACCTCGTCGCCCAGGCCGACCGGCTCGACATCAAGACGGTGATCTTCGACGACCGGATCTGGACCGCGGACTCTCGCTCCGGTGACGGCTGGCGCGACTACGACCCGCCGGACGAGCCCGGCGACCGCGCGATCTTGGAGCACCGCGACCACGTGCACGTCGACGTCTTCGACTGACGCTTCGGCCGGGGCCGGTCCAGACGACCTGTGGAGCAGTCCCGCGCAGGGCGTCGAAGAGTCGCATGCTGGGAATCAGTGACCCGAGCCGCTCAAGCCCCACCGACCTCGTCGCCCAGATGATCCCGCTCAGCCGGCGAGCCGGGTGAGCGCGGCGTCGACCCGCTCGTCGGTGGCGGTGAACGCCACCCGGACGTGTCGACCGCCGGCCTTGCCGTAGAACTCGCCGGGCGCCACGAGGATGCCGCGCTCGGCCAGCCAGGACACCGTCGCCCAGCAGTCCTCGTCACGCGTCGCCCAGAGGTAGAGCGACGCCTCGGAGTGGTCGATCCGGAAGCCCGCGGACTCCAGCGCCTCGCGAAGCTTGGCGCGGCGCGCGGCGTAGCGGGCGTGCTGCTCGACGACGTGGTCGTCGTCGTCGAGGGCGGCGACCATCGCGACCTGCTGGGGACCCGGCATCTGCAGGCCGAGGTTCTTGCGTACGGCGAGCAGCTCGCCGACCAGCGCCGGGTCACCGGCCACGAAGGCGGTGCGGTAGCCCGCGAGGTTGGACCGCTTCGAGAGCGAGTGGACGGCGAGGATGCCCTCGTGGGAGCCACCGCTCACCGACGGGTGGAGCACCGAGACCGGCGTCGCCTCCCAGGCACACTCGAGGTAGCACTCGTCGGAGACCAGGATCGTGCCGCGCTCGCGGCACCAGTCGACGACCTTCTTCAGGTGCTCCGGCGGCAGCACCCGGCCGGTCGGGTTGGACGGCGAGTTCAGCCACAGCAGGGCCGGCGTCTCCGGGCCCAGCGAGGTGAGCGAGTCGGTGGCGACGCCACGCGCGCCCGGCCAGGACGGCGCCGACCTCGTACGTCGGGTAGGCGAGCTCGGGGTAGACGATCAGGTCACCAGCGCCCAGGCCGAGGTGGCCGGGCATCGAGGCGATCAGCTCCTTGGAGCCGATCACCGGCAGCACGCCGCCGAGACCGAGACCGGTCACGCCGTGGCGCCGGCTCAGCCAGTCGATGCAGGCCTGACGGGTCTCGACGCGGCCGACCGTGAGCGGGTAGCCGGGCGAGTCCGCCGCGTCGGCCAGCGCCCGCTGGACGAGGGCGGGCGTCGGGTCGACCGGCGTACCGACCGAGAGGTCGACGATCCCGTCGGGGTGCGCCCGCGCGCGTTCGGCGTGGTCGACCAACCGGTCCCACGGGAAGTCAGGAAGCCGCCCGGAGACCGAGCGGATCACTCGTCGTGCTCCTGCGGGGGCAGCGCGGCGACCAGCGGGTGGTCGTGGTCGATCTCGCCCATCTTCGCCGCGCCACCGGGCGAGCCGAGGTCGTCGAAGAAGTGGACGTTGGCGTCGTAGTAGCCCTTCGACTCCTCCGGGACGTCGTCCTCGTAGAAGATCGCCTCGACCGGGCAGACCGGCTCGCAGGCACCGCAGTCGACGCACTCGTCGGGGTGGATGTAGAGCATCCGCTTGCCCTCGTAGATGCAGTCGACCGGGCACTCATCAACACACGCGCGGTCCTTGAGGTCGACGCACGGCTGGGAGATGACGTAGGTCACCGGTTCCTCCTGAAGCTCACGGGTGCAGATGGTCCCCACAGCCTAGTATCCCGACCGTGGCTGAGTCGGCAGACCCCCAGTATGTGAACGCCCACACATTGGGGCCGCACGTCGTGGGCAAGCGGGTCGTCGTACGCCGGGTCCTCCGGGGCGAGACCGGACCGAGCGGCGGACCGGCCCTGACCGACGTCCTCGGCGTGTGTACGGCGTGGGGTGAGACCTGCGTCGTGCAGCCCGAGACCGGGCCGCCCGTGGAGATCGCGCTCGCCGACATCGTGTCCGGCAAGCCGGTGCCGCCCCGTCCCTCGATCCGGCACCGGGTCAGCCCGGCCGAGGCGCAGACCCGCGGGCTGGCGCTCTTCCCCGACCTCGTGACCGAGCCGCTGGGCGGCTGGACCCTGCGGCACTCCCCCACAGCGACGGCCCGGCGCGCCAACTCCGTGCTCGCGATGGGCCCTTCCGGCGTCGACGGCGACTACGACCGGGTGGTCGGGTGGTACGCCGAGCGCACCGGCCGGCCGATCGCCGCCGTGCTGCCCGACTCCGACGAGGACACCCTCTTCCGCTCGCACGGCTGGGTGGCGGAGAGCCACGACGCGGACACGCTCTTCCAGATCGCCTCGGTGGCGCAGGCGCTGCGTGCGCTGCGGGGGTCTCGACCTCCACCGGCGACGTACGCGGAGGACGGCGACCTGGTCACCGTGCGGATCGGCGACCGGGCGAGCGGGTTCGCGGCGTACGACCGTGACTGGGTCGGCTTCCGGGGCATCGAGGTCGCGCCGGAGCAGCGCCGTCAGGGGCTCGGGCTCGCGGTGATGGCCGCGCTGCTGGAGTGGGGTGCCGAGCGTGGCGCGACGACGGCGTACCTCCAGGTGCTGGGCGACAACACCGCGGCGCTGGCGCTCTACGAGCGGCTGGGGTTCGTCACCCACCACGCCTACCGCTATCTGTCGCCGGACCGGTCCAGGTCTGCCTGACGGCCGAAGACGTGCTCGGAGAACGCGGTCACCTGCGGCCAGCACCAGCGCATCAGCAGCAGCACGGCGGCACCCGCGAGGACCATCCCGCAGATGTTGATGACCAGCTGCTCGGCCGAGCCGACGATCTCGGTGCGTTCCCAGAAGGCGAGGCCGAGCGCGAGGTTGCCGGCCGCGGGGACCGTGGTGACGCTGATGAAGACGCCGACCAGGGTCGCGGTCTTCGACAGGGCCAGCGCGAGGGCACCGGCGGCGCCGGCGATGAGTGCGATCACGAAGGACCACTGGTCCGGGTGCCAGATGAAGCCGGTGTTCGGTCGGGGCCGGGTGATCTCGTCGACGCCGACCATCCCGGTCGCGCGCGCCAGCAGGGAGAGGAGGGCGACCACGGTGATCGCGAACGCGAAGGCGAGGACCAACAGGCGCAGCCCGCGCACGGTCAGACCCCATCGCGCCAGCGCGATCCCGGCGCTGGCCGCGGCGACCGCGCTGTACTCCGGGCCGACGACCATCGCGCCGACCACCAGCACGGCGGAGTCGGTGATCACCGCGACCGCAGCCAGCGCCACGGCGAGCACGAGGAAGATGTGGAACGACACGGTCGGGATGGCGCCGGCCTCTGCCTGAGACTCGACGGCCTCCCAGATCACGGCATCGTCAGGATGGCCGGGCGCAGCCGCCTCGAGCCGGTCGGCGGCATCGAAGGGCGCGCCGGTCGGCGTGGTGATGACGATGCCGCCCACCTTGCCGAGCCCGAGCTTCTGCAGCTCGGTCAGCACGTCACCGGCCTTCTCGCGGGCGACGTCGCACTCGACCAGGTCACCGACGGGCTGCAGGCAGGCGCCCTTGTCCAGGGTGACGTTGGTGATCCAGGCGCGCTGGACCAGGACGTGCACCACCTGGTCGGTGAGGCTCTCCGGCGAGGTGAGGCGGAAGTGGACGACCACGGGCCGCACGCTACCTGCGTGCATGATTGCTCCCGTGAGACTCGACGAGGAAGGCGCGCGGTTGTTGGCCTTCGCCCGCGCCTCCGTGCACCCCGACGGTGGGTTCGCCTGGCTCGACGACGACGGAAACCCGCAGCTGGACCGACCGGTCGAGCTCTGGATCACCTGCCGGATGACGCACGTCTTCGCGCTCGCCCACCTGCAGGGCGAGCCGTGGGCGGCCGAGCTGGTCGACCACGGAGTGGCCGCGCTGACCGGTCGCTTCCGGGATCCGGTCAACGGTGGTTGGTACGCCGTGGTCGGTCCGGACGGCCCGGTCACGCGCAGCAAGACGGCGTACGAGCACGCCTTCGTGGTGCTCGCCGCCTCCTCGGCCGCGGCTGCTGGCCGCCCGGGCGCGGACGCGCTCCTCACCGAGGCGCTGCGGGTCCTCGACACCCACTTCTGGGACGAGGACGCCGGGATGGTCGTCGAGGAGTGGGACGAGTCCTGGACGACGCTCGACGACTACCGCGGCGTCAACGCCAACATGCACACCGTCGAGGCCCTGCTCGCGGTCGGCGACGTCGCGCGTGCCGAGCGGATCGTCAGCCGGGTCGTGCACGGCTTCGCGCGGTCGAACGAGTGGCGGATCCCCGAGCACTTCGACGCGTCCTGGACGCCGCTGCCGGACTACAACCGCGACGAGCCGGCGCACCCGTTCCGGCCGTACGGCGCCACGATCGGCCACTGGTTCGAGTGGGCCCGGCTCGCGCTGACCCTGCGCGAGATGCTGGGCGCTGACGCCCCGGGCTGGCTGCTCGACGACTCGCGTGCGCTCTTCGACGCCGGGGTCCGCGAGGGCTGGGCGGTCGACGGCACGGCCGGGTTCGTCTACACGGTCGGCTGGGACGGTGCACCGGTCGTCCGCGAGCGCATGCACTGGGTCGCCACCGAGGCGATCGCGGCGGCGACGACGCTCCGGCTGGTGACCGGCGATCCGGCGTACGGCGTCCTCGAGCGGGTGTGGTGGGGGTACGCCGAGCGCTACCTCGTCGACCGCGAGCGAGGCTCGTGGCACCACGAGCTGTCACCGGACAACCGGCCGGCCTCCGGGACCTGGGTCGGCAAGCCGGACGTCTATCACGCCTACCAGGCCACGCTGTTCCCGCGACTTCCGGTCGCGCCTCCGCTGGCGCGGGCGCTGGCTAGCAAGCAGGCTTGAACGCCGGGTCCGCCGGGTCCGTCGTGGGTGAGCGCGTCCAGGGTGTAGCCGATCGCGGTCCTGCTCATCGGGATGAGCACGTGCTCGGCGAGATCGGCAGGGCAGGCGTCCTGGATGGTGAGGTTGGTGGTGCGCGGTCCCGTCGCCAGGAACGCCGACGTGTAGGGCACCACGACCTCGTCGTACCTCGTGCTGATCTGGGTGTAGCTCACGTCGCCGGGCGTCTCGTCGCCGGCGTTGAGCTTGGTGAGGAACGGCGAGCCGGCCGCCTGCTGGTCGCACGCGGGGCAGACGCCGCCGGTCAGCGGGTTGCCGGGCTGGCCGACGATCGTGGTGCCGTGGTTGGACGGCGAGAGACCGACCAGGTCGTCGACGACCTTCTTCCCGCCGAGGAACTTGATGTAGTAGCGCGGCATCATCCCGCCCTGCGAGTGGCCGACCATCGAGACCTTCGCGGCGCCGGTCGCGGCCAGGACCTTCTCGGTGAACGCCTTGAGCTGGCTGGGCGGAAGCGACGATGTCGCCGGTGCCACGGTTGCCGTAGTCGAGGGAGAAGACGCAGAAGCCCTTGTCGACCATCGCCGCGGAGAGGTCGTCGAGCAGGTTCTTCCGGTCACCGAAGGTGCCGTGCACGATGATCACCGGCTCCGGTCGCGCCGCCGTCGGCGTGCAGTCCCAGTCGTTGGCGCCGGTCGGCTCGCCGAACGGCGAGGTCGGCAGTGGGATCGGCACGGCGTGCGCCGGGCGCGTCAGACCGAGCGAGGGCAACGAACGAGACGAGCAGGGCACCGAGGATCAGTCGCATGCCCGGATCAACGAGCGGTCGTGAGGACGGTCACGCGCGGCGCTTGCAGATCACCGTGTCGGAGGCGGTGTACGCTCGTGTGGAACTTCTCGGTGTGGTCGACCGTCGTCCGACCCGTGCTTGCGGAAGGTGCGCGTCACGTCGACGTCGAAGCCGTCGTACCCGGTGTTCGGGTAGCAGCTCGCCGTGGTCAGCGTGCGGGTCGCAGGCGCGCGGAAGTTGTAGCGGTCGGAGGTCGTGCTGGTGATGTCCCAGACCTTGGTGGACTACATCGAGACGGTCACGACCCCCTGGGTGGAGGGCGTGGCCGGCGTGACGTGCGCGCGAGACGAGGACGCCGTACGGCGTGTCGTCCTTGAAGCGCAGGTCGACCGATCCCCAGGCCACGGTGGCCTCGCGGCCGACCGGGTAGCGGTCGATGTAGAACGAGTGCGGCTTGTGCTCGACGTCCTCGAGCCCGGCGAAGAACATCGCGTTGAACGTCGTGGTCGCCATCTGCGAGACGCCGCCGCCGAGGTCCTCGGCGAAGATCCCGTTGCTGATGATGAAGCCCTCGGTGAAGCCGTTCTCGCGGGTGCGCTCGCCGACGATGTCGTTGAGGGAGAAGGTGTCGCCGGGCTTGAGGACGGTGCCGTCGACGATCTCGGCGGCGCGGCCGATGTTGGTGTTGCGGTACTCCGCGTAGGGGTAGTAGGTCGTGAACGTCGAGACCTGCTCCGTGATGCCGAGCGCCTTCGCGTCGGCGGTCGTGAAGTCCGGCTCGTCGACCGTGGCCTCGACCTGCATCTCGCGCTCGCCCTCGGGCTTGGTCACCAGCTCGAGGAAGGCGTCCTCGACGTCGGCCGGGTCGTAGGTGACGCCCGGCTTGGCTGGGACCACCTTCGGCTTGCCACCGACCAGCGCGACGGTCGCGTCGACCGGCTTGCCGCTGTCGCTGATGCCCTGGTCGACCAGGGCTGCGAGGGCGTCGGCGTCCAGGTCGGGGACGAGCTCGCCGTCCTCGGCGCGCATGCCGAGCACGTCGGCGTAGTCCTGGGGGGCGAGCTGCACCGGCGAGTCGCCGAAGACCAGCGTGACCGGGCCGGACAGGGCCGGGTTGGCGAAGTCGTCGACCGCGGCCTGCACGGCGGCGTCGTCGATCTCGGGCTGGGTGGCGACGACCGGGAGCTCGAGGTCCTCGGCGTCCTCGGCGAGGTAGGCGTCGAGGATGGCCGCGCGGGCGGTCTCCGGGTCGAACCCCTCTCCGGGACGGGCCGCGACGGTGACGACCTGGCCGTTCTTGAACTTCACCGCACCGTCGCGGGGCGCGGTGCCGACCTGGTCGGACAGCGTGTCCAGGGCGGCGTCGAGGCTCGGCTCGTCGACGTCGACGACGGCGTCGCGGTCGTCCCCTCCCGTGAAGTAGGTCCACAGCCGGCCGGGCGCCCAGCTCTCCTCGCCGCCGGCATCGGCGACCGAGGCGTCGTAGTCGACCGACAGCCCGGCGTCCGCCGGAGTGATCGTCGTGGACTGTCCGTCGTGCACGACGGTGATCGTGCGGTCGCCCCGGTCGGCCAGACCGTCCTCGAGCGCGGTCCTCGCCTGGTCCTGGGTCATCCCACCGACCTCGACCCCCGCGATCGTCGTACCGCGCGGGACCTTGTCGCCGGCGACGAAGTACGCCGCGGCGTACCCGGCCGCGAGCAGGAGCAGCAAGCCGCCCAGCATCAACAGGACGACCTTGCCGCCCTCGGACTCGCGCTGCTGGGTCACGCGGTCATCCTAGGGAGCGGCAGGCGCCGGTCGTGGGATGGTGGAGACGCCGAAGATGAGAATCACCAGGCCGAGCGCGAGGAGCGCGTAGCCCTGCCAGTCCTGGGAGATCAGGTAGTCGCCCTCGGGACGCGGCACGGTCAGCCAGCCGACCATCGCGACCCAGCCGACCACGAAAGAGAGTCGGAGCAGGCCGGGCCGGAGCGCGAACACCGTGGTGGCCGTCGCCGCCGCCATCAGCACGAAGCCCCAGACCAGCTGATGGAGGGCGACGGAGGCGATCGCCGTCCCGGCGCCGACGAGCAGCAGGCCGAGGGCCGCGACGTACTTCACCGGTGTCGGCTCAGAGCCCTGCGAAGAGGTCGGTCTCGAGACCGTCGGCGTCGACCGGGCCCTGCGCGCCCTTGACGATCCGGTAGTACTCGATCCCCCAGGCCGTCGTGCCGACGTTGTTGGAGAGCGCGAAGAACGGGCCGTCGGTGGTGACCTGCGTCGGGTAGGCGCGCAGCGCGTCGAGCTTCTGCTCGACGTGGTCCTGGGCGTCGATGGCGGCGGCGAGGTTGTCGTCGGCGGTGACGAACGGCGGCAGCGGCCCGTCGGGATCCATGCCCTCGAAGCTGGTGGAGTCGCCGGCGTCGCGCAGGGCGCGCAGACCGGCGCGCATCCGGCTCTCGGACATCGCGTTCCAGTAGATCTTCGCGATGTCCCACGGCTCGCCGAGGTCCTTGCGGTAGGACGGGACGGCCGCGAGCTGAGCGGCGTACATCGCGACCCGGTGTGCCTGGATGTGGTCGGGGTGGCCGTAGCCGCCGAAGGGGTCGTACGTCGCCAGCACCTGCGGCCGGACCTCGCGGATGATCTGGACCAGCTCATCGGCAGCGACGGTCAGGTCAGCGCTCGCGAAAGCGTTGTCGTGGCTGGGTCCGTCTTCTGGCAGGTCGGCCGCGATCGCGTAGCCGTCGTCGTGCCACTTCATGCCGGAGTCGCGGAACCGGCCGAAGCCACCCAGCCAGCGGTGGTCGGTGACGCCGAGGATCCTCATCGCGTCGGCGATCTCGCCCTTGCGGTGCTCGCCGAGGCGGTCCTCCTTGTCGGCGGCGAGGTGCTCGAGCTCGGGGACCAGGATCTCGCCCATCTCCCCGGCCGTGCAGGTCACCAGCGTGACGTGGCGGCCCTCGGCGACGTACTTCGCCATCGTCGCGCCGTTGCCGATGCACTCGTCGTCGGGGTGGGCGTGCACGAGCAGGAGGCGCTGGTCAGACGTCATGTCGGAATCCTAGGGTCGAGGGCAGACACCCTCCTCAACGGCCTAGAGCCGCTTGATCTTCCGCGGCTCGGTGGGGAGCTCAAGGGGACGGCCTTCTCGTTGATCGAGCTGGTCGAGATCCCCGGCGTCGAGCCAGCCGTCGTACTCCTCGACGAGGAGCTCCAGGACCAGGGCGGGAGCGTCGCTCAGCACCGCCCACGGGTGGTCCTCGTCGTCGTCCTCGCCGGCCAGCCGGTCGCGCTGGGTGCTGGCGTCGTAGCCGCTGCCGATCAGCCGGGCGACGACACCCCGGGCGTCGTCCTCGTCGAAGAAGATGGCGCGCACGGTCCCCATCATTCCAGGGGCCATCATCCGAGGACCAGGTGCTCGAGGAACGGCCGGTCGGCGTCGAGCCAGTCGACCTCGTCGACCTCGTCCGCCCCGAGCCAGCGCACCACGTCGTGATCGCGCGGGACCGGTTCTCCGCTCACGATCCGCACCACCGCCACGGTCAGCGAGTACCGCTCGCCGATGGCGACCTCACCGGGCAACCATGCGTCGATCACGATCGTGCAGCCGAGCTCCTCGTCGATCTCACGCACCAGTGCGGCGTCGGGAGTCTCACCGGGCTCGACCTTGCCGCCAGGGAACTCCCAACGACCTGCGCTCTCCGGCGGCGACGTACGACGCGCCGCCAGCACGAGTCCGTCACGCACGATCGCTGCGCCGACTACTGCTGACCGGTGAGAAGTCCCCACACCTGCTCCTTGAAATGCAAAAACCGAGTGCCATGACGTGGCACTCGGCTGCCGGGATCATCGCGGTGGATGCCCTAGGGTGAGACAGGCGGTCCGGACCATTCTCGCGCAGCGGCAAACAGAGAATGGCCCGGACCGCGTCTGTGTGTCCCGACTTGGTCGTTCAGTCGTGCTCGGGGGTTGCGGGAGCAGCGCCCCCTGGGGAGCCGGCCCCGGAACAGTCACTCAGCTGTCCCGGGGCCCGCCCGTGAGACCTAGAAGGTCACTTGATCTTGACGCTCTTCTCCGCGGCCTTGGTCTTGCTGGTCTTGGCGACCTTGACCGTGTACTTGGTCTTGTTCTTGCCGTTCTTGTCCTTCACCGAGAAGGTGAAGTTGCCCGAGCTGTCCAGCTTGTGCGACGCGATCTTCTTGTTGCCCTTGAAGACCTTCGCAACCAGACCCTTGGCCTTGCCGTTGGCGTTGACCTTGACCTTGTCCGTCTTGCCCTTGTCCTTGCCGGTGACCTTGAGGTCGATAGCGGCCGGAGCCGGAGCCGGCGGAGTCGGCGGAGCGATCGCGGTCAGCGTCGCGGTCGCGACGTTCGACGACGCGGGCAGGCCCAGCGCCGTCGTCCGTGGCTGGACGTGGCGTTGAGGCGGTCGGCCGCGGCACCGAACTGGGCCGGCAGCCGGGGACGACCGGTCACCTGGATCGTGACGGCGCCCGACAGCGTCGTCGTCGAGACGGACGTTCAGGGCGATGGTGCCCGTCGCGTCGGTGGCCGCACCGCGTGTCCTGGAGCGCGCCCGGACCGGAGACCTGGACGTTCAGGGCGGAGACCGGAACGTCCGGCGACCGGGTTGCCGAACGCGTCGGTCACGACGGCCTTGAAGGTGGCCAGGCCACCCGACTCGGCCGTCGGCCGGACCGCTGACCGTGACGTTGCGCGCCGTCGCGGTGTCGGTCTGCGGCCGCGACCGTGAACTGCGCGGTTCGGTGCGACCGGCCGACGCGCACCGTGACGGTGACCAGACCGGACTTGGTGCCGATGATGCGGTAGCGGTCAGCAGGCCGCCCACCGACGCCGGTCTCGGACGCGGCACCCTGCGCTGAGGCGCGTCTCGCCGTGTCTTGAGGATCAGGGCACCGTTGTCGACGGAGACGGTCGACCGGGGCACCGGCGTCGCCGCCGACGACGGTCAGGTCGACGACCTCGTCACCCTTCGGACCGGCGGCGTCGAGTGTCGGCCACCGTGTCGGTGAGCGGCACGACGGTGACGTCGCCGGGGTGTAGGCCGGCACCGGCGGTGTTCACGCCGTCGAGGCGGAGCGACGTAGTCGGCGCCCTGGCCGTCGGCGGTGTAGCTGGATCGTCGGCGCGTGTCGGACGCCGGCGTCGGCCGTGTTGTCGAACTGGTCGTCGTAGGCACTGGAAGGTCACGGTCGACGACTGGCCGGCCGCCGCGTTCGCGTCGGTGAAGGTGAAGGTCGCCTTGCCGTTGGCGTCGGTGGTCTTCCGGGCGCTCGGCGTGCGTCGGCGTTCGGACCACCGGTGCGCTGGGCGGTCGACCTGGGCGCCGGCGACCGGGAGGCCGAACTGGTCGGCCACGGTGACGGTGATGTCGACCGAGCCCTTGATGCCGGAGACGGTAGACGTTGGCCGCGGGCGTGACCGCGGCGACACGCGCCCGCTGGAAGTCGAACGTCTGGCGTAGAAGCCGTCGCCGGCGACGGTGAACGAGTCGCCCTCCTGGATCGAGCCCGCGTCCGGGGTGATGGTCACGCGAGCCCTCGCCCTGGGCGTCGAGGACGGTGGTCACCGTGCGTCGTGGCCTTGCCACCGAAGGTGAGCCGTTGCCGTGCCGGTGCCAGGCGACGGTCAGTGCCGTCGACGTTGAAGACGACGGTGGCGCCGCGGTCGTCGACGTCGATCGACTCGATGTCGATCCGGACCGAGGTCTGGTCGACCCGCACCGTCGGTGGTGGCCGCTGCGTCGGTGCGCGCCACCGAAGCCGTTCCAGCTGTCGGCGCCGGTGACGATGTCGATGTCGTCGCGCGTTGAGGGTCGCGGCCGCGGACGACGTCGAGGGTCGCGGAGCCGGTCGACGGCCGGGCCGAGACGCTGGCCGTCGTGGCCGTGATGTCGTAGACGTCGACCGGTGCCGGCGCAGTGAAGGTCGCCGAACCGCTGGCGAGCTCGCGCGGCGTCGAAGTGGGTGTTGCCGTCGGCGCCGGCGGCCGCCGACGATCGTCGGCGCCGCCGTTGACGTGGTCGACTGGACGTCGGCGGTGGTGACGATCGACCGGCTGGCCGGTGTCGAGCTGCGTCGGGTTGACCGGCGGAGTCCTCGAGCGTCGACGGTGTAGGCGCCGCTCGGCGATGCCCACGGCGGCGGTCTGCGATGCCGGGGCTGACGGCGACGGGGCGACCTGCGCCGGCGGTCTTGACGCGAGACCTGGACACGCGGCTCGTCGGCGTCGACCGCGTCGTCGGGGTCGCGTCGTCGTCGAGGTAGAGGGCGTAGGTCGCGGTCGCACCGGCGGTCGGTGGTCGTCACCGGCACGGTGACCGCCGCGGTCGACTTGCCGTCGCCGGCGGTCGTCGGGGCCGACGCCGTCGGTGAACGATCTGGCGGCGACGTGAGGGCGCCGACGGTCTGGTCAGCCGTGTTGGCGCTTGCCGGTCAGCGCCGTGTTGCCGACGCTGTCAGGTTGCGTCGGCCGGGCGTCGGCGGTGCCGGTCGGGTAGCTGATGACGACGGCGCCACCGACGGCGCCGCCGTTCAGGGCCGGACCGGCGCCGACGACGGTGAACGTCGCCCGCGGCCGCGGAGGCCGAGGTTGCGAGGGCCGGGATACCGGCCAGTGCGAGGGCGGAGACGGCTGCAGTCGCCAGTCCCCGCTTAGTGCCGCTGCTGATCATGCTGAATTTCCTTCCGGAGTGAATGAGCGGGGTAAGTGTTCCCCGCTCCCTACATGAGGCCCGAGAGCCTCGTGTTGCGCCCAGAGACGGATCTCCAGCGCCGAGCGGCAGCCTAGGGGATGAGGTCCGGGTCACGTGGCGTTTCTTGCAGGTCGCATCCAAACCTGCAATAAATAGTGGCTGGGAGCTCGGGAGGACCTATAAGACTGCCGAACCATCGGGGGATGCATGACAGTCGCACACAGCCAGGGCGACGGCGCACGGCGCCGTGGCCGTCCGCAGCGACTCCCCGAGGATCCGAACACTCTCTCATCCGGTCAGGTCGGGTGCGACCAGCGCATCGCGTGGCTGGTCACGACCGCCCGGGTCCTCGGACCCGATCCCGCCCTCGCCCGTCGCGACGGCTTCATCGGCGCGCTCAAGGAGCGGGGCCTCCCGGTCGACAACTCGCGCGTGTCGCGGTGGGAGTCCGGCCTCCAGCCGCTCCCCGCGCGGGTGGCGGCGACGTACGAGAGCGTGCTCGGGCTGCCCGAGAGCACGCTGGTCTCGGTGGCGACCGGGCTCCGGCGCGCCTTCGGCACCGGTCCCACTCAGCGCGAGAACTCCCTCCGCGACGACGAGATGTCCGACGGCGAGCTCAACCGGCTGCTCGACCTCGCCGACGCGGGTGCCGCGACCGGCGCCGACTGGCTGCAGCTCGCCGACCACTTCGGCCGGTTCGACCGGGTCTTCCTGCGCGAGCAGGACTGGACCCGGCTGTGCCAGCGGCTGGTCACCGAGCTCGGCTCCGCGGTCGGCCCCGGCTACGTACGCCGCTACGAGTCCGCGGCCGCATTCATCCGCCACCCCAACGCGCGCCGGCACCTGACCATGGCGGTCGGCCACTTCGTGACCAACCCGGACACCCAGGTCGTCGCGCCGGTGCTCAACCTGCTCAGCGAGGTGCCCGACCCGGCCGCTGCCGCACTCACCCTGCGGATGCTGTCGGCCGACAGCGACAACCGGTACCTCCGCCGCGCCGCCTCCTCGGTCGCCGCGACCAAGCTGGCGCGCGGGCACTTCGACGAGTCCGCGCTCCCCCGGCTCGAGTCCCACGTCATCGGCGCACTGCGCCGCGGTGAGTCGCTCGACGGCCGCCTGGACGCCTTCGACCTCGCGGTCCGACTGCCGGAGCACTCCTGGGAGGAGGTGTCGCACGCCCTCCGCACCCGGCGCGCCTACGCCCAGCTCGCCGAGGCCCGCCGCAACGGCGAGCTGGTCTCCCCCGCCCGCGCGGCCTCCCTGGTCGCCGACCTCGCGCCCGCGATCCAGGCCGACACCCCCGCGCACGTCGCTCCCGAGCCGGACCTGATGCTGCGCCGGCTGCTCCGCGAGGCTCTCCTCCACTCCCACAAGGCGCGCCGGCACCACGCGGCCCTGCTGATCGCGGCCTCGCCGTACGCTCCCGCCGCCGCGCGCCGGCTGCTCACCGTGGCCGCCGACGACAACGACCTGATCGCCGCTCGCGCCTGGACCGTGCTGATGCGCGTCGGAGACGGCGGCCGCCGCGACGAGGTCGTACGCCGGGCAGTGACCGAGACCCGGCCGTCGATCCGCTCGCGGGCACTGGTCACGGTCGGCCTCGGCGGTCCCGTCACCGACGAGCAGGGCGCTGAGATCGCCGGGCGGCTCGACCACGCCCGGACGCTGGAGCGGCACGCGACGCTCTTCGCGCTCGGCATGGCCGGGTCTCCGGAGATCACCACCCTCGCCGACTCCGAGGACGCCGAGACCCAGCACGGCGCCCAGTGGTGGATCGACCAGGGCCCCGCGATCCGCGACGCCGACGTGCCCTCCGCCTCCTAGGCCTAAGCGACGGGTCGGGGCTGCCGCGCGAGCTGCCGGCTCTGCGCGACCAGGCGGCCGGCGGAGTCCCAGACCTCGCAGTCCTCCTCGAACATCCCGCCCGCCATGTTGCGGGTGGCGTGGCGGACCTTGAGCCAGCCCGGCGCGGGCTTGGCGCGCACGTGGGCGGTCAGCTCGAGGGTGGGCGCCCAGCCCATCATCCCGAGGTCGAAGGTCACCGGAGGCAGCGCGTCGACGACCATCAGCAGCTCGATCGGGTCGGGCTCGCGACCGTCGACCAGCCGGAACCAGGCCGCGATCTCGCCGCGCCCGCTCGGCCGGCCGACGGACCAGCCGGCGTGGTCGGGGTGGAAGCGCATGTCGAAGCGGCCCATCATCGGCGCGAGCATCAGCACGTCCTCCGGCGCGTCGCTGTTGCGCACGCACTCGTCGGGCGGCGGGAGGTAGGGCTCCTCCGCGGTGGTCCGCACGTCGTCGCCGAGCCGGTCGAGGTCGCCGTACGTCGCGAGCGCGGTGATCTTGGTCGTGTCGCCCTGGCGCAGCTGCACCGACGCGGTCGCGACGCTGCCACCCTCGCGGAGCACGTCGACGTCGACCGTCGCCGGCCCGGGGACGCCCGCCGCGAGGTAGTAGGCCGACACCGACAGCGGGTCGGGCTTCGTCGGGAAGGTCTCGCGCAGCGCCGTACCGATCACCGCGAGCAGGTAGCCGCCGTTGACGCCCCCGCCGACCACCCAACCCGCGGAGATGTCGGCCGTATAAGAGGTGTCGCTCTGGCGCTGGACGGCGGTCTGCTTGTCGAACTCATGCACCCGTGAACCCTAGAGTGGCCGCATGACCGACCGGCACCCGCGATGGGTCTACGACGTAGGGACCGAACCGGACCCCCGCTACTCCCTCGCCAACGAGCGCACCTTCCTCGCCTGGGTGCGGACCGCGCTGGCGATGCTGGCCGGCGGCGTCGCCCTGCACGCGCTCGGCCTTCCGGAGTCGGACTGGCTGCGCACCGCGCTGGCGATCGCCCTGGTGGCCTTCGGGGCGCTGACCACGGCGGCCGCCCTGATCCGCTGGGCGCGGGTCGAGCGCGCGATGCGGACCCACCAGCCGCTGCCGGCCTTCAACCTCGGGTTCCTGATGGTCGCCGCGGTCGCGGTCGGTTCGCTGTTGCTCGTCGTGTCGTTCTTGTAGCCGCTGGCGCTCGCTGCTCGACCGACGACAGTTCCGGTGGTCGACCCCACCCTGGGAGTTGAGGCTCGATGTGGAGGCGCCAGTCGGGGGGAGGCGCACCGCCCAGCTGCCCTCGAAACCCCCAGGGTGGGGAGCTTCTGCCAGCCGGTCCGGCCGGACTCAGGTCGCGACGAGGGTCACCACGACGTTGCTGTCGTACTCACCGGTCGGAGCAGACGTACGGGGTGGTGCCAATCAGACGACTGACTGACACCACCCCGAGTGACCGCTACGAGGAACTACTGGAGCACCCGCCACCAGTCTTGAGGTGGCGGACCTTCGTGATCTCCTTCTTGCCGTTCGAGAACAGCGCGCCCGGCTTGGCGTGCCCGATGAAGACATACCTGTTGCCGGAGTGACGCTTCTCGATGGAGGCGACGTGGTGTCGGCCCTCGACTCGCACCGTGTTGCAGTACGAGACGGTGCGGAACGACGCCTTCGCCTTGTGCGACGGCGACACGCACTGCTTCGGGTGTGCAGCCTTGACCTCGATCGTCCATGAGGTCGGACCCACGATGGTGAAGCCAGCTTCAGGCGTGGCGGTCACCGTGTAGGTACCCGGGCCGTGGAACGTCGGGAGCACCGAGTAGAGGACGTGCGCGATGGTCGGCAGCGAGAGGCTGCCGTCCTGGGTGCACGTCGCCGCTGTCGCCACGGGTGCCGCGGTGGGAGTGATGCTCACCAGACAACTCGTAGCAGTCTGAGACAGCTGCCCATCGACAGTGATGGTGATGGACCTCGACCGGCTGGCGTACCCGTCCGCCCAGGCCGTGTTGCCGACCAGAGTGGCGGTCACCGTGTAGGTCCCCGGACCGTGGTACGCCGGGCTGATGGACCAGTCGATGAGCCCGCTGTTCCCGGGGAGGGTGAACGAGCCAGCGGTGTTGCACGTCGGCGGTGCGGCAGCAGGTGCTGCGTACACAACCGGCGTCGGGTACGTCGGCGGGATGTACGGCGGGCAGGCGAACTGCTCGCTCGCCGTGAGGTCGCGGATGCGAGCCTCCTGGGTGACCACCGTGGTGCCGTCGAACTTCTGCGTCTGAGCGTTCCAGACGTAGGTGGTCACGGACACGGTGCGGGTCTGCGTCACCGTGGTGGCGCCGCAGCCGTACTGGCCGTCCACCCACGGAGTCGTCTCGGTGAGAGGCGGCTTCGTGCAGTCAGTGGCCGGGTTGGACGTGAAGGTCCACTGGCTCAGTGCACCCTCAGCGAGCGAGTAATGGGCGCAAGGACGGCCGTCACCGTGTTGGTGCCGTTCGCCGCGATGGTCCCGGTGATGGTCGAGCCATCCTGCAACTTGTAGGTCACGCCGGAGGGGGCACGAGCCGTGACGGTGCCGAACGGGTCGGAGTCGCAGTCGTCCGGCGTACCGGAAGCCTGCGGGGAGACACGGGTAGAGAACCGGCACGCCTCGCCGACGCTGGGCAGGACCGTGCGTTCGACTCGGCACGGAGGTCGCGGGAAGCGAGTCGTCCTCGGTGACGATCGGCGGCTGCGGTACCCACTTGTGCTGCTCCTCGCTGTAGACGTGAGGTGATGACCGTCTTGGTGCGGAACTGGATCACTGTCGTGTCACCGCACGTCGATGGGGCCGTCCTCGCACTGCGAGTAGATCACCTTGTCGTCCGGCTTGGTCGGGCGGGCAGCTTCGCCAGTGCACCACCTTGGAGTAGTAGCCGTGCGGTTCCAGCGATCCGTCCGACTCGGGACCAGTCATGCCGTGCGCCTTGATGCTCGCGAGGGTGGCCTCGTCGGCGGCGTCACGGATCCAGTACGTGTCGTACTGGTACTCGACCGTCTCGCCACACTTCGGCGGGACGCAGCCGTAGGTCTGCGGCCACTCGTAGGTGCCCTCGACCCCGTCGGTGTGGGACATCGTCCAGCAGGCGTTGGTCTCGTACGGGTACTTCGGCTCCTCGTGCGGGACGCACGTGACCTTCTTGTACTTGTACTCCTCGTGGGTCACGGCGTCGTGGTGCGCGCCGGGAACCATGTGGCTGACCTCGGGAACCGCCGGGTGACCGGCGTGGCGGTAGAACCAGTTGCCACCCTTGGCACGGGTTGCCGTTGGCGTACACACCGTCAGGTCCAGCCTGACCCGGAGGCAGCTGGTCGTGGACGTTCCACGTGCCACGCGGGTCGGTCGGCCAGATGGCCGGGCCGACGAACGTGGCCTTGCTGTCGTTGGGCGAGAAGTTCGCCCAGACCGCGGGGTCTGCCGGGACCGCGGGAGTGTCGATGACCTTGGTCGGCGGGTCGTCGTACGCCGCCTTGTCGGTGACGGTGCGGGTGTCGATCTTGACCCACCCCTCGCCGGGGGACTGGGTGACCCAACCGCTGTACGCGGTCGTACAGTCGTCGTCCCCACCGTCGGTGTACGTGGCGGAGGCAGTCGGAGCGATCATCACCACCCCGAGCATGACAAGGACCGCCGCAAGGGCGACCGAGATGTACTTCTTCATGAGCTTCCTCTCGTGGAAGTCGCTGTCGGGTCCGGATCGGCTGGTGCTCTTGCGCACGGCGATCACGCGCCCCGGATGGTCTGGATGTGGCTCCCCCGGGCGCACGGAAGTGCCCCGACGCAGCAGCGCGTCCACGCGCGCCCAAACGCGCGCAGACCCGTAGTCCCCGATCGGTCCACGCAACGCCCCCGCGTGCGTGGTCCCCTGGTCCCCTGGCCGGCGCATCGATGTGCGCAGACCTGATGTGTTGCCGATCCCCCGGTCACGTGATGACCAACGGGCCGGCGAGGGCCCGCGACGTGATCGTCACGGGTCATCGTTGCCCTTGCTGGCCGCAACGCGACCAGCCCAAGTCCCGACCGTGCCACGACGTACACGGTCGCGACATAGTGCGTATGGACGCGTCGGCGCTCTCGACGGTCGTCTTCAGACGACGACACGAGCCCTCTGCGAGACGTCGGATCGGGCGCACAAGTGCCCCCTCAGTCCCACGCGCCACGGAGGACGCGATCTGCTGATCACTTTGCGTCAGGGACGGGACTCCTGATGGCATCGGCGGGTCACGCCGATCTAGTCCTGACAGACACTTCGTCTGGCCCGCTTGGGCTGATGCGATGACCCATCTGTGCGCTTCCACGTAGCCCACCCAATCGCCGATGTCTGGCCAATCGGCCGTAGAAAACTCGGGATACCCGATATTGGGGGGTCATGGCCGGATAATTTCAACCCTCGGACGCCATTTGTCGGAAATTATGCGGCACGTGTCCGGAGGTCGGAGAGCGCGGTCACCGGGGCGAGCTCGTCAGGCCCTGGGGTCGCTCGAGGGGGCGTCGAGCTGTCCCGGTGGTCCGCTGTCCGGTGGTCGACCAACGAGGCCGGCTCCGGTGCGGAACATGGCTGAAACAACCGTTGCCTAGCCTCCGTCGGCATGGGGCACGACATCCTGCAGACCGACTCGGGTCCGATCCGCGGCGACGTCTATCTGCCGTCGACGCCCGACCAGGTGCTGTGGGGCCGGCTGCCGTGCGCGGCTGACGACGCGGTGCTGAGCGTCGAGCCCGGCACCGCCGTCACGTTCGACACGATCAGCCACGAGGGCATCCTCGAGGACCAAGGTCGGGACCCGAAGGCGTTCTTCGGCGCGTACGACGCCCCCGGCGTGCTCGACGACGCGATCGCGCTGGCGGCCAGCGAACACCCCCGCACGTTCGGCGTCGACGGTCCCCACGTGGTGACCCGCCCGGTCCGCGTCGAGGGGGCGCGGACCGGAGATCTGCTGGCGATGACGGTGGTCGAGACGCTCCCGCGGGTGCCGTACGGCGTGATCTCCAACCGGCACGGCAAGGGTGCGCTGCCCGGGGAGTACCCGCGCGACGGCGATCTCTACAGCGTCTTCGCCTCCGTGAGCGACGACGGCACCCACGGACTGCTGCCGCTGACACCCGGCGCCGAGCCGACGGTGCGGTTCCCGCTGGCCCCGTTCCTCGGGATCATGGGCGTCGCCGTGCCGGGCCGCGAGCGACCGCACTCCGTGCCACCCGGGCCGCACGGTGGCAACATCGACATCAACCTGCTCACCGTCGGGGCCACGCTCTACCTGCCGGTGCAGGTCGAGGGGGCGCTGGCCTACGTCGGCGACCCGCACTTCGCACAAGGAGACGGAGAGGTGTCACTGACCGCGATGGAGGCCTCGCTGCGTGCCACGGTCCGGCTGGACGTGGTGCCGCGCGAGGACGCCGTACGCCGGTTCGGCGAGCTGGCCGGTCCGCTCGCCGAGACCACCGACCACCTGGTCCCCACCGGCATGGACGAGGACCTCGACGTCGCCGTGCAGAACTGCGTGCGCGCCGCGATCGCTCTCCTCCAGGCCAGGTTCGGCATGGACGAGCGGCTGGCCTACGCCTATCTCTCCGCCGCCACCGACTTCAACATCTCGCAGGTGGTCGACGTGGTGAAGGGCGTGCACGCGCGCGATCCGGAAGTCGGACTTCGCGTGAATCGACTTCCGGTGCCCGACGGACTGGTCGAGGCGTTCTGGGCCTACGAGCGGGCGCTGATGTCCGACGACCTCGTGACCCTCGACCGCCTCTTCGCCCCCGGACCGACGACCCTGCGCGGCGACGCCCAGGGACTCCTCGTCGGCCACGACCAGATCAGCGCCTTCCGCGGGTCGCGCGGTGGCGCGCCGAAGCGCCGGATCGTGCAGACCCACGTGCAGACCGTCGACGACGACCACGCACTGGTGGTCGCGGTGACCGAGCTCGAGCGCGGCGGCCGCGGCCAGCAGACCCAGCTCTGGGCGCGTACGGCGGACGGGTGGGTCGTCACCGCCGCGCACGTCGCCGTCCCCGGACCCCCGCTCGACACCCGGATCTGGCGGGTCGTCGGCGACCCGCTCGTCCCACCGTCGGGCCGAGGCTCCCTCGACGGCGAGAGCGTCGCGGTCAAGGACCTCTACGCCGTCGCCGGCCACCCGGTCGGCGCGGGCAACCCCACCTGGCTGACCGAGGCACCGGTCGAGCCGGTGTCTGCCTGGGTCGTGCAGACGCTGCTCGACGCCGGCGCGTCGGTGCGCGGGATCGCCCGCACCGACGAGTTCGCCTACTCGCTCGCGGGCACGAACGCCCACTCGGGCACGCCGCCCAACCCGAAGGCACCGCACCGGATCTCCGGCGGCTCCACGTCCGGCTCAGCGAGCGCGGTCTCGCTGGGCCACGCGACGATCGGCCTCGGGACCGACACCGGGAGGCTCGATCCGGGTGCCGGCGTCGTACCAGGGCCTCTTCGGGATCCGTACGACGCACGACGTCGTGCCCCGCGACCGGCTGCTCGCGCTGTCGCCGAGCTTCGACGCCGTCGGCTGGCTGACCCGTGACGCCCGACTGCTCGCTGCGGTCGGCGACGTGCTGCTGCCGCCCCGCGACGTCGGCGGGTCCGGCGACCTGGTCACCGTCCCGGGGCTCACCGGTCTGGCCGAGGACGACGTGATCGCGGTCGTGGACGACCTCGCGACCGAGGCCGGGGCGATGCGCGAGACCTGGGACCTCAGCGACCTGCCCGACTGGCTCGCGGCGTTCCAGACCCTGCAGGCGTGGGAGGCGTGGCGCGAGCGCGGCTCCTGGCTGACCACCCGGCTCGACACCCTCGGCGCGGACGTGCGCGGCCGGTTCGAGGCGGCGTCGCTGATCGACGACGCTCGGGCTGTCGTCGCGGGGCGCGCCGTGCCGAGGCCCGCGAACGGATCCGCGAGCTCGTCGGCGACCGGATCCTCGTGCTGCCGTCGGCGTCCTCGGTCGCACCCGTGATCGGCGAGGGACTCCAGGCCGTGCGGGACGCGACCATGTCACTGACCTGTCTCGCCGGGATCGGCGGGCTGCCGGCGGTCAGCATCCCGCGCACCACCCGCACCGGTCTGCCCGCCGGCGTCTGCCTGCTCGCCGCACCCGGACGCGACCGCGACCTCCTCGACCTTGCCGTCGAGCTCGGGTGAAGGCGTAACGTCGCTGAAACGGTTGTTTCGGTCTGGCTTTACATCGGATCCCTAGTGTCACGCTCGAAGGAGGCAACGTGCGCCTGGAGGAGCTCAACGCGATGACCGCTGCGGAGGCCGATGCGGCCCTGCGCCCGTGCGTCGACATCGACTCGTGGGTCGACGCGCTCGTCGCCGGTCGGCCGTACGACGCGGTCGCCGACGTGCTCGCGGTCGCGGACCTGCAGGCCCGGACCTGGTCGCCGGCCGAGGTCGAGAAGGCGCTCGCCGACCACCCCCGGATCGGCGAGCGGCATGCCGGGAGTGGCGCGAGCGCGGCGATGTCGCGGGGCGAGCAGTCCGGGGTCGACCCGCACGACGCCGAGGTGCAGCGCCGGCTGGCCGAGGACAACGCGGCGTACGAGGACCGCTTCGACCGGATCTACCTGGTCCGCGCGGCCGGCCGCAGCGCCGAGGAGATCCTCGAGCTGCTGGAGCAGCGGCTGACCAACGACCCGGACACCGAGCTCGCGGTCACCGCTGGCCAGCTGCGCGAGATCGCCGTACTCCGTCTGGAAGGACTCCTCACTTGAGCACGCTCTCCACCCACGTCCTCGACGCCGCCCTCGGCGTCCCGGCTGCAGGCCTGGTCGTCGCCCTGATCGGACCCGACGCGGAGGAGCTCGCCGTGCGAGCGACCGATGCCGACGGACGGGTCCGGTTCGACCTCGAGCTCGTCCCTGGCGGCTACGGCCTCTACTTCGACACCGGCCCGTGGTTCGCGGCCTCCCACCGCGACACCTTCTTTCCCGGCGTCTCCCTCGCCTTCGGCGTGGGCGAGGACGAGCACTACCACGTGGCGCTGCTGCTCAGCCCGTACTCCTACACGACCTACAAGGGGAGCTGATGGCCGCCAAGATCGTGCTCGGGCCCAACCAGTACGGCAAGGCCGAGTGCCGGCTGGTGCGCGTGGACCGGGCGAGCGACCGGCACGTGGTCACCGACCTCAACGTCACCTCCCAGCTGCGCGGTGACTTCGAGGCCTGCCACACCGAGGGCGACAACAGCCGGGTGGTCGCGACCGACACCCAGAAGAACACCGTCTACGCCTTCGCCCGCGACGGCGTCGGCTCGCCGGAGGACTTCCTGCTCCGGCTCGGGCGACACTTCACCGGCGAGTTCGAGTGGGTCACCGGCGGCCGCTGGGCGGCGGAGCAGTACGCGTGGGAGCGGATCCTGGTCGACGGGGAGGGCGGCGATCACTCGTTCGTGCGCTCGGGCCGGGAGACCCGGACGACCGTCGTGGAGATGGACGGCGACCAGGTCACCGTGACCTCCGGGCTGAAGGACTGCACGGTGCTGAACTCCACCGACTCGCGAGTTCCACGGTTTTCCCCGTGACCGCTACACGACGCTGCAGGAGACGACCGACCGGATCCTGGCGACCAGCGTCACCGCGACGCTGGCGCTACGCGAGAGCCGACGGGCGTCGACTTCAACGCGACGTACGACGCCATCCGCGACCTGCTCCTGGACGACCTTCGCCAACACCTACTCCTACGCGCTGCAGCAGACCATCTTCGAGATGGGCAAGGCCGTGCTCGAGGCCTACGACGAGGTCGCCGAGATCAGCCTGTCCTGCCCCAACAAGCACCACTTCCTCGTCGACCTCGAGCCGTTCGGTCTCGACAACCCGGGCGAGGTCTTCTACGCAGCCGACCGTCCCTACGGGCTGATCGAGGCGACCGTCCTGCGAGAAGGCGCCTGATGCGGATCGACGCCCTCCAGGCCGAGCACGTGCTGCTCGACGGGGAGCTCAAGCCGGCGACGATCGTGATCCAGAACGGCCGGATCGCGTCGATCGAGGCGGTCGACCACCAGGTCGACGGCATCGTGCTGCGCGCCCCGGACACGGCGTACGTCGTCCCCGGGATCGTGGACACCCACGTGCACATCAACGAGCCCGGCCGCACCGAGTGGGAGGGCTTCGTCTCCGCGACCGAGGCGGCCGCGCTCGGCGGCGCGACCACGCTCGTCGACATGCCGCTGAACTCGATCCCGCCGACCACGACCATCGAGGGGCTGCGGGTCAAGCAGGAGGCCGCGCTCGGGGAGCTGATGGTCGACGTCGGTTTCTGGGGCGGGGCGGTGCCTGGCAACCTCGCCGACCTGCTGCCGCTGTGGGAGGCCGGGGTCTTCGGCTTCAAGTGCTTCCTGGCGCCGAGCGGCGTCGACGAGTTCCCGCCGCTGGACCCCGAGGAGTTCCTCGCCGCGCTGATCGAGATCGCCCGGTTCGACGGGCTGATGATCGTGCACGCCGAAGACGCGCGCGTCCTCGAGCGCGCGCCCTCGCCGCCGAGCCGCGCCTACCGCGACTTCGTGATGTCGCGGCCCGACGAGGCCGAGACGACCGCGATCCGCCAGGTGCTCGACGGCGCCCGCGAGACCGGCGCGCGGGTGCACATCCTCCATCTCTCCAGCGCCCGCGCACTCGACCAGATCGCCGACGCGAAGTCGGAGGGGCTGCGGGTCACCGTCGAGACCTGCCCTCACTACCTCTGCTTCGCGGCCGAGACGGTCCCCGACGGCGCCTCGCAGTTCAAGTGCTGCCCGCCGATCCGCGACGCCGGCAACCGCGAGGAGCTCTGGCAGGCACTGCGGGCGGGCCTGATCGACATGGTCGTCAGCGACCACTCCCCTGCCACCGCCGAGGAGAAGGACCGCGGCGACGGCGACCTCCAGCAGGCCTGGGGCGGCGTCTCGGGACTGCAGGTCGGCTTCAGCGCGGTCGCCCAGGAGGCCCGCCGACGCGGCATCGGCATCGAACCGGTCAGTCGCTGGATGTCGACCAACACCGCCGACCTGGTCGGCCTGCGCGACAAGGGCCGGATCGCGGTCGGCGCCGACGCGGACCTGGCCGTCTACGACACGGGCGTCGAGTTCCGGATCGAGGCCACCCGGCTCGCCCACCGCAACCCGATCTCGGCGTACGACGGGCTCCGCTTCGGCGGCCGCGTCGTGCGCACCGTCGTGCGCGGCAATGCCCTCGACGTCGAGCACACCGACCACGGTTGGGGCCGTCAGCTTCGGAGGTCCGCATGATCGGCTCGACGCGGGCGGGCGGTGCGCCAGCAACCGAATGGCGCTCGCGAACGCTCGAAAACGGTTGCCCACTCACCGCCGGGCGGGCTTCGCACCGACCGGACGATCGGAGGTCCGCATGAAGCTCGGTCCGATCGATCCCCCGCCCCGGTTGCTGATGGGTCCCGGCCCGATCACCGCCGACCCGCGGGTGCTGCAGGCGATGTCGGCGCCGTTGGTCGGTCAGTACGACCCGTGGATGACCGCCACGATGAACGAGACGATGGCGCTCTACCGCGAGGTGTTCCGCACGACGAACGAGCAGACGTTCCTCGTCGACGGCACGTCGCGCGCGGGCATCGAGGCGGCGCTCGTGTCGCTGCTCGAGCCGGGCGACCGGGTGCTGGTGCCGGTCTTCGGGCGGTTCGGCCACCTGCTCAAGGAGATCGCCGAACGGTGCCGCGCCGAGGTGCACACGATCGAGGTGCCGTGGGGCGAGGTCTTCGAGCCGGAGGCGGTCGAGGACGCCGTACGACGGGTGCGACCGAAGGTGCTCGCGATCGTCCAGGGCGACACCTCCACGACGATGTGCCAGCCGCTCGCCGACATCGGTGAGATCTGCCGTCGCCACGACGTGCTCCTCTACTGCGACGCCACCGCATCGCTCGGCGGCAACGACTTCGAGGCCGACACCTGGGGCATCGACATCGCGACCGCGGGTCTGCAGAAGTGCCTCGGCGGTCCGTCCGGCAGTGCCCCGATCACCATCTCCGACCGCGCCGCTGCGGTCATCGACGCGCGCAAGCACATCGAGGCGGGCATCCGCGAGGACGGCGACCCGGAGCTCGGCGAGCGGATCGCCAGCAACTACCTGGATCTCGCGCAGATCATGGACTACTGGGGTCCGCGCCGGCTCAACCACCACACCGAGGCGACCACCATGTTGTACGGCGCCCGCGAGTGCGCGCGCCTGCTGGTGGAGGAGGGGCTCGACGCTGCAGTCGCCCGACACGAGCTGCACGGACGCGCGATGCTGGCCGGCGTACGCGGTCTGGGGCTCGGCGTCTTCGGCGACGTCGCGCACAAGATGCACAACGTGGTCGCGGTCGAGATCCCCGACGAACCTCGACGGTGACGCCACCCGCGCCGCACTGCTGAACGACTTCGGCATCGAGATCGGGACGTCGTTCGGCCCGCTGCACGGCAAGGTCTGGCGGATCGGCACGATGGGCTACAACGCCCGCGAGGACGCCGTGCTCACGACGCTCGACGCGCTCGAGCAGGTGCTGCGCACCAGCGGCGGCGTCGACGCGGCCACCGAGGTGTACAGCGCATGACGACCGCCCGCGAGGTCCTCGACCGCTGCGCCGAGCTGGACCGCTTCACCGCGACCCCGCCGCAGCTCGAGCGCGTCTACCTGTCGCGCGAGCACGCGAGCGCCAACGCGGTTGCGCGGCCGGTGGATGGAGCAGGCCGGGCTGCGCAGCTGGCAGGACGCCGCGGGCAACGTCTGCGGTCGGCGCGAAGGTCGCGAGCCAGGGCTTCCGGCGTTGCTGGTCGGGTCCCACCTCGACACCGTTCCCGACGCCGGCAGCTTCGACGGGATGCTCGGCGTGGTGATGGCGATCGCGGTGGCGCAGCGCCTCGGCGACCGCATCGACGAGCTCCCGTTCGCCCTCGAGCTGATCGGCTTCAGCGACGAGGAGGGCACCCGCTTCGGCACCGCCCTGCTCGGCAGCCGCGCGGTCGCCGGCGCCTGGGAGGAGGACTGGTGGGACCTCCGCGACCGCGACGGCATCACGCTGCACCAGGCCTTCCAGACGTTCGGCCTCGACCCGCGCCGGGTCGGCGACGCCGCGCGGAGCTCCGACGAGCTGGTCGGCTACCTCGAGGCCCACATCGAGCAGGGCCCGCATCTCGAGGCCGAGGACCGCTCGCTCGGCTACGTCACCACGATCGCCGGCGCGCGCCGGTTCCGGCTGTCGGTCGTCGGCGAGGCCCGGCACGCCGGAGGTACGCCGTACCCCCGGCGGCGCGACGCCCTGGTCGGCGCCAGCGAGGCGATCGTCGCCATCGAGAAGCGCGCTCGGGCCTCGCACTGCATCGCCACGGTCGGCCGGATCGAGGTCCAGCCGGGCGCCGTGAACGTGATCCCCGGGCGGGCCGACTTCAGCCTCGACCTGCGGGCCGAGACCGACGCCGAGCGCGACCAGATGTGGGACTCGATGCGGGCCGAGATCGAGGAGCTGTGCGCGGCCCGCGGCGTCCGGTTCGAGGTGCGCGAGACTCACAACGCCCCGGCCGTGCCGTGCGCGCCGTGGCTGCAGCGGGCCGTGCAGGACGGCATCCGCAGCACCGGCGACGACGACCCGATGGGGCTGTGGAGCCGGGCCGGGCACGACGCGATGGCGGTCGGGCTGACGACCGACGTCGGCATGCTCTTCCTGCGCTGCTTCGACGGGATCAGCCACCACCCGGCCGAGGACGTCCAGGAGCTCGACGTCGCCGCCGGGCTCGATGCGCTCGAGGCAGCGGTGCTCGCGGTCGCCGCGCAGGTCGACGCAGGGGTGGCTCGATGAGCGAGCGAAGCGAGCGAATGATTCAAGACAGGGCCCTATGTGCCTCATGCGCGCACGGAGCGAAGCGAGTACGTGCATGAGCAGGCGGATCGACGAGCGGATCGCGGAGAGGTACGTCGACCTCTCGCCCCAGGAGCGCCGGGCAGCCGAGACGCTGCTCGAGCACCTCGACGACCTCGCGACCTACCGCTCCGCCGAGCTGGCCGGGCTGGCCGGCGTCTCGAAGGCCACGATGAGCCGACTCTTCCGCAGCCTCGGCTTCGCGGACTTCGACGAGGTGCGCGACCACCTGCGCGGGCTGCGGTCCGCGGGCGAGCCGCGCCGGGTCGACGGAGCGCCGAGCCTGCTCGCCCACCTCGCCCACGAGCAGGAGTCGCTGCGCCAGGCGCTCGACAGCTCGGCCCTCCCGGACGTCGTCGACCTGCTCGCCCGGTCCCGCCGGGTGCTGGTCGTGGGCTGGCGCAACAGCCACCCCGTCGCACTCCACCTGCGCCAGCAGCTGGTGCAGGCCCGCGCCGACGTCCGGATCGCGCCGCTGCCCGGCCAGGTGGTCGGCGAGGAGCTGGCCGACCTCGCCCCGGGCGACGCGGTCGTGGTGGTCGGCTTCCGGCGCCGGCCGTCCCGCTTCGGCGACTTCCTGCGCGAGGCCGGTCGCACCGGCGCGACGGTCGTGCTGGTCTCCGACCCGACCGGCCGCCTCCACGCGGCGGACGCGACGTACTGGCTGGAGTGCCCGGTCGAGAGCACCCTCGCCTTCGACAGCTATGCCGCGGCGATGAGCGTGGTCAGCGTCGTCTCCGACGGCGTGCTGTCCACGCTCGGCCGCGCCGCGCGCGACCGGGTCACCGACATCAGCGGCACCTACGCCCGGCTGGCCGAGGTCGAGTGATGGACCTCGTCTCCGTCACCGGGATGCGACCCGCCTGGACCCGCGCCGACCTCACCCTCGCCCCCGGCGAGGCGCTGCTTGCGGGCGGCACCTGGCTCTTCTCCGAGCCGCAGCCGGACACGACCGGGCTGGTCGACCTGACCACGATGGGGTGGGCCGACTGGGAGCTGCTCGACGACGTGCTCCGGATCGGCGCGACCTGCACGATCGAGACGATGATCGCCGCGCCCTGGGGTGCGGCGGGTGAGCTGGCTCGACAGTGCGCCGACTCGCTGCTGATGTCGTGGAAGGTCCAGCGCGTCGCGACCGTCGGCGGCAACCTCTGCCTCGCGCTCCCGGCCGGCGCGATGGTCTCGCTGACCGCGGGCCTGGGTGGCGACGTGGTGATCTGGACGCCGGACGGTTCTGAGCGCCGGGAGCCGGTCACCGAGCTCGTCCGCGGCGCCGGCCTGACCTCGCTCGCGCCCGGCGAGGTGATCCGCGCGGTCGACGTACCTCTTGCCTCCCTGGTCCAGCCGACGGCCTTCCGCCGGATCGCACTCACCCCGCTCGGCCGGGCAGCTTCGGTGGTCGTCGGCTGCGGGTCGGCGATCACGGTCACCGCGGCGACGACCCGTCCGGTCGTCCTCGACGTCGACGACCTCGATGCCGGGCTGGCGGCGATCGACTGCTGGTACGACGACCCGCACGGCGCCCCGGACTGGCGGGCGCACGTGACCGGGCTGCTCGCCCGCGAGGTCCGCGCGGAGCTTGCCGGATGAGGATCAACGGAGAGCAGGTCGACACCGTCCCGGCTGCCGGCCAGTGCCTGCGGACCTACCTGCGCGAGGCCGGTCGGCTCGACGTGAAGAAGGGCTGCGACGCGGGCGACTGCGGCGCCTGCACCGTGCACGTCGACGGGACGCCCGTGCACTCCTGCCTCTACCCCGCCCTGCGCGCGCTCGACCGCGACGTCACCACGCTCGCCGGGCTCGGGACGCCCGACGATCCGCACCCGGTCCAGCGGGCGTTCGCCGACGCAGCCGGCTTCCAGTGCGGCTTCTGCACGGCCGGCTTCATCATGACCGCCGCGGGCGCGCCTGAGGGCGCCGACGTGGAGCGCTGCTTCAAGGGCAACCTCTGCCGCTGCACCGGCTACCGCTCGATCCGCGACGCGCTCGCCGGACGGGTCAACGTGGGGCCGACCACGGCGGACGGTGCGGCGTTCGGAGCGTCCCTCGGGGCGCCGGCGGCGACCCGCGTCGTCACCGGCACCGAGGCCTACACCCTCGACCTGCCCACCACGGGCGTCCTGCACATGGCCCTCGTCCAGAGCCCGCACGCCCACGCCCGGATCACCCGCATCGACACCAGCCGCGCCGAGGCGGCCCCCGGCGTACGCCTCGTCCTCACGCACCGCGACGCCCCCGACGTCCTCTACTCCACCGCCCGCCACGAGGATCGCCTCGACGACCCCGACGACACCCGGATGCTCGACGACGTCGTGCGCTTCCGCGGCCAACGCGTCGCCGCCGTCGTCGCCGAGTCGGTCGCCGCGGCCCAACGCGCCGCCGCCCTGATCGAGGTGGAGTACGACGTGCTGCCGGCCGTCTTCGACCCCGAGCTCGCCCGCGGCGCCGGCGCACCCCTGCTGCACGGCGACAAGCCCACCGGCGACAGCCGCATCTCCGACCCGAGCCGCAACGTCGTCGCCCAGACCCACGGCGAGGTCGGTGACGTCGCTGCGGGACTGGCGGCTGCGGCGGTGACCGTCTCCGGCACCTGGCAGACGGCGCGGGTCACGCACGCCTCGCTCGAGACCCACGGAGCTCGCGGCTGGCTCGACGCTCCGCTGGATCAGGGCGGGCGGCTGGTGATCCGGGCGAGCACCCAGGTGCCGTTCCTCGTGCGCGCCGAGCTGGCCCATGTCCTCGGGCTGCCCGAGGACCGGGTGCGGGTGATCGCGGCGCGCGTCGGCGGCGGCTTCGGCGGCAAGCAGGAGATGCTCGTCGAGGACCTCGTCGCGCTCGCCGTCCTGCGACTCCAGCAGCCGGTCCAGCTGGAGCTCACCCGCGAGCAGCAGTTCACGCTGGCGCCCAGCCGGCACCCGATGCGGATCTCCGTCACCGCCGGCGCAGACGCCGATGGTGTTCTCACCGCACTCGTGGTCGACGTGCTCAGCGACGCGGGTGCCTACGGCAACCACTCCGTCGGCGTGCTCTTCCACGGCTGCCACGAGTCGGTCGCCCTCTACCGCTGCGCCAACAAGCGGGTCGACGGCGAAGCCGTCTACACCAACCACGTGCCGTCCGGAGCGTTCCGCGGCTACGGGCTCGGCCAGGTGATCTTCGGGATCGAGTCCGCGCTCGACGACCTGGCGCGCGAGCTCGGCCTCTCCCCCGCAGAGCTGCGGCGGCGCAACGTCGTGCGGCCCGGTGACCCGTTCGTGGTCAACGGCGAGCCCGACACCGACCTCGTCTACGGCAGCTACGGACTCGACCAGTGCCTGGACCTCGTCGAGGCGGCGCTCGCGGCCGACGACACCCCGGCTCCCCTCGGCAGCCGGTGGGCCGTCGGCGAGGGGCTGGCCGCGGCGATGATCGCCACCATCCCGCCCCGCGGCCACCACAGCGAGGCGACGGTGAGCCTCGACAGCGACGGCACCGTCACGGTCGGGGTCGGCAGCGCCGAGTTCGGCAACGGCTCAGCGACCGTCCACGTCCAGCTGGTCGCCGAGGAGCTCGGCGTCGACCCGTCCCGCGTCCGGCTCCACTCCTCCGACACCGACGCGGCGGCGTACGACACCGGCGCCTTCGGCTCCACGGGCTCGGTGGTCGCCGGCGGTGCGGTGGCCGACGCGGCCCGACAGGTGCGCGCGGCGCTCGACGCCGGCGAGGCGCCGCCCCTGAGTCGCACCGGGCGCCACAGCGGTACGCCGCGGTCGGTGGCGTTCAACGTGCACGGCGTGCGGGTCGCGGTCGACCGGGAGACCGGTGAGCTGCGGGTCCTCAAGTCCGTGCAGGCCGTGGACGCGGGCCGGGTGATCAACCCCGAACAGCTGCGCGGCCAGGTCGAGGGCGGTGTCGCCCAAGCACTGGGCAGCGCGCTGCAGGAGGAGATCCTGGTGCGCGACGGCGTGGTGCTCACGAGCACGTTCCGGCACTACCGGGTCCCCCAGATCGCGGACGTCCCGCCGACCGAGGTGCTCTTCGCGGACACCTACGACGAGCTCGGTCCGCGCGGCGCGAAGTCGATGAGCGAGGCGCCGTACAACCCGGTGGCGCCGGCCGTCGCGAACGCCGTGCGCGACGCCCTCGGCGTACGCCCCCACGAGCTGCCGATGAGCCGCGACCGGCTCTGGCGGCTCGCAACGACTGTTTCGCACCCCGATCCCGAGGAGCAGCCATGAGCCCCGCCGACCAGACCTGGCTCTCCCACGCCGTCGAGCTGGCGGTCGCCAACGTGCACGCCGGCGGCGGCCCGTTCGGCGCGGTGATCGTGAGGGACGGCGAGCTGCTCGCGACCGGGCAGAACCGGGTCACCCGCGACCTCGACCCCACCGCCCACGCCGAGGTGCAGGCGATCCGTACGGCGTGCGCCGAGCTCGGCGACTTCTCCCTGGCGGGCTGCGTGCTCTACGCATCCTGCGAGCCCTGCCCGCTCTGCGTCTCGGCCTCGCTGTGGGCTCGGCTCGACCGGGTCGTCTACGCCGCCGACCGCCACGACGCCGCCCGGGGCGGCTTCGACGACCGCGAGTTCTACGAGCTCTTCGCGCGCGACCGGGCGACCTGGCCCACCGCGGTCGAGGGTGCGTCGTACGACGCGTCGTTCATGCCGTTCGATGCCTGGCTCGCGAAGGCCGACCGCACGGCGTACTGAGTCCACGGCTGAAACGAACGTTTTAACGCGGTCGAAACCTCGGCCGCGAAGACCCGCAACGTGGCGCTCCTACGTTCGGTCCGTCTCGGACCCGTGATCCGCGATCGGGGAGGGAATCCCGGCGCGCACTACCTAGGAGAACCCATATGACCCTGTCGTTCCGAGGGGGCAAGCGCCACGCGCTCCGCCTGACCGCCGTGCTCGCGATGTCCGTCTTCGCGTTGGCCGCGTGCGGCTCCGACAGCGACGGCGGCGCCGCGTCCGACACCGAGAGCAGCAGCGCGAGCGGCGGCGCAGCCGACTTCGGCGACATCAGCGTGCAGCTGTCCTGGATCAAGAACTCGGAGTTCGCCGGCGAGTTCATCGCGGACGACTCCGGCTACTACGCCGACGCCGGCTTCGGCACGGTCAACCTGCTGGCCGGCCCGGTCGCCCAGGAGGAGATCGTCGCGACCGGCAAGGCCGACTTCGGCCTGAGCAACGCGGTCTCCACCGCGGCTGCTGTCGCCAACTCGGGCTTCCCGCTCAAGATCGTCGGCGCGACGTACCAGAAGAACCCGTTCAGCATCCTGTCGCTGGGCGACAAGGGCAACATCGCGACTCCTGCCGACCTGTGCGGCAAGAAGATCGGCGTGCAGGACCCCAACCTCAGCCTCTTCAACGCGTTCCTCAGCGCCAACGGGATCGACCCGTCCTGCCTGACGATCGTGCCGAACTCGTTCGACATCTCTCCGCTCGAGGACGGCAAGATCGACGGCCTGGTCGCCTACCTGACCAACGAGTCGCTGCTGGTCAAGGGTGACGGCTTCGACACCGTCGACCTGCCCTTCGCCGACAACGGCCTGCCGTTCGTCGCCGAGACCGTGATCACCACCGACGACATGATCGCCAACAACCCCGACGAGGTGAAGGCGTTCCTCAAGGCGGAGATCCAGGGCTGGACCGACGCCTGCGACGGCGACGCCGGCTACAAGGCGGGCTCCGACCTGGCCGTCAACAAGTACGGCAAGGACATCGACCCGCCGCTGGAGCTCGAGAAGGAGATCGAGCAGGCCAAGCAGCAGTGCGAGCTGCTCGTCAACAGCGACGAGACGGCGACCAACGGACTGTTCACCATGAGCCCCGACATGATCGACGCCAACATCGCCTCCATCAAGGCGGCTGGCATCGACATCGCTGCGGACGACCTCTTCGACACCTCGCTGATCAACGAGCTGTACGAAGAAGACCCGTCCCTCAAGGGCTGAGGTACGACGTACTCGTGACGCACCACGAATCCCTGACGCCGGTGCCGGAGAGCTCCGGCACCGGCGTCAGGATCGACAAGCTGTCCAAGACCTTCGCGGTCGGCCGCACCACGGTGGAGGCCCTCCAGGACACCACTCTCTACACCGACAAGGGCACCTTCTTGTCGCTGCTCGGGCCGTCCGGCTGCGGCAAGTCCACGATCCTGCGGATCCTCGCCGGCCTGGAGACCGCGACCAGCGGCTCCGCGATCGTCGAGGGCAAGGTCCCCTCGGAGCTGCGCCGTGACCACGAGCTCGGGATCGCCTTCCAGGACTCCGCCCTGCTCCCCTGGCGCTCGGTGGAGTCCAACATCCGGCTGCCGTTCCAGGTCTCGGGCACCAAGCCCGACGAGGCACTGGTCCGCGAGCTGATCAAGCTGGTCGGTCTCGAAGGCTTCGAGAAGGCCAAGCCCGCCCAGCTCTCCGGCGGCATGCGCCAGCGCGTCTCGATCGCCCGGTCCCTGGTCGTGAAGCCGTCGGTGCTGCTGCTCGACGAGCCCTTCGGCGCGCTCGACGACATGACCCGTCAGCGTCTCAACCTGGAGCTGCTGCGGATCTGGACCGAGAAGCCGGCGACCACCCTGATGGTCACGCACGGCATCTCCGAGGCGATCTTCCTCTCCGACCAGGTCGCCGTGATGAGCGCGCGCCCCGGCCGGATCAAGGAGGTCATCCAGGTCGACCTCCCGCGACCTCGCACTCCCGACATGATGCGGACGCCGGAGTTCCACGCCCTGCACGACCACGCCTCCCAGCTCCTCTTCGGCGACGCACCGGCGGCGGACTGATGGCGATCAGCCTGAGCGCGGAGCGCCGGCACTCGATCCTGCTCGGCGTCGTCGGCGCGGTGGCGACGATCGCGGTCTGGTGGCTGCTCGCGGCGCTCTTCTTCACCCCGAAGCAGGTGCCGGCACCGCCCGACGTCTTCGACGTGTTCCGCGAGCGTGGCTTCCACTACTACTGGGAGATCTTCGCGATCACGCTGCGCGAGGCGGCGAAGGGCTACCTGATCGGCGTCAGCTTCGCCCTGATCCTCGCCATGCTGGTGCTGATCATCCCGCCGATCGAGCGTGTGGTCATGCAGTTCGCCGTGATCACCTACTGCCTGCCGATCGTGGTGCTGGCGCCGATCCTGGTGATCGTGCACGACCTGCCCGTGCCCGGCGGGACCTCGCAGACCGCGATCGACCTCGCGGCACTGTCGGTCATCTTCACGACCGTGGTCGGGGCGATCCTCGGCTTCCGGTCTGCCGACGACGCGACCCTCGACGTGGTCTCGGTGTACGGCGGAGGCAGGGTGCAGCAGTTCTTCCGGGTCCGGCTGGTCTCCGCCCTCCCAGCGCTGTTCACCACGCTGCAGATCGCTGCCCCGGCGGCGTTCCTCGGAGCCTTGCTCGGCGAGTACTTCGACCGGCACCTCGAGATCGGCGTCGGCCCGTCGCTGATCCTGAGCCAGAACAACCGCGAGACCGCCCTGGCCTGGTCGCTCGGCATCGCCTGCGCGCTCGTGTCGGGCCTGGCCTACGCCATGATCGGGCTCGCCGGGCGCTGGGTGGCCCCCTGGGCGAAGGGAGTCGCTTCATGACCGCCGTACGCCTGATCGCCCGGCCCGCGCTCAACTTCGTCTTCGTGATCGCGATGACGTTGGTCCTCTGGGTGGTGGCGCTGAACCTGTCCGACGTCAGCGACCTGGTGGTCCGCTACCCGCAGGACGTCTTCGCCTGGCTCTTCACCGACCCCGACGCAGCCCAGAACCGTGCCGACGTCCTCGGTCCGCTCAAGCAGACGCTCCTCGACGCCGGCATCGGCTTCGTCGCGGGTCTGACGACCGCCGTCATCCTCGCCACCAGCATGGTGCTGTCCAAGGGCATCGAGGCGGCGACCATGCCGGGCGTGATGCTGGTCCGCACTGTGCCGCTCGTGGCGCTCGCCCCGATCATCACGCTGCTGTTCGGCAACGGGTTCGCGACCGTGGCGGTGATGAGCGGCATCGTCGTGCTCTTCCCGGCCCTGGTCACGATCGCGTTCGGACTGCGCTCGGTGACCCCGCAGATGCGCGACGTCGTCACCGTGTACGGCGGGTCGCCACGCGACGTGCTCTTCCGCGTCGCCTACCCGATCGCGCTCCCGTCGATCTTCGCCGCGATCCGGATCTCGGTCCCCGGAGCGATCACCGGCGCCTTGATCGCGGAGACCTTCACCAGCACCGACAGCGCCGGCAAGGCGGTGAACACCTCGCTTGCGCTCTACCAGTACGACAAGCTCTGGGCGCTGGTCGTGCTCATCACGCTCGCCTCGGTGCTGCTCTACATGGTCGCGCAGGCGTGCGAGGGGTTCTTCCTCTCGCGCTTCGGCCCGGACGCCGGCAAGCGCTGAGATCTACCGTGATCTCCTCGTGACCGCTTCGTGATCTAGACGGCCGCGTGCGCTCGGGCGTGCAGCGTCCCGAGGGCGACGGTCACGAGGATGATCACGCCGGCGAGCAGGAGTCCGGCACCCAGGTGCCAGCGCAGCAGGGCTGCACCGATCGCGGCACCGGCGAGGATCAGCACGACGGCCGACGCGCGCCGTACGCTGCCGCCACCCTTGCCGCTGCCGAGCACCGAGTCGGCGGCGAGACCGGTGATGGTCGAGGTGACGACCACCGTGGTGACGTCCTTGACCGCGATGAACCGCGCGGTCGCTGCCTGGGTGCCCATCGCTGCACCCAGCAGCGTGGTCACGGTGATGCCGACCGGGTGCGACGGGGAGTCACCGTCGACGAAGAGCACCACCGCGAGCGCGATCGTCACGATGCCGACGCCCAGGAAGAGCCAGGTCGTGAGGCCGGTCCACGCCTTGTCGGACCGGCGCAGCACCCGTCCGCCGAGCGCGGCGCCGGCCATGAAACCGAGCAGTGCGAGCGCCGGACCGAGGATCGGCAGGTCGTCGGCGCCGACCAGGGCCATACCGAGGATGACCACGTTGCCGGTCATGTTGCCCGTGAAGACCCGGTCCAGGCCGAGGTAGCCGACGGCGTCCACGATCCCCGTCGTGAAGGTCAGCGTGAGCATCAGGCCCAGGTGCATGCGGTCGGGGTGGATGGCGGCGAGGCGGTCGTTCACGGCGGCCATTCTGCTGGCGTCGTGTTTCGGGAGATCACTCGGCCAGGGACTGGGCAGCGCGGGCCAGGTCGTCGACCCCTACTGCCAACCACTCCGGGCGGTCGGTCGCCAGGTCGAGGTGGAAGCCGTACAGCGCCGAGTCGACCAGCGTGACGATCCGGCGTACGCGCCTAGGCGGTGCTCCGCAGCGGACCAGGTAGTCCTGCAGACCGGTGGCCCAGCGCGCGTTGCTCGCCCGCGCGTCCGACAGGTAGGGCTCCTCCCCCAGCAGCCCGGTGGCGGCCGCCTGGCAGTAGACGTCGAGGCAGCTGTTGAGCGGCTCCTTCTGGTACGCCGCCCACAGCGCGTTGACGCCCGCGCGCACCGACCGAGCCGCAGGCAGCGCCGCCACAGCCGCGATCGCCCGCTCGTTGGTCCGCGCGACGACCGCGGAGACGAGCGCGTCGCGGCTCTCGAAGTGATAGATCAGCATCCGGTCACTGGTGCCGATCGCCGCGGCGACGGGCCGGAGCGTGAGGCCGATCAGGCCGTGCTCGAGGACGTGGTCGGTGACCTGGTCCAGCAGCTCGTCCCGACGATTCATGGGGCTAGCGTAGCGAGTGCTACATTGGAGGCATATGTAGCGACTGCTACATGCATCCCGGAAGGACCAGAACCGTGCTCACCGCAGTGCTCCTCGGCATCGCCATCGTCGTCGAGGTCGTCGCCACCGCCCTGCTCCCGCGGACCGAGGGCTTCACCTCGCTCGGGTGGACGGCGCTCGTGATCTCCGGCTACGCGAGCTCGATCTGGCTGCTGACGGTCATCGTGCGGACCCTGCCGGTCTCGGTCACCTACGCGATCTGGGCCGGAGCCGGCACCGCACTGGTCGCCGTCGTCGGCCTGGTCTTCCTGGGCGAGTCGTTCACCTGGGTCAAGGCGGCGTCGTTGGCCCTGATCGTCGCGGGCGTGGTCGGCCTCAACCTGACCGGCGCGCACTGAGCATCACGCGCTGGATCGAGTAGTCGCGCGAGCGAGGAACGAGCTCGCGACCGACGTATCGAGATCAGAGGGTCTCGATACGCTCGCTGGCGCTCGCTACTCGACCACCGAGAGCTGGATCAGACGGCCTTGGCAGCCGCGCGTCCCGCCGTACGACCGGAGAACAGGCAGCCGCCGAGGAACGTGCCCTCGAGGGCGTTGTAGCCCATCATCCCGCCGCCGCCGAAGCCGTTGACCTCGCCCGCGGCGTAGAGCCCCGGCAGCGGGGTGCCGTCGGAGGTCAGGCACCGACCGTCGAGGTCGGTCTCGAGGCCACCGAGCGTCTTGCGGGTCAGCACGTTGAGGCGTACGGCGATGAGCGGGCCGGCCTTCGGGTCGAGCAGCTTGTGCGGGGTGGCGACCCGGATCAGCTTGTCGCCGCGGTAGGTCCGAGCACCGCGGATCGCGGTGACCTGGGCGTCCTTGGTGAAGGTGTTGTCGATCTCGCGGTCGCGGGCCTCGATCAGCTCGCGCAGCTCGGCCTCGACGATGAGTGCCTTGTCGCCGACCTCGTTCATGCCCTTCACCAGGTCGCTGAGGTTGTCGGCCACGATGAAGTCCTCACCGTGCTGCTTGAAGGCCTCGATCGGGCCCGGCGCACCCTTCTTCACCCGCGAGAGCAGGAGCTTGATGTCCTTGCCGGTGAGGTCGGGGTTCTGCTCGGAGCCCGACAGCGCGAACTCCTTCTCGATGATCTTCTGGGTCAGCACGAACCACGAGTAGTCGTAGCCCGTCGTCCGCAGGTGGGTGAGCGTGCCGAGGGTGTCGAAGCCCGGGAAGTACGGCGCGGGCAGGCGCTTGCCGGTCGCGTCGAGCCACAGCGACGACGGGCCGGGGAGGATCCGGATGCCGTGGTTCTCCCAGATCGGGTCCCAGTTGCGGATGCCCTCGACGTAGTGCCACATCCGGTCGGGGTTGATCACCCGGGCGCCGGCCGCCTCGGTGATGGCGAGCATCCGGCCGTCGACGTGTGCCGGGACGCCGGCGACCATCGTCTTCGGCGGGGTGCCGAGCCGGGCCGGCCAGGTCTTGCGGACCAGGTCGTGGTTGCCGCCGATGCCACCGCTGGTCACGATCACGGCCTGCGCGCGCAGGTCGAAGTCCGCGACCTCGACCCGGCTGCTGGCGTGGCCGCGCTCGATCGAGCTGGGCTCGAGCACCTTGCCGCGTACGCCGACGACGGCGCCGTCCTCGATCACGATCTCGTCGACCCGGTGGCGGAAGCCGAAGGTCAACCTGCCGGTGGCCGCGTGCTCGCGCACCCGACGCTCGAACGGTGCCACGACGCCGGGGCCGGTGCCCCAGGTGATGTGGAAGCGCGGCACGGAGTTGCCGTGACCCTCGGCGCGACCGTCGCCGCGCTCGGCCCAGCCCACGATCGGGAAGACCCGCAGGCCCATGTCGCGCAGCCAGGCGCGCTTCTCACCCGCAGCGAAGTCGACGTACGCCTCGGCCCAGCGGCGCGGCCACCGGTCCTCCTCGCGGTCGAACTGGGCGCTGCCGAGCCAGTCCTGCATCGCAAGGTCGCGCGAGTCCTTGACGCCCATCCGGCGCTGCTCGGGGCTGTCGACGAAGAACAGGCCGCCGAGGCTCCAGAAGGCCTGTCCGCCGAGCGACTGCTCCGGCTCCTGGTCGAGCAGCAGCACCCGCTTGCCCGCATCGGCGACCTCGGCCGCCGCCGCCAGACCGGCCAGGCCGGCACCCACCACGATCACGTCACTGGATTCCACGCCCGTGATCCTTCCACGACGGTCCGGGCGGGCGTGAGGCAGGTTACCGACGAGTCACGTCAGCAGAGCGCCTGGCGCTGGGACGCGACGATCGCGTCCATCGCCGGGCGGGCACTGCGGCAGAAGTACGGGAAGCTCACGAAGCCGTGCGGCATCTGGTGGAAGTCCTCGACCGTGACGTCGTTGCCGGCGTCCGCGAGCGCCTGCGCGTAGCGCACGCCGCTGTCGTGGAGCGGATCGAGACCGGCGACGACCACGACCGCGGGCGGCAGGCCGCTCAGGTCCGGTGCGCAGATCGGCGAGAGGCGGAAGTCCGTCGGGTCGGCGTCCTCGCTCACGTAGTGCTCGCCGAAGACCCTCATGTCGTCGTTGGAGAGCACGATGCCGCGGATGTTCTCGACGTACGACGGGTCCTCCTCCATCGCGCCGGTCGCGTCGGTCACCGGGTAGATCAGGGCCTGGTGGCCGATCACCGGGCCGGCTTCGTCGCGGGCCAGGATCGAGACGACCGCCGCGAGGTTGCCGCCAGCACTGTCGCCCATCACACCGATTCGTCCGGGATCGCCACCGAGGTCGGCGGCGTGCTCCGCGGTCCACAGCAGGGCGTCGTAGCAGTCCTCGACACCGGCCGGGAACTTGTGGGTCGGCGCGAGCCGGTAGTCGACGGACACGACGACCGCGTCGAGCTCCTTCGCGACGATGCTGCAGAACCAGTCGCACTGCCGGGCGCTGCCGAGCACGAAGCCGCCGCCGTGGTAGTTCACGATGACGGGTCGCGCGGTTCGCGACCACGACTCGGGCGTGTAGATCCGCAGCGGGAGGTCGCCGTGGCGGGCCGGGAACGTCGCCTTCCGGACCGTCACGCCCTTCTGGAGACGGCCCAGGAACAGGTCGGCCGCGCCGCCGTCGGGGATCGCCGTCGTCTGCGCCTTCTCGAGCTGCTCGGCGTTCATCTTGGCGACCGAGAAGCTCGGAGTGGACTTCATCAGGCGGTCGAGGGCGCGGACGCCGGGCCGCAACGAGGTCGTCATGGTCGACAAGTGTAGAAGTCTGTTCCGGCGTCGTTGCCGCTGGTGGTGACCGCTAGTGTCGGGGTGGGGGTACGACGACCGAGGGAGCTGCCATGACCGGGACGCCGCGCAACCTGCTCGAGGACCTCGAACCGGTGGTCGCCGAGAACCTCGACCGACATCTGTCGATGGCGCAGGAGTGGCACCCGCACGACTACGTGCCGTGGAGCCAGGGCCGCGACTTCGCGTTCCTCGGAGGCGTGGACTGGGAGCCCGAGCAGTCGCAGCTGTCCGAGACGGCCAAGGCCGCGATGTTCACCAACCTGCTGACCGAGGACAACCTCCCGTCGTACCACCGGGAGATCGCCACCCGCTTCGGTCGCGACGGTGCGTGGGGGACGTGGGTCGGGCGCTGGACGGCGGAGGAGAACCGGCACGGCATCGCGATGCGCGACTACCTCGTCGTGACCCGTGGCGTCGACCCGGTCGAGCTGGAGCGGGCGCGGATGGACTACATGACGTCGGGCTACGACTCCGGCGACAAGACCGCCCTGGAGGCGGTGACCTACGTGTCCTTCCAGGAGCTGGCCACCCGGGTGTCGCACCGCAACACCGGCAAGGTGACCGGCGACCCGATCGCCGACCGGATGCTCGCCCGGATCTCCAAGGACGAGAACCTGCACATGGTCTTCTACCGCAACATCGTCTCGGCGGCGCTCGAGATCGCGCCGGACGCGACGATGCAGGCGATCGCGAAGGAGGTCATCGGCTTCGAGATGCCGGGCGCGACGATGGCCGGCTTCCGGCGCAGCTCGATGATGATCGCGAAGGCCGGCATCTACGACCTGCGCCTGCACCACGACGACGTGATCATGCCGGTGCTGCGCCACTGGGAGGTCTTCGACCGCACCGACCTCGGCCCCGAGGGCGAGCAGGCCCGGACCGAGCTCGCCGCCTTCCTCGAGGGACTCGACGCCCAGGCCACGAAGTTCGTGGACCGACGGGCCGAGAACCGCGCCCGCCTCGCAGCCCGTGCCGAGGCGCCGAACGCCGACATCGTCGCGTCCTGAGACCTACCTGGGCGCCTTG
>CAVOJM010000012.1:0-120501 GCA_963696245.1 uncultured Actinomycetota bacterium
TCGGCGTCGCGGCGTACGTCATGTGGGGCGGGTTCCCGCTCTACTGGCCGCTGCTCGAGCCGGCCGGCGCCCTCGAGATCCTCGCCCACCGGGTGCTCTGGTCCTGCCTCACGATGGGCGTCGCTGGTGCTCGTGCTGCGCCGGACGCCGCAGCTGCGCGCGATCTGGCGCGACCGCGCGGGTCCGCTGCTGCTGACGGTCGCCGCCGCGGTGATCACCGTCAACTGGGCGACCTACATCTACGGGCGTCAACAACGGCCGGGTGGTCGAGACCTCGCTCGGCTACTTCATCAACCCGCTGGTGACCGTGCTGATGGGCGTGTTCATCCTCGGCGAGCGGCTGCGGCCGCTGCAGTGGGCGGCCCTCGGCATCGCGCCGTCGCCGTGGTCGTGCTGACCCTCGACTACGGCCGGCTGCCGTGGGTCGCGCTGGTGCTGGCCTTCTCGTTCGGCACCTACGGGCTGTGCAAGAAGACCGCGAACGTCGGCGCGATCGAGAGCCTGGCCTTCGAGACCGCCGTGATCGCGCCGTTCGCGGCGGCGTACCGTCGTCCTGGCTGGGCGCACCGGCGACTCACACTTCGCCGCCGCACGGCGCCGGCCACGCGCTGCTGTTCTGTCGACCGGCATCGTCACCGCCGTCCCGCTGATCTGCTTCGGCGCCGCCGCCACCCGGGTCTCGATGGTGACGCTCGGCCTGCTGCAGTACCTCGCCCCGGTCCTGCAGTTCGCGCTCGGCGTCCTCTACTTCCACGAGGACATGCCCGCCGGCCGCTGGGTCGGCTTCGCGCTGGTCTGGATCGCGCTGGCGGTCTTCACCGTCGAGGCGGTCAACCACCGCCGCCGCCAGCTCCGGCTCACCGTCGAGGCGTCGGCCGCCGCTAGCTGATCCGCGCCGTGGCGACGATCCGGCCGTGCCGCGTGACGCTGGGTGGGTCGACCGCGGACCTGGCGGATCGGCGAGCACGCCTGGTCGACACGCCGCGCAGCGCGCGGTGCCGACGGCGTCCCGTCGTGCAGCTCCACGGCTTCGGCGATCTCCGGCGCGCTACCTGATGCCCACCGCGCCGCCGCAGGCGCGCCGGTGGACGATCGTGGTCCCGGACCTGCCGGGCTACGGCCGCCGCCGAGCGCCGCGACCCGGCGTCCTCGGCACCCCGGCCCTGGCCGAGACGGTGGTGGCGCTGCTCGACGCGCTCGGCATCGACCAGGCGGTCCTGCTCGGGAACTCGATGGGCCGCCCGGTCGCCCTCGAGGTGGCGCACGCCGCCGCGAGCGCGTGCACCGCCTGGTCGCTCGTCTCGCCGCCAGGGGGCGTGCAGAACCAGCCGATCGTGGTCGGCGCCCGGCGAGCTGGCACGGACATGTTCCGGGAGAGCCCCGGATCGTCTCCGTCGCGTCCGGGACGACGTGCCAGGTTCGGGCTGGTCAACGGGCTGCGCCTCGTCGGCGCAGCGCGACGCGCTACCCGTCGCTGGACCGTCTGGTGAGCACGCCGGTGCCGACCCTGGCCGTCGCTCGGCCTCCGCGACCCGCTGATCCCCTCGCCGGACCGGGTGCGGGAGGTCGCGGGTCTCGCGACCGAGCGCCGCGGTCGCCGTCATCGACCGGGCCGCGCACGCGGCGGACTTCGGCCGACCCGACCGGAGCTCGCGGGCGTGGACGACGCCGGGCTGGACGATCCGAGGCCGACGGAGATGCGGCTCCCTCCCGGCCACGTCCTCCGGCGGCGGCCGCTAGGTCGGAGCGGACCGCCACCACGTCGGCGAACGCCTCGAGGGCGTCGCGGACCGGGCCGGCGGGCACGGCGGCCAGGTGGGCCTTGGCCTCCTGGCGCGGGCGACGACGTAGGCGCGGGCCTCGTCCATCGCCGGGTGCTCGCGCAGCAGGTCGAGCGCCTCGGCGTGCAGGGCGTCGTCGGTGAGGTCGCCGTCGAGCAGCTCGAGCAGCCGCGCGTCGGCGGGGTCGGTCGAGGCCCGGGCCATCAGCACCGGCAGCGTCGGGACGCCCTCGCGCAGGTCGGTGCCGGGGGTCTTGCCGGACTCGTCGGAGTCGGAGGCGATGTCGAGGATGTCGTCGGAGAGCTGGAACGCCGAGCCGACGATCTCGCCGTACGCCGTGAGCGCCTCCTCGACCTCGGGGGAGGCGCCGCCGAAGCGGGCGCCGTAGCGGGCGGAGGTGGCGATCAGCGAGCCGGTCTTGCCGGCGACGACCTCGAGGTAGTGCGCGAGCGGGTCCTCGCCCGGGCCGGGCGCGACGGTCTCGAGGATCTGGCCCTCGACCAGCCGGGTGAAGGTCTCCGCCTGGATCCGGACGGCGTCGGCGCCGAGCTGGGCGGTGAGCTCGGAGGACTTCGCGAACAGGAAGTCGCCGGTGAGGATCGCGACGTGGTTGTCCCAGCGGAGTGGGCGGTGTCGGCGCCGCGGCGCAGCTCGGCCTCGTCCATCACGTCGTCGTGGTAGAGCGAGCCGAGGTGGGTGATCTCGACGACGCAGGCCGCGGTGACGACCTCGTCGGACCCGGGCGGTCGCCGGTCTCGGCGGCGAGCAGCACCAGCAGCGGCCGGAACCGCTTGCCGCCGGCGTCCATCAGGTGGCTGGCGGTCTCGGTGACGAAGGCGGCCCGGCTCTGCACGTGCCCGGACAGCGCCTTCTCGACCACGGCCATCCGTTCGCGCAGCCGCGCCGCGAGGGCCTCGTCGGTGACGGGCAGGGCCAGACCCTGCCGAACCTGTCGTCACCTGATGAATTGTCCCGCATTGGCCGCCGAGGTCGAGCACCGGGCCGGGCACGACGCCCAGGACCAGGGTCGCGGCGACGCCGACCACGATCGTCGCCGAGGTCAGCAGCGACGGCTTCGTCACGCTGGCGACCTCGCCCTCGGGGTCACCCGTCGACGAAGAACATCAGCACGATCACCCGGACGTAGAAGAACACCGCGATGATGCTGCAGACGATCGCCGACGAGCACCACCGGCCAGGCGCCGGCGGACAGCGCGACCGCTGAAGACCGCCCACTTGCCGACGAAGCCGGCGGTCAGCGGGATGCCGGCCATCGAGAGCAGGAAGAAGCGCGAACACCCCGGCGACCAGCGGCGAGCGCCGGCCCAGGCCGGCCCAGCGGGCGAACGACGTCGCCTCGCCGCCGGAGTCGCGGACCAGGGTGACGATGGCGAAGGCGCCGACCGTCGCGAAGCCGTAGGTCGCCAGGTAGAACAGCACCGCCTGCAGCGAGGTGACCTGGCCGTCGGCGAGCTCCGAGGCCTGCTGCACGCCGAGCACGCCGGTGAGCAGGAAGCCGGTGTGCGCGATCGAGGAGTAGGCCAGCATCCGCTTCATGTCGGTCTGCACGACCGCCAGGACCGCGCCGACGACCATGGTGAGGATCGCGATGATCCACAGCATCGGCTGCCAGGACCAGCGGTCGGCGCCGAAGGCGACGTAGAAGAGCCGCAGCAGCGCACCGAACGCCGCGATCTTGGTGCAGGCCGCCATGAACGCGGTCACCGCGGTCGGCGCGCCCTGGTAGACGTCCGGCGTCCAGGCGTGGAACGGCGCGGCGCCGACCTTGAACAGCAGGCCGACCGCGAGCATGCCGATGCCGATCAGCAGCAGCGACTGGTTGCCGGCGTCGTTGCGGACCGCCTCGTTGATCGTCGGCGAACTCCATCGACCCGGCGAAGCCGTAGACGAGCGCGACGCCGTAGAGGAAGAAGCCGAGGAGAAGGCGCCGAGCAGGAAGTACTTGAGCGCGGCCTCCTGGCTGAGCAGCCGGCGCCGGCGGGCCAGGCCGCAGAGCAGGTAGAGCGGCAGCGAGAGCACCTCGAGCGCGACGAACATCGTGAGCAGGTCGTTGGCGGCCGGGAACAGCATCATGCCGCCGACCGCGAACATCAGCAGCGGGTAGACCTCGGTGTGGTCGAGGCCGCGGGTCGACGCCTGGCGCTCGGCCTCGGTGCCCGGCAGCGCGGCGGCCTGGCCGGCGAACGCCGAGACCCCGCCCTCGAGCCGGCGCTCGGCGAACAGCAGCACGCCGCCGAGCGCGAAGACCAGGATCAGGCCCCAGAGGAAGACCGTCGGGCCGTCGATCGACGAGCGTGCCCTCGACGTCGACCGCGCCGCGGGCGACTCCGTCGCCGAGGCCTGTCGAGGTCCGGTGCGCGACGTAGATCGTGCCGCCGAGCGCGACCACCAGGCCGAGCGACGGCGAGCGACGGTCTGCGACGACGTAGCGGCGCTCGCGCGGGACGAAGGCCTCGACGAGGACGCCGAGGCAGGCGACGCCGAAGACGACGAGCATCGGCCAGAGCTCGGCGTACTCGATGGTGGGCTTGACGAAGTCCATCAGTGATCGCCTTCCTCGGCGGCCTGCGCCGGGACGATCGGGCGCGTCGTCGGTCACGCCGACGTGCTCGAGCAGCGAGCTCGACGGTCGGGTTGGCTGACGTCGAGCAGCGGCATCGGGTAGAAGCCGAACAGCACCAGCGCGACCATCAGCGGCACGACCGCGACCAGCTCGCGCCGGCCGAGGTCGGTGATCGCCTCGTCCCCCGGCACGGGCGGTGCCGGTCATCATCCGCTGGTAGACCCAGAGCACGTAGATCGCGGCCAGCACGATGCCGGTGACCGCGACCGCGCCGACCCACCAGTGGTAGTCGAAGGCCGCGATCATCACCAGGATCTCGGAGACGAACTGGCTCAGGCCGGGCAGGCCGAGCGTGGCCAGGCCGGCGACCAGGAACAGCCCGGCGAGGACCGGGCGCCTGGCTCTCGACGCCGCCCATCTCGCTGATCAGCGAGGTGCCCCTGCGCCGGATCAGGTAGCCGGCGAGGAGGAACAGCGCGGCGGTGCCGATGCCGTGGTTGACCATGTAGAGGATCGAGCCGGAGGCGCCCTGGCTGGTGAGCGCGAAGATGCCGAGCGTGATGAAGCCGAAGTGGCTCAGCGAGGTCAGGCCGATCAGGCGCAGGATGTCGTCCTGGCCGATCGCGAGGAACGCGCCGTAGACGATCGAGATCAGCGCCAGCATGACCACCACCGGCGTCGCCCACTGCGAGGCCTCCGGGAAGAGCCCGAGGCAGAAGCGCAGCATCCCGAAGGTGCCGATCTTGTCGAGCACGCAGACCAGCAGCACGCTGGTGCCGGGCGTCGCCTTCTCGGTGGTGTCGGCCAGCCAGGTGTGCACCGGGAACAGCGGCGCCTTGACCGCGAAGGCGATGAAGAAGCCGACGAACAGCCAGCGCCCGGCCGGTGGTGCTCATGTCGAGCTGCTGCAGGTCGGAGAGCAGGTACGACGGCGTGGCCGGCTGGGCCGAGACGACGTAGAGCCCGATCACCGCAGGCGAGCAGCACCAGGCCGCCGGCGAGCTGGAACATCAGGAACTTCAGCGCGGCGACGGCGCGGCCCTCGCGGCCGAAGCCGCCGATCAGGAAGTACGCCGGGATCAGCGTGGCCTCGAAGACGACGTAGAAGAGGAACACGTCGGTGGCCGCGAAGACCACGAGCGCGAAGCGCCTCGAGGGCGAGCGCCCAGGCGAAGAACGCCGCCGGGCTGCGGTCGTCGGCCTCGTGCCAGGACGCCACGAAGCACGATCGGGACCAGCGCCGACGGTGAGCAGGACCAGCAGCAGGCCGAGGCCGTCGACGCCGAGCGCGTAGTGGACGCCGAACGCCTCGATCCAGGTGTGGGTCTCGGTGAGCTGCATGCCGTCGCCGGCGTCGTACTGCGCGGCGATCACGACGCCGACGACCAGGGTCAGCAGCGAGACGCCGAGGGCGACCTGCTTGGGCAGGACCGCGCCGGGCGCCTTGGGCAGGAACGCGGACCACCGGAGCGCGCCGACGAGCGGCACGACCCACAGGACGGTGAGCCAGGGGGAAGTCGCTCATGCGAGGTTCACCGCCAGGAGGGCGAGGACGACGAGCAGGACGCCGCCGAGGATGGACAGGGCGTAGGAGCGGACGAAGCCGTTCTGCGCCCGGCGCAGCGACGGTCGCGACCGCGCCGACGGCGACCGCGCCGCCGGTGAAGACGCCGTCGACGACGCGTGTGGTCGACGGCCAGCGAGCCCGGCGACCAGCGTGCCGGCCCGGGTCGACCACGAGGGCGTCGTTGATCGCGTTGCCGTAGAGGTCCTCGCGGGCGGCGCGGGTGACGAACGAGACGTCCTGCGGGGCCTCGCGCGGCACCTCGCGCCGGCCGACGAGGAGCCAGGCGAGCGCGACGCCGACCGCGACCACCAGCACGGCGATCACGGTGACCGCGAGCGCCGGGATCGGCGGCTCCTCGTGCGGCGCGGTCGCCGGTGACCGGCGCGAGGAAGTCGACGATCCAGTCGCCGAGCAGCAGCACGCCGCCGAGCACCGAGAGCGCGGCGAGCACGATCAGCGGGACGGTCATCACCGACGGCGACTCGTGCGGGTGCACGTCCTTCTCCCAGCGCTTCTCGGTGAAGAAGGTCATCAGCATCAGCCGGGTCATGTAGAAGCCGGTGACGCCGGCGCCGAGCAGGGCGCAGAGGCCGACGACCCAGTTCTCGGCGAGCGCGACCTCGATGATCTTGTCCTTCGACCAGAAGCCGGAGAAGCCGGGGAACCCGATGATCGCGAGGTAGCCCATCGCGAAGGTCAGGAACGTGACCGGCATCATCTTGCGCAGCGCGCCGTAGTGGCGCATGTCGACGTCGTCGTCCATGCCGTGCATGACCGAGCCGGCGCCGAGGAACATGTTGGCCTTGAAGAAGCCGTGCGTGAGCAGGTGGAAGATCGCGAACGCGTAGCCCGCGACGCCGAGGCCGGCGCCGAGCATCATGTAGCCGATCTGGCTCATCGTGGAGCCGGCCAGCGCCTTCTTGATGTCGTCCTTGGCGCAACCGATGCTCGCACCCCACAGGAGCGTGATCACCGCGACGATGACGACGACGGTCTGGGCGTCCGGCGCGAGCTCGAAGACGAAGTTGGAGCGGACGATCAGGTAGACGCCGGCGGTCACCATGGTCGCCGCGTGGATGAGCGCCGAGACCGGGGTCGGGCCCTCCATCGCGTCGAGCAGCCAGGCCTGCAGCGGGACCTGCGCGGACTTGCCGCAGGCGCCGAGCAGGAGCAGCAGGCCGAGGATCGTCAGCGTCGTCTCGGTGGCGCCGCCGGCGTGCGCGCTGATCACCGTGAAGCTGGTCGAGCCGAAGGTGACGAAGAACAGCATGATCGCGAGCGACAGGCCCATGTCACCGACCCGGTTGATGACGAACGCCTTCTTGGCCGCCGCGGCCGCGGACGGCTTGTGCTGCCAGAAGCCGATCAGCAGGTACGACGCGAGGCCGACGCCCTCCCAGCCGAGGAACAGCCCGAGGTAGTTCTCGGACAGGACCAGCATCAGCATCGCGGCGACGAAGAGGTTGAGGTAGCCGAAGAACCGGCGCCGGCGCGGGTCGTGCGCCATGTAGCCGATCGAGTAGACGTGGATCAGCGAGCCGACGCCGGTGATCAGCAGCAGGAACAGCGCCGACAGCGGGTCGTAGAGCAGGTCCATGCCGACGTCGAGGTCGCCGACCTGGATCCAGTCGTAGAGGTGCTGGCTGACCTGGCGGTCGGCGTCGTCGCGACCGAGCAGCGCGAGGAACATCGCCAGCCAGATCACGAACGAGCCGATCGGCAGCGAGGTGCCGAGCAGGTGGCCCCACTTGTCGGTGTACTTCCCACCGATGAGCAGGATCGCGGCGCCGGCGAGCGGCAGCGCGATCACCAGCCAGAGCAGGGAGAAGACGCCGTCCGCGGCGGTCGGGTCGACGACCGGGATCGCCGCCGCCCTCGTGGAGTGCAAACATCAGGCGGTGCTCTCCTAGTACTTCAGCAGGCTCGCGTCGTCGACCGAGGCCGAGCGACGGGTGCGGAAGATGGTCATGATGATCGCGAGCCCGACGACGACCTCGGCCGCGGCCACCACCATCACGAAGAAGGCGGCGATCTGGCCGTCGAGGTTGCCGTGCTGCTTGGCGAAGGCGACCAGCGCGAGGTTGGAGGCGTTGAGCATCAGCTCGACGCACATGAACACCACGATCGCGTTGCGGCGGGTGAGCACGCCGACGCAGCCGATCGTGAAGAGGATCGCGGAGAGGACGATGTACGGCGTCACGTCGTCCTCACTCGGCGCCCTCCTCGGTCGTGACGCGGACGCCGTCGATCGCGCCGGCGTGCGAGCGTCGCCGATCTGACGGTGACCGCTCGATGTCCTCGGCGAGCGCGGGCGCCGAGCGGACGTGCCGCGGGCGGCGAGCACCCGGGAGACCGAGGACTCGGCCGCGGTGCCGTCGGGCAGCAGCGCCGGGGTGTCGACGGCGTTGTGGCGGGCGTAGACGCCCGGGGGCGGCAGCGGGCCGAGGTGCGTGCCGGTCTCGGCGTAGTCCCGGACCCGCTGGGCGGCCGGGTCGGCTGGGTCGGCTTCGGCGTGAGCCGCTCGCGGTGGGCGAGCACCATCGCGCCGACGGCGGCGGTGATCAGCAGCGCGCTGGTGACCTCGAAGGCGAAGACGTAGCGGGAGAACAGGATGTTGGCGAGCGCCTGGATGTTGCCGCCCTCGTTGGCCTCGTCGAGCCCGACGACGGTGCCGAGCGAGATCTGGCCGAGGCCGACCACCAGGACCAGCCCGAGCAGCAGGCCGCCGATCATCGCCATCAGCCGCTGGCCGCGGATCGTCTCGACGACCGAGTCGGAGGCGTCGACGCCGACGAGCATCAGCACGAAGAGGAACAGCATCAGGATCGCGCCGGTGTAGACGATGATCTGCACCGCGAAGAGGAACGGCGCGTCGAGCGACGGCGTAGAGGATCGCGAGGCTGATCATCACGACGGCCAGCAGCAGCGCGGCGTGCACGGCCTTGCGGACGAACAGGATGCCGAGCGCGGCGATCACCATGATCGGCGCGAGGATCCAGAAGGCGATCACTGGCCGGCCTCCTCGTCCGGGCTCGGCGGGCGCGGCGCTGCGAACTCGCCGCGGTAGTAGGCGCCCTCGTCGTCGCCGAGCCGCATCGCGTGCGGCGGCTGCTCCATGCCGGGCAGCAGCGGCGCGAGCAGGTCGGACTTCTCGTAGATCAGGTCCGCGCGGTTGTTGTCGGCCAGCTCGTACTCGTTGGTCATCGTGAGCGCCCGGGTCGGGCAGGCCTCGATGCACAGGCCGCACAGGATGCAGCGCAGGTAGTTGATCTGGTAGACGCGGCCGTAGCGCTCACCGGGGCTGAAGCGCCCCTCGCCGTTGGCGCGTCGTCGTTGGACGCGCCCTCGACGTAGATCGCGTCGGCCGGGCAGGCCCAGGCGCACAGCTCGCAGCCGATGCACTTCTCGAGGCCGTCGGGCCAGCGGTTGAGCTGGTGCCGGCCGTGGAAGCGCGGCGCGGTCGGCAGCTTCTCGAAGGGGTACTGCTCGGTGACGACCTTCTTGAACATGGTCCGGAAGGTGACGCCGAACCCGGCGACCGGGTCCCAGAACTGCTCCGCAGGCCCTTGGACTCTCCGTGACTTGGGCGAGTCGGCCATCAGATCTCCTCGGCTGCGCTGCGCGTGGCAGCGGTCGGTTCGGTGATCGGCGGTACGGGCTCGAAGGTCAGCGGCGGCCGCACCGCGGACCGCTCCGCCCGCCGGCATCGGCGGGACCGGGAAGCCGCCCGGGTGCGCGCGGCCTCGGCCGGCTGCCTCGTCGTCCTGGCTCCTGCTCACCGATGAAGAAGAGCACCAGGAAGAGCACGGCGAGCGACGCCGATGCCGATCAGGAGGTAGCTGCCGGTCGAGGCCGCCCTCGAGCGAGATCGCGCGGATCGTGGCGACCGCGACGATCCAGACCAGCGCGATCGGGATGAGCCGCTTCCAGCCGAACGCCATGAACTGGTCGTAGCGCAGCCGCGGCAGCGAGCCGCGCAGCCAGATGAAGATGAAGATGAAGAACAGCACCTTGCCGAAGAACCAGAGCACCGGCCAGTAGCCCTCGTTGGCGCCCGGCCCAGACGTGGTCGATCCAGAACGGCGCGTGCCAGCCGCCGAGGAACAGCGTGGTCGCGAGCGCGGAGACGGTCGCCATGTTGATGTACTCGGCGAGGAAGAACAGCGCGAACTTCAGCGAGCTGTACTCGGTGTGGAAGCCGCCGACCAGCTCGCCCTCGGCCTCGGGGAGGTCGAACGGCGCCCGGTTGGTCTCGCCGACCATCGCGATCAGTAGATGACGAACGACGGCAGCAGGATCAGGCCGAACCACAGGTCGTCCTGGGCCGCGACGATCTCCGAGGTCGACATCGAGCCGGCGTAGAGGAAGACCGCGACCAGCGCGAGGCCCATCGCGACCTCGTAGGAGATCATCTGGGCGCTCGAGCGCAGGCCGCCGAGCAGGGAGTACGTCGAGCCGCTGGACCAGCCGCCGAGCACGATGCCGTAGATGCCGATCGAGGCGATCGCCATCACGAACAGCACCGCGACCGGCATGTCGGTGAGCTGCAGCGGGGTCTCGGTGCCGAAGAAGTTCACCTCGGGGCCGAACGGGATCACGCGCGAAGGTCACGAACGCCGGCACGGCCGCGATGACCGGCGCGAGCAGGAAGACCACCTTGTCGGCGGCCTTCGGGATGATGTCCTCCTTGAGCGCCAGCTTCACGCCGTCGGCGAGCGACTGCAGCAGACCGAAGGGGCCGTTCACGTTGGGGCCGATGCGGTGCTGCATCCGGGCCACGACCCGGCGCTCCCACCAGATGTTGAACAGCGTGAGCAGCACCAGGATCACGAAGATCAGCACGGTCTTGATCAGGATGATCCACCACGGGTCGTGGCCGAAGGCCGACAGGTCGTCGGCCTCCATCGGCACGGATGCTCGCGATCATGCGGCCGCTCCCTTCACGGTGACCCGGCTGCCGGGCGAGGCCAGGTCGGCCAGCACGCCGTTGCCGAACGAGTTGGCCGGCACCCACACCACGTCGTCGGCGAGGTCGGCGGGCTCGGCCGGCAGCGTCACCGAGCCGCGGTCACCGGTGAGGGTGACCGTCGGCGCCGAGGGCGTCGTACGCCGCCCGGCTGAGCCGGGCGACCGGCGCCCGGCCGGTGGCGCGGTAGGCCTTGTCGCCGTCCTGCATCGAGCCGTTGTCGACCAGCTGCTTCCAGGTCGCGAGCGCGAACGTCCCGTCGCCTGGTTCGAGACGGCGCCGGAGCGCCTGCCTCGACCACCGGGGCGCGCTCGCCGTCCCAGGGACCCATCTCCTCCATCTGCGCCCGCGCCTCGGCGACGGTGCGGAAGCCCGAGCGAGGCGCCCGAGCTCCTCGGCGATGCCGGCGAGGACGCGCAGGTCGGGCAGCGAGGTCGGGTTGCTGAAGACCGCGTCGAAGGACCGCGGGCGGCCCTCCCAGGTCACGAACGTGCCGGCCTTGTCGATGACCGGGGCGACCGGGAACACGACGTCGGCGGCCCGGGTCACGTCGGTCTCGCGGAGCTCGAGGGCGACCACGAACGACGCGGCCTCGATCGCGGCGCGGGTGGCGGCCGGGTCGGCGGTGTCGTCGGGGTCGACGCCGCCGATGACCAGGCCGCCGAGCTCGCCGGCGACCAGCGCGGCGACGATCGCGTCGGCGTCGCGACCGGGGCGTCTCGGGCAGTGCGTCGACGCCCCAGGCGGTGGCGGCGTCGACGCGGGCGGCGGCGTCGGCGACCGGACGGCCACCGGGCAGCAGGTTGGGCAGGCAGCCGGTCTCGACCGCACCGCGGTCACCGGCACGGCGCGGCACCCAGGCCAGCCGGGCACCGGTCCTGGCGGCCAGGCCGGCGGCCGCGCTCAGCGCACCGGGGACCGTCGCGAGCCGCTCGCCGACCAGGATCACGGCGTTCTTGTCGACGCCGTGCTCGCCCTGCTCGAGCGAGCGCCTCGAGCGCGGCGGCCTCGTCGCCGGGCGCGGTCTGGATCAGGTGGCCGCCCATCTTGGCGAGGCCGCGCGTGGCGTACGGCGCGATCGCGAGGACCCGGGTGCCGTGGTGCATCGACGCCTTGCGCAGCCGCAGGAAGATCGTCGCCGGCCTCGTCCTCGGGCTCGAGGCCCGGCGAGGACGACGGTGCGCGGCGGACTCGAGGTCGGCGTACGTCACGGTGCTCGCGCAGCACGACCTCGGCGGCGAGGAACGACGCCTCCTCGGCGGAGAGCGGGCGGGCCCGGAAGTCGATGTCGTTGGTGCCGAGCGCGACCCGGGCGAACTTGCTGTAGGCGTAGGCGTCCTCGGCGGTCACCCGACCGCCGGTGAGCACGGCGGACGCGCCGGCCGCCCGCAGGCCGCGCGCCGCGACGGCGAAGGCCTCGGGCCACGACGCCGGACGCAGCGCTCCGTCCTCGTCGCGGACCTGCGGGTAGGTCAGCCGGTCGGGCTGGGTCGCGTAGTGGAACGCGAACCGGTCCTTGTCGGTGATCCACTCCTCGTTGACCTCGGGGTCGTTGCCGGCGAGGCGGCGCATCACCTTGCCGCGCCGGTGGTCGACGCGGATCGCGGAGCCGCACGCGTCGTGCTCGGCGACCGCACGGCGTCGAGACCAGGTCGAAGGGCCGGGAGCGGAAGCGGTAGTCGGCGCTGGTCAGCGCGCCGACCGGGCAGATCTGGATGGTGTTGCCGGAGAAGTAGGACTCGAACGGCTGCGTTCTCGTAGATGCCGACCTGCTGCAGCGCGCCGCGCTCGATCAGCGCGATGAACGGGTCGCCGGCGATCTGCTCGGAGAAGCGGGTGCAGCGCGGCGCACAGGACGCAGCGCTCGCGGTCGAGCAGCACCTGCGCGGAGATGTTGATCGGCTTGGGGTAGGTGCGCTTGACGCCACCGCCCTCGGGAAGCGGGACTCGCCGCGACCGTTGGACATCGCCTGGTTCTGCAGCGGGCACTCGCCGCCCTTGTCGCAGACCGGGCAGTCGAGCGGGTGGTTGATCAGCAGGAACTCCATGATCCCCTGCTGCGCCTTGTCGGCGACCGCGCTGGTGGCCTGGGTGTTGACGACCATGCCCTCGGCGACCGGGAGCGTGCAGGAGGCCTGCGGCTTCGGGAAGCCGCGGCCGTTGCCGGCGTCGGGGACGTCGACCAGGCACTGGCGGCAGGCGCCGACCGGCGCGAGCAGCGGGTGGTCGCAGAACCGCGGGATCTGGACGCCGACCTGCTCGGCGGCCCGGATCACCAGGGTGTCCTTGGGGACGCCGACCTGGATGCCGTCGATGGTGAGCGAGACCGTCTCGATCGCCACCTTCTCCTGGCTGGTCTTCTCGGGTGTGGTCGTCATGCGGTGGCTCCCTCGGGTGCGAAGAGCGTGGCGGCCATCGGGTCGAACGGGCAGCCGCCCTGGGTGAGGTGCGCGACGTACTCGTCGCGGAAGTACTTGATCGAGCTCGATGATCGGGCTGACCGCACCGTCGGCGAGCGCGCAGAACGAGCGGCCGAGGATGTTGTCGCACTGGTCGAGCAGCAGGTCGAGGTCGGCCTCGCTGCCCTCGCCCTTCTCGAGCGCGGCCAGGGTCTGCACCAGCCACCAGGTGCCCTCGCGGCACGGCGTGCACTTGCCGCAGGACTCGTGCTTGTAGAACTCGGTCCACCGCAGCACCGCGCGGACCACGCAGGTGGTCTCGTCGAAGATCTGCAGCGCGCGGGTGCCGAGCATCGAGCCGGCGGCGCCGACGCCCTCGAAGTCGAGGGGTACGTCGAGGTGCTCGGCGGTCAGCAGCGGCGTGCTGGAGCCGCCGGGCGTCCAGAACTTCAGCTCGTGGCCCTCGCGGACGCCGCCGGCCAGGTCGAGCAGGGTGCGCAGCGTGATGCCGAGCGGCGCTTCGTACTGGCCGGGCCGCGTGACGTGGCCGGAGAGCGAGAAGATGCCGAAGCCCTTGGACTTCTCGGTGCCCATCGAGGCGAACCACTGGTGCGCCGTTGGCGATGATGCTCGGCACCGACGCGATCGACTCGACGTTGTTGATGACCGTCGGGCTGGCGTAGAGGCCGGCGACGGCGGGGAACGGCGGGCGCAGCCGCGGTTGGCCGCGGCGACCCTCGAGGCCCTCGAGCAGCGCGGTCTCCTCGCCGCAGATGTAGGCGCCGGCACCGGCGTGGACGACGACGTCGAGGTCGTAGCCCGAGCCGTGGATGTCCTTGCCGAGGTGGCCGGCAGCGTAGGCCTCCTCGACGGCGCGCTGCACGCGGCGGATCGACGTGGAGGACCTCGCCGCGGATGTAGATGAACGCCTTGTTGGCGCGGATCGCGTAGCTGCTGATGATGACGCCCTCGACCAGCGTGTGCGGGCTGGCCATCATCAGCGGGATGTCCTTGCAGGTGCCCGGCTCCGACTCGTCGGCGTTGACGACGAGGTACTTCGGCTTCGGGTTGTCCTGCGGGATGAAGCCCCACTTCATGCCGGTCGGGAAGCCGGCGCCGCCGCGACCGCGCAGGCCGGAGTCCTTGACCGCCTCGATGATCGCGTCGGGCGCCATCGCGAGCGCCTTGTCGAGCGCGCGCGTAGCCGCCGCGCGCCTCGTAGGCGTCGAGCGTCCAGGCCCGGTCGTCGTCCCAGTTGTCGGTGAGGACCGGGGTCAGATGTGTCAGTCATCGCTGTGCCTCCTTCCTGCTGGCTGCGGTCTCGGCGGTGCGGCTCGCGCCTCGAGCACGCGGCCTCGGCCTGCGGTCTCGGCTCCGCGGCTCGTCCTCGGCCTGCTCGGCCGCCTCCGTCGGTGTCGGCGCCGCTCGAGCCGTCGCCGCGTCGGAGGCCGGCGCGGTCCAGCCGCGCTCGCGGGCGATGCCGAGGCCGACCAGCGACGGCCGGCCCGGCGGCCGGGCCCTCGTCGGCGAGGCCGTCGGGGAAGCCGGCGAGCACCCGCTCGGCCTCGCGCCAGGTGACGACGCGCGGGCCGCGGGTGGAGTGGACCTCGCGCCCGTCGCGCAGGTCGTCGACGAGACCGACGGCCGACTCCGGGGTCATGTTGTCCATGAACTCCCAGTTGACCATCATCACCGGCGCGTAGTCGCAGGCCGCGTTGCACTCGATGTGCTCGAGGGTGATCTTGCCGTCCTCGGTGGTCTCGTCGTTGCCGACGTCGAGGTGGTCCTTGAGCCGCTCGAAGATCACGTCGCCGCCCATCACCGCGCAGAGCGTGTTGGTGCAGACGCCGACGTGGTAGTCGCCGACCGGGCGGCGCTTGTACATCGTGTAGAACGTCGCGACGCCGCTGACGTCGGCCGCGGAGATGTCGAGGATCTCGGCGCAGGCCTCGATGCCCTCGGGCGTGATCCGGCCCTCGACCGACTGCACGAGGTGGAGCATCGGCAGCAGGCCGGAGCGGGCCTCGGGGTAGCGCGCGGCGATCTCGCGCAGCTCGGCGAAGTTCTCGGCGGCGAGTGTCATCGGTCGACGCCTCCCATCACGGGGTCGATGGACGCGATCGCGACGATGACGTCGGCGACCATGCCGCCCTCGCTCATCACGCTCGTGGCCTGGAGGTTGGTGAACGACGGGTCGCGGAAGTGCGCCCGGAACGGGCGGGTGCCGCCGTCGGAGACGACGTGGGCACCGAGCTCGCCGCGGGGCGACTCGATCGGCACGTAGGCCTGGCCGGCCGGGACCCGGAAGCCCTCGGTCACCAGCTTGAAGTGGTGGATCAGCGCCTCCATCGACTCACCCATGATGTGGCGGATGTGGTCGAGGCTGTTGCCCATGCCGTCGCTGCCGATCGCGAGCTGGCTGGGCCAGGCGATCTTCTTGTCGGCGACCATGACCGGCGCGCCGTCGAGCTTGGCCAGCCGTTCGGCGGCCTGCTCGACGATCTTGAGCGACTCCCACATCTCGGCGAGGCGGACGCGGAACCGGCCGTAGGAGTCGGCGGTGTCCCAGGTCTGCACGTCGAAGTCGTAGGTCTCGTAGCCGCAGTAGGGCTGGGTCTTGCGCAGGTCCCACGGGTAGCCGGTGCTGCGCAGCACCGGACCGGTCATGCCGAGCGCCAGGCAGCCGTCGAGGTCGAGGTGACCGACGTCCTCGAGGCGGGCCTTGAAGATCGGGTTGGCGTTGCAGAGGTCGGCGTACTCCGGCAGGCGCTTGCGCATCAGCGCGACGAAGCTGCGGATCTCGTCGAGCGCACCGGGCGGGAGGTCCTGGGCGACGCCGCCGGGACGGATGAACGCGTGGTTCATCCGCAGGCCGGTGATCAGCTCGAACAGGTCGAGCACCAGCTCGCGCTCGCGGAAGCCGATCGTCATCACGGTCAGCGCGCCGATCTCCATGCCACCGGTGGCGATGCAGACCAGGTGGGAGGAGATCCGGTTGAGCTCCATGAGCAGGACCCGCATGACCGAGGCCTTCTCGGGGATCTGGTCCTCGATGTCGAGGAGCCGCTCGACGCCGAGGACGTAGGTCGTCTCGTTGAAGAACGGCGAGAGGTAGTCCATCCGGGTGCAGAACGTGACGCCCTGGACCCAGGAGCGGTACTCCATGTTCTTCTCGATGCCGGTGTGCAGGTAGCCGATGCCGCAGCGGGCCTCGGTGACCGTCTCGCCCTCGAGCTCGAGGATCAGCCGGAGCACGCCGTGGGTCGACGGGTGCTGCGGGCCCATGTTGACGACGACGCGCTCGTCGGCCTCCTCGGCCAGCCCCTCGGCGATCGAGTCCCAGTCCTGGCCGGTGACGGTGAAGACCCGGCCCTCGGCGTCTCGCTCGCTGCCGGCGTAGAGGTCCTGGTGCTCATCGAGTAGGTCCTCCGCTCGTCGGGCGGCGGGATCGTCGCGCCCTTGTACTCCACGGGGATGCCGCCGAGCGGGTAGTCCTTGCGCTGGGGGTGGCCCGGCCAGTCGTCGGGCATCAGGATGCGGGTCAGGTCGGGGTGGCCGTCGAAGACGATCCCGAACATGTCGAAGGTCTCGCGCTCGTGCCAGTCGGCGGTGGGGTAGGTCGCCACGACCGACGGGATGTGCGGGTCGGCGTCGGGTGCGGTGACCTCGACGCGGATCCGGCGGTTGTGGGTCATCGAGAGCAGGTGGTAGACCGCGTGCAGCTCGCGACCGGCGTCGGCCGGGTAGTGGACCCCGCTGACGCCGGAGAGCAGCTCGAAGCGCAGCCGGGGGTCGTCGCGCAGCACCTGCGACGACCGCGACCAGGTCCTCGCGGCGGACGTGGAAGGTGATCTCGTGGCGGTCGATGACGACGCGCGGCGTGGCCACCTCGAGCGCCGGCCTCGCGGTCGCCTGCTCGAGCGCGTCGGCGACCTCGTCGTACCAGCCACCGAAGGGACGCTGCGCGTCGCCGGGGTAGGTGATCGCCTGGGTCAGGCCGCCGTAGCCGCTGGTGTCGCCGCTGCCGCGGACGCCGAACATGCCGTGGCGCTCACCGACCTGGCGGACCTCGCCGGCGGGTGCCGGGACGTTCTCGGGTGACGTCGGTGGTCGCTGTCCGTCGCGGGCCCTCGGATTGCGTCGGGGAGCCGGTGGTCGAGTTCCGTCGGCGCTCACCGCAGCTGGCCCTTCATCTCCGAGGTGGGCAGGGCGCGGAGCGCGGCGGTCTCGAGCTCGACGATCTCGCGCTCGCGGTTGGCGCCGAGCTTGGTGTTCTGGACCTGGTCGTGCAGCTTGAGGATCGCGTCGATCAGCATCTCCGGGCGCGGCGGACAGCCGGGGAGGTACATGTCGACGGGGACGACGTGGTCGACGCCCTGGACGACGGCGTAGTTGTTGAACATGCCGCCGCTGCTGGCGCACACGCCCATCGCGAGCACCCACTTGGGCTCGGGCATCTGGTCGTAGATCTGGCGCAGGACCGGGGCCATCTTCTGGCTCACGCGGCCGGCCACGATCATCAGGTCGGCCTGGCGCGGGCTGGCGCGGAAGACCTCCATGCCGAAGCGGGCGAGGTCGTACTTCGGGCCGCCCGACGTCATCATCTCGATGGCGCAGCAGGCCAGGCCGAAGGTCGCGGGCCAGAACGACGCCTTGCGCATGTAGCCGGCGACGCCCTCGACGGTCGTCAGCAGGACGCCGCTGGGGAGCTTCTCTTCGATGCCCATCTAGCGGTCCTCTCTCAGTCCCACTCGAGTCCGCCGCGACGCCATACATAGGCGTAGGCGACGAACACGGTGGCGATGAACACGACCATCTCGACCAGTCCGAAGACCTTCAGGGCGTCGAACTGGACCGCCCAGGGGTAGAGAAAGATGATCTCGATGTCGAAGACGATGAAGAGCATCGCGGTGATGTAGTACTTCACCGGGAACCGCCCGCCGCCGACCGGCTGGGGCGTGGGTTCGATGCCGCACTCGTAGGAGTCCAGCTTCGCTCGGTTGTAGCGACGGGGGCCCACCTGGCTGCTCATCACCACGGAGCCGGCCGCGAACAACGTCGCGAGGAGGGCCAGCGCCAGCACCGGCGTGTAGAGCTCCATGCGTCGCCTCTCTTCCTCTGCCGCTGCGCCGGGTTTGTGACTTTGTGAAAACAATCACTAAGTGGCGCGGAACACAGTTAACCACTCCGGAAACGGGTCCGCATCCGGGGGTGGCAAAAGGGGGCGACGGTCCCGAAATGCACGCTGACCTGGGCATTTAGGAAACGCAAACGTGTCCTAATTGCTCGGTGGGCGCGCATGGCGGCCGACAGCCGCCTGGACGACACCGTCGTCGCCCAGCGGAGTCGCGGCGCCGAGTCGCGCAGCGCTACTTGGTGGCGCGGTGCAGGGCGACGATGCCGCCCGAGAGGTTGCGCCAGACGGGCGCGTCCCAGCCGGCCTCGGCGATCATCGCGGCCAGGCCTTCCTGGTCAGGCCAGGCCCGGATCGACTCGGCCAGGTAGACGTAGGCGTCCGGGGCCGACGACACCGCGCGGGCGATCGGCGGGAGGGCCTTCATGAGGTACTCGAGGTAGACCGTGCGGAACGGCGCCCAGGTCGGGTGGCTGAACTCGCAGACGACCAGCCGGCCGCCGGGGCGGGTGACCCGGCGCAGCTCGCGCAGCCCCTGGAGCGGGTCGACGATGTTGCGCAGCCCGAAGGAGATCGTGACCGCGTCGAAGGTGTCGTCGGCGAAGGGCAGCTGGGTGCCGTCGCCCGCGGTGAACGGCAGGTGCGGCTTGGCCTTCTTGCCCACCTGGAGCATGCCGAGCGAGAAGTCGCAGGGCACCACGGTCGCGCCGCGGTCGGCGAACGGCTGGCTCGACGTACCGGTCCCGGCGGCCAGGTCGAGGACCCGCTCTCCCGGCCGGGGGTCGACCGCGGCGATCACCTCGTGGCGCCACCGGCGGTCCTGGCCCATCGACAGCACGTCGTTGGTGACGTCGTAGCGACGGGCGACCGCGTCGAACATCCGGCGGACGTCGGTCGGCTGCTTGTCGAGCTCTGCGCGGGGCACGCGCCGAGGATACGGGGCGCTGCCGACCCCTCTCGCACCGGATAACAGGTTGGTATCGGCACCGGGAACTCGCCGACGAGGTGCAACCGGAGCGGCCCTGGAGGCGTCACTCTCGTGTCCGGCTCACTCACCTTCCCCGGGAGAGCTCATGTTGCTCGTACGCCGTCTGCTGCTGGCCGCCGCGATCGCCGCGCTGCTGTGCTCGACCGCCTTCGTCGCCGGCTACGCCCTCAAGGACGGACCGTCCCCGACGCCCACCGCGTCGGGCACCGGCGGCGTACCCACCGACGAGCCGTCACCGACGGTGAGCCCGACGCCGACGCCCCACCGCGCACCCCGGTCACCGACGAGCCCGCGCCCTCGGAGACCCCGAAGCCGCACCCACACGCCGAAGCCGACGCTCGAGCCCGGACCGGCGCTGCTCTCACCCGGCGACGACGGTGACCCGGTCCGCGACCTGCAGGCCCGGCTGAAGCAGATCTACTGGTTCAACGCGGACGTGAGCGGCACCTACGGCGACGTCACCGAGGCCGCCGTACGCGGCTTCCAGGCCAAGCGCGAGATCCCGGTGACCGGCGAGGTCGACCAGCGCACCCTGGACCGGTTGACCGCCATGACCACGGAGCCGACCGCAGGCCGAGCTGCACAACCGCGGCAACACCCCCGGCGCGCTCGACGCACGCTGCAAGGTCGGCCGGGTGCTGTGCATCGACAAGACCAGCTCCACGCTGCGCTTCGTCGTGGACGGCACGGTCGTGCAGACCCTCGACGCGCGCTTCGGCGCCTCGACGACGCCCGACCCGCGAGGGCGTCTTCCACGTCTACCTCAAGGACGCCGACCACGTGTCGCACCTCTACGGCTCGTCGATGCCGTACTCGATGTTCTTCGACCGCGGGCAGGCGGTGCACTACTCGTCGGACTTCGCCACGGTGGGGTACGCCGGGGCGTCACACGGCTGCGTGAACATCCGTGACTACGACGGCGTCGCCCACCTCTACGACCAGGTGCGCGTCGGCGACACGGTCGTCGTCTACTGGTCCTGATCCTTGTTGAGATCGGCGAGCAGGTCGTCGGCAGCGGACACGAGGTCCTCGCCTGCGACCTTCGAGGACCCGATCTGCACGGTGAGCTCTCCGCTGGTGACCTGGCACTGGCTGAACGCCACGGGAGGCGCCTGGCCCTGGGCGGTCGCCTGGCCGTAGCTGAGGATGCAGGCCCCGTCGCCGACGGCCTTCATCTCGGTGGCCGCCTGGCCGCCGGTGTTGGCCGGGTCCGGGATGCTGTTGGGCGCGAACGCCCCGCCGGTCGACTGGAACACCTGGACGAAGACCGCGTCGGTCCCGTTCGCGACGTACGTCCTGGTCGACGCGGAGGTGCCGAGCACGTCGGGGAGCACCTTGTTGCCGTAGGTGTGGTTGGCGCTCTCCTGCTTGGCGATGTCGTCGGCCTGAGCGGCGAGCTGGCCGCCGGCGAAGGCCTTCGCGTCGTCGGAGGCGATGTAGCCGCCGGGAAGCGTGTCCGGAAGGGACAGCTCGATGACCGCGTCCTTGACGTCCGTCGTCGCCGCTCGCCTGGGCAGGGCGATCGCGAAGGCCGCCAGCAGCCCGAGGATGACGATGCCGAGGGCGATGCCGACCCAGGTCGACGTCCGGCTGGAAGTGGGGGTGCTCACGACCCGCGACGCTACCCGCCCGCCCGAGAGCGCTCGGAAGAGGGTCCGTGGGTACTCTCGGGGCGTGACGAGCAGCGCGACCCCCGACGAACCTGTGTCGGCGACCCTCGGCGCTCTCGTCGTCCGCACCGTCCGGCTCGACCTGGACGCCGCGACCGCACTCCTCGACCTGCTTCCCGCGGACCGGCCGGTCACCTGGCTCCGTCGCGGCGACGGCCTGGTCGGCTGGGGCGTGGCCGCCGAGGTGCGGACGCACGGCGACACCCGGTTCTCCGACGCCGGCAAGTGGTGGAGCGAGGTGACCGCCCGGGCGGTGGTCCGCGACGAGGTCAACGAGCCCGGCACCGGCCTGGTGTCGTTCGGCTCCTTCGCCTTCGCCGACCGAGCCCGGCGACTCCGTGCTGGTGGTGCCCGAGATCGTGCGTCGGCCGTCGCGGCGACACCGCGTGGCTGACCACCGTCGGCGCCGGAGCCATCGCGACCGCGCCCGACCTCACCCCGACCGACCCGCCGGCCGCTCCGGCCGGCGTCAGCTTCGCCGACGGTGGCCTCAACGGCGACGAGTGGATGTCGGTCGTCGCCGACGCGGTCGCCCGGATCAGCCGCGGCGAGCTGGAGAAGGTCGTCCTCGCGCGCGACCTCGTGGCCACCACGGACGAGCCGATCGACGTCCGCTGGCCGTTGCGCCGGCTCACCGAGACCTACCCGATGTGCTGGACCTTCCACGTCGACGGGATGTTCGGCGCCACCCCGGAGATGCTGGTGCGCCGCGAGCGCGGCCTGGTCACCTCGCGCGTGCTCGCCGGCACGATCCGGCGTACGGGCGACGACGAGCGCGACATCGCCCTCGCCGCCACGCTGGCCCGGTCGTCGAAGGACCTCGAGGAGCACGAGTACGCCGTGCGCTCGGTCGCCGACGCGCTGGAGCCGCACTGCTCGTCGATGAACGTGCCCGAGGCGCCGTTCGTCCTGCACCTGCCCAACGTCATGCACCTCGCGACCGACGTCGCCGGGGTCGTGCACGACGCGGCCACGGTCTCGTCGCTCCAGCTCGCCGAGGCGCTGCACCCGTCGGCCGCGGTCGGCGGCACGCCCACTCCGGTGGCCGTCGACCTGATCGCCGAGATCGAGGGCATGGACCGCGGTCGCTACGCCGGGCCGGTCGGCTGGATGGACGCCAGCGGCGACGGCGAGTGGGGCATCGCCCTGCGCTCCGCCCACATCGAGGGCAGCAGCGTGCGGCTCTACGCCGGCTGCGGCATCGTCGCCGACTCCGACCCGGAGGCCGAGCTCGCCGAGGCGCAGGCGAAGTTCGTCCCGGTGCGCGACGCGCTCACCACGGACTGACCTCTACCTCCAGAAGAAGGCCAGGCGGTAGACGAAGCCGGCGAAGATGGCCAGCTCCAGCGCCAGGGTGAACGGGATGCCCACCCAGGTCGCCTTCCGCAGGCCACCGACCATCTGACCGTCGGCGCCCGGCTTCACGTCGTACACGAACTGGTTGACGCACAGCGCGAGCTTCGGTCGCTGCGGGTGCGCGAGGATCACGCCGCCCTCGTAGGGAAGCCCGCGCAGCACGAACGACCCGGTGGCTCCGTCGACGGAGTAGTCGATGCGCGTCTTGCTGCTCGGCCCGCTGTAGACCCGGCGGGTGACGTCCCAGCCGTGTGCCTGGGTCGACCCACATGTTGCTGTAGGTCACGCCGGAGTAGTAGGTGCCGCGGTCCAGCTCGTCGGAGTTGGTGACCGTCGCGACCACGCCGTGCTTGACCAGGCTCAGTCGGCGGAGCGCCTTGCCGCCGCGGATGTAGACGATCAGCGCGATGCCGACGATGAAGCCCGCCGGGACCAGGAAGGGGAAGAACCCCCAGAGCGCGATCGGCGCGATCACCACCATGAAGGTGCCGAAGCCCTCGTACCAGCTCCACGCGAAAGTCGCGACGCGGAAGGTGAACGGCACGTGCCGCGGCGGGGCGGCGAGCGGCGCGACCTGCTCGGGCGGTGCGGGGTCGGCGGCGTACGTCGGGAGGTAGGGGCTGAGCGCCTCTCGCCACTCCTCCGACGGCGGCTGCGACTGGCCAGTGGCGTCGCCCAGCTGCGCCTTCACATCGGCGATCTGCGCCTCGGCGTCCGCCAGCTGCTTCTGCAGCCGGGCGACCTGCTCGGGATCCTGGGTCATCGCGCCTCGTTCACCGTGCGGCGACGACCGTCACCGCCGACCCGATCATCGCGGTCGACGGTGCCCGCGGGAATAGCCCCGACGGGCCGGGGTGCGGCCCCTACAGGTCCTGGCCGTCGGCCCGGCGGATGTACTCCTGGCCCGCGTCCGGCAGGAACAGGTTCATCTGCATCTCGAGGAAGCCGTGGCCGGCGTCGCTGTAGATCCGGTCGTGGATCGCGAGGTTGCGCGGCGCCTTCACCGCGCGGGCGAACTCGATCGCCTCGGACGCCTTCAGCCACGGCGCCGACGACGGCACGAGAAGTACGTCGATCTCCTCGTCGGGCTCGGTCAGCGAGTCGCCCGGGTGGTAGATCTTCGCGTCGCCCGCGGTCACGACGTACCCGCTGTTGAAGAGCCTCGGGAACTCCGGGTGGATGATCGCGTGCATCTCGCCGACCGCGCGGACCGGCAGGCCGCCCACGTCGAACGCCTCCCCGGGCGCGACGACGGTGATGCGCTCGGCCAGGCCGGGTGCGTCCTCGCGGATCTTCGCGGCGACCGCCTCGATCGTGAACACCGGGGCGTCGGCGGCGAGCAGGTTGTCGGGCAGGTAGTGGTCGGCGTGCTCGTGGGTGATCAGCACGGCGTCCGCGCCGTCGACGGCCTCGGCATCGGTGAAGACGCCGGGGTCGACGACGATCGTGGTGCCGTCGTGCTCGATGCGGACACAGGCATGGCCGAACTTCGTGATCCTCATGGTCCCTACGATGCCACCGTGACCCATCTCGACCACGTGCGGCTGCGACCGGCCGTTCCCGAGGACGCCGCCGCCGGCGCCGCGATGCACGCGGAGTGCTGGCGCGAGGCCTACGGCCCGTACGCCGACCCCGGCGCTGCTGGCCGAGCGGCTCGCCGACACCGACGGGTGGCTCGCGGCCTGGACCCGGCACCTGACCGAGGGGCCGCCGCGCGTGCTGGCCGAGGCGGACGGCGAGCTGGTCGGCTTCTCCGTCGTCGGCGCCAACCGCGACCCGGACGCCCCGTGCCCGACCGAGCTCTACGCGATCTACACCCGCGCGGCGTGCTGGGGCACCGGCCTGGGCCAGCAGCTCTGGGACGCCGTACGCCCCGAGCAGGCGTGCTCGCTCTGGGTGCTCGAGGACAACGAGCGGGCACTGGGGTTCTACCGCCGCAACGGCTTCGTGCCCGACGGCGCCCGGCGAGCTCTACGACGGCCTCGGCGACCTGGGAGATCAGGATGATCAGGCCATGACCTACTTCGACCTGTCCGACCCGACGTTCGACGTCACCTCGGCGCAGGTGCACGCGGCCCGCGACGAGAGCTGGTACGTCGAGACCAACTGGGGCTGGGCGGTGCTGCGCTACGCCGAGGTCAGCGCGCTGCTGCGCGACCGGCGGTTCCGGCAGGGCAACGCCCGCTGGCCGGCGCAGAACGGCATCCACTCCGGGCTCTTCTCCGACTGGTGGCAGGAGACGCTGCTCAGCCTGGAGGGCGACGACCACGCGCGGATCCGGCGGCTGCATGGTGCCGGCCTTCCGCAACAAGACGATCGCGGCGATGCGGCCGCGCTTCCAGGCGCTGGCCAACGAGCTGATCGACGGCTTCGCCGACCGCGGGTCGGTGGAGTTCATCTCCGAGTTCGCCGAGCCGTACGCCGCCCGCATCATCTGCGTGCTGCTCGGGCTGCCCGAGGACAACTGGCTCCAGGTCGCCCACTGGGCCGACGACCTCGGCGCGTCGTTCTCGATCGACGTCGGCAACCAGGTGCCCCGGATCGAGGCGGCGCTGAACGGTCTCTACGGCTACGTCGACGAGATCGTCGCCGACCGTCAGGCGCACCCTCAGGACGACCTGGTGACGACGCTGGTGCAGGCCTCCGACGACGGCGACCGGCTGTCGCGCCACGAGCTCGGCGTGGCCCTGGTGTTCCTGGCCTTCGCCGGCATGGAGACCACCCGCAACCAGCTCGGCCTCGCGCTGCAGACCCTGCTCGCGCACCCCGACCAGTGGCGGCTGCTCGGCGAGCGGCCCGACCTCGGCGAGCAGGCGCGTCGAGGAGGTGATGCGGGTCAACCCGACCGTCACCTGGGTGACCCGCGAGGCGCTCGAGGACGTGGAGTTCCAGGGCCTGCACATCCCGCAGGGCGGCATCGTGCAGATGCTGTCGCACAGCGCCGGCACCGACCCGGGCGCGATGCCGGACCCGGCCTTCGACATCACCCAGCAGCGGCCGCCGCACCACGGCTTCGGCGCGGGGGTGCACCACTGCCTCGGGCACTTCGTCGCACGCACCGACATGGCGGTCGCCCTGCCGCTGCTCGCGCGGCGGATGCCCGACGCCGTGCCGGACGGCCCGGGCGAGTGGCTACCGGTGTCGGGCAACACTGGAGCCCTGCAGGTTCCCGATCACCTTCACGCCAGGAGTGCGCGCATGACCATCGCCATCACCGGATCCACCGGCGCCGTGGGCGGCCGCGTCGCCCGCGCCCTGGCCGACCTCTCCCCCCGCCTCGTCGTGCGCGACGCGTCGCGCGCACCCGCACGGCGACGTCCGGGTCTGCGAGTACGCCGACGAGGCGGCCGCCGTCGCGGCGCTGGAGGGCGTGGACACGCTCTTCATGGTCTCGGCGGCCGAGGCCGTCGACCGGCGCGACCAGCACCGCACCTTCATCCGGGCCGCGGCGACGGCCGGTGTCGGCCACATCGTCTACACGTCGTTCGCCGGTGCTGCCGCCGACGCGACCTTCACCCTCGGCCGCGACCACTTCGACGCCGAGGCCGCGATCCGCGAGTCCGGCATGGCCTACACGCTCCTGCGCGACAACTTCTACAGCGACCTGCTGCCCTACTTCGCCGACGAGTCCGGCGTGATCCGCGGACCGGCCGGCGACGGCCGGGTCGCGGCGGTCGCGCGCGCCGACGTCGCCGACGTGGCGGTCACGGTGCTGCGCGACCCGGCCGGCCACGCGGGCGCGACGTACACGCTCAGCGGGCCGGAGGCACTGACGATGGCCGAGATCGCGGCCCGCGCCGGCGCGGTCGTCGGCCGCGACCTGCGCTTCGAGAACGAGACGGTCGACGAGGCCTACGCGTCGCGGCGCGCGGCGTACGACGCCGAGCAGTGGCAGCTCGACGCCTGGGTGAGCACCTACACCGCCATCGCCGACGGCTCGGTCGCCACGGTCACCGACGACGTCGAGCGCGTCACCGGCCACCCGGCCCGAACCCTGGAGCAGGCCCTCACGCCGTGAGGTGGTGCACGTAGCACCAGCGCCAGTCCTCGCCCGGCTCGGCGGACTGCATGACCGGGTGCTGGGTCTCGTGGAAGTGGCGCGGTCGCGTGCTGCCTCGGTGAGGAGTCGCAGCAGGCGACGTTGCCGCACTCGAGGCAGCGCCGCAGCGCCACCCACTGGGTGCCCTCGTCGAGGCAGGCCTGGCAGTACGTCGCGGGCTCGTCGTCGACCTTGTCGTAGCGCTCGAGGTCGTCGCAGAGGTCGCCGGTCGTCCAGCGCCGGGTGGCGTAGGCGAGGGTCTCGTCGCGCTCCTGCTCGGCGCTGTCGAGCATCGACTCCTCGACGTCGAGCATGGCGAGCACGTCGGCGATCACCTCGGACGGCACCGTGCCGGACTTGCGGATGTCGAGGATCCGCCGGCGCTCGGCGTCGATCATCTGGGTCCGGACCCGGAAGTAGAGCGCGGCCGGCGACTCCTGGTCGGCGGTCGTGCTCAGCCGCTCCCAGGCGGCGAAGTTGCGCTGGTCGAGCCGCTGCCGGACCAGGTCGACGACACCGGCGTGGTCGTCGTACTCCAGCTCGTCGAGCTCGTCGAGCGCGGCCTTGGACGCCTGCTGGAGCAGGGTGGCGCGGGCCAGCGCGTCGTCGAGCGGGTCCGGCGAGGGCACGTCGCAGCGATCCGCGCGAACCACGGCAGCGAGCAGGCCCTGGATCAGCAGCGTGCCGGCCACGACCGTGAAGGCGATCATCAGCAGCACCTCGCGGTGCTCGGTCGTCGTCGGGATGATGAACGCGGCGGCGAGCGTGACCACGCCGCGCATCCCGGCCCAGCCGACGCAGGAAGGTCTGGCTCAGCGGCGGCCGCTTGCCGGTGAGCGGGTCGGGTCCGGGCCGGACCAGGATCCAGCGCGAGGCGAAGACCCAGACCAGGCGCAGCACGATGCAGGCGACCAGCGTGGCCGCGCAGACGGCGGCGATCCGGCCACCGCTCAGCGTCGCTGTCGGCGAGGTCCTGGAAGAGCCACTGGGCCTGGAGCCCGATCAGCGCGAAGACGGCGTTCTCGAGGAGGAACGCGATCGTCTTCCAGTTGGTGCGCTCGGCGATCCGCGACTGGGCGGTCTGGAGGATCGGCGCCTTGTGGCCGAGCAGCAGGCCGGCGACGACGACCGCGACGACCCCGGACGAGTGGATCTCCTCGGCGACCAGGAAGCAGGCGAACGGGATCACGAACGACAGACGCGACGTCGAGCACCGGGTCCTTGATGCGGCGGCGCATCCGGGCCACGATCATGAACGCCGCGATGCCGAGCGAGCACGCCGCCGACCGACGCGACCAGGAAGTCGACGCCGACCTCGCCAGAGCGCGACGCCGCCGGCCGCCGCCGCGAGCGCCGTCCGCAGGGTGACCAGCGCCGTGGCGTCGTTGAAGAGCGACTCGCCCTCGAGGATCGTGACGACCCGGCGCGGCAGGCCGATGTGTGCGACCGATCGCGGTCGCGGCCACCGCGTCGGGCGGCGCCACGACCGCGCCGAGCGCGAAGGCGATCGCCCACGAGACGCCCGGGACCATCATGTGCACGACCCAGCCGACGCCCAGCGTCGTGACCAGCACCGCGCCGACCGACAGCGGTCAGGATCGCCCGCCGGTGGGCGTTGAAGTCCACCAGGGACGAGGTGACGGCGGCGGAGTAGAGCAGCGGCGGCAGCAGGCCGAGCAGGACGACCTCGGGCTCGAGGTGCACCTGCGGGACGAACGGCAGGAACGACGCGCAGGCGCCGACGACGACCAGCAGCAGCGGCGCCGGGACGCCGAGCCGTACGGGCGACGACGACGCCCGCCAGCACGCCGACGGCGAGCGTGACCAGGAAGAGGGCGACGTCCACGGACCCATCCTTGCCGACGTTCGAGTCCGGGTCATGTCGCGTTCGCTGACGGCGTCACCGGCGGTCGCGGCCTGAGCGCCCGGATCCGCGCGTCGAGGTCGCGGCGGTTGTCACGTCGTACGACGACCTCGACGACCTCGATGCCGCCGTTGGGCGAGGCGAGCGCCTGCTCGAGCTCGGGGAGGCTCGTGACGCGGAGGTGCGGGGTGCGGGTGGCGGCGCAGAGGCTGGCCAGGTCGACGTGGTGCGGGGTGCCGAAGAGCCTCTCGTAGCGGTCGGCGTACTGCCGGGTCGCCCTGCTCGAGCATCGTGAAGATCGAGCCGCCGTCGTCGTTGACGACCACGATCGTCAGGTCGGGCACGGGCTCGCCGGGTCCGATGACCAGCCCGTTGGCGTCGTGGAGGAACGTCACGTCGCCCATCAGCGCGATCGCCCGGGTGCGTGTCGGTGCGGGCCAGGGTGGCACCGATCGCGGTCGAGACGGTGCCGTCGATGCCGGACAGGCCCCGGTTGGCGATCACCTTGCGACGCGCGGCCGACCTGGTAGCGCGGCACCATCAGGTCGAGGTCGCGGATCGGGCTGGAGGCACCGACCACGAGCAGCCCGCCCTCGGGCAGCGCGCGGGCGACGGCGCCGGCGACCTCGTGCGGGGTCAGGTCCGGCTCGGCGGCGAGCAGCGCGTCGAGCTGGCGGGCGACCGCGGCGTCGGCGGCCTGCCACTCCTCGAGCCAGGCCGGGTCGTCGGGCTCGCCGGCGTGCGGGACGACGGGCAGCGCCTGGTCGACCGGGAACGGCCGCTCGGTCCACACGCCCCAGATCGGCGCGCTCGACCACCTCGACGTCGGCGCGCGCGAGCAGCCGGCTGCACCGGCCGCGACAGGGTCGGGTGACCGCAGACCACGACGCGCTCGATCCGCTCGCCCAGCTCGCCGTCGAGCAGCAGCCGGTAGCAGCGCAGCGCGTTGTCGCCCGGTGCGCGAGCCGCTGCTGACGGCTCGGCGAGCAGCGGCCAGTTCCCGCTCTCGGCCAGCTGGCGTGCCTGGGGCCCGGCGTCGTCGCCGGCGACCACGACCGTGCGCGGGCCGGCGGGAGGGTGATGTGGACGGCGGGCACCGCGCGCTGGACGGGCTCGCCCGGGCGTGACGTCCGGGCGTCCAGCGGTCCGTCGGGCAGCAGCGGCTCGTCGAGCGGGACGTTGAGGTGGACCGGGCCGGTCGCTGACGGAGGTCGAAGTCCCGCTGTCGGCGTCCTGGGTCGGGACGAGCGGCCCGAAGATGCCGACCTGGTCGGTGGTCTGGTTGGCGCTGGTGCCGCGCAGCCGGGCCGGGCCGGTCGGCGGTGACGACGACCAGGTCGATGCCGCGTGGGCGGCCTCGAGGACCGCCGGGTGCAGGTTGGCGACGCCGGTGCCCGGACGTGCACATCACCGCGGCCCGGTTGCCGTTCTTGGTCAGGCCCGAGCGCGAGGAAGCCGGCGGTGCGCTCGTCGATCCGGGTGTGCAGCCGCACCAGTCCGGCCGCGGCGGCGTCGTACGCCGCGAAGGAGAGCGGCGCGTTGCGCGAGCCCGGGCGCGACCACGATCTCGGTGACCCCGGCCTCGATCAGCGCGGTCGACCACGGCGCGGGCGGTGTCGGTGGAGCTCACGGTCGTCGATCCTGCCGCACGGCCCGCACCTCGGCGAGCCGGGCCTCCCAGTGCGCGACCCGGTCGGGCTCGGCGTGCACCAGCGACTCGTCGACGACCGGCAGCCGGACCGGCAGCGCGCCGTCGACCGGCAGCAGCGACTCGGTGACGACGTCGCGCTCGAGCAGCTGGACGGTCGCGAGGCCGCAGGCGTAGGGCAGCTCGGGCAGCGCCGCCGCGAGGGCCACCCCGGCGGCGATGCCGACGGCTGGTCTCCAGCGCCGACGAGACGACGACGGGCAGCCCGATGTCCTCGGCGATCCGCAGGCAGGCCCGCACGCCGCCGAGCGGCTGCACCTTGAGCACCGCGACGTCGGCGGCCTCGAGGTCGCGCACCCGGTAGGGGTCGGCGGCCCGCCGGATCGACTCGTCGGCCGCGATCGGCACGTCGACCGCGCGGCGTACGGCGGCCAGGTCCTCGACGCTCATGCACGGCTGCTCGACGTACTCCAGCCCGCCGGCGGCCCGGTCGAGCACCGGGATCGACGGCGACCGCGGTGTCGAGGTCCCACAGGCCGTTGACGTCGATCCGGACCCGGCCGTCGGGGCCGAGCGCGTCGCGCACGGCCTCGAGCCGGGCCTGGTCGTCGGCGAGCGTCTGGCCGGGCTCGGCGACCTTGACCTTGGCGGTGCGGCAGCCGCCGCGCAGCACGACGGCGTGCGCCTGCTCGGGACCGACGGCAGGCACGGTGACGTTGACCGGCACGCTCGATCGCGCAGCGGCGCCGGCCAGTCACCGGCGGCCGCCTCCTCGGCGCAGCGCAGCCACGGCTCGGCGACCTCGGCGTCGTACTCCAGGAAGGGGCTCCACTCGCCCCAGCCGGCGGCGCCGCGGATCAGCACGCCCTCGCGGACGGTGATGCCGCGGAACCGCGTCCGCATCGGCAGGCTGTAGACCCTCATGCCAGGCCTCGCAGGGCGAGCCGGTCGGGCTTGCCGTTGGGGAGCAGCGGGATCTCGTCGAGCACGACGACCTGGCGCGGCGCCCAGGACCGCGGGTGGATCTCGCGCGACCCAGTGCGCGGGCCTCGCTCGAGGGTCGAGCGTCGCCGACGACGAAGGCCACGACCCGGTTGCCCCACTCCTCGTCCGGTACGCCGAGCACCTCGACCGCCGTGACCTCCGGGTGCTCGCGCAGCCGGGCGGCGACCGCCGGCGCGGGCACGTTGACCCCGCCGCTGACGACCATGTCGTCGACCCGGCCGAGCACGTGCAGCCGCCCGTCCTCGTCGAGCCGGCCGGCGTCCGAGGTCAGGAACCAACCGTCGACGAGCACCTCGGCGGTCCGCTCGGGCTCCCCGTCGTACCCCTCGAAGAGCGTCGGCCCGCCGATCCGGATCCGACCGTCGCGGTCGAGCGCGAGCGCGACGCCGTCGAGCGCGTAGCCGTCGTAGACGCAGCCGCCGGCGGTCTCCGCCGAGCCGTACGTCGCGACCACGCGCACCCCCGCTGCCTCGGCGCGGCGCGCAGCGCGGGGTCGATCGGGCCGCCGCCGAGCAGCACCGTGTGGAAGCCGCGCAGGGCGTCCGCGTCCGTGTCGAGCAGCCGGTGCAGCTGGGTCGGGACCAGCGAGACGTAGTCCGCGTCGCGGGCAGCCTCGCGCGAACGAGCGTGGTCCTCGAGCAGCACCGGCTCGTGGCCCGCGACCAGCGAGCGGCAGATCACCTGCACGCCCGCGACGTACGACGCGGGCAGCGCGAGCAGCCACCGGCCGGCGCCACCGAGCCGACGTGCGGTGGCGTGGACCGACGCCAGCACCGCGTCGCGAGACAGCAGGACCCGCTTGGGCACGCCGGTCGAGCCGGACGTCTCGACCACCCAGGGCTCGGGGTCGTCGGCGGCCAGCCAGGCCGCCAGCTCGTCGACCAGCCCGCCGCCACCCGCTGGATCTCCACCCGCCCGAGGCTAGAGCAGACGGGAACTGCTTGAATCTCCGGTCGTGGCAACTCCCGCTGACTGGCTCGCCGGCGCACGACCGCGCACCCTGCCCGCCGCCGTCTCCCCCGTCGCTCGCCGGCACCGGCGTCGCGGCGTACGTCGACGGCGCCGTCTGGTGGAAGGCGCTGCTCGCCCTGGTGGTGAGCCTGGCCCTGCAGGTCGCGGTCAACTACGCCAACGACTACTCCGACGGCATCCGCGGCACCGACGCCGACCGGGTCGGCCCGATGCGGCTGGTCGGGTCCGGCACCGCCTCGCCCGGCGCGGTGAAGCGCGCGGCCTTCCTCGCCTTCGGCGTCGCCGGGGTCGCGGGCCTGGTGCTCGCCGCGACGACCGCCTGGTGGCTGGTCGCCGTGGGCGTCGTCTGCGTGCTGGCCGCCTGGTTCTACACCGGCGGCTCGAAGCCCTACGGCTACCTCGGCCTCGGCGAGGTGATGGTGTTCGTCTTCTTCGGGCTGGTCGCCGTGATCGGCACGACGTACGTGCAGACCGAGACCTGGGAGTGGGCCGCGCTGTACGCCGCGGTCGGCGTCGGCGCGCTCGCCTGCGCGATCCTCGTCGCCAACAACCTGCGCGACATCCCGACCGACACGGTCGCCGGCAAGCGCACCCTCGCGGTCGTGCTCGGCGACCGGCGCACCCGGCTCCTGTACGCCGCCCTCGTGGTGCTCGCGGCCGCGGCCGTCGGCGCCGTCGCGGTCGCGACCACGTGGTTCGCGCTGATCGGCCTCGGCTTCCTGGTGCTCACCGTGCCCGCGATGCGCACCGTCCTCGGCGGCGCGACCGGACCCGGCCTGATCCCGGTCCTCCAGCAGACCGGCCTCGCCGAGCTGCTCTGGGCGGTGCTGGTCGCAGCCGCCGCTGCCTCGTCGCGTCGCGAGCTGAGCCTCGCCGACGTAGGCTGGCCGATGCTGCCTCGGTTCATCGCTGCTGGTCGTCGGCTGCCGTCGGCGCGTCGCTGCTGCGCCGACCGGTTCCGGGTGCCGCTGCTGGCCGAAGATCCTCGGCCAGCGACCGCAGTCAGCCGGCGTCGACGCGACCGGCTCGAACAAGCCGCAGCGGACTGACGCTCAGACGTCGTCGACGTCTTCCTTGGCGCGCATCTCCTCGACCTTGGCGGTCATCGCCTCGGCGCGGGTCTGCACCCGGCGGGCGAGCGCCTCGCGCTGCCGGTTGAGCAGGAAGTAGGAGCCGAGTCCGCTCACCACGAAGGCGATCACGACAGCCCAGAAGATCGGGACCTGGCCGGTGATCGCGAACCACAGGCCGACCACGATCCCGAAGGATCCGAGGAACAGCGCGATGCGCAGGCCGGTGTAGATGTAGAACTCCTTCACGGGTTCAGGGTAGGCCGTGACCATCGAGGGTCCTACGCTGGAGGGGTGCTGAAGTTCCTCCTCGTGGTGATCCTGGTCGCGGTCGCGGTCTACCTGACGACCCGCGCGATCCAGCGCCGCGGCATCGCACCGGCACCGAAGCGGCAGCGGCCCGCGCCGCCTCGCGTCGTCGGACCCGACGACGACCCCGACTTCCTGCGCGATCTCGACCGGAAGCGGAAGCATCCGGAGGATCCCGAAGGCTAGGGTCGGTCGACCTGGATCACGCTCGCGCCGCCGGCGTAGGAGTGCTGCGACGTGGTCGAGAAGTAGTTGATCCCGATGAAGTTGAACCACAGCGTGGCGACGCCGACCAGCGCGAGGATCGCGGCGTTGCGGCCCTTCCAGCCGGCGGTCGTGCGCGCGTGGAGGTAGGCCGCGTAGACCACCCAGGTGATGAACGCCCACACCTCCTTCGGGTCCCAGTTCCAGTACGACGACCAGGCCTGGTGCGCCCAGATGGGGCCGGTGATCAGCACCGCGAAGGTCCACACGGGGAAGCCGAACGCGTGCATCCGGTAGGCGACCCGGTCGAGCACCTCGGGCTTCGGCAGCCGGGCGACGTAGCCCTTCTCCGCCGAGCCGCCCCTGGAGATGGAGCGCGCCTTCACGAGGTAGAGCGCCGAGGTGATGCCGCCGAGGGTGAAGGCGCCGGTGGCGATGATCGCCGAGACGACGTGGATCACCAGCCAGTAGGACGAGAGCGCCTCGGTCAGCGGCGCGACCGGCGCGTAGAGCCAGAGCACCGCGACCATCAGGATCGTGAGCACGAAGGCCAGCACGATCGGCGCCATCCAGGCGAGCCGGAACTTGCGGTAGAGCACGACGTAGAGGAACGCGACCACGAAGGTGCCGGTCAGCGTGAACTCGTACATGTTGCCCCACGGCACCCGGTTGGGGTCCGCGGCCATGCCCCGCGCGACGAGCCCCAGCCCGTGCACGGCCACGGCCAGGCAGGTCAGCAGGTAGCCGAGCCGGCCGAAGAGCGCCGTACGCCGGACCCGCTCCTCGTTCTCGGCGTCCTCCGGCCCGGGACCGGTGGTCACGGCGACGCCGCCGGGGATGTCGGCGGACAGCACGCTGTCGGCGGCCGCTGCGACCGGGACCTTGCGCAGCGCGGCCCACTCGACGAGGTGCGCGAGCAGGGCGAGGAAGTAGACCAGCCCACAGACCGCCACGGCCTGGTTGCTGAGGCTCTCCCACTGCATGTCGGTCACGAGTCGTCCTTCCTCTTGCTCTGCGAATCACCGCTGCGAATCACCCTGCGAAGCTCCGCTGAGGGCGCTGACCAGCTCGTCGACCACGGCGGCCATGTCACCACCGCCGGACCGGTCGAGCGCGGCCACCTCGACCAGTGTGCCGTCACCCTCGCGACGGGCGCGAACCCAGACCCGTCGCGGCCGGATGAACAGCGACCCGAGCAGCCCGATCAGCGCCATCACGACGCCGGTGAGCGCGATCCACTTGCCGGGGGTCTGGCTGATCTGGATCTTGTTCCACTGCGCCAGCCCGTCGAAGCTCACGGTGCCGAGGCCGTTGGGCAGCTTGACCGTGTCGCCCGGGCGCAGGTCGATGCGGTACGGCGCGCCGTTCTTCTTGGTCAGCATCGTGGTGTCGGACTTGTCGAGGGCGTAGTAGGACTGCGGCGTGCCGTCGTCCATGTGCAGGTCGCCGGTGTAGACGAGCATCGAGACCAGCGGGTCGACGGCGCGACCGAAGAGCGAGCTGTAGCTGCCGGTGTGCTTGTCGAACGCGACCGTCGGGTAGAACTCGCCCTCGAGCCCGATCTGGGTCGGGTCGGCGTCGGGCGCCTTCACGACCCCGAAGGACTGGAAGGTCTGGCTGGTCGGCAGGAAGATCGTCGGCCCGCTGGTGACCTTGTCGCCGTCGGCGTCGCGGATCGTGATGACCGGCGCGTAGCCGTGGCCGATGAGGAAGAGCTCGGTGTCGCCGATCGACAGCGGGTGGTTGACCCGGAGGTCGTAGGTCTTCTCCGGACTGTCGAGCGACTCCTGGTAGCTCAGCTTCGACTCGAAGCCGCGGGCCATGCCCGCGCGCGGTCCGCTGGTCAGCCAGTCGACGTTGAAGTCGTCGATCGAGAACGAGAACGGCTCCATGCTGGTCGGCGTCGAAGAGGCTGCCGGGCTTGAGCTCGTCGTACTGGTCGGGCGTGTTGGAGAAGCCGTACTGGTCACCGACCAGCAGGATCACGCCGCCCTTGTAGCCGAACAGCCCGCCGAGGGCGAAGCCGACCAGCACGACCAGCACCGACAGGTGGAAGACCAGGTTGCCGACCTCGCGCAGGTAGCCGCGCTCCGCGGACACGGCGCCGTCGTTCTCGATGGTCGAGCCCGTCGAGACCCGGTAGCGCCGCTTGCGCAGCAGCGCCCGGGCCTGCTCGAGGACCACCTCGGGCTCGTCGGCCACGTCGTACGACGCGTGGTCGGGCATCCGGGACAGGTTGCGCGGCGCGGTCGGCGGCTTCGCACGGATGCCGCGCGCGTAGTGGAACATCCGCGGCACGATGCAGCCGACCAGCGAGATCATCAGCAGGATGTAGATCGCCGAGAACCACACCGAGTCGTAGACCGAGAAGAGCCCGATCCGGTCGTAGATCGGCGTCAGCGTCGGGTGGGCCGCCTGCCAGTTCGACGTCTTGAGGGAGTCGACGCCGGTCTGCGGGATGATCGAGCCGGGTACGGCGGCCAGCGCGAGCAGCAGCAGCAGGACCAGCGCGGTGCGCATCGAGGTGACCTGGCGCCACACCCAGCGCAGCAGCTCGCGGACGCCGAGCTCGCCCGGGCGGCGGTCGTCCTCCGGGGGCTTGGTGCTCAGCGACGTCTGGACGTCCGTCATACCGAGACCTGGTTCGAGTCGACGAGGCGGATCTGCAGCCACTGGACGGCCTGGTCCCACCAGCCGGTGAGCAGCAGGACCCCGACCGCGACGAGCATCAGACCGCCCGCGCGCATCACCCACACCTGGTGGCGCCGGACCCAGCCGACGGTGACGAGCGCCTTCTCGTAGGCGAGGCCGGCCGCGATGAAGGGCAGTCCGAGGCCGATGGCGTAGACCGCCGAGAGCACGGCGCCGCGCGCGGCGGTGGACTCGTTGAAGGACAGGGTGGTGATCGCGGTGAGCGTCGGCCCGATGCAGGGCGTCCAGCCCAGCCCGAACAGGAAGCCGAGCAGCGGAGCAGCGGCCAGCCCGACCGCGGGCACCGCGTGCACGCGGAAGTCGCGCTGGAACCACGGCAGGAAGCCGGCGAACGCGAGGCCGAGGACGATCGTCAGGATGCCGAGGACGACGGTCAGCTGGTCCTTCCAGGTGACCAGCCACTCGCCGGCGGCACCGGACAGGGTGCCCAGGATGACGAAGACGGTCGCGAACCCGGCGACGAAGAGCAGCGACCCGGCGAACATCCGGCCCCGGCGGGTGCCGGCGACGCCGTTGGCCAGGTCAGCGCCGGAGAGCCCGGTGGCGTAGGACAGGTAGCCCGGCAGCAGCGGGATCACGCACGGCGAGAAGAACGAGACCAGGCCGGCGATCAGCGCCACCGGCAGGGCCAGGAGGAGCGACCCGGAGAGCGCCTGCTCCTGGAACCAGTCACCCATCCGCTGTCCCGCTCGCCGTCCCGTTCGCGACGTCGTCGACCACGTCGAGCAGGGTCTGCTTGCTCGGGATCGGTCCGGCGATCGTCGCCGCGACCCGCCCGTCCTTGTCGAGCACGATGGTGTTCGGGGTGGACGCCAGCGGCGCCTTGCCGGCGAAGGCGAGACCGACCTGGCCCTTCGGGTCGTAGATCGACGGGTAGTCGGCGCCGACGTTCTTCACGAAGGACAGCCCGTTGTCCGGGCTCGAGTCCCGGACGTTGATGCCGAGCGACCGCCGCGTCGGAGCCGAGGCTCGTGGACGCCTGCGGCGAGCATCGGCATCTCCGTGCGGCACGGACCGCAGCCCGACCACCAGAGGTTCACGACCAGGACCTTGCCGAGGTAGTCCTCGGACGAGATCGGCTCGCCGGTCAGCGACGTCGCCCGAGAACGACACCGGGTCTTCCGCGCTCGTCGGTGTCGATGATCCGCACGCTGCCGTCGCCGCTGATGTAGCCCTTGTCGCCGGTGCCCTCGAGGGACGTGCACCCGGTGAGGAGCAGGAGGCAGCCGAGGGCCGCACCCAGGAGCTTGCTCACGTCAGGGCCTGCTGCTCTCGGGGGCGCCACCGGCCGAGAACGGCGCCTTCTTGTCCTTGACCGGGATCAGGTCGCCGGCCGGCTCGGAGTAGCTCACCTGGGTGATCCGGTCGCCGACGAAGTGCAGCGACGTCAGCGAGCAGAGCGTGCACTCCCGACGGCGCGGGTCGTGCAGCTGGCGGCGCCCCTCGACGTGCAGGCGCGTGGTCCAGATCGGCAGCTGGTGGGAGACGATCACGGCCTCGTGGCCGACGGCCGCGGCCCGGGCGTCCTCGACCGCCGCCATCATCCGGACGATGATCTCCTTGTGCGGCTCGCCCCAGGACGGCCGTGCCGGGTTGTAGAGGTGCCGCCAGATGCGCGGCCGCTTGATGATCGACCAGGCGCCCTGGCCGAAGCTCAGGCCCTCGAGCTTGTTGGCCGACTCGATGACCCGCTCGTCGGTGACGATCTCGAGGCCTCGCGCCTCCGCGAGCGGCCGGGCGGTCTCCTGCGCTCGCTCGAGCGGCGAGACCCGCAGGTGCACGATGTCGCGGTCGCCGATGGAGTCCGCGATCCGCTGCGCCATCGTGTTGCCGAGGTCGGAGAGGTGGAACCCGTCGCGGCGGCCGTAGAGGATGCCGTCGGGGTTGTGCACCTCGCCGTGGCGCAGCAGGTGGACGATCGTGTCGGGGCTGTGCTGGATCTCTGGGGACTCACGTGATCTCTCCTACACCTGCGCTGCGGCGGCAGCACGGGCGGCGTCGGGCAGGGCGTCGAGCACGGTCTGGACGGCGCGGTCGTCGTGGGCCGAGGACAGGAACCACGCTTCGTACGCCGACGGCGGCAGGTAGACCTGCCGGTCGAGCATCGCGTGGAAGAACGCGGCGTACGCCGCCGAGTCGGTCGTCGAGGCGTCCTCGAAGTCGCGGACGCGGCCGGTGTCGGTGAAGAAGATCGAGAACATCGTGCCGGTCGACTGCACGACGTGGGCGACGCCGGCCTTGCTCAGGGCGTCGGACGCCGCGGTCTTGATGGTGTCGGCGGCGGCGCCGATGTGGGCGTAGACCTCGTCGGTGGCGAGCCGCAGGGTGGCGAGGCCGGCGGTGGTCGCGATCGGGTTCCCGGACAGGGTGCCGGCCTGGTAGACGGGCCCCTCGGGCGACAGCCGCGACATCACGTCGGCCCGGCCGCCGAAGGCCGCGGCCGGGAAGCCGCCGCCCATCACCTTGCCGAAGGTCATCAGGTCGGGCGCCCAGCCCTCGACCGCGCCGTCGAGGCCCCACTGTCCCTGCTTGCTCGCGCGGAAGCCGGTCATCACCTCGTCGCTGACGAACAGCGCTCCGTTGCGGCGACAGGTCTCGGCGAGGAAGCCGTTGAAGCCGGGCTCGGGCGGGACGACGCCCATGTTGCCGGGCGCGGCCTCGGTGATCAGGCAGGCGATCCGGTCGGGGTACTCCGCGAAGACCTTCTCGACGGCGGCCCGGTCGTTGTAGGGCAGCACCAGGGTCAGCTCGGTCGACGAGACCGGGACACCGGGGGTGCCGGGCACGGCGAAGGTCGCGAGGCCGGAGCCCGCGGACGCCAGCAGTGAGTCGACGTGACCGTGGTAGCAGCCGGCGAACTTCACGATGACGTCGCGACCGGTGAAGCCGCGCGCCAGCCGGATCGCCGACATGGTGGCCTCGGTGCCGGAGGAGACGAAGCGGACCCGCTCGATCGGGGTCCGGGCGACGATCTCCTCGGCGAGCTCGACCTCCGGCTCCGTCGGGGTGCCGTACGACGTCCCGCGCGCGACGGCCTCGGCGACCCGGGCCTGCACCTCGGGGTGGGCGTGGCCGAGCAGCATCGGGCCCCAGGAGCAGATCAGGTCGACGTACTCGTGGCCGTCGACGTCGGTGAGCCAGGCACCGGCCGCGGAGCGGATGAAGCGGGGCGTGCCGCCGACGGCGTTGAACGCGCGGACCGGCGAGTTCACGCCGCCCGGCGTCACCGCACGAGCGCGCTCGAAGAGGGCGTCGGAGGCAGGCGTTCCGGAGGTCACCGGCCCATTGTCCCCGAGTCGGCCAACCCGCCCCAGTCGGGGACGACCGACGCCTCCGCGAAGGTGGGCCAGACCACTTCGTGAGGGCCGTCGGCCGCGCACTGAACTGCGGGTTTCACCGTCATGACCTGCGGGAATGGTCGTCTCGATGATGGCGGGCGACCGCCGATCAGGGCCGGCGTACCGTAACTGGTGGTGGAGCTCGTCGTTACTACCGTCACATCGCCGTGCCGAGGGAGCACGTCGAGGTCCACGGGAGCAGGGGAGCATCCACGATGTCCAGATCGCGGTTCGGTCGAGGCCAGAAGGCCATGGCACTCGTGCCGCTGGCGGTGCTCTCGGCAGCCTGGACGGCAAGCCTCGCCGTCGACCGGCGCAGGCACGGCCCTCGCCGATGCGTCCACGCAGAGCCACGCTCCCGGACGGCAGCACGCGTCCCGACCGAGGCGATCGAGGCCCCGGCCAGCGTCTCCGACGCCGGCGGCACCGCCGGCGGCATCGCGCCCGGCATCCAGGGCGACGCCGCCCAGGTCGTCGCCACCACGTCCACCTCCGGCATCCCCGCCGCCGCCCTCGCCGCCTACCAGCGCGCCGAGACCGTCATCAACGCCGCCGACAAGGGCTGCCACCTGTCGTGGCAGCTGGTCGCCGCGATCGGCCGGGTCGAGTCCGACCACGGCCGCACCAACGGCAACTCGCTCGACACCGACGGCGTGGCCGAGCCGGGCATCTACGGCCTCCCCCTCGACGGCACCCACGGCACCTCGACGATCTCCGACACCGACGCCGGCCAGTACGACGCCGACTCGAAGTACGACCGCGCCGTCGGCCCGATGCAGTTCATCCCGTCGACCTGGTCGGTCGTCGGCGTGGACGCCGACGGCGACGGCCAGCGCAACCCGCAGGACATCGACGACGCGGCGCTCGCGACCGCGGTCTACCTCTGCTCCGGCGACGACGACCTCTCGTCGACCGCCGGCCAGCGCTCCGCGGTCTTCCGCTACAACCACAGCGCGTCGTACGTCGACCTGGTGCTCTCGATCATGAACGCCTACCTCGACGGCGACTTCACCTCGGTGCCCAACGGCACCACGTCCGCCGGCTACCTCGTGCCGCAGCCCGACGGGTTCAACGGCGCTGAGCCGGCCCACCACGGCCCGAAGCACCACCACTCGGTCCACCACCAGGACAACCCGCCCTCCGAGCCGACCACCGAGCCGACCACCGAGCCGACCACCGCGCCCACCCAGGAGCCGTCGCAGCCCGTCGACCCCGCACCCGTCCCGACACCGGCGGCCCGCTGCCGCACCTGCCGTCGGTCAGCATCCCGCCGCTGCCGTCCACCTCGGTCACGCCGGTCGACGCAGCTGCTCACCCAGGTCCAGGCGATCGCCCAGTGCACCCTCGAGGGCTACATCGACAACATCCTCAAGAGCGACGACGACTTCGACCAGTGCGTCTACGACTACACGCACCACTAGGGCGCTCAGGCCGAGCCTGCGAGGGCTGAGAAGCACGCGCTGGATCGAGTAGCCGCGCGGCCGACGCAGGAGGTCGCGACCGGCGTATCGAGATCACCGTGAGCCGAGAAGCAGCCTGTAGTGGTCTCGATACGCTCGCTGGCGCTCGCTACTCGACCAACGAATCAGCGCAGGAGCCGGGCGGCCTCGGCCGCCCAGTAGGTCAGCACGATGTCGGCGCCGGCGCGCCGGATCGAGGTGAGCGTCTCGAGGATCGCGGCCTCGCGGTCGATCCAGCCCTGGGCGGCGGCGGCCTCGAGCATGGCGTACTCCCCCGAGACGTTGTAGGCCGCGACCGGCACGTCGACCGCGTCGCGCACGCGTCGTACGACGTCGAGGTAGGCGAGCGCGGGCTTGACCATCACGATGTCGGCGCCCTGCTCGACGTCGAGCAGCGCCTCGCGGACGCCCTCGCGGGCGTTGCCGGCGTCCTGCTGGTAGGTCCGGCGGTCGCCCTCGAGCGAGGAGTCGACGGCCTCGCGGAAGGGGCCGAAGAACGCGGAGGCGTACTTCGCGGAGTAGGCCAGGATCGAGACGTCGGTGTGCTCGCCGGCGTCGAGCGCGGCGCGGATCACCGCGACCTGGCCGTCCATCATCCCGCTGGGTCCGACCATGTCGACGCCGGCGTGCGCCTGCGCGAGCGCCATCTCGGCGTACGCCGCCAGGGTGCGGTCGTTGTCGACCCGGCCGTCGGGCGTCAGCACGCCGCAGTGGCCGTGGTCGGTGAACTCGTCGAGGCACAGGTCGCTCATCACCGTGAGCGCGTCGCCGACCTCGGCGACCACGTCGGTGATCGCGAGGTTGAGGATGCCGGCCGGGTCGAGGGCGCCCGAGCCGGTGGCGTCCTTGTGCTCCGGGATGCCGAAGAGCATCACGCCGCCGAGGCCGAGGTCGGCGGCCTCGGCGACCGCCTTGAGCAGGGTGCCGCGGGTGTGCTGGACGACGCCGGGCATCGAGCCGATCGGCTGCGGCTCGTCGATCCCCTCGCGCACGAAGAGCGGCAGCACCAGCTGGCGCGGCTCGACCGAGGTCTCGGCGACCATCCGCCGCAGGGCGGGAGTGGTGCGCAGCCGGCGTGGCCGGACCGTCGGTCCGACCACACCCGGCTGCTGCGGCTCGCTCATCGCGAGGACGTTGCCTTCCGGCGACCCGACGGCTTGCGCTCCGACGGCTTGGTGACCGGCTGACCGGCCTCGACCATCGCGATCCGGCGGGTGGCACCGAAGTCGGCGAGCGCGTCGACGAGCTCCTCGACGTCCGGCTTCGAGGCCAGCACGTCGACCCGCAGGCCGTGCTCCTCGGCGGTCTTGGCCGTCGCCGGCCCGATCACGGCGATGATCGTCGACGGGTGCGGCTTGCCGGCGATGCCGACCAGGTTGCGCACCGTCGAGGACGACGTGAAGACGACCGCGTCGAACTTGCCGGTCTTGATCGCGTCGCGGGTCTCCGGCGCCGGCGGGGCGGCGCGGACGGTGCGGTACGCCGTGACGTCGTCGCACTCCCAGCCCAGGTCGATCAGGCCGGCCACGAGGTTCTCGGTCGCGATGTCGGCACGCGGCAGGAAGACCCGGTTGATCGGGTCGAGCAGCTCGTCGTACTCCGGCCAGTCCTCGAGCAGACCGGCGGCGGACTGCTCACCGGACGGCATCAGGTCGGCACGCAGGCCCCAGTCGGCGATGGCCTCGGCGGTCTTGTCGCCGACCGCGGCGATCTTGAGGCCCGAGAAGGCGCGGGCGTCGAGGCCGTACTCCTCGAACTTCTCGCGCACGGCCTTGACCGCGTTGACCGAGGTGAAGGCGATCCACTCGTAGCGACCCTCGACCAGGCCGCGGACGGCCTTGTCCATCTGCAGCGGGTTGCGCGGCGGCTCGACGGAGATGGTCGGCACCTCGTCGGGGACGGCGCCGTAGCCGCGCAGCCGCTCGGAGAGCGCGCCGGCCTGCTCCTTGGTGCGGGGCACCAGGACGCGCCAGCCGAAGAGCGGCTTGGTCTCGAACCAGGAGAGCGTCTCGCGCAGGTCGACGACGCGACCGACGACGGTGACCGCCGGCGGCGTCATCCGGGCGGCCCGGGCGTCGGCGGCGATCCGCTCGAGCGTCGAGGTGACGGTGGCCTGCTCGGTGGTGGTGCCGACGCGGGTCATCGCGACCGGCGTCTGCGGGTCGCGGCCGGCGGCGACGAGCGCCTTGCCGATGTCGCCGATCTGGCCGACCGCGGACAGCAGGACCAGCGTGCGGTAGTCGGCGTACTGCGACCAGTCGACCTTGTCGCCACACGTGACGACGGCGATCTCGCGGTGGTCCTTGGTGGTGAGCGGGATGCCGGCGTACGCCGGGACCGCGCTGACCGACGAGACGCCGGGGACGATCTCGAAGCCGAGGCCGGCCTTGACGCAGGCCTGCGCCTCCTCGGGACCCGAGGCGTAGAGGAACGGGTCGCCCGCCATCAGCCGCACGACACGCAGGCCGCGCTTGGCGTGCTTGACGACGACCTTGGCGCGCGCGGCGTGGGTGAGCGGCTGGCCGTCCTCGCCGAAGCCACCGTCGACGATCTCGGGGCCGGCCGGCTCGACGGGCGTCGCCGCCTCGGCGGTCTCGGCGCTCATCACGGGCGTCGTGAGGCCGAGCAGCTGGCGCACCAGGTCGGCGTGCTCGGGCACCTCGGTGACCACCACGTCGGCGCGGTGCAGCAGCTCCACCGCGCGCACGGTGAGCAGTCCGGGGTCGCCGGGGCCACTGCCCACGAACGACACCCAGCCGCGGCCCTGGTTCGGGTTGGTCTTGGTCATGCGTTCTGCCTCTTGTCTGCTGTGTCCGTCAGTCGTGCTGCACCGTCGGCGAGCATCTCGCTCGCCAGCCGGGTCCCGACGCCTTCGGCGTCGGCAGGGTCTCCGGTCGCGGACATCCGCACCGTGAGTCCCCCGTCGGGCGACAGGGCCACCGCCCGCACCCAGAGCTCTTCGTCGTCCTCGCCCTCGGCCACCTCGGCCAGTGCGCCGATCGGGGCCGAACAGCCACCCTCGAGCGTGGCGAGCACCGCTCGCTCCGCCGTGACAGCGGCCCGGGCGTGCCGGTCGTCCAGCGCCCCCGCCAGCGCCGCTGCGAGGTCGCCCTCGTCGCGGCACTCCACCGCAAGCGCGCCCTGCCCGGGGGCGGGGAGCATCTGCAGCGGGTCGAGCACCTCGGTCGCCTCGTCGAGCCGACCGAGTCGCGCCAGCCCGGCGCGAGCGAGCACGACGGCGTCGTACTCACCCGAGCGGACCTTGGCGATGCGGGTGTCGACGTTGCCACGAACGCCGACCACGTCCAAACCGAGGCCGAGCGCGTGCAGCTGGGCGACCCGGCGCGGGGAGCCGGTGCCGACCCGGCTGCCGGCCGGCAGCTCGCCGAGCGTCAGGCCGTCGCGGGCGACGACCACGTCGCGCGGGTCCTCGCGGACCGGGATCGCGGCGAGCGTGATGCCCTCGGCGGGGTAGGTCGGGAGGTCCTTCAGCGAGTGGACGGCGACGTCGACGTCGCCGCGCAGCAGCGCGTCGCGCAGCGCGGTCACGAAGATCCCGGTGTCGGCGGAGCCGGCGACCGGCGTGCCGGCTGCCTGGCTGCGGTCGCCGTCGGTCGTGATCTCGACCAGCTCCACGTCCCAGCCGAGGCGGTCGCGGATGAGCTCGGCGACGTGTCGCGACTGGGTGGTCGCGAGCACGGAGGCGCGGGTGCCGATCCTGATCGTCGTCATGCCAGGTCCCCCGGTCGGGTGACGGCGTCGACGGCCTCGGGGTCGAGGGCGAAGAGCTCGGCGAGGGCGGCGGCGTAGGACACGGCACCGGTCTCGTTGGCGAGCTCCTTGACCCGGACCGTCGGCTGGTGGAGCAGCTTGTCGGCGACCCGGCGGACGGTGTGGAGCACCTCGGCGCGGGAGGCGTCGTCGAGGTCGGGCAGCCGGCCGACGAGCCGCTCCATCTCGGCGTCGACGACCGAGGTGGCCATCGAGCGGAGCGCGACGACGGTCGGCGTGACGCTGGACTGGCGGCGGGCGGACAGGAACGCCGCGACCTCCTGGGTCACGATCCGGCGGACCGCCTCGACCTCGCGGCCGGCGTCGGAGTCGCGGAGCTCGTCGGCGAGCTCGGCGAGGTTGATCAGGGTGACGCCCGGGAGGTCGGCGACGGCCGGGTCGACGTCGTGCGGCAGCGCGAGGTCGATGATCGCGAGCTCACGGCCGTCAGCGGTCGTCGCCGCGACGTCCTCGGCGGTCACGAGGACGCCGCTGGAGCCGGTGCAGGAGATGACCACGTCGGCCAGGGCGAGCTCGGCGCGGAGGTCGGACAGGGGCGCCGAGCGGGCGCCGTACTCGGCGGCGAGCCGGTCGGCGTTGCCGGTGGTCCGGTTGGCGACGGTGACGCTGGCCGCGCCCCGGCGCGAGACGGTGGCGGTCGCGAGCCCGGCCATCGCACCGGCGCCGACGACCAGCACCCGCTTGCCGGTGAGGTCGCCGACCGCGGTGTGGCTGCGGTCCAGGGCGGCGGTGACGAGCGTCGGCGCGGCGCGGTCGATGTCGGTCTCGGCGCGGGCGCGCTTGCCGACGCGCAGCGCCTGCTGGAAGAGGACGTTGAGCGCCGGGCCGACGGTGCCGATCTCCTGGCCGAGGCTGAGGGCGTCGCGGGTCTGGCCGAGGATCTGGCCCTCGCCGAGGGCCATCGAGTCGAGGCCGGCGACGACCTGGAAGAGGTGGGAGACCGCGCCGTCGTCGTAGTGCACGTAGAGGTGCGGGAGCATCGCCTCGGTGGACTCGCCGGCGCGCTCGATCAGCAGCCGCGAGACGTCCTCGACGCTGCCGTGGAAGCGGTCGACGTCGGCGTAGATCTCGACCCGGTTGCAGGTGGCGATGACCGTCGCCTCGGTGACGTGCTCGCACGCGTAGACGTCGTCGATCAGCTTGTGGACGCCGTCGGCGTCGAGGGCGACCCGCTCCAGGAGCGAGACCGGGGCGGACTTGTGGGACATCCCGACGACGAGGACGCTCATGCCGTCGCCGCCCCGTGGGTCTTGCGCTGCTCGTGGTAGGCGAGGATCTGCAGCTCGATGGAGAGGTCGACCTTGCGGACGTCGACCTGCTCCGGGACGTTGAGCACGGTCGGCGCGAAGTTGAGGATGCTGGTGATGCCGCAGCCGACCATCCGGTCGGCGACGTCCTGGGCGGCCAGCGCGGGCGTCGCGATCACGCCGATCGCGACGGCGTGCTCGGCAGCGATCTGCTCGAGGTCGTCGAAGGGGCGTACGTCGATGCCGGCGACGACCTCGTCGTGGCGGGCCGGGTCGGCGTCGAGCAGCGCCACGACCCGGAAGCCGCGGCTGCGGAAGCCGGAGTAGTTGGCCAGCGCCTGGCCCAGGTTGCCGATGCCGACGATGACGACCGGCCAGTCCTGGGTCACGCCGATCTCGCGGGCGATCTGGTAGCGCAGGTAGTCGACGTCGTAGCCGACGCCGCGGGTGCCGTAGCTGCCGAGGTAGGAGAGGTCCTTGCGGAGCTTGGCGCTGTTGACGCCCGCCGCGGCCGCGAGCTCCTCGCTGGAGCAGGTGCTGGTGCCCTGCTCGGAGAGCGTCGTGAGGGCCCGGAGGTAGACGGGCAGTCGCGCGACGGTCGCCTCGGGGATGTCCCGGGCGCTCTCGGGGGAAGTCCGTGCGGTCACTGTTCTCGTCTCCATAGCCATGGACTGGGCCGTCGTCGGGCTCGGGAAGGCGAACCGTTCCTCGCACCCGGCGGCCCGATCACTGTAGGAGTTTGTGAACGGGAGAACAAAACGAGACGGGGCTGTCTCCGCCCTGGGGCTAGCACATGTGACATGGCCCACGTCGCGCGGGGTGGATCAGCCGGTCAGGGCCGTCCGCAGCCGCTGCTCGTCGACCCGCCAGAAGTCGTGCTGGCGTCCGTCGACGAACGTCACCGGGATCTCCTCGGTGAACCGCTCCCGCAGGGCGGGGTCGTCGTCGATCGAGACCTCGTCGTACGACTCCCCGAGCTCGGCGCAGACCCGCTCGATCACCGCGCGGGCGTCGTCGCAGAGGTGGCAGCCGGGGCGCGAGTAGAGGGTGACGCGGGGTTTCACTCCAGAAGCCCCAGGGCCCGGCGCCGCTCGATGCCGCGCAGCCGGCCCTTCTGGACCTTGCCGGTGACGCGTGCGCGGCAGCTCGTCGACGATCTCGATCCGCGACGGCTGCTTGAACCGCGCCAGGCGCACGGCGCAGTGCGCGCGTACGGCGTCGGCGACCGCTGCCGGGTCGGCACCGGGTGCGCGCACGTAGGCGACGACCGCCTCGCCCGTGCTGGCGTCCTCGACGCCGATGACGGCCACCTCGACGACCCCGTCGACCTCGTCGATCACGTCCTCGACCTCGACCGGGTAGACGTTGAAGCCGGAGACGATGACCAGCTCCTTGAGCCGGTCGACGAGGAACAGGTCGCCCGTGTCGTCGAGGAAGCCGACGTCGCCGGTCGACCACCAGCCGTCGGCGTCGGGGCCACCGCTGCCGTCGGGCCAGTAGCCGCTGAACAGGTTGTCGCCCCGGATCTGGATCTCGCCCGGGTCCTCACCCTCCGGCGGCCGCCCGCTCTCGTCGACGAGCCGGATCTCGATCCCCGGGAGCGCGGCACCGACCGAGCCGAGCTGGTCGACCTGGCTGCAGAGCGTGCTGGTGACGACCGGCGACGCCTCGGTCAGGCCGTAGCCCTGGTGGACCGGGATGCCGGTCCGCGCGGTGAACTTCTCGACCACGTCCGGGGACAGCGGCGCCGAGCCGGACAGGATCAGCCGCACCGGGCCGAGGTGCTCCTCGAGGTGCTCCTCGGGCGCCAGTAGGCGAAGACCGGCGGCGCCACCGGCACCACGCTGCAGGCCTCGTCGTCGATGATCGCCAGCGTCTCCTGCGGGTCGAACCGGTCGACGAGCACCAGCTTGGCCCGGTGACGCAGCACGCCACCGAGCACGGCGTTGAGGCCGTAGACGTGGAACAGCGGCAGCACGGCGAGCACGACGTCGTCGCCGTGGATCATCGGCGGGTCGACCGGGGCGACCTGCTCGATGTTGGCGAGCAGCGCGCGGTGGGTGAGCATCGCGGCCCGCGGCCGGCCCGACGTACCGCTCGTGTAGAGGAGCGCCGCCAGCTTCTCCGGGTCCTGGAGCGGCGGCACCGGCCTGGCCTGCTGCGCTCGGAGCTGGTCGTAGCCGCGCTCGCCCGGCTGCAGGGTCGCACCGACGACCACGAGACGCGGCGCCTGATCCAGCGTCGCGAGCGCCTGGCGCACGGTGGTCACCGTGTCGGCGTCGGCGACGACCATCCGCGAGCCGGAGTCCTCGATCATCCGGGCCAGCTCGCCGACGGTGGATCGCGGGTTGACCGGCACGGCGACGGCCTGGGCGCGCAGGACGCCGAGGTAGGTCGTCACGAACTCGATCCGGTTGCCGATCGCGATCAGCACCCGGTGCCCGCCGACGATCCCGGCCGCACCGAGCCCGGTCGCGAGCCGACCGACCTCGTCGTCGAGCGCAGCCCAGGTGAGACTGCGCCCGCCGGCCTCGACGACCGCGAGCCGCTCCGGGCTCTCGGCGGCCGCACGGGTCACCAGGTCGGCCACGTCCCGCGTCCCAGCCATGGGGGGATACTTCCACACGCTCGCGCGCCACCACCCCGTCCGATCGGGGTCTACCCTGCCCGTGTGACGCCGCCCAGCAAGTCGCCCCGGCCGCGCAACCTCCAGGTGCGCTCGACGCTCGCCGGCGAGGCGGCCGCCGCGTCCGCCGAGGTGGAGTCGGCGCTGACCCTGTCGCTGGACCGCGAGGCCGCGGCGTTCTTCGACGTCGACAACACCGTGATGCAGGGCGCGAGCATCTTCCACCTCGCCCGCGGGCTGCACCGCCGCAAGTTCTTCACGACCCGCGAGATCCTCGGCGCCGCCTGGAAGCAGGCCTACTTCCGCGTCGTCGGCGTCGAGGACCCCGAGCACGTCGCCGAGGCCCGGACCTCGGCGCTGAGCTTCATCGCCGGCCACACGGTCGCCGAGCTCGAGGAGCTGGGCGAGGAGATCTTCGACGAAGGCATGGCGCACCGGATCTGGCCCGGCACCCGCGCCCTCGCGCAGCTGCACCTCGACGAGGGCCAGCGGGTCTGGCTGGTGACCGCCGCCCCGATCGAGATCGCCCAGATCATCGCCCGCCGGCTCGGCCTGACCGGCGCGATGGGCACCGTCGCCGAGCACGTCGACGGCGTCTACACCGGCCAGCTGGTCGGCGACATGCTGCACGGCCCGGCCAAGGGCGAGGCGGTCAAGGCGCTGGCCGCCCGCGAGGGCCTCGACCTGCGCCGCTGCTCGGCGTACTCCGACTCCTACAACGACCTGCCGATGCTCTCGCTGGTCGGCGACCCGTGCGCGATCAACCCGGACGCCAAGCTGCGCGCCCACGCCCGGGAGCAGGGCTGGCGGATCCGCGACTACCGCACCGGCCGCAAGGCCGCGCGCGCCGGCGTCCTCGTCGGCGCGGCCGCCGGCGCGGTCACCGGCACGGTGGCCGCCGGCGTCGCGCTGCGCGGCCGCCGCCGCTGACCCCGCCGGACCACCGGAATCTCACCCTGCGGGTCGTTACCTTCTGGTCTGGTCCAGAAGGCGTAACTCGCGTTTACTGGGGAATGGCTTCGAGGGGAAGCATCCGGGAGGGGTTCCACCACCATGCCGTACGACGGGGACGATCGCGCGCGGGCTCGACGCCCTGCGGCTCCTCGTCGCCCAGATGCTGCTCGCCGAGCAGCCGGCCCTCGCGGCCGGACTCCCGCTCGACCGGCCCGGCCTCCTCGCGACCGAGGCGGTCACCAGTGGCCACGCCCGCACCGGCCTCCGGCGGACCGGGCGGCTACGGCGACGCCGACCTGGCCGCGTCCTCCGAGGAGGACGAGGCCGACCGCACCCGGCTGATCGCGCTGGTCGAGCTGGCCCGCGCAGGGCGACGCCGACGCGTTCGGGCTGCTCTACGACCACTACCAGGGCTCGGTCTACCGGTTCCTCTTCTACCGGACCCGCTCGAGCACGCTGGCCGAGGACCTGACCTCGGAGACGTTCTTCCGGGCGCTGCGGAGCATGAACAACTTCCGCTGGCAGGGCAAGGACTTCGGCGCCTGGCTGATGACCATCGCCCGCAACCTGGCCACCGACCACTTCAAGGCCGGCCGGACCCGCCTCGAGCTGACCACCGAGGACATGGGGCTGCACGACGACGCCACCGAGGGCCCGGAGGACATGGTGCTCGCCGGCCTCACCAACGAGATCCTGCTCAAGGCGCTCACCGAGCTGCCCGCCGAGCAGCGCGACTGCCTGGTGATGCGGTTCCTCCAGGGCATGAGCATCGCCGAGACCGCCGCCGTCCTGGGCCGCAGCGACGGCGCCGTCAAGCAGCTCCAGCTGCGCGGCGTACGCAACCTGGCCAAGCTGATGCCGGAAGGGATCCGGGACTGATGGCCACCCTCGCCGAAACCGTTTACGTCGAGCGCCTCTCGCCCGTAACCTCGCCTCCGCTCGCATCGTTGAGGTCGACATGACATGGGGTCCGCGGCGCAACGGCGCGCCGACCAGTTCGACGCCATGGTCGAGGACCCCTCGGCCGTCGCCCGCGACGACGCCCGCAACGCCGAGCTGCTCGAGCTCGTCGGCGCGCTCCGCTCCGTCCCGGAGATCAACGCCCGCCCGGAGTTCGTCGCCGACCTGCGCGCCCAGCTCATGGCCGAGGCCGAGACCGCACTGGTCCCCGCCGACGTCTCCAAGCTCAGGCTCCCGCCGCGCAAGACCACGCCGCGAGCGCCGTCTGGCCGCCGTCGTCGGCGGCATCGCCATCGTCGGCGCCACCACCTCGGTGGCGGTCGCCTCGCAGTCCGCGCTGCCCGGCGAGTCGCTCTACCCGATCAAGCGGGTCATCGAGAACGCCCACACCGGCCTCTCGGTCGGCGACGCGCACAAGGGCAGCACGATGCTCGGCAACGCCTCCGGCCGGCTCGACGAGGTCGACGCGCTCACCCGCAGGACCCCGGCTTCGGTGACGACGCCCGGATCGCGAACACGCTCGACACCTTCACCGACGCAGGCGACCACGGCTGCCGACCTGCTGCTTCGCCGACTACGCCGACCACGGCAACGAGGACTCGATCGCCGAGCTGCGCGACTTCGTCGCCTCCAGCCTCGACCAGCTCGCGGCCCTCGAGCCGCAGATCCCCGTCGAGGCCCGCGACGACCTGATCCGCGCCGCCGCCGTGCTCGCCCAGATCAACGAGCGAGGCCGCCGAGCGCTGCCCGTCGTGCGGCGGCACGCCGATCGAGTCGTTCCCGACGACGCTGCTGTCGAGCCCGGCGATCGAGCTGCCCGCCACACCGGTCACGCCCCAGGTCGCCGACACGACCAAGAAGCACGACGGCAAGAAGCACGACGGCCAAGCAGGCGACGGCGCCAAGGGCGACTCGTCCGAGCTGCCCGACGTCGACGGCAACGTGCCTCCGGGCAGCGTGCTGGTCCCCGGCGGCGGCCTGCTGCCCGGCACCAGCGACACCGGCACCAACCCGCTCCAGACCCTCGACCGACGGACTCACCGGCGGCCGGCGGCAGCGGCAAGCCGACCTCGAGCCCGTCGGTCCCGGTCGTCAGCGACCTGCTGGACGGCGTCGGCGACCTGCTGGGTGGCGTCGTCGACCCGATCACGGGTCAGACGCAGAAGCCATGACGGGAAGAGCCCCGGATCTGATCCGCCTACGATGACGCCGTGGACGTCCCGGGCGAGATCGCGGCCAATCGTCGGCGCCTGGCCGACTTCTTCGACAGCCTCGACGAGGAGCAGCTCGACGCTCGCAGCCTCTGCGACGCCTGGACCGTCCGGGAGGTGCTCGGCCACCTCGTGATGCCACTGACGGGGAGCCTCCGGGGCTTCGTGGTGCAGGTGATCAAGTCGCGCGGGTCGATCGACAGGGCGAGCGCGGCCATGGCCCGCGACCTGTCACGACGTCCGCTGAGCGACCTGACCATCTCTCCTCCGGGAGAAGGCAGACGAGATGATCCCTGCCCCCGGAGTCGGTCCGTTGGGGCAGCTGGCCGATGGCTGCGTCCACCTGCGGGACTGTGCTCGACCGCTCGGTCTGCCTGATGACGTCAGCCTCGAGCACTGGCGGGTGCTGCTCGACTGGTTCTCCGGCGGTGTGCGGGGGTTGGTGCCGAAGGACCGGCTGCCCGGCCTGCACCTGGTGGCGACCGACCAGGACTGGGCGTGGGGCGACGGCCAGCCGGTCGAGGGACCGAGCGAGGCGTTGGCGATGGCCGTCGCCGGACGTCCCGTCGCGCTCGGCGACCTGACCGGACCCGGCGTCGAGATCCTCCGGGGTCGGCTGCCCTAGCGGAAGACCGAGGTCCGCTGCATCAGCAGCGAGTAGAGCGTCTGCTGGATCGTCTCGCGCACCTGGTCGGTCACGTTGAAGACCAGCATCGGGTCGTCGGCCGCGCCCGCGTCGAACTCGTCGGTGCGGATCGGCTCGCCGAACTCGAGCAGCCACTTCGACGGCAGCGGGACCAGCCCGAGCGGCCCGAGCAGCGGGAAGAACGGCGTGATCGGGATGTAGGGCAGCCCGAGCAGCCGGGCCAGCGACGGCAGGTTGCCGACCAGCGGGTAGATCTCCTCGGCGCCGACGACCGAGAGCGGGACGATCGGGACGCCGGTGCGCAGCGCGGCCGACACGAAGCCGCCGCGACCGAAGCGCTGCAGCTTGTAGCGCTCGGAGTACGGCTTGCCGATGCCCTTGAAGCCCTCGGGCCAGACGCCGACGAGCTCGCCGCCGCTGAGCATCCGCTCGGCGTCCTCGCTGCAGGCCAGGGTGGCGCCGCCCTTGCGGGCCATCGCGCTGACGAACGGCATCCGGAAGACCAGGTCGGCGCCCAGCGGGCGCAGGAACCGGCCGGTGTGGTCGTGGATCGACACCATCGTCATCAGGCCGTCGACCGGGATCGTGCCGGAGTGGTTGGAGACGACGAGCGCGCCGCCCTCGGTCGGGATGTTCTCGATGCCCGCGGACCTCGATGCGGAACCACTTCTGCGCGATCGGGCGCAGCGCGGCCATGAAGAAGCGCTCGGTGATCTCGTGGTCGAAGCCGTACTCGTCGACGACGTAGTCGCCGGTCACCCGGCGGCGCAGGAAGGCCAGGAACCGGGCCAGCTGCGGCTCCCACTGCGTCGCCGAAGACCTCGCGGGCGGCGTGCTGGAAGGCCGCCAGCCAGTCGGCGACGGGGATGCCGCCGGTCGGCGTGCGGTCGCGGGTCGTGGCGGCCGGCCGGGTCTCCTCGACGGGCGGGGCGACCTCCTCGACGGGCTGCGGCTCGGGCTTCGGCTTCGGCTTCGGCTTGGGCGCGGGCTTCGGGGCCGCCCTGGGCGCAGCCTTGGCGGGCGCGCTCTTCGCGCCGGCGGCCAGGCCGCGCGCGGCCGACGACGGCTGCGTGCCGGTGCCGCGGCCGGGCCGGCCGCGGGTGCCGATCGGGATGATCTCGGCGTCACCCATGCTCGGCGACCTCCCGCCGCGACGGCGTAGCGGTCCGGGTCGGGCAGGCTGTCGACCACGCGGCCGAGCACCCGCTCGGTGCGGCCACCGGTGGGCGTGAGCGGCGCGGCGAAGTCGGCGAACGCCTCCGCGGTGGTGTACGCCGGCTCGAAGCCGAGCTCGTCGCGCATCCGGGTGGTGTCGACGCCGCGACCGTAGGTGAGCAGGCCGAGCTGCTCGGGCGAGAAGTCCGCGAGCCGCGCCGAGCGCAGCAGCGAGCCGACGCCGCCGACCGCGAACGGCGGCAGCGGCACCGTCGGCCGCTGCAGCCGGCGTACCGCCTGGGAGAGCATCAGGATGCCGTCGCCGGCGACGTTGAAGGTGCCGGCGACGTCGGCGCGCACGGCGTGCCGCAGCACGTCGAGGAGGTCGCTGCTCGTGGAGGAACTGCAGCCGCGGGTCGAAGCCGAGCACGGTCGGGATGACCGGCAGCCGGAAGTACGACGTGAGCGGGCTGACCACGTGCGGGCCGATCACGTTGGCGCAGCGGATCATCGTCACCCGGACGTCGGGGCGGCGGCGGGCGAAGCCGCGCACGTAGCCCTCGATCTCGGCGACGTCCTTGGCGTAGCCCGCGCGCGGCGCGCGGCGCGGCTCCATGTCCTCGGTGAACATCGCCGGGTCGCGGCTGCTGGCGCCGTAGACGGTGGTCGTCGACTTCACGACCAGGTGCCTGCAGCCCGGCGCCTTCTGGCAGGCGGCCAGGAGCTGCATCGTCCCGATGACGTTGAGCTCCTTCATCGTGTTGCGCCCACCGGCGCTGCCGGGGGTGGAGATGACGCTCATGTGGACGACGGTGTCGACGTCCTCCTTGACGATCACCTTGGCGATCACCGGGTTGCGGATGTCGGCGCGCACGAAGGAGACGTCGCCGATGTCACCGCGCGGCGGGACGACGTCGACGCCGATGACCCGACCGACCGACGGGTCGGCCGCGAGCGCGCGCGCGAACGGCGCCCGAGGTCTCGCGAGACCCCGGTGACGAGGACGACCCTGCCGGCGCTGCTCATGCGGCGGACGGAGGCCTTACTTGCCGAGCTTGCGACGCTGGACGCGCGTCTTCTTCAGCAGCTTGCGGTGCTTCTTCTTCGCCATGCGCTTGCGCCGCTTCTTGATGACAGAACCCACGGGAAACCTTTCGACAGCCGTACAGCTGCCCCCGGGATCTGCCCGGAGGACCGGCCCAGCCTATCCGTCGCCGGGCGCCGGGCAGAATCGGCCGGTCAAACTGGACGGTGCCCGCCTGAGGGACAACGAGCCGAGCGCCTGCGGGGTACGTCGGGCCCGAGCCCGGCGACACCTCACCCAGCGTTCAGCCGGCGTTGTAGAAGCTCTTGCGGAGGTACTCGTCGACGTCCTCCTCGACCACCCGGAAGGAGCGGCCGACGCGGACGGCGGGCAGGTCACCGTTGTGGACGAGGCGGTAGACCGTCATCTTGGAGACGCGCATCATCGCCGCGACCTCGGCAACGGTGAGGAACTTCGCGTCGGAGATGTCTCCGGAGTTGGTAGCCATCGTGCACCGATTCTTTCTGTCTGACGCGCCACCGGCTTCCCCACCGGTGAGTGCACGCGTCGCGCTCAGTGAGAATAGGGCCTGATGTGACTCGTGGGGAAGAGGATCACGAAAGTAACTCGCAGTGGTACGGCGTGTCCGCTTGCGCAAGCGTCGCGAACCACTCCCGTGTAACCCGCATACGCCCAGGTCAGGGCAGCGGGTCGAGGCCGTGCAGCGGGAAGACCGCCATCCGGGTCGCGTGGATCTCCCGGTCCAGCCAGGTGTCCGGGTCGTAGCCGTCGCGCCAGTCGCGGTAGGTCGGCGTGCGGCCGTCGGTCATCCGGACCGGGGCGACCCGGCCGAGCGACGTCCGCACGTGGTCGCGCCAGCCTCCGGGGTCTCGGTCAGCGGGTCGAGCGGCTGCGCCGGCGACGATCGCGAGCAGGTGGGTCCAGGCGCGCGGCACGACGTCGACCAGCGCGTAGCCGCCGCCGCCGGTCGCCACCCAGCGGCCGTCGCACACCTCGTGGGCGAGGTCGTGGAGCGCGAGGTAGGCCGCGCGCTGGCCGTCGACGGTCAGCATCAGGTGGGCGAGCGGGTCCTCGACGTGCGAGTCGCAGCCGTGCTGGGTGACCAGGACCTCGGGGCTCGAACTCGCGCAGCAGCGGCGGCACGACGGCGTGGAAGGCGCGCAGCCAGCCGGCGTCGCCGGTGCCGGGCGGCAGCGCGACGTTGACCGCCGAGCCCTGGCGCCTCCGGCCCACCGAGGTCGGCGGCGAAGCCGGTGCCGGGGAAGAGCATCTGCCCGGTCTCGTGCAGCGAGATCGTCAGCACCCGCGGGTCGTCCCAGAAGATCGTCTCGACGCCGTCGCCGTGGTGCACGTCGACGTCGACGTACGCGACCCGCTCGGCGCCCTGGTCGAGCAGCCACTGGATGCCGACGGCGACGTCGTTGTAGACGCAGAAGCCGCTGGCCCGGTCGGGCATCGCGTGGTGCAGGCCGCCGGTGATGTTGGCGGAGTGCAGCGACTCCCCCGACCAGACCTGGCGGAACGCCTCGACGCTGGCGCCGACGATGTGCGCGGCCGCCTCGTGCATGCCGGGGAAGACCGGGTTGTCGTCGGTGCCGAGCCCGGACCGATGTCGTACGTCGCGGGTCCCGGCCGGCGCGGATCACCGCCTCGATCAGGGCCGGCGTCGTGCACGGTCGCGATCTGGTCGTCCGATGCCATCGGCGCCGCGACCGTGCGCAGCCGGCTGCCGACCACGCCGAGCTCGTCGGCCAGCCGCATGGTGAGGTCGACGCGCACCGGCGACATCGGGTGCGCGGGCCCGAAGTCGTAGTCGGTCAGGCTCGGGTCGAAGACGACCGTGGCCGGTCCCTGACACAGCGGGCATGGCGGCGACGCTACCGGTAGCCTGTCCACGTGCTGACGACCCGTTCCACCCAGTGGTGGCCCGCCTGACGGCGGACCACGCTCTGAAGCACACCCACTTCACACCACGGCCGCCCACGGGCGGCCGTTCTGCGTTGTCGGTCGTCGGCCGACGCCCGTGGGCTCTCACACCAGGAGCACCACGATGACCCGCACCCTCTCCCTGCTCACCCCGTCCGGCCGGCTCACCCTCGGCAACCTGCTCGGCGCGCTGCGCCCGATGGCGAGCGCCAGGACGACGCCTTCTACGGCATCTCCGACCTGCACGCGATGACGACCGCGCACGACCCGACCGCTGCTGCGCGCGCGGGTCGCCGAGATGGCGACCCTGCTGCTCGCCGTCGGCCTCGACCGGGCGACGCTGTTCCGGCAGAGCCGGGTGCCGGCGCACGCCCAGCTCGCCTACCTGCTGGAGTGCACGGCCCACACCGGCGAGCTGAACCGGATGATCCAGTTCAAGGAGAAGGGCCGGGGCGTCGACTCGACCCGGGTCTCGCTCTTCACCTACCCGGTGCTGATGGCGGCCGACATCCTGCTCTACCGCCCGCGCAGGTGCCGGTCGGCGCCGACCAGCGCCAGCACGTCGAGCTGACCCGCGACCTGGCGATCCGCTTCAACCGACGCTACGGGCCGGTCTTCACGGTCCCCGAGATCGCGACTCCCCGCGGCCGGCGCGCGGGTGATGGACCTGCCGACCCGACCCGCAAGATGTGCAAGTCGGCCGACGCGGCGGGGTCGGTCTTCCTGCTCGACCCGCCGGACGTCGTACGCCGCAAGGTGGCGCGGGCGGTCACCGACTCCGACACCGGGCCGGACGCCGTGCGCCGCGACCGCGGCCAAGCCCGGCGTCACCAACCTGCTCGACGATCCTCGGCCGCCTGCGGCGGCTCGGCCGACGGCCTCACGACGTACGGCGCCCTCAAGCAGGCGGTGACCGACGCCGTCGTCGCCGAGCTCGAGCCGATCCAGAAGCGGTACGCCGAGCTCGCCGCGGACCCGGCGCACGTCGACGTCGGTGTTCGCCGCCGGCGCCGCGCGCTGCCGGGAGGTCACCGCGCCGGTGCTGGCCGCGGCCGAGCGCGGCGATCGGCCTCTGACGGACTTGAACATGTTCGAACACGTTCAGTACTGGGCTACGGTCATTACTTGAACACGTTCAAACAACCAAGGAGTCCCACATGGACTGGACCGTCGCGCACCTACGTCGTCTACCTGCTCGTCGCCGTCCCGCTCACCGATCTGGGTGGCCACGCACGCTGTCGCGCAACGGCCAGGTCTTCCTCGAGGACGTCTTCGCCGGCAGCGAGGCGCTCGCCCACGCGGTCAACCGGCTGCTCGTCGTCGGCTTCTACCTGCTCAACCTCGGCTTCGTCAGCCTCTACCTGCGCATCGGGCGACCCGACGTCGTCGGACCTGCGCGGCGCTCTTCGAGCAGCTCAGCGTCAAGGTCGGCGTGGTCACGCTGGTCGCTCGGCGTCGTGCACTTCCTCAACGTCTACGTCTTCAACGCGATGCGCCGCCGCCAGCCGGATGGAGCTCCTTCCGCACCGCGCCGGTCGCCGCCGCAGGGCTACGTCGGCCGCTCGGCCACCGGCGGCCTACCCGGCCCCCGTGACCGACCTGACGGCCCGGCGATGACCTCGACCTCACGGTCCTCTACCGACGCCGGGTGCCCGCTGTGCTCGCGGTTCGCGCGACTGGCTCGGCCGTGCAGCCGACTGCTGGTGCCGCTGCGAGCTGGTGCCGGCGGGGTCGGCCGAGGCGCAGGCGCCGGTTCCCGACGCTCGACCACGCCCGCACGCTGCGAGGAGATCACCGTGGTCGGCGACGACGGAGCGGTGTGGACCCACGAGCACGCCTGGGTGATGTGCCTGTGGGCGACCCGGCGCGCACCGCGCGCCTGGCCGAGCGGCTCGCCCGTCCGCAGCTGGCTCCCGCTGGCCCGGCGGCGGCCGGCGTACTCGAGCGCGCGGCCGGCATGCCGGCACCTGCTGGCCCCGACCTCGAACCGGCGAGCCTGCGCACGAGGAGGTGACTACCCTGATGACTGTGCCGGATCCTGCCGCCCTGCTCCCCCAAGGCCGAGCAGACCCGGCCGCCGATCGTCGACGCGGCGATGCGGCTGTTCCGCACGCGACGGCTACGACAAGACCACGATGCGCGCGATCGCCGCGCGAGGCCGGGGTCTCGGTCGGCAACGCCTACTACTACTTCGGCTCCAAGGAGCACCTGATCCAGGCGTTCTACGACCAGATCCAGGTCGAGCACGCCGAGGCCGCGGCCGCGGTCCTCGAGCGCGAGCAGGCCTTCGACGCAGCGGCTGCGGGGCGTGCTGCTCGCCTGGCTCGACGTGGCGGAGCCGCACCACGAGTTCGCCGGGCAGTTCTTCCGCAACGCCGCCGACCCGCACAGCCCGCTGTCGCCGTTCAGCGCGGAGTCGGCGCCCGGCGCGCGACGCGAGCATCGCGCTCTTCGCCAGCGGTCGTCGAGGGCTCCGACGCCAAGCTCGCGGCCGCGCTGCGCCCGAGCTGCCGCGAGCTGCTGTGGCTGCTGCAGATGGGCGTCGTGCTGTTCTGGGTGTACGACGACAGCGCCCGACCAGAAGCGCACGCCGCGCAGCTGGTCGGCAGCGTCGTGCCGATCGTCGACCGGCTCGTGAAGCTGTCCCGGCTGCCCGTGGTCCGCGGCCTCGTCGACGACGTCGTCGGGCTGCTGCACGCGATCCGGTCATGACGGCGAGCTCGCCGGCTCGGCGCCGCGGGCCGTCACCGCGGCATCGGGGCGGCGGTCCTCCTGCGGCCCTGTGGAGCGTCGCGCTGATCGTCGGCGCGGCCACGGTGCCGTCTACAGCTCCGAGACTGGTCGACGAGCGCCGGTGGTCAGACAACGCGTCTCTCACCCTCGACGACCCTGGTCGATGGCAACGGCTGCCGGAGCTTCTGCTGGTCGTGGCCATCCCGCTTGCCGCGACCCTGCCTCGTGGCGATCGCACTCCTCCGCCCTCGGTCGACGTCGGTGCCACGGGGGCCTGGGTCGCTGCAGGCGGTCGGTCTCCTCAGTCGTCTCGACGAACGCGTGGGCGCTGTACGCGCCGTACTTCGTCTGGTTCCTCGGCATCGCCGCGTCCGCGTTCTTCACGGTGGTGGCGTTCCTGGCCATCGCGGGCGCACGGTGCCTCGAGGCGGCGCAGCGCCGGCGAGACCTGATGCTCAGCCGCGCTCGGCGAGCCGCTTGAGGGTGAGCAGCTGCTTGCGCATCATCACCAGGTCGCCCCAGGCGAGCAGCGCGCGACCGGGTCCAGCCGACCGGGCCGTCCTGGGCGACCGCCAGCCGGCAGATGATCCGCGAGCCGGCGCCGTGCCGGCTCGGCGGCGTACGTCATCGCGACCGGGCCGAACAGCCGCCGGCCGCGCGCGGTCGTGACCGCGGTCCAGTGGTGCGGTGCGTCGTACGCGACCAGCTCGAAGACGACCGCCATCGGCTGGCCGAGCACCAGCTGGTCGGCTCCCGGGGTCAGGGTGCGCGGGCTGCGGCGGCCGCGGTTGTCGATCCAGTCGTAGGAGTACGGCGCGACCGCCGATCTGGCAGAGCCAGCGCCAGGTCAGCTCCGGCGGAGCCGAGACACCGATGCCGCGGGTCATCGACAGCATGGTCCCGTCGACGAGGTGGTCGGCGGCGTACGGTCGGCGCGCCTCTGCCGGGGTCACTCCCCAGGTCAGCGGCAGCGCCATCGTCATCAGCTGCCTTCGGCGAGCTCCCGGGAGCGGTCGCGCGCGGCCTCCATCGCGGCCAGGAACGCCGCCCGGACCTTGTGGATCTCGAGCTCGCGCAGCGCGGCCGCGGTGGTGCCGGCCGGCGAGGTGACCTGCTCGCGGAGCACGGTCGGGTGGGTGCCGGTCTCGCGCAGCATCTTGGCCGAGCCGACCAGGGTCTGGACGACGAGCTCGGTGGCGGTCGCGCGCGGCAGGCCCGAGGTGGACGCCGGCCTCGATCATCGACTCGACGACGAAGAAGATGTAGGCCGGGCCGGAGCCGGAGATCGCGGTGACGGCGTCCTGCTGGCGCTCGGGGATGCGCAGGACCTTGCCGGTCGAGGCCATCAGCGCCTCGGCCTCGGCGAGGTGCTCCTCGCTGCAGTGCGAGCCGGGCGAGATCGCGGCCATGCCCTCGTCGACGAGCGCCGGGGTGTTGGGCATGACCCGGACGACGGCGACGCCCTCGGGCACGCGCGCCTCGATGAAGGCGGTCGTGATGCCGGCGGCCAGCGAGACGACCAGCTGGCCGGGACGCAGCTCGGAGGCGATCTCGTCGAGGAGGTCGCCCATGTCCTGGGGCTTCACGACCAGGGCGAGGGTGTCGGCCTTGCGCGGCGGCCTCGCGTTGGAGACGACGGCGACGCCGTACCGCTCCTCGAGCTCGCTCGCGCGCTCGGCGCGCTTCTCGCCGACGAGCAGGTTGTCGACGCGGCGGCCGGCGCGGACCAGGCCGGAGAGCAGGGTCTCGCCCATCACGCCGGCTCCGAGGATCGCAGTCTGCGCCATGTGCTGCACCTAGCTCTTGGAGATCAGGGACCGCAGGAAGAATGTCAGGTTCTGCGGACGCTCGGCGAGCCTTCTCATCAGGTAGCCGTACCACTCGAGGCCGTAGGGGACGTAGACGCGCACCGTCTCGCCGCGCTCCGCCAGCCGGCGCTGCTCGTCGGGCCGGATGCCGTAGAGCATCTGGAACTCGTAGGTGCCCGGCGCCCGGCCGAAGCGGCTCGCGAGCGAGGTCGCGATCTCGACCATCCGCGGGTCGTGGGTGGCGATCATCGGGTAGCCCTCGCCGGCGAGCAGCACCTTGAGGCAGCGGACGTAGGACTTGTCGATGTCGAGCCGGTCCTGGAACGCGACGTCCTCGGGCTCGAGGTAGGCGCCCTTGCAGAGGCGGACCCGCGAGCCCTCGTGGGCCAGCGCGCGGCAGTCGGCCTCGGTGCGGTGCAGCGCGGCCTGGAGGACGGCACCGGTCTCCGGGAAGTCCTTGCGCAGCTCGCGCAGGATCGCGAGCGTGGCGTCGGTGGTGGTGTGGTCCTCCATGTCGAGGGTGACCGTCGTGCCGGCGTTGCGCGCGGCCCGGCAGATGGTGCGGGCGTTCTCGAGCGCGATCTTGTGGCCTCCCTCGAATCCAGCAGAGTCGGGGAGGTACTGGCCGATCGCGCTCAGCTTGACCGACACCTCGGCGTGGCGGGTCAGGCCGCGGGCGCTGAGCTGCTGGAGGAGGTCGAGGTACGCCGCGACCGTCGCGTCGGCCTGCTCGACGTCGAGGGTGTCCTCGCCGAGGAAGTCGAGGGTGATCCGCAGTCCGTCGTCGACCAGGCCTGCGGTCGCCTCGACGGCGGCCTCGGTGGTCTCACCGGGGACGTAGCTGCGGACGATGCCAGCGGACACCGGCATCGTGCTGACGAGCTTCTTGACCTGCGCGCTGCGAGCGAGGAGGAGCAGCGGCTGACGGAGGAGCGACATGCCGTTCAGGCTACGTCGTCCTCCTGCGAAGCGTCACAGCGCCGAGAGCCAACCCGGCGGCCGCGAACCCGGCGACGACCGCGAGATCGCCCCAGACGTCAGCGGTGGAGGTCGTGGTCGTGAGGGTCTGCATCGCGTCGACCGCGTAGCTGAGCGGAAGCAGGTCGCTCACGGTGCTCGAGCACGTCGGGGAGCTGGTCGCGCGGGATGAACAGGCCGCACAGCAGGATCTGCGGGATCACCACCGCCGGCATGAACTGCACGGCCTGGAACTCGGTCCGGGCGAAGGCGCTGACGAACAGGCCGAGCGCCGTCCCGAGGACCGCGTCGACGACCGCGACCACGAGCAGGAGCCAGACCGGCCCCTGGACGTCGAGCCCGAGCAGGCCGACGCTGAGCGCGACCGCGAGAGCCGACTGGACGGTCGCGACGATCCCGAACGCGACGCCGTAGCCGAGCAGGAAGTCGAGCTTGCCCATCGGCATCGCGAGCAGGCGTTCGAGGGTGCCGCTGGAGCGCTCGCGCAGCGTGGTCACGCTGGTCACCAGGAACATCACGATGAACGGGAACATCGCGAGCAGGGCCGGGCCGACCTCGTCGAAGACCGGGGTGTCCTTGAACATCCACCAGAGCAGGGTGATCAGCGCACAGGGCAGGACGAGGAGCAGCGCGAGGGTACGGCGGTCGCGGCGGAGCTGGATCAGCACCCGGACCGCGACGGCCCAGGTGATGCGCGGGTTCATGCGGCGTCCCCGCGGACGATCGCGAGGAACGCCTCCTCGACGTCGTCGGCACCGGCCTTCTGCTTGATCTCGCTCGGGCTGCCGTCGGCGATGATCCGGCCCTCGCGCATCAGCAGCAGCCGGTCGCAGCGCTCGGCCTCGTCCATGACGTGACTGGAGACGAAGACGGCCGTGCCGGCGGCCGCGAGCTCGTGGAAGAGCGCCCAGAGGTCCTGGCGCAGCACCGGGTCGAGACCGACCGTGGGCTCGTCGAGCACCAGCAGGTCGGGGCTGCCGAGCAGCGCGACCGCCAGGCTGGCGCGGCTGCGCTGACCGCCGCTGAGCCGACCGACCACCTGGTCGCGGTGATCAGCCAGGTCGACGGCCGTCACGACCCGGTCGACCTCGTCGCGGCCGACGCCGAGCACCTGGGCGAAGAACCGGAGGTTCTCGGCGATCGTCAGGTCGTCGTACACGCTGGCGGCCTGGGTGACGTAGCCGACCCGGTCGCGCAGCGGCTTGCTGCCGGCGGGGTGGTCGAAGACCGTGACCGCGCCGCTCGCGACCTGCTGGACGCCGACCAGGCAGCGCATCAGCGTCGACTTGCCGCAGCCGCTCGGGCCGAGCAGACCGGTGACGCCGCCGCCGATCGTGATGTCGAGGTGCTCGAGGACGGTCCGCCCGCCGCGCACGACGTGGAGGTCCCGGATCTCGACGGCACCTCGCTGGGAGGTCACGGCGTCGGCACGGCCAGGTGCTCGCGGGCGAACTCCAGCGACTCGCGCAGGTCGGCCTCGCGCTCGTCGCGGTCGGCGCACTTGCGGGTGTTGATCTCCAGCACGATCTCGCCGTCGAAGCCGGTGCTGGCCAGGTGCTGCAGGAACGTGTCGGCGCCCATCACGCCGCGACCCGGCACCAGGTGCTCGTCCTTGGGCGACCCGGTGCCGTCGGTCAGGTGGATGTGCCGCAGCCGGCTCCCGAGCCGCTCGGCCATCGCGACCACGTCGGACTTCGCGATGGCCGCGTGGGAGAGGTCGATGGTGGTGTTGGCGTAGGGCTCCTCGGACGGGTCCCACCCGGGGAGGTACATCTCCATGCCGCGGCTGGACGCGCGCCACGGGTACATGTTCTCCACGGCGTACGCCAGACCGGTCGAGGCCTCCAGGGCCGCGATGCCGTCGACGAACTCGCGGGCGTAGCTCTTCTGCCACCGGAACGGCGGGTGCACGACGACCACCTCGGCGCCGACGGCGTGCGCCATCTCGGCCGAACGCTCGAGCTTGCCCCACGGCTCGGTCCCCCAGACCCGCTGGGTGAAGAGCAGGCACGGCGCGTGCACCGCGCAGACCGGCATCTCGTGGTGGTCGGACAGCTGCTTGATCGCGGACGTCTGCTGGCTGAGGGCGTCGATGCCGACCATCACCTCGATCGCGTCGTACCCGACCGTCGACGCGTAGGCGAAGGCGTGGGCCGTCGACTCGGGATAGACCGAGACGGTGGAGAGGCCGATCCGGGGCATCCTGCTCATCGCTGGCGCTCACCCGAGCTCGCTGATCTGGTCGAGGCGTTCGAGGATCACGCCCTCGCGCAGGGCCCAGGGGCAGATCTCGAGCTCGGTGAGGTCGAAGATGTCCATCACGGCCTCGGCGACCAGCGCACCCGGGACGATCTGGTGGCTGCGGCTCGGCGAGACGCCGGGCAGCCGCGCGAGCTCGTCGCCGGTCATCGCCACCAGCTTGGGGATCCACTCGAGCAGGGCGTCCTGCGGCAGCGTCCGCGGCGACCAGCGGACCCTCGCCGGACGGCGCGGCGCCGCAGATCCGGGCCAGCGACCGGAAGGTCTTCGAGGTCGCCGCCGCATGGTCGGGAGTGCCGGCGCGCAGCAGCCGCCCCGCGTCGCGGGCGATCTCGGCGCGGATCTGCTTGCGCAGCAGGCGGACGGCCTCGTCGTCGGGGACATCGCCGCCGAAGTGCAGCCGCGCCAGGCGGGCGGCGCCGAGCGGCAGCGACCAGGCGACGTCGGGCTCCTCGTCGTCGCCACCGGCGATCTCGAGCGAGCCGCCGCCGATGTCGAAGACCGACAGCCGGCCGGCGGACCAGCCGAACCACCGGCGTACGGCGAGGAAGGTCAGCCGCGCCTCGTCCTCGCCGGACAGCACCGCGATCTCCTGGCCGGTGCGCTCGCGCACCTCGCCGAGGACCGCGTCGCAGTTGACGGCGTCGCGGACCGCGGAGGTCGCGAACGCCAAGATGCCCTCGCTGCCCTTGTCCTCGGCGACGCGGAGCGCCGACGCGGTGAACGTCGGCGAGCGCGTCGATCCCCTGCTGGGACACGGCTCCCGCCTCGTCGAGGTGCTCGGCGAGGCGCAGCGGCTCCTTGTGGGAGAAGGCCGGGAGCGGCGCAGCGCCACGGTGTGCGTCCACCACGAGCAGGTGCCCGGTGTTGGAGCCGATGTCGAGGACGCCCAAGCGCATGGGTCAAACGTACTAGGCCGATTCTGGGGGCACGTAGGGTTGGCCCGTGCCTGAAGTCGATCTGGTGTTTCCCCGCGCGTTCGTCGAGTTCGTCAACCCCGCGGACGAGACCGAGGTGATGCGCTGCGACCTCACCTGGCTGACGTCGAGCTACACCTGCATCTTCGGCCAGGGCTGCCAGGGCATCTACGCCGACGCGCCGGACGTCGGCTGCTGCACCCTCGGCGCGCACTTCGCCGACAAGGCCGACGAGAAGCGGGTCGCGAAGTACGTCGACATGCTCGACGACAAGCTGTGGCAGCAGAAGCCGCAGGGCGCGCGGTCCGCAAGAAGGACTGGATCGAGCTCGACGAGGACGGCGAGCGCAAGACCCGCACCAGCGTGGTCGACGGCCAGCAGGCCTGCGTCTTCCAGAACCGTCCCGGCTTCGAGGCCGGCGCGGGCTGCGCCCTGCACGCGCTGGCGTTCGTGCTCGAGAAGAACCCCCTCGAGACCAAGCCGGACGTGTGCTGGCAGCTGCCGATCCGGCGTACCTTCCGCAACGTCGAGCGCCAGGACGGCACGACGTACACCGAGGTCTCGATCGGCGAGTACGACCGCCGCGGCTGGGGTCCGGGCGGCCACGACCTCGACTGGTACTGCTCCGGCAACACCGAGGCGCACGTCGGCGTCGAGCCGGTCTACGTCACCAACGAGGCCGAGCTGACCGAGCTGATGGGCAAGGCGGCGTACGACGAGCTGGTCCGCCACTGCGAGGCCCACGTGCGGTCCCGGTCGGCGCTCGCGCTGCATCCTGCCGACCCTTCTGACCCGGCGGTCGAGGAGGTCGCGTCAACCGTCTCGAGACTCTCGACGTCAAGAGACACCGACCCCGCTGTCGGGCGTTCCTGAGAGAAAGCCCAGAATCACAGCATGCGCCTGGACCATCTTTCTTTCGCAGCAGGACCGGATGGCCTCGCCAGCACTGCCCAGCGCATCGGGGGACTGCTCGGCAAGGACTTCGTCGACGGTGGCGTCCACCCACGCTTCGGCACCCGCAACATGATCCTGCCGCTCGCCGGCCACACCTACCTCGAGGTCGTCGAGGTACTCGACCACCCGGCCTCCGACAAGGCCCCGTTCGGGCAGGCCGTGCGCGCCCGCTCCCTCCTCGGCGGCGGCTGGCTCGGCTGGGTCGTCGCGGTCCAGGACATCACGGTCGTCGAGACGCGTCTCGGCCGCGAGGCCGTCAACGGCAACCGGCACCGGCCCGACGGCACCGAGCTGCGCTGGAAGCAGATCGGCGTCAACGGCCTGATCGCCGACCCGCAGCTGCCGTTCTTCATCGAGTGGGACAGCACGTCGGACCTGCACCCGAGCGACGGCGCCGACGAGGCGTTCTCCCTTGCCTGCCTGGAGATCGCCGGCGACCCGCAGCGCGTCAGCGAGTGGCTCGGCGAGACCGTCGAGGCGCCGCTGGAGGACGTGAAGGTCGAGTGGGTCGCCCCCAACGGCACCCCCGGCATCCTCGCCGTCCAGTTCCAGACGCCCAACGGGCTCGTCCGCATCTGACGCCCTGAACGTCTCACCCGGGGCTCGGCCGAGCCCCAACATCTGGAACCACCCGGCGACCTACGAGATCGAGAACCGCGCCGTCGACCCCGACGGTGCGATCGAGGCCGCGATGCGGTCGGTGGCGTCCTGGGCCGGCCGCGCCGTGCTCGACGTCGGCTGCGGCACCGGCTTCCACCTGCCCTGGTTCGCGTCGACCGCCGCGTCGGTCGTCGGCGTCGAGCCGCACGCCGACCTGGTCGCGCTCGCCCGCCGCCGGACCCGCGGCTGTCGAACGTCACCGTGCTGCAGGGCACCGCGCAGGCGCTGCCGCTGCCGGACGCCTCGGTCGACGTCGTGCACGCGCGCTGGGCCTACTTCTTCGGCCCGGGCTGCGAGCCCGGCCTGGCCGAGCTGGACCGCGTCGTACGCCGCGGCGGCACGGCGTTCGTCATCGACAACGACCCGACCCGCTCGACCTTCGGCGCTGGTTCCGCCGCGGCTACCCCGACGTCGACCCGCCCGCGGTCGAGCGGTTCTGGTCGACACGCGGCTGGACCCGCACCCCGGTCGACATGCGCTGGTCGTTCACCTCGCGCGCCGACCTGGAGGGCGTGGTGCGCATCGAGTTCACCCGCGAGGTCGCCGACGAGGTGCTCGCCGAGCCACGAGGGCACCGAGGTCGACTACGCCGTCAACCTGTGGTGGAAGCGCTTCTAGCTCGAGCCCGCGCATGGCCAGCGTCGGCGGCAGCAGCACGCCCGGACCGACGGCGGGCGGATGGCCGAGCAGGCCCTCGAGCGCCTTGACGACCTCGACGGCGACCTCCTCGAGCGGCTGGCGCACCGAGGTCAGGCCGGGCGGCACGACCTGGGCGACCTGCGAGTCGTCGAAGCCGACGACGGCGATGTCGCGCGCCGGCGCGCAGGCCGCGCTCGGCGAGCGTGTGCAGCACGCCCATCGCGAGGGTGTCGGAGGCGCAGACGAAGGCCGAGGGGTGCGCCTCGTCGAGGAGCACGGCGCTGGCCTCGCGGCCGCTGGCGACGGTGTCCTCGACCCGGGAGGCGAGCCCGGTGGTCGGCAGGCCGCGCGCGTGCAGCGCCCGGGTCCAGCCGGAGCGCCGGTCCTCGCCGATGAAGGAGTCCTTGCGCCAGCCGATCCAGGCGATCCGGCTGGTGACCCGGTCGAGCAGGTGGTTGGTGGCGAGCTCGGTGCCGGCCGCGCCGTCGACGTCGACCCAGGGGTGCCGGGCCTCGGGGTCGTTCCACGGCCGGCCGAAGGCGACGAACGGCGCGCGCCGCTCCTCGAGCCAGACGACCTGCGGGTTGCCGAGGTAGGTGTCGGTGACCACGAACGCGTCGACGGCGGTCGAGCGGAGCAGGTCGTCGTACCCCACGATCGGGTCCACGGCGTCGCCCGCGAAGAGCAGCACGTGGTAGCCCGCCTCGCGCGAGGTCTCGACCAGCGAGTGCACGAACCGGTCCATCGTGGCGTTGGCGGTGCCCTCCTGCGCCGGGCTGATCCGCAGGCCGATCAGGTGCGAGGCGCGGGTGCGCAGGTTGCGGGCCGCCCGGTTGGGCGAGTAGCCGAGCTCGTCGATCGCCTCCTGCACCCGGGCCAGGGTGTCGGCGCGCAGCAGGTCGGGGTTGTTGACCGCGTTGGAGACCGTCTGGCGCGAGACGCCGGCGCGCTCGGCGACGTCGGCGAGGGTCGGCGGAGTCGCCGGAAGCGTCGGCGAGAACCGCGGCCGAGGCACGGCCCAGCGCATCGTCGTACGACGGACACCCCCACCTCCTCGACAGCGCGGGGTCGCCTTGATCGTTCCAATGACACCACATGGCGGGCCGATCCAGACGGTCCGGTGCGGCAGTCCGCCGAGTGTCGGCGCCGCCGCCTAGCGTTCTGGCATGCCCAAGACCCCGCGCCCCGCCTACCGCTGCTCCGAGTGCGGCTGGGAGACCGCCAAGTGGGTCGGCCGCTGCGGCGAGTGCCAGGCCTGGGGCTCGGTCGCCGAGGCCGCGGCCGCGCCGGCCGGGCGGACGACCGGCGAGCCCGGTCACCGCCCCGCGGTGCCGATCGGCCAGGTGTCGGTCGAGGAGTCGGCGTTCCGCAGCAGCGGGGTGCCCGAGCTCGACCGGGTGCTCGGCGGCGGGCTGGTGCCGGGCGCCGCGATCCTGCTGGCCGGCGAGCCCGGCGTCGGCAAGAGCACGCTGCTGCTCGAGGTCGCCGCGCAGACCGCGCGCTACCAGCGCCGCACCCTCTACGTCACCGGCGAGGAGTCCGCCTCCCAGGTCCGGCTGCGCGCCGACCGCACCGGCGGCGTGCACGACGAGCTCTACCTCGCCGCCGAGACCGACCTCGGCGCCGTGCTCACCCACATCGAGCAGGTCCGCCCGACGCTGCTGGTCGTCGACTCGGTGCAGACCATCGGCGCCTCCGGCATCGAGGGCGTGCCCGGCGGGGTCACCCAGGTCAAGGAGGTCGCGGCCGCGCTGATCCGGGTCGCCAAGACCCGCAACATCACCACCGTGCTCGTCGGCCACGTGACCAAGGACGGCTCGATCGCCGGCCCGCGGGTGCTCGAGCACCTCGTCGACGTGGTGCTGCACTTCGAGGGCGACCGCAACTCCCGGTTCCGGATGGTCCGGGCGATGAAGAACCGCTTCGGCCCGGTCGACGAGGTCGGCTGCTTCGACCTCGGCGCCGACGGCATCACCGCGGTCACCGACCCCACCGGCCTGTTCGTCGAGAACCACCACGCGCAGGTGCCCGGCACCTGCGTCGCGGTGACCATGGAGGGCCGGCGGCCGATGCTGGCCGAGGTGCAGGCGCTGGTCACCCACAGCGCCGCCGAGCGGCCGCGGCGCACGACCTCGGGGCTGGACTCCTCGCGGGTGGCGATGGTGCTGGCGGTGCTCCAGCAGCACTGCCGGGTCCGGCTGCACACGCTTCGACGTGTTCGCCTCGACCGTCGGCGGCGCCCGCGTCGTCGAGCCGGCCAGCGACCTCGCGGTCGCGGTCGCGCTCGCCTCGGCCAGCCGCGGCGTCGCGCCGCCCGCGCGGGCGTGGTCGCGATGGGCGAGATCGGGCTGGCCGGCGAGCTGCGCCGGGTGCGCGACCTGCCGCAGCGGCTGGCCGAGGCGGCCCGGCTCGGCTTCCAGCTCGCCGTCGTGCCGAGCGAGCCGGGCCGCGCGTCGGCCCGCTCCCCCGAGTCCTGGACCGTCGACGGGATGCGGGTCCTCGACGTGCCCGACGTCCGCTCCGCGCTGCGGCTGCTCAACGTCGTCGGCTCCGAGCAGCAGCAAGCCGCGCGCGGTCGAGGAGTTCTAGGCCCGGTAGGCCCTAGACTGGCCGCGCGCGGCCGCCGTACGCCGCAACGTCGTCCCAGGGAGGGATCGTCGAGGTGCCCACCGACCGCTCGGACGAGCAGCTGCGCCTGCGCGCCACCCTCGCCATCGATCGCGCCCGGCACGCCGCTGCGCGACGGGCTCGAGCGGATCCTGCGCGGCCGCACCGGCGCCCTGATCGTGCTCGGCCACGACAAGGTCGTCGAGTCGATCGCGACCGGCGGCTTCACCCTCGACGTCCCGTTCACCGCCACCGGCCTGCGCGAGCTGGCCAAGATGGACGGCGCGATCATCGTCGACAAGGACGTCACCCGGATCCTGCGGGCCGCCGTCCACCTGATGCCCGACCACACGATCCCGTCCGAGGAGACCGGCACCCGGCACCGCACCGCCGACCGGGTGGCCCGGCAGACCGGCTTCCCGGTGATCTCGGTGTCGCAGTCGATGCAGATCATCGCGGCGTACGTCGGCGAGACCCGCCACGTCCTCGAGGACTCCGGCCAGATCCTGTCCCGCGCCAACCAGGCGCTGGCGACCCTCGAGCGCTACAAGCTGCGCCTCGACGAGGTGTCCAGCACCCTGTCCGCGCTGGAGATCGAGGACCTGGTCACCGTGCGCGACGTCGCCGTGGTCGCCCAGCGCCTGGAGATGGTCACCCGGATCGCCAGCGAGATCGAGGACTACGTGCTCGAGCTCGGCACCGACGGCCGGCTGCTCTCCCTGCAGCTCGAGGAGCTGATCACCGGCGTCGACACCGAGCGCGAGCTGGTGATCCGCGACTACCTGCCCGGTCGGCCGCCGCTCCAAGACCCCCGAGGCGCTGCTCAACCGGCTCGAGTCGCTCTCCTCGACCGAGCTGGTCGACCCCGCCGCGGCCGCCCGCGCGCTCGGGCTCGGCACCGGCGAGCACCTCGACGGCGCGGTCGCCCCGCGCGGCTACCGGCTGCTGGCCAAGGTGCCGCGGCTGCCCGCCGCCGTCGTCGACCGGCTGGTCGAGCACTTCGGCACCCTGCAGAAGCTGCTCTCCGCCGGCGTCGACGACCTCCAGGCCGTCGAGGGCGTCGGCGAGCTGCGCGCCCGCAGCGTGCGCGAGGGCCTGTCCCGCCTCGCCGAGTCGACGATCCTCGAGCGCTACGTCTAGCGAGCTGTTCGTAGCGCTGAGTCGGCTGCCGGCGAGCGCTCGGCGCGTGTCGAGACCCAGTGAGCCGAGCGGCAGCCTCGATCGCTCGTCGGCGACTGGGTCGGGTCGGCGGTCTTGGTGACCGTCGCCGCGGCCGGCGTCGTCAGCTCGAACTGCAGGTCCGACGGCTCACCGCCGAGCGCCGCGGCGGTCACGTGGTACCAGCCCGGCATCGCCCAGCCGGCGAGCGGCGTGCACTGGGCGTCGGAGCGCCTCGCCTGCTTCCACACGATGCCGACGTTGGTGGTGACCGCCTGGCGGACCACGACGTCCGGACCGGGATCGCCTCGGGGCAGTCGTTGCTCGACCAGATGTCGTCCTCGCCGGAGGTGATCTTCACCGTGAGCGCGTCGGGGACGACGCGCCAGGTGCAGGCCGGGCGACTGGAGGGTGCGCAGCTGGAGGACGATCAGCACGTCACGGCCGGCGACGGCGTCGGTCACCTTCGGCGTGACCGCGATGTCGGACCCGGCGCACTGACCCACCGGGTCGGCGAGGACCGGTGCCTCGCTGGTCGCTGCGTGCCGGGCTGCTTGGCCGTGTGGTTCTTCTTCGGGCCCTTCGAGGTGCCCGCGATGCCGACTCGGTCGCCGGAAGGGTCGACTCGACGGTGCTCGGGCGACGTGGACGTCTCGGCGGCCGACCTGGGCCGCCTGGTCGTCGCCCGACGACGCGTCGCTGCCGCCGCCGAGCAGGCGGCCGATGCCCGACGACCAGCAGCAGCGCCACGCTGAGCACCACGAGTCGGCGCACCCAGTAGACGCGCGCCGGGAGCGGGCCTCGGGTCATGGCGGGCATGTCGCAACGCTAGTCAGCGCCGCCGTCCGGATCGTGCTGCCACACCGGGCGAGAATGGTGCCGCGATGAGCGCCCTCCACGAACCGGTGCTCCGGTGGTACGACGAGCACGCCCGCGAGCTGCCGTGGCGCGGCCCCGACGCGTCCGCCGTGGTCGGTGATGGTCTCGGAGTTCATGCTCCAGCAGACGCCGGTCGCCCGGGTGCTGCCCGTGCACGAGCAGTGGCTGGAGCGCTGGCCGACCCCGGCCGACCTGGCCGCCGAGCCGACCGGCGAGGCGGTCCGCGCCTGGGGCCGGCTCGGCTACCCGCGCCGGGCGCTGCGGCTGCACGCCGCGGCGACCGCGATCGTCGAGCAGCACGGCGGCGAGGTGCCGGCGTCGTACGACGACCTGCTGGCGCTGCCCGGCATCGGCGACTACACCGCCGCCGCGATCGCGACCTTCGCCTACGGCCGGCGCCACGTCGTGCTCGACACCAACGTGCGCCGGGTCTTCGCCCGCGCGGTCCAGGGCGTGGAGTTCCCGGCCGCCGTCGGTCACGAAGGCCGAGCGCGAGGTCGCGCTCGAGCTGCTGCCCGACGACGAGCCGACCGCGGCCACCTGGGCGGTCGCGGTCATGGAGCTGGGCGCGCTGGTGTGCACGGCCGCCAACCCGCGCTGCGACGGACTGCCCGATCGGCGACGCCTGCGCCTGGCGGGCGGCCGGCCACCCGGCGTACGACGGGCCGCCGCGCAAGGTCCAGACCTGGGCCGGGACCGACCGGCAGTGCCGCGGCCGGCTGCTCGCGGTGCTGCGCGACAGCGACGGCCCGGTGCACCGCAGCCGCCTCGACGCCGTCTGGACCGAGGAGTCGCAGCGGATCCGCTGCCTGGCCTCGCTCTGCGCCGACGGCCTGGTCGTCAGCAGCGGCCCGGACACCTACGCGCTGCCCTGACCGCGCACCCGCGCCCATGCCCGCCGTACGACGCCCGGGTCGTTCGGCAGGCTCGGCGGCACGGTCGCGTGGGCTCGGGGTCCGGGTGCGTCCCGCCTGCGCGATCCGGTCGACCGAGGATCCGAGCTGAGCGCCTGCTCGGCCGCGGCCAGCAGGGCCGCGTCGTCGAGCAGCGACGGGCTCGTCGGCGAAGGCGTCGTCGCGCGGCAGCAGGTCCGTCAGGTCGCCGACGATGTCGTAGCCGCGCTGCGCGAGGGCTGCGCGATCGTGCGCTCCGCGACTCGGCCTGGCACCACTCCTGCCGATCGCGCGGCATCACGGCCGGCGCACCGCGCTGGGCGCCGAGGACTCGTTCGGCGAAGTAGCGCTTGCCGACCTTGCCGTACGGCGCCCGGCTGGAGGGCCTCCTCCGGGAAGGGTCGCGTTGATCCGGGCCAGCAGCTCGGCCTGGACCCGCCCGATCGACGGGTTCACCGAGCGCACGTCGGTGGTCAGGCTCGTCGACATCGACGTCGAGCAGGCCGAAGAACCGTTGCGCGAGCAGCGGTCGAGGCGTGGTGCCGCGCGGCGGCACGGTGACGACGTGGACGCGCTCGGGCGGCAGCGTCGCCGCCCATCGGTCGAGTCACGCCGACGACGTCCTGCGAGACGCCGGAAGTCTCGCGCGCCCGGGCCGCTGCCCGCGACGACCGCCGCGACGTAGGTCGTCGAAGGTCACTCGCAGCTGCCGCGCCTTCACGCGCCTGCTGCCACGCCGACGGCACCTGGCGGGCCAGGTCGCGCACGGTCGACGACGAGGTGGACCTCGCGGTCGTCGAGGGTCTCGAGCACGCGGGCGACCGGCTGCGGGCCTGGCCGACCGACAGCGCTTCCTGGGTGAGCAGCGCGCGGGTCGCGCCCTGCCCTCGGCGGCGCGGCCGCAACACGTCGGGCAGCCGTGCCAGCGATCCGCCGATCCGGGCAGCGTCGGCCTCGTCGTCGTAGCGACCCGCGCGCGTCGCGCGACCAGCTCGAACGCCTCGTCCTGGGAGCCCGGCACGACGGCCAGTCCCTGTCGGGCGAGCTCGTCGTACGACGCCCACGCGACGCCTTGGAGGTAGGAGGTCCCGGTCTTCTTCAGGCCGATGTGGAGATAGACGGGGAGCGGCCGCACGCCGTCATCATGGCACGACCGAAATGCCGAGTCGGCGCAGTGTCAGGCTGACACTGCGCCGACTCGGGTCGTGGATCAGTCGGACTTGGGGACGTCCGTGCCGCTGTCGCTGTCGTCGGGGCCCTCGAGCAGGGCGCCCTCGGCGGCGGCGACCTCGGCGGTCTCGAACGGCGGCAGGTCGGGCAGCTCGCCGATCTTCTGGCCGTGCGAAGGTGAACGTGGCGGTCGGGCCCTCGCCCTCGACGTCGACGAGCACGATCTGGCCGGGGCCGACCTCGCCGAAGAGCATCTTCTCGGCGAGGACGTCCTCGATCTCGCGCTGGATCGTGCGGCGCAGCGGCCGCGCACCGAGGACCGGGTCGAAGCCCCGCTCGGCGAGCAGGTTCTTGGCCGCCTGGGTCAGCTCGATGCGCATGTCGCGGTCGCGCATCCGCAGCTCGACCGACGCGATCATGTTGTCGACCATGTGGACGATCTGCTCCTGCGACAGCGGCGGGAACACGATGATCTCGTCGACACGGTTGAGGAACTCGGGCCGGAAGTGCTGCTTGAGCTCCTCCTGCACCTTGCCCTTCATCCGCTCGTAGGAGCCAGCGGCGTCGCCGGACTCCTGGAAGCCGAGGTTGATGCCCTTGGCGATGTCGCGGGTGCCGAGGTTGGTGGTCATGATGATGACGGTGTTCTTGAAGTCGACCACCCGGCCCTGCGAGTCGGTCAGGCGACCTTCCTCGAGGATCTGCAGCAGGCTGTTGAAGATGTCCGGGTGGGCCTTCTCGACCTCGTCGAAGAGCACGACCGAGAACGGCTTGCGGCGCACCTTCTCGGTGAGCTGGCCGCCCTCTTCGTAGCCGACGTAGCCCGGAGGCGAGCCGAAGAGCCGCGAGACGGTGTGCTTCTCGCCGAACTCCGACATGTCGAGCTGGATCAGCGAGTCCTCGTCGCCGAAGAGGAACTCGGCGAGCGTCTTGGACAGCCAGGTCTTACCGACACCGGACGGGCCGGCGAAGATGAACGAGCCACCGGGACGCTTCGGGTCCTTGAGGCCGGCACGGGTACGACGGATCGCCCGCGAGAGCGCCTTGACGGCCTCGTCCTGGCCGATGACGCGCTTGTGGAGCTCGTCCTCCATCTTGAGCAGCCGGGTCGACTCCTCCTCGGAGAGCTTGACGATCGGGATGCCGGTCGCGACGGCGAGGACCTCGGCGATCAGCTCCTCGTCGACCTCCGCGACCTCGTCCATGTCGCCCGCGCGCCACTGCTTCTCGCGCTCGGACTTCTTGAGGATCAGCTGCTTCTCCTCGTCGCGCAGACGCGCGGCGGCCTCGAAGTCCTGGCCGTCGATCGCGGCCTCCTTGCGCTGACGGACCTCGCCGATCTTGTCGTCGTACTCGCGCAGGTCGGCGGGCGCCGTCATCCGGCGGATCCGCAGGCGCGAGCCGGCCTCGTCGATCAGGTCGATGGCCTTGTCCGGCAGGAACCGGTCGGAGATGTAGCGGTCGGCCAGCGTCGCGGCCGAGACCAGCGCCTCGTCGGTGATGGTCACCCGGTGGTGCGCCTCGTAGCGGTCGCGCAGGCCCTTGAGCATCTCGATCGTGTGCGCGATCGACGGCTCGGCGACCTGGATCGGCTGGAAGCGGCGCTCCAGCGCGGCGTCCTTCTCGAGGTACTTGCGGTACTCGTCGAGCGTGGTCGCACCGATGGTCTGCAGCTCGCCGCGGGCCAGCATCGGCTTGAGGATGCTGGCGGCGTCGATCGCGCCCTCGGCCGCACCGGCGCCGACGAGGGTGTGGATCTCGTCGATGAACAGCACGATGTCGCCGCGGGTGCGGATCTCCTTGAGCACCTTCTTGAGGCGCTCCTCGAAGTCACCGCGGTAGCGCGAGCCGGCGACCAGGGCGCCGAGGTCGAGGGTGTAGATCTGCTTGTCCTTGAGCGTCTCGGGCACGTTGCCCTTGACGATGTCCTGGGCCAGGCCCTCGACGATCGTCGTCTTGCCGACGCCGGGCTCACCGATCAGGACCGGGTTGTTCTTCGTACGGCGAGACAGGATCTGCATGACCCGCTCGATCTCCTGCTCGCGGCCGATGACCGGGTCCAGCTTGCCCTCGCGGGCGTCCTGGGTGAGGTTGCGACCGAACTGGTCGAGCACCAGCGACGACGACGGCGCGTCGCTGCCGGCGGCACCGGCCGCGGCGGCCGAGCCGGACGACTCCTTGCCCTGGAAGCCGGAGAGCAGCTGGATGACCTGCTGGCGGACCCGGTTGAGGTCGGCGCCGAGCTTCTGCAGCACCTGGGCGGCGACGCCCTCGCCCTCGCGGATCAGGCCGAGCAGGATGTGCTCGGTGCCGATGTAGGAGTGGCCGAGCTGCAGCGCCTCGCGCAGGGACAGCTCGAGCACCTTCTTGGCGCGCGGGGTGAAGGGGATGTGGCCGCTGGGCGCCTGCTGGCCCTGGCCGATGATCTCCTCGACCTGGGCGCGCACGGCCTCCAGGGAGATGTCGAGGCTCTCCAGCGCCTTGGCGGCGACGCCCTCGCCCTCGTGGATGAGGCCGAGCAGGATGTGCTCGGTGCCGATGTAGTTGTGGGAGAGCATGCGGGCCTCTTCCTGGGCCAGCACGACCACTCGTCGGGCTCGGTCTGTGAACCGCTCGAACATGCGCATCGCTCCTGAAAACTTTGGGGGGTACGAGACAACTAACCCCGCGCACAGCCTACGCGTTCCCCGCTCAGGGACCCAGAGCGGTCCGCTGAGAGCGAACAAGGCGCGGAAATCGAGCCGAGTCGGCGCCGTTTCAGCCCGTCGGAGTCGACGGGCTGAAACGAGCGCCGACTCGGCGGTTTCGGTCAGTGCGCCTTGTCGTACGCCGCGCGCACGTCGGCCGAGACCCGGCCACGGTCGGGGACGTCGTGGCCGTTGGAGCGGGCCCAGTCGCGGATCTCGGCGGCGCTCGGACCGCTGGTCGCCGCGGCCGCCTTGCGGCCGCGACGCGGCGCGGCGCCGACCTTGCGGCCGTGACCGACGTAGCCGGCGAGGGCCTCGCGCAGCTTGGCGGCGTTCTTGTCGTTCAGGTCGATCTCGTAGGTCGTGCCGTCGAGACCGAAGGAGACGGTCTCGGTGGCCTCACTTCCGTCGAGGTCGTCAACGAGGACGATGTTGACCTTCTGGGCCATTTCCGCAAACCTCACTCGAATATATTTCGTGCAATTCACTGGGCCCGTTCATCATGCCACGCGATTGCGGCTTTTCGAGAATAGGAATAGGCGCTTCAGGTATTGCGCTCGAATACGAGTTCCAGTCCGCGCAGCGTCAGCCACGGCGCGTGCTGGGTGAAGCAGCGGCACTCGTCGAGCACCAGACCGGCCAGATAACCGGTCGCGATCACGTGCACGTCGGCGGGATCGGCACCGAGCTCGACGATCATCCGAGCGACAATTCCCTCGACCTGGCTGGCGACACCGAAAACCATCCCCGACTGCAACGCCTCGACGGTGTTCTTCGCGATCACCGAGCGCGGACGGAGCAATTCGACTTTGCGCAGCTGCGCGCCGCGACGGCCGAGCGCCTCGAGCGAGATCTCGATTCCCGGGGCGATCGCGCCGCCGATGTACTGCCCCTTCTCGGAGATCACGTCGAATGTCGTCGCCGTGCCGCCGAAGTCGACGACGATCGCCGGCCCGCCGTACTCGTGGACCGCGGCGAGCGCGTTGACGATCCGGTCGGTGCCGACCTCGCGCGGGTTGTCCATCAGCACCGGGATGCCGGTGCGCACGCCGGGCTCGACCACGACCTGCGAGGTGTCGGCGAAGTGCCGGGCCAGCATCTCGCGCCACTCGTGCAGGACCGCCGGCACCGTGGAGCAGACCGCGATCCCGTCGACGTCGTCGAGCGCCGACCCGACCAGCCCGCGCAGCAGCACCGCCCACTCGTCGGCGGTGCGCCGCTCGTCGGTGGCGACCCGCCAGTCGGCGGTGACCTCGCCGTCGTCGAGCAGGCCGAGCACCGTGTGGCTGTTGCCGATGTCGGCGGCGAGGAGCGCCATTACAAGAGGTCCAGCCCGAGGTCGAAGACCTTGACCGAGTGGGTCAGCGCACCGACGGAGATGAAGTCGACCCCGGTCTCGGCGACCTCGCGGGCCCGGTCGAGGGTCAGCCCGCCGGACGCCTCGAGCGTGGCGCGCCCGGCGGTGATCGCGACCGCCTCGGCCATCGTGGACGAGTCCATGTTGTCGAGCAGGATCTCGGTGCAGCCGACGTCGAGCAGCTCGCGCAGCTGGTCGAGGTCGGTGACCTCGACCTCGACCCGCAGGTCGGGGTAGGCCGCGCGGACCGCGCGGTAGGCCGGCACCACTCCACCGGCCGCGACCACGTGGTTGTCCTTGACCATCGCCCGGTCGCTGAGGCTGAAGCGGTGGTTGACGCCGCCGCCGCAGCGCACGGCGTACTTCTGCAGGGCGCGGAAGGTCGGCAGCGTCTTGCGGGTGTCGAGCACCTGGGCGCGGGTGCCCTCGAGCGCCGTCACCCAGGCCGCGGTCGCGGTCGCGACCCCGGAGAGGTGGCTGGCGTAGTTGAGCGCGGTGCGCTCGGCGGTGAGCAGGCCGCGGGTCGGCCCGGACACCCGCATCACCACGTCACCGGGCTCCACCCGGGTGCCGTCGGGCACCCGGTCGGTGACGGTGACGGTGTCGCCCATGACCTCGTGGAAGACCAGCGCAGCGACGCCGAGCCCGGCGACCACGCCGGCCTCGCGGGCGCCGAAGACCGCCGTGCCGTGGGCGTCCGGCGAGATCGTCGCCACCGAGGTGACGTCAGCGCCCGGGAGGTCCTCCTCGAGGGCGATCCGCACCTGGGCGAGCACCGCCTCGGGGTCGAGCCCGGCAGCCCGGAGCTCGTCGTCGTACGGCGTGCTCACACCAGCTCCACCGTGGTCACGCCGTCGGCCATCCGTACGTCGAAGTGGCCCGAGAAGTGCTCGTCGTCGCGCTCGGGGAAGTCCTCGCGCCAGTGCGAGCCGCGGGTCTCCTCGCGCAGGGTCGCGGCGTCGGCGAGCGCCAGGCTGATGGTCAGCAGGTTGGTGGTCTCCCACGACTCCTGGTCGATCACCTCGGCGACTCCGGCGGCCAGCTTGTCGAGCAGCTCGGTCGCGCCGCCGAGGCCCTCGGCGTTGCGGAGCACGCCGACCCGCGCGGTCATCACCTCCTGCAGCTCGCGGCGTACGACGCCGGGCACCAGGCCCGCGGTGCGCGCGTCGACGACCGGGTCGAGCAGCGGCCGCAGCTCGCCGGGCAGCACCTGGGCGATCCGGCGGGAGAAGACCAGGCCCTCGAGCAGCGAGTTGGAGGCGAGCCGGTTGGCGCCGTGGACGCCGGAGCAGGCGACCTCGCCGGTGGCGTAGAGGCCCGGGCACGTTCGAGCGCCCCCACAGGTCGGTGCGCACGCCGCCGGAGGCGTAGTGGCAGGCCGGCGCGACCGGGATCAGGTCGGTGACCGGGTCGACGCCGTGGCTGCGGCAGGTCGCCAGGATGGTCGGGAACCGGCGCTCCCAGAACGCCGCGCCCAGGTGGGTGGCGTCGAGCCACATGTGCGGCTGGCCGGTCTCGTTCATCCGGCGGGTGATCGCCTTGGCGACCACGTCGCGCGGCGCCAGGTCGGCGAGCTCGTGGACGCCCTGCATGAAGCGGTTGCCCTCCCAGTCGACGAGGAACGCGCCCTCGCCGCGGACGGCCTCGGAGATCAGCGGCTGCTGACCACGCGAGTCGGGTCCGAGGTACATCACCGTCGGGTGGAACTGCACGAACTCCAGGTCGCGCAGGACCGCGCCGGCGCGGAGCGCGACCGCCATCCCGTCGCCGGTGGAGACGGCCGGGTTGGTGGTCTGCGAGAAGACCTGGCCGAGACCGCCGCTGGCCAGCACGACCGCGCGGCAGCGCACGGCGCCGACGCCGTCGCGCTGGCCCTCGCCCATCACGTGCAGGGTCAGCCCGGCGACGCCGCCGTCCTCGGCGAGCAGCAGGTCGACGGCGAGGGCGTGCTGGATCACCTCGATCTCGGGCGCCTGCTCGATCGCGGCGATCAGCGCCCGCTGGATCTCGGCGCCGGTGGCGTCGCCGCCGGCGTGCGCGATCCGGTCGCGGTGGTGGCCGCCCTCGCGGGTCAGGGACAGCTCGCCGTCGGGGTCGTGGTCGAAGTTGGTGCCGAGCGCGATCAGCTCGCGGACGGCCTCGGGTCCCTCGGTCACCAGCACGCGTACGGCGTCCTGGTCGCACGCCCCGGCACCGGCGACGAGGGTGTCGAGCTCGTGCTCGGCCGGGGTGTCACCCGGGCCGAGCGCGGCGGCGATCCCGCCCTGCGCCCACTGGGTCGAGCCGGCGGCGAGGACGTCCTTGGTGACGACCAGGACCTTGTCGACCTGACCCCGCAGCCGCAGCGCGGCGGTCAGCCCGGCGATGCCGGAGCCGATCACGACGACGTCGGCGGTGGTGGTCCACCCGGGCTCGGGAGCGACCAGGCGGCCGGGGACGCGACGTACGGGTGCAGACACCTGTGCAGGCTAGCGCTGCGCCAGCTGGTCACCGCGGACCAGGCCGGAGCCCTCGGGCGCCTCGGCCGGGTCGAAGCCGGTCGCCAGGATCTTGTTGTCGGCGTCGACGAAGACGACGTGCGGCTGGAACTCGCGGGCCTCCGCGGTCTCCATCTGGCCGTAGGCGATCAGGATCACCAGGTCGCCCGGGTGCACCAGACGGGCCGCGGCACCGTTGATGCCGATCACGCCGGACCCGCGCTCGCCGGCGATCGTGTAGGTCTCGAGCCGGGCGCCGTTGGTGATGTCGACGATGTGCACGAGCTCGCCGGACAGCAGGTCGGCGGCGTCGAGGAGGTCCTCGTCGACGGTCACCGAGCCGACGTAGTGGAGGTCCGCCTGGGTCACGGTTGCCCGGTGGATCTTGCTCTTCATCATGGTGCGGAGCATCAGCGCTCTCCCTCGCTTCGGCCACCGAGGACCAGGGGCAGGTTGTCGATCAGGCGGGTGGTGCCGACCCGGGCCGCGACCAGGATCCGCGCCTCGGTGCCGGGCGGGACCTCGTCGGGGAGCTCGCCGAGGTCGGGGTCGGTGACGACGAGGTAGTCGAGGTCGACCTCGTGCTCGGTGCGCAGCTCGGCGCGTGCCTCGTCGAGCGCGACGTCGACGCCGTACGACGCGTTCTCCTGGGCTGCCCGCAGCGCGCGGTTGAGGACCGCGGCGGCGACCCGCTGCTCCGGGTCGAGGTAGCGGTTGCGGCTGGAGAGCGCGAGCCCGTCCTCCTCGCGCACGGTCTCGGCGCCGACGATCTCGACGCCCATGTTGAGGTCGAGCGCCATCCGGCGGATCAGCACCAGCTGCTGGTAGTCCTTCTGCCCGAAGACCGCGACGTCGGGACGGACCAGGCCGAAGAGCTTGGCGACCACGGTCAGCACGCCGCGGAAGTGCCCGGGCCGGGTCTTGCCCTCGAGGATCTTCGCGACCGGTCCCGGGCGGACCGTCACCTGCGGCGGGCCGCCGGGGTAGACCTCGTCGACGCTCGGCGCGAAGACGATGTCGACACCCTCGCGCGCGCAGATCTCGAGGTCGTCGTCGAGCGTGCGCGGGTAGCGGTCGAGGTCCTCACCGGCGCCGAACTGCAGCGGGTTGACGAAGATCGAGATCACGAGGGGTCCGTCGCCGACCCGGTCGCGGGCGGTGCGGAGCAGGCTCGCGTGGCCGTCGTGCAGGGCGCCCATGGTCGGGACGATCCCGACCGGCCCGGGGCGCGCGTCGGCGAGCAGCGCCGCCAGCTCGGCGCGGCTGGAGGCGAGCGCGGGGGTCTGGCTCATCGACGGCGGGCCGAGCTGGGTCGTGCAGCGCGCTCGGCGTCGTCGAGCGCGCGGACGATCGCGGCCGCCCGGATCGGCAGCACCCGACCGTCGGTGACGACGCGGTCGAGGGTGTCGCGGGCCATCGCGACGTACGGCGCCAGCGTGTGCGGCGCGTTGGCGGCGATGTCGGCGAGGTGCGCACGGACGGTGTTGACGTCGCCGCGCACGATCGGGCCGGTGAGGGCGGCGTCGCCGTGGTCGAGGGCGTTGTCGAGGGCGGCGGTGAGCAGCGGGCGCAGGGTGCCGGCCGGGTCGTCGGCGCCGGCGGCGGTCAGCAGCTCCATCGCCTGGGTGACCAGCGTGACCAGGTGGTTGGCGCCGTGCGCGAGACCGGCGTGGTAGAGCGTGCGCATCTCCTCGGGCACCCACATCGGGCTGCCGCCGAGGTCGGCGACCAGGCCCTCCGCGAAGGCCCGCTCGCCGGGGCCGGCGGTGAGGCCGAAGACGCAGCCCGGCGAGGCGGTCGAGGTCGACGGCGGTGCCGGTGAAGGTCATCGCGGGGTGCAGGGCGACCACGCGGGCGCCGACGGGCGGCGGCCGGGTCGAGCACGGCGAGGCCGTGGCGGCCGGAGGTGTGGACGACGTACTGGCCCTCGCGGATCGCGCCCGCGTCGCTCAGCGTGGTGACGACGTTGCCGAGCATGTCGTCGGGGACGGTCAGCAGCAGGACGTCGCAGGCACGGGCGACCGCGGTCGGCTTGAGCGTGGCGACACCCGGGAGGAGCTCGGCGATGCGGGACCGCGAGGCGTCGGACTCACCGGCGGCGGCCACGACCTGGTGGCCGGCGGTCTCGAGAGCGGCGGCCAGAACGGCGCCGACTCGACCGGCGCCGACCACGCCGATGCGCAGAACGGTCGCCCGGGACGGGTGCGTCATGAAAGAACCTTCCGTTCCAGTCCCTCCGACCACCCGCCTCCTGTGCTCCCAGGAGACGAGCCGGGGTGGGTACCGGACGTTGTAGATGCTGACGCTGTGAGGTTACGCCGCAGGTCACCTGCCTGAAACACTTCGGGGCCGTGGACTGGGTCACACGCGCAGTGCCGGCCGCTCGCCTCCGGTCGCGGCTTCCCCGTCGGGAGATAAGGTCGGCGCGATCCAACAGATGAGCCGTGAGGGGAATTTTCGATGCGACTGCCCAGCCTGGTCATCGCGGGCGCGCAGAAGGCCGGAACCAGCAGCCTCGCGACCACCTTGCACGGGCACCCCCAGATCCAGATGGCACGCAAGCCGAAGGAGACCCACTTCTTCGACCGCCACTTCGATCTCGGCCTGGAGTGGTACGCCAGCCAGTTCAACCCGAACCGGACCCATGTGCACCTCGGCGACGCGACCCCGGTCTACATGTACGACCAGCAGGCACGCGAGCGGCTGGCCCGGACACTGCCGGACGCCAAGATCGTGATCAGCCTGCGCGACCCGATCGAGCGCGCCTACTCCCACTACTGGCACCAGCGACGACGAGGCAACGAGAAGCGCGACTCCTTCGAGCGGGCCGTCGAGCGTGAGCAGAGGCGGATCTCGAGACGGCGACCCGGTGAAGGCCCGGTTCTCCTACCTGGCGCGAGGGCACTACCTGGACCAGGTCCTCGCGATGGTCGACGGGCACGGTCGGGAGCGGGTGCACGTGATCCTCTTCGAGGATCTGATCTCGGACCGGGTCACGACCTTGCGGCAGATCTTCACCTTCCTCGAGGTGGACGTGTCCCAGGCGGAGCTTCTGCCCGAGCAGTGGACGAACCGATATCGGGTGACCGATGACTCTGGCGAGACGCGCCCCGCGGCGTACCCAGCCATGGACCCGGCGACCCGTCTCCAGCTGATCGAGCACTTCCGCGAGGACAACGACCGGCTGGCTGCGTGGCTGGGCCGCGACCTCTCCGCGTGGAACCGTCCGTGACCGCTGGTCGGCGCGTCAGCTGCGCGTGAAGCGTCGCCGCTGGCGCCGTACGACCTCACGAAGCAGGGCCTTGCTCGAGGTCGAGTCGACACGCGGACCGGCCTGCGGCCGGGCGCTGCCGGCTTCGGCTTCGGCTTCGGCTTCGGCTTCGACTGACGGGCCTTGAGCTTTTGCTCGCGACGCAGGGCCGCGTCGATGACTCCCTCGAGAGCGCGGGCCGCGCTCTCGACCGGCAGCGTCGTCGGTGCATCGCCGATCTCGTCCTCGTGCTCGTGGGGCACGAACCGCAACGCCGCAGGGTCACCGACCACGCGGGCGCCCGATTCCGCGACCACGCGCGCCCGGTGCTCGCTCAGCTCGGCCACCTGCTCCGCAGCCCAGCGCGGCAGCAGCGGGATACCGATGTCGGTGGCGGCCGCCGGAGCCTTCCGCAGCGCGGGGAGCGCTCCGGAGTACATCAACCTGCGCCAGTCGCCGTCGCTCAGTCCCCGCTCGCCGACAGGCCTGGTTGACGCGACGGTAGAGCTCGACGCGGTCGTAGCTGAGCGAGGTGTTCTTCCACGGCCCGGGCGTGAGCAGCTGGTCGGGCAGACCGAGCAGCCGCTCGAAGGTGCGCAGCAGCTGCTCGCGGTCGGTCTCGTCGGCGACCACGAGCGTGACCTGCTCGGGCGCGATGGCGGGGCGCCACCGGTTCAACGTGCCCTCGAGCCCGTGGTTGCGCCAGAACGTCCGTGAGGCGTCGCTCCCCTCCTCGCGGAAGAGCACCTCCCGCAGGAACTGGTCGTAGGTGCGGACCTCGCGCCGGGACTTGACCCGCTCCTGCCAGGCCGACGGCAGCAGCCGATCCAGCCGACGCACGGTCGCCACCATGTGGACCCGCTCCGCACCGAGGTCGTCGACCAGTCTCTGGATCTGCTCCGCGGCTCAGGGTCGCGAACGACTCGGTGCTGATGCACGCCAGGCGGGCGTCGCTCTCGCGGATCTCCCGAGCTGCCTCCTCCCACTCCGCCATCGGCACGACCGGGAGCCCGGGCGGCGACCTGCCGATGAGGGCCCACCCGGGTCGGGTGAGGCGATGCGCTGGCCCCGGGTAGAAGACTCCGTGCTCGGCCAGCTCGTGCGCGGTGGACGTGCAGCGATGCCTGCACCGCGGTGGTCCCGGTCTTGGGCGGCCCGATGTGGACGAGCACCGACCCCTCGGGGAGCTGCAGATCCTGGTCTGGCACGGAGATTGCCTCGAACACGTCATCGGGAGCGGGTCGCGGCGAACTCTAGCGCCTCTGGCGGGGGCCTCGGCGCGTGACCCGGGCCCACTGACGCCGCCCGATCTCGCGGAGCATGGCCCGGCTCGAGGTGTCAGCCACACCCGGCCCGCTGTCGCGCGGGGGCGCCGACTCTCGCGAGCGCGGTCCACCGTGACGCGCAGCTTGTCCTGCTCGCGCAACGACGCGGCGAGCACGCCGACGACTGCCTGGGCTGCGGTGTCGAGAGCGATCCGGTCGACCTCGGCGGCCCGGTCCGAGCCACCGGGCGGGACCGACGTGGCAAGGGAGTCGAGATCCCCGACCACGCGGACGCCGAGCGACCGGATGGCTTCGATCCGTTGCTGGCTGCGAGCGGCGACGCGGTCGACGGCCCACGCCGGCAAGGGCGGGATGCTCTCGTCGAGCGGCGACCGGCCGCTGGACTGGAGCGCCGCGACCAGGCCTCGCTGCACCAGCTCGGCGTAGGTCCGGTCGTCCCACCCGCGCTCCTCGAAGACGCCGTTGACGCGCCGGAGCAGCTCGGTGGCGTTGTAGCTCAAGGACGCGTTGGAGTTGGTGTCGAGCGTCAAGAAGCCGTCCGGCAGACCCAGCATCGACTCGAAGGAGCGGAGCAGCAGGCCTCGGTCCGAGTCGTCGGTCGCGATCACCGTGAACCGGTCGGCCGGCAGGAACTCGAGCCAGTGCGAGGCGACCCGCTCGATGTCGTTGGAGGACCAGAAGCTGCGGTGCCCCTCGTCGTGGTCGTCACCGAGCAGCACGGCCTGCAGCCACTCGTCGTAGCTGCTGACCTGGTGGCTCTTGACCCGCTCCTGCCACTGCGAGGGCATCAACCGGTCGAAGCTGCGCGCCACGTAGACGATGTGCAACCGGTCAGCGCCCAGGTCCGCCACGATCTTGCGGCTGCGCTCGATCTTCTGGATCCGACCGAAGTCCTCGGTGCTCAGGCAGACGCGTACGTCGGCCAGCCCCCGGACCTGCTCGGCGAACTCGTCCCAGACCCGGACGTCGGGAACCTGGTGACCGCGCGGCGCCCAGCGCATCAGCGCGTGGCCGACCCCGAACAGGCGACGCCAGCGGCCGGGGTAGGCGACGCCGTACTCCGCCATCTCGTCGCGCCGTGCCCACAACGCCGACTGCAGCGCGGTCGAGCCCGTCTTGTAGGGCCCGATGTGGAGAAGGACGGCGTTCTCCGGCAGCAGGAGGTCCTGGTCAGACAAGGGTGAGGCGCCTTCGTGGGTATGGCGAACGGAGTCGCCCAGACGGACGGGCACAGACGGACGAGCGCAGGGCACAGCGACTCTAGCCGACCGCCACCCCGCCGCCCGGGCCAGGAGCTGAGGCTGCAGCCAGGCGGCGGGCCGCAATATGCGAAGGTTCTCCCATGCACCATCCGAGCGACCCCTCGTCCACGAGCGACCGCCAGGTCCTGGTCGTCGCCGGCTCCGGGCGCAGCGGGACGAGCCTCTTCACCGGACTGACCGGACGGCTCGGGTTCCACATCCCCAAGCCGGAGGTCGCGGCCAACAAGTCGAACCCGCGCGGCTTCGGCGAGCCCCGATGGGCCGTCGACTTCCACAACGAGCTGCTCGCCTCCGTTGACGTCGTGGTCGAGGACGGTCGCCCGGAGGCCTGGGACGCCACGAGCGAGCTGGCGCAGCGGCCCGAGGTCGTCGCTCGACTGCGGGAGTGGCTCGAGGACCAGTTCGCCGAGTCCGACCGGGTCGTCGTCAAGGATCCACGGCTCGCCTGGTTCTTCGAGCTCTATCGCGTCGCCTGCGCCGAGATCGGCGCGGACCTCCGGGTCGCGACCATGCTGCGCGACCCCGCTGAGGTGATGCGTTCGCGTGAGATCGCCTACGGCACCCGGACCGGGAACACCACCCGGGTGATCGGCTGGATCAACATGATGCTCGGCATCGAGAGCCGCACCCGCGACCTCCCCCGCGCCACGCTCAACTACACCGACCTGCTCGACGACTGGCGCTCCGCGTTCGCGACGGCGGACCGCACGCTCGCTGCGGGCCTGATCGACCGAGCGACCCCCGATCAGGTCGCCGAGGCAGATGCGCTGGTCGACCCCGGCCTCCGCCGCTCGGTCACGAGCTGGGACGAGCTCGGGCTCGGCCCGCGCACCCGCGACCTCGCGACGCGGGTGTACGACGCCTACGGCCGACTGGTCGGCGCGGAGGGCGACGCGCAGACCGCCGTGCGCGCCGAGCTGGACGCCCTCAGCGAGGAGTTCGCCGCCTTCTACGAGGAGGCCTACGACGTGAGCCTGAACCGCACCCGGGCGGGCGAGCGGCGCGAACGTCGCAAGGGAGCCCGCAAGGTGCGCCAGGAGCTGACGGCGGCCCACGCCGCCGAGCTGGCGGCACGTGACGCCGAGCGCCCCGACACCGGCCTGCGGGGGCGGATCGGCGCGCTGGTCCGCCGGGACCGAGACTCGTGACCGGCACCGAGACGACGCAGCGCCCCAACATCGCGGTCCTGCTCGCCGGGGGCGTCGGCACGCGCGTCGGCCTGGACATCCCCAAGCAGCTCATCAAGATCGCCGGCAAGACGATCCTCGAGCACACCCTCGTCGCCGTGCAGCAGCACCCGATGGTCGACGAGATCATCGTGATGATGGCGCCCGGGCACCTCGATGCGGTGCACGCGATCCTGCGCAGCGGCCAGTACGACAAGGTCACCGCGATCCTCGAGGGCGCCGACACCCGCAACGGCACGACGCTGCGCGCCCTCGACGCGATCGGCGACCGCGACTGCAAGCTGCTCCTCCACGACGCCGTACGCCCCATGGTCAGCGCCCGGATCATCAGCGACTGCTTCGACGCCCTCGACACCTACGACGCCGTCGACGTCGCCATCCCGTCGGCCGACACGATCATCGAGGTCACGCCGGAGAACACCATCCGGCAGATCCCGGTGCGCGACAACCTCCGTCGTGGCCAGACCCCGCAGGCGTTCCGTGCCTCCGTGCTGCGCCAGGCGTACGACGTCGCCGCTGGAGATCCCGACTTCCGGGCTACCGACGACTGCGGTGTCGTGCTCCGCTACCTCCCCGACGTCCCGATCTGGGTCGTGGCCGGCGAGGAGCGCAACATGAAGGTCACCGACCCGATCGACGTGTTCATCGCCGACAAGCTCTTCCAGCTCACCGCCGACTCGGTGCCGACGCCCCAGACCGAGGACGGCCTGCGCGCGGCGCTCGACGGCAAGGTGCTCGTCATCCTCGGCGGCAGCTACGGCATCGGCGCCGACATCGCGGCCCTGGCCAAGGAGCACGGCGCCACGGTCTGCTCCTTCAGCCGGTCGAGCACCGGCACCCACGTCGAGCGACGCGAGGACCTGGTCGCAGGTCGCGGAGCAGGTCGCGGCCGAGCACGGCCGGATCGACTACGTCGTCAACACCGCCGGCATCCTGCCGCGTGGCTCGCTGCTGGAGTCGACCGAGGAGACCATCTACTCCTCGACCGACGTCAACTACCTCGCGCCGATCCTGATCAGCCAGGTCTTCCACCCGCACCTCGCCCGCACCCGGGGCAGCCTGCTCCTCTTCACCTCGAGCTCCTACACCCGCGGGCGCAGCGGCTACAGCCTCTACTCGTCGGCCAAGGCCGCGGTGGTCAACCTGACCCAGGCGCTCGCCGACGAGTGGGCGGCCGACGGGGTCCGGGTCAACTGCGTCAACCCCGAGCGCACCGGTACGCCGATGCGCACCCAGGCCTTCGGCGTCGAGGACCCCGACCTGCTGCTGACCTCCGGGTCCGTCGCCGCCTCGTCCCTCGACGTCCTCGTCTCCGGGGGCACCGGGCACATCCTCGACCTGCGCAAGCTCGACCCGCTCTCCGGTTCCGCGCTGCTCGAAGGCTCCTGACGTGGCCGGCACCCCCCGCAGGATCGCGCGACGGATCGCCTCGCGACTCCCTGACCAGGTCGTCGACCGGGCCGGGTCGGAGCTCGGCCGAGCCGCCCGCACGGGATCCGGTCTGGGCACGCGCGTACGCCGTACCTGGCACCGCTCGACGCCGGTGCCCGGGCTGCTCAGCATCGTGGTGCCCTGCTACCAGGTCGAGGACTACCTCGACGAGTGCCTGATCTCCCTGCGCTTCCAGCACTACCGCCAGGTCGAGATCATCGTGGTCGACGACGGCAGCCCCGACCGCAGCGGCGAGATCGCCCGCGCCCAGGCGCGGCGCGACCTGCGTGTTCGCGTCGTACGACGTCCGAACGGCGGCCTCAGCGCGGCTCGCAACACCGGCATCGAGCACGCCCGCGGCGAGTTCATCACGTTCCTCGACTCCGACGACACCGTCCCGCCGGACGCCTTCACCAACGCGGTGTCCGCGCTCCAGGAGTCCGGCTCGGACTTCGCCGTGAGCTACTACGACCGGCTCAAGGAGGACCAGTACCACCCGGCCGGCCGCTGGATCCGCGACGCCCACGGGAGGCGCCGCCTCGCCACGACGCTGGACGAGTTCCCCGAGGCGATGGTCAACGCCGTCGCGTGGGGCAAGGTCTACCGCCGCGAGTTCTGGGACCGGGCCGGCCTGGTCTTCCCCGAGGGCCGGCTCTACGAGGACCAGCCGGTGTCGATGTCGGCGTTCGCGCTGGCCCGCACCTTCGACGTGCTGCCCGAGGTCGGGGTCCACTGGCGAATCCGGGCCGACCAGTCCTCGATCTCCCAGCGCTCGAGCTCGGTCAAGAACCTCGCCGAGCACAACGCGACCGTGCGCGACTCGCTGGCCAATCTCGTGTCCGCAGGCAAGAGCGAGGCCGCCGGCATCCGCGCGGCCCAGCTGCTCGCCAACAACATGCCCTACTTCACCCGGCACCTGATCACCGGCGGCGACGACTTCTGGCAGCTCCTGCGCGAGGGCATCGGCGACCTGCTCGATGTCGCCCCCCGCGAGCTCTTCCAGCGGTGGGTGACGGCGTCCGACAAGATGATCGACGAGCTGATCGTCGCCGATCGACGTGCCGACGCCGAGGAGTTCCTCGAGCAGTTCGGTCAAGAGCTGCAGCGGTTCCAGACGCACGCGCGTGAGGACGGCGTCCACGCCGACCTGCCCTTCGCCGACACGCTCCCCGACTACGCCAACATGCTCTCCGAGACCCAGGTCGACCTCGCGGCCCGGATCCTGCGCGTGGCCTGGGCCGACGACGGCTCGCTCCACCTCGACGGCTGGGCCTACCTGCGCAACCTCGACCTCGCCGAGTCACCGCCGGTCATCGGGCTCGAGCTGGTCTCCCCCGACGGCTCCGAGCGCCACCGGCTCGAGGTCGAGTCCCGCGACGAGCCGCGCCTCGACGCGGTCGGCGGCCACTGGTACGCCAACTACCGTCCGGGCGGGTTCCGGGCGACCCTGCCGGCCGGATCACTGCCGGCGCGTGCCGTCGACTGGCACGTCGAGGTGACGATCACGGCCGCTGGTGTCACCCGGGTCGGACCCGTCAACGAGATCGCGCTGGCCGGCTCGGGTGGTGTCGTCCAGGCCCACCCGATCGCGCCCGGCTACGTCGCCAAGGTCGCCAGCCGGCTGCGTCAGCTGCTGGTCAGCGTCACCGAGGGCCCGTACGTCGTACGCACCGAGGCCTCGCCCCGGGGTCGCGCCACGGTCACCTTCTCCGCCGGCGACCTGCCCGTCAGGGAGGTCGTCCTCGCCCACCACGACCGCCGCCGGCCGCTGCTGACCGCGGCGCCGAGGCGGACCGCCGACGGCTGGGCGGTCGAGCTCGATCTCACCGCCATCCCCGCGTCCGCCCAGAGCGGCGAGCGTGCGACGGCGCCGATGTGGGTCTGCATCGACGGGCCTGACGGCATCCGCACCCCGCTGCTCGCGCAGGCCGACCTGCCGCGCTCCCCCGGCGTACCCCCCGATCCGACCGACACCGCCAGCCACGTGCTCACGCGCGGCCGGCACGGGGAGCTGGAGGTCCTCGACCGGGTCCCGGTGGCGATCGCCCCGACCGTGACCGACGACGAGTTCGTCATCACCGTCGCCGGTCCGGCCGCGATGACGACCTGGGCCCCGGTGCTCGAGACGAGCAAGGACCGCATCGCCGGCACCTGGGACGAGAGCGGCCCGCGGCCGCGGATCGTCTTCGCGCTGACGCGCACGCGCTGGGCCCGGGAGGGCCTGGCCCTGTCGCCGGGCAAGTACACCGTCTCGCTGGTCGACTCCTCCGGCACCCGGATCCCGGTGACGCCCGCGGCCGAGCTGGTCGACGTGCTCCCGTACGACGTCGCCCTCACCCGCTACCGCGGGATCGTCGAGCTCCAGGTCGCCCGGGTGCCGACCCTCGCCATCACGCTCGCACCTCCCCTCGCCGACGACGAGCGCGGCGCTCGCAACCAGCGTCGCCTCCGCGAGGAGGCCCAGGCGGCGGTGGCCGACGAGGACAGCGTCTTCTTCCGCGCTCTGTACGGCGATGCCGCCAACTGCAACGGCCTCGGCGTGCACCACGAGCTGCGCCGTCGCGGATCCGAGCTGACGCTCTACTGGTCGATCGCCGACCGTTCGGTCCCCGTCCCCGACGGTGCGATCGGCCTGGTCCAGGACACCCGCGCCTGGCACTACGCGCTCGCCCGCTCGCGCTACCACATGATCAACGTCCACCAGATCGGCTGGTTCACCAAGCCCGAGGGCCAGGTGATGATCCAGACGATGCACGGCTACCCCTACAAGGTGATGGGCCACGAGTGGTGGTCGAAGGGCGGCTTCCTCGGCAGCCAGATCCTCAACTTCGACCGTCGGGCCCGTGAGTGGGACTACTTCGTCTCGCCGGCGTCGTACGCCACTCCCCTGCTGCGCAAGGCGTTCCTCGAGCCGGCCGGCGCCACCTGCGAGGTGCTCGAGATCGGCTACCCGCGCAACGACGTGCTCGTCTCCGACGAGGGTGCCCAGATCCGCGAGCGCACCCGCGCCGACCTCGGCATCCGGCCCGACCAGGTCGCGGTCATGTACGCCCCGACCTTCCGCGACTACATGTCGCTCGACGACCTGTCCGCGAAGCGGGTCGACTTCCTCGACGTCGAGCGGGCTTCCGAGATGCTCGGCGACGGCTTCGTGCTGCTGGTGCGCGGGCACGCGTTCAACGCCCGGTCGCAGACCCGGCTCTTCAGCGAACGCGTGATCGACGTGACCGACCACCCGGACATCAACGACCTGATCCTGGCGTCTGACGTCGCGGTCCTCGACTACTCCTCACTGCGCTTCGACTACGGCATCACCGACAAGCCGATGATCTTCCTGGTCCCCGACCTCGCGAGGTACGACGCGGCGCGCGGCGGCGTGATCGACTACCTGCCGACCGCACCGGGGCCGCGGGTCACCACCACCGCCGAGGTGGTCGGTCTGCTCCACGACCTGGACGGGCTGCGCGCGACCAGCGCGCCGCTGATCGAGCAGTTCCGCCGCGACTACGTCGACCTCGACGACGGCCACGCGTCGGCACGACTGGTCGACGCGGTGTTCGTGCCCCGCGGCGACGCCCCGTCAGCCTGAGGCTCGCTCCGCGAGCGCCAGCAGCGCGTCGACGACCCGCTCGCTCGCCCGGCCGTCCTGGTGGGGCTGGTAGCGCGCGTTGAACGCCGCGATCGGCGGCGCCCACCGGGCAGCAAGGCCGGGATCGCGCAGCGCCGCCACCACCCCGGCGGTGTCATCGACGAACGGACCCGGCGCCGAGTCCTCGAACGGGAAGAGGAACTGCCGGCTGCCGGCGCCGTACTCCTCGAGGTCGGGCACCAGGAAGACCATCGGCCGTCCGGTGAGGGCGAAGTCGAAGCGCAGGGACGAGTAGTCGAGGACCGCGGCGTCCGCGGCCAGGATCAGGTCGTTGATCTCGGGGTAGGCAGTGACGTCGACGACCCGGGCCGCGCCACTCACCGGTGGTGGCCGGTGGAACCGGTGGCCACGCAGCAGCACCACGAAGTCCGGTCCGAGCTCGTTCGCCGCCTGGACCAGGTCGAGGTGGTCGGTCATCGCCGCGGCCCGCGGCCGGCTGGCGAGGTGGTCGCGCCAGGTCGGCGCGTAGAGCACGGCCGTCTGGTCGGCCCCGATGCCGAGCAGGGCCCGCGTCGCGTCACGACGGGCGGCCGCCCCGGGAGCGGTGAGAGCGTCGTCGCGTGGGTAGCCCTGCTCGAAGGCCGGGCCGTCGTAGTCGTACTGCTCGCGGTAGTGCCGGGTCATCTCGGGCGTCGGGGTGAGGATCGCGCTCCACGTGTCGACGCCGCGCGCCCGGAACTCGCGGACCACCGACGGCGGGTAGTCCTTGGCGTCCCACTGGCTGCGCCCCATCGCCTTGGACGGGTAGCCGTGGAAGGTCTGCAGCAGCACCTGACCGGGACGCCGGCGGAACCACACCTCGGTGTCGGTGTTCATCACGATCACGCCGGCACCGGCCAGCGCGTCGTACCACTCGCGACTGCGGATGCAGCACCGGCGTCGCGCCGTCGGGCACCTGCTGCCCGTGGTCGGCGATCCCCCACAGCGCGCGCAGATCCGGCCGGCGCCGGCGCAGCTCCTCGAAGATCGCGCGTGGACTGTCGGTGGCGGTGCGACCGGCGTAGCTCTCGAAGTAGAAGAGGTCCGGGTCGACGGGGCGATCGGTGACGGCGTACGACGACTGCAGCCGTTGCTGGGCGTACGGCCCGAGCTCGTCGTCGGACAGCGGCGCACCGAGCTCGACCACCAGGCCGCCCCGGGGACCGAGGCGCAGCACGGATCCGGTGGTGGTCGCCGCGGAGGACCAGCGGCAGCCGGGAGCGCAGGGGCTCGGCGACCGCAACGTTCTGGTCACCTGCGACCAGGCGATGACCTGCCGGGCGGCAGCGGCAGGGGCACACCGAAGGTGTCGGCGACCAGGGTGACCTCGGCACCGCCAGCGCGGGGACGTACCTGCCCAGGAAGTGGGACGTCCGCACGTCCGAGCAGCCGGAGCCGGTCGAGCGCGCCGGCAGCCGCGATCCGTCAGCGACACGCCCTCGACGCTCGCATCGCTCACCGTCACGGGGCCGGGCCGCGGGCAGCGTGGGCTGTGACACGACCACCCGAGCCGTCCGCACCAGGTCGCCCTGCGTGACGGTGACAGTCAGCTCGCCCGGTGGCGACGACCCGGACGTCGACGGCGGCCTGGAACCGACGGTCACGAGCCCGGATAGGCGAGGCGAGCGGCATCACCTCGTGGTCGGCGCCGGCAGCGTCCTGCACCGTCACCCGGGTGGTCGGGTCGGCGAGATCGACGTGGTCGACCGCGAGCCTCAGGTCGGCACCGTCGGCGCGCGCGCGCACGACGTCGACCGTCAGCCGCGGTCTCGGCGAGGGTGAGGCCGACCACGTCGTCGGGCAGGTCGGGGACCGACCAGCACGCCCGCACCTCGGCGCCGACGCGCTCGGTGCGCAGGTCGTCGCCCAGGGAAGCGACCTCGGTCGCCACCAGCTCGAGGTCGACGCGCCGGTCCTCGCGCGGCCAACCACACGAGCGCCCGGGCGGCAGCACCGACGTCAGCCGTCCACCGCCGGTCGGGCGCTGACCGTCCGAGCCAGCTCGCGCAGCTCGGCCCACTGCGCAGCATCGGCTCGTTCGGAGTCCTGGAGCAACCGGGGCACCTCCACGCCGGCCACCAGCCGGTGCCAGGAAGCGGCGAGCTCGCTCCGGTCGAGGAGGCTCTCCAGGGTGGCGATCCGGTCACGCCGCACGGCCAGTCCGGGCAGCGAGCTCGGAGTCGCGCCGTAGGCGCGGGTGCCGTGGTCGGGGAACCAGGTAGCGGCCGGCTCCTCGAGGCGGACGCCTCGACCACCGCCCGCGAGCAGGCGGGCGATGGTGGTCGAGAGCAACCAGTCGTCGTCGGGATCGATCCCGATCCACGCCGACCGCCGCAGCATGGTCCCGGCGAGGCTCAGCCGGAGGGCTCGCGCTGCGCGCGAGTAGAGCCACGGCTCTGGCGCGCCGGCCTGCTCGAGGCGTCCCGAGCAGAGCAGCGGCGCCCGACGTCGCGAGCGCCTCGGCGGCCCGCCGGAGTGCGTCGGGCGCCAGCAGGTCGCAGCCTCGGAGCAGGACCACGAAGTCGCCGTGCCCGGCCGCGACGCCGGCGTTGGCGGCGGCCTGCCAGGTCGGCTCGGTGTCGGTCAGCGCGGCGACCCGGACCGAGACCCCGGCGTACCCCTGCTCGGCTGACGGAGCGGAGGGCCGCCTCGAGACGCGGCCGGTCGACAGGCTCGACGACCACCACGACGTCGATCGTCGGCGCACTGGCACCGCGGACCTGCCGCACCAGTGCGCCGACCCTCGAGCGCAGCGACCCCGACACGGGTCTCAGCGTAGGGGGCGCGATGTCAGAGCAGCCCGGCCTCCGTGAGGAAGTCGTGGGCGACGTCCTCGGGCTTGGCCCGGTCGACGGCCACCTTGGCGTTGAGCTCGGTGAGCTTCTCGGTCGTCGAGCGCTGCCATCAGCGAGTTGAGGACGTCGGCCACGTCGGGGTGGTCGGCGAGGAACGTGCTGCTGACCGCCGGGACGAGGTTCTGGGCCGGCTGGATCTGCTTGTCGTCCTCGAGGACCACCAGGCCCTGGGACTCCAGGGTGCCGTCGGTCGTGCTGGTCTCGCCCAGCTCGGACTCGCCGTTGATCACCGACTGGTAGGTCTGGTCGCTGGCGTAGCCCAGCGGCAGCACCTTGGTGATGTCGATGCCGTACTGGTCGGAGAGCCCGCCCTCGCAGTCGAGCCGCCCCTCGCAGTCGGGCGGCCGCGGCCAGCGTGACGGACTTGCCCGCGAGGTCGGAGAGCTTGGTGACGCCCTCGGACTCGGAGTAGTCCTTGGTCACGAAGAACGCGTTGGTGTCGGTCGCCGGGGACTGGTCGAGCAGCGTGATCCCGGCGTCGTCGAGCAGGGACTGACCCTGGTCGGCGAGGTCGGCGCCGTCGCCGGCGGTGAACGGCTCGGCCTTCGCGCCGTTGACCTTGGCGTTGAGGAAGTTGACGATGCCGCCGACGTACTCGGGCACCACGTCGATGCTCTTCGGGGAACGTCGCCATGTAGGCGTCGCGGGTGTCGACCAGCTTGACGTCGGTGTCGTAGCCGGCGTTGGTCGAGCAGCTCGTCGTACATCGCGGCCACGAGCGCCGCCTCGGGGAAGGTCTGGCCGGAGATCCGGACCGCGGCCCTGGTCGGTCGAGCGCGGAGGCGGACGTCGGCCGGTGCTCGGGTCGTCCGAGGCGTCGCTCAGGTCGTCGCCGGCGCACGCGCCGACGAGGAGGAGGGAGCCGACGGCCAGGGCCGCGGCGAGAGAACGGCGTACGTGCATGTGCTTCACCTTCTGTGTCCCGCGGGATCGTCGCCGCGCGTGTCCGGTCGAGCTAGTGACCGACGGCGTCGGTCTCCTCGGCAACCATAGAGCGGGTCACCGACATTCCCCGGTGACGTTTCGATGACGGACCCGGGATCGGGTCGACGGCCCGCTGCAGCGACGCTCGCGAGCAGCTCGAGGACCAGCGCGACCGACGGCGACGACGATCGCGCCGGCGATGCCCTTGCCGTAGTTGGTGCGGTAGAAGCCGTCGGTGATGACCCGGCCGAGACCCGGGCCGGCGACCAGGGCGGCGATGGTCGCGGTCGCCCAGACCTGCACGAGCGCGAGGCGGATGCCCGACATGACCAGCGGGCGACGCGAGCGGCAGCTCGACCCGGAAGAACTTCTGCCGCCCGGTCATGCCCATCCCGTCGGCCGCCTGCCTCACCGTCGGGGAGCACCTCGCGCACCGCCGACGTAGGCGTTGGTGATGATCGGCGGCAGCGCGAAGAGCGTGAGCGCGATGATCGTCGCGAGCCCGGCTCGGCCGTAGGGCCCGAACTCGCGCGGTCCCGGGCCAGTCGGCGGTCACCAGCAGCGCCAGCAGGGCGAACGTCGGGACCGCGCGACCGATGTTGGAGATGTTGATGGCGAGGAAGCCCGCCGCGACCGAGGTGGCCGAGCCACGAGGGCGATCGGCAGCCCGATCAGCATCGCGACCAGCAGCGCGGTGACGCTGATCAGCAGCTGCTGGACGAGCAGCTGGAGCATCCCGCCGTCGCCGGTCCAGTTGGCCGCGGTCGTCAGGTAGTCCCAGGTGTCGGCGAGGACGGTCATGCACGCGCTCCCCTCGGGTCCAGGGCGTCAGCAGCCACTGCGGCGCGACGATCAGCAGGTCGAGCAGGACCGCGAGCACGCACGCAGAGCACCGACGGCGGTCAGCAGCTCGGCGCGGAAGTTGGTGATGACGCCGTCCTTGATCAGGTTGCCGAGCCCGCCGTACGACACCAGCGTGCCGACGGTGGTCAGCGCGACGGTCGACACGGTCGCGACCCGCAGCCCGGCCATGATCACCGGCAGGCGCGAGCGGCAGCTCGACCCGGAGCAGCAGCCGGGTCGGGCCGTAGCCCAGCCCGGTCGCGGACTCGCGCACGTCGTCCGGCACGCTGCGCAGGCCCTCGAGCATGCTGCGCACCAGGATCGTCAGCGCGTAGAGCGCCAGCCCGATCACGACCGTGGTCACGCTCAGCCCGGTGAACGGGACCAGCAGCGGCAGCAGCGCCAGCGACGGGATCGTGTAGACCGCGGTCGCCGACGCCGAGCGATCGCCGACTCGAGCCGCGGCAGCCGGCGCGCGAGCAGGGCCAGCGGGAACGCGATCACCACGCCGAGCAGCACCGCGGCGAGCGTGATCTGCGAGGTGCTCGACCGTCGCGTCGACGAGCTCGCTCTGCCGGTCCTGGACGTACTGCCAGCAGAACCACTCGTTGGTCAGCCGGCTGTAGCAACTCGGTTCGCCAGCACTGGCTGCGGCCACGAGTAGGGTCACCGCATGGACGCTACCGTCCTCGGCGGGTTCCACTCCGATGATCCGTCTCAGCGGGCGTCGGCAAGACCTACGACGACGGGACGGTCGCCGTCCAGGAGCTCGACCTCGACGTCGAGCGCGGCGAGCTGGTCTGCCTGGTCGGCCCGTCCGGCTGCGGCAAGTCGACGACGCTGAAGATGATCAACCGGCTGATCGAGCCGACCACCGGCACGGATCGAGATCGACGGCGTCGACGTGACCGAGCAGGACCCGGTCGAGCTGCGGCGCGGCATCGGCTACGTCATCCAGCAGGTCGGGCTCTTCCCGCACCAGAAGATCATCACCAACGTGATGACCGTGCCGCTGCTGTACGGCGAGTCGAAGGCGACCGCCCGCGCAGCGGGCCAAGGAGCTGCTCGAGCTCGTCGGGCTCGACCCCGCGACGTACGCCGACCGCTACCCGCACCAGCTCTCCGGCGGTCAGCAGCAGCGGGTCGGCGTGGCCCGGGCCCTCGCGGCCAACCCGCCGGTGCTGCTGATGGACGAGCCGTTCGGCGCCGTCGACCCGGTGGTGCGGCTGCGGCTGCAGGACGAGTTCCTGCGGCTGCACGACGAGCTCGGCGAGACGGTCGTCTTCGTCACCCACGACATCGACGAGGCGGTCCGGCTCGGCGACCGGGTCGCGGTGTTCGCGACCGGCGGCCGGCTCGCGCAGTACGACACCGCCGCTCGCGGCTCCTCGGCCGCCCGGCCGACGACTTCGTGGCCGGACTTCGTCGGGCTCCACCAGCGGCCTGCGACGGCTCGCGGTGACCCCGCTCGACCCCGCGCACGTCGAGCCGCTCGACGGCGTGCAGCGTCGGCGACCTCGACGCCGCGATCGACGTCGACGCCAGCCTCGGCGATGCGCTCGCGGTGCTGCTGCGCGAGGACCGCGGCATGATCGGCGTGAAGCAGGGCGCCCAGTTCGTCGGCGTACTCACTCCCAACGGCGTGCACCGCGCGCTGCGGGCCGCGCTGGCCGAGATGCGCCGCACGCTGGAGCTCGACGCTCGACGCCTGGCAGTGCGGACTGAGGCGTCGTCAGGACGGACGTCTCGGTGCCAGGACTCGGTGACGTACTTCGTCGCCCAGCCCATCGACGTGTAGAGACCGGCCGCGCCGGTCGGTGAGTCGGCGTCGACCTCGAGGCCCGACGCGGTCGCGGCCGCGCGCTGCGGCGTCGGCGATGATCGTGCGCAGCAGGCCCTTGGCGACGCCGCGGCCGCGGGCCGCCTCGAGCACGCCGAGGTAGGACACGTAGGACCCGTCCGGCCCGGTGGCGCTCTCGGAGACGGTGCCGATCAGCGCGCCCACCGGCTGGGGGCCGTCGCCGTCGTCGAGCTCGGCCAGCCACCAGTGGTCCCAGCGGTGACCGGGGTCCTCGCGGAGCCGGTGCACGAACTCCTCGAAGGTCTCCTCGCTGGAGTTGAAGTGGTCGACGAACGCGCCCTCGAGCACGTCGTGCACCTCGCGGAGGTCGTCCTCGTCGGGCATCCCGCCGCCCGTACGCCGTACGGTCCGGAAGACCACGCCGTCGGCCTCCCAGTGCTCCGCGGACTCGCACCAGCTCGGCCTCGTCGGCGACCACCGGCCGGCTCATCTGCCACCAGGTCCGGACCTGCTCGAAGCCGGACTCCGTCAGCCAGCGGCGCCTGGCGCTCGTCGCCCTCGAAGGCGCCGGTGTCGATCTGCTGGGTCTCCAGCCCGCGGGCGGCGCCGACGGCACGCGCCTGGCCCTCGGCCCACTCGACGAGCAGCTCGGAGCACTTGTCGGCGATGTCGTCGGGGAGGTCGCGCTGGACGACGTGCACGAAGAGCATCCGGCCGACCGAGCGGTCGTGCACGCTGCCCCACGCGTGGATGTCGCCGTCCGCGTCGCGCACCACGACGTTCTCGCGCATGCAGCAGGCCGTGCTCGGAGACCTCGACCAGCACGTCGTCGACGCCGGACGCGGCCCAGCCGCGGCCCTCGCGCTCGTGGGCGCGCAGCAGATGGGTCAGGCGCGCGACATCGAACCGGTCACCGGGATCGGGGGACCCGACGGTCCAGCCGGGCGGCAGGCCCGGGATGTCGCCGAGCACCTGCTCGGGGTCGCTCTCGAACCGGTTCTCGTCAGGGATCACGATTCGCTGATCATGCCGCATGCGTCGCGGCGGGGAAACGTGTGCTGAGCCTCAGGCGTGCTTGCGGGCGCCGGCCTCGGCGGCGTGCCAGGCCTGGGTGACGACGTCGAGCTCGGCGCGTACGACGTCCAGCTCCTGCTCCAGCTCGGCGACCCGGACCACGGCCTCGGCGGCCCGCTCCTCCGCCTCGACGAGGCGATCCTCGAGGCGCTCGGTCGTGTCGCGGCTCTCGCGCTCGACGGCGTCGGCGCGGCGCGCCTCTGGTTGAGCTTGCGGGTCGCGTCGGCAGCCCGGCTCTGGGCGGCGGTCAGCGCGTCCTCGAGCTGGTGGACGGCCTCCTCCTGGCGAGCGGCGCGCGCCTGCATGGTGTCGACGAAGGCGGCGTTCTCGGCCGTGCGCACCTCGGTCAGGCGGCGGTAGTCCTGCGCCTGCTCGGCCCGGTCGCGCGCCGCCTCGCGGCGGGTCTCGGCCAGCTCGGCGTGGGTGATGCGGGTGGCGGCGGCGCCGAGGGCGACACCGAGGACGGCGGCGGTGGTGACGAGGAGCCACGAACCGCTCACGATCGCGCCGATCACCACGAGAGCGGCGACCGCGAGAAGGACGGCGGCGACGGTCAGACGCGTGCTGCGCTGGCGGCGACGGCTGGACCGAGCAGTGGCCGCTGGGGCCAATGGTGCCTGAGGGGAAGCCATGCCTAGCAGGTTAGGGACTCGTCCGCGTCCGATCGGACGCGACACGCACGCTCGAGCAGGACCGCTGTGACGATGATCGCCACCCCGGCCAGGACCGCGCGGCGACCGATCGCCAGGCCCGCTGGTTGGCGAGCTCGGCCTCGACGCCGACCCAGCTCAGGGCGTAGCCGAAGTAGCCACCGGCCACCAGCGCGCCGACCAGCGCGCAGGCGCGGGCGAGCACCAGACGGTTGACGGCCCGGTGTGGATCGAGGCGCTGCTGGTGGACGTGCACGGTGCGCCAGGTGAAGTACGCCGTCGCGCCGAGGATCGCGGCGACCAGCACCAGCGCGAGCGGCTGGGCCCAGGTGATGATCGGGGCGCTGCCCCAGATCCGCTGCGAGAGCGGGTGCAGCAGCCAGCCGCCGACCAGGCCGATCAGCCCCCACGCGGTCAGCACCGCAGCGGACGTCGGCCGCAGCCGCCCGCCCGGAGACTCGTCGCCGGGCCGGCCGGCACTCACGGCCGGGTCACTCGACTTCGAGGACCAGGTCGTCGCGGAGGGTGATGCCGCTCGAGTCGGCCTTCTCCAGCAGCTCGGCGACCGGACCCAGGTCCGGGAAGTCCGCCCCGGGGTCGACGTCGAGCCACGGGCGGAGCACGAACGCACGCTCGGCGGCCCGCGGGTGCGGAAGGCGCAGGAAGTCCTCGTCGCTGCGACGGTCGCCGACGACGATCAGGTCGACGTCGAGCGTGCGCGGGGCGTTCTTCACCTCGCTGCGCTCGCGGTCGAAGGCGTCCTCGATCGCCAGCGCGCGATCCATCAGGCGGCTCGCGGCCAGCGTGGTGTCGATCAGGACGACGGCGTTCAGGTAGTTCTTCGCGTCGGGCGGGCAGTCGACCGGCTCGGTCTCGTAGACCGGGGAGACCCCGGTGACCCACACGTCCGGCGTGTCCGCGATCGCGTTGACGGCGCCCTGGAGGCTGGCCATCCGCTCCCCGAGGTTCGACCCCAGTGCGAGCACCGCACGGCGGATCGGACGCATCTCGCCGGTCAGCGTGTCGGCATCGATGATGTTGGGGTTGGGGGTCTCAGTCACGGGCGGCCTCACGGTTGCGGGTGATCGTCAGCGCCACGTCCGAGAACGTCGCGTCGATGGGTGCGTCCGGCTTGTGAACGGTGACCCGAGCCCATTCAACACGGTCGCCCAAGAGGCAGACACCCGCGATCCGCTGGGCCAGGGTCTCGATCAGGTCGACCGGATCCTTCTCCACGGCGGCTTTCACCGAGGTCACGAGACTTCCGTAGTCGACCGTGTCTTGCAAGTCGTCGGAAGCGGCGGCCGGCGCGGTGTCGATGCCGAGCACGAGGTCGATCACGAAGGTCTGCCCCTCGCGCTTCTCGAACTCGAAGACTCCGTGGTGGCCGTAGCACTCGATCCCGGTCACGGCGAGCTCATCGGTCATGTGCGGCCTCCTGGTCCAGCCGCTCGAGCACGCTCAGGGCGTCCCGCGCGGCGCGTACGTCGTGCACCCGCAGGCCCCACACGCCCTGCTGGGCGAGCAGGACCGTCAGGGCGGTGTTGGCGTGCTCCCGCATCTCGACCGGCCGGGGCGTGCCACCGGTCGCGAGGAGCCTACCGAGGAAGGACTTGCGGCTCGCACCGACCAGGAGCGGATAGCCGAGGTCCTGGATCACGCCCAGCCCGTTGAGCAGCGTCCAGCTGTGCTCGCTGTGCTTGGCGAACCCGAGGCCGGGGTCGAGGACGACCCGCTCGGGCGCGATCCCCGCCGCGAGCAGCACGTCCACGCGCGCAGCCAGCTCGTCGCGCACGGCGGCGACGACACCGCCGGGGCCGTCGTAGACCGCGAAGTCGCGCATGTGGTCGGCGTGCGCGCGCCAGTGCATCGCGACGTACGTCGCTCCCGCCTCCGCGACGACCCGGGGCATCCGCGCGTCGGCGAGCCCGCCGGAGACGTCGTTGACGATCGTGGCCCCGGCGGCGAGCGCCGCCTCGGCGACCTCGGCGCGCATCGTGTCGACGGACACGACCGCACCCCCCGCCGCGAGCTCGGTGATCACCGGGATCACCCGGCCGAGCTCCTCCTCGACCAGGGGCCGGGTCGCCCCGGGACGGGTCGACTCGCCGCCGATGTCGAGGATGTCGGCGCCGTCGGCGATCAGCTCACGTCCGTGTGCGATCGCGGCGTCCGGCTCCAGCCAGCGGCCACCGTCGGAGAACGAGTCGGGCGTGACGTTGACGACGCCCATGAGCACCGGCATGAGCACCGGGGTCCTCGTCATGCGTCGAGGCTAGTGGTCTGCCTCGACACCCTCGACCAGACCATCTGGACGGCGGACTAAGACCCCGTATTATCCGTGTGACGACCGTCACTCTGACGCCCGAGATCGAGGAGCCGCGATGTCCACCACCTCCATCGGCGAGACCACCGACCAGCGCCGCGACCGGCTGGTCGCGGCCGCCATCGAGGCCGCCGGGGCTGACGACTTCGGCTCCGACAGCTGGCAGCCGGGGCTCGAGATCTACCTGCAGTCGCTCGCCGAGACCGCCCAGCTCAACGAGATCGGCGTCGGCGTCGCCGAGGACGGCGTCGTCGACCGACCTGTCCAACCGGCTCCGGATCGAGGCCTGGCGCAAGGACCACCCGGCGGTGGCCGCGCAGGAGATCGTCCGGCCGATCATCATCGTCGGCCAGCCCCGCACCGGCACCACGATCCTGCACGACCTGATGGCGCAGGACCCGGCCAACCGGGCGCCGCTGAGCTGGGAGATGGAGCGCCCCGTCCCCGCGCCGCAGACCGCGACCTTCGAGACCGACCCCCGGATCGCCGAGGCCCAGGCGGGCTTCGACCTGGTCGACATGTTCATCCCCGGCTTCGCCGCCTTCCACGAGCTCGGCGCCCAGCTGGCGCAGGAGGACGTGCGGATCTTCACCAGCGACTTCCGGTCGATGCAGCACTCGCTGCAGTTCGACGTGGCGGCGTACAACCACTGGCTGCTGCACGAGGCCGACATGGCCCCGGCGTACGCCTGGCACCGACGTTTCCTCCAGCACCTGCAGTCCGAGCACCACTCCGAGCGCTGGCTGCTGAAGTCGCCGGCCCACCTGTGGTGCCTGCCCGCGCTGCTGGCGGAGTACCCCGACGCCGTCGTGATCCAGACCCACCGCGACCCGCTCAAGGTGATCGCCTCGATCAGCGCGCTCGGCGCGAGCCTGCGCGAGATGACCACCGACCACTTCGAGGTGACCGGGCTGGCCGCGCAGTACGGCGAGGACATCCCGCTCGGTCTCGAGCGCGCCCTCCAGGCCCGCCACGACGGCATCTTCGGCCCGGGCCAGGTCGTCGACGTCCGCTACCAGGACATCCGCCACGACCTGATCGGCGCGGTCGCCCGCATCTACGACGAGATCGGGCTCGAGCTCACCGCCGAGGCCGAGAGCCGGATGCGCGCCTTCCTCGCCGCCCACCCGGGCGACCAGGGCGGCACCCTGAAGCGCTACTCGTTCGCCGAGACCGGCCTCGACGAGGGCGCCCTGCGCGAGCGGGTGCGCGACTACCAGGAGTTCTTCGACGTGGAGTCCGAGGAGCTGGGCTGAGCGCCGGGCGCTAGCGCCTGCTGTTGATGAGCGCGAACGCCTCGGCGCGCGTGGTGGCGTTGGAGCGCATGGTGCCGCGCACGGCCGAGGTGATCGTCCGGGCGCCGGCCTTCTTCACCCCGCGCATCGTCATGCAGAGGTGCTCGGCCTCGATCACGACGATGACGCCGCGGGCCTCGAGCAGGTCCACCAGCGCATCGGCGACCTGCGTCGTCAGCCGCTCCTGCACCTGGGGCCGCTTGGCGTAGACGTCGACCAGCCGCGCGAGCTTCGAGATGCCGGTGATCTTGCCGGACGGCGCCGGGATGTAGCCGACGTGCGCCACGCCCGTGAACGGCACCAGGTGGTGCTCGCACATCGACCAGAGCTCGATGTCGCGGACCAGGATCATCTCGTCGTGCCCGATGTCGAACGTCGTGGTGAGGACGTCCTCGGGCGTCATCCGCAGCCCGGCGGTGACCTCGGCGTACGCCCGCGCGACCCGAGCGGGGGTGTCGTGCAGCCCCTCGCGGTCGGGATCCTCGCCGATCGCGATCAGCAGCTCGCGTACGGCGGCCTCCGCGCGGGCGTGGTCGAACGGAGGGATGTCCTCAGGACCCCGGCCGTCGGGGCGGATCGAGTCGGTCATCGGATCAGTGTGGCGGAAGCTGCGGTGCCGGAGCCCTGCGGTCCGGGACCGCCGTGGACGTCGCCGCCGGAGCCCGGAGGCGTCAGGATCGCTCCGGCCTCCTCGCTCTCCCTCGGCCACCGGGGGCGCGTCGCCGTTGGACGCCGCGAAGGCGGCGGCGTTGGCGGCGGCCCGGTCCTTGATCCACTGCGGGATCTCGACCGGCGGGATCGCCGACGGGATGCGCCGGTCGGAGCCGGTCCACGCGGGACGCTCCGGACGGCGGCGCAGCGGCTCGAAGATCCGGGCGACCTGCTCCTTGTCGAGCGTCTCCTTGTCGAAGAGCTCGAGCACGAGCGTGTCGAGCACGTCGCGGTTCTCCTCGAGGATCTCGAACGCCTCCTGGTGGGCGACCGCGAGGAACTTCTTGGTCTCCTCGTCGATCTTCGCCGCGACGTCCTCGGAGTAGTTGCGCTGGTGGCCCATGTCGCGCCCCAGGAACGGCTCGGAGTTGGAGTCGCCGAGCTTGATCGCGCCGAGCGACTCGGTCATGCCGTACTGCGTGACCATCGCCCGAGCCAGGCCCGTGGCCTTCTCGATGTCGTTGCCGGCGCCGGTGGTCGGGTCGTGGAAGACCATCTCCTCCGCCGCACGGCCGCCGAGCATGTAGGCCAGCGAGTCGAGCATCTGCGAGCGGGTCTGGCTGTACTTGTCCTCGTCGGGCAGCACCATCGTGTAGCCGAGGGCGCGACCGCGCGGGAGGATCGTGATCTTGTGCACCGGGTCGGTGCCGGGCAGCGCCGCAGCCACCAGGGCGTGGCCGCCCTCGTGGTAGGCCGTGATCAGCTTCTCCTTCTCGCTCATCAGGCGAGTGCGCCGCTGCGGACCTGCGATCACGCGGTCGATCGCCTCGTCCATGCTGTGCGGGGTGATCAGCTTCTCGTTGCCGCGAGCCGTCAGCAGCGCGGCCTCGTTGAGCACGTTGGCCAGGTCGGCACCGGTGAAGCCCGGCGTACGACGGGCGACCGACAGCAGGTCGATCTCCGGCGACATCGGCTTGCCACGCGAGTGGACCTTGAGGATCTGGTGGCGGCCCGAGAGGTCGGGGGCGTCGACCGCGATCTGGCGGTCGAAGCGGCCCGGGCGCAGCAGCGCGGGGTCGAGCACGTCGGGCCGGTTGGTCGCGGCGATCAGGATGACGCCGCCGCGGACGTCGAAGCCGTCCATCTCGACGAGCAGCTGGTTGAGCGTCTGCTCACGCTCGTCGTGACCGCCGCCCATGCCGGCGCCGCGGTGGCGACCGACGGCGTCGATCTCGTCGATGAAGACGATCGCCGGGGCGTTCTCCTTGGCCTGCTCGAAGAGGTCGCGGACGCGGGACGCACCGACACCGACGAACATCTCGACGAAGTCGGAGCCGGAGATGGAGTAGAAGGGGACGCCCGCCTCGCCGGCGACGGCGCGCGCGAGCAGGGTCTTGCCGGTGCCGGGAGGTCCGTAGAGCAGCACGCCCTTGGGGATCTTGGCGCCGACGGCCTGGAACTTGGCGGGCTCCTGGAGGAACTCCTTGATCTCGCCGAGCTCCTCGATGGCCTCCTCGCAGCCGGCGACGTCGGTGAACGTCGTCTTCGGCATGTCCTTGGAGATCAGCTTGGCCTTGGACTTGGCGAACTGCATGACGCCGCGGCCGCCACCGCCCTGGACCTGGTTCATCAGGAAGAGGAAGAGCAGGATGATCAGCGCGAAGGGCAGCAGCGTGGCCAGGATCGAGCCGAGCAGGCTCGGCTTGGGCACCTCGACGGTGTACTTCTCGATCGTGCCCTTGTCGACCTGGGCCTGGACCTCGTCCTTGATCGTGTCCTGGGTGCCGTCGAGCCAGAACGTCGTGACCTTGTCGCCGTTGTCGAGGGTCGCCTGGATCTGCTGGTCACCGTCGACGAAGGTCAGCTCCTTGATCTCGCCGGAGCTGATGTACTCCTGCATCTTCGAGGAGTCGACCTCTTTGTACCCGCCGTTGGGGGCGAGGTACTGCAGGGCGAGCAGGACTCCCACGACGGCGAGCACGATCCACAGCCATGGACCCTTGAATATGCGCTTCACAGGCTTCTCTCGGACGGACTGATCTGAACGGTCGACGGTACACGGGGACCAGCGGCCACTCCCATTGTCTCAGGTGGGGCCAGCGGACGGACCCGGCTCACGGAGTAGACGTGGGGGGCCAGGGTGCCGATGTCACGCAGGTTGCGGTAGCGCTCGCGGTAGTCGAGCCCGTAGCCGACGACGAACTCGTTGGGGATGTCCCACCCGACGTACTTCACGTCGACCGGCATCGTCAGCGCCTCGGGCTTGCGCAGCAGCGTGCAGATCTCGACGCTCGCGGGGTTGCGCGAGGCGAGGTTCGCGGTCAGCCAGGACAGCGTCAGGCCGGTGTCGATGATCTCGTCGACGATGACCACGTGCCGCCCGGAGATGTCGGTGTCGAGGTCCTTGAGGATCCGCACGACGCCGCTGGACTTGGTGCCGGAGCCGTAGGACGTGACGGCCATCCAGTCCATCTCGAGGTGCCGGCTGAAGCTGCGCGCGAGGTCGGCCATCACCATCACGGCGCCGCGGAGGATGCCGACGATGAGCAGGTCCTTGTCGGCGTAGTCGCCCTCGATCTCGGCGGCGAGCTCACGCAGTCGGACCTGGATCTGGTCCTCCGTGAAGAGCACGTTGACCAGGTCGTTCTCCACGTCCGATGCGTCCATGGGCCTGAGCCTAGGCGAGCGCGTCGATCAGCGGCCGGTCCGGGTGACGTAGAACGGGACCGAGACGGCGTCGGCGTACTTCTTCTCCTCCAGCGGTCGGACCGAGCCCTCGATCCAGCGTCAAGTCTGACCTCCCAGTCGGCTGTCCGAGGGATCTGTCAGTGGGCGCGATCGAGGTGCAGACGTCCCGCTCGCCGCGCACCGCGCAGGGAGCCCGGCAGGTCGACCCACTTCTGACCGTGCCAGTCGGTGAGCAGGGCGTCCATCGCGAGCACGTGCTCGTGGAAGAGCTCGGCGGGCGGAGCGCCGGCGTCGACCGCCGCCAGACGCAGGACGCGGCGGCGGATCGAGGTGGGTTGGGCGAGGAGTCCGTCGACGGGGAGGTCGCGGAGGTCGTCGTACGCCGTCTCGGCGACGGCGTCGAGGAGGTCCATGTCGTCGCGGAGCTGGTCGGCGGTGCGGGCGAGGGTGGCGGCGATGCCGGGGCCGAGCTGGTCCTCGAGCATCGGGAGGACGGTGTGCCGGACGCGGACCCGGGTGAAGCCGGGGTCCGCGTTGTGGGGGTCGTCCCAGGTCGCGATGCCCTCGACCTGGCAGGCGGTGACGGTGTCGTCGCGCGAGACGTCGAGCAGCGGGCGGACGAAGGGGCCGAAGGACCGGCGCATCCCGGCGAGGCTCCGGCCGCCGGAGCCGCGGGCCAGGCCGAGGAGCACGGTCTCGGCCTGGTCGTCGCGGGTGTGGCCGAGGACGACGGCGGCCGCGTCGAACCGCTCGGCGATCTCCTCGAGCACGGCGTACCTCGCCTGCCGGGCGGCGGCCTCGGGGCCGATCCCGGCGCCCGTCGACCTGCACGCGCGCGGTGAGCGTCTCGTCGACGCCGAGCTCGGCCATCTGGTCGACGACCCGGGCGGCCTGCTCCGCGGACCCGTCCTGCAGCCCGTGGTCGACGGTCGCGCCGACGACGTGCCAGCCGGCCTTGCGACCCTCGAACACGGTCGCGGCGAGCAGCGCGAGCGAGTCGGGTCCGCCGGAGCAGGCGACGACGACGGTCCGGCCCGCGTCCACGTCGGCGAGCGCGCGTCGTACGCCGAGGCGGACGGCGGCGACGGCCGGGTGGAGGCTCACGGGACGGGCTAGAGGACTCGGGTGACCCAGGCGGCCGGGTCGGCGATCTCGGCCTTGGACGGCAGGTTCTCCGCGCGCTCCCAGATCGCGTTGAACTCGGCCATGCCGGTCTTGTCGACGACCGCGCGGACGAACTTCGCGCCGTCGCGGTACTGCGCCATCTTGGCGTCGAGGCCGAGCACCCGGCGCAGCATCCGGTCGAGGACGCCGACGCCCTTGCGGCGCGTGTTGAAGCTCTTGCGGATGTCAGCCGACCGTGGGGATCACGCTCGGACCGACGCCGTCCATGACGACGTCGGCGTGGCCCTCGAGCAGCGACATGACGCCGGTGACCCGGTCGATGATCTCCTTCTGCTCCGGGCTGCCGATCATCTCGATCAGGTTGCCGCCACGGTTGCCACCCTTGAACGCCTCGGTGATCCGGGACAGACCGTCGTCGAGGAAGCCGGAGGGCTCGAGGGTGTCGGCGATGGCGTGCATCTCGCCGAGCAGGTGGTCGGAGAGCCACGGGGTCGCGGTGAACTGGACCCGGTGGGTCTCCTCGTGGAGGCAGACCCACAGCCGGAAGTCGTGCGGGTCGGCGGCGAGCTCGCGCTCGACGTGCACGATGTTGGGCGCGACGAGCAGCAGCCGCCCGTCCTGGCCGTAGAACGGGTCGAACTGGCCGAGCACCTTGCCGGCCAGGAAGCCGAGCAGCGCACCGACCTCGGCACCGGTGACCCGCGAGCCGATGGCGTGGGTGAGCCGCGACGGGGCGCCCTTGTCGCCGGAGATCTTGTCGACGACGGGCGCGAGCACGGTCGCGAAGCCGTCGGCGTTGGCCTGCACCCAGCCCGGCCGGTCGACCACGAGGACCGGGGCGGTGTGCTCGGCGGCGACCAGTCCCGGTGAACTCACGGACCAGACCCGTCGAGCGGTCGGCGTCGGCCCGCAGCTCCGCGACGACGGCGTCGGCGTCCTCGCGGGTGATCTCCGGGCCGTCACCGGCCAGGCGCGAGCCCAGCGAGACGGCCAGATCCCAGTCGACCATGCCGGGGCGCTCGCTCCGGGCTCCGGAGTCGACGCTGGAGGAGCGCAGCGGGGAAGCGGGGACTCCTGGTGGTCCATGGGCGACCGTACCCGGGCGGGCCACGCTCAACTCCCGCACCGGCAGGCAGCGAGAGCGGTCGCGACGTCGTCGAGCGCGTCGCGGGCATCGAGGGTGTCGAGGACGTCGACCCGGTCGGCGAGCAGCGCGAAGACGATCGGGGTGCCGTCGCGGTCGGTGACGATCCCGGCCAGCCCGCTGGTCCCGGTGAGGGTCCCGGTCTTGGCGCGTACGACGCCGCGGCCCACCAGGTCGCCCGCCCCGAACCGGTCGACCAGCGAGCCGGTGAACCCGGCGACCGGCAGCCCGGTCACCACGCTCCGCAGCTCGGGGTGGTCGGCCGAGGCCGCGACCTCGAGGACGCCCGCCAGGGTGTCGGAGTCGACGAGGTCGTCGCGAGACAGCCCGCTCCCGTCGTACACCTCGGCACCGGAGGTGGGTACGCCGAGGCCGTCGACCGTCTCGAGCACGCCCTTGGCCCCCGCCGCGAAGCTGCCGACGCCGGACGTCGCGATCCCGACCTGGTGGCTGAGCACCTCGGCGGCCTCGTTGTCGCTGGTCGTGAGGGTGTGCTCGACGATCTGGGAGAGCGGCAGGCTGCTGATCCGCGCGAGCTCGGTCCCGTCGGTGACGGTCCGCTCGTCCGGCGTACCGCTGACGGTGAGGCCCGCCTTCGCGAGGTCGTCGGCGAAGACCTGCGCGGCCGCCGCGGCGGGGTCGTCGACACGACCGAAGCCCGTCGCGGGCCGGCCCTCGTCGACCCACAGGGCCTGGATCGGCGAGACCACGCCCTCGGGGACGTAGGTCGCCGGCCAGTGCGGGTTGATCTCCGGACCGCTGAACAGGCTGATGTCGTAGGAGACCGAGACCTTGCCCGTGAGCTTGGCCGCCGTGGCCCGGGCCAGCTTCTTCAGGTCCGAGGGGGACAGGAGCGGGTCGCCGCCGCCGACGAGCACGACGCGGCGCGCTCCGTCAGCGACCACGGTGGTGTCGAACGTGTGGTCCGGACCGAGCGTGTCGAGCGCTGCCGTCGTGGTCAGCAGCTTCAGCGTCGACGCCGGCATGGCCGTGCCGGTGCCGGCGGAGTAGAGGAGCGTCCCGTCCAGGCCGGAGATCGTGGCGAGCACGTGCGGGCCGAGGTCGGCGTCGTCGAGGACCGGCTCGACGGCGCGGCGTACGGCACCGGGATCGGCGGCGCCTCTGCGGCCGTCTGGGCCACCGGCGCCGGGGTCGTCAGCGCTGGGAGGGTCAGGCCGGCTGGCGGCGGGATCGCGGCCGGCTCGTCGGAAGGCTCGGGTCGATCGACCTCGACGTACGCGATCCCGGCGGCGGCGAGCACGCCCAGGACGAGGAGGACAGGCAGCCAGAAGGCGAGGCGGGAACCGTGGCGTGCGTCACGTCGCCCCACAGTTCACCTCTTCCGACTCCACGTTTGCGGCCATTGTGCGGGAGACTGGGCGCTGCCCGCCGCGCGGGCCTACAAGTTCGATGACGATGGCGGAGGAAGACGTGCTCGAGTTCGACGTGCTGGTGGAGATCCCCAAGGGTGAGCGCAACAAGTACGAGGTCGACCACGAGTCCGGCCGGCTGCGCCTGGACCGCACCCTGTTCACCTCGACGGCGTACCCCGCCGACTACGGCTTCATCGAGAACACGCTCGGCCAGGACGGCGACCCGCTCGACGCGATGGTCATCCTCCAGCAGCCGACCTTCCCCGGCTGCCTGATCCGCTGCCGCGCGATCGGCATGTTCCGGATGACCGACGAGGCCGGCGGCGACGACAAGGTCCTCTGCGTCCCCGCGAGCGACCCGCGCCTGGAGCACCTGCGCGACATCAGCCACGTCTCGAAGTTCGACCGCCTCGAGATCCAGCACTTCTTCGAGGTCTACAAGGACCTCGAGCCCGGCAAGTCCGTCGAAGGCGCCGAGTGGGTCGGCCGCACCGAGGCCGAGGCCGAGGTCCACGCCTCGTTCGACCGGCTCAAGGAGTCCGGGGGGCACTGACCCCCTGCGAGAGCGTCAGCCCAGCAGCGCAGGCGACCGCAGCATCTCGCCCGGGACCCCCCAGGCGTCGACGTAGTCGACGGCGAGCGGGCGCACCTTGCGGCAGAGGCTGCCGATCTCGCGGCTGATCGCCTTGGAGCGCTGGACCGACAGCCGGCCGTGCTCCATGAACCAGGCGCGGTCGGACTCGATCGTGCTCAGCGCGAAGAGGTCGCACAGCAGGTTGAGGGCGACCTTCTGGTCACCGTCGGGCAGCGCGGCCGTCTTGTCGACGAACGCCTCGAGCACCAGCCGCTCCACGTGGGCGTTGGCCGCCGCGATCACGTGGTCCTGGACGCGGGAGAAGACCGCGCCCGGGTTCATCTTCTGGTCGATGCCCCGCTTCAGCCGGCGGGCGACCCCGGCGAGCATGTGCTCCTCGCGGAAGCGCAGCATCGTGAGCTGGTACGTCGGGTCGAGCAGCCCGGCGTCCTGGTCCCACTGGTCGCCACCGGGGAGCAGGTCCTTGACCCGCTCCAGCAGCTTGTGGGCCGAGGTCTTCTCGATGACGGTCTCGACCGCGAGGTTGGTGACGAAGCGGACCATGCCGAGCTGGTCCATGTCCTCGAACTCGCTCGCGTAGTCGGTCAGCAGGCCCTTCGCGACCAGCTGCAGCAGCACGTGGTTGTCGCCCTCGAAGGTCGTGAAGACGTCCGTGTCGGCCTTGAGCGCCGCGAACCGGTTGACGGCCAGGTAGCCCGCGCCACCACAGGCCTCGCGGCACTCCTGGATGGTGCGCGTCGCGTGCCAGGTGCCGAGCGCCTTGGTGCCGGCCGCGCGCGACTCGAGCTCGCGGCGCGTGTGCTCGTTGTCGCTGATGCCCGGAGAAGACGTCGTGCAGCTGACCGGCGACGACCTCCTGGGCGAAGTGCAGCGCGTAGGTGCGGGCGATCAGCGGGAACAGCCGCCGCTGGTGCATGCCGTAGTCGAGGAGCAGCTCCTCCTCGGTGTCCGAGGTCGCCTCGAACTGGCGGCGGCGTACGGCGTACTTCGTCGCGATCGCCAGCGCGACCTTGCTCGCGTTGATGCCGGCGCCGCCCACGCAGACCCGGCCCTGCACGAGGGTGCCGAGCATCGTGAAGAAGCGGCGGTTGGGGTTGTCGATCTCGCTCTCGTAGACACCCGCGGGCGTGACGTCGGCGAACCGGTTGAGCAGCGCCTCGCGCGGCACCCGCACGCCGTCGAAGCGGATCCGGCCGTTGTCGACGCCGTTGAGCCCCATCTTGCGGCCGTCGTCCTCGATGTCGACGCCCGCGCAGGGCTCGCCCTTCTCGCGGATCGGCACGACGAACGCGTGCACGCCCTCGGACGCGCCGCCGACCTCGAGCTGCGCGAAGACGACCGCGACCTCGGCGTGCTTCGCGGCGTTGCCGATGTAGTCCTTGCGCGCCTCGTCGCCGTGCGTGGTGATCACGAACTCCTGGGTGGCCACGTCGTACGTCGCGACCGTGCCGAGCGCCTGGACGTTGGAGCCGTGCCCGGTCTCGGTCATCGCGAAGCAGCCCATCAGCTTCCCGGTGATCAGGTCGGCGAGGTAGGCGTCGTGGTGGCGCTGCGTGCCGAGCTGCAGGATCGCGCCGCCGAAGAGGCCGAACTGCACGCCGACCTTCACCAGCACCGACAGGTCGCCGTACGCCAGCGTCTCGAACGCCGCGATCGAGGCGCCGATGTCACCGCCGCCGCCGTACTCCTCGGGGAAGCCCATCCCGGTCTGGCCGGTCGCCGCCATCTCGACGACGACCTCCTTCACCCGCTCGCGGAAGTCGTCGACGGACAGGTCCTCGGCGTCCTCGAGGATCGAGGCGTACTCCGCGAGGTTGGCGCGGACCAGGTTGCGGACCTCGGCGTACTTCCCGTCGAGCAGCGACGTGAGCGCTGGTACGTCGATCTCGGGCTGGACGTAGCCGTTCGTGGTCGGGGGCGCAGCGGTGTCGGTGGCCATGCCTCGACGCTACCCAGGCGGCATGCGGCCCAAGCAGTGCTCTGGACCGGCGCTGCGTCACATCCGGCGCGATCAGGGACGGGCGTAGAAGTTCGGGGCGGTCCAGGAGTACATGGAGACCTCCTCGACCGGGACGACCGGTCCGCGGGGCCTGGATGATCGTGCCGTTCCCGACGTAGAGCGCCACGTGGTAGATCGAGCCCGGGCTGCTCGACGAGCCCCAGAAGACCAGGTCGCCCGGCTGCAGGTCGCTGGCGGAGATCGGGGTCGACTGCTCGTACTGCGCCACCGAGTAGTGCGGGAGGTAGGTCCCGCCGGCCTGCCAGGCGCCCATGGTCAGGCCCGAGCAGTCCCAGGCGTTGGGGCCAGCGGCACCCCAGCGGTAGGGCTCGCCGATCTGGGCGCGGGCGAAGGCGATCGCGGCACCAGCACCGGCGGCCGGTCCCGACGGCGCGGGCGGCGTGGGCGGCGCGGGCGCGGGCGTGGGCGCGGGCGGGGTCGAGGGTTCGGGCGGGTCCGTGGGGTCGGGCGGGGTCGAGGGCTCCGGCGGGGTCGAGGGCTCGGGCGCCTGGGTCGGCTCCGGATCCGCGCTGGGCTGCGGATCCGGGTCGGCTGGGGCGTCGCGGTGGGCGTCGACTCCGGCGCCTGCTGCTCCTGCTCCTGCTCCGCCGCGGCGGCAGCGGCCTCAGCGGCCTGCTGCTCGAGGTGGGACTGGCGGCGCTGGGCGAGCTTGACGCTGATGTGCTGGAGGTCGGCGAGCTGGGCGATCAGCGCGGACTTCTCGTCGGCGATCGACGCGGCCTGCGCGGCAGCGGCGTCGGCGGCGTCCTGCGCCTGCTGCTTGGCGTCGAGGGCGTCCTGCTGCGCCTTGGTCGCTGCGTCCTCGGCGTCGTCGGCCTGGTCGCTCGCGACGTCAGCCAGGGTCGCCGCCGCCCGGAAGGCGTCGTAGTTGCCGTCGAGGGCGTCCTCGGCGTTGTCCATCGTCGCGCTGCGCTGCAGGACCGTGTCGATCCCGTCGGACTGCACGATCGCGGAGAGTGCCGTCAGCCCGGGAGCGAGCTCGTACGACGTCACGATCGCGTCGCCGTACGCCTCCCGCTGACGCTGGACGTCGCTCTCCGCGATCGCCGATCGCCGCTGCGCTGCCGCGGCCGCCTTGCGGGCCTCCGCGGCGCGCCACCGGGCTCCGTTGTAGGCCTCGGCCGCCTGGGCGGCGGCGATGGCCGACTGCTGCAGCCGCTGGTTGGCCAGCACGAGACGGGCGCGGACCGAGTCGACGTCCTGGGCCTTGTCCTGGACGGCGACGCGAGCCTCCTGGACGTCGTGGCGCGACGGGGTGTGGTCGTCAGCGACGGCCACTCCGGTCGCGATGCCACCGATCCCGAGGGACAGCACGAGGACTGCGGTCACACCGAGCGCACGCACCGTGATTCCCCCTGGACTGGAAGGCCGCCCCATGCGGCACTCGCAGCACGCTAGACAACTTTCGTCACAAAAGGAACAAAAACCTCATCTTTCTCTTGCGTCACCGGCGTGTCGGCTTGACGAACTACAAGGTTGTAACTTCCGCGCGCGTCGGGGTAGTCACGGACGTTCTGGTGGTCGCACGGCCGAAATCGCCACCACAACGTCCGTGACTACCCCGCCAGCGCGGCAGGAGACCCGGACCGGATCAGCGGTCGACGGGGACGGCCGAGGTGGTCGTCGTCGGGTGCGAGGCGAGCCCGTGGTGGTCGAACTTCTGACCGCTGGCGATGCCGCCGACGTAGAAGGAGACGAAGGCGATCATCACACCGGCGATGTCGTCGGCGATGTAGTGCCAGCCGAAGTAGAGGGTGGCGATCATGGTGACGCCGAAGTTCACCCAGAAGACGATCCGCAGCACCCGGCTCTGGACGGTGTACTGGATCATCAGCGCGACCAGCAGCGTGATCGCGCAGTGCAGGCTCGCGAACCCGGCGACCGACTGCACCGCGTTGGTGCTGACGCCCTGGATCACCAGGGCGCGGCCGTTGACGAGCGAGTCCATCAGCTGGCTCGCGGGTGTATCGGGCAGGCCTTCGTAGAGCCAGACGTACTTGAGGCCGGGGCCGAGCGTCGGGAGTGCGTAGTACGACGCGGTGCCGAGCGTCCACGCGACGCACTGCGAGGTCACGAACCAGTAGCCGTAGGACAGGTTGCGCGACCACACGACCCAGGCCGTGACCGCGATCGGCACCAGCGGCAGGAACCACAGGTAGACGTAGGAGAAGCCGTACGCCATGAAGCCCTCGCCGAAGATCCCGTGCAGGATCACGGCCGGGTCGTGGCCGAAGAGCAGCAGCCGGTCGAGCATGTGCAGCTCGCGGTCGTACTTCACCTCGCGGACGAACGGCAGGAACGACTTCAGGTTCCGATAGCTCACGTAGACGATGTAGAAGCAGCTGATCCCCAGCGCGACCAGCGTCCAGCGCTCGCGGGTCCAGTGCGCCTTCCACCGGGTCCGCACGATCGCCGGCATCGCCTTCGGGTTGAGCTTGGAGTACCACAGCGTCCGTGGCAGCAGGTCGAGCAGCACCGCACCGAAGAGGAGCAGCGGCAGCCGCAGCCAGGACGGCCCGAGGAAGCTGCCCTCGGGGTCGATCAGCCTCTTGTCGTAGACGACCGCCACCAGGATCGCCAGGCCCCCCATGAGGATGGCGTTGGCCACGAGGAGGGTCCAGGCACGGCGATACACGGAGGTCAGTGTAGAGAAGGTTGCCAGTCAGCAACCTTCAGGTATCGGGGCGAGCCTGCTCCGGTCGACGCCCAGGGTCACCCGCTCCCCCGGCGCCGCGTGCGCGTCCAGCCGGGCGACCGCGTCCAGCTCGCCGATCCCGTCGACGTCGACGACCAGCCGGATCTGCTCCGGAGTCGCCCGGCCCGAGCGCACGACACCGTGCAGCGGACCGGCGTCGTCGAGGGTCAGGGCAGAGCGGCGTACGGCGACCGCATCGGCCGCCCGGCAGCCCGGCGGCCGCGAGCAGCGTCGCCCCGGCAGCACCGTCGAGCACCCGGGCGTAGCCGAGGAAGAGCGCCGTCTCCGGGTCGACCGGCGCCCGCCACACCTCGGCGATCTCGCCCTGCTGGACGATCCGACCCGCGCGCATCACCGCGAGCCGGTCGGCGACCGCGAACGCCTCTTCGTGGTCGTGGGTGACCATCAGCGCGGTCGTGCCGGCCTCGCGCAGGATCGTGCGCAGGTCGGCGGCGAGCCGCTCGCGCAGGCCGGCGTCGAGCGCCGAGAGCGGCTCGTCGAGCAGCAGCAGCCGGGGACGTACGGCGAGCGAGCGGGCCAGCGCGACCCGCTGCCGCTCACCGCCGGACAGCGTGGCGGGCAGCCGGTCGCCGTAGCCCTCGAGACCGACCAGCGCGAGCAGCTCGCGGACCCGCTCCGCGGCGTTCGGCGTACGCCGCAACCGCAGGGCGTAGCCGACGTTGCGCGCGACCGTGAGGTGGTTGAAGAGCTGCCCGTCCTGGAACATCAGCGCGAACCCGCGCTTGTGGGTCGGCACCCCGGCCAGGTCGGACCCGTCCCACGAGATCCGACCGCCGGTGGTCGGCTCGAGCCCGGCGACCGCGCGCAGGAGGGTCGACTTGCCGGAGCCGGACGGACCGAGCACGGCGAGCACCTGGCCGTCGGTGAGCTCCAGCGAGGCGTCGACGACGGCGGGCTTGCCGTCGTACGCCACGCCGACGTGGTCGAGGGTCAGCGTCACAGCGCACCCACCGACGGGACCCGGAGCCGCTCGACGACCAGCATCACCAGCGCGGTGGTGGCGGCGAGGACGACCGATGCAGCGAGGGCCATGCCGTAGTTCATCGCACCCGGGTGCCCGATCAACCGGAAGATCACGATCGGCATGGTCGGGTGGTCGTCGCGCGCGAGGAACGACGTCGCGCCGAACTCCCCCAGCGAGACCGCGAACGCGAACCCGGCGGCCGCGAGCAGCGGCTTCCACATGGCCGGCAGGTCGACGGTCATGAACACCCGGAGCGGACCGGCGCCCAACGACGCGGCGGCCTGACGCTGTCGGTCCTCGATCCCGCCGAGCGACGGGACGAGCGTGCGTACGACGAGCGGCAGCGCCACCAGGGCCTGGGCGATCGGCACCAGGAGCAGCGAGTCGCGGAAGTCCACCGGCGGCTTGTCGAGCGTGATCAGGAACCCGAAGCCGAGCGTCACGGCGGACACCCCGAGCGGCAGCATGAAGAGCCCGTCGAGTGCGCCGCGGGTGCGGCGCTCGGCGCGCGAGTGCGAGCGGCGGGTCACGACGATGGCGACCAGGACGCCGAGGCTGAGCGACATCCAGGTCGCGTCGACGGCCGTGCGCAGCGAGGTCACCAGCGCGTCGGTCACCGGCACCAGCAGCGCCTCGTGCGAGCCGTGCCCGCTCAGCGCGCGGTAGTTGCCGAGGCTCCACGAGTCGCCGGACCCGCAGCGAGCCGACGACGAGCGCGAGCAGCGGCGCACCGACCAGCACCAGCACCAGCCCGGTCGCGAGCAGCCCGGGCCAGTCGCCGAGCGACGGCCGCGGCATCCGCTGGGTCGTGCGCGCGACGCCGGGGTCGGGTACGGCGCGCAGGCGACCGGCGACGACGAGCAGCGCGGTGATCGCCAGCAGCTGCACGATCGAGAGCGCGGCGGCGGCCTGGAGGTCGAGCAGGTTGGTGGTCAGCAGGTAGATCTCGGTCTCCACCGACGAGTAGCGCAGGCCGCCGAGGGTCAGCACGACACCGAAGGAGGTCGCGCAGAAGAGGAAGACCACGCTCGCCGCCGAGATGATCGCGGGGCGCAGCGTCGGCAGCGTGACGGTCCGGAAGACGTGCACCGGTCCGGCTCCGAGCGCCGCGGCGGCCTGGGCCGGTCGCGGGTCGAGCGACTCCCAGCTCGCGCCGACCGCGCGCACCACGACCGCGACGTTGAAGAAGACGAGGCCCGCGACGATCGCCCCGGCCGACCCGTCGAAACCCAGGAAGCCGAGCGGCCCCGCTTCCCCGATCAGCTCGCGGAAGGCGACACCGACCACGACGGTGGGCAGCACGAACGGCACGACCAGCAGGGCCCGGAGCAGCCGCTGGCCCCGGAAGCGGCGGCGGTAGAGCAGGTGTGCCGTCGGCAGCCCGAGGAGTACGGCGAACGCCGTGCCCAGCAGCGAGGACCACACGGTGAACCAGATGACCCGGTGCACCCGGGGCCGGGCCAGCACGTCGACGACCGCTCCCGGGTCGAACTTCCCGTCGACCCAGAAGCCCTCGGAGATCATCCCGCTCACCGGGAGCACGAAGAAGAGGCCCAGCACCGTCAGCGGGACGGCGGCCAGGCCCGCAAGGGCGAGTGCCCTCTTCATCGCGAGGTGACGTCGCTCCACTCGCGCAGCCACTCGTCACGGTGGTCGCTGATGTCGGCAGGGTCGACCTGCCAGGGGTCTGTGGGCTGCTTCGCGAAGCTCGCCCACTCCGCCGGCAGCTCGACCGACGAGTCGACCGGGAAGACGTACATGCTCTCCGGCAGTGCCGCCTGCACCTCCGGGGTCAGCAGGAAGTCGACCAGCGCCTGGGCGCCCTTCGGGTTCTCGGCACCCGCAAGCACCCCGGCGTACTCGACCTGGCGGAAGCAGGTGTCGAGCAGCGCGCTCGTCGACGACTTCCCGTCGGCGACGGTGAAGGCCGGCGACGAGTCGTAGGACAGCACGATCGGGCGGTCGCCCTTGCCGCCGCCCTGGGTGAAGTCGACCTCGTAGGCGTCCGACCAGCCGGCGTCGAGCTTGGCGCCGTTGGCCATCAGCTCGGACCAGTAGTCCTGCCAGCCGTCCTCGCCGTACGCCGCGATCGTCGAGAGCAGGAAGGCCATGCCGGGCGAGCTCGTGGTCGCGCCGGGCGTCACGAAGAGGTCCTTGTACGCCGGCTTCACCAGGTCGTCGAGGGTCGTCGGCGGCGCCAGGTCGTGGTCGGCGAACCAGGTGTCGTCGACGTTGACGCACACGTTGCCGTTGTCGATCGGCGTCAGGTCGTGGTCGTCGTCGCCGGGCAGGACGTACTGCTCGGCGCCGGCGGGCAGCTTCGCGTCGTACGGCGCGAGGATCCCGGCGTCGATCGCCCGCGACGCGAAGGTGTTGTCGATGCCGAAGGTGACGTCACCGAGCGGGTCGTCCTTGGTCAGCACCAGCTTGTTGGTGAGCACACCGGCGTCGCCGGAGGCCCGGACGACGAGCTGGTAGCCCGACTCCTGCTCGAACTGCTTCTCGAGCTTCTTCGGCAGCACGAACGAGTCGTGGGTGACCAGGACGACGCGCTTCGAGGCCGGCTCGTCGTCGGCCGAGTCCTGGCCCATCGTCGAGCAGGCGCTCGC
>CAVOJM010000013.1:0-162077 GCA_963696245.1 uncultured Actinomycetota bacterium
ATCCCGAGGCTAGTGCGTCGTCCGCTCGCGCTTGACCCGTCGGCGCAGCTGCCAGATCCGCATCGTCGCGACGGTCGCGGTCAGCAGGATGCCGCCGACGGTGGCGATGAGAAGCGCGACCGCGAGGGGTGCGTCGCCGTCCCAGGCGAGGAAGGAGATGTGGACGTCGTCGGTGTTCTGCGCGATGAAGATGATCAGCAGCACCAGCAGGACGGCCGCGATGACGACTGCCGTCCATGCCCCGCTGGTGCGCGAGTGGCGCAGTGGGTCCTTCGTCGGCGGCGTCGGCGGCGTCGGCGCGGGCGAGGTGGGTTCGAGAACCTCAGGCTCCGCGTCGGGCGTGGGTTCGGTCATGGGGGAGCGGTACCCCCTCGACCGTCATCCGACGCACTCAGTCCGGGATCCCCGCCGGTTCGCCGGTGCGGAGCAGGGTGGCGATGTAGATCACGATCGGCACGGTGCCCTGGTTCTCGGCGTGGTGGACCTCGTCCTGGTCCTCGCGCAGCCACTGGCCGGCCTTCACCGTGTAGGTGTCACCCGGCCCGAGCCTCTTGACCAGGGTGGGGTCGTCCCCGGTCCCCTTCATCACGCGCGCGTGGCCGCTCTCGACGGTGTAGGTCAGCGCGCCCTCCGCGACGTACCCGAGCTGGGCTCCGGGGTGGTGGTGCGAGGCGAGCAGGGAGCCCGGCATGACGATCACCTTGCTGAGGCCGAGGGTCCGCTGAGGCGCCCCGGGAGGCGCGGTGACCTCGGCGAGCGACTGGCGGGTGACCGTCACCGGTGCGGGGTCGTCGGCAGCAGCCGAGCGTGACGGTGATGCCGGCGGCGAAGCCGGAGCCGACGAGGGCCAGGGCGGCAACGGGGAGGAGGGCTCGCTTCATGTCCAGCAGCGTAGGGAGAACGAGAACCACTGTCCGCGCTTCGCCGTAAGGTGCGCCCCGTGGCGCTTCACCTGCACCGCGCACCGCGGACCGACCAGCTCGCCGATGCCCTCGGCGAGCTGCTGGCGGTGTCGTTGGAGGACCCGTTCGCGACCGAGCTCGTGCTGGTGCCGGCGAAGGGTGTCGAGCGGTGGCTCAGCCAGCGGCTGTCCCACGTCCTCGGTCGCGGCGAGCGGCAGGACGGCGTGTGCGCGGGGGTCGAGTTCCGATCACCACGGTCGCTGATCGCCGAGCTGATGGGCACGACGTACGACGACCCGTGGGCGGCCGACGCGCTCGCCTGGCCGTTGCTCGAGGTGCTCGACGCCAGCCTCGACGAACCCTGGGCCCACACGCTCGCGCTGCACCTCGGCCACCTCGACAGCGGTGACGAGGCCGAGTTCCGCCGGGGGCGGCGCTACTCCGTGGCGCGTCGACTGGCCGGGCTCTTCTCGTCGTACGCCGTGCAGCGACCGCAGCTCCTCGTCGACTGGATCGACGGCCGGGTCACCGACGGCGCGGGCGGCGACCTCGCGAGCGACCTGCACTGGCAGCCGCCCCTGTGGCGCGCGCTCGTCGCGACGGTCGGCCAACCGCCGCCGCACGTCCGACACGCGGAGACGGTCGCCCGGCTCGCGGCGGGGCCGAGCGACCTGCCCACGCGCCTGTCCCTCTTCGGCCACACCCGGATGCCCAGCACCGAGATCGCCCTGTTGTCCGCGCTCGCCAGCCACCACGACCTGCACCTCTGGCTCCCCCACCCCAGCGACGACCTCTGGCAGGCGCTGCGCGATGCGCAGGGTGCTGTCAGCAGGGCCGAGGACCGCAGTCACCGCAAGGTCGGCCACCCGCTGCTCGCCACCCTCGGCCGCGACGTGCGCGAGCTCGAGCGCAGCCTCGTCGCCGTCGACGCGACCGACACCCACCACGGCGACCCCGTGGCGCCGGCCACGATGCTCGGCTGGCTGCAGGACGACCTGCGTGCCAACGCCGTACGCCCCGACGGGCGGCGGCTGGACGCGAAGGACCGGTCGGTCCAGGTGCACAGCTGTCACGGCGCCGCGCGCCAGGTCGACGTGCTCCGCGAGGTGCTGCTCGGCCTGCTCGACGACGACCCGACCCTCGAGCCGCGCGACATCCTGGTGATGTGTCCCGACATCGAGACCTACGCGCCGCTGATCACCGCGGGGTTCGGCCTCGGTGACCTGATCGAGGGCGGGCACCCGGCCCACCGGCTGCGGGTCCGGCTCGCCGACCGCGCGCTCACGCAGACCAACCCGCTGCTCGGCGTGGCCGCCCAGCTGCTCGACCTCGCCGGCGGACGCACGACCGCGAGCCGGGTGCTCGACCTGGCCCAGGCGCCGCCCGTACGCCGTCGCTTCGGCCTCAGCGACGACGACCTCGACGCGATCACCGCGTGGGTCCGCGAGTCCGGCGTCCGCTGGGGTCTCGACAAGGAGCACCGTGCGCCGTACGGCGTCGACTTCGTGCAGAACACCTGGCAGTTCGGGCTCGACCGGGTGCTCGTCGGCGTCGCGCTGTCCGACGACTCGCAGGGGTGGCTCGGGACGACGCTGCCGCTCGACGACGTCGGCAGCAACCGGGTCGAGCTCGCGGGCCGGTTCGCCGAGCTCGTCGAGCGGCTGTCGACCGCGATCGACGCGCTGACCGGCACGCGGCCGCTGGGCGACTGGCTGAGCGCCCTCGCCGACGGGGTGGCTGCGCTGACCAAGGTCGACCGCAACGACCAGTGGCAGACCGGTCAGGTGCAGCGCGAGTTCGCGCAGGTGCTCGCCGACGCGTCCGCCCGCGAGCACACCCCGATGCGGCTGAGCGACGTCCGCGCGCTGCTCGGCGCCCACCTCGCCGGCCGGCCGACCCGTGCCAACTTCCGCACCGGCGGCCTGACCGTCGCCACCCTGGTCCCGATGCGGTCCGTCCCCCACCGCGTCGTCTGCCTGCTCGGCCTCGACGACGGCGTCTTCCCGCGCCTCGGGCTGGTCGACGGCGACGACGTGCTCGCCCGCAGTCCGCTCACCGGCGAGCGCGACGTGCGCTCCGAGGACCGCCAGCTGCTGCTCGACGCCGTCGGCGCTGCGACCGAGACGCTGGTCGTCACCTACACCGGAGCCAACGAGCACAGCGGCCAGCCACGGCCCCCCGCCGTACCTCTCGGTGAGCTGCTCGACGCCCTCGACCGCACCACCTCGGAGCGGGTCCGGGAGCGGCTCGTGGTCGAGCACCCGCTGCAGCCCTTCGACCCCCGCAACGTGACGCCGGGCAGCCTCGGCACACCCACGCCGTTCACGTTCGACCCGGCGCTCCTGGTCGCCGCCCGCACCGCCGTCGGTGACCGGCCGGCTGCGCCCGGGTTCCTCGACGCACCGCTCGCCGCGCCCGATCCCGACGACATCGCGTTGACCGACCTGGTCGCCTTCTTCAAGGACCCGGTCAAGGGCTTCTTCCGCGCCCTCGACCTGACCCTGCCCTGGGACGTCGACGGCGTCTCCGACGCGATGCCGGTCGAGATCGACGCCCTCGAGACCTGGGGCGTCGGCGACCGGATGCTCGCCGACATGCTCCGCGGGATCCATCCCGACCAGGCCCTCGGCGCCGAGTGGCGCCGCGGCGCGTTGCCGCCCGGCCAGCTCGGGTGGCGCAAGGCCGGCGAGATCCGCGACGCCGCGATGCAGCTCGCCGTCGCGGCGCTCACGCACCGGCAGGTCGCCCCGAAGGCCTACGACGTCGACGTCCGCCTCGCCGACGGCCGGCGCATCACCGGCACCGTCGGACCGGTCTACGCCGACCGCCTGGTCGCCGTCGGCTACTCCCGCCTCGACGGCAAGCAGCTGGTCGAGTCCTGGGTCCGGCTGCTGGCACTGGCGGCCCACGCCCCCGACCACAACTGGACGGCGCTGACCATCGGCCGGGCCGCACGCGGGTCACGGCCGTCCCAGCGCCTGCTCGGTCCCGCGATCGACGAGCCGCTCAGCCTGCTGACCGACCTGGTCCGGCTCTACGACGCCGGCCGCCGCGAGCCGCTCCCACTGCCGCTGAAGACCTCCTTCGCCTGGGCCAGCGCCCGGCTCAACGGCGACGACCCGCGCGAGCAGGCATCCCGCAAGTGGAAGAGCTCGATGTACCCCGCCGAGGACGCCGATCCCGCCCAGGTGCGGGTGTGGGGCGACCACGCGCCGCTCGACCGGCTGCTCGGTCCGCCCGCCGCCGGCGAGGAGATGCCCGGCGAGGACACCAGGCTCGGGGCGTACGCCGCTCGCCTGTGGCTGCCGCTGCTCCGCTCGGAGAGGGCGTTCTCCTGATGGATTCCTTCGACCTCCTGGGTCCGCTTCCGGCCGGCCCGACGACGACCGTCCTCGAGGCCAGCGCCGGCACCGGCAAGACCTTCACCCTGGCCGGCCTGGTGACCCGCTACGTCGCCGAAGGTGAGGCGACCCTCGACGAGATGCTGCTGATCACCTTCGGCCGAGCCGCCAGCCAGGAGCTTCGAGAGCGCGTACGCCGCCAGCTCGTCGAGGCCGCGGATGCGCTCGACGACCCGGGGCTCGTCGGCGACAACCAGCTGCTCGCCTACCTGCTCACCGGCGCTCCCGACGTGCTCGCTGATCGACGCGATCGGCTCCGCGACGCGCTCGCCGGCTTCGACGCTGCGACCATCGCGACGACCCACCAGTTCTGCCAGCTGGTGCTCCGCTCGTTGGGCGTCGCGGGTGACACCGACGCCGGCGTCACCCTGGTCGAGAGCCTCGACGACGTGGTGGCCGAGATCGTCGACGACCTCTACCTCCAGCGCTTCGGCCAGCAGCGCGACAAGCCCGAGCTGACTCGTGCCCAGGCGCTGGGTCTCGCGCGCGACGTGGTCGCCAACCCCCGCACCACCCTGACCCCGGAGGACCCGCCGGCCGAGTCGGTCGAGGGCATCCGGCGCGCGTTCGCCGGCGACGTGCTCGTCGAGCTCGAGCGCCGCAAGCGCCGGCTCGGCATCCTGGGCTACGACGACCTCCTCAGCCGGCTCGCGCTCGCGCTCGAGGACGAGCATGCACCCGCCCGCGCTCGGATGCACGGCCGCTGGCGGATCGTGATGGTCGACGAGTTCCAGGACACCGACCCCGTGCAGTGGGAGGTCATCGAGCGTGCCTTCGCCGGCCACTCCACCGTGGTCCTGATCGGTGACCCCAAGCAGGCGATCTACGCCTTCCGCGGCGGCGACATCGTCACCTACCTGAAGGCCGCGACCGCCGCCGACCACCGCTGGACCCTCGGCACCAACTACCGCAGCGACCAGCCGCTGGTCAGCCGGCTCGCGAGCGTCCTCGGCGGAGCCGCGCTCGGTCACCCCGAGATCGTCGTCCGCGATGTCGAGGCTCACCTGACAGGGCCACCGCCTCGCGGGCGCGCCGAGCAACGACCCGTTCCGGCTGCGCGTCGTGACCCGGGAGAAGTTCGGGGTGACCGGCACCCGCACCGTGTCGATGGACGAGGTGCGCGCCCATGTCGCCGCCGACCTCGCCGCCGACATCCAGCTGCTGCTGGCCTCCGGCGCGACCTACGACGACCGCCCGATCGCCGCCGGTGACATCGCCGTGATCGTCGAGGCCCACAAGGACGCGCGGGTCTGTCGCGACGCGCTGGCCGCCATCGGCGTACCCGCCGTCTACACCGGTGACACCGACGTCTTCGCCTCGCAGGCGGCGGCCGACTGGCTGTGCCTGCTGGAGGCCTTCGAGCAGCCGCACCGCACCGGGTTGGTCCGGGCCGCAGCCACCACGATGTTCTTCGGCGAGAGCGCCGCCAGCCTGGCCTCGGGTGGCGACCGGATCACCGACGAGGTCGCGGACACCCTGCGCCGCTGGGCCGACCACGCCCGCGAACGCGGCGTCGCCGCGGTCTACGAGGCCGCGATGGTCGCCGGCATGGCCGGTCGCGTGCTGACCTGGCGCGGCGGCGAGCGGCACATGACCGACCTCGCCCACGTCGGCCAGGTGCTCCACGAGACCGCGCACCGCGAGCACTTCGGCCTGCCGGCGCTGCTCGACTGGCTGCGCACCCAGCGCACCGCAGGGGCCGCCGAGCGCAACCGGCGCCTCGACAGCGACGCCGCGGCCGTCCAGATCATGACCGTGTGGGTGAGCAAGGGGCTGCAGTATCCCCTCGTCTACCTGCCCTTCGCCTTCAACCGACACATCCCCTCTCGCGAGGTCGTCCTCTACCACCGTGACGACGAGCGTTGCCTCGACATCGGCGGCAAGAGCCAACGGGGCTTCAAGCAGGTCGAGGCCCGCGGCCGTCAGGAGATGGCCGGCGACGACATCCGGCTGACCTACGTCGCGCTCACCCGCGCCCAGTCGCAGGTCGTCGCGTGGTGGGCGCCGTCGTGGGACGAGCCCAACGGCGGCCTGTCGCGGTTGCTCCGGGGTCGTGACAAGGGCGAGGCCGTCGTACCTGACGCCTGCCAGCCTCAGGTCGACGACGCCACGGTCCTCGCCGGGTTCCGGGCCTGGGAGGCCAACGGTGGCCCCAGCATCGAGGAGTCCGTACGCCGCGTTCCCGACCCGGTCGCCGCCGAGCCCGGCCGCACCGACCTGGGTGTGCGCAGCTTCGCTCGCGGCATCGACGTCGGGTGGCGGCGTACGTCCTACTCCGGGCTGATCCGCGCCGCCGAGGAGAGCCGCGGCGTCTCGACCGAGCCGGAGGTCGGCTCGCTCGACGACGAGGTCGACGACGCTGCCCTGGTGGCCGAGCCGGAGACGGTCGGCTCCGACGTGCCGTCCCCGATGGCCGACCTGCCGGCCGGCGCGACCTTCGGATCGCTGGTGCACGGGGTGCTCGAGACCGCGGACCCCCAGTCGACCGACCTCCTCGTCGAGCTCACCACCCAGGTGCGCGAGCAGCTGACGTGGTGGCCGGTCGACGCCGGCATCGAGGAGCTCGCGGCGGCGCTCGTGCCGCTCCACCACACGCCGCTCGGCCCGCTGGCGCCCGGGCTGACGCTGGGCGACATCGCCCGGAGCGACCGGCTCTGCGAGCTCGACTTCGAGATCCCACTGGCCGGGGGTGACCTCGCCGAGACCGCTGCCGACGTCACCCTCGCCGATGTCGGTGTCCTCCTGCGACGGCACCTCGACGACGGCGACGCGCTGCTGCCCTACGCCGATCGCCTCGCCGGCAACGGACTGGCCGAGCAGTCGCTGCGCGGCTACCTCTCCGGCTCGATCGACGTGGTCCTCCGCGTGCCGGGCGACCACGGTCCGCGCTACCTGGTCGTCGACTACAAGACCAACCGGCTCGGCGACCCCGACCAGCCGCTGACGGCCGCTGACTACACCCGCGATCGGGTGACCGAGGCGATGCTGCACTCCGACTACCCGCTGCAGGCGCTGTTGTACGTCGTGGTCGTGCACCGCTACCTGCGCTGGCGACAGCCGGGCTACGACCCGGCGACCCACCTCGGTGGCGTGCTCTACCTCTACGTCCGCGGCATGTGCGGCCCCGAGACGCCCCTGGTCGACGGCCATCCGGCGGGCGTCTTCAGCTGGACACCGCCGGCCTCGCTGGTGGTCGCGCTCTCCGACCTGCTGGACGGGAGGACGTGATGACCGAGCTCGCGGACCCGCACGACCACCGCCTGGTGCCGTCGGCTGGCGGGCTGCTGCGCGTGTTCAACGATGCCGAGGTGATCGATGCCGCCGACATCCACGTGGCCCAGCGGGTCTGCGCGCTCGCGGGCGAGGACCAGCCGCTGGTCGAGCTCGCGGTTGCGCTCGCCGTACGCGCCGTCCGGGGTGGGTCCGTGTGCGTCGACCTGACCACGGTCGCCGACGACTCCCTGCTGCCGGACCTGCCGTGGCCGACGATCCAGGAGTGGCTGGCCGCCCTCGCCGCGACGTCGCTGACGGAGGTCTCGGACGGTGGCGCGACCGTGCTGCGGCTGCTCGACGACCGCTTGCTCTACCTCGACCGCTACTGGCGCGAGGAGGAGCAGGTCTGCGTCGATCTGTTGGCCCGGCCCGCATCCATCACCCTCCTTCCCGAGGCCGCCGCCGCTCTCGAGGCGGGCCTCGGTCGGGTCTTCCCGAGCGAGGGCTACGACGAGCAGCGCGCTGCTGCCCGGATCGCGCTGTCGCAGAGCACCACCGTGCTCACCGGCGGTCCCGGCACCGGCAAGACCACCACGGTCGCGGCGCTGCTCGCGCTGTTGGTCGAGCAGGCGGAGGCGCCCGCGAGGCCCGCGCTGCGGATCGCGCTGGCCGCCCCGACCGGCAAGGCCGCGGCCCGGCTGCAGCAGGCTGTCGAGGAAGAGGTCGCCCGGCTGCCCGAGTCCGACCGGACCCGGCTCACCGGTCTGCGGGCCGTCACGCTCCACCGGCTGCTGGGCGCTCGCCCCGACACCTCCGCACGGTTCCGGCACCACCGCGACAACCGCCTCCCGCACGACGTGGTCGTGGTCGACGAGACCTCGATGGTCTCGCTGACGATGATGGCCCGGCTGCTCGAGGCGGTGCGGCCCGACACCCGGCTGCTGCTCGTCGGCGACCCCGACCAGCTGGCCTCGGTCGAGGCCGGGGCGGTGCTGGCCGACCTGGTCGAGGGCCTGGGCGCCCGGTCCGACGTACGCGTGGCGGCGCTGCGCACGTCGCACCGGTTCGGTGCGTCGATCCGCTCGCTCGCCGAGGCGGTGCGCGCCGGTGACGCTGACCGGGCTGTCGAGCTGCTGCGAGCCGGCGACGAGCACGTCGAGTTCGTCTCCGAGCCCGACCCGGTGCCGCGGATGCGCGAGCTGTTGCTCGAGCCGGCGCTCGAGATCGTCCGCGCGGCGGAGGCCGGCGACGTCGACGGTGCGCTGGCCGCGCTCGACCGGCAGCGGCTCCTCTGCGCTCACCGCGAGGGTCCGTACGGCGTCCAGCACTGGAACCGTCAGGTCGAGCGCTGGCTCGGCGAGGAGACCGGCGAGCCGATCTGGACGTCGTGGTACCCCGGCCGCCCGCTCCTGGTCACCGCCAACGACTACGGCCTCGGCATCTACAACGGCGACACCGGTGTCGTCGTACGCCGCGGCGAACGCGGTCTGCGCGCGGCCATCGCCGGCAGCACCCGCCGTCACGACCTGGCCACCGGTCGGCTCGGCCAGCTCGAGACCATGCACGCGATGACGATCCACAAGAGCCAGGGCAGCCAGGCCGAGCGGGTCGTCGTCGTGCTCCCGCCTCCCGACTCACGGCTGCTCACGCGCGAGCTCTTCTACACCGCGCTGACGCGAGCCCGCGAGCGGTTGGTCGTCGTGGGCTCCGAGGACGACGTCCGTGCGGCGATCGCTCGGCGTGCGGTCCGCGCCACCGGACTGCGGCTGCGTCTCGCAGGGCGATGAGCGGAAATCCGTGCGCAACGTGCTGCGGCTAGGGTCGGAGCAGATTGGAGTCTGTGATGCCCTTCTTGCTGCGTGTGGAGCTGCCCGACGTCCCGGGTTCCCTGGGACGGGTCGCTGCGACCATCGGTGAGGCCGGCGGTGACATCGAGGCGATCGAGATCGTCGAGAAGCGCCACGACGGCACCGCAGTCGACGATGTCCTCCTCGAGATGGCACCGACGGCCATGCCCGACTCGGTCGTCTCGGCCTGCAACGCGCTCGACGGGGTCAAGGTCCTGTGGATCAGCAGGTACGGCCCCGGGGGCAACCTCTTCCTCGACCTGGAGGCTGTCGAGGAGCTGACCGCCGACCCCGATGGTGCCCTCGACCGGCTGATCGACCTGCTCCCGGTCACCTTCCGCTCCGACTGGGCCGCCCGGGTGAGCAAGGCGGACGGCGTCGTCTACTCGACCCCTGCCGCACCGGTCGACCTGAAGTGGAGCCACATCGAGCGCGCCGAGCTGCTCGCGGCCGCCGACGAGAACGCCATCCACTGCGGCGCTCGGCTCAACAAGTCGGAGATCGTCGTCATCGGCCGTCGCGGCGGCCCGGAGTTCCTCGGCTCCGAGATCGCCCGGCTCGGCCACCTGGTCGGCCTGGCCATGTCGATCTCCCGCGCGGCCAAGGCCGCCGCGCACTGAGGGCTACGGCACCGACTTGATCCGGGTCACGAAGACCGACCCGAGGATCGCGGCCAGCGTCGCGCCGCCGTACAGCACGCAGTAGCCCGTCGAGAACCCGTCGCCGTTGGTCTCGGTGACGCCGCCGAGCGCCTCGACGACCAGCAGGATGATCGCCGCGATGCCCGGGGCGAAGACCTGCGGCAGCGCGTTCGCGATGTTGATGACGCCGAGGTCCTTGGCGCGGTCCTCGGCGCCCGGGAGCACCTGGGTGATCATCGCGAAGTCGACCGAGGTGTAGATCCCGTAGCCGACGCCCATCAGGATCGCGGCGACCACAGCCGCCGGCCAGCTCTGCCCGAAGGCGAGCAGCAGCGAGGCGGTCGCGCCGACGAGGCCCGACCAGATCACGAAGACCTTGCGCTTGCCGGTGCGGTCGCTCCAGATACCGAAGGTCACGGCGGTCCCCATGATCACGACCGCGTAGATCGCGGTGAGCAGGAAGACCCGGTTGGCCGCCTCGTCCTTGTCGAAGCCGAGCACGTCCTGCAGGTAGTAGAGGAGGTAGAGCAGCCCGAGCGCGTTGCCGAGGTTGACCAGGAAGCGGGTCAGCCAGGCCCACGCGAAGTCGGGGTACTGCCGCGGCGACACCCAGAACGACTTCAGGAACGCAGCCCAGTCGAACGGCGCGGGCCGCTCGTCCGGCGCGAGCGGGATGTCGCGCGAGTCGAAGCAGTAGGGCAGCGTCAGCACGACCAGCACGGCCGCGACCACGACGTACCCCGCCGCGATGCTGCCCGTCGCCGACGCGATGCCGGTGCCGGCGACCACGCCGATGGTCTGGGCGATCGCCAGGATGCCGCCGATCTTGCCGCGGCTCGCGACCGGCACCTGGTCGGGGACGGTCGCCGTCACCGCCGCGAGCATCGCGTTGAGCGCGGCCTGGACGCCGCACCAGCCGAGCGCCATCACCACGACGTTGTCGGCGACCGAGAGCAGCAGCAGCGACAGCGCGCCGCCGCCCGCTCCGGCCACGACCCACGGCAGCCGCCGCCCGGCGCGCAGCGTGGTCCGGTCGGAGAACGCGCCGAAGACCGGGTTGCACACCACCGACACGAAGGCGCCGAGGCCGGTGACGACGGCCAGGATCAGCTTCTTGTCGTCGGCCGAGATCGCCTCGGCCTGCTGGGCGAGCAGCACCTGGATCGGCCCGAAGAACCCCGCCCACAGGCCGATGCTGGCCAGGGTCACGAACGCGACCCAGCGGCCGGGCGGGTTCGCGGTCGGCTCGGCCAGGGCCGAGCGGCGAGCCGGGGTGTCGGTGGTCACACCGGCATTGTGGTGCCGATCAGACCCGTTCGAGCAGGAACACCGGGATCTCGCGGTCGGTCTTCTCCTGGTACTCGGCGTACGGCGCGTACTGCGCGACCGCGCGCTCCCACCACTCGGCCCGCTCCGCGCCCTCGGCGACCCGGACCTGTAGGTGTGCGGCTCCGGGCCGTCCTGGAGGTCGACCTCGGGGTGCTCGACGAAGTTGTAGTACCAGGTCGGGTTCTCGGGCGTGCCGCCCTTGGACGCGACCGCGGCGTAGACGCCGTCCTTCTCCACCCGCATCACGGGGTTCTTGCGGAGCTTGCCGGACTTGGCGCCCTTGGAGGTGATCACCACGATCGGCCACTCCTCGTGGCCCATCAGGATGTTGGCCTCCTGTGCCGCCGGACGCTTCGTACTTCTCGACCTGGTCGCGGACCCACTGCTCGGGGCTGGGCTCGTACTCGCCTTCAAGAGTCATGCAATCCAGAAGACCACTCGGCTGCCCGATATTCCAGCGCGGATAGGGTCCGGTCCATGAGCGCCATCGACGGGGTGTCCGAGATCTTCGACGCCGACGCCTGGGACGACGTCCCCGGCTTCGAGGACCTGACCGACCTGACCTACCACCGCGCGAAGGCGCACGGGACGGTCCGGATCGCCTTCGACCGGCCCGACATCCTCAACGCCTTCCGCCCGCACACCGTCGACGAGCTGCTGCGCACCCTCGAGCACGCGCGTACGTCGAGCGACGTCGGCTGCGTGATCCTCACCGGCAACGGCCCGAGCGCCAAGAGCGGCAAGTGGGCGTTCTGCACCGGCGGCGACCAGCGGATCCGCGGCCGCGCCGGTTACCAGTACGCCGAGGGCGAGACCGCCGAGACGGTCGACAAGGCCAAGCTCGGCCGGCTCCACATCCTCGAGGTGCAGCGGCTGATCCGCTTCATGCCGAAGGTCGTCATCTGCGTCGTGCCCGGCTGGACCGCCGGCGGCGGCCACAGCCTGCACGTCGTCTGCGACCTGACGATCGCCAGCACCGAGGAGGCGCGCTTCAAGCAGACCGACGCCGACGTCGGCTCGTTCGACGGTGGCTTCGGCTCGGCGTACCTCGCCCGTCAGGTCGGCCAGAAGTTCGCCCGCGAGATCTTCTTCCTCGGCGACGAGTACTCCGCCGAGGACGGCGTGAAGATGGGCGCCGTCAACCGCGCCGTCCCGCACGCCGAGCTCGAGGCGACCGCGCTCGAGTGGGGCCGGCATGATCAACGGCAAGTCGCCGACCGCGCAGCGGATGCTGAAGTACTCCTTCAACGCGATCGACGACGGCCTGATCGGCCAGCAGATCTTCGCCGGCGAGACCACGCGGCTGGCCTACATGACCGACGAGGCCGCCGAGGGCCGCGACCAGTTCCTCGAGAAGCGCGACCCCGACTGGTCGCCGTTCCCCTGGTACTACTGAGGCCGTCCCCCGGAGGTCCGTGGTCAGTAGCGGCTGAGCACGGAGGCCAGGTCGAGCTTCTGCGGGGCATCCCGAGCGGCAAGTGCGCGACGCTCGACTGCGGTCACGTGAGCGTCGACCAGGGCTCCGGCTTCGTCGGCTGCGCCGGTGGTGAGCAGGTCGATCAGGTGCCGGTGCTCGTCGATCGAGCGGCGCTGGTCGTGATCGTGACCGTGCACCGACAGGATCAGGGCGCACCGCCAGACCACCTCGCTGAGGTAGCGGTCGAGCAGCTCGTTGCCGGAGAGCTCACCCAGGAGGAGGTGGAACTCTGCCCCGAGCCGGCCGGAGACCTGGGTGTCGCCGGCATCGGCCGCCGCGGTCTCCTGCTCGACGTGGGCGCGCAGGCGTGCCGCCTCCTCAGCCGTGATCAGTCCCGACGCCAGGCGGACCGCCTCGCGCTCCAGGCAGCGACGCACCTCGAAGGTCGCCTTCGCCTCGTCGATCGACGGGTTGGCGACCATCGCCGACTTCGCCTTGCCGGTGGTGACCAGCCCCGCCGACAGTCAGCCGAGCGAGCGTGGAGCGGACCAGCGTGCGGCTCACGCCGTACTGCGCGGCGATCACGTCCTCGGGAAGCCGGGTCCCTGGTGGGAGCGCCGCCTCGACGATCGCGGCGCGCAGGCTCAGGAAGGCGTGCTGGGCTCGATCAGCAGGTCGCTCTGCGGTCACCAGGTCACCGTATACGGAATCTGGCGCTGATCGAGCGCGAAATCAAGGCGAAACAAGACCTTCACGGATGCGCAACCCACGGTCTCTGTATACGAAGTTCAATCTCTTCGTATACACAACCGAAGGGAAGCTCCGTTGAAGATTCGGGTCCGGCTCACCGACCAGCAGGTCGAGCTCATCGACGCCTCGGTCGCGGCAGGCGTCGCGCCGAACCGTGCAGCCCTGGCCCGGCTGGCGATCCGGGAGACCGCCAACGGCGTCGTCCGTCGCCCGCACCCCTGCCCCAGCGGGCGCTCCTGGCGGTGGTTCGACCAGGTGTCGACGACGCCGGCTCGCACGATCCTCGCAGAGCACGTCCTGGTCCCGGGCACCGGCAAGGCCTTCGAGGTCGCAGCGGGTCAGGTCCTCCGAGTCGAGCAGATCGACGGTGACCAGTGCGTCGACCTCAACGTCTTCAACCGGCACGACTACCGCGAGTTCATGCACGTCGGCCGGACCCGCACGCTGCACGGGATCAATCCGGGCCAGGGCGACTTCCTCTGGTCGGCTCCGCCGCGCGAGCGCGCGCTGATGTACCTGCAGACGGACACGGCACGGATCAACGACACGATGTTCCCCCGCTGCAGCGCCAACATGTACGACTCGATGTACGGCTTCGCCACCCACACCAACTGCGCCGACATCCAGGCCGAGGCCCAGCGGGAGTACGGACTCACGCCCGACGACGTGCACGACTCGTTCAACCTCTTCATGGCGACCCGCGTGAGCGACGGGATGCCCGAGATCGTGCGGCAGGCGAGTGCGCCCGGCAGTCACGTCGAGCTGCTGGCGCTCGTCGACGTCCTGGCCGTGCCGAACATCTGTGGCAACGACATCATGGGCACGAGCAACTACTCGATGCGGCCGGTGCTGGTCCAGGTCCTCACCGCCACTGAGGCCGAGATCGGTGCCGTCCCACCCTTGCTCGCCTACGACACCCAGCGCACGCCGGACCAGTTCCGCCAGCCCGAGATCCGCACCGAGCGGACGCTGGTCCGAGACGCGGCGTACGTCGCGGACTTCGCACGCACCCCGGTCCGTCTGGTCGACCTCGAGGTCGACCTGGACGAGGTCGACGAGCTGTCGTTCTCCCAGGTCCGGCGCGACGACCTGTACAAGTACGACGGCGATGCGCTGCGCGACGTCGTCATGTCCTGGTGGGTGGCCAGCCATGCCTGATGCGCGCGTCCGTGGCTCTGACCTCGCCCCCGTCGACGACCGTCGACTTCGACGAGCTCGGCTCCTACGAGCGCTACAAGCTGATGGCCAGCCTGATCGTGCCCCGGCCGATCGCCCTGGTGACCACGCTGAGCCCTGACGGTGTCGTCAATGCCGCGCCCTTCAGCATGTTCGCGATGGTGGGCGAGGACCCGCCGCTGGTGATGATCAGCGTGAACCGGCTCGACGACGGTGAGCAGAAGGACACCGTGACCAACATCGAGGCCTCGGAGGAGTTCGTCGTCCACCTCGTCGACGAGCCGATCGCGCGTCAGATGCATGCCTGCGGGACTCGCTTCCCGGCGCACGTCGACGAGCTCGCGGCCGTCGGACTCACTGCGCTGGCGAGCGAGCTCGTCGCCTGTCCCCGGATCGCCGAGGCGCCGGTCGCCTTCGAGTGCACGCTGGCCGAACGGATGGCCACCGCGAGCCGGCACGTCTACTTCGGCCGGATCCGACGCCTGCACGCACGGCACGGACTGGTCGACACCGAGACCTGGCGGGTGCGACTCCAGGACTACGCGCCGGTCGGCCGCTTCGGCGCGAGCTTCTACACCGGCACCCGAGAACGCTTCTCCCTCGCCTCCGACGACGTGGGCGAGGGAGCACGAGTCACCGAGATCGACGAGTTCTGACCCACCACCGCACTACCCCGCTGCTGCGCGACCATCCCGAGGAGAAACATGAAGAGCCACCGCGTCACCCTCTCAGCCCTGGTGCTCGGAGCCGTCTGCCTGAGCGTCGCCGCGTGCGGCAGCTCGGACGATGCCGCATCTGCGGCACACGACAAGCTCACCATCGGCTCCGTCGACCTCTCCGACGTGTGCCCGAAGAACGTGGTCATCCAGACCGACTGGAACCCCGAGTCGGAGATGGGTGGTCTCTACGGGCTGCTCGGACCCGACGCCACGATCGACGCCGACAAGAAGGTCGTCTCGGGACCGCTCTACTCGCAGGGCGAGTGGACGGGCGTCGACGTCGAGATCCGCTCCGGCGGCCCGGCCATCGGCTTCCAGCCGGTCCCGGCGCAGATGTACTCCGACAAGGACATCATGCTCGGCTGGGTGAACACCGACGAGGCGATCGCGAACTCGGCGAAGATGCCGACGACCGCTGTCATGGCGTCGTTCGAGAAGGCCCCCTGGATGATCATGTGGGACCCGGAGACCTACCCCGACGTGAAGAGCATCGCCGACCTCGGCAAGACCGACGCGAAGGTGCGCTACTTCGACGGCGCCACGTGGATGGACTACCTCGTCGGTGCCGGAATCCTGAGGCAGGACCAGATCGACGGCAGCTACGACGGCACCCCCGGCAACTTCATCGCCGCCGGCGGCAAGGACGCCCAGCAGGGCTTCGCCACCGTCGAGCCGTACACCTACGAGCACGACCTCGACCAGTGGGGCAAGCCGGTCGACTTCCAGCTGATCGCGGACACCGGCTACCCGTTGTACGCCGTCGCGCTCTCGGTCCGCACCGAGGACGTCACTGCGCAGAGCGCCTGCCTGAAGAAGCTGGTCCCGGTGGTCCAGCAGTCGACCGTCGACTTCTTCGCCGACCCGGATGCCACCAACGACCTCATCGTCGAGGCCGTCCAGAAGTTCGCCACCGGCTGGGTCTACTCCAAGGAGCTGACCGAGCACTCGACCGAGGAGCAGCTCGCCCTCGGGCTGGTCAGCAACGGCGACAACAAGACCCTGGGCGACTTCGACGAGGCTCGGGTCCAGAAGGTGCTCGACATCGCGGCTCCCTCGGTCGCCAAGGCAGGGAACGCGCCGGCCGACGGTCTGACGGCCTCGGACCTCTTCACCAACGAGTTCCTCGACACCACCATCGGGCTCCCGGACAGCAAGTGAGCATCAGCGTGAACCCACGGATCGACCCGGCGGCGGGCGCAGCACCGAGCGCCCGCCCGCTGGGCGGCCGGATGCTCGACTTCACCGGGGTGGGCATGACCTACCCCGGTGGGGCCGAGGCCATCCGGGACATCGACCTGACGGTGTGCCGCGGCGAGTTCGTCTCGGTGGTCGGGCCGAGCGGCTGCGGCAAGAGCACCCTGCTCAGCCTTGCGTCGAGGCTGGCGACGCCGACCGCGGGAGTCGCTCGAGTCGACGCGCAGCGCGCCGGCTTCGTCTTCCAGGACGCGAACCTGCTGCCCTGGCGCTCGGTGCTCAAGAACGTCGAGCTCTTCCTCGAGCTCGAGGGCACGCGCGGGAGGGCCCGCCGGGCCAGCGCCCTGGAGGCGCTGGAGACCGTCGGCCTGGGTGAGCACCTCGGCTATCTGCCGCACCAGCTCTCGGGCGGCATGCGGATGCGGGTCTCGCTCGCTCGTTCGCTCACCCTCGAGCCCGACCTCTTCCTCTTCGACGAGCCGTTCGGAGCGTTCGACGAGCTCACCCGGGAGCGGCTCAACGACGAGGTCCTCGGCATCTTCCGGGACCGCCGTTTCGCCGGTCTCTTCGTCACCCACTCGGTCCGCGAGGCCATCTACATGTCGACCCGGGTCGTGGTGATGTCGGGAAGCCCGGGACGCATCGTCGACGTGGTCGACGTCCCGTTCGGCCTCGACCGTGACGCCGCGCGTCCGGTTCACCCCGGAGTTCGCGGCACTCAACGAGCGCATCAGCGCCGCACTCAGGACGGGATACGCCGGATGACCACGACCACCGCAGTCGCCGTTCGGGCGCCCCGACGCGTCAGCCTGACCGGCGTGGTGACCCTCCTGCGTCGCGCGTGGCCACCGCTGGTCGTCTTCGCCCTGGCGATCGGCGTCTGGTACCTGATCAGCTACCGGCTTCTCGACGCCGACCGTCGCTTCCTGATGCCGCCCCCGCACCAGGTCCTGATCGAGGGCGTTCCTCGACGACCAGGTGCGCAGCGAGATCATGCAGTCCCTGCAGCGCACCGCCGTCGTGGCGATGACCGGCCTCGCGTGCGCCATCGTGATCGGGATCGGTTGGGCGATCGCCATGGCGCAGGCTCGCTGGATCGAGCGCTCCCTCTTCCCGTACGCCGTGATGCTGCAGTGCATCCCGGTCCTCGCGCTGGTCCCGCTGATCGGCTTCTGGTTCGGGTTCGGGTTCTTCGCCCGGGTCGTGGTCTGCGTGATGATCGCGCTGTTCCCGATGGTCTCCAACACCCTGTTCGGGCTGAAGTCGGTCGAGGCCCAGTCACGCGACCTGTTCCGGCTCCACCGGGCCAACCGGTTCACCGTGCTCGATCAAGCTCGAGCTGCCTGCGGCCGTGCCGGCGATCTTCGCGGGCATGCGCATCTCCGCCGGTCTCGCCGTCGTCGGTGCGATCGTCGCGGACTTCTTCTTCCGCCAGGGCGAGCCCGGGATCGGAACGCTGATCAGCCGCTACCAGGCGCAGGTCCAGTCGCCCCAGCTGTTCGCGGCGATCATCGTCGCGTCGCTGTTCGGCGTGCTCGTCTTCCTGGTGTTCGGCTGGCTCGGCAAGCGTGCCGTCGGCTCCTGGTACGACGCCACCAAGTGATCTCGGTCCACGTTCAATGAGTGACATCGCCGAGCGAATCCTGGAGCGGTGCGACGAGCTGGGGGCGATCTCTGCCCGAGAGGGTCGCATCGACCGGTTCCACCTGACCCGTGAGCACGCGCTCGCCAACGAGCTGGTGGCACGGTGGATGTCCGTGGCAGGGATGACGACCTGGATCGACGCTGCCGGGAACGTCTGCGGTCGGCTCGAAGGACGGGAGCCGGGTCTCCCCGCGCTGCTGCTCGGGTCGCACCTGGACACGGTGCCGAACGCCGGTCGCTACGACGGCCCGCTCGGCGTCGCGCTGGCGATCGAGGTCGTCTCGCGACTGTGCGGCGCCGACCTCCCGTTCGCGGTCGAGGTGGTCGGCTTCAGTGACGAGGAGGGGACCCGGTTCGGGACTGCACTCCTGGGCAGCCGCGCCGTGGCCGGCACCTGGGAACCGCAGTTCCTGGAGGCTGCTGACGCAGCGGGAGTCACGGTCGCTGACCGACCTGGAGCGAACACGTGGACCAGACCCAGCAGATCTACCTGCAGCGTTGCCTCGAGCTGGCGACCGAGGCACTCGAATCGGGCAACGAGCCCTTCGGATCCGTGCTCGTCGGCGCGGACGGGACGATCCTCGCCGAGGACCACAACCGCCAGGGCGATGGCGACCCGACGGGGCATCCCGAGATCGCGCTCGCCCGATGGGCAGCGCAGAACCTCACTGCCGACGAGCGCGCGGCCGCCACGGTCTACACCTCCGGTGAGCACTGCGCGATGTGCTCGGCCGCGCACGCCTGGTGCGGGCTGGGGCCGATCGTCTTCGCCAGCTCGGCACGACAGCTCGTTGACTGGTTCACCGAGGCAGGTCTGCCGTCCGCGCCCGTGCTTCCGCTGACGATCAACGACGTGGCACCACAGGTGAAGGTCACCGGGCCGATCCCCGAGTTCGCCGAGCGCGTCCACGCGCTCCACCTGCGGAGGTTCGGCGCGTAGCCACGCGACTCCCGCCTCAGTCCCGCCAGAAGAGGTGGTGCACGACGCCGCCGCTCGGGCTGGGGACGACGTCGCGGTGGTAGCGGTCGAGCAGCTCGTCGGACGACGTCCAGAAGCGTGAGCCGGCGCCGAGCTCGACCGGCGAGACGGCCACGTGGAGCGTGTCGATGAGGCCGGCGTCGAGGAACTGCCGGACGGTGTTGGCGCCGCCGCCGAGACGCACGTCCTTGCCGTCGGCCGCGGCGAGGGCCTGCTCCAGCACCTCGGCGGGTGAGCCGTTGACGAAGTGGAAGGTGGTGTCGGTCAGGGTGAGGGACGGCCGCTCGTGGTGGGTCATCACGAACACCGGCGTGTGGAACGGCGTCTCCTCGCCCCACCAGCCCTGCCACTCGGGGTGGTCCTCCCACGGACCGCGGTAGGGGCTGAACTTGTTGCGGCCCATGATCTCGGCGCCGATGTTGCGGTGGAAGTCGCGGGCCAGGTAGTCGTCGAGGCCACGGCTGCCGCCGGGGTCGGTGCGGTTCGGCCAGCTCGCGGTCGCGCCCGCCCAGGACATGAGCTCGGCCGGGTTGGCGTGGCCGAACGGCCGCTCCAGGCTCTGACCTTCGCCGGCGGCGTACCCGTCGCTGGACACCACGAAGTTGTGCACTCGAACCATCTGCGTATCCACGGAGCACACTCTTGCGCACTCCTGAGACGCTTGGCACATGGTCACAGCTGCCGAGCCGACTGACGAGTGGTTCGGCAAGGCCTTCGGGAAGGCGTGGAAGGACAAGGCCGACGAGATCGGCCGCTTCAACCTCGCGATCTTCGGCAAGACCGGGGTCGGCAAGTCGCACGCTGGTCAACGCGATCTTCGGCACCGAGATCGCGGCCACCGGGATCGGTGAGCCGGTCACCAAGTGCCGAGCACCTCTACCTCCACCAGAGCGGCACGCTGGGCGTGCTCGACACCCGTGGGCTCGAGGTCGGTCGCGACAACGCCGCGCTGATCGCCGAGCTCGAGGACTACCTGCGCGACATGCGGCGCAAGCCGCTCGCCGACCAGATCCACGTCGCGTGGTACTGCGTGCGCGCCGGCGACCGTCGCTTCGAGGCCGACCGAGGCCGACTTCATCCGGGCGCTGCGCGGTCTCGGCCTGCCGGTGATCCTGGTGCTCACCCAGGTGCGCCCGCTCCGGGTCCCGTGTGCACCCCGACACCGAGGCGCTCGCCGCGAGCATCGCCGACGCTCGACCTGCCGATCGTCGACGGGCTGATCCACTACACGATGGCGCTAGGACGACGAGTTCACCGGGCAGACGGCGTACGGCCTGCAGGAAGTCCTCGATGCCACCTTTCGCGGTGCGCCGGACAGGCGTCGCCCACGCTCTCGTCGCTGCGCAGCAGATCGACTTCGAGCGCAAGCGCGATCGCGCGGAGGTTGCGATCAAGCTGCGACGGGCACTGCCACGACCGTCGGTGCCACTCCCATCCCGTTCTCCGACGCGGCGCTCCTCGTCCCGCTCCAGCTCGGACGATGATGGCGTCGATCGCGGTCACCTACGGGATCTCCGATCGAGCGCTCGACGGCGGCGTCGATCGCGGCGACCGCGGCTGCGACGACTGCCGGCCGCTCGCTCGTGGACGAGCCTGATCAAGTTCGTCCCCGGCGCCGGTACGGCGATCGCCGGGCGCGATCAGCGCGACGGTCGCCGGCACCTTCACCTACGCGATGGGCCAGGCCTGGGTGCGGGTGTGCGAGCGGCTGGCCCGCGGCGAGCTGCGGGCGATCGGTGGCGCGCTCGACAGCGAGGCCGTATCGCCGAGCTCTTCCTGGACGAGTTCAAGGCGCAGGCCACGCGGCGCAAGCTGCCGACGTGACCAGCCGCTGGGAGCGGATCGCCCGGGAGACCGTCGGCGACGACTACGCCACGACGTACGCCGAGCGGTTCCGCGCGATGGCCGCGCGCGGTGACGACATCCACGGTGAGGCGACCTTCGTCGCCGACCTGATCGCACCGCCCGCGCGGATCCTCGACGCGGGCTGCGGCACCGGCCGCGTCGCCGTACGCCTGGCGGAGCTGGGGTACGACGTCGTCGGGGTCGACGTCGACGCGACCATGCTCGACGTCGCCAGGGCCGAGGCGCCCGGCCTCGACTGGCGGCTCGGCGACCTGGCGTCGTTCGACCTGGGGGAGCAGTTCGACGTCGTGCTGGTGGCCGGCAACACGATCCCGCTGCTCGAGCCCGGCACGCTGCTCGACGCGTGCGAGCGGCTCGTCCACCACCTGACGCCCGGCGGGGTCGTCGTCTGCGGCTACGGCATCGACGCGGCCCACCTGCCCGGCGACTGCCCGGTCACGCCGCTCACCGACGTGGACGCGGCCTTCGGCGTCCTCGGCCTCGACGCGGTCATGCGCTACGGCACCTGGGACGGCCACGCCTTCGACCCGGCCGACGGCTACGCGGTGACGCTCTACGCGGAGCCGCGGCGATGATGGTCCCGTGAAGATCGTCGTCCTGACCGGTGCCGGGATCTCTGCCGAGAGCGGGGTGCCGACCTTCCGCGATGCCGACGGACTCTGGGAGGGCCACCGCGTCGAGGACGTCGCGACGCCGGAGGCCTACGACTACCAGCCTGCCGCGGTGCACCGCTTCTACGACGCCCGCCGGGCTGCGCTCGACGCGGTCGAGCCCAACCCGGCCCACGTCGCACTGGCCCGGCTCGAGGCCAGCATCGGCGACGACCTGCTCGTCGTCACCCAGAACATCGACGACCTCCACGAGCGCGGCGGCGCCACTCGGGTGCTGCACATGCACGGTGAGCTGCGCTCCGCGCTCTGCCGGGCGTGCGGGGCGCGGGTCGAGTGGGTCGACGACCTCGTCGACTTCCCGCCCTGCCCGCGCTGCGGGGTCAGCGAGCTGCGACCCGATGTGGTGTGGTTCGGCGAGGTGCCCTACGAGATGGACCGGATCTTCATCGCCCTCCAGCGCGCCGACCTCTTCGTCTCGATCGGCACCTCCGGCGCGGTCTACCCGGCCGCAGGCTTCGTCCAGTACGCCGCCGACCACGGCGCGCGCACCCTCGAGCTCAACCTCGTGCCGAGCGACGGCACCCACCTCTTCCACGAGGCCCGCCACGGGTCGGCGTCGGTGCTCGTCCCCGAGTGGGTCGAGTCCCTGTTGGGGCAGTCACGGTCTGGCACGGTGGGACGCCTACTCGAGGAGGACGCGTGAGAACGATCGGACTGATCCTGGCCGGAGCGGGACTCATGGCGGGACTGACGGCCTGCAGCGGCGGCAGCGACGGCGGCGGCTTCGGCGACGAGTCGGCAGAGGACATCGCGAAGACCTCGAAGGCCGACATGGCCGACCTCACGTCGTTGAAGGTGTCCGGCACCGATCACCTCCGAGGGCAAGGACACGACCCTCGACCTGCAGGTCGGCGAGGACGGCAACTGCACCGGTTCGATCTCCGTGGACGACCGGGACGGCCCAGCTCCTCGGCGTCGACGGCACCGTCTGGATCAAGCCCGACGAGGCTTTCTGGCGCTCCTCGGCCGGCGACTCCGCCGACCAGATCATCTCCCTGGTCGGCGACAACTGGGTCGTGCTGCCAGCCGAGGACGACTCCTTCGACCAGTTCTGCGACGTCAGCAGCCTCCTCGAGAACCTCCTCAAGGACGACACCGAGGCCGGAGACTCGACGTACACGAAGACCGGCGACGACCAGGTCGACGGCCAGGACGTGATCAAGGTCGACAACAAGGACTCGAAGGGCACCTCGACCGGCTACGTGCTGGTGGACGACCCGCACTACCTCGTCAAGGTCGAGAAGACCGAAGGTGACGACACCGGCAGCGTCACCTTCTCGGCCTTCGACGAGAAGTTCGACGTGGCGGCCCCGCCCGACGACGAGATCGTCGACCTGAGCACCGTCGGCAGCTGACCGGCATCAGTGGTGGCCGTGACCGTGACCGGTCGCGGCCGGGCTGACGGACGGGACCAGGACGGCGGCGACCACCGCACCGACCGCGGCGACGACGGCCGCGACCGTGAACGCGCCACCGAAGGCCGAGACATCCGGACGGGCCGTCACCAGGGCCGAGCCCGCGACAGTCGCGAGGACGGCGACCCCGAACGCACCACCGAGCTCGTGGAAGGTCGACACCACGGCTGAGCGCAGGCCGGCGTCGTGGGGAGTCGCGTCGGAGAGGGCGGCGCCGAACGCCGTCACGAAGGTGGCGCCGATGCCGAGGGCGCCGACGGCGAGACCGGCGACGAGGGGTACGGCGCCCGAGGTCGTCGCCGCGAGCGCGTTGCCACCGGCGGCGAGCACGAGGCCGGACGCCGCGACTGCCCGTGCGGGGAGGTGCGTCAGCAACCTGCCCGGCCAGGTGCGCCCCGACGACCACGGCGACCGCGACCGGCAGGAAGCAGAGCCCGACCTGCCCGGCACCGAAGCCGTGGGCTCGCTGCAGCGCGAACGAGCCGAGGAAGAATCCGCCGACCATCAGCCCGGTGGCGACCAGCATCAGGAAGGCGCCGGCAGCGACCGGGCGCTCGAGCAGCAGACCCACCCGGAGCAGCGGCTGGGCGGTGGCCCGCTCGACCAGGGCGAAGGCGGTCCACAGACCCACGGCGGCACCGAGGGAGAGCAGGGTCGAGGTCGCGCCCCAGCCGTCGGTCCCGGCGTTGACCAGGCCGTAGATCGCGGCCGCCGTGCCGGCGGTGACCAGCACCGCGCCCGGGATGTCGAGGCGCTCTCGCTGCGCGGCCGGCGGCGCTGCGGGGAAGACCCGGGAGCCGACCGCCAGGATGACGAGACCGATCGGGACGTTGATCGCGAAGATCCACGGCCAGCCGAACGCCGAGGTGAGCACGCCGCCGAGCACCACGCCGAGCGCCGTACCTGCTCCGCTCAGCGCGCCCCACACGGCGAGTGCCTTGGTCCGGTCGGCGCCCGTGAACGTCACGGTGACGAGACCGAGCGCGGCGGGGGAGAGCAGTGCCGCACCGACACCCTGCGCGGCCCGCCCCGCCAGGAGCAGCTCGCTGCTCGAGGCGAGACCGCAGGCCAGCGACGCAGCGGTGAAGAGCGTCAGGCCGGCCAGCAGGACGCGTCGCGCGCCGAGCAGGTCGCTGAGCCGGCCGCCCAGCAGGATCAGGCCGCCGAAGCAGAGCGTGTACGTCGTGAGCACCCACGGCACCAGGGCCTGACTGAGGCCGAGGTCGGCGCCGATGTCCGGCAGCGCGACGGTCACGACCGTCACGTCGAGCACGAGCATCAGCTGGGCGGTCGCGAGCAGCGTCAGCACCAGCCAGCGCCGACGATCGGTCGCCGGCTCGGCCGCTGCACTGTGCGGGCTGTGGAGCGTGGTCATCGGATTCTCCTTCGGACTAACTCGAACATCGTTGTTCAAGTTAGCGAGGACCATACACAACTCGTACACTGATGTACAAGATCTGAAAGTGAGCTCACCGATGCCCCGTGCCGATGCCCGCCGCAATGCCGCCGCGATCCTCGTGGCGGCGCAGACCTGCCTGGCCCGTGACCCCGAGGCGACGCTGACCGAGATCGCGCAGGAGGCCGGGGTCGGGCGGGTGACCCTGCACGGTCACTTCGCGACGCGGGCGATCCTGGTCGACGAGGTCTTCCGCCAGGTCCACGCCGAGGCCGAGGAGATCCTGGCGCAGACCGACACCACGGGAGACGCGGTCCCCGCGCTGGCCCGGCTGCTCACCGCGAGCTGGCAGGTCGTGCACCGGTTCCGCTCGGTGATGACGGCGGCGGAGCGGGAGCTGCCGGCGGAGACGATCCGGGAGCACCACGACAAGCACCTGGCCCGGACGAGGACCGTCGTACGTCGCGGGCGCCGCGAGGGCGTTTTCCGCACCGACCTCCCGGAGGCCTGGCTGGTGTCGGTCGCCTACACCGTCATGCACGCCGCCGCGGCCGACTGTGCGGCCGGCCGGCTGGACGCGGCGACCGGCGAGCGGGCGGTCGTCGCGACCGTGCTCGCCGCGTTCACGTCCCCGGGGACCGCGGTGCCGCCTACGCCGTGAGCACGACCGCGCCGGCGTGCGGCGGCAGGACCAGCCGTACGCCGTCCAGGGTCGCGCCGGCGCCGGTCTCGAAGAGCAGGTCACCCGGACCGTCCAGCTCGACGACGATCTCGGCGTCACCGAAGTTGATCGCCACGTGCAGGTCGCCGCGCCACATCTCGAAGAGCCGCGAGTCCTCGTCGACGAGGCAGAGGTTGTTGGCGAACGACGGGTCGGTCAGCTGGGGCAGCTCATTGCGGAGCGCGGCCAGGCGCCGGTAGACGTCGAGCAGCCGGGCGTGGCGACCGGTCGTGACCTCGGTCCAGTCGAGCTTGGAGCGCACGAACGTCTCGGGGTCCTGCGGGTCGGGCACCACCGCCGGGTCCCAGCCCATCCGCTCGAACTCCGCGATGCGGCCCTCGGCCGTGGCCTTGCCCAGCTCCGGCTCCGGGTGCGAGGTGAAGAACTGGAACGGCGTCGACGCCGCCCACTCCTCGCCCTGGAAGAGCATCGGTGTGAACGGGCCCGCCATCGTCAGCAGGGCAGCGCACGCGAGCTGGTCGTCGTCGAGCGTGTCGGTGATCCGGTCGCCCACCGCACGGTTGCCGATCTGGTCGTGGTTCTGGCTGGCCACGACCAGCCGCCAGCTCGGCATCTTGTCGGTGTCGATCGCGCGGCCGTGGTCGCGTCCGCGGAAGGACGAGTAGGTCCCGTCGTGGAAGAAGCCGCGCTCGACGACCTTCGCCAGCGCGTCGAGCGGCTCGAAGTCGGCGTAGTAGCCGGTCGTCTCGCGGGTCAGCGCGACGTGGACGGCGTGGTGGAAGTCGTCGCTCCACTGCGCGTCGAGGCCGTAGCCGCCGGCCTCCCGAGGTGTCACCAGCTTGGCGTCGTTGAGGTCGGACTCGGCGATCAGCGTCAGCGGGCGGCGCTGGTACGCCGACAGCGCGGCGACCTCGACCGCCATCTCCTCGAGCAGGTGGACGTCGGAGGAGTCCTCGAGCGCGTGCACGGCGTCGAGTCGCAGCCCGTCGACGTGGTAGTCCGACAGCCACATCTGCACGTTGTCGAGGATGTAGCGGCGTACGGCGTCGGAGCCGTCGCCGTCGAGGTTGATCAGGTCGCCCCAGGTGTTGCTGCCGCTCTTGAGGTAGGGCCCGAAGAGCGGCAGGTAGTTGCCGGACGGACCGAGGTGGTTGTAGACCACGTCCTGGATGACGCCGAGACCGGCGGCGTGGCAGCCGTCGACGAACCGCTGGTAGCCCGCGGGACCGCCGTACCCCTCGTGGACGGCGTGCCACAGCACCCCGTCGTAGCCCCAGTTGTGGGTGCCGTTGAAGGCGTTGACCGGCATCACCTCGACGAAGTCGACGCCGATGTCGCGCAGGTGGTCGAGCTTCGTGAGCGCGGCGTCGAAGGTGCCCTCGGGGGTGAAGGTCCCGATGTGCAGCTCGTAGATGACCGCGCCCGCGAGCTGGCGGCCGGTCCAGCTCGAGTCCTGCCACTCGTGGAGGGTCGCGTCGTGGGTGCGGGACAGCCCGTGCACGCCGTCGGGCTGGCGGCGCGACCACGGGTCGGGCCGCGGCGTCTCGTCGTCGTCGAGGAGGTAGCCGTAGTCGACCTCGTCGCCCTCCGGGTCGGGGACGGGACCGACCGGCGACCACCAGTCGTCCTCGTCCTTGACCATCTCGATGGTCTCGCCGGCGGCGAGCAGCCGCACCCGTGCGGGTCGCGGTGCCCACACGTCGAAGGGGCCGTAGGTCATGCGTCCTCCCGGACGAGCAGGGCGACGGGGTGGGTCGGCGAGCAGATCGGCCAGCGCCGGGGTCGCCAGCCGAGTCGGTCAGGACGTCGCGCCAGGTGCCCGGCGGCAGCGTCAACCGCGTCGCGCCCCAGCCGCCGCGGCGGCCAGCCCGGCCGGGAGCCGGGTCGCGACGGTGATCGCCCCGCCGCGGTCGAAGGCGAGCACGTGCTTGCCGGCCGGTCCGCTGGCCGGCACCGGGGTGTACGACGAGAAGAGCTCGGGCCGGTCGCGTCGCAGGGTGAGCGCGGCGCGCGTGAGCTGCAGCTTGGCTGCGGCGTCGTCCGTGGCAGTCCCGGCGAGCACCGCCGCGCGGTGGTCGAAGTCGACCGGGCGCCGGTTGTCCGGGTCGACCAGGGACTGCTCCCACAGCTCGCTGCCCTGGTAGACGTCCGGCACGCCGGGCATGGTCAGGGCGACCAGCTTCGCGGCCAGGGCGTTGGACCGACCGGCCTCGTTCACGGCGGCGACCAGGCCGTCGAGGACGCGGCGTACGCCGTCACTGTCGAAGGCCGCGTCGACCGCGGCGTGCACCGCAGCCTCGTAGGCCTCGTCCGGGTCGGTCCAGGTCGTGCGGTCGCCGGCCTCGCGCATCGCCTTCTCGGCGTACCCGTGGAGACGTTCGCGAGAAGCGGGCCACGCGCCGAGGATCGCCTGCCACAGCAGGGATCCGAAGCCCGGGTCGGGCAGCGGCACCAGCTGCGAGCAGCTCGTCGAGGGCCGCTGCCCAGACGTCGGGCAGCTCGGCCAGCGCGGTGATCCGCGCGCGGACGTCCTCGCCGCGCTTGGTGTCGTGGGTCGACAGCGTGGTCATCGCGTGCGGCCAGTCCCGCTGCCGGTCGGCCATCGCGGCGTGGAAGTCGTCGACGTCCAGCGCGAAGACCGACGGATCGCCGCCGACCTCGTTGAGCGAGGTGAGCCGCGACCAGCGGTAGAACGCGCAGTCCTCGACCCCCTTGGCCATCACCATGCCGCTGGTCTGCTGGAAGCGCCGCGCGGGCGGCGACCAGCCGTCGGTGAGGATCGGGTGGAGGACGTCGTACGTCGTGGCCAGGTCGGGTCGGTGCTCCCGCGCCAGGGCGAAGGCCTGCTCCAGGTGCTCGAGCCCCTCGGGCAGGTAGGACCGGTAGACCGGGAAGCAGGCGAGCAGCTCGGCGATCGCGTCCTCGATCTCCGTGAACGGAGCCGCGGTCGTCATTCGCCGGACCTCGCGGGTGATCCGCCGGACCTCGGAGTGCAGGATCCCGTCGGCGACCTCGCGCTTGGTGCCGTGGATCATCGCCGCCCAGTCGACCGACCGGCCGCGCAGTCGGGTCTCGAGCTCGTCGAGCGGCTTCTGCCCGGCTGGGTCGGTGAGCACGCGGTCGATGAGGCCGAGTGCGTCGTACCCGGTCGTGCCCTGGGTCGCCCAGTCGGTCGGCAGGCTCTCGCCGGGCTCCAGGATCTTCTCGACGAGCACGTAGGCGCCGCCGGTCAGCAGGGCCAGGTCGTCGAGGTAGCGCTTCGGGTCGCGCAGGCCGTCGGGGTGGTCGACCCGCAGGCCGTCGACGAGGCCTTCCTCGAACCAGCGCCGGATCTCGATGTGGGTCTCGGCGAAGACCTCGGGGTCCTCGACGCGTACGGCGGCCAGGCTGTTGACCGCGAAGAAGCGCCGGTAGTTGAGGTTGTCGTCGGCCTGCTGCCAGTTGACGAGGCGGTAGTGCTGCTCCTCGTGGGTCGTGGTGCCGGGCGCCAGCGGGAAGCGCAGGTCGTGGTACCAGAGCTCGCCGCCGCGGACCTGGATGGCGTCCTCGTCGCCGTCGCCGACGACGGGGATCAGCAGCCGCCCGTCGCCGGCGCCCCACTCGATGTCGAACGCCGTGGCGTGCTCGGACTCCCGTCCGTGCTGGAGCACGTCCCACCACCACGCGTCCTCCGCCGGGGTGGCGACGCCGACGTGGTTGGGCACGATGTCGACGAGCACGCCCATGCCGAGACGTCGCGCCTCGGCCGAGAGCGTGCCGAGCCCCTCGGTCCCGCCGCGCGACGGGTCCACGTGGTCGAACGCGACGACGTCGTACCCGTGCGTGCTCCCGGGCTCCGCCGCGAGGAGCGGCGACAGGTAGACCCAGTCGACCCCGAGGTCGTGGAGGTAGCGCAGCCGACCGGCGGCGGCGAACAGGTCGAAGTCCTCGGTGATCTGCAACCGGTAGGTGCTGACAGGGACCCGCATGTCACTGGTCAACCGCGATCAGCTCTTCCGGGCCTGGGCGACCGACGCGGCGACCGACAGGTCGGGCTCCACCTCGGGCTCGCGGTGCTCACGAAGCACCACCATGCTGCGGTGCGGGATCGTGACGACCTGACCCGCGCCGTAGACGCCGTCGTCGTCCGCGGAGCCGCCGGTGTCGATGATGACGTCCCACGCGTCGGCGTACTCCTCGTTGGGGAGCGTCACCTGCGCCTCGCCGTCGGCGTTGAAGTAGAGCAGGAAGTGGTCGTCGACGATCTTCTGACCGCGCGCGTCGAGCCCGGCGATGCCGTGCCCGTTGAGGTACATCCCCAACGCCTGCGCGCCGCCCTGCCAGTCACCGTCTTCCATGGGGTGGCCGTCGAGGTGCAGCCACACGATGTCGTTGAGCCGGTCGCCGTCACCGCCGTCGGGCACCCGGACGGTGCCGCCGGAGAAGAACCGCTTGCGCCGGAAGGTCGGGTGGTCGTGCCGCAGCCGGGCGACCGCCGCGGTGAACTCGACCAGCGGCTTGTCGGCGTCGTCCCAGTGGACCCAGCTGATCTCTGAGTCCTGGGCGTAGGTGTTGTTGTTGCCGTGCTGGGTGCGGCCGAGCTCGTCGCCGTGCGCCAGCATGGGTACGCCCTGGCTGAGCAGCAGGGTGGCGATCATGTTGCGCTGCGAGCGAGCCCTCGCGGACAGGACCTCGGGGTCGTCGGTGTCGCCCTCGACGCCGTGGTTCCAGGACCGGTTGTGGCTCTCGCCGTCGTTGTTGTCCTCGCCGTTGGCCTCGTTGTGCTTCTCGTCGTAGGACACCAGGTCGCGCATCGTGAAGCCGTCGTGGGCGGTCACGAAGTTGATGCTCGCGACCGGGCGGCGTCCGGAGTGCTCGTAGAGGTCGGAGGAGCCGGCGATCCGGGATGCGAACTCGCCCAGGGACGGCTCGCCGCGCCAGAAGTCGCGGACCGTGTCGCGGTACTTGCCGTTCCACTCGGTCCACTGGGGCGGGAAGCCGCCGACCTGGTAGCCGCCGGGGCCGATGTCCCACGGCTCGGCGATCAGCTTGACCTGGCTCACGACCGGGTCCTGCTGGACGAGCTCGAAGAAGGTGGACAGCCGGTCGACGTCGTAGAACTCGCGGGCGAGCGTCGAGGCGAGGTCGAAGCGGAAGCCGTCCACGTGCATCTCGGTGACCCAGTAGCGCAGCGAGTCCATGAGCAGCTGCAGCGAGTGGGGGTGCCGGACGTTGAGGGAGTTCCCGGTGCCGGTGTAGTCCATGTAGAACTGCTGGTCGTCCTCGACCAGGCGGTAGTAGGCCTCGTTGTCGATGCCGCGGAAGCTCAGCGTCGGGCCCAGGTGGTTGCCCTCGGCCGTGTGGTTGTAGACCACGTCGAGGATGACCTCGATGCCGGCCGTGTGCATGGCCTTCACCATCGACTTGAACTCCTGGACCTGCTGGCCCTCGCCGCTGGCGGCGTACGACGCCTCCGGGGCGAAGAAGCCGATCGTGTTGTAGCCCCAGTAGTTGCGCAGGCCCTTCTCGAGCAGCGTGCTGTCCTGGACGAACTGGTGCACCGGCATCAGCTCGATCGCGGTGATGCCGAGCTTGGTGAGGTGTTCGGTGACGGCCGGGTGCGCGAGCCCGGCGTACGTCCCCCGGATCTCCTCGGGCAGGTCGGGGTGCAGCTGGGTCAGGCCCTTGACGTGGGCCTCGTAGATGACCGACTCGTTGTAGGGGATGTCGAGGTGGCGGTCGCCCTCCCAGTCGAAGAACGGCGTGATCACGACGCTCTTCATCATGTGGGCGGCGGAGTCGTCGTCGTTGCGCGACTCGGGATCGCCGAAGTCGTAGCCGAAGAGCGACTGGTCCCACTCGATGTCGCCGGCGGTGGCCTTGGCGTAGGGATCCAGCAGCAGCTTGTTGGGGTTGCAGCGCTGCCCCTTCTCGAGGTCCCACGGCCCGTGCACGCGGTAGCCGTAGTGCTGCCCGGGCTGGACCGACGGCAGGTAGCAGTGCCAGACGTAGGCGTCGACCTCGGTGAGCTCGATCCGCGTCTCCGCTCCGTCCGCGTCGAAGAGGCACAGCTCGACCCTCTCGGCGACCTCGCTGAAGATCGCGAAGTTGGTGCCGCTCCCGTCGAACGTCGCCCCCAACGGATACGCCTGACCCGGCCAGCTCTCCACGACTTCCTCCACCACGTTCGGACCCTCCCTTGGATCGATCAAAGGAGCAGTACCCGCCAGGGTGTCCGCTGAACCCCCCGTTGTCGACCCCGGGAACATCTGTCGGCGTCCGTCGGTTGCCGCTACACGTGACCGAGACCGAGATCACCCGTGCCAGTGTCGGCCTGCGCAGCGAGCGAGGGCCGATCCTGCTGGCCGTCATGCTCAGCCTCGGCCTCGTCGCGATCGACTCGACGATCCTCGCGACCGCGGTCCCGGCCGTCGTCGACGACCTCGGCGGGTTCACGTCGTTCCCGTGGCTCTTCTCGATCTACCTGCTCGCGCAGGCGGTGACCGTCCCGGTCTACGCCAAGCTCGCCGACCAGTACGGCCGCAAGCCGGTGATGCTCATCGGCATCGGGCTCTTCCTCCTCGGCTCGCTGCTGTGCGGGCTCGCGTGGAGCATGGGTGCGCTGATCGCGTTCCGGGCGGTCCAGGGACTCGGTGCCGGTGCGGTGCAGCCGATGAGCATGACGATCGTCGGCGACATCTACACGCTCGAGGAGCGCGCCAAGGTCCAGGGGTACGTCGCATCCGTGTGGGCGCTGTCGGCCGTGATCGGCCCGACCCTGGGCGGCATCTTCGCCGACTACCTGTCCTGGCGCTGGATCTTCCTGGTCAACCTGCCGCTGGGCCTGCTCGCGGCGTTCATGATCTGGCGCAACTTCCACGAGAAGGTCGAGCGCCGGTCCCACCGCATCGACTACGCCGGCTCGTTCCTGCTGACCGGCGGTGCCCTCCTGCTCCTGCTCGGACTGCTCGAGGGCGGCGTGCGCTGGGAGTGGGACTCGGTGACGAGCATCGTGCTCTTCGCGGTCGCCGCGGTCCTGCTGGTCGCCTTCGTGCTCGTCGAGCGCCGGGCGGTCGAGCCGGTGCTGCCGCTGTGGCTCTTCCGGCACCGCGTCGTGGTGGCGGCCATGGCCACCTCGCTCGTCGTCGGCGTGCTGATGATGGGCCTCACGACGTACATCCCGCTCTATGCGCAGAGCGTGCTCGGCTACGGCGCGGTCGTCTCCGGCTTCGCGCTCGCCGCGATGACGCTGGGCTGGCCGATCGCGGCGTCCAACTCGGGCCGGCTCTACCTGACCATCGGGTTCCGCGCGACGATGCTGATCGGCGGAGCCGTCGGCGCAGTCGGCACCGCGCTGCTGCTGCTCATCGGGCCCGACAGCCCGTTCATCCTGCTGGCTCTGCCGTGCTTCGTGATGGGCCTCGGCTTCGGCCTGATCGCCAGCCCGTCGATCGTCGCCGCGCAGACCGCGGTGACCTGGCAGCACCGGGGCGTGGCCACCGGGTCGACGATGTTCGCGCGCTCGGTCGGCAGCGCCGTCGGTGTCGCCGTCTTCGGCGCGATCGTCAACCACGAGGTCGCACAGCGGCTGGGCCGCGGCGTCCCCGACGTCTCGAGCCTGACCCCCGAGATCCTCGACCCGGCCATCCATCACGTCTTCGTGACGTCGGCGATCGTCGCCGTCGCCCTGCTCGGGGTCGGCCTGCTGATGCCGGGCGGGTCAGCGAGCCGGAGGAGCCGGAGCCGAGCAGCGGTGCGTGAGCAACCGTTTGGTCGGTGATCTGGCCCGCGAAGGGTTGCCTGCTCACCGCCGGGCGGCGACCACCCGCCGGGTCAGCGAGCCGGACGCGCAGCCAGAATCGAGCTGAGCACCCCGGGATAGGTCGCCTCGACGTCGTCGAGGCGCAGCTCCTGGTGGGTCTGGCCGCCGATCACGCTGCGGTTCGTCACGCCCGCCTCGCGCAGGATCTTGAAGTGGTGGCTCGCGGTCGACTTGCTGACCTCGTCGTAGAGCTGCGCGCAGGGCGCCGGCCCGCCCTCGGCGTACATCCGGCGCACCATCTCGAGGCGCACCGGGTCGGAGAGCGCGGCGAGCACCTCCTGGAGGGTGCCGACCTCTGCTCGGTCGTCGGTCACGTGCTCCTCCTCACGTCGGTTTGATAATCATCGAACCTCGTCCTACGGTGGGGACTGTTCGATCTACGTCGAACTTAGCACCCAGGAGGACGAGATGAGCACGATCGTGACCGAGCAGACTGTGCAGGCCGACCACACGACGGGTCAGCGGTGGGCCTACCCGCTCCTCATCGCCCTCCTCGCCGCGTCCATGGGTGTCTCCGGCGCACCCGCCCCGCTCTACGGGCTCTACGAGCAGCGCTGGCAGCTGGCGCCGATCACCACCACGCTGGTGTTCGCGGCGTACGCCGTCGCCGCGCTCGCCGCGGTCCTGATGGCCGGCCAGGCGTCGGACAAGTACGGCCGCAAGCCGCTGCTGCTCGGCGCCGCGGTCGGGATGATCGCGGGCCTCGTGGTCTTCATGACCGCCCACGACGTGGCTGCCCTGTTCGTCGCGCGGATCCTGCACGGCGCCTCGGTCGGTACCGCGGTCGTCGTCGGCAGCGCCGCGTTGCTCGACCTGCGCCCGTCGCGCGGTGCGCGCACCGGTCAGCTGACCGGGATGATGATCAACGTCGGGATCGCGGTGACCATCCTCGCCGCGTCGCTGCTGGCGCAGTTCGCGCCGCACCCCTACGTCACGCCGTACGCCGCCGTCGCGGTGGTCGTGCTCGCGATGCTCCTCGGGCTGATCGCGATGATCGAGCCGCACGCCGGCCGCACCGGCCGGGCCTCCGGTCGGCTGCACCTCACCCGCCCGCACGTCCCGGCGTCGATCGCGGCGGACTTCCGGTTCGCGGTGCTCGGCGTGATGGCCGCGTGGTCGGTGCTCGGTGTCTACCTCTCGCTCTTCCCGACCTTCGCCGGACAGTCGACCGGCGTGCACAGCCTGGTCTTCGGCGGCACCGTGGTCGCCGCGATGGCAGGCTCGGCGGCGCTGAGCCAGGCCTTCAGCGGTCGGTACGGCGCGAAGAGCGCCGCGATCATCGGTGACTTCGGCATGGCCGCGGCGCTCGGGTTCAGCGTCCTGGCGCTCGACAGCGGGCACGCCGGTCTGGTCGGGGCGGCCGCGGTCTTCATGGGCCTGTCGTTCGGCCTCGCGTTCGGCGGATCGCTGCGCCACCTCGGCAGCGTCGTGCCGGCCGACCAGCGTGGCCAGGTGATGTCGGCCTACTACGTGCTCGGCTACAGCGCGATGATCGTGCCGACCATCCTCGCCGGCTGGGCGGCCACGACCTGGGGCCTGGCCGCGATCTTCCCGTGGTTCTCGCTGGCGGTCGCGCTGGCCTGCGTCACCGCCGGGACCCTCGGCCTCACGGGCCGCGAGCGCAGCCTTGCCTTGGTTGCGGGCAGTGCCTCCTGAGGACTTGGATCTGGCCCATGACCGCGAGTGACCTGGACGTGCCGATCGGGCCGCACGACGACGAGCCGCACCAGACGGGGCTGAACAACCGGCTCAACTGGCTGCGCGCGGCGGTGCTCGGTGCCAACGACGGCATCGTGTCCACGGCCGGCATCGTCATCGGCGCGCTCGGGGCCACCAGCAACCGGTCCGCGATCGTGATCGCGGGCGTCGCCGGGCTCGCGGCGGGCGCGATGAGCATGGGGGCGGGGGAGTACGTCTCCGTCAGCACCCAGCGCGACTCCGAGCTGGCGCTGCTGGACAAGGAGCGGCGCGAGCTGCGCGACGAGCCCGACGAGGAGCTCGCCGAGCTCGCCGGGATCTACGTCGACGAAGGGGCTCGACGAGGAGCTCGCGCTCGAGGTCGCGATCGCGCTGACCAAGAAGGACGCCCTCGGCGCGCACGCCGAGGCCGAGCTCGGCATCGACCCCGACGACATCACCAGCCCGTGGAACGCGGCCCTCGCCTCGACCGTGTCCTTCACGATCGGTGCGCTGCTGCCGCTGCTCACCATGACCCTGGCGGCGCCGGCCATCCGGCTCTGGGTGACCGTCGTCGCGGTCGTCGTCGCGCTCGCCCTCACCGGCTGGGCCAGCGCCCGGTTCGGCTACGGCAGCCCGCGCCGCGCGGTCCTCCGCAACGTCGCCGGCGGCCTCTTCGCGATGGCCGTCACCTACGGGATCGGCTCGCTGCTCGGCACCCAGATCGGCTGATGCGTCTCTTCGTCGCACTGATCCCACCGCCCGAGGCGGTCGCCCACCTCGACGACTTCTTGGACGTACGCCGAGGAGCCGCGCCGTTCCGCTGGGCGAGCGCCGAGCAGTTCCACGTCACGCTCGCGTTCCTGGCCGAGGTCGAGGAACGGCGGCTCGACGACCTGGTCGAGCGGCTCGGGCGAGCAGCGGCCCGGCGTACTCCCTGGGAGACGGCGGTCGCCGGCGGCGGTGCCTTCCCGAACCCTGCCCGTGCCCGGGTGCTGTGGGCGGGCCTCGACCTCGACGACCACGGGCGCACCGAGATCGACCGGCTCGCGACCGGGTGCCGGGCGGCGGCCAGCCGGGCGGGCATCCCGGTCGACGGGCAGCGGTTCCGGCCGCACCTCACCGTGGCCCGGCTCGGGCACCCGGCCGAGGTCTCGAGCTGGGTGCGGCTGCTCGACACCTACGTCGGACCACGCTGGACCGCGGACCGGATCGCCCTCGTCGCGTCGCACCTCGGCGAAGGCCCGCGCGGCCGACCGCGCTACGAGGTGCTCGAGGAGCTGGCGCTCGGCGGCTGATCGCCGATCCGGCGGAGCGCCGCGATCAGGGCGACGTCCGGACCGTCGCCGCCCTGGAGCCCCCGGACGACCTCGGTCGGCAGGTCCTCGAGGCCGCGGACCTCCTCGTGCAGCCGCTCCATCGTGGTGTCGAGGGCGTAGGCCGTCTCGGCCGCGTCGTGCAGGCCGTCGAGGAGATCTGCGGGCACGTCGTGGTGGTACTTGTAGTGGATCTTGTGCTCGAGGCTCGCCCAGAAGTCCATCGCGATCGTGCGGAACTGCACCTCGACCACGATCGGCACCGACCCGCCGGAGAGGAAGACCGGGATCTCGACGAGGGTGTGCAGGCTCCGGTAGCCGTTGGACTTCGGCTCCTTGATGTAGTCGCGCACCTCGAGGATCGTCACGTCGGGCTGGCGGGCGAGCAGGTCGTAGACCCGGTAGACGTCGGAGGCGAAGCTGCAGACCACGCGGACGCCGGCGATGTCGGTGACCCGCTGGCGGACCTCGTCGAAGGAGCCGAGCTCGGTGAGGTCGATGCCCTTGCGACTGATCTTCTCGACCAGGCTCTCCGGCGACTTCAGGCGCGAGGAGACGCTCTCGATCGGGTTGTAGTCGTGCAGGTGGGTGAACTCGTCGCGCAGGATGTTGAGCTTGGTGACCACCTCGTCCATGCCGAAGCGATGCTCGAGCATGAACCGGCGGAAGTCCTCATCGGGCAGCGGTGGGGGCGTCGCGGTCACCCCTCCACCGTACGGACCGCGCGGAGTGGACCGGTCAGCGTGTCACCGGTCACATCCCTGTTCGTGATGGGTGATCTGGCCTAGGTTGCGACGGGTGAAGATCGCGGTAGCGAGAGAGACCCGAGCAGGCGAGTCACGCGTGGCCCTGGTGCCGGAGCTGGTCGCCAAGCTGACCGGCCTGGGCTACGAGGTCGCCGTCGAGCCCGACGCCGGGCGCCATGCGCTGATCGACGACGGGGAGTACGTCGCCGCCGGTGCGACCGTCTCGGCCGACGCCGTCGACGGCGCCGACGTGGTCGTCTCGGTGCAGCCGCCGTCGACCGAGCAGCTGCGCCGGATGCGGTCCGGCGCCGCGACGATCTCGTTCCTGCCGACCGGTCAGGAGCCCGAGGTCGTGACCGCGCTGCGCGACGCCGGGATCACGTCGTTCGCCATGGAGCTGGTGCCCCGGATCTCCCGGGCCCAGTCGATGGACGCGCTGTCGTCGCAGGCGCTCGTCTCCGGCTACCGCTGCGCGATCGTCGCGGCCGGGATGCTCCGTCGCTTCTTCCCCCTGAACATGACCGCCGCCGGCACCGTGCCGCCCGCCGAGGTCGTGGTGCTCGGCGCCGGTGTCGCCGGACTCCAGGCGATCGCGACCGCCAAGCGGCTCGGAGCGGTCGTCAAGGCGTACGACGTGCGCGCGGCCGCCGCCGAGGAGATCCGCTCGGTCGGCGCGCAGGCGATCGACCTCGAGCTCGACACCCTCGAGGGAGCCGGTGGCTACGCCCGCGAGATGACCGAGGAGCGGGCCGCGCTGCAGATGGAGCGGCTCACGCCGTACGTCGCCAACGCGGACGCGCTGATCACGACCGCCGCCGTGCCCGGCCGGCGGGCCCCGCTGCTCGTGACCAGCGCGATGGTCGAGCAGATGCGACCCGGTGCGGTGGTCGTCGACCTGGCCGCCGAGACCGGCGGCAACGTCGAGGGCGTGGTCGCGGGCGAGGTGGTCCGGATCGGCAACGCCCAGGTCTGGGGCGGGCAGAACGTCCCGTCGCAGATGCCCGGGCCGGCATCCCGGCTCTACGCCCAGAACATCGTCAACATCGTGACCCTGATGACCAGGACCTCCGATGACGGGCAGCGTTCGCCCCGGACTTCGAGGACGAGATCGTGATCGGCTCCTGTGTCACCCACGAGGGCGCGATCCGGCACGAACCCACCCGGGCCGCTATCGAGGGGGACAACTGACATGGACGAGGCCGTCGTCTGGCTGACGATCTTCATCCTGAGCGGGTTCGTCGGGGTCGAGGTGATCTCCAAGGTCTCCTCGACGCTGCACACGCCGCTGATGTCCGGCGCCAACGCCATCCACGGGATCATCCTGCTCGGTGCGGTGCTGGTGACCGGGTCGACCGACAGCAACATCGCCCTGGTGGTCGGCCTGATCGCGATCGTGCTCGCCGCCGTCAACATGGTCGGCGGCTTCGTGGTCACCGACCGGATGCTGCAGATGTTCGTGCGCAAGAAGCCCAAGGCTGCCCCTGCGTCTGATGGGAAGGCCTCCTGATGCCGACCTGGGTGCAGCTCGTCTACCTGGCCTGCGCGGTCTGCTTCATCCTCGCGCTCAAGGGCCTGTCCGGCCCCAAGACCGCCCGCGCCGGCAACCTGATCGGTGCGGGGGCCGCGGTCGTCGCGGTGATCGTGCCGTTCCTCTACCTCGACCTCGACCACGTGGGGCTGATCATCGCCGCGATCGCGGTCGGCACCGTCGGCGGTGTGATCGGCGCGCAGCGCGTGCAGATGACCCAGATGCCGCAGATGGTCGCGCTCTTCAACGGCGTCGGCGGTGGCGCTGCCGCGCTCGTCGCGTTGCTCGAGCTCCACGCGATGATCCCGTTCGTCAACCTCGACACCGGTGTCGAGGACGCGATCAGCTGGTTCACCCTCGCCGCGACGGCCTTCACGATCCTGGTCGGCTCCATCTCCTTCGCCGGGTCGATCGTCACCTTCGCCAAGCTCCAGGAGCTGATGACCTCGCGGCCGGTGATCTTCCCCGGCCTGCCGATCGCCTTCGGTGCCGCCGGGATCGCCGCGATCGTCCTCGGCGTCCTCACCGTCACCGACACGGCGATGTGGATCGGGATCGTGCTGGCGCTGCTCGGCCTGCTGATCGGTCTCCTGCTCGTGCTCCCGGTCGGCGGCGCCGACGTACCGATCGTGATCTCGCTGCTCAACGCGTTCACCGGACTCACGGTCGCCGCGAGCGGCTACGTCCTGTCCAACGTCGTGCTGCTCGTGGCCGGCACCCTCGTCGGTGCGTCCGGCACCTACCTGACGATGCTGATGGCCAAGGCCATGGGCCGCTCGGTCGCCAACATCCTCTTCGGCGCGCTCAAGGGCGGCTCGACGCTCGGCGCCGGCGAGGCGTCCGACCGGCCGGTGCGGTCCGCCGGACCCGAGGACGTCGCGATCCTGCTCGGGTACGCCGACCGGGTGATCATCGTCCCCGGCTACGGACTCGCGGTCGCCCAGGCGCAGCACACGCTGCGCGAGCTGGTCGACGTGCTCATCGCGCGCGGCACCCAGGTCGACTACGCCATCCACCCGGTCGCGGGCCGGATGCCCGGCCACATGAACGTGCTGCTCGCCGAGGCGCAGGTGCCCTACGAGCAGCTGATCGAGATGGACGAGATCAACGGCGAGTTCAAGCACACCGACGTCGTCCTGGTCGTCGGCGCCAACGACGTCGTCAACCCGGCCGCCAAGACCACGCCGGGAGCGCCGATCTACGGCATGCCGATCCTCAACGCCGACGAGGCCAAGCAGGTCGTCTTCATGAAGCGCTCCATGCGACCCGGCTTCGCCGGCATCGAGAACGAGCTGCTCTTCGACCCGAAGACGACCCTGCTCTTCGGCGACGCCAAGGACTCGCTCGGCAAGCTGCTGAACTCCGTCAAGGCGCTGTAGCTCACACGGGACTCCCGGCTCGCTGCGTCGTTGACCGGGCATGAACGACGAAGACGAGCGCATCGGCCGACCCGACGGCCACCGCTACGACGCCCCCGAGTCCGACGAGACCCGGGCGAACAAGGAGTGGGCCTACCTCGCCCTCGGCATCCTGGTGCTGGTCCTGATGGTGCTCGTCGCCACGGGCACGGTGCAGATCTTCCCGGGATAGTCGCTGGTCGAGTAGCGAGCGCCAGCGAGCGTATCGAGACCCAACCGTGGTCTCGATACGCCGGTCGCGAGCTCGTTCCTCGCTCGCGCGACTACTCGACCTGGCTGCTGGGTCCCGGTCCTCGCAAGCTCGGCCCGGGGCAGCTCAGCCGACCACGCCGTACAACCGGTCGCCGGCGTCGCCGAGACCGGGCACGATGTAGCCCTTCTCGTTGAGCTTCTCGTCCATCGCGGCGGTGACGACGGTGACGGGCACGTCGAGGCCCTCGAGGTCCTTCTCGAGGCGCGCGCAGCCCTCAGGAGCGGCGAGCAGGCAGATCGCGGTGATGTCGTCGGCGCCGCGGTCGGTGAGGAACTTGATCGCCGCCGCGAGGGTGCCGCCGGTGGCGAGCATCGGGTCGAGGACGTAGCACTGGCGACCCTGCAGGTCCTCGGGCAGGCGTTCGGCGTACGTCGAGGCCTCCAGCGTCTCCTCGTTGCGGATCATGCCGAGGAAGCCGACCTCGGCCGTCGGCAGCAGCCGCATCATCCCGTCGAGCATGCCCAGGCCCGCGCGCAGGATCGGCACCACCAGCGGGCGCGGGCGCGCCAGCGTGATGCCGGTCGTCGGCGACACCGGCGTGACGATGTCGACCGGCTCGACGCGCACGTCGCGGGTCGCCTCGTAGGCGAGCAGGGTCACGAGCTCGTCGGCGAGGCTGCGGAAGGTCGGCGAGTCGGTCCTCTCGTCGCGCAGGACGGTCAGCTTGTGGGCGACGAGGGGGTGGTCGACGACGTGGGTGCGCATGCCGGAACCCTAATGGAGAGGCGCCGAAAGGGGGTTGGCCCGATGGGCCGGTCTGCCACTCTGGGAGCGATGCGTGCGACCTGAGGCAGACGACCCGATCGGAGGACGTGACATGGCCGACCAGATCGATGGGATCGACTTCGCCCTGGCCGCCTACCGCGAGGAAGGCGTCTGGACCGTCCAGGAGCTCGCCCACGACGTCCTCGAGGACATGGCCACGCTCTCCCACGCGCTGCGCCGCTTCCCCGGTGACGGTGGTGCGGTCGGGCTGGTCGCGATCGACGAGGACTTCTTCCTGATCATCCGAGTCGCCGGCCCGACCACCCGGGTGCTGCTCTCCGACATCACCGCCGCCGACGAGTGGGAGCTCGCGAGCTCGGCCGTGGAGTTCCTCGGCCTCCCGATGCCCGAGGACGAGGACGACCAGGTCCCCGCCGGCGACCTCGACCTGCTCGGCGACCTCGGCATGCACGCCATGGACATGGGCGTCCTGCTCGACGACTTCGACCTCTACCCCGACGAGATGCTCTCCGACATCGCCCGCCGGGCCGGGTTCGGCGAGGCCTTCGACGACGCGGTCGGCCTCACCTCCGCGTGACCACCGATCGCTGGACGGCCCCCATGCGGGAGGCCCTCGACGAGGCGCGCGCCGCGCTGGCCACCGGAGACGTGCCGATCGGCGCGGTGGTGCTCGGCCCGGACGGGGAGACGGTGGGCCGCGGCCGCAACGTCCGCGAGGCCGACCACGACCCGACCGGTCACGCCGAGGTGGTCGCGCTTCGCGAAGCGGCCCGCGCCCGCGGTGAGTGGCGGCTCGACGGACACACGCTGGTCGTCACCCTCGAGCCCTGCACGATGTGTGCCGGCGCGGCGGTGCTCAGCCGGGTCGAACGCGTCGTCTTCGGTGCCTTCGACCCCAAGGGCGGCGCGGTCGGCAGCCTCTGGGACGTCGTGCGCGACCGTCGTCTCAACCACCGGCCCGAGGTGGTCAGCGGCGTGCTGGCCGACGAGTCGACGACGCTGCTCGAGGACTTCTTCCGCGCCCAGCGCTAGGCGGCTAGCCCGACGTCGACGCCCGGGCGACGAGCTCGGGGGTGAAGAGCACCTGCCGGTGGGTGTGCTCGGCGTTGGTCGCCTCGTCGAGCACCAGCTCCGCGGCCGTACGCCCGAGCAGCTGGCGGGGCTGCCGCACCGAGGTGAGGGGTACGGCGGCCGCCGCGGCGAACTCGATGTCGTCGTAGCCGACGATCGCCAGCTCCTCGGGAACCCTGATCCCGGAGCCGATCGCCTGCTGGAGCAGGCCGAGCGCGACCAGGTCGTTGGCGCAGAACGCGGCCGTCGGTCGGCGGCGGGCGGGCAGCCCGGCCAGGCGCTGGCCGGCCTCGCGACCCTCGGCGACCGACAGGACCGTGGTCGTGAGCTGGACGAGATCGGCACGTCGGCCGGCCGAGTGCCGCCCAGGCCTCCTGGGCGCCGCGCCACCGGTCCTCGACCTGACCGAGCCCGGGCGGACCGCCGATGTAGGCGACCCGGGTGTGCCCGCGGTCGACCAGGTGCTCGATGGCCAGCCGACCGCCGAGCACGTCGTCGACCGCGACCGAGCAGAAGGACTGGTCGGCGCGGGTCCGGTCGACGACCACCACCGGCGTGCCCCGACGGGCCACCTCGTCCAGGGACGCGGAGTCGGGATCGACCGGCGTGACCAGGATGCCCTGCACCCGCTGCTGCTCGAGGAGCGCGAGGTGGGCCTGCTCGCGGTCGCCGGAGTTGCGGCTGTTGCAGAGCACCAGCGACAGGTCGGCGGCCTCGGCCGCGGTGTCGATGCCCTGGGCGACGTCGGTGAAGAAGGGGTTGCTCGCGTCGAGCATCACGTAGGCGAGCGTGCGGCTGCTCCCGGCGCGCAGCTGGCGGGCCGACTCGTTGCGCACGAAGCCGAGGTCGGCCATCGCGCGCAGCACCCGCTCGCGGGTGTCGGGGCTGACCCGGTCCGGCCGGTTGAGCACGTTGGACACGGTGCCGAGGGAGACGCCGGCCGCGGCCGCGACGTCCTTCACCGAAGCGCTGCGTGCCATGACCCTCCTCCCGGTCGCTCCCGGTCATCTCGCTGAAACGATCAAGCACAGAGTAGGGGCTGGTCAGCGCCGGTGCCGGTCGATCGAGACCGAATTGTTTCCTGCCAGTTTCAGCGGAACCGGTTGACGCCTGTGACGGCGGTCACCTACGTTAGGCGCGTTCGAGATTGAAACCTTTCAATTCTGTTCACTTCGAAGGAGTTCCGATGCCGGGAACCGCACCCGAGGGGCGTACCGCCCTCGAGCTGCGTGACGTGGCCAAGTCCTTCGGGTCGGTCGTCGCGCTGCGCTCGGGCAGCCTCGCCGTCGCACCCGGGTCGATCCACGCACTGGTCGGCGAGAACGGTGCCGGCAAGTCGACGCTGGTCAAGATCGTCGCCGGCGTCTACCGCCGCGACGGCGGCGAGCTCCGGCTGCACGGCGCTGAGGTCGACTTCGGCTCGACCGCCGAGTCCAAGGCGGCCGGCATCGCGGTGATCTACCAGGAGCCGACGCTCTTCCCGGACCTCTCGGTCACCGAGAACATCTTCATGGGCCGCCAGCCGCTCACCCGCGGCCGTCGCATCGACCGGGCCGCCATGTACGCCGAGGCCGGGCGCTCTTCCGCCGCCTCGGCGTCGCCATCGACCCGCGCCGTCCGGCCCGCGGCCTCTCCATCGCCGACCAGCAGATCATCGAGATCGCCAAGGCCATCTCGCTCGACGCCAGCGTGCTGATCATGGACGAGCCGACCGCCGCCCTCAGCGGCGTCGAGGTCGAGCGGCTCTTCGCCGTCGCCCGCAGCCTGCGCGACGAGGGTCGCGCCCTGGTCTTCATCTCGCACCGCTTCGACGAGGTCTTCGACCTCTGCGACACGGTCACCGTGATGCGCGACGGCGAGCTACGTCTCCACCGACGCCGATCGCCGACACCTCCGTCGACCAGATCGTCTCCCGGATGGTCGGCCGCGAGGTCGGCGAGCTCTTCCCGAAGACGCCGGCCGAGATCGGCGAGGTCGTCCTCGACGTCGACGGACTCACCTCGACCGGCACCTTCCACGACGTCTCCTTCTCCGTCCGCGCCGGCGAGATCGTCGGCCTGGCCGGCCTCGTCGGTGCCGGTCGCAGCGAGATCGCCCGCGCCGTCTTCGGTGTCGACGGGTACGACGCCGGCTCGGTCCGCCTCGGCCGGCAACGCCGTACCGCCCAAGCAAGCCGCGCGCCGCGATCAGGGCCGGCATGGCGTTCGTCCCCGAGGACCGCCGCAAGCAGGGCCTGGTCACCGAGAGCTCGGTCGCCCGCAACGTCGCCGGCGTCATCCGCGGCCGGCCTGACGCACGCCGGGCTGCTCACCAACGCGCGACGAGAACCGCGCCGCCGGTCCGTGGGCCGGCCGGCTCGAGGTCAAGACCAACGCGCTCGACGTGACCGCCACGACGATGAGCGGCGGCAACCAGCAGAAGGTCGTGCTCGCCAAGTGGCTGGCCACCGAGCCCAAGCTGCTGATCATCGACGAGCCCACCCGCGGCATCGACGTCGGCACCAAGGCCGAGGTGCACCGGCTGCTGTCCGACCTCGCCGGCGAGGGCCTCGCGATCCTGATGATCTCCTCCGAGCTGCCCGAGGTGCTCGGCATGGCCGACCGCGTGCTCGTCGTCTGCGAGGGCCGGATCACCGCCGAGCTCTCCCGCGAGGACGCCACCCCCGAGGCCGTCATGCACGCCGCCACCGCGCGGATCACCCACGCCGACACCACCAGGAGGTGACCGCATGAGAGCGACACCCTGCTCGTCGAGCCCAGCGCCGTCTCGCCCACCAAGCGGATCGTCGGCGAGCTGCTCCGCTCCCGCGAGATCGCGGTCGGCGCGGTCCTGGTCGTCGTCATCGCGCTGACCACGCTCAAGAGCCCGGACTTCCTCTTCAGCTCCGACGGCTGGCGCGACCTGCTGCTGACGCCCGTCGCTGCTGCTGCTGCTCGCGGTCGGCCAGGCCGTCGTGATCATCACCCGCAACGTCGACCTGTCGGTCGGCTCGATCCTCGGGCTCACGGCGTACTTCACCGGCAACCTCTTCGTCGACCACCCGGGCATCCCGATCATCGCGGTCTTCGTCCTCGGCCTGGCGTTCGGCGCGTTCCTCGGCTTCGTCAACGGCGTTCCTGGTCACGTTCTTCAACGTGCCGGCGCTGGTGATCACGCTCGGGACGCTCTACATCTACCGCGGCATCTTCCTGAGCTGGGCCGGCAGCAACCGGATCAACGCCTCGGACATGCCGCACGCGTTCCTCGACCTCGGCACCAAGCAGATCCTCACCATCCCGGTGCTGACGATCATCGGCCTGGTCGTGCTCGGCCTGGTCGGCTACTACCTCTACACCGCGCGCGGCGGCCGCGAGCTCTACGCGATCGGCTCCGACCCGGACGCCGCCGTGCTCTACGGCCTCCCCGTGAAGCGCCGCGTGCTCGGCGCGTTCGTGCTGTGCGGCGCACTCGCCGGCCTCGCCGGTGTCGTGTACGCCGCGCGCTACGGCACCGTCAGCTCCGGCGCCGGCTACGGCATGGAGCTCCAGGCCGTCGGCGCGGCCGTCATCGGCGGCGTCGCGATCTTCGGCGGCAGCGGCACCGTGTGGGGCGCCGCGATCGGCGCCTTCCTGCTGGTCACCATCAACCGGGCCCTGCCGGTCGTCGGCATCTCCGACTTCTGGCAGCGGGCCGTCGTCGGTGCACTGATCATCGCCGCGGTCGTGCTCGACCGGGTGCTCTCCGCCCGACAAGAACGCCGGCTGGTCGCCGCCCGCGACGAGACCAGGGAGTCCTGATGAGCACCTCCACCCTGAGCCGCCCCGAGGGCTCGACCCGCAGCTACCCGGCGTACTCCCGCCCGCTGTGGCGCCGCGCGCTCCTCACCCGCGAGTTCGCGGTGATCGCGCTGCTGGTGGCCGTGATCTTCTACTCCAACGACAACGTGGAGTTCTTCGACGGCCCGCTGACCTTCTACTACCTCTTCCTCGACATCGCGCCGATCCTGCTGATCGCGCTGCCGATGACGATGGTGATCATCACCGGCGAGATCGACCTGTCGGTCGCGAGCGTGGTCGGGCCTGAGCAGCGTGCTGGTCGGCCAGCTGCACGCCGACGCCGGACTGTCGATCCCGGTCGCCGGCCTGATCGCGATCCTGGTCGGCGCCCTGTGCGGAGCGTTCAACGGCTTCCTGGTCGCGTACGTCGGACTCCCGTCGCTGGCCGTCACGATCGGCACGCTCGCGCTCTACCGCGGCATCGCGGTCGGCCTGCTCGGCACCAAGGCGGTCACCGACTTCCCCGAGAAGTGGACCGACCTGGCCAAGCAGCGGATCGTCGAGGGCCACTCCTACCCGATGATCCTGATCCCGTTCCTCGTGCTGGCCGTCGTCGTTCGCGCTGCTGCTGCACTTCTCGTCGTTCGGCCGCGGGGTCTTCGAGATCGGGCTCAACGACGAGGCGGCGCACTTCACCGGCGTCAACGTCGCGCGCACCAAGTTCCTGCTCTTCGTGATGGCCGGCGCGGTGTCGGCGTTCGCCGGCATCTACTACACGCTGCGCTTCGGGAGCGCCCGCGGCGACAACGCCACGGGCCTGGAGCTCCAGGTGATCGCGGCGGTGCTGCTCGGCGGGGTCTCCATCTTCGGTGGCCGCGGTGCACTGCACGGCGTGATCGCCGGCGTGATGCTGATCGGCGTCATCTCCAGCGCCATGCGCCTCGAGAACTACACGGTCAACGTCATCAACATCGTCATCGGGAGCGCTCCTCGTGCTCTCGGTGATCTCCACGACTCTCCTCTCCTGGACGAAGGGCCTCTGGTCTCGTCGAGGTCGTGGGAGCAGCCCCACCAGCTCGGAAACAGGCCAGCACCGGCAAGCGGTCGCTGCCACAGAAAGCACCAACGAAAGGTGAGCACCATGAAGTTGCGTAACCGGCGGATTTCCGCCCTGGCCGCGGTGACCCTGGTCGCCGGCCTGGCTCTGACCGCTTGCGGCAGCAGCGACAGCGACGGCGGCAGCGACGGCGGCAGCGACGGTGGCAGCGCCAGCGGCGACATCTCCGTCACCTTCCTGCCGAAGAACCTCGGCAACCCGTACTTCGACATCAGCGACGCTGCTGGCAAGGCGGCCGTCGAGTCGTTCGGCGGCACGTTCGAGGAGGTCGGCCCCGACGCCGCCTCGCCGGACGCCCAGGTGCCGTTCATCAACACCGCCGCCCAGCAGGGCGTCGAGCGCCCTCGTCGTGTCGGCCAACGACCCCGAGGCCCTCTGCGACGCCCTCAACGAGGCCAGCGACGCCGGCACCAAGATCGTCACCTTCGACTCCGACACCAACCCGGACTGCCGCGACCTCTACGTCCAGGCCGCCACCTCCGAGGGCATCGCGAAGAAGCAGGTCGACCTGATCGCCGACCAGATCGGTGACGCCGGCGAGGTCGCGATCCTGTCCGCCGCGGCCAACGCGACCAACCAGAACGCGTGGATCGACCTCATGAAGAAGGACCTCGAGGAGAACCACCCGAACATCAAGCTCGTCGACACCGTCTACGGCGACGACGACGACCAGACGTCGTTCGACAAGACCGCGGCGCTGCTGCAGGCCCACCCGGACCTCAAGGGCATCATCTCGCCGACCACGGTCGGCATCGCGGCCGCCGCTCGCTACCTGTCGACCTCGGACGCCAAGGGCAAGGTCGCGCTGACCGGTCTCGGCACCCCGAACCAGATGCGTGAGTTCGTCAAGGACGGCACCGTCACCGCGTTCGCCCTCTGGAACCCGGGCGACCTCGGCACCCTGGCGGCGTTCGCCGCCAAGGCGCTCGTCGACGGCGACATCACCGGCGCCGAGGGCGACTCCTTCGAGGCCGGCGACCTCGGCTCCTTCAACGTCGGCGCCGACAGCGTCGTCCTCCTGGGCGAGCCGTTCACGTCTACGACAAGTCCAACATCGACGACTTCGACTTCTGAGTCCGCCCCGCTCTGGTCGAGCTCGCCGGGACCGCGACCTCCAGGTCCCGGCGGGCTCGACCGAACCACCCCGCCCACGCTCCGGAAAGGCCGCTCCGATGCCGCGCGTCTGCTTCCAGCTCCAGGTCAAGCCCGACCGGATCGCGGAGTACAAGGCCCGCCACGCCGCGGTGTGGCCGGACATGCTCGAGGCCCTGCACCAGACCGGCTGGCACAACTACTCGCTGTTCCTGCGCGAGGACGGTCTCCTCATCGGCTACTTCGAGACCCCTGACTCCGTCGCGGCCGCCCAGGCCGGGATGGCCGCCACCGACGTCAACGACCGGTGGCAGGCGGAGATGGGGGAGTTCTTCGAGGAGCTCGACGGCCGGGCGCCCGACGAGGGCTTCCTGGTCCTGGAGGAGGTCTTCCACCTGGAGGACCAGCTCATCCACCCAGACGTACAGAAGTGATGTGAGATGAAGACGTTCAGCGACATCGCGCCGCTCCTCGAGAGCCAGGCGATCGAGGTCCCGTCCTGGGCCTACGGCAACTCCGGCACCCGCTTCAAGGTGTTCGGCAGCCCGGGCACCCCGCGCACCGTCGAGGAGAAGATCGCCGACGCCGCCACGGTGCACCGGTTCACCGGCCTCGCGCCGACGGTCTCGCTGCACATCCCGTGGGACCTGGTCGACGACTACGCCGCCCTGCGCCGGTACGCCGAGGACCTCGGCGTCGGCCTCGGCACGATCAACTCCAACACGTTCCAGGACGACGACTACAAGCTCGGCGCCCTGACCCACACCGACAAGACGATCCGCCAGAAGGCGATCGACCACCACTTCGCGTGCATCGACGTCATGGACGCGACCGGGTCCCGGGACCTGAAGATCTGGCTGGCCGAGGGCACCAACTACCCGGGCCAGGGCGACATGCGCGGCCGGCAGGACCGCCTCGCCGAGAGCCTCGCCACGATCTACGAGCGGATCGGCGACGAGCAGCGACTGGTGCTCGAGTACAAGTTCTTCGAGCCGGCGTTCTACCACACCGACGTCCCGGACTGGGGCACGTCGTACGCCCACGTGAGCGCCCTCGGCGACAAGGCCTTCGTCTGCCTCGACACCGGTCACCACGCGCCCGGCACCAACATCGAGTTCATCGTCGCCCAGCTGATCCGGCTCGGGAAGCTCGGCTCCTTCGACTTCAACAGCCGCTTCTACGCCGACGACGACCTGATCGTCGGGGCGGCCGACCCGTTCCAGCTCTTCCGGATCCTCTTCGAGTGCATCCGCGGCGGAGCGTTCGGCCCGGACAGCGACGTGGCCTACATGCTCGACCAGTGCCACAACATCGAGAAGAAGATCCCCGGCCAGATCCGGTCGGTGCTCAACGTGCAGGAGATGACGGCCCGCGCGCTGCTCGTCGACACCGACGCGCTGACCAAGGCACAGGAGGCCGGCGACGTGCTGCTGGCCAACGAGATCTTCATGGACGCCTTCTACACCGACGTCCGCGCCGACCTCGCCGCCTGGCGCGAGGGCCGGGGACTGCCCGCCAACCCGATGCGGGCCTTCCTCGAGAGCGGCTACCAGGAGCAGATCGAAGCGGACCGCGTCGGCGGCACGCAGGCAGGATGGAACTGAACACATGAGTACGCCGCAGGAGCTGATCGCCCGGTCCAACCGACTGGGCGCGGACCCGAAGAACACCAACTACGCCGGGGGCAACACCTCCGCGAAGGGCACGGAGACCGACCCCGTCACCGGCCAGGACGTCGAGCTGCTCTGGGTCAAGGGATCCGGCGGTGACCTCGGCACCCTGCAGGAGTCCGGCCTCGCCGTGCTCCGCCTCGACCGGATGCGCGCGCTCGTCGACGTCTACCCCGGCGTCGCCCGCGAGGACGAGATGGTCGCGGCGTTCGACTACTGCCTGCACGGCAAGGGCGGTGCGGCCCCGTCGATCGACACCGCGATGCACGGGCTCGTGGACTCGGCGCACGTCGACCACCTGCACCCCGACAGCGGCATCGCGATCGCGACCGCCGCCGACGGCGAGGAGCTCACCCGGAAGATCTACGGCGACAAGGTCGTGTGGGTCCCGTGGCGTCGTCCGGGCTTCCAGCTCGGCCTCGACATCGCGGCGATCAAGGAGCAGAACCCGCAGGCGATCGGCTGCATCCTCGGCGGCCACGGCATCACCGCGTGGGGTGACACGTCCGAGAAGTGCGAGAAGAACTCGCTCTGGATGATCCGGACCGCCGAGAAGTACATCAAGGCCAACGCGAAGAAGCTGCCGTTCGGCGCCCGCGTCAAGAAGTGGGAGCCGCTGAGCCCCGCCAAGCGCCGCGCCCGCGCCGCCGAGATCGGCGCGACCCTACGCGCTGTCGCGTCGCAGGACCGGCCGATGGTCGGTCACTTCACCGACGACAAGGTCGTGCTCGACTTCCTGGCCAGCCGCAACCACCCGCGCCTGGCCGAGCTCGGCACGTCCTGCCCCGACCACTTCCTGCGCACCAAGGTCAAGCCGATGGTCCTCGACCTCGCGCCGGACGCGCCGCTGGAGAAGGTCAAGGCCCGCGTCGCCGAGCTGCACGAGGCCTACCGCGCCGACTACGCCGGCTACTACGAGCGCAACAAGGTCAAGGGCTCGCCCGCCATGCGCGGCGCCGACCCGCTGATCATCCTGGTGCCCGGCGTCGGCATGTTCTCGTACGGCGCGAACAAGCAGACCGCCCGCGTGGCCGGTGAGTTCTACATCAACGCGATCAACGTGATGCGCGGCGCCGAGGGCCTCTCGACGTACGCCCCGATCGACGAGTCGGAGAAGTTCCGCATCGAGTACTGGGCGCTCGAGGAGGCCAAGCTCCAGCGGATGCCGAAGCCGAAGCCCCTCGCCACCCGGATCGCGCTCGTCACCGGTGCCGCCGGCGGCATCGGCAAGGCGACCGCGAAGCGGCTCGCCGCCGAGGGTGCCTGCGTCGTGATCGCCGACCTGTCGCTGGAGAAGGCGCAGGCGGCCGCCGCGGAGATCGGTGGCCCGGACGTCGCGATCGGCGTTGCCGCCGACGTCTCCGACGAGGCCGCCGTGCAGGCGATGGTCGACGCGGCCGTGCTCGCCTTCGGCGGGCTCGACCTGGTCGTCAACAACGCCGGTCTGTCGCTCTCGAAGTCGCTGCTCGACACCACCGCCGCCGACTGGGACCTCCAGCACGACGTGATGGCCAAGGGCTCGTTCCTGGTCTCGAAGGCCGCCGCGCGCGTGCTCATCGACCAGGGCATGGGCGGCGACATCATCTACATCTCGTCGAAGAACTCCGTCTTCGCCGGGCCCAACAACATCGCCTACTCCGCCACCAAGGCCGACCAGGCCCACCAGGTCCGGCTGCTCGCGGCCGAGCTCGGCGAGCACGGCGTCAAGGTCAACGGCGTCAACCCCGACGGCGTCGTCCAGGGCTCCGGCATCTTCGCCAGCGGCTGGGGCGCCAACCGCGCCGCGGTCTACGGCGTGAAGGAGCAGGACCTCGGCAAGTTCTACGCGCAGCGCACGATCCTCAAGCGCGAGGTGCTGCCGGAGAACATCGCCAACGCGGTCTTCGTGCTCTGCGGTCCCGACATGACGCACACCACCGGCCTGCACGTGCCCGTCGACGCTGGTGTGGCGGCGGCCTTCCTGCGATGAGCCCGACGCATGACTGAACCGATCCGCGTCGCGGCGGTCGACCTGGGCGCCACCAGCGGCCGGGTGATGGCCTGCCGCGTCGGCGCGCGCACGCTGCACCTCGAGGAGCTGCACCGCTTCCCGAACGGCGCGGTGCCGGTGCGCGGCTCGCTCTTCTGGGACGCGCTCGGCATCCACCGCGAGGTGCTCGCCGGCATCCGCGAGGTCGCCCGCACCGGGCGCCTCGACGGCATCGGCATCGACTCGTGGGCGGTCGACTACGGCCTGCTCGACCACGACGGCGAGCTGCTCGGCAACCCCTACTCCCACCGGGACGCCCGCACCGTCGGCGTACCCGAGCGGGTGCTGGAGACCGTCGGTGCCGCCGAGCTGTACGACGTGACCGGGCTGCAGCTGCTGCCGTTCAACACCGTCTTCCAGCTCGTCGCCTCCCAGGGGACCGCTGCGCTCGAGGCGGCCGAGACGATGCTGCTGCTGCCGGACCTGCTGTCCTACTGGCTGACCGGCGAGGTCGGCGCCGAGCGCACCAACGCCTCGACGACCGGCCTCTACGACGTCCGGTCGCGCGAGTGGTCGCTCGACCTGGCCAAGCGTCTCGGCCTGCCGTGGTCGATCCTGCCGCCGCTGCGCGACCCGGGCTCGGTCGTCGGACCGCTGCTCCCCGAGGTGGGGGAGTACGTCGGGCGCCCCGACGTCCCCGTCATCGCGGTCGGCTCCCACGACACCGCCTCTGCTGTCGTCGGCGTCCCGGCGGGCGAGGAGAGCTTCGCCTACATCTCGTCGGGCACCTGGTCGCTGGTCGGGCTCGAGCTCGACGCCCCGGTGCTCTCGGAGGAGGCACGCGCGGCCAACTTCACCAACGAGGGCGGCGTCGACGGCACGATCCGCTTCCTCAAGAACGTGATGGGTCTCTGGGTCCTGTCCGAGTCGCTGCGCACCTGGGCGGACCGACGGCTCCGCGACGCCACGCTGCCGAACCTGCTGGCCGGCGCTGCGGACGCGCCGCCGCTGCGGACGGTCATCGACATCGACGACCCGCGGCTGCTCACCCCCGGTGACATGCCGGCCCGGATCCAGCAGCTCGCGCAGGAGGCCGGCGAGCCCGTGCCGCGCACGCCGGTCGCGATCACCCGCACCATCCTCGACAGCCTGGTCCTCGCCTACCGCAAGCAGGTCCGCCAGGCCGCGACCCTGGCCGGTCGCGACGTCGAGGTCGTGCACATCGTCGGCGGCGGCTCGCAGAACGCCCTGCTCTGCCAGCTCACGGCCGATGCGCTCGGCCTCCCGGTGCTTGCCGGGCCGGCCGAGGCCGCCGCCCTCGGCAACGGGTTGGTGCAGGCCCGTGCCCTCGGTGCCGACCTGCCCGGACCTGGCCGCGATGCGCGCGCTGATCCGCCGCACCCACGACGTACGCCGCTACGAGCCCCGCTCCGGGCTCGACTGGGATGCCGCCGCGTCCCGACTCGGGTGAGGATGGGGACATGCGCGTTGCGCTGATGGTCACCTGCATGAACGACGCCCTCTACCCGGACACCGGGAAGGCCGTCGTGACGCTGCTGCGCCGTCTCGGTGTCGACGTCGAGTTCCCGGAGAGCCAGACCTGCTGCGCCCAGCCGATGGTCAACACCGGCTACCTCGACGAGGCGGTGCCGGTGGTGCGCACCTTCGTCGATGCGTTCGCGGGGTACGACGCGGTCGTCACCCCGTCCGGGTCGTGCGCGGGATGCGCGCGACACCAGCACTCGATCGTGGCCCGGCGCTCCGGCGACGCTTCGTTGCAGGCGGCCGTCGCCGAGACGTCGCCGAAGGTCTACGAGCTCTCCGAGTTCCTCGTCGACGTGCTCGGTGTGACCGACGTCGGCGCCTACTACCCGCACACGGTCACCTATCACCCGACCTGCCACTCGCTGCGGATGCTCGGGGTCGGCGACCGGCCGCGCCGGCTGCTGGAAGCCGTCCGCGGGCTGACGCTGCTCGACCTGCCCGGCGCCGACCAGTGCTGCGGGTTCGGCGGCACCTTCGCGGTCAAGAACGCCGACACCTCGGTCGCGATGGGCACCGACAAGGTCCGCCACGTCCGTGAAACCGGCGCCGAGGTGCTGGTCGCCGGCGACAACTCCTGCCTCACCCATGTCGGAGGTCTGCTGATGCGCGAGCAGGCCGGCGTACGCACCGTGCACCTCGCCGAGATCCTGGCGGCCACGCAATGAGCGGCGCCACGTTCGTCGGGATGCCCAAGTTCCCGGTCGCTGCGCACGAGGCGCTGGGCAACGCCCAGCTGCGCCACAACCTCGCGCACGCCACCGGCACCATCCGGGCCAAGCGGCAGCGGCTCGTCGACGAGGTCAACGCCAACTCCGACTGGGAGGCGCTTCGCCTCGCCGGGGCCGGGGTCAAGGAGTCGGCGCTGGTCGACCTCGCCACCCACCTCGAGCGGCTCGAGGAGACCCTGACCGCCAACGGTGCCACCGTCCACTGGGCACGCGACGCGGCCGAGGCCAACGCCATCGTCGCGTCGGTCGCCAAGGCCCACGGCGTCGACGAGGTGGTCAAGGTCAAGTCGATGGTCACCCAGGAGATCGGCCTCAACGAGGCGCTGGCGGCCGAGGGGATCGCCGCGTGGGAGACCGACCTGGCCGAGCTCATCGTCCAGCTCGGCGACGACCTGCCGTCCCACATCCTGGTGCCGGCCATTCACCGCAACCGGGCCGAGATCCGCGAGATCTTCCTGGCGAAGATGGCCGCTGCCGGGCCGGCCCGCTCCCGCGGGACTGACCGACGACCCGGGTGAGCTCGCGAGCGCGGCCAGGCTCCACCTGCGCGAGAAGTTCCTGCGCGCCAAGGTCGGCGTCTCCGGTGCCAACTTCGCGGTCGCCGAGACCGGCACGCTCGTCGTGGTGGAGTCCGAGGGCAACGGCCGGATGTGCCTGACCCTGCCCGAGGTGCTGATCTCGGTGGTCGGCATCGAGAAGGTCGTGCCGACGTGGGACGGCCTGGATCCCTTGCTGCGCCTGCTTCCTCGCTCCTCGACAGGCGAGCGGATGAACCCTTACACGTCCACCTGGTCGGGCGTCACGCCCGGCGACGGGCCGCAGGAGGTGCATGTCGTGCTCCTCGACAACGGCCGCACCAACGCACTGGCCGACGAGGTCGGACGCCAGGCGCTGCGCTGCATCCGCTGCTCGGCCTGCCTCAACGTCTGCCCGGTCTACGAGCGCACCGGCGGTCACGCCTACGGCTCGGTCTACCCCGGCCCGATCGGCGCGATCCTCAACCCGCTGCTGCGCGGTCCCGGCACCGACGAGCAGGTCGACTCGCTGCCCTACGCCTCCTCGCTCTGCGGTGCCTGCTTCGAGGTCTGCCCGGTGCTCATCGACATCCCCTCGGTGCTCGTCGACCTGCGTGCGCAGGTTGTCGACGCCCACCGCGGCGGTGTCCCGAGCCCCGAGGCCGCGGCGATGAAGGCCACCGCCTTCGCCTTCTCCGACTCCCGGCGGCTCGCCTTCGGCGAGCGCTTCACGCGGCTCGGGCTGGGCGTCGGTCGCCGCTTCGGCGCCAAGAAGTGGACGGCCACCCGCGACCTCCCGCCCGCCCCGAAGGAGTCCTTCCGCCGTTGGTGGAAGCGCACCGACTGGAGGCAGCGCACGAGTGAGCCGCCCGCGACGACATCCTCGGCAAGGTCCGAGCTGCCCTCGTCGGTGTCGAGAGCGGGTACGCCGTGCCGCCCGCGCCCCGGATCACCCCGCTCGCCGACGTGGTCGCGCACTTCGTCGAGCGGGTCGAGGACTACAAGGCCGTCGTCGAGCGCTGCACTGTTGACGAGCTCGCCGACCGGGTGGCAGCCGCGATCCCGGTCGGCGCGCGGGTCGTCGTACCCGCAGGGCTGTCGGTCGGCGTGCCCGGTGCCGACGAGGACGCCGGGTTCACGTCGTACGAGCTCGATGCCTACGACGTCGTCGTGACCGAGGCCCGGGTCGGCATCGCCGAGACCGGCACGATCGTGCTCGACCACCAGCCGGGGCAGGGTCGCCGGGCGATCTCGCTGGTCCCCGACCGGCACGTCTGCATCGTGCGGACCGACCAGGTGGTCGAGGACGTCCCCGACGCGATGCCGCTGCTCGACCCGAGCCGCGCGCACACCTGGATCAGCGGGCCGTCGGCCACCAGCGACATCGAGCTCGACCGGGTCGAGGGCGTCCACGGCCCGCGCACGCTGCACGTGCTCGTCGTCGGGCTGTAACCGACTGGAACGCCACCTCTTCACGTCCAGCGCGAGCGGCGACGGCATGCCGGCACCGTCACCCGCCTCACCGGTGGCTGGCAGATCGTCTCGATGCGGGCGCTGGAGACGAAGCGCAGCCGCTACCTCGACGGCGGCAAGCTGATCCAGCCCTACCACCCCTGCACGTTGGCGTCGTCGACGCTCACGATCCCCGCGATCGGCTGACCGATGAGTCCTGGGGACGGCGACGGTCGTAGGACGCATGGAGATCATCGACTTCGGTCCCGTCACGTCCGCTGTCGCTGAGCTGGTCGCCGGCGTGCGCGACGACCAGCTCGGCAACCCGACCCCGTGTCCGGCGTACACCGTCGGCGACCTGCTCGACCACGTCGGCGGGCTGACGCTCGCCTTCCGCTGCGCGGCGACCAAGGAACCGGTGCCGGGTGGCGGCGAACGCGTCCGGCGACGGGTCGCGTCTCGAACCCGGCTTCCGCGACCGGATCGCCCGCGACCTGGCCGCTCTGGCCGACGCGTGGCGCGAGCCCGCGGCGTACGCCGGGCTCACCATGGCCGGCCCGATCGAGATGCCCGCCGAGATCGCTGTGCTGGTCGCGCTCGACGAGGTCACCGTGCACGGCTGGGACCTGGCCCGCGCCACCGGTCAGGCCTACGACCCCGACCCGGCGGCCGTGCTCGTCAGCCTGTCCTTCGCCCAGTCGTTCGAGGTGCCTGCGGGAGCCCCCGACGGCGGCCCCTTCGGCCCGCCCGTTGCGGTCCCCACCGACGCGCCCGCCCTCGACCGGTTGGCCGGCGCCACCGGCCGGGATCCGCGGTGGACACCCTGACCGATTTCTCGACCGCCGACCCCCTCCGGTAATCTTCCGCGCGGTGGCGTGTCCGAGCGGCCGAAGGTGCAACACTCGAAATGTTGTGTGGGGTCAAACCCACCGTGGGTTCAAATCCCACCGCCACCGCCAGCCGAACGCCCCGGATCTCGATCCGGGGCGTTCGTCATTCCTCCGCTCCGCCGGGCGAGCATGATGGTCCCGTGCGGAGCCAGGAGGAGCGCGACGAGCAGACGCTCGACATCATGTCGGCGGTCTTCGGTGGGGTCGTCGTGTTCGTGCTGATCGCGATCATGGTGTGGATCGGTCACGTCGCCGGCCTCGACCCCGACCCGGGTGCGTGCTGCGCTCGTCCCGGCGCTGGCCGTCGTCTACTTCGCCGCCGTCGCGGTCCATCTCAGGCGCCGTCGGCACTGATGGAACGGCTGGGGCCGCACGTGCGTCAGACCCGCATGCGCTTCGCTCTCCCCTGCTCTCGCTCGCCCCGCTCGCGCTCATCGCGACCCCGTACGCCGCCAGTCCCGCCGACGCGTCGTGCGTGGCGCCGATGATCGGCGGCAGCTCGATCGTGCTGGACCGGGCGAGCGACGAGTCCGTGAAGGGCCGCTACTTCCAGAAGGGGTGCGCGGACGTCGGCGTCTGCACCGAGGACGGCTGCACCTACGAGGAGACGTCGCCGCGCAAGCACGTCCGGCTCTGGATCACCCAGGACGGCCACCGCTGGCTGCTCGACACGGCCGACGCGAACAAGCACAACCGGGTCACGTGGCACTTCCGGCTGCCGGCCGGCGTCGACCCGGGCCGCGCGACGCTGCACGCCCCGGGCGCACAACCGATCGTGGTCCGCGTCCGCTGACCTGAGGGCAGGGGTGTGGAATGACCCCATGCCTCTTTTCGAGTTCGAGGGCAAGCGCCCCGTCGTCCACCCCGACGCCTTCGTCGCGCCGACCGCGACCCTGATCGGCGACGTGACGGTCGAGAGCCGGCGCGAGCATCTGGTACGGCGCGGTGCTGCGGGCCGACATCTGCACGATCGTCATCGGTGAGGGCGCGAACATCCAGGACAACTCGGTGCTGCACGCCGCACCCGGCACCAGCCTGGTCGTCGGCCGCAACTCCACCGTCGGGCACGGCTGCGTCGTGCACTGCGCGGAGGTCGGCGAGCAGGCGCTGATCGGCAACGGTTCGACGCTGCTCGACGGCGCGAAGATCGGGCCGCGCACCCTGGTGGCCGCCGGCTCCGTCGTCACCCCCGGCACCGAGATCCCCGGCGGGATGGTCGCCGCCGGCATCCCGGCGAAGCCGACCAAGCCGATCGAGGGGACGTCGTCGGAGTTCTGGGTCGAGCAGAACCCGCCGTACTACCAGGAGCTCGCGCAGCGGCACCGCGCCGGAGCGCCGGAGATCCTGGGATGAGCGTCCGGGTCGAGGTCGACGGTCCGGTCACGACCGTCGTGATCGACCGGCCCGAGGCCCGCAACGCGGTCGACGGGCCGACCGCGGCGGCGCTGGTCGAGGCCTTCCGGGCGTTCGACGCCGACCCGACCCAGTCCGTCGCGGTGCTGTACGGCGACGGCGGCACGTTCTGCGCCGGCGCCGACCTCAAGGCGATCGGCACCGAGCGCGGCAACCAGGTGAACCCCATGGAGACGAAGCGGCGACGGCCCGATGGGACCGACCCGGATGCGGCTGTCGAAGCCGGTGATCGCCGCGATCGAGGGGTACGCCGTGGCCGGCGGACTCGAGCTCGCGGCCTGGTGCGACCTGCGGGTGGCTGCCGATGACGCGGTGCTCGGGGTCTTCTGCCGCCGCTGGGGCGTGCCCCTGATCGACGGCGGCACGGTCCGGCTGCCGCGGCTGATCGGCACCAGCCGGGCGATGGACCTGATCCTCACCGGCCGCCCGGTCGACGCCTGGGAGGCGGAGCGGATCGGCCTGGTCAACCGGGTCGTGCCCGTCGGTCAGGCCCGCGTGGAGGCCGAGGCGCTGGCCCGGTCGCTGGCCGAGCTCCCCCAGGAGTGCCTGCGCCAGGACCGGCTCTCGGTGCTCGAGCAGGACGGCCTCGACGAGGCGGACGCGATGGCGGGCGAGCTGCGCCACGGCATCGTGTCGCTGTCGGCCTCGCTCGACGGCGTGGCCAGGTTCGCGTCCGGCGAGGGCCGGCACGGCCAGTTCTGACCTAGGACGCGGGCGGGTCGTCCAGGCACACGGCGACCAGCGTGGCTGCGCCGTGGCGGGTGTAGATCTCCCAGCCGGTCTCGAAGTCGACGTAGCGCAGCTTGCCCGCGGCCGACCGGACGACCGCCGACTGCGGCTGCGCGGACGAGCCGAACCCGCTCGGCGAGCAGTCGTGCCGGGCCAGGAGCCGCTCGACCGGCGAGGGCTCGTCGACGACGTACCGCGACTGCTGCCGGACCGGCGCGCCCGCGCCGGAGCCGAGCAGCCCGGCCACGACGATCGACGCCACGACGGCGGCCTTCGCTGCGGTGAGAGCCAGCCGGACGGCTGCGGGGTCGGTCGGTAGAACATGTTTCAGTCAACGACGGTGGGCACCGCGAGGTGACGCACCCGGATGAGCGAGGATGGTCACATGCCGCAGCCGAGCTCCTGGTTCTCCTCGCCCGACGACGCCGCCGCCCGCCTCGCGGAGGCCGGCTACCTCGCCGACCCGGCGACCGCGACGACGGCGTACCTCGCCGGTGCGCTCGAGAAGCCGCTGCTGGTCGAGGGGCCGGCCGGCGTCGGCAAGACCGAGCTGGCCAAGGCGGTCGCGAAGGTGACGAACGCCGAGCTGGTCCGGCTGCAGTGCTACGAGGGCCTCGACGAGGCGCGCGCGCTCTACGAGTGGAACTACAAGAAGCAGCTGCTGCGCATCCAGTCGTCCCAGGGCAGCGACCAGGCCTGGTCGGAGACGCACGACGACATCTTCACCGACGAGTTCCTGCTGACCCGCCCGCTGCTGACCGCGATCCGGCGCGACGAGCCGACCGTGCTGCTGATCGACGAGGTCGACAAGACCGACGTCGAGGTCGAGGGGCTGCTGCTCGAGGTGCTCTCCGACTTCCAGGTGACGATCCCCGAGCTCGGCACCGTGAGCGCCGTACGCCGCCCCTTCGTGGTGCTGACCTCCAACGCCAGCCGTGAGCTCTCCGAGGCCGTCAAGCGGCGCTGCCTCTACCTGCACCTCGAGTACCCCGACGCCGAGCGCGAGCGCGAGATCGTCACCTCGCAGGTGCCCGACCTCGACGAGCGGGTCGCCGGCCAGCTGGTCGCCACGATCGGCCGGCTGCGCGACCTCGACCTGAAGAAGGCGCCGTCGATCGCGGAGTCCGTCGACTGGGCGCGCACCCTGGTCGTCGCTGGAGATCGGCGAGCTCGACGAGAAGGCGATCGCCGACACCCTCGGCGTCGTGCTCAAGCACGCGTCCGACCAGCAGCGCGCGATCAAGGAGCTCGCGGCTCCGCGTGCATGACCGCTCAGGCCTGGTCGACCGCCACATCTCCTTCCTGGAGGCGCTGCGCGCCGCCGGGCTGTCGGTGTCGCTCGCCGAGGACCTCGACGCGGTCGCCGCGCTGTCGGCGCTGGACTGGGACGACCGGTCGATCGTGCAGGCGGGGTACGCCGCCACGCTGGTGAAGAAGCAGTCGCAGCGGCCGACCTTCGACGCGCTGTTCGACGTCTACTTCCCGCGGATGGTCGGCGACGGGGTCGCCGGGCAGCGCGACGAGGGCGACGACAGCGACCCGGGCGTGCGCGACAACGCCGAGGCGCTGGCCGGCTTCCGTGAGCAGCTGCTCGACGCGCTCGCCGAGGGCGACCAGCAGGCGCTGCTCGAGCTGGCCGCCGAGATGGTCGCCCGCTTCGGCGCGATGCCCGGCCGCGGGCCGGGTCTGTCGTCGTGGTCGGCGTACACCGCGCTCCAGCGGGTGTCGCCCTCCGAGCTCGTCGACAGGATCGTGCAGGCGCTGATGGCCGACGGTCGCCTCGACGACGAGGCGCGGCGCGAGGCCGGCCGTCGGATCGGGTCCTTCACCGTCGATGGTCGAGGCCGACGCGCGCCGCCGGATCGCGGAGGAGAAGGGACCCGAGCACGTCGCCAACGTGGCGATCCGGCCGTCCATCGACCGGCTCGACTTCACCGCCGCGCGCAAGTCCGACCTCGAGGAGATGCGGCGCGAGATCTACCCGCTCGCCCGCCGGCTCGCGACGCGGCTCACCCAGGAGCACCACGCGAAGCGACGCGGTCCGCTCGACTTCCGGCGTACGGTCCGGGCCTCGATGTCCACCGGCGGCGTCCCGCTGGTCACCCACCACAAGCCCAAGCGGCCGCACCGCACCGAGCTGGTCGTGCTCTGCGACGTGAGCGGGTCGGTGGCCAACTTCGCGCAGTTCACGCTGCTGCTCGTCTACGCGCTGCGCGACCAGTTCGAGAAGGTCCGGGCGTTCACCTTCATCGACCACGTCCACGAGGTGACCGAGCACTTCAAGCCGGGCGCCGACGTCGCCGACGTGATGACCGACCTCGCCGCCAGCACCTCGCACGCCGCGCTGTGGGGACGCACCAACTACGGCCGCGCGCTGGTGAAGTTCGAGGAGTCGTACGCCGACGCGCTCGGCCCGAAGTCGTCGCTGCTGATCCTCGGCGACGCCCGCTCCAACTACGCCGACCTGCAGCTCGACGTGCTCAAGCGGCTCGCGGGGTCGGCCCGGCACTCGTGGTGGCTCAACCCCGAGCACCGGCGGCACTGGGACACCGGCGACTCCGTCGCGACGAGGTACGGCGAGGTCGTGCCGATGGTCGAGTGCCGCAATCTCCTCCAGCTGCAGGAGTTCGTGCACGACCTCCTGTAGGTAGCCGAGCTCCCGCATGGCGTCGAGCTCGGCACGGAGCTCGGGGTGGTCGGACCGGTCGGCGACCCGGGCCCCGGCGACGTAGCGATCGGTGCCCTCGACCTCGGCGCCGTCGAACACGACGGTCAGCCGGTTGTCGGCGGCGGCGTTGACCAGCGAGCCGAGCAGCGCGACCGGGTCGTCGCGGTCCTCGATCGACAGCATCCGGGTGTCCTTCGGGGACCCGCGGGACCAGGGCCGACGGGGCGCCCGCGGTGACGACCCGGTCGACGTCGAAGAGGTCCGACTCGGCCATGCCGGCGATGTCGAGAGCGGTCGGCCCGCCCTGGGCGGAGCCGACGAGCATCACGCGGGCGGGGCCGTCGTCGTGCCGGCGTACGGCGCCCTCGATCGCGCGCTCGACCCGGTCGGCGTAGGGCAGGTGGTCGCCGCCGACCAGGCGCAGCCCGGACCCGGACCGGCCGTGCGGTCCGGGGAGGAAGACGACGTAGCGTCCCGGCCCGACGTGGTCGCACGGTGATCGCCCGGGTCAGCGAGAACAGCGTCGTCATCAGGCCCTCGAGCCCGGGCGGCCGGTCGCCGGGGCCTCGTCGTCGGCGCTCGGTCGTCCGGCGGCGGGTCGACGACGCCGCCGGCGATGTCGCGCAACGCCGAGCCGAGGTCGATCGTGAAGGGGCGCACGCCGATCGCCGCCAGCCCGCCGCGCGCCGCGGACGGCCCGGAGTCGGCGGCCAGGGCCGGCGAGGTGAGCAGCGATCGCATCTGCAGCCCGTCGAGCAGGCCGCCGCCGCTGGTGGCGTGCTCCATCAGCTCGGGGTTGTTGGCGGCGAGCTCGTCGAGGTAGGCCGTGACGTCGTCGCGGTCGAGCGCGTCGGTCTCGATGAGGCCGGCGGAGACGACCGCGCCGCCGAGCGCGACCTCCGGAGCGAGGTAGCCGAGCGCGCGGCCGGCGACCGACCCGATGGTGCGGTAGGCGGCGTCCTGGAGCTCGTCGATCCAGCGGTAGGTGAGCACGGTCGCGCGCACCACCAGGGCATCGGCGTCGAGCTCGGCCGACCGCGACAGCAGGCCGTCCTGGCCGGTGGTGGCCGCCCGGACGTCGTCGTCGAAGCGGGTGTAGGTCACCGGCGAGAGCGCCGCGGAGTCGGCGACCGCAGGGTCGCGGGTCAGCTGCTCCCCGAGGCCGGCCCGGGCGCGCATGTCGGCACCGGCGCCGTCGAAGAGGTCGGCCAGTCGCAGCATCTCGTCGTAGCGGTCGTTGACGGATCGTCATCGGCTCACCTCGGCCAGCACGGGCACGAGCTCGCGAGCCAGGTCGCCGGGCTCGACCCGGTCGACGACCACCCGGTCGACGCCGTCCGGTGCATCGTGGCCGCAGGGCTCGCCAGCCGTCGGCGAGCAGCACCCACGACACGACGCCCACGACGGTGGTGTCGTCGCCCGCGACGTCGGCGACCAGCGCCCGGAGCCGTCCCTGCGACTCCGTGGTCGAGGCGCGGTGAGCACGTTGATCACGCTCAGGTCGGCGACCAGCACGGAGAGCAGGTCGCTGCGGCCGGTGCGGGCGGCCTCGACGGCCGCGTCGAGCAGCTCGTAGGGAAGGTCGGCGTGGTCGGGGACCACGGAGGTGCGGAGCACGACGTCCTCGGGGACCCGGGCCACGCGCGCGAGCTCACCGGCCCACTGGTCGCTGGCGAACCAGGCGATCTCGAAGACCAGCCCGTCGGCGGTCGCGAGCGAGGCGACGGCGCCACCGCGCTGGCGGTGCCAGGCGACGACCCGGGAGGTGCCGGCCCGGACGTCGAGGTCGACGGCGACCGTCCGCCTTCGCCAGCAGCCCGACCGCGCCGAGCAGACCCTCGTCGACGCGCGGTGTCGACGAGGAGACCACGGCGCGACAGCGACGACTGCGGGTCGTGGAGGGAGCTGCGGGCCTCGGCGTACGCCTCCGCGTCGACGGCCGCCGGAGAGACGCCGAGTCGACCGCCGAGGTCGGTGTCGCCCCGGCTGTGCGGTCGAGACCTCGAAGGGCAGCGGCGCACCGCCGGCGCGCTCGGCGACCAGGCGCAGCTCGGGCAGCGTCAACGTGATCCGTCGCGGCAGCGCCGGAAGGGTGCCGGGTGCGTGACGGCGGGTGGGCGGCGGTGCGCCGAGGTCGATGGTCGGCATGTGGTCCTCAGAGTCCGGGGAGCTCGACCGAGAGCCAGTCTCGGTGGCCCGCGGGCGGTCGGGTGAAGGCGGCCAGCAGTGCGTCTTCGGGAGCCGGGGCGATGCGTACGTCGTGCGTGGCGGCGTCCGTGCGGGCGATGCGGGTGCGGGCGTCGGCGACCAAGGAGTCGGCCTTGCGCTCGATGCCGGCGATGGCGTCCTTGAGCCGGTCGACCTCGACCACGTGCGCGTCGAGGGAGTCGGCCGCGGTGTCGTGGCGATCGGCGAGGTCGCGCAGCCGGCTGGCACGCTCGCGGATCCGCTCGCCGAGGGCAGCCGCGGCGCGCCCGGTCCACCCGGCGCTCTCGGTCTGGGCGACCAACCGGTCGGCCAGCGCGCGCAGGTCGACGCCCTGCTCGCGGAGCTCGCCCGAGCGCCTGCGCATCACCTCGGTCTCGCCGTACATGTCTGCTCGCATGCCCCCAACCTCTCCCACCGAAACGCCTCGTCACCGTCCGCGGACGACCTGGAAGACCTGGCTGGTCACGGTCGGGTGCTGGCCGGCGGAGCCCAGGAAGCCGTGCGCGGACAGGCTGTCGAGCTGTTCGACCACGGACGGATCCGTCGACGCGTCGACCGCGGCGGCGCCGTCCAGGTAGGGCGCGTAGTCGTGGTGGCCGACGATCCCGGTGCCGCCGTCGTCGTCGAAGGTGACGGTCACCTGGCCGACGGTGTCCGGGTTGGGCGCGCCGTCGAGGGTCGGCACGATGTCGCCCTGGTGCTCGAGCGACAGCACGTGGGTGCCGTCGGGGAAGCCGTGGACCTGCGCGGTCGGCGACCCGGCGGTGACCACGTTGGTGACGTCGAAGTCGCCGCGCGTGGCTGGCGAGGGCGGCGGCCTCCATGCCGCCGAGCGAGTGGCCGACGAGCAGGACGGGCTCGTGCGGGCCGATGCCGGCCTGGCGCATCGCGTCGAGGATGCCGTGCTGGTAGCCGGTCGGCAGCCCGGCGTCGGAGCGCAGGTCGGTCGGCAGGTCGCGGATGTCGTCGTCCTTGGTCCACGGCAGCGTCGCCAGGTCGTCGGTGCCGGGCAGGTAGACGATGTGGCGCGCTGCATCCGTCCCCGCGTCGTACGACTGGATCTCGATGGTGCCGTTGTCGGGGGAGTCGGGTCCTGGGGAGAGCAGCGCGACCTGGTGCAGGTGGTCGATCAGGCCGCTCAGGTCGTGGGGCTGCTCGCGGCCGGAGGGTACGGCCAGGTCGGGTCGCGCGGTGGTCCGCGGCGTGCCGTCGTCGCCGTACGCGAGGGTGAGCAGGGCCGCGGTGCTCGCGCCGCCTGCTCCGTTGACGGCGTGCTCGACGAGACCGGGGTGGGCGACGACCTGACCCTCGAGGGCATCGGGACCGAGGACCGCCGCGATGGCGAGAGCGGTGGGTAGGACGGCGAGGCAGACCTCGCGGTCGAGCGAGTCGACCGTGGCGCCGGCGAGTGCGTCCGCGAGCTGGAGGCGGTCGAGCGCGCCGCGGACCAGCAGCGCGTCGGCCTCCCAGCCCAGCGACTCCGGCAGCACGCCGTCGGGGCCGGTGGTCGCCGCGACCACGGCCTGCTCGGCCTCGGCGAAGGTGAGTGGCGACAGCACGGCCGAGGCGAGGAGGTCCGGATCGGCCATCAGCCGCGCACCGAGACCGGCCCAGCCGCGCAGCACGCTGCCGGCGGCGTCGCAGGTGTCGGCGAGCGCCCGCACGGCGTCGTACGTCGCGGCGATCCCGGCGACCCCGCCGCGGACGTCGGTGATGTCGGCGCTCATCGGAGTGCCGGAAGGTCGACGGTCAGCCAGTCGCGGCTGCCGGGCGGCGGTGGGACGAACCGGTCGAGGAGGTCGTCGCCGGTCACCTTGTCGACCAGGCTGCTGATCTTGTCGCGGGCCGCGTCGAGCAGGTGCAGCGCCCGGCGCTCGATCGCCGCGATCAGGTCCTGGAGCCGCTCGACCTCGCGGGCGTGCCGGTCGAGCGCCTCGGCCGCGTCGTCGTGAAGGCGGGCGGTGCGGAAGAGCGCGCCGACCTGGCTCTGGAGGTGGTGGCGCATCGCGTCCGCGGCACACCCCTCCCACGGCACCTCGACCGCGCTGGCGGACAGTCGCGCCGCCTGGTCGCGGATCTCGTCGGCGCGGTCGCGCAGCGCGCGGGCCAGGCCACGGATGGCGTCCGGATCTCCGTACATGTCGCCCCCTCGGGTTGGTTGCCGAGGAGCGTCGCCGGGTTGCGGCTGTGGAGAAACGTCAGCGATCGAGGGCTGTGGACAGCCGCGTGAGAGCCTCGTCGATCTCGGCGCCGGGGCCGGCGAAGCTCAGCCGGACGTAAGCGGCTGCCGTCGACGGTGTCGAAGTCGATCCCGGGTGCCATCGCGACCCCGGTGGTCGCCAGCATCTCGTGGCAGAACCGCATCGTGTCGTCGGTCAGGTGGCCGACATCGGCGTAGACGTAGAACGCGCCGTCGGCCGGGGCGAGCTCGGTGATCCCGAGCCGGGGCAGGCCGTCGAGCAGGATCCGCCGGTTGTCGGCGTAGCGCGCGACGTGGCCGTCGAGCTCGACGTACGACGCGTCGCTGAAGGCCGCGAGGCTCGCCCACTGCGCGAGCACCGGCGGGCAGATCGTGAAGTTGCCGGTGAGGATGTCGACCGCGCGGCGGAGGCGGTCGGGGACCAGCATCCAGCCGATCCGCCAGCCGGTCATCGAGAAGTACTTGCTGAAGCTGGAGAAGACGACCGCCTCGCGGCTGGTCTCCCAGGCGCTGCGGGCCAGATGAGGCTCCCCCGTCGAGAAGGGGGCGTACTCGATGCCGTGGTAGATCTCGTCGCTGATCAGCTGGATCTGCTGTTCCTCGCAGTACGTCGCGAGCGCGGCCAGCTCGCTCGGGAGCAGCATCGTTCCGGTCGGGTTGGCGGGGCTGGCGACGACCAGGCCCTTGATGTCACCGAGCTCGGCGAGCTGCTCGACGGTCGGCTGGAAGCGGGTCTCGGGACCGGTCGGTATCTCCACGACCTCGCAGCCGAGCGCGGCCAGGACGTTGCGGTAGCAGGGGTAGCCGGGGCGGGCCATCGCCACCCGGTCGCCGACCTCGAAGGCCGCGAGGAAGGCGAGCAGGAACCCGCCGCTGCTGCCGGTCGTCACCACGACCTCGTCGGGATCGACGTCGATCCCGTGCATCCGCTTGTGGTGGGCGGCGATCGCCTCGCGGAGCTCGAGCACGCCCGCGGCCGGCGTGTAGCCGAGCGCGTCACCCGAGTCGAGCAGCCGCTTGGCCTCCTCGCGGACCGGGCCTGGCGCTCCCGTCATCGGCTGGCCGGCCAGCAGGTTGAGCAGGTCGCCGTGGGTGCGCTGCCGGGTCGTCGCCGCCGCCAGCAGGTCCATCACGTGGAACGGCGGCACGTTGGCTCTCGACGCCACCTGGAACCGGTCGGTCATGGGGCGAGGCTACGCGCGCTGCGCGGCAGCGTGCCTACCCGCTCGCCGACCGAAGAAGGACCCTTCGCCGAGCTGGGTGCCGGAGCAGTAGCCCTTGCCGTCCTGGGCGATGTTGGACGCACACGCGCCGGCGGCGTACAGACCGGGGATGACCGAGCCGTCGGGACGCAGCGCCTCGGCGTCGACCGACACCCGGATGCCGCCGAGGGTGAAGCCTGCGTAGATCGCCTTGCCGAGTCGCAGGTCGAAGACCGCCCACGGACCGGTGCCCTGCGGCGCCAGCCACTCGGCGCCCTTGTGGAAGTCGAGGTCCTCGCCGGCCGCGGCCATCTCGTTGTAACGCGTCAGCGTCGCCTCGACCGACCCCTCCGGCAGAGACAGGGCTGTCTCCAGCTCGGCGATCGTCTCGAAGCCGTCGATCAGCGGCACCAGCGGGAACTTGGGGTACTCCACGTGCTCGCTGTCGACGATGAGGTACGCCGTGTGGTCCGACTGCTCCATCACGAACTGCGAGGTCCGCGAGTGGTAGCAGTCCTCGCTCACGAACCGCTCGCCCTGCGCGTTGACGATGAAGCCGGTCATCAGCGCCGACGGCGGGTAGAACGGCGCGGTGATGAACGGCTCGTCCATGTGCTTGAGCTCCGCGCCGACCGACGCGCCGAGCCGGATGCCCAGCCCGTCGTCGTACGTCGAACCCAGGGTGAACGGCTTCTCGGCGAGCGACGGGGTGTACTCCGCGACCATGTCGGGGTTCATCACGAACCCGCCGGCCGCCACGATCACGGCCGAGGCGGCGATCACGCCGGTGTCGTCGAACGAGCGCCAGGCAACGCCGACGACGCCGGAGGGCGACACCACCAGGTTGGTCGCGCCGGTCTCGTAGCGGACCTCGACCCCGGCCTCCTCGACCCGGTCGCGGAGCAGGTCGAGGACCATCTTGGTGCCCTCGGTGTCGCCCGGCACCGGCACCTTGTGACCGCGCGGCGCTGGCACGGCCTGCTGCTTGAAGGGCCACACCTTCTCGTTGCCGGTGAACATCAGCCCCTGGGTGCCGGGCTGGATCACGGCCTTCTCGGGGTAGTAGGAGCGCTCGAACTCGAAGCCCAGCGCCTCCAGCCAGTCGAAGTGCTCGACCGAGTCGTCGCAGTAGACGCGGATCTTGTCGTGCTCGGGCTCCTTGGAGACCGCGACGAGGTACTTGTACATCTCCTCGGCCGAGTCCTCGTGCCCGGTCGCGACCTGCACCGCGGTGCCGCCGCCGAGGTAGAAGTGGCCGCCCGACATCGACGACGTACCGCCGTGCACCGCCGCCCGCTCGAGCAGCAGCACCCGCGCGCCGGCCCGGGCAGCCTCCAGTGCGGCGCACCCGCCGGCGATGCCGAAACCGACCACGACGACGTCGTACGACGGGGTGTCGTCGGCCAGCACGCTGGCGTCGAGGACCTCAGGGATGGCCGTACCGTTCGAGCTCATGGCGCAAATCTAGAACAAGTTCCAGTTTCATGGGAGGCGGACCGGTCAACGAGCCGTCGCACCGCCGATAGACTGCGCTCCCGCCCCGACGATCGCCGAGGTGAACCGTGTCGTTCAACGTCCATCAGCTCGACACGTTCGTGCTGGTGGGCTCTGCCGTCACCCTCCTCGCCATCTTGGCTGTCCGCGTCTCGTCCCGCGCCGGGCTCCCGAGCCTGCTGATCTACCTGTTGATGGGCGTCGCCCTCGGTGAGAAGGGGCTCGGCGTCCATTTCGAGAACGCCGAGGTCGCCCACTCGCTCGGCTTCCTCGCGCTCGCGATCATCCTGGCCGAGGGTGGTCTGTCGACGCCGTGGCGCGAGATGCGGCCGGTGATCCGGCTCGGGCTCTCGCTGGCGACGATCGGCGTCGCGGTCTCGGTCACGGTCGTCGCGGTCGCCGCGCACTACCTGCTCGGGCTCTCGTGGGAGCTCTCAGTGCTGCTCGGCGCGCTGACCTCGCCGACGGATGCCGCGGCGGTGTTCTCGGTGCTGCGGGTCGTGCCGTTGCCGCGCAAGCTCACCGGCACCCTCGAGGCCGAGTCCGGGCTGAACGACGCCCCGACGGTCGTGCTGGTGACGCTGGTGTCCTCCGGAGCAGCGACGGAGCACGGCGTCTTCGCGGTCTTCGGGATCATCGCCTACGAGCTCGTGATCGGCACGGTGCTCGGGCTCGGGGTGGGCTTCGGCGGCGCCTGGCTGATGCGACGCGCCGCGCTGCCGTCGTCCGGCCTCTACCCGCTGGCCGTCCTCACGCTCGCCTTCTTGGCGTACGGCGCGTCCGCGTTCGTCCACGGCTCCGGCTTCGCCGCTGTCTACGTCTGCGCGCTCGTGCTCGGCAACAAGGAGCTCCCGCACCGGGCGGCGACCCGCTCCTTCGCCGAGGGCGTCGCGCTGGCTCGCCCAGATCGGCCTGTTCGTGATGCTCGGGCTGCTGCTCTCGCCGGGCCGGATCTCGCTCTCGACGATCGGCCTGGCGATCGCGGCCGGACTCATCCTCACGCTGGTCGCGCGACCGCTGTCGGTGATCGTCAGCTCGGTCGTGCAGCCGATGCCCTGGCGCGAGCTGGGCTTCATCTCCTGGGCGGGACTCCGTGGCGCGGTCCCCATCGTGCTCGCGACCATCCCGCTCGCGGAGGGCGTCGAGGACGCGACCAAGCTCTTCGACATCGTGTTCGTGATGGTCGTGGTCTACACGGTGCTGACCGGGCCGACCCTGCCGATGGTCGCCCGCGTGCTCAAGGTGGCGCGTCGTTCCGAGCCCCGCGGGCTGGAGATGGAGGCGGCACCGCTCGAGCGGATCGCCGCCGACCTGCTGCAGGTCACGATCAGCCCCGTCTCCCAGATGCACGGCGTCGAGGTGGGCGAGCTCCGGCTGCCGACGGGCTCGTCGGTCTCGATGGTGATCCGAGACGGCAGGTCGCTGGTGCCCGAGCGGCGTACGGTCCTGCGCCACGGCGACGACCTCCTGGTCGTGACCCCGCGCAAGCAGCGCGAGCAGACCGAGGAGCGGCTGCGTCAGGTGAGCGCCCACGGCCGGCTCGCCCAGTGGCTCGGCGATCCGCCGCGTCACTGACCGGTGCGAGCCGTCAGTCGACCGGCGGGCTGCAGATCTGGCTGTCGGCAGCGGCGGTGACCGCACGCTGTCCCTTGACGAGGTCGGTGAAGTCGTCGCCGACGACGACCGTGACGCCGGCACCCGCGCCCTTGCGGTCGCTCGATCTCGACGTCAGGCCCGAGCCGGCTCGCGACCAGCAGCACCGCCGGGTTGTCGGGCTCGTCGGTCCAGATCGCGACGCCGGTGACCTTGCCGTCCGGGGCGTTGCCGCTGTTGCCCTCGGCGAAGCCGGCGTCGGTGAGCAGCTGCATGGTGCGCCCGGCCAGGCCCTCGCGCTCGCCGGCGTTGTAGACGCTGACGGTGACCTGCTCGGGGAAGACCTTGTCTCCCGCTGCGACCGAGGTGTTGACGCAGATCGGGCTGTCGACCTTGCCCGGGAGCGGCTTGGTCGCGGCCTTCCAGCCCCAGATGCCGGCGACGACGAGCAGGACGCACAGCACGGCGAGGGTCACCGCCGTGCGTACGCCTCGGGTCATCAGCTCTCCAGCAGGTGAACGCGAGCGTGCAGGACGTTGCGCTGCTGCAGGGCGGCCCGCAGCGCGCGGTGCAGACCGTCCTCGAGGTAGAGCTCGCCGTGCCACTCGATCACGTGCGCGAACAGGTCGCCGTAGAACGTCGAGTCCTCGTCGAGCAGGGCGGCGAGCTGCAGCGTGTCCTTGGTGGTGACCAGCTGGTCGAGGCGCACCTGACGCGGCGGCACCGCCGCCCAGGCCCGCGAGGACAGCCCGTGATCGGGATAGGGCCTCCCGTCACCGACGCGCTTGAAGATCACGCCGCGACTATAACGACGCCCCGGGCGGCCGGGGTCACCCTCGACGGGTGGGTCAGGCGGTCCAGCGCACCGCGTCGTCGAAGTGGTCCGCGAGGGCGTGGACGCCCCGGAGGTCGGTCCGCTCCTCCATCAGTGCGGTGAGCGCGTGCGCGTGGCGCAGCCGGAGCTGGGTCCGCTTCTCCAGCAGCTCGTCGTACGTGATGTCGAAGGTCATCCGCTCGTCCATCTGTGCCTCCCATGATCGAGATCCGGTGTGTGGTCGGGTTCGTCGCAGTGCCACCGGTGGATGGGGCGGCCTCGCACCACCAAGATTGGATCGTTCACATCGCGTGGAGATTGACGCCAGGTTACGAGTGCGTCAAACGTTTCCTGCCGCGCGGGCGAAAACTGGAATACGTTCTAGTTTTGTGGACGACATCACCGCTATCAGCCATCTCAAGTACCGCTACCTCCGCTCCCTCGACACCAAGGCGTGGGACGGGTTCCGGGAGTGCTTCATCCAGGACGCCACCGGCGACTACAACGGTCTGCTCTTCGAGGACCGCGACACCCTGGTGGACTACATGCGCACCAACCTGGGCGAGGGCTTCCTCACCATGCACCAGGTGCACCACCCCGAGATCGAGGTCGACGGCGACACCGCGACCGGCCACTGGTACCTCCAGGACAAGGTGATCGTCCCGGCCTTCCAGTTCATGCTCGAGGGCGCGGCGTTCTACTCCGACCGCTACGTGCGTACGCCGGACGGCTGGCGGATCGCGCACACCGGCTACCAGCGCACCTTCGAGATCACCTACGACCTCAAGGACCTGCCGGGCACCAAGGTCAACGGCCCGGGCGAGCACACCCACGTGTGAGCGCGCCGCGGCCGAGCTCGCGAGGCGTCAGGCCGGGACGGCGATAACCGCGCTGCATCGAAGCCCGACCATCGAGCGTCGGGTCTCGATACGCTCGCCGGCGCTCGCTACTCGACCGACGAGTCGGTCAGAGCGTCGGCTCCGACCACGCCGCCTGCACGACCTCGACCCCTCGGTCGCGGGTGACCAGTCGCCCGCGTCCGGGCGGTCCGGGCTGCGGCTTCTGGTTGCCGATCAGCGGACCCTCGTCCGGGCTGCCGGCGAGCAGCAGGCCCGGCATCGCCAGGTCGCGCAGGGACTGGATGACCGGCTCGTAGAGCGCCCGCGACGCACCGCCGGAGCGGCGCGCGACGACGATGTGGAGACCGACGTCGCGGGCCTGGGCGAGCAGCGGGTGCCAGCGCCTGCGCGGGCGAGCTCTGCTGGGTCGCGACCAGGTCGTAGTCGTCGATCAGCACGAACACCTCGGCGCCGGTCCACCAGCGTCCGGTTGCGCAGCTGCTCGGGCGTCACGTCGGGGCCGGGGATCCGGCCCTCGAGGTAGGACGCCAGGTCGCGCAGCGCGGGCTGTGCCTGGGTCGACGAGGTCAGGTAGTTGAGCAGGTAGTCGTCCGGGATCTCGCCGAGCAGCGAGCGCCGGTAGTCGACGACGACGAGCTGCGCCTCCTTCGGCGAGCGGGTCCGCATGATCTCCTGGGCGTAGGCCCGCAGCACCGCGCTCTTGCCGGACTGCCCGTCACCGAAGACGAGCAGGTGCGGCTCGGCGTCGACGTCGAGGCCGACCGCGCCGAGGTCCTTCTCGTTGACGCCGACCAGGAGCCGGCGGTCGTCGGCGGGGCGCGAGCTCGCGTACGGCGGCCAGGTCGATCCGCTCGGGCAGCAGTCGCAGCTTGGGGCCGGTCGGGTCCCTCCCACGCGGCCGCGATCCGCTTGATCAGGTCGTCGACCCCGTCGCCGAGGTTCTCGGCGTCGGTCGCTCCGTCGATGCGGGGCAGCGCCGCGAGGAAGTGCAGCTTGCTCTGCACCAGGCCGCGACCCGGACCGGCCGGCCGGCACCAGCGCGGCGATCTTGCGGTCGATCTCGGAGTCCATCGGGTCGCCGAGCCGCAGCTCGAGCCGGGTGCCGAACAGGTCGCGCATCGCCGCCCGGAAGTCCGCCCAGCGCGCGGCGCCGACCACGACGTGCAGGCCGAAGGTCAGGCCGCGGGTCGCCAGCTGCTGGAGCTCGGCCTCGAGGTCGTCGAAGTCGGCGCGCAGGGTGCTCCACCCGTCGACGACGAGGAAGACGTCGCCGTAGCCGTCGTCGGCCCGCCCGGCCGCCCGCCGCGAGCGGTAGGTCTCGATCGAGTCGATGCCGTTGGCGCGGAAGTAGGCCTCGCGCCGGTCGACGACGCCGCGTGACCTCGGCGACGATCCGGCGTACGACGTCGGGCTCGGCGCGGGTGCCGACGCCGGCGACGTGGGGCAGGTCGGTGAACGGCGAGAACGTGCCGCCGCCGAAGTCGAGCACGAAGAACTGCGACTCCAGCGGGGTCGTCGTCAGCGACATGCTCGTGACGATCGTGCGCAGCAGGGTGCTCTTGCCGCTGCGCGGACCGCCGACGACCGCGACGTGGCCGCCGGCGCCGCCGAGGTCGATGGTGAGGGTGTCGCGGCGCTGCTCGCGCGGCCGGTCGACGGTGCCGAGGGGCACGACGAGGCCGCCGAGGCCGCGCCACTGCGGCGGACACCAGGCCGAGCCGCGGGTCGACGGCCAGGTCGGGCATCAGCTCGTCGAGCGTGTCGGGCACGTCGAGCGGCGGCAGCCAGACCTGGTGGGCCGGCAGGTCCCTGGCCGATCATGTGCTGCACGGCGATGTCGAGCAGGGAGTCGGCTGTCGCCCGGCGCCTCGCACGACGACCGGCTCCGGCTCGGGCTCGACGATCTCGAGGCTCTGCACCTCGGAGATCGTGAACGGCAGGATGCCGCGCACGTTGCCGCCCTCGTCGCGGCGTACGCGCACCCGACCGGTCGGCGGACCGGAGACGTACGCCGCCTTGAAGCGCAGCATCGTCGACGGGTCGGGCTTGAGGTAGCCGAGGCCGGGGTCGGCGGGCAGCTCGTAGGCGTCGGGTACGCCGAGCACCGACCGGGACTCCGGCGGCGCTGAAGGTGCGCAGGCCGACCCGGTAGGACAGGTGCGACTCCAGGCCGCGCAGCCGGCCCTCCTCCAGCCGCTGCGAGGCGAGCAGGAGGTGCAGGCCGAGCGAGCGGCCGAGCCGACCGATGGCGACGAACAGGTCGATGAACTCCGGCTTGGCCGAGAGCATCTCGGAGAACTCGTCGACGACGATGAAGAGCGACGGCATCGGCGCGAGGTCCTCGCCGGCCGCGCGGGCCTTCTCGTAGTCGCGGATCGAGGCGAAGTTGCCGGCCTCGCGGAGCAGCTCCTGGCGGCGCACCATCTCGCCCGAGAGGGCGTCCTGCATGCGGTCGACGAGGGTGAGCTCCTGGGCCAGGTTGGTGATCACCGCGGAGACGTGCGGCATCTCGGACATGCCGGCGAAGGTCGCGCCGCCCTTGAAGTCGACGAGCACCATGTTGAGCTGCTCGGGGGAGTGCGTCATCGCCAGGCCGAGCACCAGGGTGCGCAGGAACTCCGACTTGCCGGAGCCGGTCGCACCGATCACCAGGCCGTGCGGGCCCATGCCCTGCTGGGCGGACTCCTTGATGTCGAGGTGGACCAGCGAGCCGCCCTCGCCGAGGCCGATCGGCACCCGGAGCCGGTCGCGGGCCGGGCGCGGCCGCCAGGCGAGGTCGGGGTCGAAGGAGTGCACGTCGCCGAGGGCGAGCAGCTCCATGAAGTCGACTCGGTCCGGCGATCTCGCCGCTGGTCGGGTCGACGACGCCGGACGCGATCGTGTGCAGCGGGGTCAGCCGCCGCGCGAAGGCCTCCGCGGTCGCGACCGGGCACTGGTCGACGCGGGCCCGGATCGGCTCCTCGCGCAGCCGCAGCGCGAGCACCGGGTAGCGGCCGTCGGCGGCCGGCTCGCCGTCGAACTGGAGCCGCAGCCGGCTCGCGTCCTCGAGCTCGTCCCAGCGCGGCCGGGAGGTCGAGCAGGGTCACGCCGTGCAGGCCGTCGGGCGGTACGACGTGGTTGCCGGGCGGCAGCTCGCCGCCGTCGATCACGAGCAGGATGTGAGGGGTGGCGGGCCGCTCGTCGGCGCCGAACCGGGGCCGCTCGCTCAGGTCGGGCGGGAGCAGCGCGGCCAGCTCGTCCAGCGACGTCGACACCATCCGCATCGGGCCCGACGGCGTCGGACTGCTGGGCGCTCTGGGCGTGCGGCAGCCACTTCACCCAGTCCCAGTGCGCGAGGTTCTGCTCCGAGGAGAGCACGGCGACCACGAGGTGCTCGGGGGAGTGGAAGGCGGTGGCCGAGCAGATCAGCGACGCGGGCCAGGGAGCGGGCCGGCTCCTCGGGTCCGCAGACCTCGAGCCGGTCGAAGGCGCGCAGGTCGACCGACGCGGGCAGGTCGGGCTGCAGCCGGTGGACGACCAGCAGCCGGTGCAGGGCCGAGGCCGCGGCCGGGTCGACCTGGTCGATCGGCGTGCTCTCGGGAGGGACCAGCTCGAGCGAGAGCGGCTGGGCGCACACGCCGTAGCGCACGTGGAGGAAGCCGGGATCGCCCGAGCCGTGCTCCCAGACCCGGGACCGCTCCTCGGCCAGGGCGGGCAGCGCGCGACGGGTCGGGGTGGTGCCAGGTGAGCGCGCGGCGCTGCTGGTCGGCGGCGTCGCGGGCGATCTTGCGGACGTTGGCGAGGTAGCGCAGGTACTCGGTGCGGGAGCCGGTGACCTGCTGGGCGCGCTGCTTGCGCTGCCGGTCGATCTGGACGATGACGAAGCCGACCGTGGCGAAGAGGAACATGCCGGCCGCGATGCAGCCCGCGTCCGCCGTTGGTCTTGCCCATCGTCGCGACCAGGACGATCGAGCCGAGGCTGCCGAGCATCGGGATCGCGTTCATCAGCACGCCGCTCGCGCCCTCGTTGGGCTCGATCTGCGGGGGTGGCTGGAGCACGATCTGCCCGGTGGGCAGCTCTGGCTCGTCGAGGCGCGCGCCGCGCAGCGTGGTCGTCACGGGGAGGAACTACCCCACGGAGACGAGGTTGACGCCTCCCGTCGTGGGGGAAGGTCAACGTCGTGGTGACCAAGTCGTGAGCAGCGGAACCGCCGAGAGCCTGGCCGTGACCGTCCACGGCCCGGTCGGCGTGCTCGACCTCGTGGTCCCACCCGGGGCGCTCGCCGCCGACGTCGCCGAGGAGTACGCGCGGCAGGCCGGCCTCTCGACGGTCCCGACGCTGTGCACGCGGCTCGGCGTGGTGCTCGCCCCCGACCTGCCGTTGACCCGCGCCGGCATCGGCGCGGCGACCTCCTGGTCGCGACCAGTGCGGTCGTGCCGGTCGCCGGTCGCCGTGCCGAGCGCGGCGGCCCGCTCCCGAGCGCCGGTCCGGCGTGCCGCCGTCCTGGTCGCCACGCTGGCGGCCGCGTGCGCGGTCGTCGCCGGTTGGTGCGCCTCGACCCTGTCGGACGGTCCCGAGAGCGTCCGCGGTCCTCGGCGCTGCTGCTGGCCGGCGCCGTGCTCGGCGTGCTGCCGGTCGGGCGGTTCGTGGCGCACCGGGTCGTCGCCGCGCCGGCGTTCGCGGCCGGCTGCGACGTTCGCGCTCGTCTGGGATCCCCAGCCCGAGCGGCTGCCGACGGTGATCGGCGTCTGCGCGCTCGCGGCCGCGCTGGCCGCGGCCACCGGTCGCGCGCTCGACGCCAGGGTGCCGACGAGGCGCTCCAGGTCTGGATCGTCGCGGGCGCCGGTGTCTTCGTGGTCACGGGGCTCTGCGCGCTCGGCGGTGCGCCGCCGCGGCTGACCTGGTCGCTGCTCCTGGTGATCGCCATGCTCGCCGCCCGGTTCGTGCCGGGCGTCGCGATCGACGTGCCCGACCAGTACCTCATCGACCTCGAGCGGCTGGCCGTGACCGCCTGGTCCGCCCGCGAGCGCGCCGGCGGCAAGCGCGGTCGCTCCGTCGTACCGTCCTCCGCCGTGTCGGCCGTCGCCACCCGCGGCACCCGCATCGTCACCGCCGCGTCGACCGCGGTCCTGGTCGTCGCCGTGCTCGCCGCGCCGCTGCTGCTCGCGACCGCGACCCTGCCCGTCGACCGGATCGGCGCGCGCTGCCTGGTCGGCTTCGCCGGGGCCGCGCTGCTGCTGGCCGCCCGCAGCTACCGGCACCGCGCCGCCCGCTCGCTGCTGCGTACGGCGGGCCTCGGCTGCTGGGCCGCGCTGCTCGTCGTCCTGCTCCGGCTGCTCGACGACCAGGGCCGGTGGATCGCTCGCGGCGAGCGCGATCGTGCTCGCCGTCGTGGTCGTGCTGGTCGCCGTCGCGACCGGCCGGGGCTGGCGCTCGGCCTGGTGGTCGCGACGGGCCGAGGTCGCCGAGGGACTGTGCGGCGCGCTGGCCCTCGCCGCCTGGTCGTGGCGTCCGGCTGTTCCGCGAGCTGTGGGAGATCGCGAGCCTGTGGGAACTCAGTTCTGAGGTTTGCGCCACATCGGCCCGGGTAATCGAAGACTGTCCGGCTCGGGGACACGGATCGAGTCGATCGTCACGCACACACATCGTTCTCGAGTGGCCACGGCCGCCACGGGGGAAGGAGTTGGCGACATGTCGCAAGGCGCACCGGAGATGGGACAGGGCGAACAGCACACTCACCCGCGCCGCCGGCCTCGTGGTCGAGGCCCGGCAGGACTTCGAAGGTCTCAGCAAGGCACTGGAGGGCAAGATCGCCGGCCTCCAGGGCAAGTGGGCAGGGCCGGGCGGGACCGCCTTCTTCTCGCTGCACCAGGCCTGGACCGAGAAGCAGAACGCGTGATCACCAACGCGCTCAACGAGTTCGAGGCCTCGCTGACCTCGACCGAGAAGGACAACCTCAACACCGACGAGACCCAGTCGTCGAACTACAACCGCTTCGCCGGCCGCCTCGGCTGACGCGTCGGACTCAGAGACCTCAGGAAGGGATGACGTGACATGACCCTCGACGGACTTCGCGTCAACCACGCCGGCCTCGACACCGCGGCCGACGACCTCGGCACGCGCGGTCAAGCAGATCGACGACCGCCTCAACCGCCTCGAGCAGGAGCTCGCGCCGCTGCGCAGCGACTGGACCGGTAACGCCCAGCAGGCCTACCAGGTCGCCAAGACCAAGTGGGACACCGCGATGCAGGAGATGAAGGGGCTGCTCGCGCGACACCAGCGCGACCGTGCGACCAGTCGAACGCCGAGTACAACGCGCCGACCAGCGTGGCGCTGCCTCCTTCGACAGTCTGAGGCGACGAGCCGGCGCCTCGGGCCTGGTCCGCGTCACCGTCGCGTCGGGCACCCGCCGGGTGGACCTCGTCCTCCCCGGCGCCGTGCCGGTCGCCGAGCTGGTGCCGGAGCTGGCCCGCAGCGTCGGCCTGCTCGACCCGTCGACCGTCTACGGCGGCTACCGGCTGATCACCGCCGAGGGCCGCGAGCTCGCCATCGACGCGGGCCTGGTGATCCAGGGCATCGAGGACGGCGGACTGCTCACCGTCGCTCGCCGGCGTCGACGACGCGCCGCCGCGGGTCTACGACGACATCGTCGAGGCGATGACCGACGTCGTCGAGCACGACCTGCAGCCGTGGGAGCCCGCGTCGGGTCGCCGTACGGCCCTGTGCGCCGCGGGCCTGCTGATGGCGCTCGGCGCCGTCGCGCTGCTGATCCAGCGCGGCTCGCTGCTCGCCGGCGTCGTCGGCCGTCGTGGTCGCGGCCGCCCTGGTCACCGGCTCGATCGTGCTCTCCCGTGCCCAGCGGGAGCCCGAGGCCGCGGTCGCCGTGGCCTGGATGGGTTCGCCTGTACGCCGCCGTCGCCGGCCTGATGCTCGTGCACCGAGGACCCGTTCTTCGGCTCCCCGATCGCCGCCGCGGGCGGTGGCGCGCTGGCCGCCGGCCTCGTCTGCCTGGTCGGCCTCGGCGAGGGCCGCACCCTCGTCGCTGCCGCCGGTCGTCGTCGGCGCGGTCTTCCTCGCGACCGGTCTGCTGCTGCAGGCCGCCGACTTCGACGCCGCCGTCGTCCTGACCATCGCGCTGGTCCTGGTCGTCATCGTCGGCAGCGTCTTCCCGTGGCTGGCGCTCGGGCGTCACCCGCACCTCGGTCGACCAGCTCTACAACGTCGCCGACATCACCGCCGAGCCGCGGCCGAGATCGACCCGGTCCGGGTCGGCGCCGACGCCCGGATCGCCCACGAGATCCTGGTCGCCGTCTCGGCGACCGTCGGGCTGCTGCTGGTGCTGATCGCGCCGCTCGCCGTCTGCGCTCGGCGGCGCCGGCGCCGCCCTCGCGGTCATGTGCTGCCTGGTCGTGATGCTCCGCACCCGTCAGTACCGCACCGGCTCCGAGGTCCTCGTCGGGCTGGTGTCCGGCATCGTCGGCCTGCTCTCGATCGCGGTCGCGGCGCTCTGGATCCACCCCGACTGGCGGCCCACCGTCGCCGTCGCGCTCGCCGCGACCGGCGCGGTGCTGCTGGCCGTCACGCTGCTGCCGACGACCCCGTCCGTGCGCCGCGGCCGGCTCGGTGACGTCGCCGAGAGCATCGCCCTGCTGTCGCTGCTGCCGCTGCTGGTCGTCGCCGTCGGTGTCTTCTCCGCGATCCGCGGGTAAGACCGCGCCGTGGCCACCAAGAAGGACCTCGTCGAGGCCTACTCCTTCAGCCGGCGACGACTCGTCACGGCGTTCGTCTCGGGTGCGCCCGGTGGCCGCGAGGTCGAGCCCGCACGGCCCGGCCGCACCATCGTCGGCGGCGTCGCGCTCGCCGTGCTGCTCGCCGCGGGGGCCGCGATCGCGGGCGTCTTCTCGCCCGACCGCGCCCTCGGACTGGAAGAAGCCCGGGCTGATCATCTCCGCGGACACGGGCGCGGCCTACGTCATCGTCGAGGAGAGCGACGACCCCGAGCTGCGCCCGGTCATCAACACCACCAGCGCCAAGCTGATCCTCGGCTCGGACGTCGAGCCGACGATGCTCTCCCAGGACACCATCGACGAGGAACGGATCGGCGACGACATCGGCATCCTCGGCGCCCCGGCGAGCCTGCCGACGTCGTCCCTGCTCATCGACTCGGGATGGACCGCGTGCACCGCTGCCGACCACGGGATCCGGGTCCGCGTGTCCACGACGTCCGACGTCACGCCGACTCCCGACCGCGGGTTGACCGTCGAGAGCGAGGGTCAGCTACTTCGCGATCGTCGACTCGGTCGACGACCTGGGCCACGAGTCGGCGACCGTCTACCCGGTGCCGCCGCAGGAGGGCAAGGGCGACCAGGACCAGACCGACAGCCTCTTGCACGCGCTGAACCTGCCCTCCAAGAGCGCCGCCATCACGGTGCCGCGCGAGTGGCTCAACCTCTTCCCGGTCGGTGCCGACCTCGACTGGAGCAGCTTCGAGATCGATCGGTTCGGACAGGCTCCCCAGAAGCCCGCCGCGGACGAGGACACGGACGCCCGGGTCGGCGACGTGCTCGTGGCCCCCGGCGGTGACCAGTACGTCGTGACCAACGACGGTCCCGCGCCGCTCGACGGGTTCGCGCAGCTCGTCTACGACAACGCCGTGACGCCGGCCCGCAAGGTGCCTCACGTGGTCCACCTCGACGCGGCCCCGGGTGTCGAGTTCGCCGACGACCTCGCCACCGAGACCGGTTGGCCCGCGGCCGCGCCGGCCGAGGCGATGACCGGCGATCCCTGCGCGCAGCTGGTCGCCGAGCACGACCAGAGCCCGACCGTCGCGTTGGCGGTGCCCGGCGACGTCGCCGCGGTCGGCACCCTCGCAGCCGACGCCAAGGACCAGGACGTCGACCCGGGCCGCGGTGCCTACGTGCTCTCCGGCAGCTGGAGCGACACCGACACGGGCTCGCCGTTCGCCATCGACTCCAAGGGCTCGGCCAACCCGCTCCTCGGCAACGCCGCCAGCCAGCTCGGCTACGCCGACTACCCGGTCGTCGTGGTCCCCGACACCTGGGTGAAGCTCTTCGACTGCGGGGTCAACCTCTCCCAGGACGCTGCGCTCACGGCGCCGGTGGCCCAGGACGAGGACGCATGCGGCTGAGGTCGGCACTCGTGGGAGCGACGGCGTTCGCTCTCGTCGGTCTGACCGGTGCCCCGGCCCACGCCATCGGCCCCGCGTGCGACGCGGTGGGCGTCGACCCCGGCGAGGACGCCGGGATCAGCAGCGCGCCGTACGACCAGCTCGGCATGGAGCGCGCCCAGGGCCACGTGACGGACCTCGTGTCGTCGTCCGGGCCTCCGGTCCGGGTGGCGGTGCTCGACTCGGGCGTCAGCGCGGCCGCCGACAGCTCGATCCCGGTGCGGCAGCACGTCACCTTCATGCCGCAGGACGCCGAGGTGTCCTACTTCCTCGGGACCGAGGTCGCGGGCCTGATCGCCGGGGCGGACGACGGCTCCCGACACGTCGGCTTCGCGCACGACACCGAGATCGTCGACGTGCGGACCTACGTCGATCCTGCGGCCGACGAGGAGTCACTGAAGCCGACCAGCCGGACCACGGCTCGCGCGCTCGACCTGGGTCGCCGAGCACGCCAGCGCCAAGGACGCTGAACATCAAGGTCGCGACCGTCGCCTACCCGGTCGCGGACGACCCGGCGCTGGCGTCTGCGGTGCGCGCGGCGCAGGCGCAAGGGAGTAGTGGTCGTCGCGGCCACGGGCGACCAGGTGCCGGCGGCGGACGGCGAGGAGCCCACTGCGGCCGAGCTGCGGGCCGACGACGCCGCGAAGGAGTCCTTCCCGGCGGGCTACCCGCACGTGGTCGCGGTCAACTCGACGGGCGACGGCGACCCGGAGGGGCTGATGACCGCGGTCCGCAAGAACTCGCGGACGGTGGTCGCCGCTCCGTCGTACGACGGCGTCTCCTACGGGCTGAACGGCGTCTCGTGCGTGGTCGAGCCGATCGCGACCGGTGCCGCCGCCGCCGAGGTCAGCGGCGTGGTGGCGCTGCTGTGGCAGGTGTATCCCCACGACTCCGCGAAGCAGATCATCGCCCGGCTGGTGCACACCGCCAACGGCACGACCGACGACCCGACCCCGCTGACCGGGGCGGGCGTCGTCCAGCCCTACGAGGCGCTGACCCGCCCGCTCGACCCCGACTCGGAGGGCAACGTGGAGCGGACCGTGACCCAGGCCGACGTACGCCCCGAGGCGACCGCGCCGGTGCCCGCCCCCGACGTCTTGGCCCAGACCCGCGACGACGCGGTCTGGTGGGGACTGATCGGCGGCGGCCTGCTCGTGGTCGCGCTGCTGCTTCGCCCGGTGCTGGCCCGTCGTCGTACCTGAGAGCACGAACGGCGCCGCACCGTGGGTGCGACGCCGTTCGAGTGGCGGAGGATAGGGGATTCGAACCCCTGAGGGCTTTCACACCCAACCCGCTTTCCAAGCGAGCGCCATAGGCCACTAGGCGAATCCTCCGCGGAGGAGCGTACCCGTCGGGTGACGACGGGGTGAAATCGCCCGGCGCCCGACTCGAGCTCGTCGGGAACGGGGCCGTCTTGGTGTGCTCCGGGGCGCTCACCTAGACTCTGGCCAACCCCCCGTGTGGCGATATCTTGCCGAACTCCCCCAGGGCCGGAAGGCAGCAAGGGTAAGCGAGCTCTGTCGGGTGCGCGGGGGGCCTTTTCACGCCCCGAGCTCCGAGCCTGCGAGGAGCTCGATCGGGGCGGGAGGTCGAGTAGCGTCGGCGGACGCCGAAGGCGGCCGCGACGCGTATCGAGACCCGTGTGGAGACCCGTGTGGTCTCGATACGCCCGCTCGTTCCTCGCGGGCTACGCGACCACCGAGTGCGCCGCTACCCACTGTCGGGGGCGGTGGTTAGGGTTCAGGCGTGGAGTCACCCCTCGCGTTGTACCGCCGCTACCGGCCGGAGACCTTCGCCGAGGTCATCGGCCAGGACCACGTCACCGAGCCGCTGCGGGCCGCGCTCGCCAACAACCGGGTCAACCACGCCTATCTCTTCTCCGGCCCCCGCGGCTGCGGCAAGACGACGTCGGCCCGGATCCTGGCGCGCGCGCTCAACTGCGAGCAGGCGCCGATCGCCGACCCGTGCGGCGAGTGCGACAGCTGCAAGGACCTCGCTCGCGGCGGCCCCGGCTCGATCGACGTGATCGAGATCGACGCGGCCTCGCACGGCGGCGTCGACGACGCCCGCGACCTGCGCGAGAAGGCGTTCTTCGCGCCGGTGCGCAGCCGCTACAAGGTCTACATCATCGACGAGGCCCACATGGTCACGACGCAGGGCTTCAACGCCCTGCTCAAGCTGGTCGAGGAGCCGCCGCCGCACCTGCGGTTCATCTTCGCCACGACCGAGCCCGACAAGGTGCTCCCGACGATCCGGTCGCGCACCCACCACTACCCGTTCCGGCTGATCCCGCCGCGGCTGCTCTCGTCGTACCTCTCCGAGCTGTGCGAGAAGGAAGGCGTCACCATCGACGCCGCCGCGCTGCCCCTGGTCGTCCGTGCGGGCGCCGGATCGGCCCGCGACACCCTGTCCGTGCTCGACCAGCTGCTGGGCGGCGCCGGCCCGGCGGGGGTGACCTACGAGCTGGCCACGGGGCTGCTCGGCTACACCCCCGACACGCTGCTCGACGACGTCGTCGATGCCTTCGCGGCCGGTGACGGCGCAGCCGTCTTCGGGGTCGTCGACAAGGTGATCGAGACCGGCCAGGACCCGCGCCGCTTCACCGAGGACCTGCTGCGCCGGCTGCGCGACCTGGTGATCGTCGCCGCGGTCCCCGACGCACCGGCGACCGGGCTGATCGACGTCTCCGAGGACCAGGGCGAGCGCCTGGTCGCCCAGGCCGCCCGCTTCGGGTCGGCCGAGCTCAGCCGGGCCGCCGACATCGTCGCGACCGGGCTCACCGAGATGCGCGGTGCGACGGCCCCCCGGCTGCTGCTCGAGCTGCTCTGCGCCCGGGTCCTGCTGCCCGGCGCCGACCACGCCACCGACGGCGTGCTGGCCCGCCTCGACCGGCTCGAGAAGCGGCTCACCATCACCGGGGTCCCGACCCCGGTCGCCGCGGCACCGAGCCCGCCCGCCCAGGACCGCCCCGCACCGGTCCCGACCCGGACCGAGGCGCCGGACCCCGCTGCCGCGCGCCCCGAGCCCGAACCGGTCGTCAAGCCTGTCGAGACCCCGACAGCCGAGGCAGAGCCGGAGCCAGAACCGGTGGTCGAGCAGCGAGCGCCAGCGAGCGTCGTCGAGACCCCCGCACCTGCACCCGCGCCGGCGGTCGAGCCTGTCGAGACCCCTGCAGCCGCGGCACCTTCCGCACCTGCGCCCGCTGGCGCGCTCACCCTGGTCGACGTACGCCGGCTGTGGCCCGACATCGTCGACGCCACCAAGCTCCGCCGCCGCCTCGCCTGGATGCACCTCACCCAGAACTGCCAGGTCGTCTCGGTCGACACGAAGACCCTCACCCTGGGCTTCGCCAATGCCGGCGCCCGCGACTCGTTCATCTCCGGTGGCTGCGACGACGTCCTGCGCCAGGCGGCGATCGACGTGGTCGGCGCCGACTGGAAGGTCGACACGATCGTCGACCCCGGCGCCAAGGCCGAGGGGACGCCGACGGTGGTGAAGTCCGCGACCGCCCCGGATCCCGCACCCGAAGCCCCGCCGGTGGCGGCCGAGCCGGCCCCCGAGGCCGTCATGCCGGAACCCGCGCCCGAGCAGCGCGCGACCGACCCCGATGCGGTGGCGGCCGCCCGCGAGGCGATCCAGCAGACCCGCTCAGCCGATCAGGGCCGGGCCGAGAGCACCCCCGCGTGGGCCGAGGCCGATGCCGACGCCCACCCCGACGACCTCGACGCCGACCAGCAGGGCATCAGCACCACCGAGCTGCTCCAGCGTGAGCTCGGCGCCCAGATGATCGAGGAGATCAAGCACCAGTGACCCCACCCCCAGATGTACGCATCGATCGAGAGGCGAACCGATGACCCAGAATCCCTTCGAGGGCCTCGGCGGCGGAGGCTTCGACATGAACGCCCTGCTCCAGCAGGCCCAGCAGATGCAGGAGCAGCTGCAGGACGCCCAGGCGCGACTGACCGAGACGGTGGTCGACGGCACCGTGGCCGGCGGCGCGGTGACCGCGAAGGTCAACGGCGTCGGCGAGCTGGTCGGTGTCGAGATCAAGGCCGGCGGTTTCGACGGCAGCGACCCCGACGACCTGGCCGACCTCGGCGACATGATCGTCGCCGCCTACCGCGACGCGAAGGCCCAGGCCGACGCGCTCGCGAGCGAGGCCCTCGGTCCACTGGCCGGCGGCGGCGGGATGCCCGGCATGCCCGGTCAGCTCGGGTTCTAGGGCTTCTCACTTGTACGAAGGCATCGTCCAGGACCTGATCGACGAGCTCGGGCGGTTGCCGGGCGTCGGTCCCAAGAGCGCGCAGCGGATCGCGTTCCACCTGCTGCAGGCCGACCCCACCGACGTACGTCGCCTCGCCGACGTGCTCATCGAGGTCAAGGCCAAGGTGAAGTTCTGCAGCATCTGCTTCAACGTGTCCGAGGACGACCAGTGCCGGATCTGCCGCGACCCACGGCGCGACCCGGCCGTGCTCTGCGTGGTCGAGGAGTACAAGGACGTCGTCGCGATCGAGCGCACGCGTGAGTTCCGCGGTCGCTACCACGTCCTCGGCGGGGCGATCTCGCCGATCGACGGCATCGGTCCCGACCAGCTGCGCATCCGCGAGCTGATGGTCCGGCTCGCCGACGGCACCATCACCGAGGTGATCCTGGCGACCGATCCCAACCTCGAGGGTGAGGCGACGGCGACGTATCTCACCCGGATGCTCAAGCCGATCGGCTTGCGCGTGACGCGATTGGCGAGTGGACTGCCGGTAGGCGGCGACCTGGAGTACGCCGACGAAGTGACTTTGGGCAGGGCGTTCGCAGGAAGGCGATCCGCAGATGACTGAGACCGGAACCACGCGCGTGGTGCTCGACGAGGAGACTCTCGAGTTCGCGGCGCAGATCACCGACCAGGTCGAGAGCTTCCTGATCGCGCTCCGCGCGATCGCCCAGGAGGCCGATGGCGGCCGTGCGATCTCCCTGCTGCTGCTCGAGATCAGCCAGGTGCTGCTCGCCGGCGCCCGGCTGGGTGCCCAGCAGGACTTCACGCCGATCGCCGAGTACCAGCCCGACGTCGGCCCCGAACCCGACCTCGACCTGATGCGGCTGCGGCTGGCCGAGACGCTCGACAGCGTCGACACCTACAGCTTCGTCTTCGACCCCTACGTCCCCGAGATGGTCGAGAGCCAGCTCTCCGACGACCTGACCAGCATCGCCAGCGACCTCGAGAACGGCCTGCGCCACTACCGGCTCGGCAACGTCTCCGAGGCGCTGTGGTGGTGGCAGTTCTCCTACGTCTCGTCCTGGGGCAACCTCGCGGGTGCCGCTCTCAACGCGCTGCTCTCGGTGGTCTCCCACGACCGGCTGGACGCCGAGTTCGTCGGCGAGGAGGACCAGCTCGCCGCTGCCGATGAGATGCTGGAATCCGAGGATCTCGCGCCCCGTTAAACTTGCTCGATAGCAACTCCGAGCATCAAGGGATCTACCGTGGGCATTGTCGTGCAGAAGTACGGCGGATCGTCCGTCTCCGACGCGGCCGGTATCAAGCGCGTGGCGCAGCGGATCGTCAACACGCGCAAGGCGGGCAACGACGTCGTCGTCGTCGTGTCGGCCATGGGCGACACGACCGACGACCTCCGTGACCTCGCCGAGCAGGTGACGCCGCTGCCGCCGCCGCGTGAGCTCGACATGCTGCTGACCGCGGGCGAGCGGATCTCGATGGCGCTGGTCGCGATGGCGATCGCCGCGCTCGGGCACAAGGCACAGTCCTTCACCGGTTCGCAGGCGGGCGTCATCACCGACTCCGCCCACGGCAAGGCGAAGATCATCGACATCACGCCCGGACGGATCGAGGCCGCGATCGCCGACGGTGCGATCGCGATCGTCGCCGGCTTCCAGGGCGTCTCGCAGGACACCAAGGACGTCACGACGCTCGGTCGCGGCGCCTCCGACACGACCGCGGTTGCGCTGGCCGCCGCGCTGGGTGCCGAGGTCTGCGAGATCTACAGCGACGTCGACGGCGTCTTCACCGCCGACCCCCGGATCGTCCCGGCCGCGCGCAAGCTCGACACCATCTCCACCGAGGAGATGCTCGAGATGGCCGCCTCGGGCGCCAAGATCCTCCACCTGCGGTGCGTCGAGTACGCCCGCCGCTACAACATGCCGATCCACGTGCGCTCGTCCTTCTCGCAGAAGGAAGGCACCTGGGTCATCCCGGACAGCAAGTCAGGAGACCAAGACATGGAGCAGGCGATCATCGCCGGCGTCGCCCACGACCGGAGCGAGGCCAAGATCACCGTTGTCGGCGTCCCCGACAAGGTCGGCGAGGCGGCCCGCATCTTCGAGGCGCTCGCCGCTACCGAGGTCAACATCGACATGGTGGTGCAGAACGTCTCGGCCGCGGCGACGGCCCTGACCGACATCTCCTTCACGCTGCCGCGTGCCGACGGCCAGGCGGCGATGAGTGCCCTGGCGCGCATCCAGGACGAGGTCGGCTACGACAAGCTGCTCTACGACGACCAGATCGGCAAGGTCTCGCTGATCGGTGCCGGCATGCGCTCCCACCCGGGCATCACCGCGAAGTTCTTCGCCTCGCTCGCCTCTGCCGGCGTCAACATCGAGATGATCTCCACCTCGGAGATCCGGATCTCGGTCATCGTCGCCGAGGCCCAGGTCGACGAGGCCGTCCGCGCCACCCACACGGCGTTCGACCTCGACTCCACCGAGGTCGAGGCGGTCGTGTACGGCGGGACGGGTCGATAGCCATGGGCATCAACCTCGGCGTCGTCGGCGCCACCGGACAGGTCGGCGTCGCCATGCGTCAGATCCTCGAGGAACGCGGCTTCACGGTCGACCAGGTCCGCTTCTTCGCCTCCGCCCGCTCCGCGGGCAAGGTGCTGCCCTTCCAGGGCCGCGACGTCGTCGTCGAGGACGCCGACACCGCCGACCCGGCGGGTCTCGACATCGCGCTCTTCTCCGCGGGCGCGACCACGTCGCGCGCGCTGGTCCCGAAGTTCGTCGACGCCGGCGTGATCGTCGTCGACAACTCGAGCGCCTTCCGCAAGGACCCCGCTATCCCGCTCGTCGTCTCGGAGGTCAACCCCGAGGCACTGCTGGAGGTCATCGAGGCCGGGCGCGGCATCATCGCCAACCCCAACTGCACCACCATGGCCGCGATGCCGGTCCTCAAGGTGCTCCACGACGAGGCCGGGCTGGTCCGGCTGATCGCGTCGACCTACCAGGCCGTCTCCGGCTCTGGCGTCGCCGGAGTCGAGGAGCTGGCCGGCCAGGTCGCCGCGGCCGGTGACAAGGCCACCGAGCTCGCCTACGACGGCACCGCGGTCACCTTCCCCGACCCGGTGAAGTACGAGCGGACCATCGCCTACAACGTGCTCCCGATGGCGGGCTCGATCGTCGACGACGGCCTCAACGAGACCGACGAGGAGCAGAAGCTCCGCAACGAGTCCCGCAAGATCCTCGGCATCCCCGACCTGCCCGTCTCCGGCATCTGCGTGCGCGTCCCGGTCTTCACCGGTCACTCACTGGCGATCAACGCCGAGTTCGAGCGCGCGCTGACCCCGGCCCGGGCGACCGAGCTGCTCGCGGACGCTCCTGGAGTCGAGCTCTCCGACATCCCCAACCCGCTGCAGGCCGCGGGCCAGGACCCGTCGTACGTCGGTCGGATCCGTCAGGACGAGGGCGTCGAGGGCGACCGCGGCCTCGCACTGTTCATCTCGAACGACAACCTGCGCAAGGGTGCCGCGCTCAACACGGTGCAGATCGCCGAGCTGGTTGCGGCAGGCCTGCGCAAGTAGCCAGGCAAGCAGCTCAGTGGGTGGCCGGCTCGATGAACGTCCGGGTCACCCAGTGAGAGAGCGCGTAGGTCGCCGCGCAGACGACCGGGATGACGGCGACCATCACCGGGTCGGTGAGTGAGTTGACGAAGAACAGCAGCGCGATCACCGACGCCAGGCCGACTGCGAGGAAGCTGGTGCTGCCCGGCTCGGGCACGCGCGCGACCCGGAGCAGCAGCCCGCCGACGACGACCGCGACGACCAGGATCACGATCAGCATCGGGTAGCCCGCCTTCCCGCACGACGAGGTGCCCTGGACGGTCTCGCAGGTCTGCAGCGACGCCCAGGTCAGGCCGACGATGCCGAGGCCGACGACGATGCCGGTGACGACCGCAGCCAGCATCCCGCCGGGACGGCGGACCTTGATCGGGCGCGGCGGCGCATCGACGACCGGTGGAGGCTCGGTGACGACGACCGTCTCGGCCTCGTCGACGTACAACGGCCGGAGGCGTCCGCGAGGTGCGGGCGCGGCTCGTGCCGGCTCCGGGAGGGGTTCGGGCGTCGGCTCGGGAGCGGCCGCCTTCTGCTTGCGACGCCACCCCAGCTTCGGGAGCTCGAGGGACGGCTCGGTGCTCTCCTGATCCCCATCCACCATGTCCGGAGTCTCCCACGCGCGCGGGTCGCGGAAACTACAGAAAGAGGCCCGGATCCATGCTGGATCCGAGCCTCTGATCTGTCGGGCTGACAGGATTTGAACCTGCGGCCTCTTCGTCCCGAACGAAGCGCGCTACCAAGCTGCGCCACAGCCCGATCGGCCCACCGGAGCAGGCCGGGGGCAACCATACCCGAGCACCTCGGGCGTCCTGAAATCGGATCAGCCGTCGGTCGCGACGAGGGTCAGCAGCGTCGCCTCGGGTCTGCACGCGACCCGGATCCGGGCGTAGGGGCTGGTGCCGATGCCGGCCGAGACGTGGAGCCAGGAGGACCCCGGGTCTCCGGGACGCGAGGCCGCCGGATGGCGGTGCAGACCCTTGGCCCGCGCGGTCTCCAGGTCGCAGTTCGTGGTGAGCGCACCGACGAACGGCAGGCAGACCTGGCCACCGTGGGTGTGGCCGGCGAGCACGGCGTCGTACCCGTCGGCGGCGAACTGGTCCAGCACCCGCAGGTACGGCGCGTGCGCGACTCCGAGCCGCACGTCGGCGGTGGCGTCGGCCGGACCGGACACCTCGTCGAGCCGGTCGTAGCCGAGGTGCGGGTCGTCGACGCCGGCGAAGGCGATCCGCACCCCGCGCACCTCGAGCGTCCCGGTGGAGTTGGTCAGGTCGAGCCAGCCAGCGTTCGGTGAAGTCTCGACGCAGGTCGCGCCAGGGCAGCTGGGGGACGTTGGTGTGCCGGGTCCCGTCGTCGGGCAACAGGTAGCGGAGCGGGTTGCGCAGGGTCGGCTCGAAGTAGTCGTTGGACCCGAGGACGAACGCCCCCGGGACCGCGAGCAGACGGCCCAGCGAGTCGACCACGGCCGGCACGGCGTCGCGGTGGGCGAGGTTGTCACCGGTGTCGATGACGAGGTCGGGGGCGAGGTCGGCGAGCCCGGCCAGCCACTCCCGCTTGCGCGTCTGGCCCGGGGTCAGGTGGATGTCGCTGAGGTGGAGCACCCGGAGCTCCGGAGCGCCCGCGGGCAGCACCGGCACCCGCACCCGGCGCAGCGTGTAGGCCCGTGCCTCGGCCATGGCGTACGCCGTGAGCCCGATCCCGGCGACCGCTCCCGCACCGATCGCGCCCAGGGCACTGCGGCGTACGACGGCGGGGAGGGTCACGGCGCCAAGGCTGCCACAATGGTCTGATGAGCGATCTGAAGGACCGTCTCCGCGCCGATCTCACCACCTCGATCAAGGCCCGCGACGAGGTGCGCTCCTCGACCCTGCGGATGGTGCTCACCGCGATCACCAACGCCGAGGTTGCCGGCAAGGTGGCCCGCGAGCTCAGCGACGACGACATCATCGGCGTACTCTCGACCGAGGCCAAGAAGCGCCGTGAGGCCGCGACCGCCTTCGCCGACGGCGGCCGGGCCGAGATGGCCGCCAAGGAGACCGCCGAGGCCGCTGTGATCGCCGACTACCTCCCCGCGCAGCTCAGCAGCGACGAGATCGTCGAGCTGGTCACCGCAGCGATCGCCCAGGTCGGCGCCGCCGGCGAGGGCATGAAGGCGATGGGCAAGGTGATGGGCGTGGTGACCCCGCAGGTCAAGGGTCGCGCCGACGGCGGGGCCGTCGCTGCGGAGGTACGCCGCCAGCTGGGTTAGTGGCCGTGGCCGCCGTGGCCGCCGCGGCCGCCGTGGCTGGGGGGTGCGTGGTACACCGGAGGTGGCGTGTAACCGGTCGACTCGTAGAGGAGGATCGGGGTGTCGACCGGGACGGTCTCACCACCGGACGGTGACGTGTAGACGACCGTGCCGGCCGGGCTGGACGACGAGGTGCTACCCGCGCGGATGCCGCGGAAGCCGGCGGCCTGGAGCGTCTCGATCGCGGTGTCGACGGTCATGCCCGACGTGGACGGGACCAGCGTCGGGACACCGGACGGGGTGGCCTCGCTCGGGTCGACGAAGTCGATGTCGTCGAAGTTGCCCTCGATCGCCTGCATCGCGGACGCCCACATCGGACCGGCGAAGCCGGAGCCCGACACGGACGAGATGTAGTTGCCACCGATGGTCTGCCCTGCCAGCGGGATCGGCCGGTTGCCGACCTTGCTGGCGCCGGCGATCATCGCAGCGGTGGCCAGCTGCGGCGTGTAGCCGACGTACCAGACCGACTTGCCGTCCTGGGTGGTGCCGGTCTTCGCCGCCGAGGGAACCGGCAGGCCGGTGTTGCCGAGGTCGTAGCCGAAGCCACCCGGCTCCTGCACTCCGCGAAGCACGTAGTTGACGTTGTCGGCGGTGTTCTGCGGCATCACCTGGGAGCAGGTGGCGGGGTACTCCTTGATCGTGGCGCCGGTCGGGTCGTCGATCGAGGTGACCGGTCGTGAGTCGCAGTGCTTGCCGCGAGCGGCGAAGGTGGCGTAGGCCTCGGCCATCTCGAGCGGGCTGGCGTTGGGGGTGCCGAGGGTGAAGGTCACTACCCGCTCCGCACCGTTGCCGTGCGAGTCGCCGGTCGGGTCGTCGAGCTCGACGCCCATCTTCTTCGCGAGCCGGAACGGGTCGCAGACGCCGGTCGCGCGCTCGAGCAGGGCGAAGTAGGTGTTCACGGACTCGCGCGTGCCGCGCACCATGTCCATGGTGCCCGAGCTCGTCGACGAGCTGACGTCCCACTCACCGGCGAACCCGGGTGCGCCGTCGCAGTTGGCGAACTCGTCCTGCGGCAGCACGACGGACTGGGGCGCGTTGAAGGTCGTGCTGAGGGGCAGGCCGTCGGTCACCGCGGTCGCCAGCACGAAGGGCTTGAACGTCGAGCCCGCCTGGAAACCGGCGGAGTCGCCGTACTTGGTCGGCACGGTGTAGTTGAGGTAGGTCTGGCCGTCGGCCTCGTCGTTGCCCATGGGCCGGGACTGGGCCAGCGCGCGGACCTCGCCGGTGCCGGGCTCGACCATCGCGAGCGCGCCGACCGCCTGGTCGGTGCGGTTGACGTGGCTGGCGACCGCGGCGTCGGCGGCCTTCTGGTCGGTCATGTCGACCGTCGTGTGGATCGTCAGACCGCCTGACTTGAGGAGGCGCTTGCGCTCCTCGACGCGTCTTGCCGAGGGACGGGTCGCGCAGCAGGTAGCTGGTGACGTAGTCGCAGAAGAACGGCGCGCTGGAGTAGAGGCAACCGTTCTTGGCCGGGATCACGTGGAGGCCGAGGCCATCGCGCTTGGTCTTGGCGGCCTTCGCGTGGGAGATGACCTCGAGCTGGGCCATCCGGTCGAGCACGACGTTGCGGCGCTCGAGCGCGCGGTCGGGCGAGTTCGTCGGGTCGTAGCCGGTGGGGTTCTTCACCAGGCCGGCGAGCATCGCGGACTGACGCAGGTCCAGGTTGTCGGCGTTGACGTTGAAGTAGTGGCGGGCGGCCGACTGGATGCCGTAGGTGCCGTCACCGAAGTAGGCGATGTTGAGGTAGCGCTCGAGGATCCAGTCCTTCGAGTGGTGCTGCTCGAAGGCGATGGCGTAGCGGAGCTCGTTGAGCTTGCGCTGATAGGTGTCGGCGGTCGCTGCCTTGCGCTCGGCCTTGCCGTCGGCCTGCTGGACCAGGGTCAGCTTGACCATCTGCTGGGTGATCGACGAACCACCCTGGACGGTGCCGTCGCTGGCCTGGTTGGTCACGAGCGCGCGCAGCGTGCCGCGGAGGTCGAGCGCGCCGTGCTCGTAGAAGCGCGAGTCCTCGATCGCGACGATCGCCTTGACCATGGTCCGCGAGATCTGGTCGAGGGTGACGTTGACGCGGTTCTCGTCGTAGAGGGTCGCGATGACGTCGCCGTTGGCGTCGAGCATCCGGGTCTTCTGCGGCAGCGGGTCGGTCTCGAGCTCCGCGGGCAGGTTGTCCATCGCCTTCGCGACGTTGTTGGCGCCGATCCCGAGCACGCCGGTGAACGGGATCGCGAGGCCGGCGACGAGGACGCCCATGATCGCGGCCACTGCCACCATGACGACGAGGTGGGAGAGGACGCGGGCGGCAGACAGACGCTCATCGCGCGGGACGGACATGCGCCCAGGATACGGGACCGGTCGTAGCAGGTCCCATTCGTCGGCATGGCCCGAATGGGCGGAGATGACCCGTTCGGACTAGTCCGAATGGACTAGGCGATTTGGACCCTTGGGGTCTGTTTCAATCATGAACAATTCCTTAACTTCTCTACTCGAGGGGATCTATTCCCGGGAGACGTCATGGGGACGCCGCCTATCTCGGAGCGATGTGGGGACATCAGCTATGTGGGTTGAAGATTGGGCGAGCGCCGCTGCGTGCCGCCAGACACAGCCGGACCAGCTCTTCGTACGCGGTGCGGAGCAGAACAAGGCCAAGCAGTTGTGCGCCGGCTGCCCGGTGCGCACCGAGTGCCTCGCAGAGGCGCTCGACAACCAGATCGAGTGGGGCGTCTGGGGTGGGATGACCGAGCGGGAGCGCCGTGCGCTGCTGCGCCGGCGCCCGAACGCGTCGTGGCGCTCGGTCCTCGAGACCGCGCGCGAGCAGGGCTCGCCGGTGATGGCGAAGACGGTCTCCGTCTAGCCCTCAGCCAGCAGCTCACCGACCCGACGGAGGCCCGTCAGGTCGTGCACGTCGCCGGGTAGGGCCGGCACCACCGCCGTCGGCACCTGCGGGTGCGCGGCGGCGAACCGCGCGCGCAGCCCGACCTCGCGCTCGACGATGCGGGTCTGGTCGGCGTGCAGCCGCAGCAGGCCCGCAGTCAGCGACTCCGGGTCGCGCTGCCGCAGTCGCGCCGATGCCGCCATCGCCTCGTCGGCCGACAGCGTGCCCTGCGGCACCGGGCTGGCTCGGTTGACGATCATCCCGACGAGCGGCATGTCGTCCTCGCCGAGCCGCTCGACGAAGTACGCCGCCTCGCGCAGTGCGTCCGGCTCCGGCGCGGCGATCACGAGGAACGCCGTACCGTCGGCCTGGAGCAGCTCGAAGGTCTTCTGCGCACGCTGCCGGAAGCCCCCGAAGAGGGTGTCGAACGCCGCGACGAAGGTCTGCATGTCGCGCAGCACCTGGGCGCCGAGGATCTTGTTGAGCGCGCCGGTGATCATCCCGAAGCCGGCCGACATCATCCGGGCCGGACCCTTCGCCGGCGTGATGAGCAGCCGGATGAAGCGGCCGTCGAGGAAGCTCGAGAGCCGTTCGGGAGCGTCCAGGAAGTCCAGCGCCGACCGCGACGGAGGTGTGTCGACGATGATCAGGTCGTAGGTGCCGTCGCGCTGGGCGGCGGCGTGGATCTGGCCGAGCTTCTCCATCGCCATGTACTCCTGGGTCCCCGCGAAGGAGCTCGAGAGCGCGATGTAGAAGGGGTTCTCCAGGATCTGCTTGGCCTTCTCCGGGGTGGCCTGGCCCTCGACCACCTCGTCGAAGGTGCGCTTCATGTCCAGCATCATCGCGTCGAGGCTGCCGCCCTTGCGGTTGCCCTTCGCGTTGGTGCGCAGGCCCGCGACCGGCCGCGGGACGTTGTCCAGCTGCTCGATCCCCATCGACTGCGCGAGTCGCCGGGCCGGGTCGATCGTCAGCACGACGACCTTGCGTCCGCGCTCCGCCGCCCGCAGCGCCAGCGCCGCGGACGTGGTCGTCTTGCCGACGCCACCCGAGCCGCAGCAGACGATGATGCCGGTGTGGGGGTCATCGATCAGCGCGTCGACGTCCATGGCGGGCGAGGGACCGGGGCTGGTCGCGAGCGGCCCGACGCGGGTGCGGCTCTTCATCCGGGGTCCCCTCGGAAGTGTGGGCTGGAGGAGCGAAGCGGGGGAGCCCGCATTCGTGGGGTGGTCAAGCCAGCCCCTGCTGCTTGAGCTCGCCGGCGAGCTCGTAGAGGCCGCCGAGGTCGATCCCGCCGGCCAGCCGGGGCAGCTCGTACGACGGGGGGCCGAGCGTGTCGACCACGGCCCGTTGAGCGTCCTCGAGCGCGCGTCGTTCGGCGTGGTCGTGGGCTTCGGCGAGCAACCCGTCGACCAGGTCGTCGCCGCCGTCGACCCCCGCCTCCTTGAGGTCGGCCGACACGCGCTCGGCGTCCAACCGGCCCTCGCGCGCCGGCTCGAGCTCGTTGGCGGGGATGTCGCGCGGCCGCACCTGGTTGACGACGACCGCGCCGACCGGCAGCTGCGCCTTCTCGAGCTCGGCGATGCCGTCGGCGGTCTCCTGGACCGGCATCTCCTCGAGCACGGTCACCAGGTGGACCGCGGTGCGCGGCGAGCGGAAGAGGGTCATCACCGTGTCTGCCTGGCTCTTGATCGGGCCGACCTTCGCCAGGCCGGAGAGCTCCTCGTTGACGTTGAGGAACTGCGTGATCCGACCGGTCGGCGGGGCGTCGAGCACCACGGCGTCGTACCGGATCGCCGACTTGTTGCGGCTGTTGCGCTGCACCGCCTCGAAGACCTTGCCGGTGAGCAGCACGTCGCGCACACCGGGCGCGATCGTGGTGGCGAACTCGATCACGCCGAAGCGGTCGAGCGCCCGGCCGGCGCGGCCGAGCTTGTAGTACATCGCGAGGTACTCCAGCAGCGCCGACTCGGCGTCGATGTGCAGCGCGTGGACGACACCGGGTGCCCGGCCGTCGTGGTGGAGGCCGGTCGCGATCCGGCGCTCCTCGTAGGGCAGCGGGTCGACGTCGAACATCCGGGCGATGCCCTGGCGGCCCTCGACCTCGCAGAGCAGCACGTTCTTGCCCTGGGAGGCGAGCCCCAGGGCGAGCGCCGCGGCGACGGTCGACTTGCCGGTCCCGCCCTTGCCGGTCACGACGTGCAGACGCACCCGTGACCAGTCGGGAGTGCTCGTCTGGCCGGCCATGGATCGAGCCTAGGCGCAGACCTCCTAGGATCGATGAGGCTCTGGTCACAGGAAGAGTCACACCTCGAGGAGGATTAGAACGTGGACAAAGTGGTCACGTCCGCCGCGGAAGCGGTCGCAGACATCCCGGACGGAGCGCGGCTCTCGGTGGGCGGGTTCGGACTGTGCGGGATCCCGTCGGTGCTGATCGAGGCGCTTCTGGAGTCGGGCACCACCGACCTCGAGGCGGTCTCGAACAACTGCGGTGTCGACGACTGGGGACTAGGTCGCCTGCTGGCGCAGAAGCGGATCCGGCGGATGGTCTCGTCGTACGTCGGGGAGAACAAGGAGTTCGCCCGGCAGTACCTCTCCGGCGAGCTGGAGGTCGAGCTCACGCCGCAGGGCACGCTGGCCGAGCGGATGCGCGCCGGCGGCACCGGGATCGCGGCGTTCTTCACCGCGACCGGCGTCGGGACCCAGGTCGCCGACGGCGGGCTGCCGTGGAAGTACGACGGCCTGGGCAACGAGGAGGCCAACGTGACCGTGTCGTCGCCCGCGAAGCAGACGCAGGTCTTCTCGACGGCCGGAGGGCGACAAGGAGTTCGTGCTCGAGCACGCGATCGTGGCCGACTTCGGGCTGGTCCGGGCCTGGAAGGGCGACCGGCACGGCAACCTCGTCTACCGCGAGTCCGCGGGCAACTTCAACAACCTGGCCGCGATGTGCGGCCGGGTCACGATCGCCGAGGTCGAGGAGCTGGTCGAGCCCGGCGAGATCGAGCCCGCCCAGGTGCACACGCCCGGGGTGTTCGTGCACCGCGTGGTGGCGCTGACCCCGGAGCAGGCCGCCGACAAGCGCATCGAGAAGCGGACCGTGAAGGAGGCTGGCCGATGAGCTGGACGCGTGAGGAGATGGCTGCGCGCGCGGCCGCTGAGCTGTCCGACGGCTCCTACGTCAACCTCGGGATCGGGCTGCCCACGCTGGTGCCCAACTACGTGCCCGACGGCGTCGAGCTCGTCCTCCAGTCGGAGAACGGCGTGCTCGGCACCGGCGCCTACCCGACCGAGGACGCGGTCGACGCCGACCTGATCAACGCCGGCAAGGAGACCGTCACGCTGCGGCCCGGTGCGTCGATCTTCGACTCGGCCACCAGCTTCGGGATGATCCGCGGCGGCAAGATCGACGCCGCGATCCTCGGCGCCATGCAGGTCTCGAAGTCGGGCGACATCGCGAACTGGATGATCCCCGGCAAGATGGTCAAGGGCATGGGCGGGGCGATGGACCTCGTCAACGGCGCCAAGCGGGTGATCGTGCTGATGGAGCACGTCGCCAGGGACGGGTCCTACAAGATCGTCGACGAGTGCTCGTTGCCCTACACCGGCCGCGGCTGCGTGCAGCGGATCATCACCGACCTGTGCGTCATCGACGTCACCCCCGACGGCCTGAGGCTCGTCGAGCTCGCCCCGGACGTGACCGAGGACGAGGTCCGCGAGAAGACCGAGCCTCCCGTGTCATGAGCCGGGAGCTGCGCAAGCTGGGCTTCCTGACGATCGGGCTGTTCGACGGCGCCGATCCGGGTCCGGGCCACGAGTCGACCCTGGCGATCATCGAGCTCGGTGAGCAGCTGGGCTTCGACAGCGCGTGGCTGCGGCACCGCCACCTGCAGTACGGCATCTCCTCGCCGGTCGCGGTGCTCGCGGCCGCGTCGCAGCGCACCAGCCGGATCGAGCTCGGCACCGCGGTGATCCCGGTCGGCTGGGAGAACCCGCTCCGTCTCGCCGAGGACCTGGCGACCGTCGACGTGCTGTCCGGCGGCAGGCTCAACCCCGGCCTCAGCGTCGGCCCGCCGATGCGCTGGGACGACGTGAAGGAGGCGCTCTACCCGGACACCGCCGACGTCGAGGACTTCTCCTACGCCCGGATCGAGAGGCTGCTCGCCTTCGTCCGCGGCGAGACCGCGTCCGGCTTCAAGGGCACGGCCGGGATCGAGGAGTTCTCCGACCGGGTCGAGCCGCACTCGCCCGGGACTCGCGTCCCGCCTCTGGTACGGCGGCGCCAGCACCCGGTCCGCGCAGTGGGCCGGCGAGCAGGGCCTGAACTTCCTCACCAGCAGCGTGGTCAAGGCCGAGGAGGACGGACCGACCGACTTCGCCGAGATCCAGCTCGGCCACGTGCGCACCTTCCGCGCGCACCACCCGGCCGGCGACGCCGCGCGGGTCTCGCAGGGCCTCGTCGTCATCCCGACCGACTCCGCGACCAGCGAGCAGCGGGCCAAGTACACGGCGTACGTCGAGTCCCGGCTGCCGCGCACCCGCGAACCCCAGGGTCCCGCCCGGATGATGTTCAGCCCCGACCTGATCGGCACGTCCGCCGAGATCGCGGAGCAGCTCCACGCCCATGCGGCCTACCGCGAGATCGACGAGGTGGCGTTCGCGCTGCCGTTCTCGTTCGCCCACGACGACTACGTGCAGATCCTCACCGATCTGGCCACCCGGCTCGGCCCGGCCCTCGGATGGACGCCCCGATGAAGCTGGCGGTGGCCGGCGGCACCGGCGTCGTCGGGCGCTTCGTCGTCGAGGTGGCCCGTCAGCGCGGGCACGAGGTCGTCGTGCTCGCCCGGTCGGAGGGCGTCGACCTCACGACCGGAGCGGGCCTCGCCAAGCGGCTCGTCGAGCGCCGATGCGGTCGTCGACGTCACCAGCATCGGCACCCAGAAGCGCAAGGCCGCCGAGGCGTTCTTCGGGGGCGTGACCGAGCACCTCCTCGCGGCTGGCGCCGTCACCGGCGTGGGTCACCACGTCGCCCTGTCGATCGTGGGGATCGACGACGTCGACACCGGCTACTACGCCGGCAAGCGCCACCAGGAGCAGGTGCTGGCCGAGGGGGCGGTGCCGTGGAGCGTGCTGCGGGCGACCCAGTTCCACGAGTTCGCCGAGCAGGCGCTGGGGTTCGCGCGGGTCGGTCCCTTCTCACTGGTGCCGCGGATGCTGAGCCAGCCGGTCGCCGCGAGCGAGGTCGCCGCGGCGCTCGTCGACCTCGTCGAGGCCGGCCCGTCCGGGCGGGTGCCCGACCTGGCCGGTCCCGAGAAGCTGCAGATGGTCGACCTCGCCCGCCGGGTGTCGAAGGTCCGCGGCCTGGGGCGCCGCGTGGTCGGCGTACGACTCCCGGGCGCGGCGGGACGGGCGATGCAGTCGGGCGCGCTCACGCCGACGAGTGCCGGCCCGCGCGGCCGGATCAGCTTCGAGGAGTGGCTGTCCGCGAAGCCGTGAGGACGCCGACCACGGCGATGCCCGCCGCGAGCACGAAGACCGCCACGAACGGGTCGGCCCCGGCCCGCTGCGCGATCCCGAAGACGATGCCGGACAGCGACAGCGAGAGCGCACCGCCGAGCGAGTCGGCGATGGAGAGCGCCGAGGAGTTGAAGCCGCGGTCGGCGTCGGTCGACGCGGACAGCATCGCCACACCTGTGCGGGGGTAGCCGAAGCCCATCCCGGCACCCGCCACGACGTACCCCGCCATCGCCAGCACCGGGGACACGTCGCCGATCACGACGAGGGTCAGGGCGACGGTGCCGACGAGGACGAGCGCGGTGCCCCATCGCATCGCCGCGACGTCGGAGACCCGGGGGCCGAGCCGGGACTGGACCTGGCTGGCCCCGGCCCAGACGAGGCCGACGGCGGTCAGCGCCAGGCCGGCCTTGCCGGGGGTGAGGCCCCAGTGGTCCTGGAGCACGAAGACGATGTAGGCCTCGGCGCAGAAGAAGGACGCGCTCAGCAGGCCGCGGGTGCCGATCACGGCGGGCAGTCCGCGCCGCGCGACCAGCGACCCCGGCGGGAGCAGTCGGCGCAGGGACAGGACGACGACGCCGAGGGCGAGCACGGCGAGCAGCCCGACCGCGCCGCGGTGCGACCCCACGAGCTCCAGGGCCAGCACGGCGGTCGCGCCGACCACGGCCCAGACCAGCCGGGACCGCGGTGTCTCGTCGTGCCCGCCACGGGCCTCGAGCCCACGCAGCGCGGGCAGGATCAGCACCGTGGCAGCACCGACGAGGAGCGACCACGCCGAGGAAGACCCAGCGCCAGCCGAACGCGTGCGCCACGAACGCCGCCAGCGCCGGCCCGAAGAGCGACGGCAGCACCCAGGCGGCCGCGAAGCTGGCGAAGACGGCCGGCTGCAGGATCGCCGGGAAGACCAGCCCGACCACGACGTACAGGCACACGGTCATCGCGCCGCCGCCGAGCCCCTGGAGCACCCGGCCGGCGACCAGCACCTCCATCGACGGCGCGGTGCCGCAGACGACCAGGCCGAGCGCGAAGAGCACGAGCGCCACGGTCAGTGGACCGACCGGGCCGTGCCGGTCGCTGCGGGCGCCGGCCGCGACCATGCCGACGACGCCGCTGGCGAGCGGGGCCGCGAACGACAGCGCGTAGAGCCCGACCCCGTCCAGCTCGCGGGCGACCGACGGCATCACGGTCGTCACCGCCGTCGCCTCGAACGCCGAGAAGGCGACCAGCGCGAACATGCCGATCGTGGTCGCGGCGTACGCCGGCGAGAGCAGCCGGGGGCGCGGTTCCACGGGTGGAGCGGTCAGGGTCACGAGGGTGACGGTAGGACTTCAACTCCGGTTGAGGTCAACTCGATAGCCTCACCCGCATGACCGACCGCCTGGCGACCTACCACTCCCTCTGCGTCGACGCCGTCGACGTTTCCGCGATCGCGGAGTTCTGGGCGGGTGTCCTGGGCGGTGAGGTGACCCAGCGCAACGACGGGGTCGCCTTCATCTCCGGCCGGACGCCTCGGTCCACGATCTGGGTCAACCCGGTGCCCGAGCCGGTGACCGTGAAGCAACGCGTGCACCTCGACGTGCATGTGGAGGACGTCGAGGACGTGCTCGCGCTCGGGGCGACTCCGCTCGACGTGCGGTCGTTCCGGTGGAAGGTGGTGCGCGACCCGGAGGGTGGCGAGCTCTGCGCCTTCGAGCGCGAGGAGGTGCCGGAAGACCGCCTCTACGAGATCGTCGTCGACTGCGCCGACCCGGAGGCGCTGGCGACCTGGTGGACCGCGCTGATCGGCGGGCGGTGCGAGTACGACGCGGAGCATGGCTGGGCCGGCATCGAGGAGATCCCCGAGGCGCCGTTCGCCTATCTCGTCTTCGTGCCGGTGCCGGAGCCCAAGACGGTCAAGAACCGGATCCACCTCGACGTCACGACCGGCGACCTGGAGGCGATCGTCGCGGCCGGTGCGACCGTGCTCCGCCCCCAGGACGACGAGATCGGGTGGACCGTCCTGGCCGACCCGGAGGGCAACGAGTTCTGCGCGTTCGTGGTCTGATCGGGTCACCGTGAGAGGCGGCTCCAGCCTCACGAGTAGGGTGCGAGCCATGACCAAGTGGGAGTACCTGACCGCGCCGATCCTCACGCATGCGGCCAAGCAGATCCTGGACAACTTCGGGGCCGACGGGTGGGAGCTGGTGCAGGTCGCGCCGGGCATGAACCCCGAGAACCTCGTCGGCTACTTCAAGCGGCCCCTCCAGTGAGCGCGCCGGAGGACCGGCTGGCCGAGCTCGGGCTGTCCGTGCCCGAGGTGGCCAAGCCGGTGGCGGCGTACGTCCCGGCCGTCGTGTCGGGCGACCTGGTCTTCACCTCGGGCCAGCTGCCGATGCGCAGCGGCGAGCTGATGCTGACCGGCAAGGTCGGCGGCGAGGTGAGCCCCGAGGAGGCGACGGCAGTGCGCGCAGCAGTGCGTGCTGAACGCGATCGCGGCCGTGAAGTCGGTGGTCGGTGACCTCGACCGCGTCGTGCAGGTCGTCAAGGTGGTCGCCTTCATCGCGTCGACCCCCGACTTCACCGGGCAGCCGCAGGTCGCCAACGGTGCCTCCGAGCTGCTCGGCAAGGTCTTCGGCGACGCGGGCGTGCACGCCCGGTCCGCCGTCGGCGTGCCCGTGCTGCCGCTCGACGCGCCCGTCGAGGTCGAGCTGATCGTCCGCATCTCCCAGTGAGGTGGCTGGCATGAGGATCCCGCTTCCTCCGGTCCCGCTGCCGGAGTCGCTGGTCGACGTCGCCCGGGAGTTCACCGACGGCACCAAGGCGCCGGTCGAGCCCCGCAACGCCGCGACCGTGATCCTGATGCGGCCGTCGTCGGACGGCCCCGAGGTCTACTACATGCGCCGCCAGGTCTCGATGGACTTCGCCGGGGGCATGTGCGTCTTCCCCGGTGGCGGCGTCGACCAGCGCGACTTCGACACGACCGTCGGCTGGGCCGGCCCGTCACCTGCCGCCTGGGCCGAGCGGCTGGGCTGCGACGAGGAGACCGCGCGGGCGCTCGTGTGTGCCGCCGTGCGCGAGACCTTCGAGGAGTCCGGCGTCCTGCTGGCCGGTACGTCGGCCTCGGACGTCGTCGCGGACACGACCGGTGACGACTGGGAGGCCGACCGGGTCGCGCTCGAGTCGCGCGAGCTGTCGCTGACCGACTTCCTCAACCGGCGCGGGCTGGTGCTGCGCACCGACCTGCTGGGCGTCTGGGACGCCTGGCTGACGCCGATCTTCGAGCCGAAGCGCTACCGCACCTGGTTCTTCGTCGCGTCGCTGCCGACCGGACAGGTGACCCGCGACGTCTCCTCGGAGTCGTCCTCGGTGACCTGGCTGCCCGCACGGGTGGCCGCCGAGCAGGCCGACGCGGGCGAGCTGGCGCTGATGCCCCCGACGTACCTCACCTCGATGGAGGTCGGCGAGCACGACTCTCCCGAGGACGTGCTCGCCGTCGCGGCGTCGCGCTCGGTCGAGATGTTCACGCCGTCGGTCGAGCCGCTCGGCGAGGGCTGGACCCTGTCGATGCCCGACCGGCTGCGGCCGCTCGTCGCCGCGCGGCGGCGGGTGTGAACGCCTGGACCGGGGGGACCTTCGGCGAGCGCGGCCGCTGCCTGCTCGCCCCCAACCCCGGGATGATGACGCTCGACGGCACGAACACCTGGGTGCTGCAGGAGCCGGGCGCCTCGGCCAGCATCGTGGTCGACCCCGGACCGATCGAGGACGGTCACCTCGAGCGGCTCACCGCCGAGACCGGTGACGTCGGGCTGGTGCTGCTGACCCACCACCACTTCGACCACTCGGAGGTGGCCGCGGAGTTCGCGAGGCGCAAGGGCTGTGCGGTGCGCGCCCTCGATCCGGCGTACTGCACGGGCGGCGAGCCGCTCATCGACGGCGAGCTGCTGGACGTCGACGGGCTGTCGGTGCGGGTGGTCACCACTCCCGGTCACACCGCGGACTCGATCTCGCTGGTGCTCCCCGGCGACGGGGCGCTGCTGACCGGCGACATGGTGCTCGGTCGCGGCACGACCGTGGTCGCCTACCCGGACGGGCAGCTCGGCTCGTACTTCGCCTCGATCGAGCGGATGCGTGCCCTCGTCACTCGCCGGTGAGGTGCGCACGCTCTGGCCCGCCCACGGCCCGGTGCTCGACGACGCCCTCGGCGTCCTCGACTTCTACCTCGCCCACCGACGTGAGCGCCTGGCCCAGGTCGAGTCCGCGGTCCGCGAGCTCGGGGTCACGCTGACCACCGACTCCGCCGAGGACGACACCCTGCCCCGCCGGGTCGTCGAGGTCGTCTACGCCGATGTCGACGAGTCCCTCTGGGGTGCCGCCGAGTGGTCGGTCCGCGCCCAGCTCGCCCACCTCGCCGAAGGTTGAGTCGGGCCTGTCCCGGGCGGCGGTGAGCAGGCAACCGTTCCTGGGCGTTCGTGGGCCGAAATCGGTTGCTGGCTCACCGCTCAGGTGGTCATCACTCCCGAATCGACTGACCAGAGTCCCGTCCTGGCGGCGATGATCCGGCGACCGACCGGGCGCACGTGGGCCGAAGCCGGTGCTGGTTCACCGCTCAGGTGGTCATGACTCCCGATCGACTGACGAGAGTCCGCGGAGGACGCCTGGATCGCGCGAGCTCCGACGAAGCCCTCGCGGGTCGCTGACGCCCAGCTCAACCGTGAGTGAAGCCCAACTCAACGGTGGCTGGGCTCGAACTCAACGGGCGCGGCGGGACAGGCGCTCGACGTCCATGATCACGACCGAGCGGGGCTCGAGGCGCAGCCAGCCACGCGACGCGAAGTCGGCGAGCGCCTTGTTGACGGTCTCGCGGGAGGCGCCGACCAGCTGGGCGAGCTCCTCCTGGGTGAGGTCGTGGTGGACGTGGACGCCGTCGTCGGCGGTGCGGCCGAAGCGGTCGGCGAGGTCGAGCAGCGCCTTGGCGACGCGGCCGGGGACGTCGGAGAACACCAGGTCGGCGACCACGTCGTTGGCCTTGCGGAGCCGGCCGGCGAGCTGGGTGAGCAGGCCGCGGGCGACGACCGGGCGGCCCTCGAGCCAGCGCAGCAGGTCCTCGTGGGAGAGCGACGCGAACGTCACGTCGGTCACCGCGGTGACCGTGGCCGAGCGCGGGCCGGGGTCGAAGAGCGAGAGCTCGCCGAACATCTGGCCGGGGCCGAGGATCGCCAGCAGGTTCTCGCGGCCGTCGGAGGAGGTGCGGCCGAGCTTCACCTTGCCGTCGAGCACGATGTAGAGCTTGTCGCCCGAGTCGCCCTCGTGGAACAGCACGTCCCCGCGGCGCATCCGGGACTCGCGCCATCGAGGCGCGCAGTGCGGTCGCCGCTTCGTCGTCGAGCGCGCTGAACAGCGGCGCCTGACGGAGTACGTCGTTGTCCACGGATCCTCCTCGTGAGATGTCCCCGTACACGCACGGGCTCCGCGCTGATCCTAACCAGTGGGAAAGGTCACAAGCACCATCAGGCCCCGCAACGCTCCGGCAAGTCGCCCCGGACGGCGAATCGGTGGTGTCGGTGAGCCGCCGTACTCTTGGCCCGTGCCAGACGCGTCCACGCCCGGGGAGACCCGCACCGGACTCGTCCGGCGCGCTCGCAAGATCGACCGGATGCTCGGCGAGACCTACCCCGACGCGCGCTGCGAGCTCGACTTCGACGACCCGTTCCAGCTGCTCGTCGTGACCGTGCTGTCCGCCCAGACCACCGACAAGCGGGTCAACGCGGTCCGGCCGACACTCTTCGCCGCCTACCCCGACGCCCCGGCGATGGCCGCCGCCGACCGCGCCACGCTCGAGGGCATCATCGGCCCGCTCGGCTTCTTCCGCGCCAAGACCGAGTCGCTGCTCAAGCTCAGCGCCGCGCTGGTCGCCGACCACGGCGGTCAGGTGCCGCCCCGCCTCGACGACCTGGTCAAGCTCCCGGGTGTCGGCCGCAAGACCGCCAACGTCGTCCTCGGCAACGCCTTCGACATCCCCGGCATCACCGTCGACACCCACTTCGGCCGGCTCTCGCGCCGGTTCCGCTGGACCGAGGAGACCGACCCGGTCAAGGTCGAGCACGCCATCGGCGCACTCTTCGAGAAGCGCGACTGGACGATGCTCAGCCACCACCTGATCTGGCACGGCCGCCGCGTCTGCCACGCCCAGAAGCCCGCGTGCGGTGCCTGCCCCGTCGCGAAGTGGTGCCCGTCGTACGGCGAGGGGCCGACCGACCCGGAGGCCGCGGCCAAGCTGGTCAAGACCGAGGGCCGCGCATGACGACACGCGGGGACCCTGGTGGCGGCGGCTCCTCCCGGCCGCGCTCGCCGCGGCCGTGCTGATCCTGTCCGGGTGCACCTCCGACCCCGTCGCCACACCCGGCGAGGCCAAGGTCGACGTCGACACCCCCGCGCTGCGCGAGATCAAGAAGGACGCCGGCATCGAGGACTGCCAGCCCGGCACCGCCACCGACGGCGGGCTCCCCGACGTGACCCTGCCCTGTCTCGGCGGCGGCCCCGACGTCGACCTCGCGAGCCTCCAGGGGCCGATGATCGTCAACCTCTGGCAGTCCTTCTGCAAGCCCTGCCTCAAGGAGATGCCGGCCCTCCAGGAGTTCCACGAGAAGTACGCCGACCAGGTGCCGGTCATCGGCATCGACTCGACCGACGTGCAGCCGCAGGCGGCGCTGGAGTTCGCGAAGAAGCTCGGCGTCACCTATCCGCTGCTCGCCGACCCGGGCGGCGACCTGAGCTCGAAGGCGCCGTTCCCGATCGTCCGGGGCTACCCCTACCTCGCGATCATCGACGCCGACGGCGACGTCGCCTACCAGCAGTTCGGTGGCGTCGGGTCGTTCGACGAGCTGGTCGACCTGGTCGACGAGCACCTCGGGACCCACCTGTGATCCCCGACTGGCTGCAGCCGGTCGAGCAGGCGGCCCGCGAGATCCGCGCCGACGACCTGACCCGCTTCACGCCGCCGCCCGGCGGCGACGCGCGCCTGGGCGCCGTCTTGATGCTCTTCGGCGAGGGGCCGAACGGCGGCGAGCTGCTGCTCACCGAACGCGCTCACGACATGCGCTCTCACCCAGGACAGGTCTCCTTCCCCGGCGGGTCGCTGGACGAGGGCGAGGACGTGGTCGAGGCTGCGCTGCGTGAGGCGGAGGAAGAGGTCGGTGTCGAGCCGGGCTCGGTCGAGGTGTTCGGCCGGTTGCCCGAGCTCTGGCTGCCGCCGTCCAACTTCGCAGTCACCCCGGTCCTCGGCTGGTGGCGCGAGCCCGCGGACGTGTCGGTCGTGAGCCGCGCGGAGGTGCACGCCATCCACCACGTCGCGCTCGCCGACCTGATCGACCCCGACAACCGGATCACCGTCGAGCTGCCGGGCGGTGCCTACCGCAGCCCCGGCTTCCTGATCGGGCCCGACCGCGACGTGATCCTGTGGGGCTTCACCGGCGGCATCATCGCCCGCCTGCTCGACTTCCTCGGCTGGTCGCGCCCCTGGGACGAGTCCCGGGTCCGCGACCTGCCGGCCTACATGTTCTCCGGCGAGGAGCGTCGCCCCCGCGGCGACCTGCTCGACATCGAGGACGACGAGTGAACCTCCTCGACTGGCTGCTGCTCGTGCTCGTGCTCGCCTACGCCCTCTCGGGCTACTGGCAGGGCTTCATCACCGGCATCTTCGCGACCACCGGGCTGCTGCTCGGCGGACTCCTCGGCGTGTGGCTCGCTCCGATCGCGCTCGGCGACGCCAACCCGTCGCTGCTCGTCTCGCTCGGTGCTCTCTTCATCGTCATCCTCGCGGCCTCGCTGGGGCAGGCGGTCTTCCAGTTCGCCGGCTCCCGGATCCGCGAGAAGATCACCTGGCAGCCGGTCCGGGCCCTCGACGCCGTCGGCGGTGCTGCGCTCAGCGCCCTCGCCGTGCTCGTGGTCGCCTGGGCGCTCGGCGTCGCTGTCTCCGGTTCGCGCATCGGCGGCATCACCCCGCTGGTGCGCAACTCGAGCGTCCTCGCCCACGTCGACGAGGCGATGCCGGCCTCCGCCGGCGGCGCCCTCCAGGCGTTCAACGACGTGGTCGGCACCAGCTTCTTCCCGCGTTACCTCGAGCCGTTCGCGCCCGAGCGGATCGTCGAGGTCGGGCCTGGGCCCAAGCGCCTGCTCCACGACCCCGACGTCGAGCGCGCCGCCGTCAGCGTCATGAAGATCCGAGGCAGCAACTCCTGCGGCCGCGGCGTCGAGGGCTCGGGCTTCCTGTACGCCGACAACCGGCTGATGACCAACGCCCACGTCGTCGCCGGCGTCGAGGACCCCGAGGTGATCCTCGGCGACGAGTCGATCCCCGCCGAGGTCGTCTACTACAACCCCGACATCGACGTGGCGGTGCTGTCCTTCGACAGCGGCGACACCCCCGCGCTCCGCTTCGACCTGACCGCGAAGGCGCCCGACGGGGTCGCGGTCCTCGGCTACCCCGAGGACGGGCCGTACGACGTGCAGCCGGCCCGGATCCGCTCGGAGCAGCGGCTGCGTTCGCCCAACATCTACGGCGACGGCGCGGTGATCCGCGAGGTGTTCTCGTTGCGCGGCCTGATCCGGCCGGGCAACTCCGGTGGCCCGCTGCTCACCTCGGCCGGTGACGTCGCCGGCGTGGTGTTCGCCGCGTCGGTGACCGACCGGGAGACCGGCTACGCGCTGACCGCAGACCAGGTCCGGGCCAGCGCCGCCGCTGGCCTCACCAGCTCCAGCGAGGTCAGCACGGGTGATTGCGCCGGTTAGCCGGCGTGCTTGCCCTTGAGGGCCGGCGGGATCGCCTTGCCCTGCTCGATCGCCCGCTCCGGTACGCGAACCTGCTTCACCTTGCGGATCCCGATGAAGACCAGCAGGGCGGCGACCAGCACGTAGAAGCCGAAGACGATCAGGAACGCCCAGTGCAGAGCCGAGGCCCTTGCCGTTCCAGTTGATGAAGTAGGCGAACGACACCGAGAGCATGATGATCGCGAGGACCAGCGACGAACGCAGCTCCCGCGAAGAGCCCGATGCCGATGCCGCCGGCCTGGACGCTGACCTTCAGCTCGGACTTCGCGAGCTGGATCTCCTTCTGGACCAGGCTCGACAGGTCGCGGCTGGCATCGCTGACGAGCTTGCCGATGGTCGGGTCCTGGTCGTTCACCTGCTGGGCCATGCGATTCCTCTGGTCGATCGGTGAGTGATGGGGCCGACCCTACCGACCTCTCACGCCAGGTAGCGCAGCCACAGGTAGGGGACACATAGTGCAACGGTCACTGCGGTCACCACCAGGCCGTACTTCGTGAACTCCCAGAACCCGATCGGATGACCCTCGCGAGCGGCGATGCCCAGCGCCACGACGTTCGCCGAGGCGCCGATCGCGGTGGCGTTGCCACCGAGATCCGCGCCGAGCGCGAGCGCCCACCACAGCACGTGGCCCTCGTCGCCGTGCCCGGCGGCGAGCTCAGCGACGATGGGACTCATCGTGGCGACGTACGGGATGTTGTCGACGATCGCGGACAGCACGGCGGACCCGCCGAGCATGGTCATGGTCGCCAGCCCGAGCCGCCCCTCGGTCGCGTCGGCCAGGGATTCCGCGACCCTCGCGATCACACCGGCCTCGACCAGCCCGCCCACCATGATGAAGAGGCCGCCGAAGAAGGCCAGCGTCGGCCACTCGACCTCCTTCATCGCGTCCGACGGGTCGACGTCGGTGATCAGGAGCAGGAGACCGGCCCCGATGAGCGCGACCACGGACGGCTCGTAGTGGAGCACCGGGTGCAGGACGAACCCGATCATGACGAGGGCGAGCACGGACAGCGCCTTGATCAGCAGGCCACGGTCGGTGATCGCCTCCCGCTCGTTGAGCCGCATGACCGACGCTGCTCGCTCGGCGTCGTAGACGAAGTCGGCCCGGAACATCCACCGGCACAACAGCAGGAACGCCACCATCAGCACGACGACGATCGGCGTCAGGTTGACGAGGAAGTCGTTGAAGCTCAGGTCGCCGCGGGCGGCGATGATGATGTTGGGGGGATCGCCGACCAGCGTGGCCGTGCCGCCGATGTTGGAGGCGAAGACCTCGGCCATCAGGAACGGCACCGGGCGCAGCCCGAGCCGCTGGCAGACCAGGAACGTCACCGGCGCGACGAGCAGGATCGTGGTGACGTTGTCCAGGAGTGCGGAGGCCACCGCGGTCAGGACGCACAGCATCACCATCAGCGGGTACGGCCGACCGCGGGTCCGCTTGGCGGCCCAGATCGCGACGTACTCGAACACGCCGGACCGGCGCAGCACCGAGACGATCACCATCATCCCCAGGAGCAGGAAGATGACGTTCCACTCGATGCCGGTCTCGCCCGAGAAGAAGGCGTGGTCGGCGTCGGTGATGCCCAGCAGCAGCATCAGTGCGGCCCCGCCCAGGGCGACCTTGGTGCGGTCCACCTTCTCGGTCACCAGCAGGGCATAGGCGCCGAGGAAGATGACGATCGCGGCGACGGTCACGGGCGGCTCCTGGAGGGTCGGGTCAGAGACGCCGACCAGACTTCCCGGCACACCGCGACCGACCCTATCCCGACGGCTGGGATACGCGTCGCGGTCGTGAAGGCGCGTGAGCTCGCGGAGCCCTACCCGGCGGTCCGACAGGACCGGGGTGCGGTCGACGCCGCACGGCTGCTCACCGGTGAGAACCGGCTCGGCCTGATCGTCGTCGACGATCGCAACCATCCTGTCGCCGTGCTGCCGGGCTCCCAGGTGCTGCGACTGATCATCCCCGGCTACATCCGTGATGACCGGACGCTGGCCGGGGTCGTCGACGACGACTTCGTGGACACCATGTGCGACGCCCTCGAGGGCAGGACGGTCGCGGATCTGTTGCCCAAGGAGAAGTCTCGTCTCCCGGTCGTCGGACCCGACGAGACGGTGCTGGAGGTCGCGGCCCTGATGGCTGCCGAGCACAGCCCGATCGTGGCCGTCGTCGAGGGACCGGGGACCCAGGGCGCGCTCGTGGGTGCGATCACCCTCCCCGCGGTGCTCGGCGCCCTGTTGCCGAAGAAGATCACCGGTCCCTGAGGTCGGGGCTCTCGAACACGTCGGGTACGCCGTCGTGGTCGCTGTCGACGGCCTCGGCTTCGTACAGACGGCGGTAGACACGGTTGCGCAACCGGAGGACGACGGCGGCGAGTGCGGCCGCGATCAGTGACCCGACCAGCACGCCGACCTTGGCGTGGTCGTCGGCCGTGGTCCCGCTGCCGAACGCCAGCTCACCGATCAGCAGCGACACGGTGAAGCCGACCCCGGCCAGGATCGACATGCCGACCACGTCGATCCAGCTCAGCTCGTCGTCGAGGTCCGCGTGGGTGAAGGTTGCGAGCAGCCAGGTCGAGCCGGTGATGCCGATGGCCTTGCCGAGCACGAGCCCGCAGATGATGCCGAGCGCGATCTTGTCGCTCAGCGCGTCGCCGAGACCGTCCAGCCCGCCGACGTACACGCCGGCCGCGAAGAACGCGAAGACGGGTACGGCGAAGCCGGCCGAGATCGGCCGGACCAGGTGCTCGAGGTGCTCGGCCAGCCCGCGCCCGGGTTCGCCGTCCGCGCGGCGTACGGGGACCGTGAAGGCCAGCAGGACGCCCGCGACGGTCGCGTGCACCCCGGACGCGTGCACGAGGTCCCAGGCGACCAGGGCCAGGGGCAGCAGCAGCCACGTGTGGCGGATCCGGCGTTGGGCGAGGAAGCCGAACGCCGCGATCGGCACGATCGCGAGCAGGAGGTAGGGCAGGTGCACCTCGTCGGTGTAGAAGATCGCGATGATCGTGATCGCCAGCAGGTCGTCGACGACGGCGAGGGTCAGCAAGAAGGTGCGCAGTCCCGACGGCAGGTGGGTGCTGATCACGGCCAGGATGGCGAGCGCGAAGGCGATGTCGGTGGCGGTCGGGATCGCCCAGCCGCTCAGGTTGTCGGTGCCGAGGTTCCACGCGGCGTAGACGATCGCCGGCACGGCCATGCCGCCGAAGGCGGCGACGACCGGGAGCGCCGCGCGGCGCGGGTCGCGCAGGTCGCCGGTGACGAACTCGCGCTTGAGCTCGAGCCCGGCGACGAAGAAGAAGATGGCGAGCAGCCCGTCGGCCGCCCACCCGCCGATCGAGAGGTCGAGGTGCAGGGCGTCCGGCCCGACCACGGTGTCGCGCAGGGTGAAGTAGGCGTCCCGCCACGGGCTGTTCGCCCAGACCAGCGCGATCCCGGCCGCGACGATCAGCAGCAGCCCGCCGGTCGTCTCCGCCCGCAGGATCTCGGCGGTCCGCGAACTCTCCAGCCAGGACCCTCGGGCGAAGAGCCGGCCCTGCTGCTTCGGCGAACTCACTCGAGGAGCGTAGCGACTCCCGGGTTGCAGGGGCCGCCTCGGTAGCGGTCAGTCCTCGGCCGAGCTCGAGCTCTCCTTGTCCTTGATCAGATCCATCACCGTGGAGTCCGCCAGGGTCGTGACGTCGCCGACCTCGCGGTGCTCCGCCACGTCCTTGAGCAGGCGCCGCATGATCTTGCCGGAGCGCGTCTTCGGGAGCTCCGGGACGATCATGATCTGGCGCGGCTTGGCGATCGCGCCGATCTCCTTCTGCACGTGCTGGCGCAGCTCCTCGACGATGTCGGCGCCGCCGTCGCCCGCCTCGTCGCGCAGGATCACGAACGCGCAGACCGCCTGACCGGTGGTGTCGTCGGCCGCGCCGACGACCGCGGCCTCGGCCACCTTGGGGTGCGAGACCAGGGCCGACTCGATCTCGGTGGTGGAGAGCCGGTGGCCGGAGATGTTCATGACGTCGTCGACGCGGCCCAGCAACCACAGGTCGCCGTCCTCGTCCTTCTTCGCCCCGTCGCCGGCGAAGTAGTAGCCCTGCTTCTCGAAGCGCTTCCAGTAGGTCTCGATGAAGCGTTCGTCGTCGCCCCACAGCGTGCGGAGCATCGCGGGCCAGGGCGCGGTGAGGACCAGCAGCCCGCCCGACCCGTTGGGGACCGGGTCGCCGTCGTTGGTGACCACCTCGGCCGCGACCCCGGGCAGCGCCTTCATGGCAGAGCCGGGCTTGCCGTGCGTGACTCCCGGCAGCGGGCTGATCATGTGCATGCCGGTCTCGGTCTGCCACCAGGTGTCCATCACGGGGGTGCGGTCACCACCGATGACCGAGCGGTACCAGATGTAGGCCTCCGGGTTGATCGGCTCACCGACCGAGCCGAGGATGCGCAGCGACGACATGTCGTAGGCGTCCGGGATCTCGCGGCCCTGCTTCATGAAGGTCCGGATCGCCGTCGGTGCGGTGTAGAAGATGGTGACGCCGAACTGCTGGATGATCTCCCACCAGCGACCCTTCTTCGGGCTGTCGGGGGTGCCTTCGTACATCACCTGGGTCGAGCCGTTGGCGAGCGGTCCGTAGACCAGGTAGCTGTGCCCGGTGACCCAGCCGATGTCGGCCGAGCACCAGTAGACGTCCGTCTCGGGCTTGAGGTCGAAGACCGCCCAGTGCGTGTACGCCGCACCGACGAGGTAGCCGCCCGTCGTGTGCAGGATGCCCTTGGGCTTCCCGGTCGTGCCCGAGGTGTACATGACGTAGAGCGGGTGCTCGGCGTCGAAGAACTCGCACTCGTGCTCGGGCGATGCGTTGCCGACCGCGTCGTGCCACCACACGTCGACCTCGTCGTCCCACGCGACGTCCTGCCCGGTGCGGTTCACGACCAGCACCTTGCGGACCACGTCGGTCTTCGTGCGGGCCTCGTCGACCGCCGGCTTGAGCGCCGACGCGGCGCCGCGACGGAACCCGCCGTCGGAGGTGATCACGACCTGGGCGTCGCAGTCGGTCAGCCGGGTGGCGAGCGCGTCGGAGGAGAAGCCACCGAAGACGACCGTGTGCGGTGCGCCGATCCGGGCGCAGGCCAGCATCGCGACCACGGCCTCGGGGATCATCGGCAGGTAGATCGCCACCCGGTCGCCGGTCTCGACCCCGAGCGCGGTGAGCGCGTTGGCGGCCCGGTTGACCTCGGCCTGGAGAGCGGCGTAGGTGATCGTGCGGACCTCGTCCTCGGGCTCGCCGACCCAGTGGATCGCGACCCGGTCACCGTTGCCGGCGAGCACGTGCCGGTCGACGCAGTTGTACGCCGCGTTGAGCTTGCCGCCGACGAACCACTTCGCGAAGGGCGGGTTGTCCCAGTCGAGCACCCGGTCCCACTTCTGGTCCCAGTCGATGCGCTCGGCCTGATCGGCCCAGAACGCCTCCGGGTCGGCCGCGCGCCCGCTCGTAGGCCTCGGCGGTCAGGTTGGCGTGCTCCGCGATCTCGGCCGGCGGCTCGAACCGGCGCTCCTCGCGGGACAGGTTCGACAGGGTCTCTTCGCTCACGTCGCGCTCCTGGATCAGAACTAGTGGTACCCGCCACATTAGGACGTGGCGGGTACCGGTGGACCGGCGGTCAGTGGACGACCGCCTTCTCGGAACCGGCGCCGGTCAGGGCGCGGACCTCCAGCTCGGTGTAGCGCTCCTCCGCGTCCGGCTCCCGCGAGGTCACGGTGCCGAGCCAGCCGAGGAAGAAGCCGATGGGGATCGACACGATGCCCGGGTTCTCCAGGGGGAACCAGGAGATGTCGATGCTGGTCGGCAGCAGGGACAGGTTCTTGCCGCTCACCGGGTCGATGCCCTTGCCCGACATGATCGGCGAGAAGACCACCAGCCCGACCGACGAGATCAGTCCGCCGTAGATGCTCCAGACGGCGCCGCGGGTGTTGAACCTCTTCCAGAACATGTTGTAGAGGATCGATGGCAGGTTGGCCGACGCCGCGACCGCGAAGGCCAGGCCGACGAGGAAGGCCACGTTCAGCCGCTGTGCCGGGATCGCCAGCAGGATGGCGATCAGGCCGATCACGAGGGCTGACCACCGGGCCACCTTGACCTCGTCCTTCTCGGAGGCCTGGCCACGACGCAGCACTCCGTTGTAGATGTCGTGGGCGACGCTGACCGACGAGGTCAGCGTGAGTCCCGCGACCACCGCGAGGATGGTGGCGAACGCGACCGCGGAGATCAGTGCGAGCAGGACGGCGCCTCCGGTCGATCCCTCGCCGCCGCCGACTGCTTGGGCGAGAAGCGGCGAGGCCAGGTTGCCGCCCGAGGCGGCGACCTTGGCGTAGTCGGTCTTGTTCAGCAGGGCCGCGGCACCGAAGCCGAGCACCAGCGTGAAGAGGTAGAAGACGCCGATCAGGCCGATCGCCCACAGGACCGACTTTCGTGCGTCCCTCGAGGTCGGCACTGTGTAGAAGCGGATCAGGATGTGGGGCAGGCCCGCCGTGCCGAGCACCAACGCGATGCCGAGCGAGAGGAAGTCGATCTTGCTGGTGTCGCTCACGCCGTACTTCAGGCCGGGCTGGAGGAACGCGTCACCCTTGCCGGTGTTGGAGGCCGCGGTGCCGAGCAGGTCGGAGAGGTTGAAGCCGAACTTCGCGAGCACCAGTACGACGATCAGCGCGGAGCCCGCCATCAGCAGCACGGCCTTCACGATCTGCACCCAGGTGGTGCCCTTCATGCCACCGACGGTGACGTAGAAGATCATCAGCGCACCGACCGCGAAGATCGTGATGTTCTTCGCGGTGTCGCTGCTGACGTCGAGCAGGAGCGCGACGAGCGCGCCGGCACCGACCATCTGGGCGAGCAGGTAGAAGATCGAGACGACGACGGTCGAGGTGGCGGCCGCCGTCCGGACCGGACGCTGACGCATCCGGAAGGCGAGCTGGTCGGCCATCGTGTAGCGGCCGGCGTTGCGCAACATCTCGGCGACCAGCAGCAGTGGGAGATCCAGAAGACGCCGCACGACGTGAATGCGGTCGCACCGAACGTGATGCCCTTCGCGAACTCCCACATCCCGGCCGCGAACTGCGCCGCGCCGCCGTACGCCAGGGCCAGTCCGAAGACGGTCGGCTCGACGTTGACCAAGCCGGTGTTGGTGAAGCTGAGGATGAACGTCGTCAGCGCGAACGCGGCCAGACCGAGTGGCGCCGGGTCGGCGATGTGGCTGCCGGGTGTGGGACGGACTTCGGGGGTCGTGGACATGTCTGCTCCCTTCGCGGGGGGTCCCGTGCGTCCTCCGCCGGAAGGGCTCGGACATGCAGCGCCCGAGCCGCACCCGACCCCCTACCCACGTGTGACGCTGCCGCCGTCGCCGATGTCAGGCCGGCGTACGGCCTAGCGGAAGTCGATCAGCAGCATGTCGTCGGTGGGTTCCGCGGGCGGTGTCTCCGCCGGGTCGGCGCCAGTGGTCGTGGGGGTGTGCGTCGCGGTCGGCCGCTCGACGACGAGCGCCCGGCGACACGTCGTCACGTAGGGCAGCTGCATGCCGTCCATGCCGCGGCCGTAGTCGTCGTAGAACGCGAGCACCTCGGCCAGCTTGGCGCGGCGTGCGTCCTCGTCGAGCACGGCGACGTTGGAGCGGGAGAGCACCAGCTCCTGGATCGAGTCGCGGTCGATCTGCTGCCAGTGCTTGAAGCTCGCCTCCTCGACCTCGCCGAAGACCGACGTCGCCTCGAGCACGTCGCCGCTGCGGATGTCGACCGTGCTGCCGATCAGCACGCCCAGCTTGCGCACCCACGGGATCCGCTCGTCGCGGGCGTTCGAGACGACGGCCAGCCAGCCGCCGGGCTTGAGCACGCGCGCGATCTCGGGCAGCGCCCGGTCGTGGTCGAACCAGTGGAAGGCCTGCGCGACCACCACGACGTCGTACGACGCGTCCGGCGCGGGGATGTCCTCGGCGGCGGCGCAGCTGGTGCGCACGTCGGGCAGGTGGCTGCGCAGCACGGCGAGCATCTGCTCGTCGGGATCGGTGGCGTGCACGTCGTGGCCGAGGGCCACCAGCGACCTCGTGAGCTTGCCGGTGCCGGCGCCCAGCTCGAGGACGGTGACGGGCTGGTCGCCGACCGCCCAGGCGGCTGCCTCGGTGGGGTAGCTCGGTCGTGCTCGGTCGTAGGCATCGGCGACGTCGCCGAAGGAACGGGCGGGAGAGGGCTGGTCACTCATCGGGCTCACCGTACCCGCCGATAGCCTCCCTTCTCGTGAGCACCGACCCTTTGTCGCACCTGGTCTCCCTGGAGGGCGTGCCGTCGGCGTACGCCGCGGCCCGCGACGGGATCGACGTGATGCTGCGCGACCGGGGTCTGCGGCGTACCTCTCCCGAGACGACCGGCGAGAGCCTGCTCCGCGGTGCCCATGCGAGCGCGGTGCTGGAGGGCTCTTCGTCGTCGCTCCCGGAGGTGCGCGAGGGTGCGGGCGACGAGGTGGCCGCCGACGCCGTGCGGATCTCGACCGAGCTGCTCGGGCTGGCGCCGACGCTGACCCGCTCGCCGTTGCAGGCCCTGGCGCGGATCCACGCGCTGGCCGCCGCGGCCCAACCCGCCGAGAGTCGCGGCCGGCCGCGCGACGCCGACGCCGCCGAGCGGCTGCGTGGCGTCGGTCAGCTGCTGACGACACCGACCACCGCACCGGCGCTGATGCTGGCGGCGGTCGTGCACGCCGAGCTCGCCACCGCGGCGCCGTTCTCCTCCCACAACGGGCTGGTCGCGCGCGCCGCCGAGCGGTTGGTGCTGGTCGCGCGCGGCGTGGACGAGAAGTCGCTCGTCGTACCCGAGGCGGGGCACCTGGCGCTGCGGGCGGCGTACGAGTCGAACCTGCGGGGCTATCGCGACGGTGGCCCTGCCGGCGTGCAGTCGTGGCTGCTCTACGCCGCGGAGGCGTACGCCGCGGGTGCTGAGGCGAGCCCGTTGCGACGGCCGGCCGACTGAGTCCCGGACATGCGAACGGCACCCGGATCTCGAATTGAATGGCCGGGTGCCGCCGCTGACACGTGAGACCTGTGGGCTACCAAGCGTGCAAATTCTAACTGCTGTCCCGGGTGTGTCCCGGATGGCAAGCGCCCTCAACGAAGGGTAGATCGCCGCGTGGGTACCCGGCTCACGTGCAGGCTGTTCAGTTGTTCTTCCTCATGTGTACGCCGGTTCGACGCCCCGGACAACCCTTGACTTTTGGGCTGTGTGCGCGGCGGATCGGCGAGGGTCACGCGCCGAGTCGGCGGCGTCGGGCGTTGGCCCACAGCACACCGCCGACCGCGACGACACCGCCGACGGCGAGCGCCGCGAGGGCCGGCTTGGCTGGCGGCAGGGGGACCCGGGCGCGCAGCGCGACCGGCTTGGTGAAGACCAGGACCGGCCAGCCGTGCGCGGCCGCGGCCTTGCGCAGCTCCTTGTCCGGGTTGACCGCGTGGGAGTGGCCGACCGCCTCGAGCATGGGGACGTCGGTGACCGAGTCGCTGTAGGCATAGCTGGCCTCGAGGTCGTAGCCCTCGGCGTCGGCCAGCTCGCGGATCGCCCGGGCCTTCTCCTCGGCGTACGCGTAGTACTCGATGTTGCCGCTGTAGGCGCCGTCGACGATCTCCATCCGGGTCGCGATCACCCGGTCGGCGCCCAGCATCGCGGCGATCGGCTCGACGACCTCGGCGCCCGACGCCGAGACGATCACGACGTCGCGCCCGGCGAGGTGGTGCTCCTCGATCAGGCCGACGGCCTCGTCGTACACGATCGGGTCGACGATGTTGTGCAGGGTGTCGGCGACGATCTCGTTGACGGTGGCGACGTCCCAGCCGGCGCAGAGCTGCGACATGAACTGCCGCATCTTCTCCATCTGGTCGTGGTCGGCGCCGCCGACGAGGTAGACGAACTGGGCGTACGCCGAACGCAGCACCGCGCGACGGGAGATCAGGCCGCCCGCCTGGAAGGGCTTGCTGAACGCGAGCGTGCTCGACTTGGCGATGATCGTCTTGTCGAGATCGAAGAAGGCCGCGGCCGGGCGGGACGCCATGGGGCCATCGTAGGTGGGTGGGGGCCGCTCCCGGCCCACCTGGCGTCCACAAGGACGTGTCGAACTCCCTTGTCCACAAGGGCTGTCGTCGCGGCCGGCGGTGAGCGGACGTCGCGGGAACCATCGACACCATGACCACACCTCTCTTCGTCACCCGTGACCAGTCCTTGCTCGACGAGCTGCTCCGGCTCGCCGCCGCGGCCGGGATCACCCCCGATGTCGCCGCCGACACCGGCGCCGCGCTTCGCGCCTGGTCGGCCGCGCCGCTCGTGCTGGTCGGCGCTGACGTGGCCGAGGACCTGTCCCGGGTCTCGCCGGTCCGTCGTGACCGGGTGCACGTCGTGACCTGGGGTCGCGCGCCCGACGAGATGTTCCGGATCGCTGTCGACCTGGGAGCCGAGAGCGTGGTCGGGCTGCCCGAGTCCGAGGCCTGGCTGACCGAGGGCCTCACCGACCTCGGCGACCCGCAACGCTCGGCCGGGCTGGTGATCGGGGTGATCGGCGGCAGCGGCGGTGCGGGTGCGACCACGTTCGCGTGTGCTCTCGGGCAGCTGGCCGCGAGGCGCGGCCGGGCGGTGGTCATCGACGCCGACCCGCTGGGTCCTGGAGTCGACCGCGTCCTCGGCCTCGAGGACCGCGACGGCGTCCGGTGGGACGGCCTGTGCCAGACGACCGGGCGGCTCAGCGCTCGGTCACTGCGCGAGGCCGTGCCTCGACGCGAAGGACTCGGTGCCCTGACCTGGCATGCCGGTCTCCCGGGGAGCCTGCAGGCGTTCGCGGTGCGGGAGGTCCTCTCGGCCGCCCAACGCGGCCACGACTTCGTGATCGTCGACCTGCCGCGCTCGCCCGATGCCCTGGTCGACGAGGTCATCGCTCGGTGCGACCGTCTGCTGGTCGTGGCGGTGCCCAGCGTGGCAGGGGTGGCGTCCGCCGTCCGGATCTGTGCGCGTCATCGCGACCCGTCGGCGGTCCGGCTGGTGCTGCGCGGCAGCGGCGTCGAACCGCAGGCCGTCACCCGCGCGACCCGGATCCCGGTGCTCGCCACGATGCCTGACCAGCGTGGCCTGGCCGAGGCGATCGACCTCGGGCTCGGCCCGGTGCGGTCGCGGCGCGGGGCGCTCGGACGGGCGGCGACGGAGGTCCTCGACCAGCTCGCGCTGATGCACGCCGTCGCCGCATGAGCACCCGCATGAGCGTCGACGCCGACCTGGAGGTGGTCCGCGACCGGCTCGCGCGCAGCCCGGGGGAGATCACGCCTCACCGCGTCGCCGAGGCCCTGCGCGAGACCGGGCGACCGGTCGGCGACGCGACGGTGCTCGCGGTCTACGAGACCCTGCGCCGCGACGTCGTCGGCGCCGGGCCTCTCGAGCCGCTGCTTCGCACGCCCCACGTCACCGACGTGCTCGTCAACGGACCCGACCACGTCTACCTCGACCGTGGCGCCGGCCTCGAGCTCACCTCGGTCCGGTTCCCCGACGAGGCCGCGGTGCGCCGGCTCGCCCAACGACTGGCCGCCCTCGGAGGGCGCCGCCTCGACGACGCGACGCCGTACGCCGACCTCCGGTTGCCCGACGGCACCCGTTTCCACTGCGTGCTCGCGCCGCTCGCCCGACCCGGCACCGTCGTGTCGCTGCGCATCCCGCGTCGACAGGCCTTCACGCTCGAGGAGCTGATCGCCTGCGGCACGCTCAGCGTCGAGACCGCGATCCTGCTCGACGCGATCGTCGCGGCCCGGCTGGCCTTCCTGGTCAGCGGTGGCACCGGCTCCGGCAAGACGACGCTTCTTGCTGCGCTCCTGGCCCGGGTCGACCCCGGTGAGCGGGTGGTCCTGGTCGAGGACGCGAGCGAGCTCCGCCCCGACCATCCCCATGTCGTCGCGCTCGAGGGCCGGCCGGCCAACATCGAGGGCGCGGGCGAGGTCCGGGTCCGGACGCTGGTCCGGCAGGCGCTGCGGATGCGGCCCGACCGGCTGGTCGTCGGGGAGGTTCGTGGCGCCGAGGTCGTCGACCTCCTGGCCGCGCTCAACACCGGCCACGAGGGTGGCTGCGGCACCCTCCACGCCAACTCGGCCATCGACGTGCCGGCCCGGGTCGAGGCGCTCGCCCTCGCGGCCGGGCTCGGTCGCGAGGCCGCCCACAGCCAGCTCGCGTCCGCCGTCGACGCGGTCGTGCACCTCGCCCGCGGACCCGACGGCGTCCGCCGGGTCCGTCAGGTGGCCGTGCCCGAACGCCGGCCCGACGGCCTGGTCGCGATGGTGTCCGCGATCGACGTCGACGCCGACGGACGCTCGGTCCCGGGGCCGGGTGGCCCGGCTCTCGCGGCGAGGTTGGCGCGATGACCCTCCTGGCCGTCGTCTGCGCGGCGGTCGCCGCCGCGCTCGTGGTCCGTCCGCCGGCGCGGCTCCGGAGTGGCGGCGCCGGCGGTGCGCCACCGGGCCGGGTCGGTCTACTGGCCCTGGCCAGTGGCCCGGTGGTCGTCGCGACGGTCGTTGCCCCGCGGCTCGGGCTGCTGACGCTCGTCGTCGGTGGTGCGCTGGTCGCGGCGGGCGCGCTGTGGCGGCGTCGGCTCGCGCGCAGGGCGGCTGCTGCCGTGTCCGCCCAGGTGCTCGAGACCTGTGAGCTGCTCGCGGCCGAGCTGTCCGCCGGTCAGCCGCCGGGACAGTCCCTCGACCGGGCAGCCACGGCCTGGCCGCCACTGGGTCCCGTCGCGGAGGCGTTCCGTGTCGGGGCCGACGTACCCACTGCGCTGCGTGAGCTCGCCGACGGACTGGCCGGGGCGCGTGACCTGCGCGTGGTCGCGGCCGCCTGGCAGGTCGCGCACCGCACCGGCGCCGGGCTCGCCGTGACGGTCGACCGGGTCGCCGAGTCGCTTCGCGCCGCGGGGGCGACCCGGCGCCTGGTGGCCGGCGAGCTCGCGTCTGCTCGGGCGACCGCGCGCCTGGTGTCCGGCCTCCCGGTGCTGGCCCTCGCCATGGGTTCGGGCGCCGGGGGCGACCCGTGGGGCTTCCTGCTCGGCACCCCGCCCGGGTTGGCCTGTCTCGCGGGCGGCCTCGCGTTCGGCTTTGCCGGTCTCTGGTGGATCGAGGCCATCGCCCGGTCCGCCGAGGAGTCCGCATGATGCTCTGGCTCCCGGTCACCTGCGCGGCGCTCGCCGCCACCTTGCTGGTGCCCGTCCGGCCGGTGGTCACCGAGCTGCGACCGACCGCGCCCGCGACGGAGGCGATCGGCTGGTTGCACCGCCGCCGGCTGGTGTGGTGCCTGCTCGCCGGGGTGGGCGCCCTGGTCTTCGTCCAGGGCCGGGCAGGTCCGATCGCGGGTGTGGTCGCGGCGGTCGCCACGTGGGTGATGATCGGTCGAGCCGAGCCGGCGCACGTGCGCGCCCGCCACGACGCCGTACGCCGCGACCTGCCGCACGTCGTCGCGCTGTTCGCCGCCACGTTGCGGGCCGGGGCCGCGCCGTCCGACGGCATCGCGCTGGTCTGCGCCGCCCTGCCGGGTGCCGCCGCCGATCGACTGGCCGTGGTCGCGGCGCGGCTCTCGCTGGGTCTCGACCCGATCCAGGTCTGGTCGTCCCTCGCCGACGACCCGCAGCTCGGGCGGCTCGGCCGCACCCTGGCGCGCGCGCAGCAGTCCGGCGCTCCGGTCGTCGCTGCCGTCGAGCGGCTCGGCGACGAGCTCGAGCGGGCGGCCCGTGCCGACACCGAGGAACGCGCGCGTGCGGTCGGCGTCAAGGCGGCCGTGCCCCTCGGTCTGTGCCTGCTCCCGGCCTTCGTGCTGATCGGGATCGTGCCGCTCGTCGTCGCCCTCCTCGCCAGCCTTGAGCTCTGATCACGGCCCACCAACCATCCACCGGATGCCCTTGCTGCACAGGGATCCACAGCGCCGGCGACCGAACCTGCGTCGTGTCTCGAGATCGCCGAGGGTCGTCGCCAACGGGCCGCATCGGGCGGTCGGCAACAAGGAGGATCCATGTCTCTTCGAACGCTTCACCAGTCCCGCCGGATCGCTCGGGCGGCGCGCGACGAGCGCGGCATCACGACGGCGGAGTACGCCGTCGGCACGGCCGCCGGTGCCGGCCTCGCCGGTCTGCTCTACAAGCTGCTGACCGGCGGCTTCGGCGATCAGCTGCTCAAGACGCTCTTCGACCACGTCCTCGGGCTGCTGGGCATCGGATGACTCCGCGACCTGCTCGCCGCCTGGACGATCGTGGCGCCGCCACCGCCGAGCTGGCGATGACGCTCCCGCTGCTCATCGCCGTCACGATCGGGCTGGTGTGGCTGCTCGCGGTCGGCGCGGCGCAGGTCCGCGCCGTCGACGCTGCCCGGGAGACCGCTCGGGCGGTCGCACGGGGTGACGATGCCGCCTCGGCGGTCGCTCGCGGCGAGCAGGTCGCACCACCCGACAGCCGGGTCACGGTCACCGACGACGCGGGTCAGGTCACCGCAGTCGTGACCGGCCGGGTCACCGGGCCGGGCGGCCTCTTCGGGGCGCTTCCCGGGGTGACCGTCTCGGCGAGGGCAGTGGCCGCGACCGAGGAGTCCGGGCAGTGACCTCGCGTGAGGAGCGCGGCTCCGCCGTGCCGTTCGCGATCGCCTGCATCGGGCTGCTGCTCCTCCTCGGTGCAGCCCTCGGCGTGGTGACTGCGATGGTCCGTGCCCACCGGTCCGCTCAGTCCGCAGCCGATCTGTCCGCGCTGGCGGTCGCCGACACGGTCGGATCCGGCAGTGATCCGTGCTCGACGGGTCGCGTGGTCGCGGAGGCGAACGGTGCCCGGCTGGTCGCGTGCGGACTCGATGGCCGCGACGCCACCGTGACCGTGCTGGTCGGCGGACCGCACTGGCTCGGGCAGATGGCCGACCTGTCCGCCCAGGCGCGGGCGGGACCCGGCTAGAGGGACCGCTCCTCGCGGTCCTGGTCGTTCTCGCGCTCGTCGGCGTCGCGCTTGTCGAGCTTCTCCGAGAGGTCGTCGAGCCGCTTGGACTCACGGCGCTGGCGCAGGCTCCGCTTCGTGCCCCACTTGGTGAGGCTGAAGCCCCACAGGATTGCGACCCCGCTGCCCAGGCCGATGAAGTAGATCGCCATGGCGCTGGTGTCGACGCCGAGCAGCTCCGCACTGCCGTGCGCCGTGAAGAGCGCGGCGACGATGGCAAGCGCGCCGATCAGGATGAGCACCAGTCCCAGGACCATGCCCGGACCCTAGCGCTCTATCGGGCTCCGAGCAGCAGGTCGAGCAGCTCGACCGCAGCGGACTTGTCGAGCGGGTTGTTCTGGTTGCCGCACTTGGGCGACTGGATGCACGACGGGCAGCCCTCCTCGCAGGTGCAGGAGGCGATCGTGTCGCGGGTGGCGGTGAGCCACTCGCGGGCCGCCCGGAAGCCGCGCTCGGAGAAGCCCGCACCGCCCGGGTGGCCGTCGTAGACGAAGACGGTCAGCACGCCGGTGTCGGCGTGCCGGGCGGTCGAGACGCCACCGATGTCCCAGCGGTCGCAGGTCGCGAAGAGCGGCAGCAGGCCGATCGAGCAGTGCTCGGCTGCGTGGGCTGCGCCGGGCAGGTCGGCGCTCTCGAAGCCCGCCTCGGTCAGGACGTGGTCGGGCACCGTCCACCAGACCGCGGTGGTGCGCAGGGTGCGCTCCGGGAGGTCGAGCGGCTCCTCGCCGAGCACCTCTCCTCCGGGCTGTCGACGGCGGAGGTAGGACACCACCTGGTGGGTCACCTCGACCTCGCCGAGCGAGAGTCGGCAGTCACCCCACCGGGCGTGCTCACGCTCCTGCGCGATCGAGATGTCGGTGATCTCCCGGGCGGTCGTCGAGTAGTCGGGCTCGGCGCGGGCGATGACCGCCACGTGCTCGTCGAGGTCCAGCGACTGCACCAGCCAGGTGTCACCGCGGTGGACGTAGACGGCGCCCTGATGGGCGGTGCCATGAGCGCTCGACGCGTCGACCGTGCCGATCACGCGGCCGGTATCCGCCTCGACCAGCTGGACCGGTGCGCCGCCGGTCGACCGGATGTCGGCGAGGTCGCTGGCTCGACCACGGTCGGTCCAGAACCACCCGCGCGGCCGGCGCCGCAGCAGCCCGCCCTCGGTCAGCGCGTCGACCACCTCGCGCGCTGTCGGCCCGAAGAGCGGCAGGTCGGCGTCGGTGAGCGGCAGCTCCTGCGCGGCGGCGCAGAGATGCGGGCCGAGCACGTGCGGGTTGGACGGATCGAAGACGGTCGCCTCGACCGGCTTCCCGAGCAGGGCGTCCGGGTGGGTCACCAGGTAGGTGTCGAGCGGATCGTCGCGCGCGACCAGGATGCCGAGGGCGTCGCCGCCCGAGCGCCCGGCGCGGCCGACCTGCTGCCAGAACGCAGCGCGGGTGCCGGGGAAGCCCGCCATCAGCACCGCGTCGAGCCCGCTGATGTCGATGCCGAGCTCGAGCGCGTTGGTCGCGGCCAGCCCGATCAGGTCACCGCGCCGGAGCTGGTCCTCGATCGCACGGCGTTCCTCGGGCAGGTAGCCGCCGCGGTAGGACGCCACCCGCTCCGGCAGGGACGGGTCGACCTCCGCCAGCAGCTCGGCGGCGGTCATCGCGACCTGCTCGGCACCGCGTCGCGAGCGGATGAACGCCAGCGTGCGCACGTCCTCGGCGACCAGGTCGGCCAGGAGGTCGGCGGTCTCCGAGGACGCCGCGCGGCGCACCGGGGCACCGTTCTCTCCGGCGTACGACGTGAACGGCGGCTCCCAGAGGGCGAGCGCGACCTGGCCGCGCGGCGACCCGTCGCGAGTGACCGCGAGGACGTCGAGCCCGGTCAGCCGGTGGGCGGCGACCTCGGGCTCGGCGACGGTCGCGGAGGCGAGGACGAACGTCGGCGTCGCGCCGTACGCCGCGCACACCCGCCGCAGCCGGCGCAGCACGTGACTGACGTGGGCGCCGAAGACGCCGCGGTAGTGGTGGCACTCGTCGACCACGACGTACTGCAGCGAACCGAGGAAGGACGACCACCGCGCGTGGCCGGGCAGCAGCGAGCGGTGCAGCATGTCGGGGTTGGTCAGGACGTACTCGCCGTAGTCGCGGGCCCAGTCGCGCTGCTCGTGGCTGCTGTCGCCGTCGTGGGTGGTCACCCGGACGTCGAGCCCGAGGGCGCCGATGCCGGCGAGCTGGTCCTGGGCGAGCGCCTTGGTCGGCGCGAGGTAGAGCACCGTCGCGCCGCGCCGGCCCCGCGGACGTCGGGACGCGCGGATGGTGGAGAGCGCCGGCAGCTGGTAGCCGAGGGTCTTGCCGGAGGCCGTGCCGGTGGCGAGGACGACGTGCTGACGGGCGTACGCCGCGTCCGCGGCCGTGATCTGGTGCGCCCACGGCCGGTCGACGCCGCGCTCGCGGAAGGCGGCGACCACCTCGGGGTCGGCCCACTCCGGCCAGTGCGCGAGCACCGCCGGGCGCGGTGGCAGGACCTCGAGGTGGCGAAGCCGTTCTTCGCGGCCGGGCACCGCCGCGAGCCGGTCGATCAGGCCCGACAGGCCACCCGACACGCATCGACGCCCGGAGCTCGGGTGCGCGGCGCCGTGTTCACGCGGCCCATCCTCCCCGACTGCACCGACGGTGCCGGACCCAGCAGCGCGACCGGAGGGCGCGCGCGTCGTAGTGTCCAGAAGCGCACGCGAACCGAGACTGTGGGCTACTTTGTGCGCGGGACAGTGTGGGCGTGGTTTCATTGTCCAGGCTGGATGTCGGGGTGATCGACCGCGACGACCTGCCGACCGATCGAACGGCTCCGGGAGACCTAGGTGGATCTGACTCTGACGACGCGCGACGCCGGTGGCAAGACCATCGTTGCCGTCGGTGGCGAGATCGACGTCTACACGGCGCCCAAGCTGCGGGACAAGATCACCGAGCTGGTGGCCGCTGGCGTGTACGAGATCGTGATCGACATGGAGGAAGTCGAGTTCCTGGACTCGACCGGCCTCGGTGTCCTGGTCGGCGGCCTCAAGAAGGTCCGCGCCCACGACGGTTCGCTGCAGCTGGTCTGCAACCAGGACCGGCTGCTGAAGATCTTCCGGATCACCGGCCTCGCGAAGGTCTTCGTGATCCACGAGTCGGCTGACGCCGCGCTCGCCAGCAGCTGACCTCTGCCAGCAGCCTCCTCCTCCGCGTAGGTCCGTCAGGACCGTCGCGCCCGCGCGCATGCTCTGCGCGCCGACTCGCCGTGTGGCGCGGGTCACATGTCCGTGCTCTTCCAAGGCGTGTGCATGCGTAGACTCCGGCCCGTCCGTGAGATCTGCATCACTCCCAGGAGGAATCGCATGACGGGGATCAGTCCCGCAGTCGTGGACCTCACCGGAGGCAACCTTGTGCTGGTCATCGTCGTCGCATTGATCGCGCTGGGCGCGCTTGCGATGGCTGCGATGTTCCGCCAAGAGGTACTCGCCGCCGGTGAAGGCACCGACAACATGAAGAACATCGCGCAAGCGGTGCAGGAGGGCGCGAACGCCTACCTGACGCGACAGTTCCGGACGCTCGCCATCTTCGCGGCGATCGCGTTCTTCGCGTTGCTCGCACTACCTGCCGATGACGCCACGGTCCGGATCTTCCGCTCCGTCTTCTTCCTCGTCGGTGCCGGCTTCTCCGCCACGGTGGGGTACCTCGGCATGAACCTCGCCGTGCGCGCCAACCTCCGGGTGGCCGCGGCGGCCAACGAGCAGGGCCGCGAGCCGGCCATGCGGATCGGTCTGCGGACCGGCGCGATGGTCGGCATGCTCACCGTCGGCCTCGGCCTGCTCGGTGCCAGCCTCGTGGTGATCTGCTTCCAGGACGAGGCGCCCAAGGTGCTCGAGGGCTTCGGCTTCGGTGCCGCGCTGCTCGCCATGTTCATGCGGGTCGGCGGCGGCATCTTCACCAAGGCCGCCGACGTCGGTGCGGACCTGGTCGGCAAGGTCGAGCAGAACATCCCCGAGGACGACCCGCGCAACGCGGCGACGATCGCCGACAACGTCGGCGACAACGTCGGCGACTGCGCCGGCATGGCGGCCGACCTCTTCGAGTCGTACGCCGTGACGCTGGTCGCGGCGCTGATCCTCGGCTCGCAGGTCTTCGGCGACAAGGGTCTCGTCTTCCCGCTGCTGATCCCCGCCATCGGCGCGCTGACCGCCGTCGCGGGTGTCTACCTCACCAACCCGAAGGCCGGCGAGAACGGCCTGACGACCATCAACCGGTCGTTCTACCTGTCGTCGGCCATCGCCGCGGTGGCCAGCGTGGTCCTGTCCTTCGTCTACCTGCCGAGCAGCTTCGCCGACTTCGGCCTGCTCTACGCCCGCTTCGACGGCGACCCGCGGATCATCGCCTCGAGCGCGGTCGTCATCGGCATCGTGATGTCGGCCGGGATCCTGTCGCTCACCGGCTACTACACCGGCACCGAGTACCGCCCGGTCAAGGACGTCGGCAAGACCTCGCTCACCGGCGCGGCCACGGTCATCCTGTCCGGCCTCTCGGTCGGGTTCGAGTCCGCCGTCTACACGACGCTGGTGATCGGCGCTGCCGTGTTCGGCGCGTACCTCCTCGGCGGAGCGGCGCTGACCGTGTCGCTCTTCGCTGTCGCGCTCGCCGGCTGCGGTCTGCTGACCACCGTCGGCGTGATCGTCGCGATGGACACCTTCGGACCGGTCTCCGACAACGCGCAGGGCATCGCAGAGATGTCCGGTGACGTGAGCCCCGAGGGCGCGCAGATCCTCACCGAGCTCGACGCGGTCGGCAACACGACCAAGGCCATCACCAAGGGCATCGCGATCGCGACGGCGGTCCTCGCGGCCACGGCCCTGTTCGGCTCCTACGCGACCTCGGTCGCCGAGGCGCTCGTCAAGGCGCAACCGTCGGCGAAGGAGAGCAACCTGCTCGACTTCGCGGTCTTCAACCCGGCCGTCCTGGTCGGAGTCCTCCTCGGCGCAGCGGTCGTGTTCATGTTCTCCGGCCTGGCGATCAACGCCGTGGCCCGGGCAGCGGGCGCGGTCGTCTACGAGGTGCGCCGCCAGTTCCGGGAGATCCCCGGGATCATGGAGGGCACCGGCCGTCCGGAGTACGGCAAGGTCGTCGACATCGTCACCAAGGACTCCCTGCGTGAGCTGATCACGCCGGGCATCCTGGCGGTGCTGGCACCCGTCGCGGTCGGCTTCGGCCTCGGCGTCACGTCCCTGGCCGGCTTCCTCGCGGGAGCCATCGGCACCGGCACCCTGATGGCGGTCTTCCTCGCCAACTCGGGTGGGGCCTGGGACAACGCGAAGAAGCTCGTCGAGGACGGCAACCACGGTGGCAAGGGGTCGTCGGCCCACGAGGCCACGATCATCGGCGACACCGTCGGCGACCCGTTCAAGGACACCGCCGGTCCGGCCATCAACCCGCTGATCAAGGTGATGAACCTGGTCTCGCTGCTGATCGCCAGCGCCGTCGTCTCGATGAGTGTCGGCAAGGATCAGCACGACGTGCTCAGGGTCCTGATCGCCCTGGTCTGCGTGGCGATCATCGCCGTCGCGGTCTATGTCTCCAAGCAGCGCGAGGTCGTCCTCGGTGACGACGACTCCGGTTCGCCGGCAGCCGCCGCCCCCGCCGCCACCGGTGGCGGAGACGGACCCGATGCCGACCGAGCAGTTCGAGCACCGACCCAGCACTGATCAGCAGAACGACGTGACCCGCCCGAGGACTACCTCGGGCGGGTCAGTCGTCATTTCAGGACTTCTGGCTTCACGACCTTCAGCTTCACGACCTTCGAGCTGGCGCCGGCCACGGTCGGCGACCCGGCGTACACCGCCTTGAGCTGGTGCACGCCCGGCTTCAGGCCGCTCAGCTTCAGCGAGCGAGCGGCCCTTCGACCCCGGCTTCAGCGTGATCGTCTTGAGCTTCTTCTTCCCGTCGAAGACCGTGATCGTGCCGACCGGGACCACGCCCGCCGCGGCCTTCACACCATCGCGAGCGTGGCCTTCTGCCCCTGCGTGACGGACTTCTTCGAGAGCGTCGCGGCGACCGTCGAGACCAGCTTGGCCACGGTCACCGCCGAGGTGGTGAACTTCCCCGCCTTGTACGCCGGCCGCGTCGCCGTCACGGTGACCGACAGCGGGTGGCCGACGTCGGCGGTCAAGACCTGGTAGGTCTGGGCGACCGCCCCGGAGATCGGCGTCGTGCCGCGCAGCCACTGGTACGTGAAGGTCGGCAGCCCGCTGCCCTCGGCGCCGCCGGTCCACTGGCCAGGATCGGCGGTGAGCAGCTGCCCGACCTTGCCGGTCCCGGTGACCCGCGGCTTCATCACGAACTGGATCGCGTCTCCGACGAGCGTGCTCACCGGGTCGCTGGTGATCGTGTTGTCGGTGTAGCCCTCCTTGTGGCCGGTGGCGACGGCGGCGATCGAGTGGCCGAAGTCCGCGGGCACCAGCGCGTACGTCGTCCCTGTGGCGCCGGCGATCGGCGAGCCGTCGCGCAGCCACTGGTAGTGGTTGGCCGCGTCGGACGGGTCCCAGGTCGGACCGCTGAGTGCGAGCGGCGTACCGATCTTGCGGGTCCCGGTCACGGTGATGTCGCCCGCGGGCGTGAGGGCGGGCTTGGTCGTCAGCGGGATGTCGAGCGCGCCGCTGACCGCGGTGACCAGGGGCAGGCCTGCGAGTGCTCCGGTCGCCTGGACGGCGATCGCGTGCCCGGCGTCGTCGAGCGTCGGGACGTACGTCGGGTCCCCGGCGCCGGGGATCGGGACGCCGTCGCGCAGCCACTGATAGGTCGTGGTCACCCCCGGCAGGCTCCAGACCGGGCTGGTGACGGTGACCAGCTGCCCGACCGCGGCCTGGGCCGGCAGCCCCAGCCCGCTGAGGAGCACGAGGACGTCGGTGGCCCCCGACGGTGTGCCCGTGACGGTCGGGAGCGTGATGGTGGGCAGTGGTGGGAGACCTTCCGAGGCCCGGACGCTCGACGGTGAGGCGGCCGCCTGCAGCACGAGCGATGATCCACAGGTCAGACCACCGGCGATCAGGGCCGAGACGACGAGTGCGCCGACGGCGCGTGTGAGTGTCCGCATGAGCGCTGTGATGCCCGTCACGACACGCCGTGAATCCGGTGGCCTAGACAGCTCGGTCGCGACGCGCAGCCGTCGCCGTCCTAGGCTCGCACTCGTGACCCCGTCCCCGATCTCGACCCTGCCACAGCGACTGCGGGCTGCCCTGGTCATGGCGGGCTTCACGTACGACGGCGTCGCGGAGGTGCTCGGCCCGGAAGCCCACGCGGCCTTGTCGCGCAACGAGACCACGCCGGCCCTGCGGGTCACCCACGGCGGCTTCCCGATCGAGACGCTGATCCGGCTCTTCCTGCTCCAGACCCCGGTCGAGCTGGACGCCGCCGAGCGGGCGCTGCCGGGCCTGGTCGACCGCCTGGCCGTCGAAGGCTTCCTCGAGCAGACCGTCGGCGAGGTCGCGGCGCGCCTGGACGTCCGTCCCTACGCCGCCGACGGCGACCACCTCTGGGTGGTCAGCGACCTCACGCCGGGACTCGACGGTGGGCTCAACCGGGTCAGCCCCGACCACGTCCTCGGCATCAGCTCGGCCTCCACGTCGCTCGCCCAGCTCACCCTGCGCGAGCCGGTCGGCCGAGCGCTCGACCTCGGCACCGGCTGCGGCGTCCAGGCGCTCCACCTCGCCGCCCACAGCGACCTGGTCGTCGCGACCGACGTCAACCAGCGGGCGCTGCGGCTCGCCCGGTTCAACGTCGCGCTCAACGACGTGCAGACCCCGGTCGACGTCCGCGACGGCTCGTTCTTCGACCCGGTGGCGGGCGAGCGCTTCGACCTGATCGCCACCAACCCGCCGTTCGTCATCTCCCCGGCCACCGGCGAGCGTCTCGTCTACCGCGACTCCGGCCTGCCGGGCGACCGCGTGGTCGAGCACATCGTCCGGGCCGCGCCCGACCACCTCACCGAGGGCGGCTGGTGCCAGGTCCTGGCCAACTGGGTGATCCCGGCGGGTGCGTCCTGGCAGGAGCGGCTCGGCTCCTGGGTCGCCGACGACTGCGACGCGTTCGTGGTGCAGCGCGAGGTCATCGACCCGGCGTCGTACGTCGAGCTCTGGCTGAAGGACGCCGGCCTGCACGGCTCGGCGGACTACCTGGTGCGCTACGACACCTGGCTGTCCTGGTTCGAGGACCAGGGCATCGAGTCGATCGGCTTCGGGTGGATCAACCTGCGCCGCTCCGGTGTCGCCGACCCGGCCCGCGAGTTCCTCGAGTGGCCCTACGACGTCGAGCAGCCGATCGCCCCGGCGATCGGCGACTGGGCGGTCTCGCACGACGCCCGGGTCGACCTCGACTCGCGGCTGGTCGTGCGCTCCGACGTACGCCAGGAGACGGTCGGCGCTCCCGGCGCCGAGGACCCGGAGGCCGTGGTCCTGCGCCAGCAGCGGGGGCTGCGCCGGGCGCGACAGGCCGACACGGTCGAGGCCGCGCTGGTCGGCGCCTGCGACGGCGAGCTCAGCGTCGGCCAGATCCTGGACGCGCTCGCCCAGCTGCTCGACCTCGACGCCGCCGAGGCGCGCGAGACCTACCTGCCGGCCGTGCGCGAGCTGGTGGCCGAGGGTTTCCTCACGGCTCCTTGAAGGTCACCCTGACGCCGGCGCTGCTGTCCGCGGTAGGTCGGACCCGAGGGACGTCCTTGGCCTCGCTGGGCCGCTAACCCAACGCTCCGGCAATGTCGAGGCTGTGCTTCTCGACCTCGCTGCCGAGGGTCATGTCGACCTCGAGGCGCAGCACCGGCTTCGGCGAGCAGGAGGCCTCCAGCACCCGGACGGTCCCGGACTCGCCGCCGGCGCGTGCTGGCGACCTCGTTGCCATCCGTGTCGGCCATGAAGAGGATCAGCGGGTAGTCGTCCGAGCTGAAGTTGGGGCCCTCGCTCCCAGGCGTTCGGGAAGGTGAAGGTCTGGTCGCCCTGGATCTTGTCGACGATGCCGTCGAAGGTGACGAAGGGCTGGACGGCACGGACGTCGTTGTTGTCGCCGTTCTCGTCGACCGGACCGGTCAGCTCGATCGGGCTGAACATGTAGATGTGCCCGGGCGCGTCGATCGCGGCCTTGCCGTAGGCCTCCGGGGGCTTGCAGCTCACCGTCACGTCGTCGAAGGCGTACGTCGAGCCGTCGGGGCGGGTCATCACGAGGGTGCTGCCCTGGCCGGTCGGGTCGGTGGCGACTCCGCTGCCGTCGGGGTTGTCGCCACCGCTCAGCACGAGCACGGACCCGACCAGGGCCAGGGCGGCGACACCGCCAGCTGCCGGCGATCGCAGCGCGCCGGCGGCGGCGTCGTACGACGATCCGCCGGCCGATCCGCTCGGCGGCGTCCAGCGGGGGAGCCAGGCTGTCGTCCAGGCTCCGGTAGGCGGCCTGGATCTCGTCGTTGAAGGGGTCGGTGATGCTCATGCTCGGTTCACGTCCTCTCGATCGAGCACGGGTCCGTGCTCACGTGCGTGCTGGCGGAGCCGCTCGGTCCCGCGGGACAGCTGGCTCTTGACGGTTCCTTCCGAGCAGCCCATCCGCTCGGCGATGCCGCGGACGTCGAGGTCCTCGACGTAGCGCAGGGCCAGGGCGGTCCGCTGCCGCGGGCTCAGGGTCGCCAGCGCCTCGACCAGCCAGGGCTCGAGCTCGCCGGTCACCTCGACCGGGGCGCCCTCCGAGGGGTGGCCGAGCAGGGGCAGCTCGCGACGCAGGCGTCGGATCCGGTCGATGTTGAGACGCACCATCACGGTGCGGGCGTAGGCCGCCGGCTCGTCGAACCGCATCCGTCCCCACCGCTCGCCCAGCCGGGCGAGCGTCTCCTGGGTCAGGTCCCACGCGTCGTGCGGATTGGCGGTCAGGGCGTGCGCGAACCCGAGCAGCGGGCGTGTCTGCGCCGCCGCGAACTCCGCGAAGTCCTGCTGCGTCCCACCGTCCATGAATTCGGCCTCCGAGTCACTGCGATCGTCTCTCACCTACTCTGCAATGACGGGCGGCCCGCTTGAAACGTTGAGGGTCGCCGGGAATGTGTTGTTCGCCGTACGCGCTACCGTGTTCGGCCGTGGGCTCCCTCACCGGGTGTCCACTCACCGCACAGCGAAGGAAATGACAGGTCCAGTGGCACACAAGTTGGTGATCGTCGAGTCCCCGGCGAAGGCCCGCACGATCGGCGGGTACCTCGGTCAGGGGTACGTCGTCGAGTCCTCCATCGGCCACATCCGCGACCTTCCGAACAACGCTGCGGACACTCCCGCGAAGATCAAGGACAAGCCGTGGGGCCGGCTCGCCGTCGACGTCGACAACGGCTTCGAGCCCTACTACGTCGTGCCGCGGGACAAGAAGGCGCACATCTCCAAGCTCAAGGGCCTGCTGAAGGACGCCGACGAGCTCTACCTCGCCACCGATGAGGACCGCGAGGGCGAGGCGATCGCCTGGCACCTCCTCGACGAGCTGAAGCCGAAGGCCGGCATCCCGGTCAAGCGGATGGTCTTCCACGAGATCACCAAGCAGGCGATCCTCGACGCCGCCGACAACCCGCGCGAGCTCGACATGGACCTGGTCGAGGCGCAGGAGGCCCGCCGGATCCTCGACCGTCTCTACGGCTACGAGGTCAGCCCGGTCCTGTGGAAGAAGGTCATGTCCGGCCTGTCCGCCGGTCGCGTGCAGTCCGTCGCGACCCGGCTGGTCGTCGACAAGGAGCGCGAGCGGATCGCGTTCCGCGTCGCGTCCTACTGGGACCTCGAGGGCACCTTCGACGCGGGTGCGACCAAGGACCCCCGGATGTTCCCGGCCAAGATCCACTCGATCGACGGCAGCCGGGTGGCGAGCGGCTCCGACTTCGGCCCCGACGGGTTGCTCAAGTCGAAGAAGGACGAGCGTGTCCACCTCGACCGCCAGGCCGCCGAGGCGCTGTCGGCCGCGCTGCAGGACACGACGTTCGACGTCCGCTCGGTCGAGGCCAAGCCCTACCGGCGCTCGCCGTACGCACCGTTCCGCACCACGACCCTCCAGCAGGAGGCCAGCCGCAAGCTCGGCATGACCGCGTCGGTCGCGATGTCGGTCGCGCAGCGGCTCTACGAGAACGGCTTCATCACCTACATGCGCACCGACTCCACCACCCTCTCCGGTGGTGCGGTCGACGCTGCGCGCTCCCAGGTGCGCGAGCTGTACGGCGCCGAGTACCTCCCCGACGCGCCGCGCACCTACGCCAGCAAGGTCAAGAACGCCCAGGAGGCGCACGAGGCGATCCGGCCCGCCGGCGAGACCTTCCGCACGCCGGCGCAGACCGGCCTCACCGGTGAGCAGTTCCGTCTCTACGAGCTGATCTGGATGCGCACCGTCGCCTCGCAGATGAAGGACGCCGTCGGCCAGTCGGTCTCGATCCGGATCGGTGGCTCGTCCTCCGACGGTCGCGACGTCGTCTTCGGTGCGTCCGGTCGCGTCATCACGTTCCACGGCTTCCTGCGGGCGTACGTCGAGGGCACCGAGGGCGGCAAGCGCAGCGACGACGACCAGGTCCCGCTGCCCGACCTCCACGAGGGCGACGCCGTCACCGCTGCCTCGATCAGCGCCAGCGGTCACGAGACCAAGCCGCCGGCCCGCTACACCGAGGCCACGCTGATCAAGGAGCTCGAGGACCGCGAGATCGGCCGCCCCTCGACGTACGCCTCGATCATCGGCACCATCCTCAACCGCGGCTACGTCTACAAGAAGGGCACCGCCCTGGTGCCGGCCTGGCTGGCGTTCTCGGTCACGCGGCTGCTCGAGGAGCACTTCCCGCGACAGATCTCCTACGAGTTCACCGCCGGCATGGAGGACGTGCTCGACGAGATCGCGGGCGGCCGCAAGGACCGCAGCACCGAGCTCGGCGAGTTCTACTACGGCTCCGACACCGTGACCGGGCTCAAGCCCCTGGTCGACGGCCTCGGTGACATCGACGCCCGCGAGCTGGCGACCTTCCCGGTCGGCGACGGCGAGAGCGGGATCAACCTGCGCGTCGGCCGCTACGGCCCCTACCTCGAGGGCCCCGACGACGAGGGCAACCCGATCGGCAAGCGGGCCAACGTCCCCGACGACCTGCCGCCCGACGAGCTCACCCTCGAGAAGGCCAAGGAGCTGCTCGAGAACCCGTCCGGCGAGGAGATCGAGCTCGGGGTCCACCCCGACTCCGGTCTGCAGGTCGTCGCCAAGAGCGGCCGCTTCGGTCCCTACGTCACCGAGGTGCTGCCCGAGGACGCGCCCAAGAACGCCAAGGCCCGCACCGGCTCGCTCTTCAAGTCGATGTCGCTCGACACGATCACCCTCGACGACGCCCTGCAGCTGCTCTCGCTGCCGCGCGTGGTCGGCAAGGCCGAGGACGGCGAGGAGATCACCGCCCAGAACGGTCGCTACGGTCCCTACCTCAAGAAGGGCACCGACTCGCGCTCGCTGGTCACCGAGGACCAGCTGCTGTCGATCACCCTCGACGAGGCGCTGCGGATCTACGCACAGCCCAAGCAGCGCGGCCGGGCAGCGGCCACCGCTCCGCTCAAGGAGCTCGGTGAGGATCCGGTGTCCAAGCAGCCGGTCGTCGTGAAGGCCGGCCGGTTCGGCGAGTACGTCACCGACGGTGAGTACAACGCCACCCTCCGCAAGGAGGACTCCGTCGAGTCGATCACCATCGAGCGCGCCGCCGAGCTGCTCGCCGAGCGCCGCGCGAAGGGCCCCGCGAAGAAGGCCGCCAAGAAGACGGCCAAGAAGGCCCCCGCGAAGCGCGCCGCCAAGAAGACCGCGAAGAAGACCACCAAGAAGGCCGCGACCAAGAAGGCGTTCGTTGGTCGAGTAGCGAGCGCTGCCGTTCGTTGGTCGAGTAGCGAGCGCTGCCGTTCGTTGGTCGAGTAGCGAGCGCCAGCGAGCGTATCGAGACCCGAGGGTGGTCTCGATACGCCGTCGCTCGTTCCTCGCGACGGCTACTCGACCACGAGCATCTTCGTTGGTCGTATCGAGACCCGTGTCCGTCAGAACTGCTTCTTGGCGAGCTTCGGAAGCGCGGCGTAGTCCTGCCGGATCAGTGCCTCCCGCTTCTTGCGACTCCAGGCTTGGATCTGCTTCTCGCGGGCGAACGCGTCTCCGACGTGCTCGTGCTCTTCGTGCCAGACCAGCTCGACGGGCCGGCGAGAGCGTGTGTACGTCGCACCCTCTCCGATCTGGTGTTGATAGACGCGGAGACCGAGATCGCGGGTGCTGCCGACGTAGTACGAACCGTCGCAGCACCGCAGCATGTAGGTGAAGGCAGCCATGCAGGGATGATCCGTCGACGTCGCAGCGGATGAAAGGCGCCGGACGCGGCCTGTGGATGGTCTCGATACGCCGTCGCTCGTTCCTCGCGGCGGCTACTCGACCACCGAGCGACCTGTCGTCGCTCGTGCCTCGCGACGGCTATCGACCACCGAGCGACCTGTCGTTGGTCGAGTAGCGATCAGCCTGTCGTTGGTCGAGTAGCGAGCGCCAGCGAGCGTATCGAGACCCGGGAATGGGTCTCGATACGCCGCCGCTCGTTCCTCGCGACGGCTACTCGACCGACGAACCGTCGGCACTCCCACCTAGGGTGTACGACGTGAGCAACGGGGTCTACGCCGAGACGGGTGTCTTCGTCTGCTTCGAGGGTGGCGAGGGGTCCGGCAAGTCGACCCAGTCCGGGCTGCTGCGCGACTGGCTGCAGGAGCAGGGGTACGCCGTGCTCCTCACCTTCGAGCCGGGTGACACGGTCGTCGGGCGCGAGCTGCGGCGGATCGTGCTCAGCCCCGAGACGGGCCAGCTCTCCGACCGCACCGAGGCGCTGCTCTACGCCGCTGACAAGGCCGAGCACGTCGACACCGTCGTCCAGCCGGCCCTCGACCGCGGCGACGTCGTGATCACCGACCGCTACGTCGACTCGACGCTCGCCTACCAGGGCGCCGGCCGCTCGCTGGTCGTCGAGGAGGTCGAGCGGGTCGCCCGCTGGGCCACCCACGACCTGCGCCCGCACGTCACCGTCGTGCTCGACCTCGACCCGCGACGCGGGCTGAGCCGGTTCGCCGGCCGCGACCGGATCGAGGGCGAGTCGATCGAGTTCCACGAGCGGGTCCGCGACGCGTTCGTCGAGATGGCCGAGGCCGACCCGGAGCACTACCTCGTCCTCGACGCCCGCGCCGACGTCGACGAGATCGCGGCCGCGGTCCGCGAGCGGATCAGCCCCCTCCTCGACCAGGCCAAGCACCGATGATCACCCCACGACGTTCTTCGCCTCCCCCGCTTCGCTCCTCCGTCGAACAACGCCGCGGGGACCCCGAATGACGGTCTGGGACGAGCTGGTCGGCCAGCGCGCGGTGGTCGAGGTGTTGTCGACCGCCGCCGAGGGCAAGGGCATGAGCCACGCCTACCTGTTCACGGGCCCCCCGGGCTCGGGCCGTTCCAATGCCGCGGTCGCGTTCGCGGCCGCGCTCCAGTGCGAGCGCGCGGGCTGCGGCGAGTGCCACGAGTGCCACACCGTGCTCGCCGGCAGCCATGCCGACGTCGCCATGGTCCGCACCGAGGGCCTCTCGATCGGCGTCAAGGAGACCCGCGACCTGGTCCGTCGCTCGGCGCTCGCGCCCGTCGGCCGGCGCTGGCAGATCATGATCGTCGAGGACGCCGACCGTCTCACCGAGCAGGCGTGCAACGCGCTGCTCAAGGCGATCGAGGAGCCGACGCTGCGCACCGTCTGGATCCTCTGTGCGCCCACGGTCGAGGACGTGCTGCCGACCATCCGGTCGCGGTGCCGCCTGGTCACCCTCACCACGCCCACCACCGACGACGTGGCGGCGTTCCTCGTACGCCGTGACGGGGTGGCCGAGGCGGTGGCGTCGTACGCCGCCCGCGCCAGCCAGGGCCACATCGGCCGGGCCCGGGCGCTGGCCCGCGACGAGGGCACCCGCAACCGTCGCCGCGAGGTGGTCGCCATCCCCGCCCGGCTCACCTCCCTCGGCGCGTGCATGAGTGCTGCGTCGAGCCTCAGCGAGGTCACCAAGGAGGAGGCCGACCTGATCACCGGCGAGCTCGCCGTGCGCGAGAAGGCCGACCTCGACTCCGCCTACGGCGTGGTCGAGCGCGGCCGTCGCCCGCGGGAGTACGCCCCGGCGCTGCGCGACCTCGAGAAGGACCAGCGCACCCGAGCCAAGCGCCGCCACCTCGACGTCATCGACCGGGGCCTGATGGACCTGGTCTCGGTCTACCGCGACGCGATCGCGGTCTCGACGAAGGCCCAGGGGTCCCTGATCAACGAGGAGATCCGCAGCGACGTGGAGCTGCTCGCCACCTCGTCGACGCCCGAGATCCAGCTGCGTCGGATCGCGGCGATCTTCGAGGCTCGCGAGCAGATGCTCGAGTTCAACGTGCCGCCGATGCTCGCCCTGGAGTCGATGATGCTCGCGCTCGTCGCCCCGGAGGTGCGCAGCAGGTGAAGCGGCTGGTCGTCGTGCTCCTCGTGGTCGCGATGCTGCTCGCCGTGGGTGGGACCGCCGCACTGGTGGCCCTGGGCTCGGGATCCGACCGGGCGCGCCCCTGGACGCACCCACCACGACCCCGGAGCCGGGCGCCACCACCCCGCCGAGCCCCGCCCTCGCGCCGTACTACGCCCAGCAGCTGACCTGGGAGCAGTGCCGCACGACCGACCTCTGCTCGACGCTGACCGTGCCGCTCGACTACCACCACCCGGCCGGCGACACCATCGAGCTCGCACTGCTCAAGGTCCCGGCGGCCCACCCCGCCGAGCGGATCGGCTCGCTCGTGGTCAACCCCGGCGGGCCCGGCGCGCCCGGCACCGACTACGCCGCCCATGCCGACTCCGCCTTCCGCGCGCCGCTCCTCGACGTCTACGACATCGTGGGCTTCGACCCGCGCGGCACCGGCAGCAGCAGTCCGGTCGACTGCCTCAGCGACGACGACCTCGACACCTTCCTCGCCCGCGACCCGGATCCCGACACCGCCGCCGAGGGCGACGACTACATCGCCGCCAACCAGGCCTTCTGGCGGGGCTGCGCCGACAGGTCGGGAGACCTGGCCGCTCACATCACCACGATCGAGGCCGCGCGCGACATGGACGTCCTGCGCGCGACGCTCGGCGACTCCCAGCTGGACTACTTCGGGGCGTCCTACGGCACCCAGCTCGGCGCGACGTACGCCGACCTCTTCCCCGCCAAGGTCGGGCGGTTCGTCCTCGACGGCGCGATCGACCTCTCGCTCGACACGCTCGAGCTCGGGCTCCAGCAGGCGGCCGGCTTCGAGACCGCACTGACGAGCTATCTCCAGCACTGCGTCGACGCCGGCGGCTGCTTCCTCGGGGACACGACCGACGCGGGCGCGGCCCGGATCGCCGACTTCCTCGACCAGGTCGACGGGCAGCCCCTCGAGACGTCCCTCGGCGACCGGGTGCTCACCGAGGGCACCGCGACGACCGGCATCGCCTTCACCCTCTACAACAAGAGCTTCTGGCCCTACCTCACCCAGGCCCTGCAGGACGCCTTCGACGGCGACGGCACCCTGCTGCTGCGGCTCGCCGACAGCTACGCCTCCCGCGGTCCGAGCGGCTACGTCGACAACTCGATGGAGGCGTTCCCGGCGATCAGCTGCCTCGACGACCCGACCTCGATCCCGGAGTCGGAGGTGCCGGCCGCGATCTCGAAGTACGAAGCGGCGTCGCCGACCTTCGGCCGGGGCTTCGCCTGGGGCGCGACCAACTGCGGCGGCATCCAGGTGCGCGCGACCGAGCACGACCGGGTCATCCGACGCGAAGGGCGCGGCGCCGATCGTCGTCATCGGCACCACCCGCGACCCGGCGACGCCGTACGACTGGGCGGTCAACCTCGCCGCCCAGCTCGACTCCGGCGTCCTGGTGTCTCGCGACGGCGACGGCCACACGGGCTACAACGAGGGCAACGAGTGCGTCGACTCCGCGGTCGAGGACTACCTCATCGAGGGCACCGTCCCCCAGGACGGCCTGTCCTGTTGACAGACGTGACGGAGCCCCTGGGGAGGGTGCGTTCCCCAGGGGCTCCCGATCGTGGGGACCGGCTAGCTGATCAGCTCGTCGATCCGGGTGTAGGCGTCGGAGTCGCCCGCGACGACGCGACTGGCGCGCCCGTCGATGCCCACCGGCACGTCACCTGCGACGGTCACCCGGCGCACCTCACGGCGGTGGTTGTCGAAGTCGGCGACCGCGTAGTGCTGGGTCGCGCGGTTGTCCCACACCGCGACGTCGCCCTCCTGCCACTGCCAGCGCACGGTGTTCTCGAGCTTGGTGACGCGGCTCTGCAGCAGCTGGAAGATCGCGGAGGACTCCGAGGTGTTCAGGCCGACGAACTTCTTCACGAAGTGGCCGAGCAGCAGGCTGCGCTCGCCGGTCTCGGGGTGCACCCGGACGACCGGGTGCTCGGTCTCGTAGTAGGTCGAGCGGAACTGCGTGCGATCGAGCGCGTCGCGACCCTCGCCCTCGTTGTCGTCCTCGGACTCGCGGGCGTAGTCGAAGGAGTTGGTGTGCGCTGCCCACATCCCGTCGACGAGCGCCTTCAGCGTCGCCGGGAGTGCGTCGTACGCCGCAGCCGTGTTGGCCCAGTTGGTCGTCCCGCCGTACGGCGGGATGGTGACGCCGCGCAGCACGCTGAACGCCGGCGGTCGGTCCACGAACGTCACGTCGGTGTGCCAGCTGTTGGCGGCCATGCCCTGGGTCGCGGCCAGGCTCAGCACGTGGGCGCTGCCGGTGTTGACGGTGGGGTGTGCGGTGGTCAGCTGGCCGAGCTGCTCGGCGAAGGCGATCTGGCCCTCGTCGTCGAGGTGGTCCTGGCCGCGGAAGAAGATCACCTTGTGCTCGAGGAGAGCGCTCCGGATCGCGGCGACGGTCTGCTCGCCGAGGTCGGCGCCGAGACGGACGCCGTCGATGCGGGCGCCGATGCGTCCGCCGAGCTACGTGACGGTGACCTGGCTGGTCTCCCGGTCGAGGCTGATGGTCATGGGAGTCCTTTCAGAGGTTGGTCTCTCGTGACTGGTGGGCCCGCACACCCGCTAACTGGGCATAGTCAATCACATAACTCGTACTTTGGACGACGACGGCGTTCCTGACAGTTCGCCGGGTCGGCGATCAGAGGAGCGCGACGACCTCGGCGGCCGTGCTCTCGCAGGAGCGGTCCGGGGCGTGATCGCGGTCGGAGTTCTTCGCCAGCGCCGTTCCCGAGTCGGACCGGATCACGAAGGTGTCACACGCCTGCCGATCGTAGGGCCAATCAGCCCGGCAGGATGCCCTTCACGAGTCCCACCACGCCGGAGCTGATCACATCGACCCAGCTGAAGGCGTCGTCCCAGACCGCCACCTTGCCGTCGCGCACCTCGAAGGTGCCGCGCACCGAGAAGTCGCTGCGCCACGGGCCGTAGGTCAGCACGTCGGTCCGGTCGGTGAGCACGACGCCGTCGGTGGCCGCGACGTGGTGGAAGACGACCTCGAAGCCGATCCCGCGCGCGACCATGTCGCGCAGGGTCTTCGCGACCTGCGGTCCGCGGAAGGTGGGCATCAGAGTGTTGCGCCAGACCACGTCGACGTCGAGCAGCTCGACCGCCTCCTCGACCTCGTTGGCGGCGAGGTGCTCGAGCAGGTCACGTACGACGGACTCCGGTGTGCTCATGCAACGAGCGTAGGTCGGCTACAAAGGTTCGGCGATGGCCTGGATCCGCCGGGTGGCGAGCTCGATCATCAGCTGGGCCGCGGGGGAGAGGGTCGCGCCGGCGCGGCTGACGACGGCGAACATGTCGTACTGCCGCGGTCGCAGCGACACCCACCCGGCCTTCGGGGCGAGTCGGGGGAGCAGCTGGTCGGCAGCGCCCCGGGGGATCACCGAGTCGGCGTACCCCATGCCGACCAGCTCGACCGCGGTCTCGACGTCCTCGACCTCGATCCGGGTCTGCGGGTTGCGACCGGTCTCGTGCAGCATCTGGCGCAGCACCCGACGCGTCGAGTCGTCGGCCCGCCAGGTCGTCTCGGGCATCACCAGCGACGCCAGCGAGAGTCGGTGGGCGTTCACCGGGCTCTCGAGGTGGGCCGGGTCGGCGCTGATGTAGACGAGCTCGTCGCGGGCGACCGGGGTGACGTCGAAGCCCTCGCTGTTGACCGACGGCACCGCGATCATCGCGGCCTCGATCCGGCCGCGGCGCAGGTCCTCCTGGACGTCCGTGGAGTTCTGGCCGATCAGCTCGACCCGCACGCCGGGGTAGCGCGACAGCACGTCGGCGACCAGCCCGGCGCCGGCGTACAGACGCGCGGTGCCGAACATCCCGAAGCGGATCGTGCCGGTCTCGAAGCTCTTCACCCGCTGCACCGACCGCTGCGCCTCCTCGACCGCGGCGAGCACGCGCTCGGCGTGCGGGCGCAGGGTGTCGGCGACCGTGGTGGGTACGACGCCGCGCCCGACGCGTCGGAAGAGCTGGACGCCGAGGGACTTCTCCAGCGTCCGGATCTGCTCGGACACCGACGGCTGGGCGTAGCCGAGCTCTTCCGCGGCCGCGGTCAGCGAGCCGTGCTCGTAGGTGGCGAGGAAGCAGGTCAGCTGGTGCAGAGAAAGCATAGGTCCAACCTTGGGTTTCCGAAGGAAAGCAAGGCTACCCCTATGGCTACGGATGTTGAACCATAGGGATGTCAACGTTCGCCCACTCCGAGGGAGGTCCTCATGTTCGACCACAAGTGCACCGCGTGCGAGAAGCGTCAGCTGATCTTCCCGAGCCAGGTGACGTCCATGACCAACACCGATCACGGCATCGTCGTCGCCTTCACCTGCTGGTGCGGCGCCGACCAGACGATCGTCACCGGCAAGGGCGCGACCCGCACCTCCAAGGTCGCCCTCGCCGCCTGACCCGACTGGGTCCCCGCAAGCTCTCCGAGACGTCCGGCGTAGTCGCGTTCGTCGTACCGATCGGAGCCCTGGACGCCGGTCCTGGTGCCGTTTTCGCGCACCGGACCGGCGTCCGTATACTTCTCCAGGTTGTTCGGAGACTGGCTCGCCAGTGCCCGGCAGCACGCCGCCTTAGCTCAGTCGGTAGAGCGTCTCACTCGTAATGAGAAGGTCGTCAGTTCGATTCTGACAGGCGGCTCCACCACGAAGCCCCTGACCTGCAGTGATGCAGATCGGGGGCTTCTTCGTCTCGTCACCAATCGGCCGATCAGCGCCGGCCGCCATCGACGTGGATCGTCTGGCCATCGATGTAGCTCGAGCGGAGGAGCCAGATAGCTGCGTCGACGACGTCGTGCAGTTCGCCGTACCGGCCGACAAGGGTCTGCTCGGCCGCCCCTGCGAGGAACGCTGGTTTCGCCTCGCCCTTGCCGTCCCAGGAGCCGCTGTCTACGATTCCCGGCGCGATCGCGTTGACCCGGACGGGGGCGAGGTTCGCAGCGAGGTGGCGGACGGCGAAGTCGACCGCACCGTTGGTGATTCCCTTGACGATCGACCCGGACCTGGTCGCCAGCCGACAACACCAGCGAAGAGCGTCATCGAGTGGCGGATCTCGAAGTGTTTGGCGACGAGAAGCGGGCCGATCACCTTCGTCTCGAACGCGGCGACGAACTGGTCGCGGTCGAGGTCGGCGATCGTGGCGTCGTAGGGGTCCGAGCCGAGGCTCACGACGTGGTCGACGGCGCCGATCCTCGCGGCGGCGGCAATCGATGCCTCGTCGGTGAGGTCGAGGTGTACGGCGCCCTCGATCGTCCGCGGGTCGCGTGCCCCGACGACCACGTCCATGCCTTCTTGTCGCGCCCGCGTCGCGATGGCCGCGCCGATGCCCCGTCCGCCGCCGATCACCAGGACGCGCTGTCCGTCTAGTTCTGTCATGGCACGACGGTATGCTTTGGATACCTAGTTACTGCAAGGAAACCGGAGGATGCCCGATGGACTACGACGTGATGGCTCGTACCTGTCCCTCCCGCGTCGTGCTCCACCGCATCGGCGCCCGCTGGACGGTCTTCATCATCAACGCGCTCGAGCATGGGCCGAAGCGCTTCGTCGAGCTCAAGACGCACATTCAGGGCATCACCGCGAAGGTCCTCACCGAGACACTGAGGACCCTCGAGCGCGACGGTCTGATCGCTCGAACCGACTACGAGGAGAAGCCGCCCCGCGTCGAGTACGAGCTCACCGAGCTCGGCCGCTCCCTGCTCGAGCCGCTGCGCGCAGTGCGACTCTGGGCTGAGGCGCACGTTCCAGAGGTCCAGGCCGCAAACGCGGCGGCGGCTGGAATGCAACCAGGCGATCGCTGATCACGCCGGGCCTGTTGCGCGTCGACCGCCTGGATCCGGATAGGTCGACGGCGCGGATAGGCGGCCGAGTGGGGCAGGTCAGCCTGTCACGACGTCCGCGCAGCAGACCTCACTGGCTCTACAGGCGCGTGCTGCGCGACGGGAAATGGGCACCGGCGGCCGCCCCTGTGGTTGTGGCCTAGGCTGCGGCGACCCCAATTCGGGACACGGTACGTCGAAAAGGGTGGGGACGGTGGAGACCGAGTCGTTGGGGGCGTCCTTGCGGCGCCTGCGGCTGGCGCGGGACCTCACCCTGGAGAGCCTGGCCGAGCTGTCCACCGTGAGCGGGCGCACGATCAGCGACATCGAGCGCGGCGTCAGCCTCGGGCCGCAACGGCGGACGCTCCAGCTGCTCGCCGACGCGCTCGAGCTGACCGACGACGACCGGAGCGCGCTGATGGCCGCGGCCCGCGCTGGTCGCGCTCGGGCGTCCGTCGGGCGTGCCGGCGCCGGCCGGCGCTGCCGCGGAGCGTCGCTGACTTCACCGGACGCCTGCCCGAGCAGGAGACGGTCTCCGCGCATCTGACCTCCGCGACCGCGGGTAGTCCTGCTCCCGTGGTCGTGGTGAGCGGCCCACCGGGCTTCGGGAAGACGTCGCTGGCCGTCAAGGTGGCAGCGGACCTGGCCGACTCGTTCGACGCCGTCTACTTCGTCGACCTGCGGGGTTACGACCCCCGACCCGTCGAGGTCCTGACGCTGCTCAACCGGTCTGATCCACGCCGTCGAGCCGCAGACCGGCGCGGCGCCCCGCGCGCTCGAGGACGCGGTGGCGCTGTGGCAGAGCGTGCTGGGCAGCAGGCGGGTGCTGGTGGTCCTCGACAACGCCGCTGCCGAGGACCAGGTGCGCGCGGCGCTGCCGGCGACCGGTCCGGCCGCGGTGGTCGTCACCAGCAGAGGGACGCTGGCCGGGCTCGAGGACGTCGTCCGAGTCCCGCTGGACCAGCTCGCCGCGGCGGACTCGGTGGCGATGCTGGGCAGGCTCGTCCCGAGGCCCGCCAGACCGACGGCCAGGACCTGGAGCGGCTCGCCGCGCTGTGCGGTCACGTCCCGCTGGCGCTGCGGATCGCCGGGAACCGGCTGGCCAGCCGCCAGACGTGGACCGTCGACGACCTGGCCGCCCGGCTGGCCTCGGAGGACCGTCGCATCGCCGGCCTGCGCGCCGGCGACCTGGAGATCCGGGCCGCGATCGCGTTGTCGTACGACCGGCTCTCGGAGCGCGGCCGGCGGGCGTTCCGACGCCTGGCGCTGCTGCGTGGCACGACGTTCGGGGACGCGGTGGCGGCGCGGTTGGTGCCGACCGACCTGATGTCGGCCGAGGACATCCTCGAGGAGCTCGCCGACCTGGGCTTGGTGCAGCCGGCCGCGCACGGGCGCTACCACCTCCATGACCTGCTGCGCCTGTTCGCACGCGACCGCTGGCAGGAGGAGGAGCCGGTGGCGGACCGGGTCGCCGTCGAGATCGACCTGCGTCGCTGGTTGCTCGGCGTCACGATCAGCGCCGGCCGTTGGTTCGAGCCGGACTTCGGGAGTGCTCCGCCCGTGCCCGACCCGCTGGTCGAGCTGGCGACGTCCGACCAGGCCCAGGCCTGGCTGCGCGAGGAGTCGGAGCACTGGCTGATCGCGCTCCAGGAGTCGGCCAAGGTCGGCGAGCACCAGCTCGTGATCGACGTGGCCGAGTCGTTGCACTGGTTCTCCGACTGGTGGGTGCACTGGGGCCACTGGCACGAGGTCTTCTCGCTGGCCGTCCAGGCCGCGCGGGCGCTCGGCGACGACGACGCGCTCGCCACCCAGCTCGGCTACCTCTCCTGGGCCGAGACGTTCACCCGTCTGCAGCCGGAGTGAGGTCTCGGACACGCGCTCGAGGCCGGACGTGGTCGCACGCCGGGCGGGCAATCTCGCACCAGGAGGGCTGGGCGGCGATCTACGCCCACTCGGCCCAGCAAGTCCTCGGGTCGCTACGACGACGCGCTGCTCAGCGCTGCAGGACGCGGCGCGGCTGCTCGCGGCGGCCGGCGACGTCGAGGGCCAGCTCCAGGCGCGTCCGAGGCGCGGCGATGACGCTGCGCTGCTCGGTCGCCACGAGGACGCCATCGAGCACGAACGCGGGGTGCTCGCCGAGCTCGACGACCCGACGCTCGCGCGTGAGCGCCCCGATCGCCGGCGTTCACCCGGGTCGCCAGCGCGTCGGTGATCTCAACGGCCTCCGCTCGGGCTCGAGCCGGTGGCAGGAGGCCGTCGACGTCGTCAGCCGACGGCTTCGCCACTGGTACCGCTCGCCACCGAGGTCGCCAGCATCCGGGCCCGGTGCTCGAGAGACCGGGCGACGGCACTGATGGCCCTGGGACGCCGCAGCGGAGGCCGAGGCCGACCAGATGTGCCTCATCGAGCTCCGCGAGTCGATCGGGGACGTCTCGGGAGCCGCGGCCGCCCGGCATCTGCTGGCTGTCCGAGCGGCGACGACTGACGTTCGCCAGTTCTGCATGTCTTCTGCGTGGTCACGCTCCCACCCGTCCGTTTGACTGGGGTCTCACCCCCAGCAAGCAGACGAGGACGACCACATGCCCTACATCACCACCGCCGACGGCACCGAGATCTACTACACCGAGCAGGGCACCGGCCAGCCGGTGATCTTCAGCCACGGCTGGCCGCTGAGCTCCGACGCCTGGCAGGTCGAGCTGAAGGTGTTCGCCGACGCCGGCTACCGCGCCATCGCGCACGACCGCCGCGGTCACGGCCGCTCGTCGAAGACCTACCAGGGCAACGACATGGACACCTACGCCCGCGACCTCGCCGAGCTGGTCGAGGCGCTCGACCTGCAGGACGTCGTCGTGGTCGGCCACTCGACCGGTGGCGGCGAGGTCGTCCGGTACGCCGCGCAGCACGGCGTCGGCCGGGTCTCGAAGGTCGTCACGGTCGGCGCGGTGCCGCCGCTGATGCTCAAGACCGACGACCAACCCCGAGGGCACGCCGATCGAGGCCTTCGACGGCATCCGGGCCGGCGTGCTCGACGACGCCTCGCAGTTCTACCAGGACCTGACCGAGCCCTTCTTCGGCGCGAACCGCGACGGCTCGAAGGTCTCGCAGGGCGCGAAGGACGACTTCTGGCGCCAGGGCATGCTGGTCAACCTGGCCGCGGCGTACGACTGCGTGAAGGCCTTCTCGGAGACCGACTTCACCGAGGACCTGAAGGCGCTCGACGTGCCGATCTTCATCGCGCACGGCGACGACGACCAGATCGTGCCGATCGGTGCCGCCGCGCTCAAGACCGTCGAGATCGTCAAGGACGGCACGCTCAAGGTCTACCCGGGCGCGCCGCACGGCATCTACGGCGACTACCAGGTCGCCCTGGACGCCGACATCCTCGACTTCATCGCGAAGTAGGGCGAGCCGATGAGCGACATCGCCGCCCGTCTCGAGTCCCTGGGCATCACGGTCCCGCACCGTGCGTCCGCACCGGCCGGGGTCTACGTGCCGGCCGTCGTCAGCGGCAACCTGGTCTTCACCGCAGGGGCGCTGCCCTTCGTCGAGGGCACGCTTCCGGCGCTCGGCAAGGTGGGAGCGGAGGTGAGCCCCGAGGTTGCTCGGGACTGTGCCCGCACTGCCGCGATCAACGCCCTGGCCGCGGTCGCCGAGGTCATCGGCTCGCTGGACCGTGTCGTCCGGGTCGTCAAGGTCGTCGGGTTCGTCGCCTCCGACCCCGGGTTCGTCGCTCAGCCCGGCGTCGTCGACGGAGCCTCCGAGGTGTTGGGGGCGATCTTCGAGGACGCCGGGGTCCACGCCCGCAGTGCCGTCGGGGTCGCCGTCCTTCCCCTGAACTCGCCCGTCGAGGTCGAGCTCATCGTCGAGTTCGCCTGATCCGCTCGCACCACGCACCCCACACGCAACCCTCTCTAGGAGACTCCCTTGTCTGAACCCATCACCGTCGTCCTGGTCCACGGAGCGTTCGCCGAGTCGGCGAGCTGGTCCGGCGTGATCTCGCGACTGCACGACCAGGGTGTCGCGGTCGTCGCGACGCCCAACCCGCTGCGCTCGCGTCAGCACCGACGCCGAGAACGTCCGGCGCGCCACCGAGGGCATCGGCGGCCCGGTCCTGCTCGTCGGTCACTCGTACGGCGGCGCCGTCATCACCGAGGCGGCCGTCGACAACCCGGCCGTCGTCGGGCTCGTCTACGTGGCGGCCTTCGCCCCGGACCACGGCGAGAACGCCCTCCAGCTCACCGGTCAGTTCCCCGGCAGCACGCTCGGCGAGACCGTGCGGCCCTACCCCCTCGGGGACGGCACGAACGACCTGGTCGTCGACCGCGAGCTCTTCCCGCAGCAGTTCGCGGCCGACGTCGCCGATCGCCGAGGCTGCTGTCCAGGCGCTGACCCAGCGCCCGATCCGGGACTTCGCGCTCGGCGAGCCGCAGCCCGCCGGGACACCGGCCTGGAAGTCGCTGCCGTCGTGGTTCGTCTTCGGCGACGCGGACAAGAACATCCCGGTCGAGGGCCTGCGGTTCATGGCGGAGCGTGCCGGAGCGGTCACCATCACCGAGGTGCCCGGCGCGTCCCACTCCGTGATGGTCTCGCAGCCTGACCAGGTGGCCGCCGTGATCCTGCAGGCGCTCGAGCACCTGGCTCGATAGCCCGGCCGTCGACCACCCAGTCGCTGCAGCTATCGAGCCAGCCGGGCGCCGAACGCCATCCTCGCGTTCGTCGTCCGGCTCCCGCTCGCCGAAACTCATGCTCAGTGTGCCGCGCTTCTCCCGGCTCTACTGGCCAGGTCCGAACAGCGATGTGGCTGACTGGCGGCGGGATCTACAGGGGCATACCCGCCCTGGGTCGCGCGACCCAGATTCGGGGCCGCGTCCCTTCTGTGTCCCGCCTCAGTTCCGTTGACCCCCAATGACGCCCAACGACCTCAACGGCAGTACAGGGCGTTCGCTGGGTGCCGAGACGAGCGACGTCCCGTTGGCGGCCATATGACGCGCGTTTGCGAGTCATCCGGTACGGGTTGGTCGTGCGTGGAGAGCTTCGAGGCGGTCGGCGGCCAGTGACGCACCGCCCTCGCTCGCCATCTTCACGGACAGTGCCTCGGCGGGCGCCTTCAGTGCGATTGCCTGATGGACGGCGGCGCGTAGGCGGTCAGCCGTTAGCCGCTTCGGTGGGACCAGTACGCCGACACCGGCTGCCTCCGCGCGACGTCCGACCTCGGCCTGATCACGGCCGAACGGTACGACGACCACGGGGACACCTGCTGCAAGTGCTTTCTGAGTCGCACCGAATCCCCCGTGGGTGATGGCGACGATTGCCTTCGGGAGCACGAGGGAATGGGGCACAAATTCGGCTAGGTGGGCGTTGGCCGGGACGACGTAGTCTTCGAGGCCGGCAGGCATCGTGGCCACCACGTCGAGGTCCTCTCCGGCCAAGCCCTCCAGTGTCCTGCGGACGAGAACGCCGTCGTCCTGGAACTCCGAGGACGTGGTGACCAGTGCGACGGGTCGGGACAGCCTGTCGAGCCAGGCCGGTGGGTCGGCGGCCGGGTCCCAACTGAGCGGTCCGGTGAATGTGAACGAGGCCGGCCATTCGGTGCGAGGGTATTCCAAAGCGCGCGAGGTGAGGTAGAGGGTCAACGGCGGTCGGGTGAACATGTCGACGGCGTTGCGCAACGGAGTGGCTCCGGCTTTCGCTCGCAGTTCGTTCGTGCCGGGAAGGGCGACTCGTTCGAGCATGCCCAGGGTCAGCGGCGTCAGTAGGCGGTTGCGTAGCCGGCCAACAGGACCGGCCATCGGCTTGAACCCGGGGCCGAATGGCGGCACTTCCGGCGCAGGCAATGGAGTGGGCGAGTGCTGGATGGACGCCCAAGGCAGGCCCGAGGCTTCGGCGACCGCAGCGGCTCCCCAGCAAAGCACGTCCACGAGGATCAGGTCGGGCTTCTCCTCCTCGATGGCGTGCTGCATCTCGGGCACCTGGATCTCGCCGCGGGCGATGAAGTTCGCCACGCCTGCTCTGAGCGACGAGAGGGGGTTGTGTTCCTTGTAGTCGAGAATCGCTAGAGCGTCGATGGCCGGGTCGACAGCATCGGCTTTGAAGCCGAGGGCGCGCAGGCCTGCTACCTCGACTTCGAGAGTGCGGATGACCACCTCGTGTCCGCGCCGCTGCAACTCCATCAAGATCGGAACGGTGGGGAAAAGGTGGCCGCGGGCAGGGGCGGTGTAGACGAGGACCTTCATGGGAGTGTCCGTTCAAGGAGTTCGAGCAGGGCCAGATGTGTCTGGTGTAGGGAGACGCCCTGCTGCCGGTGCAGCAAGTGCCAGGCAGAGAAATCGCAGACGGCCACCAACTGAGCTTCCGGTCGTCGGCTGTGGACCCCGTGCGGGTGCTGGTACGGCGCGAAGACGAGAGCGCACCACCCGGCGTGAACCTGTTGGCCGTGCGCGGCAACCGGAACGAACGACTCCAACCGGCGCGCTTGTCTGAGCACGTGCGTCATGAGGTCACCCTCGGTCTCGTCTCGTCATGCTGCAGGAGGTGACGACGGCGCCCGTCACGTCGTCGGGCGGCGCTTGGCCCGGTCATGTCAGTGACACTGATACGAATGAGGAGTTCGGCCCATAGCCCAAACGGGCCCCATCACATCCCCCGGCGCGCCGGGAGCGGGTCTTGACGCGCAAGTTGTGAGGACGGTCCCAGTCATCGATCTGGCCTTCGCCGAGACATGCGAACGCGATGACACGTCAGACAGTGGCTCCGGCGGCTCCGAGTGGTCGATGACCTGGCCGGACCACTAAACCCTGTCGAGCACTCATCGGCATGGGCGAGCGGATCGCCATGAGCGGACAGTTGGAGGCCTCGATCTAGCATTCGCAGATGTTCTCGCGTCGCGGTACGACCCCTCCGGATGATCCGAGCGTGGCGCCCGTCGAGCACATCCTCGAAGCGGCTGCATCTCGCTCAATGGAGGAGCCACACCGCCGAGATGGGCGGCTGGTCGTTACGCACGCGATCTGGCTCTGCGCCTGCGAGACGATGGATGCATCGCCAGTCTGGCTCGTCTACGCCGTGGGTGCTGATCGCATCGGGTGGCAGCGAGTCCCTGACGGGACGCGTACCGAGAACGTTGTCGAGGCACAGCACTTCACCAGTTGCCACCCCGACCCGCAAGGAGTGCTCCGGTGGTTGCGGGGCGATCGAACGTACCCGTGGCGTGGCCCCGCCGACTCCCCTGAGCACACGTTCAACTACGAAGAACTGCGGCGACGGATCCGCACCGACTAGCGACCTGCCGGATGAGAGTGACTTCCTCGGACCTGCGCGCTCATCGACCGCACCCCGTCAGCGACATGCCCGCGCACGAACAGCGGCATATGAATGGTTCGGCCTCGTCGCTCATGAGGGGAACTTCGCTGGTTGAGTCTGGCCGCCGGTGCTCGTTGGTTGCGCGGGATCTCGGCGGGTGAGGATCCGGAGCCCGAGCCCGGCTGCGGCGATGCCGCAGATGATGCCCGTGACGCCTGCCGCTTGACTCGGATCGTCGGGGTGGGTGAATGACAGGATCGCGGCCTGCGTCACGGGTAGGACGATGAGCGCTCCGGCCAGGTTGGAGAGCTGCAGGGCAGCGACCATGGGGGCTGGGTGGTTGCGGTTCCGGATGGCCCCGTTCACGGCCAGCCCGATCTCGGTGAATGTGATGGTGGCGATCGCGATGCCCGCTACCTCGGTGTAGTTCTTCGTCCAGCTCTCGGTCCCGACGACCATCGGGATGCAGGTGACGGCGTACGCGAGCGAGAGCACGATGACGGCTACTCCGATCGTCCTCCTGTTGCGGGTCTCGTCGCGCAGATAGGTGCGAAGCGCGAAGGATCTGATCACGGAGAGCGTGATGGCGTAGAGGCCAGTGATCGCCAGGAGCAGCGACTCGTACGGAACCGCGAGGACCAGCTTCCACCCCCCGGTCAGCACGCTGACCGGAAGGGACAGCTTCGTGAACAGCACCAAGCGCGCACGACCGTCAGTGACGAGCCGCCGGACCCAGGACCAGACCCAAGCCATCTCAATCACTCCGCTCTGCTGCCATCCAGTTTCGTGGTCGGCTTCTGCCGAGCGTAGAGGCACGGACGGGAGTGGATCGCGCCCCGTCATCTACGCCACCAACAGCATCGAGTTGCTGCCCTTCCTGCCGCCAGGACGGCGGTGGTGTGTGGGCCTCTCGCAGGTATCTGCTATTTGGCCGCGGCGAGGCGGATCGATGGGAGCCAGATGAGGTCCACGATCTGTTCGAGTGTCGCTTCGTCCGGACCGGCGCCGGTTCCCAGGTAGCAATGACTGACTAGGTCGGTGCCTGCGTTGACGACCGGAACTGGGAGTCGTTGGGGGTCGGGGAACTCTCCGGAGGCTTCAAGGATGTCCAGGACGGGTCCGACGGCAGGTGTTGCGGGGTGTGGTCCAGCGTTGGCGGGGAGACTGGAGATGAGTCCGCGGACGGCCGCCCCGAATGGTGTCCGGTAGAGCTCGACCTCGTCGCGGAGCAGGCGTAGCAGGTCGGTGCGCAGGTCGCCGGTAAGGGCGGTGGCGGGCTCGCTGTTCGTATGCCTGGCGTTGATTGTGGCGGCGACGAGCGCTGCTCGGTCGGGCCATCGGCGGTAGATCGTTGCCGTGCTCGCGTGGGCACGTTCGGCCACCCGACTCATCTGGAAGTCGCTCCAACCCACTTCGGCGAGCTCGTCCCAGGCGGCGTCGAAGATGTCGCTCTCGAGGGCCGCCCCGCGGCGACGGGTTGCTTTGCCATCTGCGCTGGTCACGACACTCCTTTGTGCGTTAGGTCGCTCGATTGTGGCAGCCGGGTCCTGAGAGACAGCTCGCTCTGAAGTCGGGGATCGACGCCGACCCGAGGACATGAAGGCTTGCATAAGAAAGACGGCCTTTGCTATTGCCACACAGATGAGGCCGCCATACCTTCATAGCGAGGACCTCCAGCGCGCACCGTGTGACCAGAGTTCCGATGAGGCGGAGGCCACCATGTCGATGTTCACCCGGAGAGTCATGTCCTCATGACTCCCGCGTCCCCCATCGCACCAGAGCCCGCAGCCCCAGAGTCTGCAGAGGGTCGTGGCGGCGGTACGGCGATGATCGTCTTCCTGGCGCTCGGCGGCCTCGCCTTTGCTGTGCTGCAATCTTTGGTTGCGCCTGCCCTTGGAACCATCGGCAAGGAACTCGGCGTCTCCACGAGCGCCGCAAGTTGGATCCTCACCGCCTACCTCCTTGCCGCTGCCGTGCTGACCCCCGTCTTCAGCCGCCTGGGGGACATGATGGGCAAGCGCAAGATCATCATCGTGGTGTTGGTGATTCTGCTCGTCGGAACGATTCTCGCGGCGATCGCACCGAACCTCACCGTGCTGGTCATCGCCCGCGTTCTTCAGGGCGCCGCTGGCGCCATATTGCCGCTGTCGATCGGGATCGTGCGCGATGAGCTGCCCAAGGAACGCGTCGCTACGAGCATCGGCCTGCTTTCCGCGATCTTCGGTATTGGTGCCGGTATCGGCATCGTCGCGGCCGGACCCATCGTGGAGCACTTGTCTTGGGAATGGCTGTTTTGGCTCCCTGCAGTTCTTGTCGTGATCGCACTGCTGGGCGCAATCTTTGGGATGTCAGAGTCTCCCATTCGTACGCCTGGTCGCCTCGACCTGGTTGGGGCCGGAATTTTTGCGGTCGGCCTGACTTCGCTCCTGCTCACGATCACCGAGGGACGCAACTGGGGCTGGGGGGACAGCAAAACCATCGGCCTGCTCGTTCTCGGCGTCGTGGGACTCATTGTGTTCGTCATTGTCGAACTCCGCGTTCGTCAGCCCCTGATCGACATTCGCCTCTTCGCGCACCGTGGTGTGTGGTCTGCTCACCTCGTTGCGCTCGCCGTTGGTTTCGCGATGTTCGGTACGTTCGTTCTGGTTCCGACGCTCCTGCAACTCCCGACCGTGCTCGATTATGGGTTCGGCAAGTCGGTAACCGAGTCCGGCCTATTCCTCTTGATAACTGTCGTAGCGTTGATCATCTTTAGCGTCGTTGCCGGAGTGCTCATTCATAAGGTCGGGCCCAAGGTGCCGATGGTTGTTGGCGCCGTTGCCCTCGCAATCGCCTTCGTGATCCCCGCGCTCGGGCACGGCGAGATCTGGCAGATCGTGCTTTCAGGTGTGCTCACCGGCGTGGGAATCGGCCTCGCGCTCGCAGCCACGTCGAACGCGATCGTCGAGAGCGTGCCTGCCACGCACACGAGCGAAGCCATTAGCGCCAACACCGTCATCCGAACCGTCGGCAGCAGCATCGGTACCGCCGCTATCGCAACCATCCTCGCGTCCAATGTGACGGAGCAAGGTGTTCCGCTGGACTCCGCCTTCACAGCCGCCTTCTGGATGTGCGCCGCAGTTGCGGTGCTGGCGATCCTCGCCGCTCTCGCAGCACCATCGCTCCGCGCCCGACGCCGCGAGGCGGACGACGCCGGAGCCGAAGAACGGGGTCGTGCTCACGGGTTCGAATCCCCTCAGCTCCACCAGAAATCCACCTAGGTCACCAGCGCCATTCGTGCGCTGACAGCCTCTCGGAGGCGCACGAGTCCGGGGTGGGCGGCCCGCGGGGCCGTCTCCGTGAGGTTCTCGAGCAGCCGGCTCATCCGCCGCAGCACCATGGCGAACGGCGCCGCCGGCGCAACCAGGTCCGAGATCGACTCGCGCAGGTAGTCGCTCCACGTCGGCAGCTCCAGGTGGATGCGGAGCTGGTGGTTCGTGTCGGTGATCTCGCAGACGTCGATGTCGCGAGTCGTCAGCTCACGGAGCAGCCCCTCGGTGGCGTCGAGTGCGTCGACCGCGGTAGCCGGGTCGTTGACGGCCGGGGAGAGCGCACGCAGCGCGATGTCCGCCAGGACGCGGATCGCGAGCATGGGGTCCTGGTCGAAGGATCGTTCGGGTCCCCGGACGACCGCTCGTTCCACCGCGAAGTCGGTCACGTCGCCGCCGTGGATGTCGGCGAGCGGGGTGCCCTCATGCAGGGTGTCGCCGACCCCGACCCGGAACGCGACGACTGCGTCGGACGTGGTTGCAGACGTCGATGAGCGGGAGGAGATCGAGCTGCTGCACCGTCCCGGACCGACCGTTCCAGACGACCGTGCGCAGCAGTGCGGGCAGCACGGGCGGGACTCGTCCGGCCGCGTCGGTCTGCTCCGTGGCGCGCTCCGGGTAGACGTCCTCGATGACCGCGCGGCCTTCGGTGGAGACGGCCTCGAGCACGTAGGCGAGCTGGAGCGAGAGGAACGCCCGGATCTGGAGCTGGCGGATCAGGGCGATGGCCGCGAGCACGCCGACGATGGCTGTTCCGGGCACCACCACGGAGACCCGGGACTGATCTGCGCTGGCCAGCGCAGCGGTCGTGCAGTAGACGAAGATGCCGATCGCGAACGCGAAGGTGCGCCATACCAAGGGATCACCGCGGAAGAGTCGCAGCCGGGGCGAGAAGCTCGTGGCGGACCACTGCACCACGCCGAAGAGCAGCGCGTAGACGAGGCTGACGACGCCGATCACACCGATGCCCAAGGTGACGAGCGGACCGACCAGCCGACTACCTGCGACGCTCGGGTCGCCCGTCAGCCTCGGCAGGAGCACGCCCAGCCCCAGGCCCACGAGGGCGCACAGGAGCTGGGCGAGCTCTGCTCGGAGTCGACGTCGGGCGCGCAGCAGCCGCCTGGTGGGTGACCGCCGCGCTGGCACGAGAGGCTCAGCTCTCGCCGGTCTCGGCCTTCTCGGCCTCCTTGGCCGCCGCCTTGATGTCGTCGGCCTCGACCTTGGCGATCGTGGACTCGACGATCGAGTCGGCCAGCTCCAGCGCCTGGCGGATCTTGACGGCGCCGGGGTCCGAGACCAGGGCGAGCAGACCGGAGTGTCCGGGCGCGATGGCGTCCTCCAACAGCTGCTCGATCTCGCCGTGGTGGTGGCGCTGACGGAGCTTGCCGACGGCCGCGCCGGCGGAGCCGGCCACCGCGGCACTGCCGAGGATTGACGGCGGGAAGATCACGCCGAGCGCGATGCCTCCGACCAGGCCCCACTTGAGTCCCGACTTCGTGCTGTGGTCGGTCGCCTTCTGGACCTCCAGCTTGCCGTCCGCGGAACGGTTCACCACGAGGACGCCCTCGATCTCGACCGTGCGGCCGTCCTCGACGGACTTGAGTGCCTCGTAGGCCTCCCAGGCCGTGCTGGTGTCGCTGAAGTCCGCGACCAGGAGGGTGTAGGCACCGTCGGAGACGGCGGCTGCACTCATCTCGAAGTCAGGTGTGGTGGTGTCGTCAGACATGCAAGAGCTTCTTCGTTGGGAGCCTCCACTCTCGACCGCTCCGGGGTGGGTCGGACCCACCCGAGCAGGGTGGGACCTGGTGATTCACCCGTACGCGGGTGGGGCCTTCCTACCCGCGGCGGTCGTAGCGTCACTGGTGGCTGGAGGCTCCAGTCCTCGATGAAGCGTGGAGGCAACCCTGTGGGCGCATCGGAGGCCGAGGCCGTTCAGCCGGGTCGGAGTGTTGGTCCGACCAGCGAGTTCAGCCTGTTCTTCCGGGTCAAGGCCGGCGAGGCGCCGTCGCTGCGTGCGGCGCTCGTTGCGCTGCAGGACACCCCTGGTTACCGCGACGGCGACTACGACATGGCGGTCCAGACGATCCACGAGGCACGCTTCGTGATGTTCGACGGCGACACCCAGCTGGCATTCATCACGAGCTTCGACGGCTCGTGGGAGGCCTACATGGATGACTTCTTCTCCTCAGGCCCGACGCTGGGGCTGTTCGACGTGATCTTCCGTCACGTGGAGGGGTACGACGGGCTTCCCGATGTCGCGGCGCTGCACGCGTTCGTCCTCAACGCCGAGTCCTCGGCGGTGGCGTACGCCCGCAACTACGGCGGCACGGTCAAGGAGATCCGCAAGGCGCAGCGCGTCAACGCGGCGTTCCAGCAGGTGCTGGACCACCCCCAGGCCGCGGAGATCCTCGAGCACCCGGCGCTACGCGCCTTGCTCGACGAGGCCGGCGACTAGTCGCGGCTGACGACTCTTCATGTCTGACCACATCTCCGGCCCGCGTGCCCTCTCTGATCCGATCGCGGACATCACCGACGTCTACGCATTCCCGAGTCCCGAGGACCCGAGCCGTCTCGTCCTCGTCCTCGACACGCTGCCGATGGCGAAGCCCACGGACCTCTTCTCGGCCGGGCTGCTCTACCGCTTCCGGCTGCGACCTCTCACCCCGCATGCCGACGCGAGCCAGTGGGGCTTCGTCGCGGGCGCCGAGGAGCTGGTCCTCGACTGCGTGTTCGGTGCACCCGAGCACGACGGGCCTGACCACGTGCAGCACGGGACCTGCGTGGCGCCGGGCGGCGAGGAGGTCCGCTTCCGTGTCAACGACGAAGCAGGAGGCGCGGCCGGCGGTGTTCGGGTCTTCGCTGGCGTCCGGTGGGACCCGTTCATCATGGACGCCCGGGCCGCGTTGGCGACGCTCGCGACGCACGAGCTCGCCTTCACCGACCACGGTTCGATCTTCCTCGACGGCAAGAACGTCTTGAGCATCGTCATCGAGATCGACATCGCCTTGCTGCCGGGCGGGCCGCTCGTGGGCGTCGTCGCCGAGACCCTGACCAGCGGCGAGTTCAACGTCCGGATCGAACGGGTCGGTCGACCCGAGGTCAAGAACATGATGCTCGCCCCCAGGGAGTTCGACCCGGTCAACCGCGATCTGGAGATCAGGGACCTCTACAACATGGAGGACGTGTTCAACCCCGGTGAGTCGTACGCCGGCGCCTTCCGGGCGCGGCTCGACGCCAACCTCGCGTTCTGGGACGGCCTCGACGGGAAGCAGGACTGGCCGATCGGCGATGACGGCCGGCACCCGCTCACCGAGCTGGTGCTCGGTGACTACCTCGTCGTCGACACCACCAAGGCGTACGTCGAGCAGGGGTCCTACCTCGAGATCGAGCTCGCCGCCCGTCGTGGTGAGCCGCACGCGACGTGCGGTGGTCGGACCTTGAACGACGACGTGATGGACACGATCTTCACCCAGCTCGTCAACGCCGGACTCGGTCCCACGGTCCGCGACGGGGTGGACGCGGCCACGCACCCGGCCACCACGAGCTTCCCCGTACCTCGCGGCCGGCAACCCGAACCCGCCCGAGCCTCCCGAGCACCACTGACCATGGACTCCACGACGGGTGTGACTCTCGAGCTGGACGACATCCAGGCGGGCGCACTGCACGAGCGCCCCTCGCCGTACGTCGGCACCTACCTCCTGCTGAGCATCCGGGATCGTGCCGACGGGCGTGCGCTCGTGCGCCGCCTGCACCGCATCGTCGACCCCGCCACGGCCGGCCGCTCGGACGACGACACCTCCCTGACCGTGGCCTTCACCTATCACGGCCTCGAGGCGCTCGGGGTGCCGCAGGACTCCCTGGACAGGCTTCGCCCCGGAGTTCCGGGAGGGCATGGCGGCTCGGGCCGAGATCCTCGGAGACACCGGTGTGAATGGTCCCGAGCACTGGGAGGCACCGCTCGGCAGCCCCGAGGTCCATGTCGCGATCGCGGTCCTCTCCTCCGACGAGGAGCGGCTGCGCGCGGTGGCGGAGAAGGCCCGCGTGGCGCATGCCGGCTTCCCGGCGTCGACCTGATCTGGCGTCAGGACTGCTACCAGCTCGCGACGGGGCGCACGTCCTTCGGGTTCAAGGACGGCATCGGCCAGCCCACCGTCGAGGGCAGCGGCCGGCCGCAGACGAACAGCAAGGACCGTCCGTTGAAGGCCGGCGAGATCATCCTCGGCTACCCCGACGAGACGGGCGAGCTGCCGCCCATGCCGACCCCGGACGTCCTGGGTCGCAACGGCACCTACGTCGTCTTCCGCAAGCTGCACACCAAGGTGGCGGCCTACCGGAGCTACCTCCGCGAGCGGGCCACCAGCCGGGCGGAGGAGGACCTGCTCGGTGCGAAGATCGTCGGTCGCTGGCAGAGCGGCGCCCCACTCGCCACCTCCCCCGACGCGGACGACGTCGAGCTCGGCAGCGATCCCCGTCGCAACAACGACTTCGGCTACGGCGACGATCCACGTGGCTTCAAGTGCCCCGTCGGCGCCCACGCCCGACGCGCCAACCCGCGCGACGCCTTCGACCAGGACGGCGGCGTGGAGGTCCGCCTGCACCAGATGGTGCGGCGCGGGACCAGCTACGGACCGATGCTGCCCGAGGGCGTGGTCGAGGACGACGGGGTCGAGCGCGGGATCATCTTCGTCTTCGCCGGCGCCCACCTCAAGCGGCAGTTCGAGTTCGTCAAGACCCAGTGGCTCAACGACGGCATCTTCATCGGCGCCCCCCTCGAGTCCGACCCGCTCGTCGGACCCCGTGGTGACGACTCGGAGACCTTCACGATCCCGCACCGGCCGATCCGCCGCCGGCTGACCGACCTCCCGCCGTTCGTGATCACTCGGGGCGGGGAGTACTGCTTCGCCCCGAGCCTGAGCGCGCTGCGCTGGCTGTCCGAGCTGGACACCTGACCATGCGTCACCCGAGAGAGGAACCACGATGAGCTCATCTGGCACGGATCGTTGGGCGGCGCTCGACTTCGGCCCGCCGGCTCCCGACGTCGAGGAGACCGAGCCACCGGTCCTCCTCGACTACCTCTCGGACGGACGCATCGCCCGGGTCACCCTCAACCGCCCCCACGCCGACAACGCGATCACCACCGAGATGGGCGCGCTGCTGACCGAGGTGGTCGAGGAGATCGCGGTCCGTACGGCGGTCCGCGTGGTCGTCCTGACCGGAGCCGGAGACCGGGCGTTCTCCGTCGGGAGCGACCTGCGGCAGCGCAAGTCCATGACCAAGGAGGACTGGCTGCGCCAGCGCCAGGCCTTCGACCGCACCCTCTACACGGTGCGGTCGCTCCGCAAGCCGATCTTCGCCGCCGTCAACGGCATCGCGTACGGCGGTGGCTGCGAGCTGGCCCAGAGCACGGACTTCATCATCGCCTCCGACACCGCGACCTTCGGCCAGCCCGAGGCGATGCTCGGTCTGTCCGCGGGCGGCGGCTCGCCGGCGCTGCTGCCGCGGCTCCTGCCCCGCGGCAAGGCGCTCCAGATGCTGATGACCGGTGACCCGGTGCCGGCTCAGGAGGCCTACCGGCTCGGCATGGTCAACGAGCTCCACGCCCCCGGTGAGCTGATGGCCGCGGCCCAGCAGATCGCGGAGAAGATCGCGAGCAACTCCCCGACCGCGGTCCAGGCCGTGAAGCGGGCCGTGCACCTCGGTGAAGGCCAGCCGATCGAAGAGGCGATCGAGATCATGATGGACGCCCACTGGCGCTCCGCTGTCCATCCCGACCGCGTCGAGGGCATCGGCGCGTTCAACGACGGCCGCGAACCCACCTTCGCTGACTCCGACTTCTGAGGAAGGCTGAACGACATGACTGCTGCTGACGAACTCGAGGCGTCGCGCGCCTCGCTGGTGATGATCAACCCCGCGCCGTACAACGCGGAGGCGCCGCCGGCCGCGCTCGTCGGTGACGTCACCCCCACCGAGCTGCACTACGTGCGCAGCAACTTCGCGGTGCCCGACCACGACGGCACCCTCGAGATCGGTGGCGCGGTGGGTACGCCGGTCACGCTGACCCTCGACGACCTCCGCGCGATGCCGGCCCACGATCACACGGTCACGCTCGAGTGCGCGGGCAACGGGCGTCTGGAGATGCGGCCCCTTCCCACCGGGGAGCCCTGGGGCGACTTCGCCGTCTCCACGGCCCGGTGGACCGGCGTGCTGCTCTCCGACGTGCTGGCGAAGGTCGCGCCCGCGGCGGAGGGGGTCGAGCTCCTCGCGGAGGGCACCGACCACGGTCCCTACCACCTGCAGGCGATCCTGCCCGAGACCGACCAGGACAACCTGACCTTCATCCGGTCCCTGCCCCTGGACCAGGCCACCGACCCGGCGTCGGGGATCCTGATCGCCTACGAGATGAACGGGAAGCCCCTCGGTCGCGACCACGGTGCCCCGTTCCGCCTGATCGTCCCGCACTGGTACGCCGTCGCGTCGGTGAAGTGGCTCAAGCGCCTCGACGTGATCACCGAGGCGTACACCGGCGAGTTCCAGACCGGCCACTACATCTACGAGTGGCCCGACCAGCCGCACGAGCCGGTCACCCTGATGCGGGTGCGCGCCCGGGTCACCGACCCGGCGCCGGGCTCGGTCCTCGATCAGGACACCTACACCGTCCGGGGCAAGGCGTGGTCGGGCACCGGTCCCATCACCCGGGTCGAGGTCAGCCTCACGGGCGAGGGTGACTGGCAGCCGGCGCAGCTCGAACCGGGCGACCCGGACGACTTCGGGTGGCAGGACTGGAAGCTTCACCTGGAACGACATCGGCGTCGGTCGGCACACCCTGCGATCGCGGGCGACCGATGCCGCAGGCAACGTCCAGCCCGACGTACCGCCGTGGAACCGCCTCGGTTACGGCAACAACGCCATCGAAGTCATCTTCGTCGACCGGCACTGACCCGCACGACCACCCAGCCAGGAGAAGACATG
>CAVOJM010000014.1:0-453936 GCA_963696245.1 uncultured Actinomycetota bacterium
TGAGGGCGGCCGGGTACGACGTATGCCCGCGCGACGAAGGTCGCTGCCTGGGCCGCGACCGCGACTGCACTGGCGAGGCCGAACGCGCCAGCGGTCGTGATCTGGGCAGGGCGACCGCGAGCGTGAAGCAGAAGGCCGCGAAGCCGTGAAGCCGACCAGGAAGCTGCGCAGGAGGACGCCGACCTGCGCGCCGCCGTGGGCGTGGGTGAAGACGGCGAGAACGCTGGTCATGATCGGGAACGGCGCCAGCAGTCCGCTGAGGTGGGCGCCGAGGGCGCCGGAGATCGCGGTGAGCGCGAGCACGAGGACGAGCGCGGCGCGGGCGCGCGCGGGAAGGTCCCACCAGGGCGGCGCGGCCGCCGTACGCGATGAAGGCGGAGCCGGCGTCAGCCACAGCCCGAGGGCGATGCAGGCGCCGACGAAGACCAGCGACACCACCGGCGGCGGTTCGAACAGGCTCAGCACGGCGACGCCGAGGAGGAACGCCGCCCAGCCGCAGAGCACGCTCGGCACCGGTCCGGGGGTTGACGCGATCCGGCCGTAGACGACCACGAAGGCGGTCGTGGCGACCAGGCCGAGCAGGGTCCCCGCCGCGGCGTCGGCACCGAAGCCACGTCCGTGGAGGAGCGTCACGACCAGCAGGATCGGGCCGGCGACCACCGGCAGGCCGCCGAGCACCCCGGCGACGGCGACGCCCCAGCGGCGCCCGGCCAGGGAGACGGCGATGACGCAGAGCGGAGCGAGGAGGATCTTCGCGGCCAGGAGGGTCACCGTGGAAGGCTCGCAGGTCGGGGCCCGGCACGTCACTTCCTGGTGCGCCGAGGACCGCTAGTGTCGCGAGGAACCGAGTCTGACGAGAGGACCGCCACGCATGAGCGCAGCATCGGACGCCCAGGAGAGCAAGAAGGGACAGTTCTCTGCGGAGGAGCGGGCTGCGATGAAGGCCCGGGCGGCCGAGCTGAAGGCCGAGGGTCGCCGCGCCACGCTGAGGAGAAGGCAACGGCCGACGCGGCAGCGGTTGAGGCGAAGATCGCCGAGATGCCGCAGCCCGATCGCTCCACGGCCGAACGTCTGCACACGATCGTGACCGAGGCCGCCCCGGAGCTGCGGCCGAAGCTCTACTACGGTCAGCCGGGCTGGGCGAATCCGGAGGAAAGGTCATCGTCTTCTTCCGGAGCGGCCTCGTGGACAAGGCGCGCTACTCGACGCTTGGCTTCAGCGTCCACGCCAAGCTCGACGAGAACGGCGGGCTCTGGCCGACGTCGTACGCCCTGGAAGAGCTGACCGACGACGGTGCGAAGACCATCGCCACACTCGTCAAGAAGGCCGTCCTGGAGCTGACGGCATGGGTGTGGCCCCGCCGGCGGCGGGGTGTGGGGCGTCAGCCTCTTCGGAGGTGGGTCTGGCCGAGCGGGCTTCGCCACAGGAACGTGGTGGGGCCGAGGCGTTGGTAGGTCCAGCCGCCGTGGGTCTTGTGGCGGTGGTGTCGCCGGCACAGTGGCGCCAAGTTGAGACTGTCGGTCGGGCCGAGGGGCCAGTCGATGATGTGGTCGAGGTCGCAGGACCTCGATGGTCTGGTGCAGTGCGGGAAGACGCAGGTCGGGTGGGTCTCGATGACCTGTTCGCGCAGCCACGGGGTGGGTTTGTAGGCGTCGGTGTGCAGGTGCTCGTTGAGGTCGAGCACGGGCTGGATCGTGACCTGGGTGCCGGAGTCGGTGCACCACTCGCCGAGCTGTTCGACGGTGATCCAGGACCGGGTGTTCTCGATCCGGACCAGCCCGTCGGGGCTGGAGACGTCGTGGTGGGCGTAGATCACCAGCTCCCTGCCGCCACCGGAGTCGCTGCCGAGCCGGCCGAGGGCCATCGACCGGCGGACGTCCAAGGACAGGTGCGGGTAGTCCTCGAGGAGGTCGTGGGCCTTCGCGGAGAGGGCGGCTTCGAAGGCGAGGGCGTCGGCGAGGTCGGTGGTGGCCTCGATGTAGACCTGTCCGTCGATGGTGACGTCCCCGAGGCGCACAGCGACCTGGCGGTGCTCGGCGGCCTCGGCCCGCTTGGCTTCGGCTTCTTCGGGGTCGTAGAGGTCGCGGGCGTGGTCCACGGCCCGGTCGATCTGGGCGTAGGAGCACCGGTGCGCGCTCGGGTGCGACGTGCTGGTCGACGAACGCCGCGGCGTCGGCGGACAGGATGATCGTGCGGGACGCGATCTGGCGGGCCTTCCACACCGGCACCTCACCGGCGACCACGCGCTTCCACAGTCGGGGGAGGCGGTAGCGGGTCTCGACGGCGTCGCCGAGGTACCGCTTCCCGGCACCGGTCGACATCCCCAACGCGAGCGCGAGCTCGGCGACGCAGAACTCCGCGACCAGCGGTGCGCCCTCGCCGGCGATCGCGAGCTCGTCCTCGGTGCCGTCGACGATCGCCGCGTGCAGGATCGACTCGACCGGGTGCATGACCGCCCACTCGACGGCGCATCTGGAAGCTCCGGATCTCGGCTCGCATGATCCTCGGTCTTGTCGCAGCGCGAGCAGCGTCGAGCACCCCGGTCGGGGAGTCGATGTGTGCGGTCGCTGTCATGGTTCAACCCAAGCACTGACCACCGACATCAGACCCCGAAAACCCTGTGTTTGCCCGGGATGTGGACACTTTCGAGAAATTCTTTGCGACTGTTTTCGACAGGGTGGTTTCGAGGCTCGCTTCGCTCGCACCTCAACCACCGCGAAGGCGACCGGAAAGCCGGGAAGCAACCTCGACCGAAGCGCGCCGTACCCCGTAATTGCCTATCGGCGCGCAAACCACAGACCACCCGCAGGCGCGACACGGACAGTCCCTTGACGGACGCCGACGCGTTCTCCACCGTTGTCGCATGTCGCTCGCGGCCAGTTGTGTGCGCTGCTCGGCGCCGGTGCTGGAGGAGGCCGGCGGGCACTGGTCGTGCCCGGACCACGGGGGACCGGTGCGCTGTGGCGGGCCGAGGAGGCGTCGTACGACGCGTTCGTGGAGCACCTCGCGGCGGCGCGAGCGCGTTCCCGACGCTACCTGCCGTGGCCGATGAGCCCGGGCTGGAGCGTGACCGACTTCGCGGCGGTCGGCGACCGGCCGGGCCGGGCGACCGCGACGCTGACCTGCACGTCGGGCACCAGCGAGCTCGACGGGCCGGTCGACGTGCTGGTGGTCGCGGAGGAGGCGGGCATCGGGCTGGGTGCGCGCTGCGCGGGGACGCGGTACGACGACCCGGGGGCGGAGATCGCCGACCGGCCGCCGACGGCGCGGGTGCGGATCGGCAGCCAGGCGGTCAACCTGTGGGACGTCTCGACGAGCCTCTCGGACGGCGAGTTCGACCGCTCGGTGCTGGCCGGGGAGGCCGGCGGCCGGTGGCTGTGGATCGTGCTGCGGCCGGCGTCGGCGCTGCTGCTGCTGCGCGACGACTGGATCCTGCGCGACGTCTCCGACGTCGGGACCGCAGCTGGTCGAGCTGCCGTTCGGGGGACACCGGCCCGGCTGGTGACGGCGGCCGCCTAGGCTGCACGGGTGCGCATCGACCTCCACACGCACTCGCGGGCCAGCGACGGGACGGACACCCCGGCCGGGCTGGTGCGCGCGGCGGCCGCCGCCGGGCTCGACGTCGTCGCGATCACCGACCACGACACCGCCGACGGCTGGGCCGAGGCGAGCGCCGCGGCCGAGCGAGGCCGGATCACGCTGGTCGCCGGGCATGGAGATCAGCACCCGCCACCAGGGCCGCGGCGTGCACCTGCTCGCCTACTGCCCGGACCCGACGTACCCACCGCTGGCCGCCGAGCTGCAGAAGGTCCTCGACGGCCGCGCGTCGCGGGTGCCGACGATGCTCGACCGGCTCGGCGGGCTCGGCATCGACATCACCGAGGACGACGTGCGCGCGGCGTCCGCACGGCGCCGCGGCCACCGGCCGCCCGCACGTCGCCGACGCGCTGGTGACGCTCGGCGTGGTGCCGGACCGGACCGCGGCCTTCGACCGCTACCTCGGCGCCGGGCGGCCGGCGTACGTCGACCGCTACGCCGCGCCGCTCGAGCTCGCGATCCGGCTGGTCGGCGAGGCCGGCGGCGTCTCCGTGGTCGCGCACCCGTGGGGCCGCGGCGGACTCGGTCGCCCCGACGAGGCGACCTTCGCGAGCTCACGCGAGCTCGGCCTGGCCGGGATCGAGGTCGACCACCAGGACCACGACGCCCCGACCCGCGAGCGGCTGCGCGCGATCGCGCGCAACCTCGACCTGGTCGTCACCGGGTCCAGCGACTACCACGGCGCCGGCAAGACCGACCACGAGCTCGGCTGCAACACCACCGCGCCGGAGGAGTACGAGCGGCTCATCTCCGCCCGAGCGACTGGAACCGCTGCAGCACCCCGTTCGGGACGACCCGCGCGGCGGCGACGATCACCTTGTACTGCGGGCTCGGGATCGACCAGACCTTGCCCTTGTCGTGGTCCTTCAGCGCCGTGCGCGACCAGCTCGTCGGCGTCGAGCCACAGGAAGCCGGCAGCCGAGCCGCGGCTCGACGTCCATCCGCTCGTGGAACTCGGTCTTGGTGAACCCCGGGCACAGGCAGGTCACGGTCACGCCGCGGGGCGTACTCGTGCGCGCCCACTCCGAGAAGCTGTTCACGTAGGCCTTCGCGGCCGAGTAGGAGCCGCGCGGCAGGAACGCCGCCACGCTCGACACGTTGATGATGCCGCCGCGGCCGCGCTCGGACATCGCGCCGAGCGCCGCGTGGGTGAGCCGCATCACCGCGGTGACCAGCACGTCGAGCATCGCCTGCTCGTCGTCGACGGAGTTGTCGAGGAAGCGCTTCTTGAGCCCGAACCCGGCGTTGTTGACCAGCAGGTCGACGGGCCGGTCGCGATCGGCGAGCCGGGCCTCGACCCGGGCCAGCTCGTCGCGGTCGACCAGGTCGGCGGGCAGCACCTCCACCTCGACGCCGTACGACGCGCGCAGCTCGGCCGCCTCGGACTCCAGCCGGGTCGCGTCGCGGGCGACCAGGACCAGGTCGTAGCCGCTCGCGGCGAGCTGGTGGGCGAAGGAGCGGCCGATGCCCGCGGTGGGGCCGGTGACGAGTGCGGTCTCGGACATGCGCGCAAGTCGAAGCAGGTGCGTGCGACGGGATCTGCGACACGGCCGGTCCGGCATGATGGGCCCCGATGACCCGAGCACGACACTCGCGATCGCCAACCAGAAGGGCGGGGTCGCCAAGACGACCACCGTCGCCTCGGTCGGCGCCGCGCTCGCCGAGCTCGGCCACTCCGTGCTGCTGGTCGACCTCGACCCGCAGGCGTGCCTGACCTTCTCCCTCGGCATCGACCCCGAGGACCTCGAGCTGTCGGTCCACCACGTGCTGACCAAGGGGCTCGACCCGACCGAGGTGATCATCGAGACCGACGACGGCGTCGACCTGCTGCCGGCCACGATCGAGCTGGCCCGCGCCGAGGCCGACCTGCTCACCCGCACCGGCCGCGAGCACGTCCTCAAGACCATGATCGAGGCGCTCGCGGAGGACGGCAGCGACTACGACTGGGTCCTGCTCGACTGCCCGCCGTCGCTCGGCGTGCTCACCGTCGCGGCGCTCACCGCCGCCGACGGCGTGCTGATCCCGCTGCAGTGCGAGACGCTCTCGCACCGCGGGGTCGGCCAGCTGCTCGACACCGTCCACGACGTACGCCGCTTCACCAACCGCGACCTCGAGGTCTGGGGCGTGCTGCCGACGCTGTACGACGGGCGCACCAACCACGCCCGCACGGTGCTCGAGACGATCTCCGAGACCTACGACCTCGAGGTCGTCGAGCCGCCGATCCCGAAGACGATCAAGTTCGCCGAGGCGCCGGCCGCCGGCCGGTCGATCCTCGCGACCAGCCGCAGCAGCAAGGGCGCGCAGGCCTACCGCGAGGTCGCCGCCAACCTGGTCACCCGGTCGCAGCGGCCCAAGCAGGGCAAGAAGAAGTCGAGCAAGAAGGTCAAGAAGTGAGCGCCCACCGCGGGGCACCGGTCCGGCCGCGCTACGGCCGGCTGGCCGCGCTCGGCGCCTCGCTCGCGGTGACCGTGATCGCGGTCCTCGGCGGCACCGGCGCGCTGCCCGACCGCCTCGGGCGGCGCCGCTGAGCACAACGCACCAGCCACGGCCGCGATCGGCACGGTCGCCGACGCCACGACCGACACCACGTCGTCCGCCGAGCTGACGGCCGGCGGCTCGTCCGCCGACCGCACGGAGGCCGAGAGCGACCCGCGGCTCGACACCACGCTGCCCGCGGACTCCGGCACCGGCAAGCGGATCGTCTTCAGCCAGAGCCGCCAGCGGGTGTGGCTGGTGACAGGCGGCACGCACGTGCAGCGCACCTACCTCGTCTCCGGCAGCCTCACCGACAACCTCGACCCCGGCACCTACGCGGTCTACTCGCGCTCGGAGCAGGCCTACGGGATCGACGACTCCGGCACGATGAAGTACTTCGTCCGCTTCACCCAGGGCGACACCGGGCCGCCATCGGCTTCCACGACATCCCGATCGACGACGGTCACCTCGTGCAGACCAAGGCGCAGCTCGGCACGCCGCAGTCGCACGGCTGCATCCGGCAGAAGCGCCCGGACGCGATCGCGCTCTGGGACTTCGCGCCGCTCGGCACCACGGTCGTCGTCACCGCCTGACGGCGGCGGACGACGGCCCACCGACTACTCGGCGGCGGTGGCCTTCGGCGCCTCGCCCGCGCCACCCGAACGGCGACGACGGTTCCGGTTCCGGTTGCGGCTGGCGGCCGGCTTGGACTCGCCGTCGGCGGCCGGAGCCGATCCGGCAGCGGTGCTCTGACCGGCGCTCTCGCCCGAACGGGTGCGGGTGCGCGACCGGTTCGCGGTCGCGGCTGCCGGAGGAGCGCTCGCCACCCCGGTCGCTGCCCCGGTCGCGCCACCACGGTCCTCGCGGGGCTTGCGCTCCACCGGGGCGGCGTCGACGATCCGGCCCTTGGTCCCGGGGGCGATGCCCTGGTCGTGGAAGAGGTGCTCGGAGGTGGAGTAGGTCTCCTGCGGCTCGTCGAACGGCAGGTCGAGGGTCTTGTTGATCATCTTCCAGCGGGCCACGTCGGCCCAGTCGACGAAGGTGATCGCGATGCCGGAGGCGCCGGCGCGGCCGGTGCGGCCGATCCGGTGGACGTAGGTCTTGTCGTCCTCGGGGCAGGTGTAGTTGATGACGTGGGAGACGCCGGCGACGTCGATGCCGCGGGCGGCGACGTCGGTCGCGACCAGGACCCGGATCTTGTCCTCGCGGAACTTCGCCAGGGCCTTCTCGCGGGCCACCTGGGCCATGTCGCCGTGCAGCGGGCTGGCGCTGAAGCCGCGCTCGGCCAGGTCGTCGGCCACCCGCTGCGCCTGGCGCTTGGTGCGGGTGAAGACGATGATCTTGCCGGCGTCCTCGGCCTGCAGGACGCGGCCGATGATCTCGGGCTTGTCGAGGTCGTGGGCCAGGTAGATGAACTGCGCGGTGGCCGGCACGATCGCGTTCTCGTACGACGACTCGGCGCGGATGTTCATCGGGTGGCGCATGTGGGTGCGGGCCAGCGAGACGATCGCGGCCGGCATCGTGGCCGAGAACAGCATCGTCTGGCGGGTCTCGGGCGTCATCGACAGCAGCCGCTCGACGTCGGGCAGGAAGCCCAGGTCGAGCATCTCGTCGGCCTCGTCGAGCACCAGCGCGTGCACGTGGGACAGGTCGAGCGCGCGGCGGTTGGCCAGGTCGATCAGGCGGCCCGGGGTGCCGACGACGATGTCGACGCCGGACTCGAGCGCGTCGAGCTGGGTGTCGTAGCCGACGCCGCCGTAGACGGTGAGGACCCGGAGGCCGAGGTCCTTGCTGGCGAGGTGGAGGTCGTTGGAGACCTGGAGCGCGAGCTCACGGGTCGGGGCGACGATCAGCGCCTGCGGCTTGCCCTGCGGCAGGTCGGCGTACGCCGGGTCGGTCATCGTGACGCTGCGCTGCAGCACCGGGATGCCGAACGCGAGGGTCTTGCCGGTGCCCGTGCGGGCCTGGCCGATCAGGTCGGTGCCCAGGAGGGCGACGGAGAGCGTCATCTCCTGGATGGCGAACGGGACGGTGATGCCGGCGCGCTCGAGCGCGTCGCAAATCTCGGGAAGGACCCCGAGCTCTCGGAACGTGGTCAGTGTCTTCTGCTTTCGTGAGTCAGCCGGGTCTCAACCGAGTGAACGTCGGATGCGGCGGACTCAAGAATCGGTCTGCCGCGCACATGCGGCGGGGTCGTGGCCAAGACGGCCGCGCGACCTCGATCACGCCCAGTCTATCGGTAGGGTGCGCACGTGCCCGCATCGACGCCCGACCAGCCCGAGGACGACACGCCGGTCGCCTTCCAGGATCCGGAGTACCGCGAGGCAGTCGTGGACCTGCTCGGGGCGATCGCCTACGGCGAGATCTCGGCCTTCGAGCGGCTCGCCGAGGACTCCAAGCTGGCGCCGACGCTCGAGGACAAGGTCGCGATCGCGACCATGGCGACGGCCGAGTTCGGCCACGTCGCCCGGCTGCGCGAGCGGCTCACGGACCTCGGCGCCGACCCGTTCGAGGCGATGGCGCCGTTCGTACGCGCGATCGACCGCTTCCACGAGCACACGGCGCCGGCCGACTGGTACGAGGGCCTGATCAAGGCGTACGTCGGGGACGGGATGGCCAACGACTTCTACCGCGAGATCGCGGCCTACCTCGACGCCGACACCCGCGACCTGATCGTCGCCTCCCTCGAGGACGGCGGGCACTCGGCGTTCGTCGTCGACCGGGTCCGCGCGGCGATCGCCGCCGACCCGCGGCTCGGCGGCCGGCTCGCCCTGTGGGGACGGCGGCTGATGGGGGAGGCGCTCACCCAGGCGCAGCGGGTCGCGGCCGACCGCGACGCGCTGTCGGCGCTGCTCGCCGGCGGCGTCGACCGCCCCGGTCTCGACCTGGCCGCGATCGGCCGGATGTTCACCCGGATCACCGAGCGGCACACCGAGCGGATGGCCGAGCTCGGCCTCGCCAGCTGATTTCGGTGGCCGAGGCCGAGCGCCAGCGAGCGTGTCGAGACTACGCGCGCTTGCGGCCGGTGGCGCCGGCCGCGAAGCCGACCAGGAGCGCAGCGACGGCGATCTGCCACGCGTGCCGCCACCAGTCGACGCCGAGCGTGTAGGGGTTGAAGAACAACCCGTAGAGGAAGTTGCCGATCATGCCGCCGGCGATGCCGCAGATGATCGTCAGCCACAGCGGGACGTGGTCGCTGTCGCCCGGCGCGACCAGCTTGCCGAGGAGACCGATCACGGTCCCGCCGATGAGGGCCCACAGCAGGGCGGAGATCATGGCTACCCGCGGAACCCGACCTGGCCGGCGACGCCGTGCCCGATCTCGACGTACGCGAGCTTCGCGGCCGGGACGATGACCCGGCGGCCCTTGGCGTCGGTCAGGGCGAGCACGCCCTCGCCCGAGACCGCATCGGCCACCAGCTTCTCGATGGCCTCCGTGCTGTCCTCGACCTCGACGGTGAGCTCACGGGCTGCGTTCTGGACGCCGATCTTGACCTCCACGAGGTCCTCCTTCTGCTGGGGTGAAGCTGGTGCAATCAGTGGTCGTCGGTCAGTGTTCATCCGTGAGGGGGTAGCCGCGGATGCCCCGCCAGGCCAGCCCCGCCACCAGCGCAGCGGCGTCGCTCTTGCGGATGCCGCCGGTCTCCGTCAGCCAGAACCGGGCGCTGACCTGCGCCATTCCCACGAGCGAGACCGCGAGCAGCCGCGAGGCGTCGATCGGCAGGCCGGTGTCGTCGTGGATGACGTGCGCGATCATCGCCGCGCACTCGGTGGTCACCCGGTCGACGTGCTCGCGCACGGCGGGCTCGTTGGTCAGGTCGGACTCGAAGACGAGGCGGAACGCGCCGGTGTCGCTCGCGACGTACTCGAAGAAGACGTCCATCGTCGCCGCGACCCGCTGCTTGTTGTCGTGGGTCGACTCCAGCGCGACGCGGGTGTTGTCGATGATCGTGTCGCAGGAGGCGTCGAGCAGCGCGAGGTAGAGGTCGAGCTTGCCGGGGAAGTGCTGGTAGAGCACCGGCTTCGACACGCCCGCGCGCTCGGCGATGTCGTCCATCGCGGCCGCGTGGTAGCCCTGGGCGACGAAGACCTCGAGCGCCGACTCCATCAGCTGGGCTCGACGCTCACGTCGCGGCATCCGGGCGCCACGGGGGCGCGCGGTCGGGGTGTCGTACTGCTCTGCCGTCACGCGGCGAAGACTACCGGGCGGTCACTGGCGTCCGGATGACGGGACGCGGTGCGGCGCGACCGGTGGGTCCGGGGAACATGGCAGGAGCCGAGGTTGTTCGATCTGACGTCCAACCAGACTGAGGAGTGCGTCGTGTCCTTTCCCGCGCTCGTGGAGCCCGCTGACGAGCTGACCATCGACGAGGTACGCCGCTACAGCCGGCACCTGATCATCCCCGACGTCGGCATGACGGGCCAGAAGCGCCTGAAGAACGCCAAGGTGCTGGTCATCGGCGCCGGCGGTCTCGGCAGCCCGGCCCTGCTCTACCTGGCCGCCGCCGGCGTGCACACGCTCGGCATCGCGGAGTTCGACGAGGTCGACGAGTCCAACCTGCAGCGCCAGATCATCCACGGGCAGTCCGACATCGGGAAGTCCAAGGCGGTGTCGGCCAAGGAGTCGATCGCCGAGACCAACCCCTACGTCAACGTGATCCTGCACGAGCAGCGCCTCGACAACGACAACGTCATGGACGTCTTCCAGGGCTACGACCTGATCGTCGACGGCACCGACAACTTCGCGACCCGCTACATGGTCAACGACGCGGCGTACTTCCTGGGCATCCCGTACGTCTGGGGCTCGATCTACCGCTTCGACGGCCAGGCCTCGGTCTTCGCGCCGTCGATGTCCGACGACGCGCCGTGCTACCGCTGCCTCTACCCCGAGCCGCCGCCGCCGGGCATGGTCCCGAGCTGCGCCGAGGGTGGCGTGCTCGGCGTGCTGTGCGCGTCGATCGGCTCGATCCAGGTCAACGAGGCCATCAAGCTGCTCACCGGCATCGGCGACCCGCTGATCGGCAAGCTGATGATCTACGACGCCCTGGAGATGGAGTACCGCAAGCTGCGGGTCCGCAAGGACCCCAACTGCGCGCTCTGCGGCGACAACCCGACCGTCACCGGCCTGATCGACTACGAGGCCTTCTGCGGCGCGATCTCCGAGGAGGCGGCCGATGCCGCCGCCGGCTCGACGATCTCGGTGACCACGCTCGAGCACATGCTCAAGGAGCGCGCCGAGGGCACCCGCGACTTCGTGCTCGTCGACGTGCGCGAGCCCAACGAGTACGAGATCAACAAGATCCCCGGCTCGGTGCTGATCCCCAAGGGCGACTTCCTCAACGGGTCCGCCCTGGAGAAGCTGCCGTCGGACAAGCAGATCGTCATGCACTGCAAGTCCGGCGTCCGCTCCGCCGAGACGCTGGCCATCGTCAAGGGTGCCGGCTACGCCGACGCCGTCCACGTCGGTGGCGGCGTGGTCGCCTGGGTCAACCAGATCGACCCCTCGCAGCCGACGTACTGACTCAGCAGGCGCTCGGATCGCCACCGACGTCACTGGCCCGGACGTAACCCGTCCGGGCCAGTGGTCGTTGTCACTCCCGTCAGTGCAATCGAGGTCGGCAACGGGCCGGCTCGCACCCAGGGAGGGTCTCCACCCATGCGTCTCACCCCCACGTCCCGCCGCATCGCCGGCGCCACCGCCGTCCTCGCGACCGGCATCCTGACCGCGGCGTTCGCGACCGCAGCCCCCGCCACCGCCGGCCCCACCTGGGCGCCCGCCGACTCGGCTGCGATCCACCCCGGCACGATGATGTACACCGAGGGTGCGCAGTGCACCGCGAACTTCGTCTACACCGACGCCAGCAGCAACGTGTACGTCGGCTACGCCGCCCACTGCGCCGGCACCGGCGCCGCGACCGACACCGACGGCTGCCAGACCCAGTCGCTCCCGCTCGGCACCAAGGTGACCTTCAACGACGGCGGCAGCCTGGTCGACGAGGGCACCCAGGTCGGCACCGGCACCCTGGTCTACTCGTCGTGGCTGACCGAGAAGGACCTCGGCACCAGCGACGCCAACACCTGCGCCTACAACGACCTGGCCCTGGTCAAGGTCGCCGCGGCCGACGTCGGCAAGGTCAACCCGTCGATCCCGTTCTGGGGCGGCCCGACCGGCATCGACACCGACGGCACCGCCGCGGGCGACCGCGTCTACACCTACGGCAACTCCAGCCTGCGCGCCGGCCTCGCGCCCGCTCTCGCCGCACACCGGCATCAGCCTCGGCGACCAGGCCGCCGACGGCGGCTGGTCGCACCCGCTCTACACCGTGTCGCCCGGCATCCCCGGTGACTCGGGCTCGGCGTTCCTGAGCGCCGACGGCAAGGCGATCGGCGTGCTCTCGACGCTCGGCCTGGCGCCGCTGCCGCTGTCGAACAACATCGGCGACCTCGGCAAGGAGCTCGCCTTCGCCCAGCAGCACTCCGGCATCTCCGGTCTGACGCTGGTCAACGGCACCGAGCCGTTCTCGCCCATCCTCTGATCACCCGCTCGAGCACCAGCTGAGCTGGGTCGTGCCCGGCAACCTCGCGGTAGGTTGCCGGGCATGACCGCTCGGCGAGCCAGCACCCTGGCCGTGGCGACGGCCTCGGCGGCCGTGCTGCTCGCGGTCCTGCTGGTGACCTGGGCCGCCTCGATCGGCCCCAGCGAGGTCCTCCACGGCACCGGTCCGGTGCCCGAGACCTCGGCGCCCACGGTCCAGCCGACCGACACCGCGTCGGCGCCGCCGGAGACCGACCCTCGTGGTGCCCCCGCGAGACGCCGACTCGTTCTCGCTGCTGTGGTTGGTCGCCGTGATCCTCAACGTCGCGACCGCGCTGCTCGCGCTCTACCTGCTCTACCGCCTCGTCCGCTGGGCGCTCCGACTGCGTCTCGAACGTCGCCGGCAGCGTGCCCAGCGGGCCGCGCTCGCGCAGGCCGGTGAGTTCGACGTCCTCGAGCCGGCCGTCGTGCTCGCGCGCGAGATGACCGCCGACGCGGACGCCCAGCGCGAGGCCCTCGCCACCGGTAGCCCGCGCAACGCGGTCGTCGCCTGCTGGCACCGGTTCGAGACCCAGGCCGCGAGCGGCGGCGTCGAGCGCCGGGCCTGGGAGACGTCGTCGGAGTACACGATCCGGGTCCTCGACCTGGTCGACGCCGACGCCGGCGGTCTCCCGCCTCGGCACGCTCTACCGCGAGGCCCGCTTCTCCGAGCACGAGCTGACCGAGGACGACCGGGCCCTCGCGCTCGAGGCGCTCGACGCCATCCACCGCACGCATCGGGGTGCTCCGCGTGAGGAACCACTGGGTGCGCCGGCTCCTGGGCGCGATCGTCGCGTTCGTCGGCCTCTACGTGCCGCTGGCCCTGCTCGGCTCCGACCCCGACCCGATCCGGCTCGCGCTCCTGGTCGGGACCTGCGTCGCCCTGCTCGGGCTGATGTTCGACGCCCTCGGCGGCGGCGAGCCGTCCTGGGACGGTCGAGGTCGACCGGCCGTCGGTGCGCGACACCGGCGACCCGCGGCTCGGTGCGCTACGTCGCCCTGCTCGAGTCGCACCGGTCGTCGCGACTGCCCGACCACGCGCTGCGCGACCGGCTCGTCGTGCTGACCGACCAGGTGCTGCGCCAGCGCTACGGTCTTCGCCGCGACGACCCGGCCGTCGCGGAGCTGCTCGGCCCGGAGCTGACCGCCGTACTCACCGGGCCTGCCCGCCGGCTGGAGCCGGCCGAGATCGACCGCTGTCTGACCAGGATCGAGGAGCTGTGAGCGAGATGAACGAGCACGCCATGTCGGTGGGGGACGCCGCGGACCTGGCCGGCAGGGTGATCGCCGAGGTGGAGAAGGCCGTCGTCGGCAAGCGCGACGCGCTGATGCAGGTGCTCGCCGCGATCCTGGCCCAGGGCCACGTGCTGATCGAGGACTACCCGGGGCTCGGCAAGACGCTCGCGGCCCGGTCCTTCGCGCGGGCGCTCGGGCTCGACTTCCGGCGCGCCCAGTTCACCCCCGACCTGCTGCCCGCCGACCTGACCGGCTCGTTCATCTACGACCAGCGCGAGTCGCGCTTCGAGTTCCGCCCCGGGCCGATCTTCACCGGCCTGCTGCTCGCCGACGAGATCAACCGGACGCCCCCCAAGACCCAGGCGGCGCTGCTCGAGGCGATGCAGGAGCGCCAGGTCACCGTCGAGGGCGAGACGTTCCCGCTGCCCGCGCCGTTCCACGTGCTCGCGACCGCCAACCCGATCGAGTACGAAGGCACCTTCCCGCTGCCCGAGGCCCAGCTCGACCGGTTCCTGCTGCGGGTCAGCTTCGGCTACCCCTCGCCCGGCGAGGAGTACGACGTCCTGGCGCGGCGGATCGCGCGCCGCCAGGAGGAGGTCGAGCTCGACCCGGTCACCGACGGCGCCGGCCTGCTCGCGATGCAGGAGGCGGTCGAGACGGTGACCGTCGACGAGAGCGTCGGGCGCTACTGCGTCGACCTCGCGGTCGCGACCCGGACCCAGCCGACGTGCTCACCGGCGCCTCGCCGCGCGGCTCGCTCGGCCTGGTGCTCGCCGCCCGCGCCTTCGCGCTGCTGCGCCGCCGCGACTACGTCGTCCCCGAGGACGTGAAGGCGGTCGCCCGCCCGGTGCTCTCCCACCGGATCACGGTCCGGCCCGAGCTCTGGATGACCGACGCCAGCGGGCGCGGCGTCGTCGACGCCGTGCTCGCCCAGGTCCCGACCCCGGCGACGCTCGACCGTCGATGAGCAGCCAGCCGTCGTCGGCGCTCCCGGAGGCGCACTGGCGCCCGACGGGCGCGCTGTCGCGTGCGCTGGTGCTCGCTGCGGTCGCGATCGCCGTCGCCCTGCTGGTCGGCGACCCGTCGCTGGTGGTGCTCGCGGCGCCGTTCGTGCTGCTGGCGACGCTCGGGCTGGTGCACCGGCCGTCCGGGACACCCCGGCTGGTGTCCCAGGTCGACCACCGTCGCTGCACGAGGGCCAGGGCACGACCTCGCGGCTGGTCGTCGAGCGACGCCGAGGACGCGGAGTACCTCACCCGGGCCTCCGGCCAGCCGCCGTACGTCGCGCTGCGACCGTCGTCCGGCCACGTCGGCGCGCTGCTGCCCGGACCGGTCCCCGACATCGAGGTGAGCCCGCGGCGCTGGGGCCGCCGGATGCTCGGCGAGGAGAAGGTCGCGCTCTACACGCCGTGGGCCGGCTACCGGTTCGGCCCGGTGCAGCTCGGCGGCCAGCTGGTGCGGGTGCTGCCGCCGACCGCGCCGTACGACTCGCGCGCCGAGGCGCCGCAGCCGCTCGGGCTGGTCGGCGCGCACCGCTCCCGCCGCGGCGGCAGCGGCACCGAGCTCGCCGGGATCCGGCCGTTCCCGCCCGGCGACCGGCTGCGCCGGATCAACTGGCGGGTCTCGCTGCGCACCGGCACCCTGCACGTCGTCAGCACCCGCGCCGAGGAGGACACCGGCGTGCTGCTGGTCGTCGACGCGCTCGCCGACCACGGCGCCTCGGACGGCATCGACGGCGCGTCCAGCAGCCTGGACCTCACCGTCCGCGCCGCCGCCGCGATCGCCGAGCACCACGTCCGCGCCGGCGACCGGGTCGCGCTGCGCGTCGTCGGTCGCGGCGGCGAGCAGGTCGGGTACGGCGCCGGCGCCGGCACCTGCGCCGGATCCAGAGCACGCTCGCCGCCATGCGCACCGGCGAGATCGCGACGCCGACGACGGCGTGCTGCAGCTGCGTGTCACCGGCGGCACCGTCGTCATCGTGCTGTCGCCGATGCTCGCCGAGTCGATCGGCACCGTCGCCGCGACCCTGACCCGGCGCGGGGTCCCGGTGCTCGTCGTCGACACCCTGCCCGCCGACGCCCGGCCCGGGGTGCCCGACGGCACCGACCCGGTGCTGGCCGGCCTGGCCTGGCGGATGCGCCTGCTCGAGCGCACGGTCGGTGCTCGACCGGCTCGTCCGGTCTCGGCTGCCCGGTCGTGCCCTGGCGCGGACCCGGCACCGTCGACGACGTGCTGCGCCGGCTCTCCCGGCGCGCCCAGCTGCCGCGGGTCGTGTCGCGATGACGCGCCGCCTCGGCGACCTCTCGACGAGCCAGATCGTGCTGCGTGCGCTGATCGTCGCCGGTCCGGTCGTGGCCGTCCTCGCGACCGGACCGGCCGGGCACTGGCCGCCGTGGTGGCTGGTCGCTGCCGTGCTCGCGCTGGCGTCGGGCTTCGCCGTGCTGCCGGAGTCGCCGGTCGGCGTCGTCACGGTCCTGGTCGTGCTGGCCTGGTGGACGCTGGCGCTCGACGACGGTCTGCACCGGCCGTGCTGGTGGTCGCGGTCGCGCTGGTGGTCACCCACGTCGCCGCGCAGCTCGCGTCGTACGGACCCGCCGAGATGCCGGTCGACGCCGCGCTCATCCGGCTGTGGGTGCGCCGCGGCGCCTCGTGCTGCTCACCGTCCCGCTGGTCTGGGGGCTCGCCCGGCTGCTCCGCGGCGACGCCGAGCAGCCCGGCATCTGGGTGGTCGGTGTCGCCGCCGCGCTGGCCGCCACGGTCGCCGCGGCATCGTGCTCACGACCGGACCGGCCCCGGTCGAGGAGCACTGACCGCGTGGGCATGGACGTCGAGGAGTACGTCGAGCGGGTGCTGCAGTGCGTCGAGTCGGTGCCGCGCGGCCGGGTGACGACGTACGGCGCCATCGCCGAGGTGGTCGGTGCGGTGATGGGCGGCGGCGGGCCGCGCCAGGTCGGCTGGTCATGGCGTCGCACGGCGGATCGGTGACCTGGTGGCGGGTGGTGCGGGCCGACGGGTCGCTGCCGCCGAGCCACCAGGGCGAGGCGCGGCAGGCCTACCTCGAGGAGGGCACGCCGCTGCGACCGACCGGCAACGTCGACATCAGGAAGGCGTTCTGGCGCCCACCGGAGATGCGTCGTACCTGACCTGAGAGTCGTCCACCGACGCGTCGACAGCTCTGAGGTCAGGTACGACGGCGCACCAGCTCGGCCAGCCGGGCCAGCGCCTTCGGGAAGATCTCGGCGGGCGGGGTGACCAGCCCGGCACCGACCTGCCCGACGCCCGCCTTGGCGCCGGCCATGCCGGTGTTGATCTGCGGCAGGATGCCGGTCCGGCAGACGCGGGTGACGTCGATGCCGGACGGCACGCCCTGGAACTCCAGGACCGGCACCGTCCAGCGCGGGTTCTCGCCGAGGGTGATCTCGTGCATCCGTCGGGTGGTCGCCAGCGCGTCCGGCACCGAGCCGCCGACCAGCCGCACGATCGCCGGCGCGGTCGCCATCGCGAAGCCGCCGATGCCGGCGGTCTCGGTGATCGCCGAGTCGCCGATGTCGGGGTTGGCGTCGTCGGGGCCGTAGTCGCCGAGGTAGAGCCCGTCGGCCACCTGGGCCGGACCGGTGAACCACTCGTCGCCGGTGCCGGCGGTCTGGATGCCGAAGTCGGTGCCGTTGCGGGCCATCGCGACGACCATCGTCGAGCCCTCGATGCCGCGGGCCGCGTCGAGGGCGAGCTTGCAGGCGGGCATCGCGAGGTTGAGGAAGAAGTGGTCGTTGCCGCCGATGAACCGCAGGCCTTCCGCGACGTCGGCGCTGTCCATCCCACTGGTGACCATCGCGGGGGAGAGGTCGCGCAGCAGCATCAGCGTGCCGGCCCGGTTGCGGTTGTGGGCCTCGTCGCCCATCTGCAGCATCTGGGTGAGGATCCCGGTGACGTCGACCGGCCCGGTCGCCCGGACCGCCTTCTGCAGCAGCGGGCCGAGCACGTCGCGCATCCAGCGCAGCCGGGTCAGCACCTCGGGTCCGTAGGCGCCGTACCGCAGCACCTTGCCGAGGCCCTCGTTGAGCGAGCAGTACGTACGCCGACCCGTGGCCGCGTCCTCGAGCACGAACATCCACATGCTCGGCGTGACGACGCCCGCCATCGGCCCGACCGCCGACCGGTGGTGGCACGGCTCGAGCGACACGGTCGCGCCGGACTCGAAGAGCGCGACGGCGTCCTCGGGGTCGTCGACCAGGCCCTCGAGCGCGGCGCCGCCCATCAGCGCACCGCGCAGCGGCCCGGAGGCGCGGTCCCAGGCGATCGGCGGGCCGGCGTGCAGGAACTGGCCGGGCTCGAGCCCGAGCAGCTCGCTCGCCGGGGCGACGTCGACCAGGGTCGCGGTGACGCCGAGCATCGCGGCGAGGGCGCGCTCGTTCGCCGTACGCCGGAGCGGGTCGGCCGCGACGGTGGCGAGGTCGGCCTCGGTGCCGGTCATCGGCGGGCGCCAGTCGACGCGGGTCACCGCGACCGCCTGGTCGGCGACCGCGTCGGCGAGCAGGTCGGCGCCGACGTTGACGACGCTCTCGGGGGTGTTCATGCGGTCTCTCCGAGGAGCTCGATCGCGCGGCGGGTGGCGCCGGCGTTGGACAGGTGGACCTCGGCGCCGGCCTCGACCAGCGCTCGGACCTGACGGTCGCGGCCCTGGGGGTCGCCGTCGGTGCCGACCACGGCGATCACCACCGGCTGCGACACCGCGGCCACGGCCGGAGCGAGCAGCGCCGCCGGGTCCGGCTCGGCGCCGTGGCCGAGCACGACGTCGAGCAGCAGGACCCCGGTGTCGGGATCGGCCGCCGCTCGGGCGAGGTGCTCGAGCCGCAGGCCCGGGTCGATCATCGGGTGCGCGCGTCCGGTCGTGTAGGCGTCGTCGCCGAAGTCGACGAACGTGTGCCCGGCCGTCCGTGCCGGCGATCAGCTGGGCCTCGCTCTTGAGCGTGCCGCCGACGAACAGCCCGCGGATCAGTCCGCGGCCGCTGGTGGCCGAGCCACTCACGGGCCAGGTCGGCACGTCGTGGCCGAGCCGGCGCAGCACCGCCTCGGTGCCGGCCGTGAGGTCGGGCTCGCCGGCGCCGAGGAGCACCAGCTCGACCGGGGTGGCGAGGCTGTCGGCGTACGCCGTGATCTCGGCAGCGACGTCGTCGGCCGGGGGCTTGGAGACGACCACGATCAGCTCGACCGCCGGGTCGTCGTCGAGCCGGCGCATCGCCTCGCGCGTCGAGATGCCGCGGACCTCGGCCGACAGGTCGCGACCGCCGACGCCGAGTGCGGACGTCACGCCGACACCGGCGTGGTCGAGCAGGGCGAGCAGCTGCTGGCAACCGGTGCCGGAGGCGGCCACGATCCCGACCGGTCCGGGGGAGACCACGTTGGCGAAGCCGAGACCGAGTCCGCCGACGACGGCGGTCCCGCAGTCAGGACCCATGACGAGCAGGCCGCGGTCGGCGGCGGCGCGCTTGAGCGCGACCTCCTGCTCGACCGGGACGTTGTCGCTGAAGATCATCACGTCGCTGCCCGCGTCGAGGGCGTCCATCGCCTCGACCAGCGCGCTCGGACCGGGCACGGAGACCACCACGATCGCATCGGGCGTACGCCGCAGGGCGCTCGCCGTCGAGCGCGGAGGAGCGACCTCGGTCGACCCCTCGACCCGGCGGTTGGCGTCGCGCAGGGCCTGGTCGACACCGGCGAGCGCTGCGGCGAGCGCGTCGGCGTCGGCCAGCCGGACCGCGACGACCATGTCGTTGGTGGTTGCCTCCGACGGGACGACGAAGCCCATCTCGGTCAGCACCTCGACGTTGAGGGCGGTCGCCATCGCGACCTGGGCGGCGAGCACGCCGTCGAGGCCCTGCACGGCCCGGCTGACCTGGAGCAGCGTGACCGAGTCGGCGTACGCGCCGGGGCGGAGCTCGACGTGGCTCGTAGACGGGGTGGTGGTCATGCGGCAACTCCTTGGAGTGCGGTGAGGGCGAGCCGGGCGCCGTGCAGCAGCCCGGCTCCGGAGGTGTGGCCGACCGACGCGAGCCGGTCAGCGGCGGCGGGTTCGTCGGGAGTGCCGAGCGACAGGACGTACGCCGCGAACTCCGGCAGCACCTCGCCGTGCAGGGCGCAGTCGAGCAGCGTCGCCGACAGCAGCGTCGTGCGGGCAGCGTTGGCTCGGACCGCCGCGTCGACGTCCGGCGTGGCGATCCCGGCGGCCCGGTGGATCGCGAGCCAGCCGCAGAGCACGTCGTCGCCGAGCGGCGTGAGCCCGTCGCCGCGACCGATGATCCGGGCGACGTCGGCCGGCGTGATCGCGGCGGGCACGGGACCGACGAGCCCAGCCACCGCGGCCGGGGGGACGGGCACTGCGGCGACCGAGCTCGCCGTGCTCGGCAGGGACGGCACCGTGACCTCGACCAGACCGGCCGATCCGGACCGGCCGTCCGTCCAGGTGGATGCCTCCGTCTCGAAGGTACGCCTCCGCGCCGGGCAGCTCACCGTCCGGCGTGCAGAGGTCATCGAATCGTGACCGGAGCGCGCACGGCACCGCCGTCGCGCGGACGCCGACGACGCCGACGCAGCGACCGGCCACCTCGACGTACACCGCATCGCGACCGCGGTGCAGGACGCGCAGGCGCCCGGCGGGCGCCGAGCGGAGCAGATCCCGGAGCCGAGGAGAGGCGCTGACGGGGATCACCTCTCCGACGCTATCGGGCGCCGATTACCGTTCGCGATGTGAGGTTGTGCCAACAAGGTGGCTAGGGGAGTGCAGAAGTTGATAGCCGATCGCGAAGAGCTGGCGAGCGCGGCGCTGGCTCGCGTCGACGCCCTGCACACGGGACTGACCCAGATCGTGCTCGAGGGCGGCAACCTGGACGGCATCGCGGCCGAGGTCGCCCGGGTGCTCGGCGTCGGGGTCGCCTTCACGTCCACCGACGGACGGGAGCGGGCCGGCGCCATGTCCGACGGGGTCCGGGCCGCCCTCGCGGACGCCGACCTCGTGGACCCGACCGGGCGGCTGCGCGTCGAGCGGATGGACGGCCCGGGCAACGCGCGGGCGTCTGCGCGTGGCCGCCGGAGGTGCGGACCTCGCCCGGCTGGTGTGCGTGCGCCTGGACCGGCCGCTCACCGAGGACGACGTGCACGCGCTGGAGCGCGCCGCGGCGGTCGCTGCCCTGCTGATCACCCGCGAGGAGGCGGTCACCGCCGTCGAGAACAAGTACCAGGGCGACTTCCTGCGCGACCTCCTGCTGCGGCGAGCCGCCGACCCGGCGTACGTCGCGGAGCACGCCGAGACCTTCGGCTGGAACCTCGACCGGCCGGTCGTGGTGGTCGCCGCCGAGATCGACCCGGCCGACGAGCCGGAGTCGAGCGCCCAGCGCCGGCAGTGGCAGGAGCGGTTCTCCGCCGCGTGGCGCCAGGTGAGCGACACGGTCGCGCCCGGCATCCCGACCGTCGACTTCTCCTCCGAGGTGGTCACGCTGCTCCCGGTCGACGAGACCGACGCGCTGGGCCACGACGTCGTACGCCGGGTGGTGACGGCTGTCGCCGGCGACAAGGGCGGCGGACGTCGGCCGTTCTCCGTCGGCGTCAGCAGGGTCTCCGGATCGCTCGAGGAGCTGCCCGGCGCCTACGCCCAGGCCCGACGTGCCGTCGAGGTCGGGCGCCGGGTCAGCGGCGGCGGGTCGACGACCTTCTTCGACCAGCTCGGCCTGCACCGGCTGATCGCGCTGATCCCCGACGGGCCGCAGGGCGACGCCGAGCTGCGCTCGTTCGTCCGCGACGTGCTCGGGCCGCTCGCCGAGGACACGACGGAGGCGGCCGACCTGCGCGAGACGCTGCAGGTGCTGCTGGACACGAACTTCAACGTCGCGGAGGCCGCGCGCGTGCAGTTCTTCCACTACAACACGATGCGCTACCGGGTCTCCAAGCTCGAGCGGCTGCTCGGTCCGCTCTCGACGGACCCGCACCTGCGGCTCGACGTCGCGGTCGCCCTCCGGGTCCTCGAGATCGCAACCTGAGACTGGTCTGGACAGCGACGCCGCGCGACAACAGGTGCCAGCCGATGCGGCGTTCCTTCGGCATTTGTCGCCGTCGTGGGTGTGTCATGGGGATCACTAGTTTGTGCAGGAACTCGGGCCTGTCCTGACACCGAAGGGGTGCGCATCATGTCGATGTTCAAGTGGGACGTAGTCGATCCCGAACCAGGCGAGGCGGTCGCGCCGAACCAGCGGCTCGCGTGGGGCAAGACGGTGGGCCTCGGCGCCCAGCACGTCGTCGCGATGTTCGGCGCCACGTTCGTCTTCCCGATCGTCATGGGTCTCGACCCCAACCTGGCGATCATGTTCTCGCGGTATCTGCACGATCCTGTTCCTGCTGGTCACCAAGAACATGGTCCCGAGCTACCTCGGCACCAGCGCCTCGTTCGTCGCCGGCGTCGCCGCCATCCGCGCCCAGGGCGGCGACTCGGCCGACGTCACCGGCGCGATCCTGATCTGCGGTCTCGTGCTGGCGCTCGTCGGCGTGCTCGTCCACTTCGCTGGCGCGCGGGCTGATCCACAAGATCCTGCCGCCGGCGGTCACCGGCGCGGTCGTCATGCTGATCGGCTTCAACCTGGCGCCGTGGTCGCGCCAGCATCTACTGGCCGCCGGACCAGTGGGTCGCGCTGCTGACCGCGACGTTCATGGTCATCGCGGCCTGCCTGTTCCCGGGCTTCTGGTCGCGGATCGCGGTGTTCCTCGCGCTGATCTTCGGCTACCTGATCTCCTGGCTCTTCGACGTCGTCTTCGGCCAGATCACCTCGGCTGCCGGCGGCGCGGACGGCGACGCCGGCCCGACCACGATCGCGTCAGCTGGGCGAAGGTCAAGGCGCGCCGACTGGATCGGCTTCCCGAGCGGCAACCTGGCCGACGGCGTCGACGTCGTGCACGGCCCGAGCTTCTCGCTGACCTTCATCCTGCTGGTGCTGCCCGGCGTGATCGCCCTGATCGCCGAGAACACCGGCCACGTCAAGGCGGTCGCCGAGATGACCGGCGACGACCTCGACCCGTACATGGGCCGGGCGATCGGCGCCGACGGTGTCGCCACCGCGCTCGCCAGCGCCTTCGGTGGCTCGCCGACCACGACGTACGCCGAGAACATCGGCGTCATGGGTGCGACCAAGGTCTACTCGACCGCGGCGTACTACGTGGCCGCGCTCGTCGCGATCCTGCTCGGGCTGTGCCCGAAGTTCGGCGCGATCGTCAGCGCGACGCCGGGCGGTGTCCTCGGCGGCATCACGATCGTGCTCTACGGCATGATCGGTCTCGTCGGCGCCAAGATCTGGGTCGAGAACAGCGTCGACTTCGGCAACCCGGTCAACCTGGTCGGTCTGGCCGCCGGCATCATCGCCGGCATCGGCGGGGTCACGCCTGAAGATCACCGACGACTTCTCGCTCAGCGGCATCGCCCTCGGCACGATCATGGTGATCGTGTTCTTCCACCTGGTGAACCTCGGTCGGGGTTCCGGAGACCACCGACGGACGTCGGGATGAGGTGACCAAGGTTCTGTGAAACCAGCACCGTTCGACTACTGCCGGCCAGGGACGCTCGCCGAAGCGGTGGCAGCCCTGGCCGGTGAGCCGAACGCCAAGGTGCTGGCCGGCGGACAGAGCCTGGTCCCGTTGCTGTCGATGCGGCTGGCGGCGCCCTCGCTGCTGGTCGACATCAACCGCATCCCGGGGCTCGACACGATCGCGATCGAGGACGGCGGCGTCCGGGTGGGCGCGCTCGCCCGGCACGCCGCCGTCCTCGCCTCACCCGACGTACGACGCGTGCAGCCGCTCGTCTCGCTGGCGCTCGCCAACGTCGCGCACGCCACGATCCGCAACCGCGGCACCACCGTCGGCTCGCTCGTGCACGCCGACGCCGCCGCCGAGATGCCGGTGGTGCTCACGCTGCTCGGCGGCTCCCTCGACGTCGAGGGTCCGGGCGGGCGGCGCACGATCGCGGCCGACGACCTCTTCGTCGGGCCGCTCGAGTCGGCGGTCGGCCACGACGAGATCGCCGTCTCGGCGTTCTTCCCCGGGCTCGCCCCGGGCGCCGGGGTCGCCTTCGAGGAGATCGCCCGCCGACACGGCGACTACGCCCTGGTCGGCGCTGCTGCGCTGGTCGAGGGAGAGTCGGTCAAGGTCGGCTACCTGTCCGTCAGCGACGTGCCCGACCGTCGTCGACCTGACCGGCGTCGCCGACGACGACCTGGGGGAGGCCGCGCTCGCGCAGCTCGACCCTGCAGACGACATCCACGCCACCGCCGCGTACCGCGCGCAGCTGGTCCGCGTGCTCACCAGTCGCGTGGTTCGATCGGCCAAGGCGCATGCCGGGAGGGAGATCGATGACCGAGGAGCTGCACGACGTACGCCTGTCGGTGAACGGCAACACGCACGAGATCCGGGTGCCCGCACGCCGCCTGCTGTCCGACGCGCTGCGCCACGACCTCGAGCTCACCGGCACCCACGTCGGCTGCGAGCACGGCGTCTGCGGCGCCTGCACGATCCTGGTCGACGGCGCTCCGATGCGCTCCTGCCTGATGTTCGCGGTCTCGGCGGAGGGCAGCGAGATCACCACGGTCGAGGGGCTCGCCAACCCGGACGGGTCGCTCGGCCACGTGCAGCAGGCGTTCGTCGAGTGCCACGGCCTGCAGTGCGGCTTCTGCACGCCCGGCTTCCTCACCACGATCACGGCCGGCCTGCGCGAGAACCCGACGCCCACGCACGAGGAGGCCCGCGACATGATCGCCGGCAACCTCTGCCGCTGCACGGGCTACCAGAACATCGTCAAGGCCGTCGAGCGAGCCGCGTTCTCGGTGGTCGAGTAGCGAGCGCCAGCGAGCGTATCGAGACCGGCGCATCGTGACCACCAAGCTGATGGGCCAGAAGGTCCAGCGGGTCGAGGACCAGCGCTTCCTGCGCGGCCTCGGGCGGTACGTCGACGACGTGGCCGATCGAGCAGGACGTGCTGCACGCCGCGGTGCTCCGCTCACCGCACGCGCACGCCCGGATCATCGACATCGACGTCGACGAGGTCCTCGACCTCGAGGGCGTGCACGCCGTCTACACCTACGACGACCTGATCGGCCCGATGGCCGAGCCGCTGCCGTTGCTGATCCCGCACCCGGCGCTCACCCACGGACGCACGCAGTGGGCGCTCGCGAAGGACGAGGTCAACTACGTCGGCGAGGCGATCGCCTTCGTCGTCGCCGACGACCGCTACATCGCCGAGGACGCGGTCGGCCGGATCCGGGTCTCCTACGAGTTCCTCCCGCCCGTCGTCGGCATCGACGCCGCCCGCGCGGCGAAGCACCTCGTGCACGAGGACGTGCCCGGCAACGTCGGCGCCCGGCTGGAGCAGAACGTCGGCGACGCGGTCGCCGCGATCGCGGCGGCGCCGCACCGGCTCGAGCTCGACCTCACCATCGAGCGCAGCGCCTGCATGCCGATGGAGGGCCGCGGCACCGTCGCCCGCTGGGACCCCGACCTCAACCGGCTCCAGCTGTGGACGTCCACGCAGAGCTCGACCGGCGTCCGCGCCGCGGTCGCGGTCAAGCTCGAGCTCGACCTCGGGCAGGTCGACGTGATCACGCCCGACGTCGGTGGCGGCTTCGGCGTGAAGATCAACCACCCGTGGCCCGAGGAGCTCCTCGTCCCGCTGGCGGCCCGGGCGCTCGGGCGGACGGTGAAGTTCACCGAGGACCGGCGCGAGCACTTCATCTCGTCGGCCCACGAGCGCGGCCAGGTGCAGCACATCGAGGTCGGCTTCGACGACGACGGCCGGCTGCAGGGGCTCAACGTCGAGTTCTGGCACGACCACGGCGCGTTCACGCCGTACGGCCTGATCGTCCCGATCATCACCTCGACCCAGCTGCTCGGTCCCTACAAGCCGCACAACTACCGGGTCGTCTTCGAGTCGCTCTACACCAACACCGTGATGGTCACGCCGTACCGCGGCGCCGGGCGGCCGCAGGGCTGCTACGCGATGGAGCGGACCATGGACGCGATCGCGAAGTACCTCGGCAAGGACCGCGCCGACGTGCGCGCGGTCAACTTCATCCAGCCCGACGAGTTCCCCTACGACCAGGGGCTGATCTTCCAGGACGGCCGCGAGCTGGAGTACGACTCCGGCGACTACCCGACGTCGCTGGAGAAGATCAAGGCGCTGGTCGGCTGGGACGAGTTCCCGGCGTTCAAGGCGGAGATGGCCGCCGAGGGCCGGCAGGTCGGCATCGGCCTCGCCTGCTACGTCGAGGGCACCGGCGTCGGGCCCTACGAGGGCGCGCACGTGCACATCGAGACCTCCGGCAAGGTCAAGGTCGCGACCGGTCTCACCACCCAGGGGCAGGGCCACGCCACGGTCTTCGCCCAGCTGGTCGCCGACGAGCTCGGCGTGAAGTTCGAGGACGTCGAGGTGGTCACCGGTGACACCCGGCGGATGCCGTACGCCGTCGGCACCTTCGCCTCGCGCGCCGCGGTGATGAGCGGCTCGGCGATCCACCTCGCGGCCAAGCGGGCCAAGGAGAAGGCGCTCAAGATCGCGGCGGAGGCGCTCGAGGCCGACGAGAGGGACCTGCAGATCGTCGACGGCGTCGTGTCGGTGAAGGGATCGCCGGGCACCTCGATCGACCTCGGCACGGTCTCGGTGCTGTCCAACCCGTTGCGCTACGCCTTCGACGAGGCGTCCAAGGCGGCCACCCAGTTCTCGGTCGGCGACCCGGGCAAGCCGCCGGTGGCCGAGGACGAGGAGCCGGGCCTGGAGGGCCGCGACTTCTACTCGCCCGAGCGGGCGACGTTCGCCTCCGGCATGCACGCCGTGATCGTCGAGACCGACCCGGAGACGGCCGAGATCACGATCCTGAAGTACGCCGTCGTCCACGACTGCGGCTACCTGATCAACCCGATGATCGTCGAGGGCCAGATCCACGGCGGCGTCGCGCAGGGCGTGGGGGGAGCGCTCTACGAGCGGATGGCCTACGACGAGTCCGGGCAGCTGCTGAACGCGTCGTTCATGGACTTCCTGATGCCCTACGTCACCGAGATCCCCGACGGCATCGACATCGACCACCTCGAGACCCCGTCGCCGCTCAACCCGCTCGGCATCAAGGGCGCGGGCGAGGCCGGCGTGATCCCGTCCGCCGCGGTCTTCGCGGCCGCCATCGAGGACGCGGAGGGCACTCTGCACCCGGGACTTGGCATCACCGCGATGCCGATCTCACCGTCCGAGCTGTACGCCCTGCGACTGGAGAACTCATGAAGATCACCGGATCCGACCTCGTGCCCTACCCGGTCGAGCTGGTCTGGGACGCGATGCTCGACCCGCGCGTGCTGGTCGCGACGATCCCCGGCTGCGAGCGCCTCGTCGAGACCGACGACAACGCCTACGACATGACGGTCACCGCCGGGGTCGCCGCGATCAAGGGCACCTACCAGGGCTCGTGCACGCTCTCGGACCTGAAGGACAGCGAGTCGCTGGTGATGCGGCTCTCCGGTGCCGGTGCGCCCGGCACCATCGACGCGACCGTGCACGTCTACTTCGGCGAGGCCGAGCCCGGCATCACGAAGATCGACTACGAGGCCGACGCGGTCGTCGGCGGCATGGTCGGCGGCGTCGGCCAGCGGATGCTGACCTCGGTCTCGAAGCGGATGGCGGGCGAGTTCTTCGGCAACGTCGCCTCCGCGATCGAGCAGGGCCCGGACCCGTCCGGCCCCGACCTCCGCGTGGTCGGCGCCCGCCGGAGGCGGAGTCGGCGGCGGTCGCCCCTGGCCCGCAGGTCTTCACGGCGCCCGCGAAGAGGACCGGCGTCGCGTCGCAGGACGACTTCCTCAAGGGCATCGTGGTCGGTGCCGGGCTGGTCGTGCTCGGCGTCGTCGTCGGCGGACTCTTCGGCCGCCGGCGCCGATGAGCATCTCCGTCGACTCGACGGCGCGCGACCAGGCGGCCGCCGTACGCCGTCGCGAGATCTCTGCTCGTGAGCTGCTCGACCTGCACCTGGCTCGGATCGCCGAGCGCAACCCCGAGCTCAACGCGATCGTCTCGCTCGACGAGGAGCGCGCCCGGGCCGGTGCGGCTGACGCAGACGCCGCGCTCGCGTCCGGTGCCGAGGTCGGACCGCTGCACGGGCTGCCGTTCGCGTTCAAGGACACCCACGCCATCGCGGGGTGGCGTACGACGTACGGCTCGCCGCTCTTCGCCTCGAACGTCCCGGACGCCGACGAGCTGATCGTCGAGCGGGTCCGCCGGGCCGGGGTCGTGGTGATCGGCAAGACCAACGTGCCGGAGTTCGCCGCCGGCTCCCACACGTTCAACAGGGTCTTCGGGCTGACCCGCAACCCGGTCGACCCGACCCGGTCCGCGGGTGGCTCGTCGGGCGGCGCCGCGTGCGCGCTCGCGTCCGGCATGGTGCCGCTCGCCGACGGGTCCGACATGGGCGGCTCGCTGCGCAACCCGGCGTCGTTCTGTGGCGTCGTGGGACTGCGGCCGTCCTTCGGCCGGGTGCCGGAGTGGCCGCACTCCAACCAGTGGGAGACCACGTCGGTCGGCGGCCCGATGGCTCGCAACGTCGGCGACCTCGCGCTGCTGCTCTCCGTCCAGGCAGGTCCCGATCCGCGCGCCCCGCAGGCGCTCGGTGATCCGGGCGCGGCGTTCGCTCCACCGCTCTCCGGCTCGCTCGCCGGGCTCGACGTCGCCGTGTCGGTCGACCTGGGCGAGGCCTTCGAGGTGGACGAGGAGGTGGCGTCCGTCGTCGAGGCGTCGCGCGCGGTCTTCACGGAGGCGGGTGCCAAGGTCTGCTGGGACCACCCCGACCTCGCCGAGGCCGACGACACCTTCCGCACCCTGCGCGCCTGGCACTTCCAGGCCCGCTTCGGGGAGATGCTCGCCGCCCACCCGGACGACTTCAAGCAGTCGCTCGCGGACAACATCCGGCTGGGCGAGGGGCTCACCGGTGCCGACGTCGCCCGCGGCTACGCCCACCGCACCGCACTGGCGGAGCGGATGCGCGAGTTCTTCGAGAGCCACGACCTGCTGGTGCTGCCGGTCTCCCAGGTCCCGCCGTTCCCGGCCGACCAGGAGTTCCCGACCGAGATCAACGGCCGCCCGATGGACACCTACCTCGACTGGATGCGGGCGGCGTACTTCATCACCGTCACCGGTTGCCCCGCGATCTCCGTGCCCTTCGGCCACACCGCGTCCGGACTGCCCGTCGGCATCCAGATCGTCGCCGCGCACGGCCGCGACCGGTTCCTCCTCGAGGTGGCCGCCGCGTTCGAGGCAGCCGTCGCCTGACGATGCGCCCACCCGACCCGGTCTTCGCCGACCCGCGCCTCGCAGCCATGTACGACGTCCTCGACGGCGACCGCACCGACCTCGACGCCTACTCCGCGATCGTGGACGAGCTCGGGGCCGACCTCGTGATCGACGTCGGCTGCGGCACGGGCTGCCTGGCGGTCCTTCTCGCTGAACGGGGTCACACCGTCGTCGGCCTCGACCCGGCCGCCGCCTCGCTCGACGTCGCCCGCGCCAAGCCGTACGCCGACCGCGTCACCTGGCTGCACGGCGATGCCACGGTGCTCCGCGGCCGCGATCTGGCCGCCGACCTGGCGGTGATGACCGGCAACGTGGCGCAGGTCTTCGTGTCCGATGACGACTGGTCGACGACCCTCACCGCCGTGCACGCCGCCCTGCGTCCCGGCGGCTGCTTCGTCTTCGAGACCCGGCGCCCCGAGGTCCGCGACTGGGAGCACTGGGAGGTGGCACCCACCGACGTCGTCCTCCCCGACGGTCGGACGGTGGTCGTGAGCCGCACGATCACCGAGGTCGCCCTCCCGTTCGTCACCTTCGTGTCGACGACGACGCTCGACGCGTGTCGATGTCCCGTCGGACTCCACCCTCCGCTTCCGCGAGCGCGCCGAGCTCGAGGCAGACCTCGCCGCACACGGCTTCACCGTCGAGGACGTGCGTGAGGCGCCGGACCGTCCCGGCAAGGAGATGGTGTTCGTGGCTCGTCGGAGCCGCAGTCGGGTCGTCTTCATGTGCGGCCCGGCCGGATCCGGGAAGTCGACGTACGCCCGCCGCCTCGAGGAGGCCGGCCTGGTCCGCCTCTCCTTCGACGCGGTCATGTGGGAGCGGGGGATCACGGAGGTCCCGCTGCCCCCGGATGTCCGCGCCGAGATCGAGGACCACCTGCGAGCCCGGCTGCTCGAGCTCGTCGCCGCCGGGCGCGACGTGGTGCTCGACTTCTCCTTCTGGTCGCGCGCCATGCGCGACGACTACCGCGAGCTGCTCGCCCCGACCGGCGTCGTGCCCGAGACCGTCTACCTCGCCACCGACCGCGCGACCGTCCTCGAGCGGATCGCGGCCCGAGCGCGGCGCCGACGCCGATGACCACGTGCTCACCGCCGAGCTCGCCGCGGAGTACTTCGACCACTTCGAGCCGCCCTCTGATGAGGAAGGGTTGCTCACGGTCGTCCGGTGAGCGGACCGCTGCACGATGTCGTCGGCCTGCGGGTTGTCTCGGCATGCGGTTGCGGATGACGGAATATGTCGTCGCCGTCCGCTGTGGTAGCGGCGCTTGGTCGCGGCTGCTGGCCGGCTTTCGGTCGCCTCGGGTCGACCGTTGTGGTCACCGCTGACGGCGGTCGAGCACGTCTGGCACGACGACGGCCCCGCCGGCGGCGGGGTGTGGGGCGTCAGCCTCTTCGGAGGTGCGTCTGGCCGAGGGGGCTGCGCCACAGGAAGGTCGTCGGGCCGAGGCGTTGGTAGGTCCAGCCGCCGTGGGTCTTGTGGCGGTGGTGTCGCCGGCACAGTGGCGCCAGATTCAGGGAGTCCGTCGGGCCGAGGGGCCAGTCGATGATGTGGTCGAGGTCGCAGGACCTCGACGGTCTGGTGCAGTGCGGGAACACGCAGGTCGGGTGGGTCTCGATGACCTGCTCGCGCAGCCACGGTGTCGGCTTGTAGGCGTCGGTGTGCAGGTGCTCGTTGAGGTCGAGCACCGGCTGGATCTTCACCTTGGTGTCGGAGTCGGTGCACCACTCGCCGAGCTGCTCGACGGTGATCCACGACCTCGTGTTCTCGACGTAGACGAGCCCGTCGGGGCTGGAGACGTCGTGGTGGGCGTAGATCACCAGCTCCTTGCCGCCACCGGTGTCGGTGCCGAGTCGGCCGAGCGCCATCGACCGGCGTACGTCCAAGGACAGGTCCGGGAACTCCTCGAGGAGGTCGTGCGCTTTCGCTGAGAGGGCGGCTTCGAAGGCGAGGGCGTCGGCGAGGTCGGTGGTGGCCTCGATGTAGACCTGCCCGTCGATGGTCACGTCCCCGAGCCGCACAGCGACCTGGCGGTGCTCGGCGGCCTCGGCCCGCTTGGCTTCGGCTTCTTCGGGGTCGTAGAGGTCGCGGGCGTGGTCCACGGCCCGGTCGATCTGCGCGTACGAGCACCGGTGTGCGGTCGGGTGCGACGTGCTGGTCGACGAACGCGGCAGCGTCGTCGGAGAGCGATGATCGTGCGGGACGCGATCTGGCGGGCCTTCCACACCGGCACCTCGCCCGCCATGACTCGCTTCCAGAGTCGGGGGAGGCGGTAGCGGGTCTCGACGGCGTCGCCGAGGTACCGCTTCCCCGCACCGGTCGACATCCCCAACGCGAGGGCGAGCTCGGCGACGCAGAACTCCGCGACCAACGGCGCACCGTGGCCGGCGATCGCGAGCTCGTCCTCGGTGCCGTCGACCATCGCCGCGTGCAGGATCGACTCGACCGGGTGCATCACCGCCCACTCGACCGCCATCTGGAAGCGCCGGATCTCGGCTCCGCGGATCGCGGTCGGTCTCGTCACGGACAGCGTCGAGCACCCCGGACGCGGTGTCCGGGGAGTCGATGGGTGCGGTCGCTGTCATGGTTCAACCCAAGCACTGACCACCGACAGTCGAGACCCCGAAAACCCTGTGGTTGACCGGGATGTGGACACTTTCGAGAGTATTTCTGCGCGACTTCGACCGTCACCGTCACCGGTCGGCCGCGGGGGTTTCGAGACAGGCTTCGCTCGCATCCTCAACCACCGGCGGAGCCGGAAAGCCGGGAAGCAACCTCGACCCGAAGCGCGCCGTACCCCGTAATTGCCATGTCGGCGCGCAACCACAGACAACCCGCAACGGGACGTCAGTCAGGCGCAGGAACCAACGTCCGAGAAGACCGAGTAGCGCCGACCGACGCAACGACGACACACACGAGCGCCACCCACTGCTCGAAGGTCAGGAACTCGTCCAGCACGAGCATCCCGGCAAGGGCGGCAGCGGCGGGTTCGAGGCTCATCAGGATCGAGAAGACGGCCGGGGCGATGGTGCGCAGCGCGACCATCTCGCAGCTGTAGGGGACGACCGAGCTCAGCAGACCCACAGCGGCTCCGAGCGAGCAGGATCCTCGGGTCGGTGAGAGCGCCACCGCCGATGCCGATCGCGAACGGCGTGAGCAGCAGCATCGCGACCAGGCTGGCCAGGGCGAGCCCGTCGAATCCGGGCCAGCGGCGTCCGGTCGACGAGGCGAGCAGGATGTACGACGCCCACATCGCGCCGGCCAGCAGTGCGAAGAGCACCCCGGCGACGTTGAGCGACGAACCGCCCTCGAAGCCGAGCATCGCGACCCCGAGCCCGGCGAGCAGGACCCACAGCAGGTCGCGCAGCCGACGCGACCCGACCACGGCGAGCGTCAGCGGCCCGACGAACTCCAGGGTGACCGCGACGCCCAGCGGGATCCGCGCGAACGCCTGGTAGATCGCCCAGTTCATGATCCCGAGGCTCGCACCGAAGGCGAGCACGACGAGCCAGTCCGACCGGGTCCGGCCGCGGAGCGCCGGCCGCGCCAGCGCCATCAGCACGACCGCGCTGGTGGCCAGCCGCAGCCACACGAGCGTGGTCGGCGCGACCTCGTCGAAGAGACCCTTGGCGATGCCGGCACCGAACTGCACCGACAGGATGCCGATCAGCACCAGCCACACGGGGGAGACCAGACGGAGCGATGAGTCTCTGTCGGTCACCGGGTCAATGTAGAAGAATGCCCGGCAGACCGAGGAGGCGGCATGGCTCGCAGGATCCCCCAGGATCGAACTCTGTTGATGGTCGGCACCCGCAAAGGATTGTGGATCGGCAGATCGGACGACGCCCGCGTGGAGTGGGAGTTCACCGGTCCCCACTTCGACATGGAGGAGGTCTACTCCTGCCTGATCGACGTCCGCAGCGAGCCGCCGCGGCTGCTGGCCGGCGCCTCGTCGAGCTGGCTCGGCCCGCAGGTGTGGCGCTCCGACGACCTCGGCGCGAGCTGGCAGGAGACCCCCAACGGCGCGGTGCGCTTTCCCGCAGACACGGATGCCACTGTCGAGCGGGTCTGGCAGCTGGTGGCCGGCAGCGAGCCCGGTGTCGTGTACGCCGGGTCCGAGCCGGCCGCTGTCTGGCGCTCGACCGACCAGGGCGAGACCTTCACCCTCGAGCGCCAGCTGTGGGACCACCCGCACCGGCCGGACTGGGCTGCTGGCTTCGGTGGTCAGGCCTTCCACACCGTGCTGCCGCACCCCACGGACACGCAGAGCGTCACCGCCGCGCTGTCGACCGGCGGCGTCTACCAGACCAACGACGGCGGTCGGACCTGGGAGCCGCGCAACCACGGGATCCGCGCCGAGTTCCTGCCCGAGGGTCAGCAGTACCCCGAGTTCGGGCAGTGCGTCCACAAGATCACCCGCCACCCGAGCAGGCCGGAGCGGCTCTACCTCCAGAACCACGGCGGGGTCTACCGCTCCGACGACGAGGGCCTGATCTGGAAGTCGATCGCCGACGGACTGCCTGCCGACTTCGGGTTCCCGATCGTGGTCCACCCCCACGAGCCGGACACGATCTTCGTCTTCCCGATCAACGGCGGCGACAAGCGCTACCCGCCCGATGCCAAGGCCCGGGTCTGGCGCTCGCGCGACGCCGGTGAGACCTGGGAGGAGCTCGATCGAGGCCTGCCGGACACCTTCTACGTCGCGGTGATGCGCGACGCGATGGTCGCCGACGACCACGACCGCACGGGCCTGTACGTCGGTGCCCGCAACGGCGCGGTCTGGTGCTCGGCCGACGAGGGCGAGAGCTGGCGCGAGATCGTCAGCGACCTCCCGGACGTGATGGTCGTCCGGGCCGCCGCGATCTGACCGGGCTTCAGAACGTCGGCGGATCCGGTGCGTAGACCGGGATCTCGCCGGTCCCGTCCATGTCGTCGGGCAGCTGGATCGGGTCGGGCACGCCGGCGGTGATCGTGCTGCCGTCGGCGCGCGTGCCACCGATGACCGGGTGGTCGCCGAGCAGCCCGTCGATGCGAGCACCCTGGTCGGGCAGCGCGACGTCGAGCGGCGCCGCCGCGGTCACGACGTACGCCGTCCCGCGCACCGTCACCGGGACCTCGCCCTCGGCGACGGTGAAGCGGATCTGCTCCTGGGTCAGGTCGACCAGCAGCGGCGCACCGCGCCAGCAGAGCCGGAAGCGGAGCCCCGGCCAGCTCGCCGGCAACCGCGGGTCGAACGACAGCTCGCCGCCGTGGTCGCGCATCCCGCCGAAGCCGGAGACCAGCGCGTTCCAGACGCCGCCGGTCGACGCGACGTGCAGCCCGTCGACGGTGTTGCCGTGCACGTCCGCGAGGTCGACGTACAACGCCTCGTGGAAGTAGTGCAGTGCGGCGTCGTGGTAGCCGACCTCGGCGGCGATCACCGACTGCACGACCGCGGAGAGCGTGGAGTCACCGGTGGTGATCGGGTCGTAGTACTCGAAGTCCGCTCGCTTCTCCCCGGGCGTGAACCGGTCGCCCTGCAGGAAGAGCGCGAGCACCACGTCGGCCTGCTTGAGCACCTGGAACCGGTAGATCACCAGCGGGTGGTAGTGCAGCAGCAGCGGCCGCAGCTCGGCGGGCGTCTGCGAGAGGTCCCAGACCTCGCGGTCGAGGAAGAAGTCGTCCTGCGGGTGGATGCCGAGGCCGTCGTCGAAGGGGATCGTCATGCCGTCGGCGCACGCTTGCCACTCGGCGACCTCGTCGGTGGTCAGGCCGAGTCGCGCGACCACCCGGACGTACTCCTCGGGGTGGTCGAGGCGGATCCGCTCGACCGCGTGCGCGGCCTGCTCGAGGTTGAAGCGCGCCATCACGTTGGTGAAGAGGTTGTTGTTGACGACGGTCGTGTACTCATCCGGCCCGGTGACACCGTGGATGTGGAACGACGGCTCGCCGTTGCTGCGCCAGAAGCCCAGGTCGGCCCACATCCGCGCGGTCTCGACCAGGATGTCGATGCCCTCGCGCGCCAGGAAGCCGTGGTCGCCGGTGGCCCGGACGTACTTCATCACGGCGTACGCGATGTCGGCGTTGATGTGCATCTGCGCCGACCCGGCGGCGTAGTAGGCCGACGCCTCCTCGCCGTTGATCGTGCGCCAGGGGAACAGCGCCCCGCTCTGCGCCATCTCGCGGGCCCGCTCGCGCGCGGCCGGCAGCATCACCGAGCGGAAGTGCAGCGCGTTGCGGGCGACCTCGGGCTGCGTGTAGGTGAGGAACGGGATCACGTAGACCTCGGTGTCCCAGAAGTAGTGCCCCTCGTAGCCCGACCCGGTGACACCCTTCGCCGGTACGCCGATCCCGTCGGTGCGGGCACTCGCCTGCGCCAGCGAGAAGAGGTTGAACCGGATCGCCTGCTGCACCGCCTGCTGCTCGGCAGTCGCCGACTCGTCACTGACCTCGACGTCCGCGGCCTCCCAGAACTTCGCGTACCAGCCCTGCTGGTCGGCGACGTAGTGCTTCAGCCCGTGCCGCGCGGCCCGGTCGAGCGTCCGGTCGCACCGGTCGGCGAGCTCGCGCACCGGCACGCCGCGCGAGGAGTGGTAGGCGACCGTCTTCTCCAGCCGCATCGTGCTGCCCCGCGTCGCGTCGACGCGGAACACGAGCTTGGCCTGGTCCTCCTCGGCGCGCGCGACCACCTCGTACTCGTCCGCGGTCTCCAGGAGGTGGTCGGCAGCGACGGCGATCGTCATCCCGGAGTTGGCGCACTGGTAGCCCAGCAGCATCCGGTCCTCGGTCGCGTAGCTCATCCGGGGGAGCAGCACCCGCTCGCCGAACGCCGCGGCCTTGCGCGGGTCGGCGATCCCGAGGTGTTCGTGGCCCACGGCCTGCTGCTGCGCGTGGTACTCGTCGCGGCCGTCCTGCCGGTTGAGGATCTGCGACGACACGACGATCGGTGCGTCGCCGCTGAGCACCTCGACCTCGAGGGTCATGATCGCCAGGTGGCGCTGGGTCATCGACACCATGCGCGTCGAGTCGATCCGGACCCGCTTGCCCGACGGCGTACGCCACACGAGGTTGCGCCGCAGCACGCCGTCACGGAAGTCCAGGCAGCGCTCGTAGTGCTCGAGGTCAGCGGTGCCGAAGGTCAGCGGCTCGTCCTCGACGTAGATCTTGAGGACCTTGGTGTCGGGCACGTTGACCAGCGTCTGACCGGTGCGGGCGAAGCCGAACGCCGCCTCCGCGTGCCGGATCTCCCAGGTCTCGTGGAAGCCGTTGACGAAGGTGCCGTGGGCGTACGCCGGCCGTCCCTCCTCGGGGTTGCCGCGCATCCCGAGGTAGCCGTTGGCGACCGAGAAGAGCGTCTCGGTCAGCCCGAGGTCGCCTGGTTGGTAGCTCGTCTCGACCAGCGCCCAGGGCTCGACCGGGAAGCGGCCGCGGTCGAGCGGGTCCGGCCCGATCCCGTGGGGGCTCATGCTCGCCCCCCATCGTCGACACTGCCGCTCGGGACCAGCTCCGCCAGGTCGGGTACGACGAGGTCGGCGCCTGCTCCGGTCAGGGCGTCCGGCCCGACGCCCCGGTCGACGCCGACCACCAGGGCGAAGTCGCCGGCCGCGCCCGCGCGGACCCCCGACACCGCGTCCTCGAGGACGACGGCCGAGGCTGCCGTCGCGCCGAGCTGCTTGGCCGCGTGCAGGAACGTGTCGGGCGCCGGCTTGCCGGGCAGGCCGAGCTCGGTCGCGAGCGCACCGCTGACGACGATGCCGAACCGGTCGGCCAGGCCGGCCGCGGCCAGCACGGCCGGTGCGTTGACCGACGAGGACACGACGGCCAGCGGCATGCCGAGGTCGCGCAGGTGGTCGAGCAGCAGCACCGATCCCGGGTAGGCCTCGACGCCGTCGCGCTCGAGCACCTCGTTGAAGGCGTCGTTCTTCCGGTCCCCGAGCTCGACGACCAGCTCCTCGGCGGCGGGGATGCCGCGCGAGGAGAGGAAGTCGCGCACGCCGTCGTAGCGCGGCTTGCCGTCGACGTGGGCGAAGTAGTCGCTGTCGGCGTACGGCGAGAGGTCGGTCGCCGGCCCGTCGTACGACGTGAGGAAGGCGTTGAACATCTCCGCCCACGCAACCATGTGGACCTCGGCCGTCGGCGTGATCACGCCGTCGAGGTCGAACAGGACGGCGGCGTAGTCGGGCCAGCTCACGCTCGGGGACGGGCTCACCCTTTCAGGCTAGGGCTCTCGCTGCCGGCGTGGTGTCGAAGCCCGCACTCCGGTGATCGCGGCGCCGATCAGGGTGTCGGTCCAGCCGACGTGATGGCCGGCGTGATGGCCATCACGCCCCGTACCCGGACCCCGAGCACGCAGACGTGCGCACCGCAATAGGCTGCGGTCATGACCGAGCCCGACCTGAAGCCCCGTTCCCGCGATGTCACCGACGGTCTCGAGTCGACCGCCGCGCGAGGGATGCTCCGGGCCGTAGGCATGGGCGACGACGACTGGGAGAAGCCGCAGATCGGCGTGGCCTCGAGCTGGAACGAGATCACCCCCTGCAACCTGTCCCTCCAGCGGCTCGCGCAGGCGGTCAAGAACGGCGTGCACGCGGCCGGTGGCTACCCGCTCGAGTTCGGCACCATCTCCGTCTCCGACGGCATCGCGATGGGCCACGAGGGCATGCACTTCTCGCTGGTCTCCCGCGAGGTCATCGCCGACTCCGTCGAGACCGTGATGATGGCCGAGCGCCTCGACGGCTCGGTGCTGCTGGCCGGCTGCGACAAGTCGCTGCCCGGCATGATGATGGCCGCCGCACGGCTCGACCTCTCCAGCGTCTTCCTCTACGCCGGCTCGATCATGCCCGGTCAGGTCGACGGCAACGACGTCACGATCATCGACGCCTTCGAGGCCGTCGGTGCCTGCCTGGCCGGCAAGATCAGCCGCGAGGAGGTCACCCGGATCGAGAAGGCGATCTGTCCCGGCGAGGGTGCCTGCGGTGGCATGTACACCGCCAACACGATGGCTGCTGTCGGCGAGGCGATCGGCATGTCGCTGCCCGGCTCGGCCGCGCCGCCGGCCGTCGACCGTCGCCGCGACGGCTTCGCCCACCGCTCCGGTGAGGCCGTGGTCAACCTGCTCCGCCAGGGCATCACCGCGCGCCAGATCATGACCAAGGAGGCGTTCGAGAACGCCATCACCGTCGTGATGGCTCTCGGCGGCTCGACCAACGCCGTGCTCCACCTGCTCGCGATGGCCCGTGAGGCCGAGGTCGACCTGACCATCGACGACTTCAACCGGGTCGGCGACAAGGTGCCGCACCTGGCCGACCTGAAGCCGTTCGGCCGCTACGTGATGAACGACGTCGACAAGATCGGCGGCATCCCGGTGGTCATGAAGGCGCTGCTCGACGCCGGCCTGATGCACGGCGACTGCCTGACGGTCACCGGCAAGACGATGGCCGAGAACCTCGCCGAGCTGGCCCCGCCGGCGCTCGACGACGACGTGATCCGCAAGCTCGACCGCCCGATCCACGCGACCGGCGGCCTGACCATCCTCAAGGGCTCGCTGGCTCCCGAGGGCGCGGTCGTGAAGACGGCCGGCTTCGACGACTCGGTCTTCACCGGCACCGCCCGGGTCTTCGACGGCGAGCGCGCCGCGATGGACGCCCTCGAGCGCGGCGAGATCAAGGCCCGCGACGTCGTGGTGATCCGCTACGAAGGTCCCAAGGGCGGACCCGGCATGCGCGAGATGCTCGCCATCACCGGGGCGATCAAGGGCGCCGGCCTCGGCAAGGACGTCCTGCTGATCACCGACGGCCGCTTCTCCGGCGGTACGACGGGACTCTGCGTCGGCCACATCGCGCCCGAGGCCGTCGACGCCGGACCGATCGCGTTCGTGCGCGACGGCGACACCATCACCCTCGACGTCGCCAACCGGCTGCTCGAGGTGGAGATCGCCGACGAGGCCGAGTGGGAGAGCCGCAAGGACGGCTGGGAGCCGCTGCCGCCGAAGTACACCCGCGGTGTGCTCGGCAAGTACGCCAAGATGGTGCAGTCCGCCGCGCACGGCGCCATCACCGGCTGACGGTGCCCGACCAGCAGCCCGACCAGCGAGGACCGATCCTGTTCCTCGTCTTCCTGGTGATGGTCGGGCTGATCGTCGTCGCCGCAGGCGTGGGAGATGACGAGCCGACCCGAGCCGACCGGCACGGCGCACCACACCGACCAGGCTGGAGCTGCAGCTCGTCGAGTCGTCCGACGTGGTCGAGGCCGCGACCGGCGGACACCGACCTGCCCGGCGGCGGCCGCACGGTCTTCGGCGGCAACCACTTCCTGGTCGCCTACTACGGCACCGGCCAGACCTCGGCGCTCGGCGTGCTGGGGGAGAGCGACCCGCGACACGATGGACCGACGGCTGCACCGGGCTGCCGCGCCGTTCGCCCGTCCCGGGCAGCCGCTGCGGCACGTCTACGAGCTGATCGTGACCGTCGCCGACGGCAGAGCCGGGCCGGACGGCAGCTACAGCCACGACATCCCGCGCGCCGAGGTCGAGCGCTACGTCCGCGCCGCGCACCGCAACGACGCCCTGCTGCTGCTCGACCTCCAGCCCGGGCGGTCCGGCTTCCTCGAGACCGCGAAGCGGTGGACCTGGGCGCTGCGCGACCCGTGGGTCGGCCTCGCCCTCGACCCCGAGTGGCGGATGGGGCCGCACCAGGTGCCGGCCCACACGGTCGGTCAGGTCACCGCGGCCGAGGTCAACCGCACGTCGGGCTGGCTCTCGCGGCTGACCCGCGACGCCGGGCTGCCCGAGAAGCTCTTCGTGCTGCACCAGTTCCGCACCGACATGGTGCTCGGCATCGACCAGGTGCGCGACCGGCCGCGGCTGGCGATGGTGCAGCACGTCGACGGCTTCGGGACGCCGCGGCAGAAGCGCGCGACGTACCACGCCGTTGCGAAGCCTCAGCAGTTCACGATGGGCTTCAAGCTCTTCTACGACGAGGACGTACGCCGGATGGGACCGCGCGACGTGCGCGGCATCCGGCCGAAGGTGCGGTTCGTCAGCTTCCAGTGATCGTGAACGACGCCCGGTGCGATCGCGCCGGGCTCGAGGACCACCAGGTCCGTGCCCGAGTTGAACGCACCCGGCGGGCAGGTCACCGGCTCGATCGCCAGCGCCTCGCGCTCGCGGCCCTTGATCGTGTCGCCGGTGAAGACGTGCAGCCAGCCGATGCCCTCGTGCACGGTGACACTGACCGAGCCGCCCGGAGTCGGGGTCGGTGAGCGACGCGGTGGCGCCGTCGGCGACGCCGCCGAACGGGTGGTCGAGGACGATGTCGCCGACCGGACGCGGCTCGCGGAAGTCGTACGGCGTACCCGCCACCGGCTCCGCAGGCGAGGCGTGCCCGCGCTCGCTCATCGCGCACCAGGTCTGCGCCGGGAGGGACAGCACGCACTCGTCGACCTGGCGGCCGACGGTCAGGTAGGGGTGCAGCCCGGTGCCGTACGGCGCGGGCCGGCCGCCGGCGTTCGTCGCCGACAGCGTGGTGGTCAGACCGTCCTCGTCGAGCCGGTAGTCGACCTCGAGGTCGAGCGCGAAGGGGTAGCCGGACTGTGGCGGCAGCTCGTAGCGCAGCACGACCCGGTCGGCCGTGCGCTCGGCGACCGTCCAGGTCGCCCAGTGCGCGAGACCGTGGAGGGCGTTGTGCTTGCCCGGCTCGGTCAGGGCGAGCTGGAAGTGCTCGCCGCCGAAGTCGTAGGCGCCGTCGGCGACCCGGTTGGGCCACGGCATCAGCACCGCGCCGCGCGAGCTCGGGCACATCTCGCCTGTCGGCCAGCCGGCGACCAGGTCGTGGCCGTCGGCGGTGAGGGTGCGCAGGCACGCGCCCACCGTGACGATCTCGGCCGTGAAGCGGCCGTGGACGAGGGGGATCGATTCTCCGGATGCATCGCGCACGGAGCACACCCTGACAGACCATCGATAGGGCTGGTAATAGGGTCGGGCACGTGCCACTCGTTGCCGGGGTCGACTCCTCGACCCAGTCCTGCAAGGTCGTCGTCTGCGATGCGGAGACCGGTGCGCTCGTGCGCAGCGGTCACGCTCCCCACCCGGAGGGCACCGAGGTGCATCCGGATGCGTGGTGGGACGCGCTCCAGCAGGCCATCGAGGCCGCGGGCGGGCTCGACGACGTCGACGCGGTCGCCGTCGGCGGCCAGCAGCACGGCATGGTCTGCCTCGACGCCGACGGAGCCGTCGTACGCCCGGCTCTGCTCTGGAACGACACCCGCTCCGCCCAGGCCGCGCTCGACCTGATCGACGAGCTCGGCGGACCGGAGGCCTGGGTCGACGCGGTCGGGTTGGTGCCGGTCGCGTCGTTCACGGTCACCAAGCTGCGCTGGCTCCGCGACCACGAGCCCGACAACGCCGCGCGCACGGCCGCCGTCTGCCTCCCGCACGACTGGCTGACCTGGAAGCTCTCCGGCGCGACCTCCCTCGACACGCTGGTCACCGACCGCGGTGATGCGAGCGGCACCGGCTACTGGTCGCCCGCGACCGGTGAGTACCGCCGTGACCTCCTCGAGCTCGGCCTGGGCCACGACGCGATCGTGCCGCGGGTCCTCGGCCCCGCCGAGTCCGGGCTCTCGATGCCGTCGGGCGCACTGCTCGGCCCCGGCACCGGCGACAACGCCGCCGCCGCCCTCGGCCTCGGCGCCGTGGTGGGTGACGTGGTCGTCTCGATCGGTACGTCGGGCGTGGCGTGCGCCGTCGCCGACGCGCCCGTGGGTGACCCGTCGGGCGCCGTCGCCGGGTTCGCCGACGCGACCGGCCGGTTCCTGCCGTTGGTCGCGACCCTCAATGCCGCGCGGGTCCTCGACGCCGCAACCCGGATGCTCGGCGTCTCGCACGAGGAGCTGTCCGACCTCGCGCTTGCTGCACCGGCCGGTGCCGGCGGCATGGCACTCGTGCCCTACCTCGAGGGCGAGCGCACCCCCAACAAGCCCGACGCCACCGGCGCGATCCACGGGCTGCGCCTCGAGACCGCCAACCCGTCGTACCTCGCCCGCGCCGCCGTCGAGGGCATGCTCTGCGGTCTGGCCGACGCAGTCGACGCCGTCCGCGACCTCGGTGCGCCGATCGAGCGGATCATCATGGTCGGCGGAGCCGCACGCTCGCGAGGCGGTCCGCGAGATCGCGTCCGCCGTGCTCGGCCTGCCGGTGACGGTGCCGCAGCCGGGGGAGTACGTCGCCCGCGGTGCCGCGCGCCAGGCCGCGTGGGTGCTGGCCGGTGGCGCCGAGCCGCCGGTCTGGCCGCTGTCCGACGTGGTGTCGACCGACGTCGAGCCGACGCCGTACGTGCGCGAGCGCTACGCCTCGGTTCGCGACCTGACGGCAGTTCGCTTGTGACTCGGCCGGACGAGGGTCCGCTCGCCTCCTACCGCGACCGCTTCGTCGGCGCGGAGTCGTCGCTCGTCTACTTCGACGGCAACTCGCTGGGTCGGCCGCTGAAGGCGAGCGGGCCGCGGCTCGCCGCGTTCGTCGAGGAGGAGTGGGGCGGCCGGCTGATCCGCGGTTGGGACGAGCGCTGGATGGACGCTGCCGCAGACGATCGGCGACGACCTCGGCCGGATCGTGCTCGGCGCCGCGCCCGGTCAGACCACGATCGGCGACTCGACCACGGTGCTGCTCTACAAGCTGATGCGGGCTGCCGTCGCCGCGCGGCCCGGTCGCACCGAGATCGTCATCGACAACGACAACTTCCCGACAGACCGCTACGTCGCGGCCGGCGTCGCCGAGGAGTGCGGGCTGACGCTGCGCTGGATCGAGGTCGACCCGACGTCCGGCGTCACCGCGGACCTGCTGTCCGAGGCTGTCGGGCCGGAGACGGCGCTCGTCGTGCTCTCGCACGTCGCCTACCGATCCGCGTGGCTCGCCGACCTGGCCGCGCTGACCGCGATCGCCCACGACGCCGGCGCGCTGGTGCTCGCCGACCTGTGCCACTCGGCGGGCTCGGTGGAGGTGGAGCTCGACGAGTGGGGCGTCGACCTGGCCGTCGGCTGCACCTACAAGTACCTCAACGGCGGGCCCGGCTCGCCCGCCTTCGCGTACGTCGCCTCGCGTCATCTCGACCAGCTGACCCAGCCGATCCAGGGCTGGCTGGGTTCGGTCGACCCGTTCCTGATGGGTCCGTCCTACGCACCCGCGCCCGGCATCCGGCGCTTCATCTCCGGCACCCCGCCGGTCCTCGGGATGCTCGCGATGCAGGACATGCTCGACCTGATCGACGAGGTCGGGATCGCCGCCGTCCGCGAGAAGTCGGTCGGCCTCACGTCGTACGCCATCGAGGTCGCCGACTCGCTGCTCGCCCCGGCCGGGGTCGTCGTCGCGTCGCCGCGCGACCCTGCCCTCCGTGGGGGCCACGTCACGCTCAACCACCCGCTGATGCGTGAGGTCACCGCCGCGCTCTGGCAGCAGGACGTCATCCCCGACTACCGCGACCCCGGCGGCCTGCGGATCGGGCTCTCGCCGCTGTCCACGTCGTACGACGAGGTCGAGCGCGGCCTCGCCCTGGTGCGGGCGACGCTGGACGACCTGGCGACGTGAACCCCGACGCGATCGGCCCCGACGACTTCGACGAGCTGGTCCGTGACGCCCTGGACCAGCTGCCGGAGGAAGCCGCGCGCCTCGTCGCCGAGATCGCGGTCGTGGTGCGCGAGGAGCCCGAGCCCGACCAGGTGCAGCCCGGCCAGCTCCTGCTCGGCACGTTCCGCGGGATCGCCCACACCACCGCGGGCGGCCGCGTGCCCGGCAGCCTGCCGGACGTGATCACGCTCTACCGCCTCCCGATCCTCGCCGTCTGCCGGACCCGCGAGGAGGTCGCGCCCCGGGTTCTCAAGGTCCTCGGTCACGAGGTCGGGCACGCGTTGGGGATCAGCGAGGGGCAGCTGCGAGCGCTCGGTTGGTTCTGACTAGGGTTCAGCGGTGCCCGAGACCAACGACTTCGGCCAGCAGGTCGGCGACCTGGTGCCCGGCTGGATCACGCGACCGCGCCCCGAGCCGGTCGTGCTGACCGGCCGCTACGTCCGCCTCGAGCCGTTGAGCACCGCACACGCGGAGGCGTTGTACGCCGCGCTCTGCAACCCGGGCGACGAGGAGCTGTGGACCTACCGGCCGACGGACCCGCCCGTGGACGTGCCGGAGATGGCGGAGCTCATCGAGCAGCACCTCGCCGCGGGCGAGCTGATGACCTTCGCGCTGGTGCCGGACGGCGAGCGGGCGCAGGGGACCGCGTCGTACACCCGCATCGACACCGCCACCGGCCAGGTCGAGATCGCGGGCGTCCTCTACGCGAAGTCGCTGCAGCGCACCCGTGCGGCCACCGAGGCGGTCCACCTGAGCATGCGGCACGCCTTCGAGGACCTCGGCTTCCGCCGGTTCGAGTGGAAGTGCGACAGCCTCAACGAGCCGTCCCGGCGGGCAGCGCGACGGCTCGGGTTCGTCCACGAGGGCCGCTTCCGCAACCACATGATCACCAAGGGCCGCAACCGCGACACCGACTGGTTCTCGGTCACCGACGACGAGTGGCCGGCCGTCAAGGCGGCGCACGAGCGCTGGCTCGACCCGGCGAACTTCGACGAGCACGGAACTCAGTTGACGTCGCTCAGCGACCTGACACGCTGAGGTATGCGCTTCGCTCGACCGCTCCAGCCCGGTGACCGGATCGGCGTGACCGCGCCGTCGTCGGGGATCCAACCGGGGATGCTCGCGCGGCTCGACGTCGCCGTGAAGTCGCTCGAGGCGCGTGGGTACGACGTGGTGCTGGGGGAGTGCCTCGGCACCCCGAGCGTCGTCTCGGCGCCCAAGGAGCAGCGCGCTGCCGAGCTGACGGCGATGCTGGCCGACCCCGCGATCCGCGCGGTCGTGCCGCCGTGGGGCGGCGAGCTGGCGATCGACCTGCTCGACCGGATCGGCTGGGAGTCGCTCGCGGCCGCCGAGCCGACCTGGCTGGTCGGCTTCAGCGACATCTCCACGCTGCTGATGCCGGTCTCCCTGCGGCTCGGCTGGGCGACCCTCCACGGCGCCAACCTGATGGACAGCCCGTACGCCGTCCCCGACGGCCTGCTGCACTGGACCGAGATCGCGTCCGCAACCGGGCCGTTCACCCAGACCAGCCCGGGTCGCTACCGGTCGACCGGCTGGGACGACTACGTCAACCGGCCCGCGGTCGACCGGTTCACCCTCGACGCGACCGGGAGCTGGTCGGTGCTCGGCGGCGGTCCGGTCGACGTGACCGGTCGGCTGATCGGTGGCTGCCTGGAGACCGTCGGGCCGCTGGCCGCCACGCCGTACGGCGATGTCGCGTCGTTCGGTCGCGAGCACGCTGCCGAGGGGATCGTCGTCTACCTCGAGGCCTGCGAGGACGGCGCCTACACGATCGCCCGGACCCTGCACTCGCTGCGCTACGCGGGCTGGTTCGAGCACGCCTCGGCGGTGCTGATCGGTCGGACGGGTGCCCCGGACGCACCCAGCTTGAGCCAGGCGGACGCGGTCGCCGACGCACTCGGTGGGCTCGGCATCCCGGTCGTCCTCGACGTCGAGTGCGGCCACGTCGCGCCGTACCTGCCGCTCGTCAACGGCGCCCTTGCGCAGGTCGTCGTCGACGGCGACCGGCGGGAGATCACCCAGACGCTGGCCTAGCTGCGACTACTCGTGGATGTGCTCGCGCCAGTCGAGCGGCACCCGACCGGCCGGGCCGGGCACGGGCTGGTCGTCGGGGCGGGCGGTCGCGGGACACATGGTCGGCCCGAGGAACCCGGACTCGGTCGTGAAGTCCCAGAACCAGTCCTCGCCCGGCTCGAAGCTGGTGATCACCGGGTGTCCGCTCTCGCGGAAGTGGGCGGTGGCGTGCTGCGAGGGTGAGGTGTCGCAGCAGCCGATGTGGCCGCACTGCGTGCACCGCCGCAGGTGCACCCACCAGCCGCGGGTCTCCTCGCACTCCACGCACCCGGTCCCGGTCGGCGGCACGGTCGGGTCGACTCCTGCGAACTCGCTCATGGGACGAGCCTAGGGTCGGGTAGGCCTCTCGTGCCATGGTGGAGCGATGGATCAACGACTCAGCTTCGTCAGCGTCGCCGTGCGCGACATCGACGCCAGCCGGGCCTTCTACGTCGACGGCCTCGGGTGGTCGACCGAGATGGACGTGCCCGGCGAGGTGCTGATGATCAGGATGGGGGAGCACGTCGTGCTCTCGCTCTGGATCGACCACGAGTTCGAGGCCGAGGTCGGACCCATCAACCGCGGCCCCGGCGTCGCACCCATCACCCTCGCCCACAACGTGGCGCGGCGCGAGGAGGTCGACGCTGTCCTCGAGACCGCCCGGGCCGCGGGCGCCGACCCCGTGCAGGAAGCGGTCGAGCGCGACTGGGGCGGCTACACCGGCTACTTCGGCGATCCTGACGGCTACCGCTGGGAGATCGCCTACAACCCAGGACCGATCGGACAGGTGGTGCTCCCATGAGCGACGACACCAAGCAGAGACTCCGCTACCCGCAGGTCGTGGCCGAGGGCCTCGACGACTGGCGGTTCTTCCTGATGCGGCTGCACAGCCGCTTCGCGACAGGCAGCTTCGTGAAGGGCCTCGAGCTGGTCACCCGGGTCACCGAGGCGGCCGAGGAGGCCAACCACCACCCCGACGTCGACGCTGACCTACCCGCACGTCGACATCGACCTCCACAGCCACGACGTCGACGGCGTCACCAGCCGCGACATCGCCCTTGCACGCCGCATCTCGGCCATCGCCGCCGAGCTCGGCATCGAGGCCGCTCCGCGCGACGTCTCCACCCTCGAGCTGGCGCTCGACGTCCCCGACGCCGCCGAGGTGCAGCCGTTCTGGGCTGCGGTGCTCGGCTACGAGGACCACGGTGAGTGGCCGGAGGTCATGGACCCGGGTGGTCGCAACAACACGCTGTGGTTCCAGAAGGCTCCCGACGCGACGGGGGAGGTGCAGCAGCGCTTCCACCTCGACATCGTGGTGCCGCGCGAGATCGCCGAGGCGCGGGTCGAGGCCGCGGTGGCCGCCGGCGGGACACTGGTCAGTGAGGACGCCGTCCCGGCGTTCTGGGTGCTCGCCGACGCGCACGGCAACAAGGTCTGCGTCTGCACCGCCGACGGTCGCGAACCAGCCGAGGACTGAGACTGCCGTCCCGCATGCTGGGATGCCTGGCACCCTGAGATGACGGGCGCGAGAGCGTGCGGCTACCGTGGTGCCATGCACCAGGGCCTTCTTGTACGCACGCGACGTGTGAGCTGAGTCGACAGACTCCAGCACGCACGTCACCCCTCGTTGCCCCACCGGGCCGAGGGGTTTTTTGTTGGGCAAGGCACCCGGTGGTACACAGCGCAGGAAGCTTCAGAAAAGGAACAGTGATGAGCGAGCAGATGACGGGCGCACAGAGCCTGATCAGATCGCTGGAGGCCGCGGGCACCGAGCACATCTTCGGGATCCCAGGCGGTGCCATCCTCCCGGCGTACGACCCGTTGATGGACTCCTCGATCCGCCACATCCTCGTACGCCACGAGCAGGGTGCCGGCCACGCCGCGCAGGGGTACGCCGCCGCCACCGGTCGCGTCGGCGTCTGCATGGCGACCTCGGGTCCGGGGGCCACCAACCTGGTCACCCCGATCGCCGACGCCCACATGGACTCGGTCCCGATGGTCGCCATCACCGGTCAGGTCGGCGCTGCGCAGATCGGCACCGACGCCTTCCAGGAGGCGGACATCCGCGGCATCACGATGCCGATCACCAAGCACAACTTCCTGGTGACCGACCCTGCCGAGATCCCGCGCACCGTCGCCGAGGCCTTCCACATCGCCTCGACCGGCCGCCCTGGCCCGGTGCTCGTCGACGTCGCGAAGTCGGCGCTCCAGGCGATGACCGACTACCAGTGGCCCACCGAGCTGAACCTGCCCGGCTACCGCCCCGTGACCAAGCCGCACTCCAAGCAGATCCGCGAGGCAGCCAAGCTGATCCTCCAGGCCCGTCGTCCGGTCCTGTACGTCGGCGGCGGCACCATCCGCGCGCGGGCGTCGCAGGAGCTGCGCGTGCTCGCCGAGTTCACCGGCATGCCGGTCGTGACCACGCTGATGGCTCGGGGCGCGTTCCCCGACAGCCACGCGCAGCACCTCGGCATGCCCGGCATGCACGGCACCGTCGCCGCGGTCGCCGGCCTGCAGCGCAGCGACCTGATCATCAGCCTCGGCGCCCGCTTCGACGACCGGGTGACCGGCAACCTCGACTCGTTCGCACCCGGTGCGAAGGTCATCCACGCCGACATCGACCCGGCCGAGATCGGCAAGAACCGCTACACCGACGTCCCGATCGTCGGCGACTGCCGCGAGGTCATCAGCGACCTGATCGTCGCGCTCAAGGCGGAGGCCGACGCCGGCAACACCGGTGACTACGAGGCCTGGGTGCAGTTCCTGGCCGGGGTGAAGAAGAAGTACGCCCTCGGCTACGACGCTCCCGCCGACGGCGGCCTCGCTCCGCAGTACGTCCTCGAGCGGCTCGGCGCGATCGCCGGACCGGAGACGATCTACACCGCGGGCGTCGGCCAGCACCAGATGTGGGCCGCGCAGTTCATCGGCTACGAGCACCCCAACACCTGGCTCAACTCGGGCGGCCTCGGCACCATGGGCTACTCCGTGCCCGCCGCGATGGGCGCCAAGGTCGGCTGCCCCGACAAGGTCGTCTGGTCGATCGACGGCGACGGCTGCTTCCAGATGACCAACCAGGAGCTCGCGACCTGCACGATCAACGACATCCCGATCAAGGTCGCGATCATCAACAACGAGTCGCTCGGCATGGTCCGCCAGTGGCAGACGCTCTTCTACAACGAGCGCTACTCCAACACCGACCTGCACACGGGTCCGGCCCGCCGGATCCCCGACTTCGTGAAGCTGGCCGACGCCTACGGCTGCGTGGGCCTGTCCTGCGACAACCCGGCCGACGTCGACGCCACCATCACCAAGGCGATGGAGATCAACGACGTCCCGGTGGTCGTCGACTTCCGGGTCCACCGCGACGCCATGGTGTGGCCGATGGTCGCCGCCGGCACGAGCAACGACGACATCAAGTACGCCCGCGACCTCGCTCCCCACTTCGAGGACGACACCGACATCGAGGTGCGACCGTGACTGCCATCCCCAGCACCAAGCACACCCTGTCGGTCCTGGTCGAGAACAAGCCCGGCGTACTCGCTCGCATCGCGGGCCTGTTCAGCCGCCGCGGGTTCAACATCGACTCGCTGGCGGTCGGCCCGACCGAGCACCCCGAGGTCTCGCGGATGACGATCGTCGTCAACGTCGAGGACTCGCCGCTCGAGCAGGTCACCAAGCAGCTCAACAAGCTGGTCGAGGTGATCAAGATCGTCGAGCTCGACGGCGGTGCCTCGGTCAACCGGGAGCTGATCCTGGTCAAGGTCAAGGCCGACGCGGAGTCGCGCGGCCAGGTCCTCGACGCCGTCCAGCTCTTCCGCGCCAAGGTCGTCGACATCGCGCCCGACGCGGTGACGATCCAGGCGGTCGGCAACGCCGACAAGCTCGCCGACCTGCTGCGCGTGCTGGAGCCGTTCGGCATCCGTGAGCTCGTGCAGTCCGGCATGGTCGCGATCGGTCGCGGCTCCCGTTCCATCTCCGAGCGCAACCTGCGCCCGGTCACCATCCCCGCCCCGCCAGCTGCGGGCTGAGGAAGGCGTTCTGCGCCTGTCTCGAAACCAAGAAGCACCACAACCAGAAGGAGAAGCCCCAGTGGCTGAGATGTTCTACGACGACGACGCCGACCTGTCCCTGATCCAGGGCAAGAATGTCGCGGTCATCGGTTACGGCAGCCAGGGCCACGCCCACGCGCTGTCCCTGCGCGACTCGGGCGTCGACGTCCGGATCGGCCTGCAGCCCGGCTCGAAGAGCCGCGCCAAGGCCGAGGCCGAGGGCCTGCGCGTCGCTCACCCCGGCCGAGGCCGCGGAGGAGGCCGACGTCATCGTCATCCTCGCCCCCGACCAGCACCAGCGGAAGCTGTACGCCGAGGAGATCGCGCCGCAGCTCACCGAGGGCGACACCCTGGTCTTCGGCCACGGCTTCAACATCCGCTTCGGCTACATCACCCCGCCCGACGGCGTCGACGTCTTCATGGTCGCCCCCAAGGGCCCCGGCCACCTCGTCCGTCGTGAGTACGTCGACGGTCGCGGCGTCCCGGTCCTCGTCGCCGTCGAGAAGGACGCGTCCGGCAACGCCTGGCCGCTCGCCCTCTCCTACGCCAAGGGGATCGGCGGCCTGCGCGCCGGCGGCATCAAGACCACCTTCACCGAGGAGACCGAGACCGACCTGTTCGGTGAGCAGGCCGTCCTCTGCGGCGGCGCCTCGCAGCTGGTCATGTACGGCTTCGAGGTCCTCACCGAGGCGGGCTACCAGCCCGAGGTCGCCTACTTCGAGTGCCTCCACGAGCTCAAGCTGATCGTCGACCTCATGTACGAGGGCGGCATCGCCAAGCAGCGCTGGTCGGTCTCCGACACCGCCGAGTTCGGTGACTACGTCTCCGGCCCGCGGGTCATCACGCCCGACGTGAAGAAGAACATGGAGGACGTGCTCGCCGACATCAAGAACGGCAAGTTCGCCGAGCGCTTCATCGCCGACATGGACAACGGCTCGCCGGAGTTCACGAAGTTCCGCAAGCAGGGCGCCGCGCACCCGATCGAGAAGACCGGTGCCGAGCTCCGCAAGCTGATGGCCTGGGTCAAGAGCCACGACTCCGACTACGTCGAGGGCTCGTCCGCCCGCTGATCCGACGCCGAGTCGGCGCTGAGTGTCAGCCACTGCCAGGCTGAAACAGCGCCGACTCGGCTATTTCGGGAAGGTGCCGGCGCGGCCGAGCATGGCCGGGGCCTGCGGGTAGCCGACCAGCTCGCTGATCCAGGTGCCGGTGGCGGCCATCGACGCGAGGTCGATGCCGGACTCGATGCCGGAGCGCGCGAGCAGGTAGGCGAGGTCCTCGGTGGCGATGTTGCCGGTGGCGCCGGGCGCGAAGGGGCAGCCGCCGATGCCGCCGGCCGACGCGTCGAGCACGGTCACGCCGGACTCGATCGCGGCGAGCGCGTTGGCGTAGCCCGTGTTCCGCGTGTTGTGGAAGTGCGCGCGCAGCGGGATCTCGGCGTCGAGCTCGCGCAGGCCGGAGACGATCGACCGCACCTGAGCGGGTACGCCGACCCCGATGGTGTCCGCGATCGCCAGCTCGTCCGGCGGCGACTCGAGCACGCCGCGGGCGACCTCGAGCACGCGCGACGTCGGGACCTCACCGTCGAAGGGGCAGCCGAAGGACGCGGCCAGGATCACCGTCGTCGCCAGCCCGGCGGAGCGGGCGTCGGCCGCCATCGCCTGCCAGGCAGCGACCTGGGCCGCGGTGTCGACGCCCTGGTTCTTCAGCGCCAGCCCGTCGGAGACCACGACCACGACCGTGACCTCGTCGCAGCCGGCCGCGATCGCGCGGTCGAGACCGCGCCGGTTGAGCACCAGCCCGATCGACGTCAGCCGCGGGTCGTCGCGCACCTCGGCCATCACGGCCTCGGCGTCGGCCATCTGCGGCACCCGCTCGGGGTGGGCGAACGCGGTCACCTCGACCCGGCGCGCGCCGGCGTCGAGCGCGCGTCGTACGAGCGCCGCCTTGTCGGCGGTCGACACGAGCCGCGACTCGTTCTGCAAGCCGTCACGAGGGGACACCTCGACGATCTGGACGTCCGTCACGAGCAAACCCTATCTGATATACGATTCGGGCCATGACGACCAGTGCAGGGCCGTTGGCCGGTGTTCGTGTGCTCGAGGCGGGCCAGCTGCTCGCCGGCCCCTTCGCCGCGACCCTCATGGCCGACCAGGGCGCCGACGTGATCAAGGTCGAGGCTCCCGGCACCGGTGACCCGATGCGGCAGTGGGGGCGCACCGACGGTACCTCGCTGTGGTGGCCGGTCGTCGGCCGCAACAAGCGCACGGTCACGCTCAACCTCCGCGAGGAGGAGGGCCAGGAGATCTTCCTGCAGCTCGTCGCGAAGTCGGACATCATCGTCGAGAACTTCCGGGCCGGCACCTTCGAGAAGTGGAACCTCTCCTACGAGCGCCTGCGCGAGGTCAACCCCGGCATCATCCTGGTCCGCGTGACGGGCTACGGCCAGACCGGCCCCTACGCCTCGCGCGCCGGCTACGGGTCGATCGGCGAGGCCATGGGCGGCCTGCGCTACATCCTCGGCGACCCCGACCGCCAGCCGTCGCGCGCCGGCATCTCGATCGGCGACTCGCTGGCCGCGATGCACGCCACCGTGGGCGCGCTCTCGGCGCTGCAGCACCGCAACGCCACCGGCGAGGGCCAGGTCGTCGACGCCTCGATCTACGAGTCGGTGCTGGCGATGATGGAGTCGCTGGTGACCGAGTGGGACCAGGCCGGCTACCAGCGCGAGCGCACGGGTGCGATCCTGCCCAACGTGGCGCCCTCCAACGTCTACCCGACCAAGGACGACCAGCTGATCCTGATCGCGGCCAACCAGGACTCGGTCTCGTCTCGCCTGTTCACGATGATGGGCCACCCGGAGTGGTCGGAGCCGGGCCACCCGTACTCCACCCACGTCGGCCGCGGCAAGGACCAGACCCACCTCGACGAGCTGATCTCGGCGTGGACCGCCACCCTCGACGCCGAGGAGCTCCTCGAGAAGATGGACGCCGGTGGTGTCCCGGCCGGACGGATCTACAAGGCCGCCGACATGCTCGCGGACCCGCACTTCAAGGCTCGCGACTCCATCGTCCAGGTCCCCGACCAGACCTTCGGCACGCTGAAGATGCAGAACGTCGTCCCCAAGCTCTCGGCCACGCCCGGCTCGATCCGGTGGACCGGCGCCGACCTGGGCCAGTTCAACGACCAGGTGTACGGCGAGCTGCTCGGCATCGACGAGGCCCGCCGGGCCGAGCTCAGCGCGGCAGGCATCATCTGATGGACAACTTCGGCGCGCGGATCGGTTGGGGCTCGCGCCCGGCCGTCGTCGTGGTCGACGTCGTCACGGCCTACCTCGACGGACCGCTGACCGACGACGGTGGCCGCTTCGAGGCCGCCCGGGCCAGCGCCGAGCGCGTCGTCGACGCGGCCCGCGCGGCCGACATCCCGGTGCTCTTCACGACGGTCAAGCTCGCCAAGGGCGGCGCCGACGCCGGCTGGTTCGCGGTCAAGGTGCCCGGGCTCAGCGCCTTCGAGGAGGGTTCGCCGTACGCCGCGTTCCCGGATGCGCCCGCACCGCTGCCCGGCGAGATCGTGGTGACCAAGCAGTACGCCTCGTCGTTCTTCGGCACCAGCCTCGCCGCGACCCTCAACGCCACCGGCATCGACACGGTCGTCGTGCTCGGCTTCTCCACCAGCGGCTGCGTGCGCGCGACGGCGCTCGACGCGCTGCAGCACGGCTTCCGGCCGATCGTGGTCGCCGACGCGTGCGGCGACCGTGACGCCGCGACCCACGACCAGAACCTCTTCGACCTCGACGCGAAGTACGCCGACGTGCTGTCCGAGGCCGACGTGATCACCCACCTCCAAGGAGCAGCCCGATGACCGTGGTCGACCTCGCCTCCGGTGACCTCGCCTGGATGGAGCACAACATCTCCGGCTCGGACAAGCCGGCCCGGATGGTGATGCTGCACGCCGATGCCGAGAGCAACACCCGCACCGTGATGGTCGAGTTCCCTCCCGGCTGGGTCCGCGACGCCGTCGGCCACCAGCCGGCCGGCGAGGAGATGGTGATCCTGTCCGGCGCGCTGTCGATCAGCGGCCAGACCGCGGCGGCGGGGGACTACCTGCTCGTCGAGCCGCGCGCGACCCGCTCCGCGACCTCGGTCGAGGACGGCACCGCGCGCGCTGGTCTGCTTCTCCGGACCCGGCGGCGGCTGGACCGACGGCGCCGACGCCGACCCGGGTGAGATCAGCGTGCGCACGGCCGACGTCGGCCCTGCTCCGCGGCCCGAGCGACCGGATGCCCGGATCGGTCCAGGTCTACGACGACCTCGCCGGCCGCACCTTCCCGACCGACGTCGGCGTGCTGTGGACCGAGTCCGGCGAGTGGGCGCACGTGCCCGCCGGCACCGAGGTGCCCGTGCGTCGCCGGCCGCGCCGTCGTCCGCGTCTGGAGCTAGGCCAGCTTGCTGCGGAGCCCGGCGATCAGGGTGTCGACCCCGAACGCCCAGACGTACTCGTAGTCGCCCCCGTCCGCGGCGATCGACCGCACCAGCGGGAACGACTCCTCGGGGAGCTCCTCGAGGTGCGTCTCGAGCAGCTCACCGCGGGCGAGCAGGCTCCGCTCCATGCCGATCATCAGGGCGAGGTACGACGCCGCCTTGATCGCGGCGAACGCGTCGGTCGGGCTGAAGCCGGCCTCCGTCAGCGCGGCGAGCGCGACCTCGAAGGAGGCCGTGGCCCGGGCGCCCTGGACCGGTCCCTGCTGCAGCGCGTGGAACGCCCCCGGATGGGTCGCCGCGATGCCGGTCACGCCGTCGACGAACTGCCGGATCCAGTCGTCCCACGCGACCGGGGTGGTCGGCAGCTTCGCCTCGTCGAGCAGCAGCTCGACGATCCCGTCGGTGACCGCGTCGCGGGTGGGGACGTGGTTGTAGAGCGAGGTGACGTGCACGCCGAGCTCGGCCGCGATCTTGCGCAGCGTGACGGCGTCCGGACCGTCGCGGTCGGCGAGGCGGACCGCGGTCTGCAGGATCCGCTCACGCGTCAGTCCCGCCATGTCGTCCTCGCTCCTCTTGACAAACCTACGCTGTAGGTTACACGCTACCTACACTGTAGGTACGCCGAGGAGGAACCGTGTCGCACACCCAGGCCGAGCTCGAGAAGAAGCTGGCGGAGCTCATCGACAAGCACCACGTCCCAGGAGCGCAGCTCGCTGTGCTCGACGGCGACACGATCACCGAGGTCGCGGCGGGCGTGCTCAGCATCCGCACCGGCAGCCCGGTGACGACCGACGCGCTCTTCCTGCCGGGCTCGATCGGCAAGGTCTACACCGCGACCCTGGTGCTGATGCTCGCCGACGAGGGCCTGATCGACCTCGACCGCCCGGTGCGCGACTACCTCCCCGACTTCGAGGTCCGCGACGCGCACGCCCGCGACACCGTCACGGTCCGCGACCTGCTGCGCCACACCAGCGGCTTCGACGGTGACGTCTTCATCGACACCGGCCGCGGCGACGACGCGCTGCCGCGCTACATGGACGAGATCCGCGACCTGCCGCAGATCGCTCCGCCCGGCTCGATCTGGAGCTACAGCAACAGCGGCTTCTCGATCCTCGGCCGACTCGTCGAGGTCGTCGGTGGCACGGTCTTCGAGACCGCCCTGCGCGAGCGGCTCTTCGAGCCGCTCGGCCTGCAGAGCACCGTCGCCTTCGCCGAGGAGGTCATCGGCCACCCGAACTCGGTCGGCCACGTGCCGAACCCGGAGGACCCCGAGTCGCTGATGGTGAGCCCGCAATGGGGCCTCTACCGCTCGTGCGGCCCGATGGGCGCATCCGTCGTCGCCAGCGCCGCTGACGTGCTCCGGTTCGTGAAGCTGCACCTCGACGGCGGTGTCGCTGCCGACGGCACCCGGCTGCTCTCGGCCGAGATCGTCACCGCGGCGCAGCAGCCGCAGGTCGACCTGGTCGACGACACCGTGCTCGGGAAGTCCTGGGGACTCGGCTGGATCCTCGACACGTTCGGCGACGTGAAGGTCATCGGCCACGACGGCAACTCGATCGGCCAGAACGCGTTCATGCGCGTCGCGCCCGAGCAGCGCTTCGGCTTCTGCCTGCAGACCAACGTCGAGAGCGCGATGCTGATGTACCGCGAGCTCGCCGACTGGCTTTTCGAGGACCGGCTGGGCGTGACGCTCCGCCAGGACCCGGCGCCGCTCGACTCGCAGGTGGTCGACGACGCGAGCCGGTACGTCGGCACCTACTCCCGTGAGGGTGTCGCACTCGAGGTCGCGGAGGCCGAGGACGGCTCCCTGGTCGCGAGCTTCATGATCACGCGCGAGGAGATGCAGGACATGCCGCCGATGAACGACCTGCCGCTGGTCGCCGTGGAGCGCGACGACTCGTTCCTGCTGGAGCTGCCGATCGCGGACGCCGCGCTGCTGGCGGTCTTCTTCAACCCCGAGGACGAGTCAGCTGCCCCGACGTACCTCCACTTCGGCGGCCGCGCCCACAAGCGCGAGCTAGCCGACGAGCGCCCGCTGCGCGTCCTCGTCGTAGTACGGCGTGGTGCGCTTCAGCACCACGAGCGTGACGAACAGCGGGGGCAGCAGCGCGAGCATCGCCAGGCTGAGGCTGCCGACGGCATCGGAGACGATGCCGATCATCAGCGGGCCGGCGGCGCCGCCGAGCGTCGTGAGGAACTGGAGCACCGCGAAGCCGAGGCCGCGGCGGCTCGCCGGCACGACGTCGGCGGACGCCGCGGTCAGGTTGGGGATCGCGCCGGCGAAGCCGACGCAGCACAGCGCGATCAGCGTCATCCGCACCGGCAGCCCGGGGATGAGCACGACGCCGGTCAGCGCGATGGCGCCCAGGAGCAGGAAGCCGAGGGCGACCCGCAGACGCCAGGCCGGCTTCACGCCGTGGCCGCGGTCGCCGATCCGGCTGCCGAGGATGATGCCGATGACGATGCCGGTGCCGCCGACCGCGCCGGCCAGCCCGGCGGCCGCGTCGTAGTCCAGGCCCTCGCTGCGCTCGAGCAGGGTCGGCAGCCAGTAGAAGAGGCCGCCGAGGCCGAGGTAGAGCAGCGAGAGGCTGGCGACCACGCCGCGCAGCGCGCGGATGTCGAGCAGGGCACGCGCCTCGCGGAACATCGAGCCGCGGTCGGCCAGCGTCGGGGTGCCGTGGGCCGGGGTGGCGGCGCCGCCGCGCAGCTGGTCGATCCGGTCGCCGAGGCCGCGCAGCGGCTCGCGCACGGTGAAGACCAGGAGCGCGACCAGCACGCCCGGCACGGCGACGATGAAGAAGACCGACCGCCAGCCGACCGCCTCGGCCAGCACGCCGCCGAGTGCGACGCCGACCGGGAGACCGAGGTAGTAGCCGGCGCGCTCCATGCCGTAGGCCTTGCCGCGGCTCGCGCCGGGGAAGTAGTCCGCGAGCACGCTCGAGGCCGGCGGGTTGTAGAGCTGGCCGGCCGCGCCGAGCAGGATCCGGCTGACGAAGAAGAGGGCGAACGTCGTCGCCACGCCGCTGAGCACCGAGACCGCGGCCCAGGTGAGCACGACCAGGCCGACGATCGTCGTACGCCGTCCGGTGTCGGCCAACCGACCGGCGGGCAGCAGCAGGATCACGCCGGCGATCGCGGAGGCGGTCGGGATCGCGCCCGCCAGGGTGTCGCCGAAGTCGAAGTGGTCCTGGATCGCGGGCAGCGCGCCGGCGACCAGGTTGTACTCGACCCGGTCGATGAAGGCGACCATCGCGATCACGATCGCCGGCCACCAGCCGAACGGCGCGGCCCGCCTCAGGTCGATCCGTGACCGGGGGCTCGGCCGGCGAACGGCCTCGACCTCGCAGCGAGGTCTCGGATTCATCACGAGTCGCTTCCGACATTCGGCCTGCTCCTAGGGTTCGGGGGACTGGTGTGCGAGGCTTGGAGCAGAGCGTAGATCATATATAGGAGCAGTGAATGCCGATCGTTCGTGTGGCCGCCGTCCAGTTCGCCGTGACCGAGGACGTCGAGGAGAACCTCGCGACCTGCCTGCGGATGATCGACCGCGCCGCGGCCGAGCGGGCCGAGGTCGTGGTCCTGCCGGAGTTCTGCAACCACGTCTCCTGGTACGACGACCGCGAGCACGCCCGGAGCAAGGCGCTGACCCTCGACGGCCCGTTCGTCGCCGCGCTGGCCGCGAAGGCGCGCGAGCACTCGCTGCACCTGATGGCCAACTGCACCCTCAACCGCGAGGACGGGCGCACCACCGGCAGCAACATCCTCTTCTCGCCCGCGGGCGAGATCCTCGCGGTCACCGACAAGCAGGTGCTGATGGGCAGCGAGCGCGACCACCTCGACTCCGCGGTCGCGGCCTCGCCGGTGCTCGACACCGCGTTCGGCCGGGTCGGGCTCTACTCCTGCATGGACGGCGTCATCAACGAGACCCCGCGGATGCTCGCGGTCGGCGGCGCCCAGGTGCTGCTCAACAGCCTCAACTCCTTCGCGCTCGACGAGGCCTCGCTGCACGTCCCGGTGCGCGCCGTCGAGAACCGGGTCTGGGTGGTCGCCGCCAACAAGGTCGGCCCGCTGGTGCCCGACCGCAGCATCGCGATGGTCGCCGAGCGGGTCGGCGTCCCGACCGACCGGCTGCACGGCGCGGGGGAGAGCCAGATCGTCGCGCCCGACGGCACCATCGTCGCGATCGGGCCGCGCACCGGCGAGGCCGTGGTGGTCGCCGACATCGACCCGTCACTCGCCGACGACAAGCGCCGCCCCGACGGCACCGACGTGATCGGCTCGCGCCGCCCCGAGCTCTACGGCCCGATCCTCGACGAGCCCCGCGGCCGCCAGCGCGCGGCCGGTGCCGACGAGCTGGTCACCGCCGTGCTCAGCCCCGCGGACGGCGACGACGTGACCACCCTGCTGAACGAGGCCCTCGCCACCGGTGCCGGACTGGTCGTCCTCCCCGAGCTCGCCGGGCTCGCGGCCGACGACATCGTCGCGGCCCTGGCCGGCAGCGACGCGCTGGTGGCCACCAGCGTCGCCGAGGGCGACGCCCACGTCGGCCTCGTGGTCTCGGCCGCCGGGGTCGAGCTGCGCCAGCCGCAGCTGCACCCGACCGCCCGCCACGCCTGGGCGACCGAGCTCGGCAAGGACCTCGCGGTCCTCGACACCGCGTGGGGCCGGCTCGCGCTCATCCTCGGCGACGACGCGCTCTACCCCGAGACCTTCCGGCTCGCCGCCCTCCAGGACGTCGACGTGGTCGCCGTACCCTTCACCACCCAGGCGGCCTGGGACCTCGAGCTGCTGCTCCTCGAGCGGGCGGCCGAGAACCGGCTCAACGTCGCTGTCGCCAGCCGGCGTGGGGAGTACGGCGGGGGAGTGCTGATCCCGCTCTCGACCGACTTCACCCTGTGGGCGCCGGGGCGCGGCCCGTTCTCGGGCATCATCAGCCGACCCGACCCCATCCTCGCCACGCGACGCGGTCGAGGTGGCGACCCTGCGGCCGGCCTGCGCGGTCAACCGGTTCGTCAGCCGGGGGACCGACCTGGTCGACGGCCGCCCGTGGGCGCTCGCCGCAGCACTGACGAGCTGAGCTCGACGACCTAGCTGGTCGCCTCGACGGTCGCCCGCTGGCCCAGCGCGATACGCAGCTGCGTCTCGCTGCTGTCGAGGTGGGCGACCCAGGCGTCGCGCAGCTCCTCGGCCTTGCCCGCCTGGGCCAGGTCGAGGAGCTGGCGGTGCTCGTCGATGCGACCCTCGGTCGTCTCGGGCGCGCGGTCGAGGTCGCCGATCAGGATGTGCAGGTAGCGGTCGGCAGCGTGCCACAGCAGGTCGAGGACCCGCTGGTCGGCCGAGCCGACGGCGCCCTCGAGCAGCGTCGCGTGGAAGGCGTGGTGCGCCTCGGCCAGGGCGGCCGGCTCGCGCTCGATGTTGACGTACTCGTCGAGGGCGATCTCGGCGCGGGCGAGCTGGTCCTCGGTCATGTCGGCCATGCTGCGGACGATCAGGTCGCCCTCGATGAGCTTGCGCAGCCGGTAGATGTCCTCGAGGTCCTCGAGGCTGAGCGAGGCGACCAGGGCGGAGCGGCCGGGGCGGAGGCTGACCAGCCCCTCGCTCTCGAGCCGTCGCAGCGCCTCGCGGACCGGGATGTGGCTGACGTCGAACTGCTCGCAGAGCTCCACGATCGAGACCGCCGTCCCCGGCCGGATGTCGCCGTTCAGGATCGACCGGTACAGCTCATCGGTCACGCGGTCCACCAGGGACAGGTGCGCGATCGGGCGCACCGTGGGTCCGGTGCGTGGCTGTCGGGCCATCGTGGTTCCTCTCCTCCGTGGAACGCGATCATATAGAGATCGTGTGAGGCCGGCTCGGGCACTCGCCGACGCCCTTCCGGACTACTCGGACCGCGTTCTGGCTGCACCGTTGCACGCAGAACCGATATCGTATATTCTCTACTCGAAGGGGAGGTGCGGCATGGTCGATCCGGCGACGTTCCGTGGCGTCCTGGCCCAATGGCCGAGCGGCGTCACGGTCGTGACGACGCTCGCCGACGGTGCGTGGCACGGCATGACCGCGAGCTCGTTCTCGAGTGTCAGCCTGGACCCGCCGTTGGTGTCGGTCTGCCTGAGCCGCACGCTCTACTCCCACGAGCTGATCTCCGAGAGCGGCGTCTTCGGGATCAACGTGCTCGCGAAGGACCAGGCCGAGGTCGCGCGCCGGTTCGCCGGCATGGTGCCCGGCCTCACCGACCGGTTCGCCGACGAGACCTGGACGACCGCCGAGACCGGCGTACCCCTCCTCGACTCGGCGCTCGGCTGGCTCGACTGCCGCGTGGTGCACGCCCACCCCGGTGGCGACCACACGATCTTCGTCGGGGAGGTCGTCGCCGGGCACGCCGCTCGCCGGACCGCCCCGCTGCTCTTCCACTCGCGCGGCTGGGGACAGTTCGCCGACGTGCTGCCCGACGTGGCCACGCTCGCCGACGGCGGCGTCGATCGCCGGCCTGCGGGCGCGCGGCGTCGCCGAGTCCGTGGTCGGCGAGACCGCCGCCCGGATGGCCGCCAGCGGCGTCCGCGTCCGCGGCACCGACCGACGGCCTCGACCCGCTCCTCGCTCCTGCCTCCAGCGTGCTCGTCGAGACCGTGGCGCAGCGCGACGCGGCGCTGGCCCGCGGCGTCGGGACCCGTCGAGGTCCTGCTCGACCCGGCCGTCGACGGTGACCTCGACCGCGTCCTCGACCTGGTCGTCGACGTCGCCGACCGCGTCCGCTGTCGTGCTCGACGACGCCTTCCGTCCCGACCGGGCCGAGCCCGTGCTCGCCGCGATCGCCGCCCTCGCCCAGGTGCGGGTGCAGGAGATCTGCGTGTCCGACGGGGCCGGCGAGGCGACACCGCTCCAGGTCCGGGCGCTGCTCCAGGACGCCGTCGGGATCGCCCGCCCGGTCCCGATCCGCGCTCGCCTCGGCGACCGCGACCGCCTCGGCCTGGTCAAGGCGCTCACCGCCCTCAAGAGCGGCGTGCACCACTTCGACACCACGCTCTGCGGGCTCGACGGCGCCGTCGCCACCGAGGACCTGGTCCGCCTGCTCGGCGCCCTCGACGTCGAGACGCCGTCCGACGCCGCCGAGCTCGGCCGGATCGCCGCCGACCTCGAACCACTCTCAGGACTCACCCATCAAGACCACGCGACCCTCCGGGCCGTGACCGACAACGTAGGAGCTGCAGGATGACGAGCACACTGACGGCTGAGCGCCTTCTCCCGGACCTCACCGACGCCGAGCGTGCGCGTGCCGCCCGGGTCGAGTCCGTGCTCCCCGCGATCGCCGCCGCGGCCGAGTCGGCCGACGAGGCCGGCGCCCTGCCCGAGGGACACATCAAGCTGCTCGCCGACGCCGGTCTGCTCGGCCTGGTCGTCCCCGAGGAGTACGGCGGCCTCGGTGGCGGGCTGCGTGACCTCGCCGCCACGACGTACACGCTCGGCACGGTCTGCGGCTCCACCGCGCTGGCCTTCTTCTTCCACTGCTCGTCGTCCTCGCGCGGCATGCTGCCGCTCGCGGCGCTCGACGCGGGTCTGTACGACGACGAGGAGGCGCCGGTCGTCCGCGCCTTCGCCGAGAAGGTGCTGCACCTGATGGGCACCGAGCAGAAGGCGATCGGCAACTTCGCGAGCGAGGCCGTCAAGGCGTCCAACGCCAACGTGCTGATCCGCACCACCGCGACCCGCACCGAGGGCGGCTGGCTGCTCAACGGTGAGAAGTCGTTCGGCTGCCTCTCCGGCTCGGCCGACTACTACCTCGTCACCGCTCGACGCGACGACATCGAGGGCATGGACTCGCTGACCCTCTTCCTCGTGCCCCGCGACACCGAGGGCTCGCGCCCGCGCGCCCGCTGGGTCGGCCTGGGCATGCGCGCCTCCGACAACAACGGTCTGGTCATGGAGAACTGCTTCGTCCCCGACGAGCTCTCCCTCGCCGTGCCCGGCGCCTTCACCCGGGCGACGACCATGTCGCGCGGCTCGTGGGTCGGCAACCAGATCGCGATCGCGTCGATCTACGCCGGCATCGCGCAGGGTGTGTGGGACTACGCGATGGCCCGGACGATGGCGGCGACCTTCGCCGACACCGGCAAGCCGATCGCCTCGAGCCCGATGCACCAGGTGCTCATCGGCGACGGTGAGCAGCACCTCGCCGAGGCCCACCTGTGGCTGCGCCGCCAGATCGACCTGGAGGCCAGCGACCCGCCGATCCTGCCCAAGCCCGAGGTCGTCAAGAGCTGGAAGCTCGCCAAGGGCGCCATCTGCGAGCACGCCCACCAGGTCTCCCTGGCGGCCCTCAAGATGTGCGGCACGTCGGGCGCGCTGATGGGCAACACTGTCGGTCGCGCCATCCGCGACACCGCGATGGGCCTGGTCCAGGCGTTCCCGGCCGAGCGCGGCAAGCTCGACCTGGCGAAGATGATCGTCGAGGACGAGGGTTACGCCGGCCTGACGACCACCGACAGCTTCACGAAGTGAAGCCGAGGGTAGAGAAAGAAGTAGGAGCAGCGTTGACCACCACGCGCCTGGACCTTCCCGAGGCCGGCCAGCTGGTCGCGGGCACCTGGTCGGTCCCGACCGGGGTCCTCGACCTCGAGCTCGAGGACTCCTTCCTCGGTACGACGCTCGGCAAGGCCGCCGAGTCCGACGCGGACTCGGTCGAGCGCGCGGCGGCAGCGGCCTGGGCGGCGTACGAGTCGGGCACCTGGCTGGATCTCGGTCCCGAGGGTCGCGCCGAGGTCCTCGAAGCGGTCGCCGACGCCCTCGAGCCCGAGCTCGGACGGCTCTGCGCGCTGGAGTCCTTCGCGACCGGCGTGCCGATCGGCCAGACCTCGATCGTCGGCGTGATCGTGCCGGGTGCGTTCCGGCTCGCCGCCGGCATGCTCCGCGCGGGCGTGCTGTCCGAGACCTTCACCTCCGACGGCGGCAACCAGATCGAGGTGCACCGGCTGCCCCTCGGTCCCGGCGCTGTGCCTGGTGCCGTGGAACGCTCCGGCGCCGATGGCCGCCCACAAGGTCGCCAGCGCGCTGGCCGCCGGGGCGCCGACCATCCTCAAGCCGAGCGAGTTCGCGCCGTACGCCACCACCGAGCTGGCCCGCGTCATCGGCCAGGTGCTGGCCGACAAGGGCGTCGACCCGGTGTCTTCCAGCTGGTGCAGGGCGGCTCGTCCGTCGGTGGCCGGCTGGTCCGCGACCCGCGCGTCCGCGCCGTGTCCTTCACCGGTGGTGCCGCGGGCGGTCGTGCCGTCGCCGCGGCGTGCGCCGAGGACTTCACCGCCCTGCAGCTCGAGCTCGGCGGCAACAACCCGCTCGTCGTGATGCCCGACGCCGACCCGGCCGCCGCCGCGCGCGCCGCGGTCGACCTGCTGACCACGCTCAACGGCCAGTGGTGCCGCGCGCTCGGTCGGCTCGTGGTGCCGCAGGAGATGGCCGACGAGGTCGTCAAGCTCGCGACCGAGCGGCTGGCGGCTCTCCACGTCGGCGACCCGCTCGACCCCGAGACCGACCTCGGCCCGATCGTCCACTCCGGACACCTGGCGCGGCTGCGCGACGACATCGCCATGCGCGAGGCCGTCGGCGGCGTCGCCCACACGTCCACCGTCGTGCCCGACGGTCCCGGCAGCTTCCTCGCGCCGACGCTCCTCACCGGCGTCCCCAGCGAGGCCGCGGTCGAGGAGATGTTCGGCCCGGTCGCGACCGTGCACACCTACGAGACCGAGGCGGAGGCGCTCGCGCTGGCGAACGGCACGCCGTTCGGCCTCGAGGGCTACGTCATCGGCACCGACACCGACCGTGCGCTCGCGCTCGCCCGCAGGTCCGCGCCGGTGAGGTCAAGGTCAACGGCTCGACGATCATGAGCCTGCACCTGATGTCGCCGCGTCCGGCCTGGGGCCTCTCCGGCCTCGGCGAGGAGGGCACCGTGGAGACGATCCGGATCTTCACCGGAGCCCGGGTCGTCGGCGTCGAGGGCATGTCCGCCCTGCACGGACGGTGACCATGAGCCCGAGCCAGGCGTTCCGCGACCTGCTCGCCGGGCCGGAGCTGGTGCACTTCCCCGGGGTGTACGACGCCGTCAACGCGCGGCTCGCCGCTCGCGCCGGTGTCCGGGGCGCCCACCTGTCCGGTGCGGTCGCGTCCGCGATCGCGCTGGGGGAGCCCGACTTCGGCTTCGTGCACGGCACCGACATCGCCCGGATCGCGCAGAGTGTCGTCCCCGCGCTGGACGGACGGCCGCTGCTCGCCGACGCCGACACCGGCTACGGCAACGCGCTGCAGGCGCGGGCCACCGCTCGTGCGTACGCCGCGGTCGGCATCGCCGGGCTGCACCTGGAGGACCAGGTCGCTCCCAAGCGCTGCGGCCACCTGGCCGGCAAGCAGGTCGTGCCCGTCGACGAGGCCGCCGGCCGCGTGCGGGCCGCGACCGAGTCAGGCACGGACATCGTCATCGTCGCGCGCACCGACGCCTTGGGCGTCGAGGGCGTCGAGTCCACCACCGAACGCTGCATCGCCTTCACCGAGGCAGGCGCCGACGCTCTCTTCGTCGAGGGCGCGAGCCTTCCGGAGCTGGCGCGGGTGACCGAGGGGGTCACCCGCGCTACCGGCGGCTGCCTGCCGATGGTCGTCAACCGGTCCGAGGCGGGCGGCGCCCAGCCGCCGCTCGACGTCGCGGCGCTGCAGGAGCTCGGCGTGCGGGTGGTCATCCACCCGGTCTCCGCGCTCCTCGCAGCAGCGCGTGCGCAGGTGGCCGTCTACGCCGGGATCGCCGAGCACGGCGACGCCGGCGCCGTCGAGCGCCTCGGCTGGGACGAGCTCACCGGGCTCCTCGGCCTCCCCGAACTTCTGACCCTCGAGCAGCGGTACGCCGCAGGAGATCCCGCATGAGCCAGCAGACCCACGTCCTCGTCGCAGGTGCCGGCCCGGTCGGCATGACCGCCGCGCTGCTGATGGCCCGTGGTGGCGTGCAGGTGACCGTCCTGGAGGCCGGCGAGTCGCTGGCCGGCGAGTCGCGCGCCTCGACGTTCCACCCGCCCAGCCTGGAGATGCTCGACGAGCTCGGTGTCCTCGAGCCGCTGATGGAGCGCGGCCTGGTGTCGACCGGGTTCCAGTACCGCGACCGGCGTACCGGCCCGATCGCCAACCTCGACCTCGGTGTGCTGTCCGAGGACACCCGCTTCCCGTTCCGCGTGCAGCTGGAGCAGTCGAAGCTCACCCCGATCATCCTCGAGGTCCTGCAGGCCATGGACAACGTGACGGTCCACTTCGGCCAGCGCGTGGTCGCGGCGGAGACGGACGGCGAGACCGCCACGGTGACCACCGAGGCCGGCGACACCTTCAGCGCCGACTGGGTGCTGGGCGCCGACGGCGCCAACTCGCAGGTCCGGCAGACCGCCGGCTTCAGCTTCGAGGGGATGACCTACCCCGAGCGGTTCATGGTGGCCTCGACGACCGAGGACCTCGAGTCGATCCTGCCGGGCATCTCGGCGGTCAACTACGTCTTCGACCCGACCGAGTGGCTGGTGCTGCTGCGCACGCCCGAGCACTGGCGGATCCTCTTCCCGACCGACCCGGAGACCCCGGACGAGGTCGAGAACGACCCGGCCCGGGTCCAGGAGCGCCTGCGCGGCGTGGCCGACCTCGGCCGCGACTGGGACGTCCTGCACACCACGCTCTACCGCGTGCACCAGCGCGTCGCCGACACGTTCCGCAGGGGCCGGCTGCTGCTGATGGGCGACGCCGCCCACATCAACAACCCGCTCGGCGGGATGGGCATGAACAGCGGCCTCCACGACGCGTACGTCGAGGCCCGCGCGCTGCTCGCGCTGATCCAGGGCGAGGGCACCCTCGAGCAGCTGGACGAGGCCTGCGAGGCCCGGCGCCAGGTCGCGCTGTCCTACGTCAAGACGATCACCCACGACAACTGGGAGAAGCTGCGTCAGGACGACCCGGCAGCGATCTCGGCCTACCACGACGAGCTGCGCGAGCTGGCCGCCGACCGCGAGCGGATGCGCAAGCACCTGCTCAACACGTCGATGATCAACTCGCTGCGTGGTGGCAAGGTCGTCGACATGGTCGGCGTACGGACCCCGTCGATGGCAGCTCGATGATCGAGCGGGAGAACCCCGCCCGCACCGACGAGCTGGTCGGCCGGGTCACTGCCGCCGACGACCACGACGTCGACGCCGCGGTCGTCGCCGCCCGGCTGGCGCAGCGGGGCTGGGCCGAGGTCGACGTCGCCGACCGCGCCAAGCAGCTGCACGTCGCTGTCGACGGAGTGGTCGGTCGAGCTCGACGCGATCGCCGAGCTGATGGCGCGCGAGACCGGCAAGCCGCTCGGCGACTGCCGTGGCGAGGTGGGCTTCGCCGTCACCGTGCTGCGCTGGGCCGCCGACACCGCCGCCCGGCTGCTCGTCGACGGCGTCGTCGACGACAGCGCCGGCCGACTGCTGCTGCGCCACCGCCCGTACGGCGTGGTCGCGGCCGTCACGCCGTGGAACGCCCCGATCGTGCTCGCCGTGCTCAAGGTCGGCCCGGCGATCGCTGCCGGCAACGCGGTCGTCGTGAAGCCGTCGCCGCTGGCGCCGTTCGCCGTCGAGCAGTTCCTCGGCCTCCTCGGCGCGGGCCTGCCCGACGACCTGCTCCAGGTCGTGCACGGCGCGGCCGCCACCGTCGACCGCGCTGGTCGGCCACTCCGGTGTCGACCGGGTCGCCTTCACCGGTGGCGAGTCCGCCGGCCGGGCGATCGCGTCGCTCGCCGGTCGCTCGCTGACCCCGTCGCTCCTCGAGCTCGGCGGCAACGACCCGGCGATCCTGCTGCCCGACGCCGAGCTCGACGACGAGGCGATGGACCGGCTCGTGATGGCGGCCTTCGCCACCAGCGGCCAGGTCTGCATGGCGATCAAGCGTCTCTACGTCCACCGCTCCCGCCTCGACGAGACCGTCGACGCCTACCGCGCCGCGGCCCAGCGCGTGCTGCGCTGGGGCGACCCGCTGCACCCCGGCGTCAGCATGGGTCCGGTCGTCACCGCCGCGTCCCGCGACCGCGTGGCCGCGCTGGTCGCGACCGCGACCGCCGGGGGAGCGGAGGCCATCTCGCTCGGCACCCTCGACGCCGACACCGACCCGCAGCGCGGCCACTACGTCGGCCCGGTGCTGGTCCTCGGCGCCGATGACGACGACGCGATCGTCGCCCGCGAGCAGTTCGGCCCCGCGCTGCCGCTGCTGGCCTTCGACCACGAGGACGAGGTGGTCGCGCGCGCCAACGCCGGCGAGCTCGGCCTCGGTGCCTCGGTCTGGTCGGCCGACGAGGACCACGCGTTCGAGGTCGCCGCGCGCCTCGACGCGGGCTTCACCTTCGTCAACACCCACAACCGCACCGGCATGTCGCTGCGCGCGCCCGTTCGGCGGCGTCAAGCGCTCCGGCTGGGGTCGTGAGTACGGCGACGAGGGAGTGCTCGAGCACGTGCAGACCTGCGTCGTGCACGCCCCGGCGGCGTTCCGAGCGGGCGGCGCCGGGATGGGCGCTTCGGCGTACCCGACCTGATACCGGAACGTCCTTCCACCGTGTCGTAGATTATATATACTTTTCACCACACCCCCGAAGTCAGGCAGGCGAGGAGCACGATGAGCAACACCTTGAAGTCGGTGCAGGAGCACTTCGACAGCGCGGCTCCGACCGACGTCACCGAGACGTTCCAGACGTGGCTCGCCCTGGTCGAGCGGCTCAAGGCCCGCCTCGCCGAGCGCTTCGAGCTCACCCGCGACCCGTCGTCGGAGGTCCTCGAGGACTTCGGTGGCGGCAGCGGCCCCGCCGGTCGGGTGCGCACGTACGCCGGCCCGGAGATCGACTGGATGGTGCACTCCCACATGGAGAACGCCGCCATGGGCTTCTGCAACGTGCACCTCACCGTCTGGCTCGGCCCCCAGGTGCGGGTGCCGCACTTCGGCATGGCGCTCGGCGCGTTCCCGAACGGCTGGGTCTACCTCGACTCGGTGCCGCGCTCCAACCTGCTGGTCGACACCGACTCGTTCGACAAGTACTACGGGCCGGTCAACGAGCGCTGGGAGCAGGTCCGCCAGGACAACGACTTCCTCGAGCCGTTCATCAGCCGCAGCGCCTTCGTCCGCGCCGGCCTCTCGCCGCTGGCGCACTGCTACCTCGCGCCCGCCGACCAGCGCACCACCGACCTGGTCGCCGAGCTCGCCGAGGAGCACCTCGAGCGCTGGATCGGCTGGGTCGACGAGGCCGAGCAGGTGCCCGCCGAGGAGCAGGCCCAGCTCGCCGCCAACGACCTGCTGACCCGTCGCAACATCGCCGAGCGCGACCCGGCCAACGAGATGGGCGAGCGGTTCTTCGGCCCCGAGATGACCAACACCCTGGTCCGCGCCCTGTGGGGCGGCGACCGCCAGCTCCCGCGCGCGCACGAGCAGGCCTGACCGCGTGACTGCTCTGGTCCGCACCCTGCGTACGGCGACCCGCGTCCCCGGGACCGAGGCGCCGTACGACACCGTGCACATCACCGTGCGCTACCCGGCGCTCGCGGCGCGCGACGACGTCGAGCGGATGAGCGGCCGGCTGGCCGTCGACCCCGAGGGCGCGCCGTTCCCGGTCGTGGTGCTGGTCTCCGGCGTCAACTGCCCGGCCGACGCCTACCGCTGGCTGGCCTTCCGGCTGGTCGAGGCGGGCTTCGTCGTCGTCGGCTACGACTGGGTCGGCCAGCTCTTCCCGGGGGAGTACGGCCTGACCCCGGGCGTCGACATCGTCGCCGCGGGTCCCGACCACTACGGCGAGCGGCCGACCACGCCGGCGCTCGGTCCGGTGCTCGAGGCCGTCGCCGCCCTCAACGAGTCCGGCCAGCTCGCCGGGCTGCTCGACCTCGACAAGGTCGGCCTCTTCGGCCACTCGGCCGGCGGCACCGTCATCCTGCAGTCCGCGCGGCCCGCGTGGTTCCCGCAGGTGCGCGCGGTGATCTCGTACGGCGGCCACACGATGGCCTCGCAGATGATCGGCTACCCGCCCAACACGCTGCTGCCCGCGCCGGTCGAGGCGCCGACGCTGATCGTCGCCGGCACCAACGACGGCGTCGTCGCCGCCAGCGCGATCCGGTACGGCGAGCAGCCGGGCGCCGCCGGGCACGACCCGATCGAGCGCACCTGGCGCGAGGCGCTGCCCGAGACCACCGAGTCGTGGCTGGTCCACCTCGAGGGCGCGGGCCACATGCTGGCGTCGTACCCCGAGGACCCCTCGACCGCCCGCGGCTTCCTCGAGACCCCGACCGACGCCGACCACGACCGGCTCCGCGAGGTCCTCGGTGACCTCGTCGCCACGTTCCTGTCCGCGCACCTGCACGGTTCGGCCGGACGCCAAGGCCGAGCTCGACCAGCTCGCTCGACCACCCCCGCCCCGAGTTCGCCGGCATCCGCCGACGCTAGGAGACTCCGATGTTCAAGAACTTCTGGTACGCCGTCGAGTTCAGCCACGACGTCGTCGCGGGCAAGCCGATGAAGGTCAAGGTCCTCGGTCAGCAGCTGGTGCTCTACCGCAAGACCAGCGACAACTCGGTGGTCGCGATGTCGGACCTCTGCGTGCACCGCGGTGCCGCGCTGTCCGGTGGCGAGATCAAGGGCGACTGCATCGTCTGTCCCTACCACGGCTGGGAGTACAAGCCGAACGGTGAGGTGCAGAAGATCCCCGCGCACCCCGACAAGGGCATCCCGCGCAAGGCCCGCATCGACTCCTACCCGGTGCAGGAGAAGTACATGTTCGTGTGGGTCTTCCTCGGAGACCTGCCCGAGGAGGAGCGGCCCGCCGATCCCGGACTGGTCCGACATCGACAACACCGAGGAGTACCGCGCCGTCACCGGCGAGTTCCTCTGGAAGTCCAACTACGAGCGGATCCTCGAGAACGGCGTCGACGTCTCGCACACGCCGTTCGTGCACGGCGGTGTCTTCGGCAACAGGGAGAAGCCGGAGACGCCCGAGTTCGAGATCGAGAGCTCGCCGTGGCACTGCAAGGTGTCGGTGGTGCTCAACCCGCCGAACTCCAAGGGCATCTGGGGGATGCTCAACCCCAACAAGACCAAGAACCTGCAGGAGCGTCCGCCGGTCCCGGTGTCGACGACCTGGTGGCTGCCCAACCTGCTGCTGCTCGACGTCGGCACGCCGATGGGCAAGCTGAAGATCTTCGACGTCAACATCCCGATCGACGAGGAGACCACGCTGGTCAAGTTCGTCGCGCTGCGCACGTTCTTCAAGGGCAAGTGGGCCGACGGCGACGCCCGCCGCCGCGTCTTCAAGGTGCTCTACGAGGACCAGGCCGTCGTCGACACCGTCCGCCCCGAGCTGCTGCCGTTCGACCTGTCGGACGAGCTGCACGTGAAGAGCGACTACAACGCCGTGCTCTACCGCCGCCGTCGCCAGGAGCTCATCGAGATGGGCTGGGGCGTCGAGGGCAACACCATCGTCGGCGAGGGCCCGGCGCGGGTCGAGCAGCGGGTCATCCCGTCGCCGATCCGCAAGGAGGTGCCCGAGCTCGCGAGCGCGTGGAACTTCAAGGAGGTCCGCAGCCGCGAGATCCTCTCCGGCAACGCCGACCGCACCAAGCGCGGCGACGTACCCCGCACCGACTCCCTGTCCAGCAGCGAATCCACGATCGAGGAGATCAAGTAATGACCAGCTTGTCCGGCACCCTGTGCCACGGCACGCTCGACACGATCGTCGAGCGCGGCAACCTGACCGAGGTGACCGGCCCCGACGGCGGCCCGTTCCTCGAGCTGGTCTCCGAGGCGTTCGGCCCGGTCGGCGAGGCGCGGGTCTTCCGCGGCGAGCGGATCGCCAAGGCCGTGTACGTCGGCCTCGCGGTGCCCCAGATCGGGCTCGACAGCCACATGGTCTTCGCGTTCAGCCCGGCCGGCGTACCCGTCCCGCACTTCACGCTGGACTCGGTCTTCGGCCAGGGCACCTACGCCTTCCACCTCGACCTGATCCCGCGCGTCGACCTCGGCACCCACCTCGACTACCTCGACTGGGCGCACACGCCGCTCGACGCGACGTTCGACGAGATCACCGGCCGCCCGGGCCTGACGAAGACCGCGATCGGCCCGCGCCAGTTCGCGATGATGTCGCCGTGGATGCTCGTCCACCGCGCCGACGAGGAGGCCTTCCGCGGCATCGACGGTGCGGTCAACGCCTACCTCGAGCACTGGTTCTCCCTGGTCGAGGGCGAGGTGCCGGACGCCGTGCTGCACGACGTCGTCGACACCGACCTGCCGGCGCGCGACGAGCGCAACCGGGCCAACATCTTCAACCCCGAGGTCGACAAGGTCTGGGCGCAGGTCACCCAGCTGATCGGCGTGGAGCAGTCCGAGGCCGTGCGCCGGCTCCTGCTCGACAACTCGGTCGACCTCGCAGGCGGCCAACGCATGAGCGACACCACTGCGTCCGACACGAGCGAGTGGCAGAAGAAGATCGCGGGGGAGTGGCACGGTCGCCCGGGTCTCTTCGACGCGCTCGGCAACCACGTCGGCTTCGAGCGGGTCGACCGCGCGAGCGTCGTCGAGGACGGCGTCTCGCGCTACTGGATGAACACCCAGCTCGAGGGCTCCGGCCCGCTGCGCAACCGCTTCGAGCTCGGCGCCCACTTCGACTTCGGCATCGTCGACTCCGACGAGAACCGGGTCTACTGCGGCCCCGACTTCTACGGCACCGGCCAGCCCTACGGCCTCTTCGTCGAGGCCAACTACTACTCGCCCGGCTGGCAGGCCGACCTGCGCACCTGGAACCAGGTGCTCGCCGACGGTGAGACCCAGGTCTACTCCTCGGTGCTGCACGACGGCTGGGCCGTCTGCGCGGTCTTCAACGGCATCTACAAGCGCACCTTCGACCACGAGACCAACCCCGAGACGCAGAAGTTCGTCGAGGACTGGATCGCGCTCGAGACCCAGCGCGGCTCGCGCCCGCAGGTGCTGCCGACCAAGGAGAAGGGCGCCTGGACCGGCACCCTCTTCGTCGACGCGACCGACCACAGCGAGACCGGCAAGGTCGAGGTCAGCATCGAGCACGACCCGCAGTCGCTGCGCCACGCCCGCCAGCACGTCACGTGGAGCGGCGCGCTCGACCGCAGCTACACCTTCGACCGCTACCGCGACGGCGCCCGCACGCTCTACGAAGGCCCCGAGGTCTTCGGCAACGCGACGTCGTACGGCCGCGCGCTCTTCACGAGCCAGCACCTGGTCGGACCCGACGCCCGCGGTGTCGAGAAGATCCGCGGCCGCGAGGTCCTGATCGACGCCGACACCCGCGAGCTCGCCGTCGTCTGGCAGCTCTTCCGCGGTGAGACCGCCACCCACTTCGTGCACGGCCTGCTCACCTGGGAGACCGCGTGACGCCGGCCGGCCGCGTCGTCGTCGTCACCGGCGGCACCCGCGGCATCGGGCTCGGCCTGGCCAAGGAGCTGATCGCCCGCGACTGCCGCGTGGTGATCTGCGGTCGCTCCCAGACCAGCGTCGACAAGGCGCTCGGCGAGCTCGGCGACCGGGCGACCGGCGTACCTGCCGACGTCACGTCGCGCGAGTCCGTGCAGGCGCTGTGGGACCACGCGATCGCGACGTACGGCCGGGTCGACGTGTGGATCAACAACGCCGGCATCTCCGCGCCGCGTCGCCCGCTGACCGAGGTCGCGCAGGAGACCGTCGAGTCCGTCGTCGCGACCAACCTGTTCGGCGCCACCAACGGCTGCGTCGTCGCGCTCGCCGGGCTCGCCCGGCAGCCGGAGGGCGGCTGGATCTGGAACATGGAGGGCTTCGGCTCCACCGGCCAGGTGCAGCCCGGGATGGCGACGTACGGCGCCTCGAAGCGTGCGGTCACCTACCTGACCGAGACGCTGGTCAAGGAGACCAAGGGCAGCAACATCAAGGTCGGCTTCCTGTCGCCCGGCATCGTCGCCACCGACCTGCTGATGGACGACTACGACGGTCAGCCCGAGGCGCTCGAGAAGGCCAAGAAGATCTTCAACATCCTCGGTGACCGCGTCGAGACCGTGACGCCGTGGCTGGCCGACCACCTGCTCGCGGCGAAGAAGTCCGGCACCCGCGTCGCCTGGCTGACCACGCCCAAGGCGATGGGCCGCTTCATGACCGCCGGCTTCAAGAAGCGCAACATCTTCCTGCCCGAGGCGGAGAGACCGTCTGATGGTCGACCCGTGCACGGAGTACGGCCTCGCGCTCGCGCTCGAGGACTTCGTCCCCGTGCTGCTCGCCGGCGCCGGCACGGTCGTGCTCGGTCAGTACGCCGGGCGCGTGCTGCCCGCCGTACGCATCCCCGCGCTGCTGTTCGGTGCCCTGGTCTTCCTCGGCGGTCTCGCCAAGGCGACCTGGAAGCTGCTCGTCGCCTCCGAGCCCTGCCGCAACTACCCCTTCCTCGAGAACATGCTCTTCCCGTGCCTGGCCTTCGGCTTCGCGGGGATCGCGTGCGCGCTCTTCGGGGTGTGGCGTCGCCAGCAGGTGCCGTGGTGGCCGTTCCTGGTGCTGCCGGTCATCGGCGGCGCGGCCGCGATCGCGGTCTGGGACACCTGGCCGCTGCTCATCGTCTCCGCCATCTTCGCGGTCTTCGTCGGCGTGCTCGCGATCAGGCTGAGCCTCCGCGACGGCGACAAGGTCGGCGCTGCCCTGTTCGTCGTCTACATCGTCGGCACCCTCGTGCTGCCGCCACTGGCCGGACGGCCCAACCAGTCCGAGTCGCTGCAGTGGGGCGAGCAGAGCACCAACACGATCGTGCAGCTGTCCTTCCTGCTGGGCGCGCTGCGGCTGCTGCGCCGTACGCCCGCCACCACCGCGTCTGACTCGTCCTCCGTAGGAGCCAACGCGTGACCGACCGCCTCGGCTGGCGCCGCAAGTTCGGCGTGATCGCCCCGAGCACCAACACGATCGTGCAGCCCGAGTTCGACATGATGCGGGTCCCGGGCGTCACCTCGCACTACGGCCGGATCCTGATCCGCGACGGCCGGATCGGCGACGACAAGGGCATGGAGGCGCTGCTCGAGCAGATCCGCGCCTCGATGGCCGACTGCGTCGAGGGCATCATGACCATGCAGCCCGACTACATGGTGATGGGCATGAGCGCCGAGACCTTCTGGGACGGCGTCGAGGGCAACCGCCAGTTCGTCCAGCAGATCAAGGACCTCTCCGGCGGCCTCGGTGTCGCCACCGGCGCCGAGGCCTGCGAGCGCGCGCTGCACCTCTACGGCGCCAAGAAGATCGGCGTCATCACGCCGTACACCCCCATCGGCGACGCGAACGTCCGCAAGTTCTTCACCGAGCTCGGCTTCGAGGTCGGCGAGGTCAAGGGCCTCAGCTGCCCCTCCGCGGTCTCGATCGCCCACGTCAGCGAGCAGACCCTGCGCGAGTCGATGGTGGCGGTCAACGACTCCGACGTCGACGCGATCGTGCAGTGCGGCACCAACCTCTGCATGACCGAGCTCGCCGACGAGGCCGAGCGCTGGCTCGACAAGCCGGTCATCGCCATCAACGCCGCCACCTGGTGGATGGCGCTGCGCGAGAACGGCATCGACGACCAGCTCCAGGGCTACGGGTCACTGCTCCGCGAGCACTGACCCCTCCGTACCCTTCACCTGTGTACGCCGCTCTCTGGCGCCTGCTCCCCGGGCCCACCTGGCTCAAGGCCCTCGAGGCTCTCGCCCTGGTCGTCCTGGTCCTCTGGCTGCTCCTCGCCTACGCCTTCCCGGCGATCGAGCCGCACCTGCCGTTCGACCGGATCAGCGTCGGCGACTGAGGTGCGGTGGTTTGAGGCGCGAGCGAAGCGAGCCTCGAAACCACGGATGCGGTACCGCGAGTCAATCGGCCCAGAGTGTCGCGACCAGGAGCCGGGCCGGCTCACGGGGATCGCGCGGGCAACTGAGTATGCGGGCGCATCCGGTCCCGACCCTCGACCTCCAAAGTGGCACTCATGACCACCGCACCCAGCCGTACCTGTACCCGCGCCCTGATCGCCGCACTGGCGGGCGCCACCGCGCTCGCCGCCGCCGCCTTCACTCCGATCCTCGAAGCATCCGCTACCGCCGAGACCCCCGCACTGACGACGGCGAGCGTTCAGCGCCACCACCACGAGAGTCACCGGGTCGTTCACCACGATGCCCGAGGTGACGTCGTCCTCTTCAACGAGAAGACGGAGAAACGTGCTCCGGCCCCGGATGACCGCGCCACCGATATCACCACGACCCTGGTGGACCATCGCGCCCACCGCCTGGTCGTGCACACGCGTGTGCGGCACCTGAGTCGCGCGGGATACCGCTTTCTGATCTCCGAGATCCGTACTTCTGACGGCAGACACTACGAACTCGACCTGGACTACTCGGCCCACCCGATCGGCGCACGCGTGAGCCTCGTGCGATCTCCCGGCACGGACGTGAGGTGCCCCGGGGCTTCCTGGGCGATCAATCGATCAGCCAATCGAGTCGACGCGTCCATCCCCAGCTCATGTCTCGGCGATCCCAGATGGGTCCGGGTGGGGGTTGCCATGGTCGGAGCCCCGCTCGATCTCGAGACCTCCTGGGGCGATGACTCCCGAGCTGAGGGCCGCATCGGCGATCGACACCTCAAACTCGGCCCCCGCCAGCCACGGGCCTGAGCGATCTGATCGCTGCCAGATCGACGACCCGACCCTCCGCCAACCTCCCGACAGTCGGTCCCACCAGGCTGGAGCGCCTCGACGGTGTCGGATCCAGTCGGCCACTTCGCCGCCGACTCCCTCGGTCAGTCCCGAGCCGCCCGGTAACCCCATTCGAGGGCGCTTTCACGGGATCGCGCGCGACCGCGAAGCGGGATCGTCGCCCGCGGGCGGGCCGTCGGACCGCGCTCGGCGGCCCGCCGGGCCCCGGCGACGACGTGCACGCGCTGCGTGAACACCACGAAGCGAGCCTCCTCCACGAGGCTCCCCGCCGGGGTCACGTCCACCGCGAGCCACAACCCGTCCGGCTCGAAGCCGACGACGGCCTTCCCGGTGCCGGCGCGATCCTTGCTCACGGCGGACGAGGTGACCTGGAGGTCGAACTCGACCGCTCGGGCGTGCTGACCGCGGGTCCTCCGCAGCAGCTGGATCGCCTCGACGAACGCCCGCTCCTCCGAGGAGATGACGCCGGCCGGGATCCACGGCGCCCGTGGGCCGGTGGCGTCCATCCCGGGTCGGACCTTGTCCCCGTTGACCCAGACATCTCCCCAGCTCATCCACGCATCCTCGCACTGGTCCCCGGACCGCATCGCACCTGACGTGAGGGTTCTGTCGCGTCGGTTCTGGGAGCTCGTGGGTCAGGTGCGTGGGCCCTCGCGCGGAGTCGCCCGCGCGTACGCCTCCCACGACGACAGGATCGGGCCGGAGACGTCCCAGTCCGTCGGCGCCTCGAAGTACGACGGGTGGTGCTGCTCGGTGTAGGCGCGGATCGCGGGCGGTACGTCGTCGAGGCCGCGGATCGTCTTGCGGCTGTGGAGGCGGCCGGTCATCACGCCGCCCTCGAGGCCCGAGCCGCCCATCCGCATCCACGGCCAGAACGGCGAGACGCGGGAGAAGCCGGCGCGGAAGTGGGCGGAGGCGAGGTCGCGGTCCTCGAGCTCGCGCTTCGACGTGTAGATGACGAAGTGCTCGGACGGGTTGATGGTCTCGCCGGTCGACGACCGAGGCCAGCCGGAGGGCGTGACGGGGTTGGGGTACTCGTGCGCGTAGTCCCACTCGAGCAGCACCTCGTCGCCGTACACCGCCCACGGGAGGAGGAACGGGAGCGAGCCGTCGGCGGCGGCCTCGACGTTCTCGTTCATCGCGACGCCGTGCTCCTCGGCGTCGCCGACGTAGAGCTTCGGCATCTCGAGGGTGAGCTCGCCGCCGATCTTGTCGTTGAGGAACGGGAAGACCTCGACCGTCTCTCCGGTGAACGGGTTGTCCCACGTCTCGATGACCTCGCCCGTGCGCAGGTCGTAGAAGAAGCCGGTCTCCTTGCCGCGCATCTGAAGGCGTTCGTCCGCGCCCTCGCCGACGAAGCGGACCTTGGTGATGCCGGTGCCGGCGTAGCCGAACAACGGCTGCAGCCGCGACGTCCCGATCGACGCATACATCGCGCCGTGGAACGTCGACACCAACGGGTCCTCGCTGAACGTGCCCCACGTCTTGCCGAACGCGTAGAGGTTGTCGCGCGGCGACGAGGCCAGGTCGAGCGGGCTGATCACGGGTGGAGGCTAGCGGTCGGGAAGGCAGGATGGCAGGCGTGTCCATGACGACTCCCACCTTGCACACCGATCGTCTGACGCTGCGCCCCTTCGCCGACACCGACGCCGACGCGCTCTTCGCACTCCACAGCAACGCCCACGTGCTGCGCTACTGGGACTCAGGTCCCTGGACCGAGCGCTCGCGCGTCGACCGCTTCCTCGGCGGTCTGCCGCCAGATGGCGGAGGAGGGCAGCGGGGTGCGGCTGGTCATCGAGCGAGCAGCCGACGGTGTCTTCCTCGGCTGGTGCACCCTGAGCCGGTGGAACCCGGACTTCCGCAGCGCCGGGACGGGCTACATCCTCACCGAGGCTGCGTGGGGCCAGGGCTATGCGACCGAGGCCGAGGGCGCTCTGCTGACCTGGGCGTACGACGCGCTCGACCTCAACCGGGTGCAGGCCGAGGTCGACACGCGCAACGTGGCGTCGGCTCGGGTGCTGGAGAAGCTGGGGTTCGTGCGGGAGGGCACCATGCGCGAGGACTGCGTCGTCAACGGCGACGTGTCGGACTCGTGGGTCTACGGGTTGCTGCGGCGGGAGTGGGAGCGCGGCTAGCCGAGGGCGGCGGGCGGACCTGCGGAGGCGTCGCGCTTCTCGACGAGCTGGGCGCCGAAGACCATGCGCTCGCTGGAGCCCCAGCGGGGGTTGCAGGTCACCAGCGTCATGGTGCGCTGCGTGGCCTGCTGACCGGGGTGGCCGGCGACCGGGTCGGTGACCTCGGTGGCGGTGGGGGAGAGGATCCGCTCCCAGGTGACCTTGTAGACGTACCAGGAGTCGACGGTCTCCATGACGACCGAGTCGCCGACCTGGAGCTTGTCGAGGTAGGCGAAGGGCTCGCCGTGCGTCGAGCGGTGGCCGGCGACGGCGAAGTTGCCGATCTCGCCGGGCATCGCCGTACCCGGGAAGTGGCCGGGGCCCTTCGCGATGTCGTCGTCCTCGACACCCTCGACGACCACCCAGGCCCAGTCCTTGCCGAGCGCCGGGATGTGCAAAACGCCGAGGCCGTCACCGGCTTTCGGAGACGTGGTGGACGACTTCTTGCCATGGTGGTCGTCGGCCTGTGCGGCCTTCGCCTGGTCGTGGAACTCGTCGAGGAGGTCCGACTGAGCTGCAGCGGTCTGGTGACCGGTCCACACGAGCAGGTAGAAGACGAACGCTGCCAGGATCAGCCCGAGCGTGACGGCGAGCTCGGCGGTCAGACGGACCAGAGACCGAGTTGCGGAACTTAACGTCACGGACACACCAAAGAATATATCATCGCCAGACACACGATTCGGCTCGAGGAAAGGTGGGTGCATGAGGCCTGGCGTACGCGCTGCCGTGGCCCTGCTGCTCGCCGCCTCGTCGGCAGCCTACGGCCTCGCCGCCGCTCCCGTGGCCTTTGCGATCACGCCCACCGGTGGGTGCTGGACCTACGTCGCGGACCCGCTCGACCCCGACCTCGCCGCCGACCCGGTCGCCGACGTCTCCACCGGCCTCGAGCCGTGGACCGTCGAGGACGGCCAGGTCCTGCTCGGCACCACGCGGAGCGACCGCCGTCGGCGGCACGCGCTCGGTCATCATCGGCATCTCCAGCGGCCCGGTGGTCTCCGCGCTGCCGTCAGTCGGGACGGCCTCGTTCGTCGTCTCGGTCGACGGTGTTCCACTCGACGCACCCCTCACCACCACCTTCACCGCCGACGCCGGCCAGCCGGTGCGCGACGTCGTCGCCCGCGGCGACATCCCGCTCGCGGCGGCCGGTGAGCACACGGTGCGGCTCGACTCCGTCTACTTCGACAACCCCACCGACTCCACCCGGGTCGCCTGCAACGGTCAGAGTGTCGGCGACCCGGGTGGCACCAACCCCGCGACGGAGCCGCTCCCCACCGACCTCACCGGGTCGTACGTCGCCGTCGCCGGCTCGACGGCTGCGATCACCAAGATCACCGGACAGCAGGTCACGGACGCCGCACGCGCCGGTGACACCGTCCACGTGCACGCGACCGGCCTCTCCTCGTCGGTCCCCGGCACGGCCCAGCTCTGCGCGGGCGACACGTGCGTCGACCCCACGACCGACGTGTGGATCGACCAGGACGGCACGACCGACGTCGCGCTCGTCGTACCCGACACCCTCGACGCGGGTGACGTGACGGCTCGCATCAGCGACGGCACGACCGACCGTCGAAGCGCCCTTCACGGTGCTCGCCACGCCCGCGCTCTCCGCGTCCGAGAAGCTCGGGGACGGCAAGACGACCGTGACCCTCACCGGCACGTCGTGGGATCCGGCCAAGAAGGTCGTCGTCGGCGGCTACACGGGCGACGACACGACCTCGTCGACCACGAGCGACCCGAAGGTGAGCGTCGACGCCGACGGCTCGGGTGACTTCACCGCGACCTTCGTCGTCACCGACGAGGACACCGCGACGATCGGCGTCACCCAGCAGCGCGGGGCGAGCGCCCTCGCTGCGTCGTACGCCTTCTCCGGGCAGATCGGAGTCGCGCCGGTCGATCCGGTGACTCCGGTCGACCCCGGCGTCTCGGACCCCGGCACGGTCACGCCACCCGTGACTGCGCCCGTGACGGTGCCGGGCGAGCCGATCCCCGAGCCCGGCGACATCCCGGTCGAGGAGGTCCCCGGCGTCGATCCCGGGACCGAGACGCCCGGCGAGACGACTGCGCCTGCGGACCTCGCGGTCTCCGAGGAGCACCTCAACGGCCACGCGACCCTCGGCGAGCTCTTCGGCGGTGCGCCGAAGCGCGACCTGGTCTTCCTGGTCGAGAACGTCGGCGACACGGCCGTCGACAACCCGATCGTGCGGGTCTCCGTCGGCCGCTCCGAGGAGATCGAGCCCGAGGTCGTCGACGTCCAGGTCGACTCCCTCGACCCGGGGGAGCAGACGGTGGTCACCGTCCCGCTCGAGCTGCCGATGGCGGCCTTCGGCAACTACCGGGTCGTCGGTCAGGTCGGAGACACGCCTGCGGGTGCGTTCGAGGTCGAGTGGAAGACCTACCCCTGGGGCCTGATCGGGCTCAACGTGCTCGCCCTGTTGCTGCTCGCGTGGGGCATCCGCTCGCGCCTGGTGGCCCGTCGTCCGACGCCGTTCGCGCCGGGCGTCGCGAGCGACAGATGCACTGATCGATCTGGCTGCGGCGGAGGCCTGGTGGACCTACCGTGCTGGAGGGCCGCGACCGGTGCCCGGGGTCGCGCCCGCAGCGGTGCTCGCGCCGGTGGAGGAGGAGGGCGGCGCCGCCGTCGTCGACCTCGGGGCGGCCGAGAAGTGGTGGGCGCGTCGGGGTTCCGACAAGCCTTCTCAGGTTTCTTAATATCGTATATTGTCTACGCAATTGGCTTCTCGGTTGACGAGAAAGATGGGGTGACGCAGGTCGTGGTCAGCAAGCGCACGTGGTGGCGAGACCGGTCTGCGGTGCTCCGACTCGGAGCAGTGGCAGCGGTGACGGCACTGGCCGTGGCCGGCTGCGGCACGCTGATGCCCGGCGGCAACACCGGCGCGACCGACCTCTCCACGGCGGCTGCTGCGGGCGACGGACCCGGCGTCAGCGACGACTCGGTCAAGGTCGTCTTCATCGCCGTCGACCTCGACGCGGTCAAGAAGCTCACCGGCTTCCAGACCGCCTCGGTCGGCGACCAGGAGGCGCAGGTCCAGGCGCTCGAGGACTGGGTCAACGACCACGGTGGCCTCGACGGTCGCAAGATGGACGCCGTCTTCCGTCTGTACGACGCCCAGACCGACTCGCCCGCCGCCGAAGAGCAGCTCTGCAACAAGATCACCCAGGACGACAAGGCCTTCGCGGTCGTGATGACCGGGCAGTACCAGACCAACGCCCGCGCTTGTTACACCGAGCGCAACACCCTGGTCCTGGACGCCTCGCTCTACGCGATGAACCAGGGCTACTTCGACGACAACTCGCCCTACCTCTGGACCGCGAGCTTCCCGGAGTACTACGGCTTCATCCGCTCCTACATCAACGTGCTCGTCGACCACGCCTTCTTCGACGGCGAGGACTCGGTCGGCGTCGTCGCCGCCGACTCGGAGATCAACCGCACGGCGATCGAGGAGGTCGCGACGCCGCTCCTCGAGGACGCGGGCGTCGAGCCCGAGGTGTCGTGGGTCGACACGACCGACACCGGCTCCCTCTTCGAGGGCCTGACCCAGGCCGCGGTGGACTACCGCAGCAAGGGCGTCGACCGGGTGATGTTCCTCGGCGGCTCCCGGCTCGCCTCGGTCTTCGCGAGCGTCGCCGCGACCCAGGACGGCTTCACGCCGCGCTACGCGATCTCGAGCTTCGACAACCCGACGTTCTTCGTCAACAACCCCGACACGATCCCCGCCGGCACGATGGACGGGATGATCGGCATCGGCTTCCACCCGCCGCAGGACGTGCCCGACTCCGAGCTGCCCTTCCCGACCGCCAAGGCCGAGACCGCGTGCCTCGACATCTACGAAGCCGCCGGGATCACCTTCGACACCCGCGAGTCCGCCCGTGTCGCGCTGCCCTACTGCGACGCCACCAAGCTGCTCAAGCTGGGCGCCGACGGCATGACCGCCGACGAGTCCTTCAACGCCGCGGGCTGGGCGCAGATCGTCGACCGCGACGGCAGCAAGTTCCAGACCGCGTCGGGCTTCGGCAACGCCCTCGGCGACGGCGGGCGCGCGGCGTCGGGTTCCTACCGGGTCCTCAGGTACGACGAGGACAAGGGCCACTTCGTCTACGAGGGACCCGAGGTGCCCTTCGATGACGAGTGAGAGCGCCGCGCTGTCCTGTGCCGGCATCCGTGCGTCGTACGGACCGGTGCAGGTGCTCTTCGACGCCGGCCTCAGCGTCGGCGAGGGCGAGAAGGTGGCGCTGCTCGGACCCAACGGCGTCGGCAAGAGCACGCTGCTCAAGGTGATCGCCGGCCTGCTCCGTCCGGACGCCGGCACGGTCCAGCTCGGCGGCGTCGACGTCACCACGATGTCCACCCGCAAGCGGGTCGGCCACGGGCTCTGCCAGGTCGTCGGCCAAGCAACGTTCCCGTCGCTCACCGTCGCCGAGAACCTCACCATGCATGCGTACGCCGCCCGCGACAAGCGCTGGACCAAGGACGCCGTCGAGGCCGCGCTGGCGGTGTTCCCGCGGCTGCACGCGCGGCGCAACCAGCCGGCCGCCAACCTCTCCGGCGGTGAGCGGCAGATGCTCGCTCTCGCGAAGTCGATCGTGGTCGAGCCGAAGGTGCTCGTCATCGACGAGTTCTCGCTCGGTCTGGCGCCGGTCGTCGTCGGCGGTCTGATGGACCTGGTCCGCCGGCTCAACGAGCGGGGGAGCGCGGTGCTGCTCGTCGAGCAGTCGGTCAACGTCGCGCTCGCGCTCGTCGACCGCGTCTACATGATGGAGAAGGGCGAGATCATCGCCGAGGAGACGGCGTCCGAGCTGGCCGCCGATCCTGAGCGGGTCCGTGCCCTGATGCTCGGCGGCCACGTCACGGAGGCGCGCGCATGAGCGGGTTCGACTTCGGCCTCGACCGCCTGGTGATCGGTCTCTTCACCGGTCTGACCTACGGCCTGCTCGCCGTCGGCCTGGTGCTGGTCTTCCGCTCCAGCCGGTTCGTCAACTTCGCGCACGGCTCGGTCGGCGCGTTCGGCGCCTCGATGCTCGCGCTCTTCGTCGCCGACTGGGGCGTGCCCTACTGGGTGGCGTTCGTGATCGCGATCCTGATTGCGGGCCTGCTCTCCGGGGCGATCGAGGTCGTCGTCGTACGCCGCCTCGAGGGTCGCCCCAGCCTGGTCGGCATGATCGCGACGCTCGGTCTCTCGCAGCTGATCCTGGTGATGTCGCTGCTGATCAACAGCGACGGCGTCAGCGGCTTCACCTTCCCGCGAGCCGACCCACCTGCCGACCTTCGAGATCCAGTCGCTGCCGATCGGCACGCCGTACGTCGCGATGCTGGTGCTCGCCCCGATCCTGCTCGCCGGGCTCGGCTGGTTCCTGCGCCACCACCGCATGGGCATGGCGATCCGGGCCGCGGCCGACGACCCCGACAACGCTCGCCTCGAGGGCATCCCGGCTCGCTGGATGGCCACGCTCGCCTGGGCGATCGCCGGTGGCATCGCGGGCTTCTCCGCGATCCTGGTGACGCCCGACGACGGCCGGCGCCGGGATGGAGGGCCTCGGCCCCGACCTGCTGCTCAAGGGCCTCGCCGGTGCCGTGATCGCGCGGATGTCGTCGATCCCGATCGCCATCGGCGCCTCGCTCGGCATCGGCGTGATCGAGCAGATCCTGCTCTCCAACCCGGACACCCGCGACCTGGTCACCGTCGTGATCGCACTGATCATCGTGGTCGCACTGCTGCGCCAGCCGCAGCTGGGCCGCTCCGGCCAGGACAAGGGCAGCTGGCGCCGCGTCGTACTGCCGCCGCTTCCGGAGGCCTACCGCGCGATCCGCAGCATCCGCTGGTTCCCGCGCGTCTCGGTCGTCATCGGCATCGCCGTCGCGGTCGGCCTCGCCTACGTCGTCAGCAACGACACCGCCTCGGTGCTCACGCTGGTCGCCGGCTACACGCTCGTCGGCCTCAGCGTCGGACTGCTCACCGGTCTCTCCGGCCAGCTCTCGCTCGGCCAGTTCGCCTACGCCGGCATCGCCGCCGCCGCCTCGGCGCACGTCGCCGACTCGACCGAGCAGCTTCCTCTTCGGCGTGCTCTGCGGCGTGATCGCGGCGGCGCTCGCCTCCGCGCTGGTCGGCATCCCGGCGATGCGGCTCAAGGGCCTCGCGCTCGCGGTCTCGACGCTGGCCTTCGCGCTCGCGACCTCGACCTGGCTGCTGCGCCAGGACTTCTTCCTCGGCGACGGCATCTCGCCGGCCAAGCCGACCTGGTGGGGCTACCCGCTCGACGTACGCCGTCGACTACTACCTCTTCGCGCTCGTGGTGCTCTGCATCGGCGTGTGGGTGACCAACAACCTGCGCCACGGCGGCTTCGGCCGGCTGCTGCAGGCGCTGCGCGACAACGAGCACGCGGCTCGCGCGTTCACCGTCCCCAACCGGACGCGGATGATGCAGCTCTACGCCGTCTCCGGCGCGCTCGCCGGTCTCGGCGGCATCGTGATCGGTCACGGCCAGTCGCAGCTGACGGTCAACTCGTTCCCGGCCGACGCCAGCATCGACGTCGTCGCGGTGACCGTGGTCGGTGGCCTCACCGTCACCCTCGGCCCGCTGATCGGCGCGCTGATCATCATCGGCCTGCCCGGCGCTGTACGGCATGGGCACGGCCGGCCAGGCCGCGCTCGCCGTCGGCTGGCTGCTCGTCGTGATCTTCCTGCCCGACGGCCTCGGCGGTGTCCTGGTCCGCGGCCGCGACTGGTTGTACGACGCGATCGCGCGCCGACACGGCCTCGACCCGCTGCGGGTGCGGCACGGTGTCGTCGACGACGACGCCCGTGTCGCCGCTGCACCAGGCGCCACGCCTCGAGGGGCTCTTCGAGCGCCCGCCCGCACCGGCCGGCGGCGGACCGACCGCCGCTCGATCCTCACGGTCACCGGCCTCTCCCGGCGCTTCGGCGGAGTGGTCGCGGTCGACCAGGTCGACTTCGAGGTCGCGCCCGGTGAGATCCTCGGCGTCATCGGCCCGAACGGCGCCGGCAAGACGACCTGCTTCGAGATCGTCGCCGGCTTCACCAAGCCCGACACCGGGACCGTGGTCTTCGACGGCATCGACGTCACCGGGGCGACGCCCGGAGCAGCGCGCCCGCGAGGGCCTGGTCCGGTCGTTCCAGGACGCCGCGCTCTTCCCGACGCTGACCGTGCGCGAGACGCTGATGGTCGCCCAGGAGCGGCTCGAGCCGACCCGCCTGTGGGAGTCCGCGCTCGGCGTACCCACCGGTGAGAAGGCCAAGGCGCAGCGCCGCCGACGAGGTGCTCGAGCGGATGCGGCTCGGCCGCTACGCCTCCCACGCCGTCGGTGCGCTGTCGACCGGCACCCGCCGGGTGGTCGAGCTGGCCTGCCTGCTCACCCTCGAGCCGCGGGTGCTGCTGCTCGACGAGCCGTCCGCCGGCATCGCGCAGAGCGAGAGCGAGGCGCTCGGCGACCTGCTGCTCGGCGATCCGTCGCGAGCTCGGCACCACGATGGTCGTCATCGAGCACGACCTGCCTCTCCTGTCGCGACTCTCAGCGACCGGATGCTCGCCATGAATCTCGGTCGCGTGATCGCGACCGGCACCCCCGACGAGGTGCGCAACGATGCGGCCGTCGTCCGTTCCTACCTCGGCGCCGACCAGGCGGCGATCCAACGCTCCGGCCTGCACCTGGCGGTGACGAACTGATGACCACACCAACACGAGGAGTCCCAGTGCGACGTAACCCCGAAGGTGCTGATCCGAGCTCTGGCCGCTCTCGCCGCCACGCTGCTGGTCACGCTGATCGCCGCGCCGGCGTTCGCCGCGCCGACGATGAACGTCAGCCAGCTCACCGGGCCTCAAGGACGGGCAGACGATCACCATCTCGGGCGGCGGCTTCGAGGCCAACCTCAGCAGCATCGCGATCGGCCAGTGCTCCGCCGACTACGTCGGGCCTGCGGACTGCAACACCAGCGGTGGCGCGACGTTCAAGAACGCCGACGCGAGCGGCAAGGTCTCGAGCTTCACGATCGTCGTGAAGGAGGTGTTCGGGTCCCACGACTGCACCAAGGAGCAGTGCGTGATCGCGGCTGCTCCGCTGCCGACCAACGCCGACGACGCCACCATCGCGGCCAACACGGTCGCCATGAACATGAGCTTCGCGAGCGCCGAGACGGCGGCGACCCCGACCGCCACCGCGTCGACGACCACCCCGACCGACACCACGACTGACACGTCGACCGCTGCCGCAGACCGGCGCGGGTGACTCGATGCCGGTGGTGCTGCTCGCGCGCCACCGCGCTGCTCGCCTCGGCGTCGGCGTGATGCTGCTGGTGCCGGGTCGTCGCCGCGACGAGGCGTGCGCGATGAAGGCCTCGCCACCCGCTCGCGGCCGTCGCTGCTGTGCCGTCGGCGTCGTGCTCGGCTGCGGTCGCGCTCGTCGGCACGGCGGCCAGCCGCTGCCGACGGCGAGGTCACCGGCATCGACGACCTTCACCTGCACGGTCGGGACGTTCGCCGCCGTTACGAGTACGACGCCACGATCATCGTCAGCGCGAGCCGACCGACGAGCATCGTCGCGACGACGTCAGCGTCGTCGGCGACGCTGTCCGACATGCCCGGCGTCGTACCCGTCACGCTCGGGAGCACGGCGGTCACCGACCAGCTCGTCGCTCGACCTCGGCGGCACGGCGGTCGACGCTCAAGGGCAACGGCACGACCGACGCTGAAGGCGGGCAAGTCCGTTCCCGATGCCCGACCGTCAGCGGCAAGCTCACGAGCTCCGCGTCGAGCCTGTCGGTCACGGTCACGTCGTTCGCGTACGCGCTGCCGTCCTTCTCGATGAGCGGCACCTGCACGCCGACGGCCGGGTCCGACCTCGGCACGCTGACCATCGAGACCGCGGCGACCGGACGCCGACGGCGTCCCCGACCGCGACCGCGACCGACACGGCCACTGCCGACCCGACCGACACGTCGAGCCCGTCGACGTCGCCCAGCGCGACGGCCACCTCGACCGAGACCACCGCGCCCGAGGCCGCCCCGGCCAAGGGTGAGGTCGCCTTCGCGTGCACGCTGCAACCCTTCAACAGCGACTTCGACTACCCCGCGACCGTCACCGTCAGCGGCTACCGCGAGGAGGCGGGCGGCGCCGGTCAAGCTGACCGCCAAGCTGACCGACATCCCCGGCATCGCGCCGGTCCAGATCGACGGCGACATGGACGTCACCCTCGACGCCGAGATCGGAGGCACCGCCGTGACGCTGAAGGGCAGCGATCACGTGACGGCGGCGCCGAAGGCCGAGGTCGCCGTACCCAAGCTCACCGGCGAGGTCGACGCCGACAGCGACGAGCTCGAGGTGGCGATCACCGCCTTCACCTTCGAGTTCGCGACGCTCGGCGTGGCCGCCGACTGCACCAGCGACCGGACCGTGCTCGGCACGATGGTCGTCGGCACCGAGGCGCCTGACGAGACCGACGACCCGGACCCCTCTGACTCGACGTCGAGCGACCCGACCGCCGGCCCCGATACCAGTGGCACCGGCTCGCTCCCGAAGACCGGTGGCACCGACGCCCTGCCCGTGATCGTCCTGTGGGCCGGCGCTCTCGGCCTGCTCGGCGTCGCCGGGTTGGTCGCCGTTCCCGCAGGTCGCGAGACGCCGCACCCACTGATATCGCACAATCCTTTCAGCACCCGTTCACCAGGAGGAACCAGATGAAGCAGCACCTGTCCATCGCCCGTCGCTGTGCCGCTGTCGGTACCGCGGTCGCGCTCACCCTGGGTGCGAGCACGCTCCTGGCGCCCGGCGCGGACGCCGCGGCCAAGGCGAAGCCGCAGAAGGGCACCGTCACCGGGACTGTCGCGCTGACCTGCGACTTCTCCGGGACGCCGTTCGACGTACGACGCCAAGATCGTGCTCAAGGGGATCCGCGCCAAGAAGGGCGCGGCTCCGATCGCCCTCACGGCGAAGATGTCCGACATGCCAGGCGTCGCGCCGGTGCCGCTCGACTACGACGTCACCGACGCCCTCGCCCTGACCGTGGGCGGCGCGAAGACGACCCTCAAGGGCAAGGGGCACGTCACGGCTGCTGCGAAGTCCCCCGTCCCGGTGCCGCCGCTCAAGGGCTCGGTCAAGAACAAGAAGAACTCGTTCGCGGTCGTCGTCACGAAGTTCACCTTCACCGTGCTCGGCATGGACATGACCTGCGTCCCGACCGACGTCGGGCGACCTCGGCACGCTCAAGCTGAAGTAGCTCATCGCTTCCTCGAAGGCCCTCGCGATCTCGTCGCGGGGGCCTTCGTGCGTCCTCGGTGGTCGAGCTTGTCGAGACCCCGCAGCCTGCGGGCGGCCTGTGGTTGGGCGCCGACAGGCAGTGACGCGGGTACGGGTGGGCGTCGCTTGCGGTCGCCTCCCGGCTTCCGACTTGCCGGTGGTTGAGGAGCGAGCGAAGCGAGCCTCGAAACCACCCCAGATATCGGGTCGGATGTATTGCAATCGAACATATGTTCGAGTACGATGAGGCATGGCCCGGAGCTCCGACACCCTCGATCTGGATTGGTCCGCGCTGACCGATCCGTCGATGTCGGACGCCGATCGGATCGACACCATCCGGGCACTCGAGGACCTGAAGGCCCGCGCGTGCGCGGCCCAAGCGCAGCTCGCCGCTGACCTCGATGAGTCCGTACGCCGCCAGCACGCGGAGCTCGGACTTCCCGCCGACCAGCGCGGTCGCGGTGTCGCCGGTCAGGTCGCCCTGGCCCGACGGGAGTCGCCAGCCAAGGCGAGCCGTCTCCTCGGGCTCGCCCGGGCGCTGACCGCCGAGCTGCCGCGCACCCTGGCCGCGATGCAGGTGCGGAGTGCTGTCGGAATGGCGGGCCACCCTGATCGCCCGCGAGACCGCCTGCCTGAGCGCCGAGGACCGCCGGGCCGTCGACACCCAGATCTGCTGCTCCCGACGGTGACGGCTACCGGTTCGACGGCTGGGGTGACCGGCGACTGGTCGCGGAGGTCCAGAAGGTCGTCTACGCCACCGACCCCCTCGGCGTGGTCAACCGCCGCGCGCACGCCGAGTCCGAACGACGTGTCAGCCTGCGCCCGGCGCCGGACACGATGGCTCAGCTGGGATGCACTGCTGCCGGCCGCGCAAGGTGTCGCCGTGTGGGCGACCCTGTCGCGAGCCGCGGACCAGGCCCGCGCCGCCGGTGATCACCCGCACCCGTGGGCAGGTCATGGCCGACACCCTGGTCGAGCGGATCACCGGCCAGACGCGCGCCGACGCGGTCCCGATCGCGGTCAACCTGGTCGTCTCCGACCGCACGCTGCTCGGCGACGGCGACGAACCCGCCTGGCTCGCCGGGTTCGGGCCGATCTCCCCGGACCTCGCCGGCGAGCTCGCCCGACGCGGACACGCACCGACGCGCAAGCATCACTGCGCCGCCTCTACGCCAAGCCCGAAGACCGGGCAGCTGGTCGCGATGGACTCCACCGCACGTTGCTTCCCCGACGGACTCGGGCTCTTCCTCGAGCTCCGCGACCGCACCTGTCGCACCCCGTGGTGCGACGCACCGATCCGCGAACGCGACCACGTCATCAACCACGGCGCCGATGGCCCGACCAGCGCACTCAACGGCCAGGGCCTCTGCGAGCAGTGCAACCACAACAAGCAAGCGCCCGGCTGGCGATCAAGACCGATCACCGGCCCGCCAGACCAGCGCCACAGCGTCGAGACACTCACTCCAACCGGACACGTGGTCACCTCGACTGCGCCCGAGGCGCCCATCCCAACCGTCCTGCGCAGAAGCAGCCGCGGCGAGTACGAGTTCTCCCGCCAGCTGACCCTGGTGCTCGCGAGCTGACCCGTCTTAGAGATCCGTCTGCAGCAAGGTCAGGCTGGTGACCGGGATCGTGCCGGGGAAGTAGTCGTACCCGCTCCCGTTGTCCACGAGCGAGGCCAGTTCGATCCCGTCGACGGCCCACACGTCGACCGGTCCGCCGGTGTTGTTCATCCGGACGAACCAGTCGGCCTCGCGCTCGTTGCGGCAGAGGAAGATCCCGTCCGCGCTCGGGCCGCCGGCTGCCAGCGATGCCGCTGGCGGCGGCCATGTGCTGCCAGTCGAGTCCGTGCTCGGAGATCGAGTCCCGGTTGAGGCTCGAGGTCACGTGGAAGGCGCGCACGCCGTCACGGTAGCCGCCGCCCGCGCCGCTGAGCCGCCAGGCTCGGTCGAACGTGGAGCTCAGTCGCTGAGCGTCGAGAACGTCGCGGCGTCGTACGACCGCGAGGCGACGAAGCCGGACGCCGTCAGCCGGTCGACCGAGATCGGCTTGGTCGGCGAGGCGATCTCGTCGCGGTAGACCAGCGGCGGCAGGTCCTGCGAGACGGAGATCGCGTCGAAGAGCCGCGCGTTGGTCGGCGGCACCTCGGCGTGCGTGAGGTTGTGGAGGCCGGTGATCCGGGAGTCGATCGCGTGCACGATCGCGTCGGCGGCGTCCTCGACGGCGAGCCGGTAGAAGAGCGCGTCGCCGCTGAAGGGGACCGAGCCGCCGAGGTACTGGTGGGCCATCGCCACCTTGGCCTCGATCGGCGGGTCGCCGGCACCGAAGATGTCGCCGCACCGGAAGACGCAGGCGCGGTCGCCGGCGGCGTCCAGGTAGACGCGCTCCATGGCGAGGAACATCGTCGGGCTCGGGTCCGTCGAGTCGGTGACGGGGGAGTCCTCGGTGACCTCGGGCAGGTGGTTGGCGGCGTCGCCGTAGACCGAGAGCGACGAGAGCGCGACGAGGTACGGCGCACCGTCGGCCGCGACCACGGACTCGGCGGTGTCGACCAGGATCTCCTGGTACGACGCGGCGCGGTCCTCGGGCGTCATCGCCCGCTGGGCCGACGGCCCGGCGGCGACGACGACGGCGTCACAGCCGGCCACGGCCGCAGCCACGGCCTCGCGGTCGCTGCCGCGCAGCACGAGCACGTCGTCGAACTGCTCGCGCAGCCCGTCGACCTTGGCGGGCGTGGTCGTCGTACCGACGACCTCGTGGCCGAGCGCGCGGAGCCGGGCCCCGACCTCGGTGCCGACCAGGCCGGCACCGATCACGAGCACCTTCACGACTGAGCCTTCAGCGCCGCGATCTGGTCGAGGCCGGCGCGGGTGGCGACCAGCTCGTTGACGCGCTGCTCGCCGAGGAACTTCTTCGACAGCTCGTTCATCGGGTCCATCGTGTAGCCGTACTCGCGGACCTTGTGGTCGCGCTCGCGCAGGGCCGCGCGCTCCTCGACCGGGACCGGCTCCGCGTCGCGGACCCACTGCAGCCACGTGTCGACGCGGTCGCGGACGGCCTCGCGGAAGCGCTCGACGGCTTCGGCGTCGGAGCAGGTCGCCATGTAGGAGTTGGCGATCGGCGAGTTGAAGGCCCGCATGTAGGTGCCGTGGCTGACCGACCAGAGGAACCGGTCGTCGCCGCGCAGGTCGAGCCACTTGCCGTTCTCGGGCTCGAAGTACTTGTTGAGGTAGTCCACGTCGACCATCGGGTCGCGGCGCGGGACCACGTCGGAGAAGTGGAAGACGTTCGGCACGGTGCCGAAGACCAGCACGAGGTGGGGCACGTCGATGTGCGGGCCGAGCCAGACCTGCAGGTTCATGTCCAGGATCGAGTTCTTGCGGTTGCCGATCCAGGAGTGGACCAGCCACTCGACACCGTTGTCGGGGTCGCCGACGTACGGGTTCAGCGAGCCCTCGTAGCCGCCGTCCTCCGAGGTCCAGTACTCCAGGCCCTCGCCCGACGGGTACGGCTGGACGTCCAGCTCGGCGGTGATCTTGTCCTTGGCCTCGCTGAGGATGCCCCAGAGTGCGGTCCAGAGCTCCATGCGGTCGACGTTCGGAGCGTCGGCCAGGAACTCGTGGATGGTCTTGGTCTGTGTGCTGCTGCTCATACTGAAGAGCATATGGATATATGATCTACGAAGTCACGCATTCCGCCGGAGGAGACGCAAAATGATCGTGGTGGTCAGCCAGGCCTGGACCAAGCCCGGCGAGGAGCACGCCCAGGGCTACATCTCGCTCTCCGGCGAGTTCGGCCGGTTCTTCCGCGACCACCCCGGCTACCGCGGCCGCCGCCTGGTCCGCGGCGTCGAGGACCCGACGCACTTCACCCACCTGCGCTACTTCGACTCGGTCGAGTCCTACGAGGAGTGCACGCAGCACCCGGACTACCAGGACCACCTGATGGCGATGTACGAGCACCTCCAGCCCTACGAGTCCTACCCGCGCGAGTACCTCGAGGTCGTCCTCGACGAGCCCGGCTATCGGCAGGCGCTGGATGACGCACGTTCGTCCTCGTGCACGGCGCGTTCCGCGGCGGCTGGTCCTGGGACCGGGTCCGCCCGCTCCTCGAGGCCGCCGGCCACGACGTGCACACGCCGACCCTCAGCGAGACGGCGACCGGCCTCGACGTCTGGGTCGACGAGGTCGCGGCGTGCGTCGACAGCGACGACGTCGTGCTCGTCGGCCACAGCCAGGGCGGTGTGGTGGTCCGCGAGGTCGCGATGCGCCACCCTCAGCAGGTGCGCCACCTCGTCTACCTCGACGCCGCCGTCCCCGACCCGGGTGAGCGTGCGGTCGACCTCGGCGCCGGCGCCGCCGACAGCTGCTGCCGCCGCGCGAGACGGTGATCCCGCCGCGGCCGCTCGAGCCCGCTGGCGACCTCGACGCCGAGACCGCCGCGTGGATGAACGAGCAGCTGGCGCCCGTCCCCGTTCGCCCCGTCGCTGGACCCGGTCTCGCTCGGCGAGCCGACGGTCGCGGCGACCTACGTCTTCTGCACGGGCACGCCCTCGGCGTACCCGTGCGGCACCACCCGGCGCCGGCTCGACGAGCGCGGCACCCCCTACGCCTGGATCGACGACGGGGCACGACGCCCCCGTGACCCGGCCCGACGCGGTCGCGGAGCTCCTGCTCGCCGCCGCAAGAGAGGTAGAGACACAGTGAGCGTGCAGCCCGGCTGGCAGGGACGGTTCTTCGAGGACTTCACCGTCGGCGACATCTACCAGCACCCGCTCGGTCGCACCATCAGCGAGGCCGACAACACGTGGTTCTCGCTGCTGACGATGAACACCAACCAGATGCACTTCAACGCGGAGTACGCCGCGCGCTCGGAGTTCAAGAAGCCGCTGGTCGTGTCGACCCTGACCGTCGCGATCGCCGTCGGCCAGAGCGTCACCGACCTGACCCAGAACGCCTTCGCCAACCTGGGCTGGGACGACATCAAGATGACCCACCCGGTCTTCGCCGGCGACACGCTCTACAGCGAGTCGATCGTCAAGGAGAAGCGCGAGTCGTCGTCGCGGCCGCACGCCGGCATCGTCACGGTCCGCACCCGGACGCTCAACCAGGACGGCAAGGAGGTGTGCTCCTTCCTGCGCACCTTCTACGTCTACAAGCAGGGCGCCGAGCAGCTCGAGGGGATCTTCCCCGAGGGCGAGCAGCCGCTGACGCTGGAGGACTGACGTGGCGCTCCGGATCACCTACGGCCCGTGGGGCGAGACGCTCGGCGAGCTCGCCGACGCCGCCCGCGCCGCAGAGGCGGCCGGTGCCGAGGTCGTCTGGCTGCCCGAGCTGCACCGCAGCGCGACCGTCTCCGCCGCCGCTGTCGCCGGCGCGACCACGACGGCCCAGGTCGGCACCGCCATCGCGCTGGCCTTCACCCGCAGCCCGATGGTCACCGCCCTGGAGGCGCTCGACCTCGACGAGCTCTCCGACGGCCGGTTCGTGCTCGGGCTCGGCACCGGCGTGCAGCGGCTCAACGAGGACTGGCACCACGTCGACTGGGACAAGCCGGTCACCCACCTGCGCGAGACGGTCCGCAACATCCGCGCCTTCTGGGAGTCCTGCACCAGCGGCGACCCGATCGAGCTCGAGGGTGAGCGCGAGCCGATGCGGATCCGCGGCTACCGCCGCCCCTATCCCGTGCTGCGCCACGAGATCCCGATCTACCTCGCCGCGATGGGCCCGGCGCTGACCCGGCTCTCCGGCGAGATCGCCGACGGCTGGATCTCCCACGAGCTGTCCTCGCCCGAGCACCTCCGGGTGAAGATCCTCCCCGAGCTCGAGGCCGGTGCCGCCCGGGCCGGCCGGACCCGCGCCGACGTCGACGTGGTCACCTCGGTCGTGCTGCTCGGTCGACGCCGACCCGGCGGTCGCGCGGCGTCGTACGGCGGGGATGGTCGGCTTCTACGCGAGCGTCCGCACCTACGCCGACTTCTTCGCCTTCCACGACCTCGCCGACGAGCAGGCAGCGGTCATCGAGGCCTTCCGCGGCGGCCGCGGCGCGGGCGCTCTCGCCGACGCCGTGCCCGACCGGATGGTCGACACGCTCACCCTCTCCGGCACCCGCGAGGAGGTCGCGGCCAAGGTCGCGACGTACGACGGGCTCGCCGACACCATCAAGCTGACCCCTCCGACCCACGGCCTCTCGGCCGCGGAGATCCGGATCGCCCAGAAGGAAGTCATCGCCGTGATCGCCGAGCTGACGGGTGCCGCCCGATGAGGCCGCTCGAGGACGTCCGGATCGTCGCCGTCGAGCAGTACGGCGCCGGCCCGTTCGGCAGCGTCCACCTCGCCGACCTCGGCGCCGAGGTGATCAAGATCGAGGACCCGCAGGTCGGCGGCGACGTCGGCCGCTACGTCCCGCCGTACGCCGAGGGCGAGGACTCGCTCTTCTTCGAGGCCTTCAACCGCAACAAGTCCAGCCTCTCGCTCGACCTCGCGGCCCCCGCCGGGCGTGCGGTCTTCGAGGACCTCGTGAAGGTCAGCGACGCGGTCTACAGCAACCTGCGCGGCGACGTGCCGGCCAAGATCGGCATCAGGTACGACGACCTCAAGCACCTCAACGCAGGCATCGTCTGCTGCTCGCTGACCGGCTTCGGGATGACCGGACCGCGGCAGTCCGAGCCGGGCTACGACTACGTCCTGCAGGCGCTCGGCGGCTGGATGGAGCTGACCGGCGACCCCGACGGCCCGCCGTCGAAGTCGGGCCTGTCGATGGTCGACTACAGCGGCGGCTTCGTCGCCGCGATCTCGCTGCTCGCCGGCATCCACGCCGCGCGCCGCGACGGCATCGGCATGGACTGCGACGTCAGCCTCTACGACACCGCGATCGGGATGCTGACCTACCCCGCCGCCTGGCACCTCAACGCCGGCTACACGCCGACCCGGATGCGCCGCTCCGCGCACCCGTCGCTGGTGCCCTTCCAGGCCTTCGAGGCCAAGGACGGCTGGCTGGTCATCGGCTGCGCCAAGGAGAAGTTCTGGCAGCGGCTGACCGTCGTCATCGAGCGTCCCGAGTGGGCGACCGACCCGCGCTTCGCGACCTTCGCCGACCGCGACCGCAACCGCGAGGTGCTGCTGCCGCTGCTCGAGGACCTGATCGCCCAGCGCACGGTCGCCGAGTGGCTCGAGCCGCTGCGCGCCGCCGCGATCCCGAACGCGCCGATCAACGACGTCGAGGCCGCGCTCACCGAGCCGCACACGATCGCCCGCAACCTCGTCGTCGAGACCGAGCACCCGCGCTACGGCACGGTCCGCCAGGTCGCGTCACCGGTGCGCGTGGGCAACGAGCCGCCGGCGTACCGCCGCGCGCCGCTGCGCAACGAGGACGCCGGCCGGATCCTCGGCGAGCTGCTCGGCTACGACTCCGCGTCCGTCGCCGACCTCACCGACCGCGGTGCCTTCGGGGTTGCCCCATGAGAGCCGCACCGTGACGGTCACGTCCGACCTCGCAGCGTGGGCCCTCGGCCTGCGCCGCTCGGACCTGCCCGACGACGTCGTCGCCGCGGCCAAGCGACACCTGCTCGACGGGCTCGGTACGGCGATCGCCGCGGGCCGGACGCGGCGCGGCCGCGCCGGCCATCACGGTGGCGGCCGGCCTCGGTGGACCGCCGGAGGCGACCCTGCTCGGCCTCGGCGTCAAGATCTCCGCACCCGCCGCCGCGCTGGCGACCGGCACGCTCGTGCACGCCCTCGACTTCGACGACACCCACGCCGGCGGGCTGGTGCACGCCACCGCCGTGGTGCTCCCCGCGCTGCTGGCCGTGGGGGAGCAGGTCGGCGCCGACGCCGACGAGGCCCTGGTCGCCGCGGTCGTCGGCTACGAGACGGTCTGCCGGATCGCCGGCGCCGCACCGCACGCCTTCCACGACGCGGGGCATCCACGCCACCCACGCCTGCGGGCGTCTTCGCCGCCGCGCTGGTCGCCGCCCGGCTGATCGGGCCTCGACGAGCACGAGACCATCGACGCGCTCGGCATCGCGGGCAGCTCGGCCGGCGGGCTGCTGGAGTTCCTCGCGACCGGCTCGTCGACCAAGCAGCTGCACCCCGGCCTCGCCTCGCAGGCCGGCATCATCGCCGCCCGGCTGGCTGCGGCCGGCGCCGACGGACCCGACTCCGTCCTCGAGGGCGGCCGCGGTCTCTACGCCGCGCTCGCCGACGGCCACGCCGACGCCGCGCTGGTGACCGCCGATCTCGGCGTCGTCTGGGAGACCACCCGGATCGGCATCAAGCCCTACCCCGCCTGCCAGCTGATGCACGCCGCGCTCGACGCCGGCCTGGTCGCGCTGGACGGCGCGACGCTCGACGCCGACACGGTCCGCGCGGTCACCGTCGAGGTGCACCCGGACAGCGCCGGGATCGTCTGCGAGCCCGACAAGGTCGTGCCGCGCACGGCGTACGACGCGAAGTTCTCGCTGCCGTGGAGCCTGGCCGCGCTGCTGGTCGACGGCGGTGTCGGCGTCGACACCTACGCGCCCGACTCGCTCGGCCGTCCGGCCATCGCCGAGCTCGCCACCCGGGTCCGGATCGTCGAGGTGCCCGACAACCGGGTCGCCGCCGACGCACCCGGCCGGGTCGAGGTCGAGCTCGCCGACGGACGCCGTCTGCAAGGCTCCGTCGAGCGCAGCGGACAGGGCGGCGCGGCCAAGCTCGCCGCCAACGTCGGCGGCGCGGACGCCGCAGCCGAGCTCACCACCGCGGTCGACGCCCTCGACCTGCCCACCCTGATCTCGCTGGCCGACCGGCTGGCCACCCCTGAGGAGATGTCTTGAGCACCCCCCCTCTCATGACGGAGTACGTCACCGTCGACGCGCTGCCCCGCTACGACGAGCTGCGCACCGACGACGCGAACACGACGATCGTCGTCGAGTGGTTGCCCGGCGGTGCGCCGTACGTCGTGGAGACGGACGCCCCGCCGCTCGGCGAGGGCACGGTCGTGCTGCCGACGGTGCTCCCGGTCGACGCGTCGGGCGAGGTGGTGCATGAGGGCGACTTCGTCGGGCAGTACGCCTGGTGCCTCGACGAGGCCGACCGCCAGCTGCGCGCGGTCGGGCTGTCGCTCGACGCCGCGGTCACGACGTACGACTACAGCACCCCGGAGACCCGCGACGTCTACCGCCGCACGCACCGGGAGCGGAAGAACCGCCTCGGCGGCGCGGGGGTCTTCCCTGGCGCCGGCGGCATCCTGATGTCGACGCTGCACCGGCCGGGCGTGCTGGTCGCGCTCGACGTGACCGCGTCGCGGCTGCCGCTGAAGGCGATCAACCCGGGCTGGACCCGCTACGAGACGCTCACCTACACGCCCGGCGTGCTCGCCGGCGACACGCTCTTCATGAGCGGCTTCGGCGCGCTCGACATGGAGACCCAGGAGGCGCTCTTCCCGGACGACTCGGTCGCGCAGGCGGAGTTCACCTACGCCGCCGTGCAGCAGGTCGTCGACGCCGCGGGCTTCTCGGCCGACCAGGTCGCGCACGTGCTCGAGCTCGTCTGCCCCGGTGGCGACGCGGCCGGGATCGCCGCGGTGCGCGAGGGCATGTTCCCGAACGCCCGCGCGTCGGTCGCCGGATGCGCCGGTCTGCTGCGCCCCGAGTTCCTCTTCGAGGTCTTCCCGCTGGCGGTCCGCGCATGACCTTGCTGACCGACGAGGTGCGCGCCCTGGTCGGGCGGTCCCGCACCTACACGGCGCCCGAGCCGCTCGGCCGCGCGTCGATCCGCTACTTCGCGATGGCGACCGGCGACGACAACCCGGCTCACCTCGCCGGCGACGTCGCGCCGCCGACGCTCGTGTGCGAGACCAACCAGTTCGTCGGCCTGCCGCGCGACGACAACGGCTACGCCGGCCACGGCTGGCACTTCCACGTGCCGGGCACGCGCGAGGTGCGCGGCGGCAACAGCTACCGCTTCCACCAGCCGGTGCGCCCCGACGACGTCGTCACCGCGACTGGGCGGTCACCGACGTCACCGAGCGCACCACCGGCTGCGGGGCAGTCGATGGTCATCGTGACCTCGCTCGCGACGTACACCAACCAGCACGGCGACCTGCTGGTCGAGAACGAGGAGACCCTGATCTACGTGGCGGTGGCCCGATGACCCAGGAATCAACACAGATCTCGCTGGAGCGCACCATCGAGCTGCCCGACATGGTGGCGTACGCCGGCGCCACCTGGGACTGGCACCGGCTCCACTACGACAGCGCCTGGCTCGCCGAGCGGGGCATCGAGCGGCCGGTCGTCGACGGCCAGCTCTTCGGCGCGCTGCTCGCCGAGATGGTCCTCGACTGGGCCGGCCCGGGTGCCGAGCTGACCGCGCTGTCCTTCCGCTTCAAGAACCTCGTCTACGCCGGCGAGACGGTGCGCTGCACCGGCCGGGTGACCTCGGAGCAGGACGGCGTCACGGTCCCTGGAGTGCAGCGTCGAGGTCGTCGGCGAGGACGCCCGCGTCGCCGTCGCGCCGGCCTCCGCCGAGGTGCGCCGGCCATGACCGTTGCCATCGTCGGCGCCGCGGAGTGCGACCTCGGCTCGACCGGGCTGTCGATCCTCGGGCTGCAGACCCAGGCGGTCACCCGGGCGCTGACCGACGCCGGGCTCTCCCTCACGGACGTCGACGGGCTCGCCACCACCGGCGTCGCGCGCTTCTCGGCGACCTCGCTGGCCGAGCACCTCGGCATCCAGCCGGCCTGGACGGACTCGACGTTCGCGGGCGGCAGCGCCTTCGAGATGTTCGTGGCCCGGGCCGCGCAGGCGATCGAGGCCGGGCAGTGCCACACGGTCGTCATCTCGTTCGCCTCCAACCAGCGCTCGGCGAAGTCGCGCTCGCTCGGCGGCGCCTACGAGGCGCACACGCCCGAGGCGCAGTTCGAGCAGCCCTACGGCCCGCTCTACCCGGCGTCGCACTACGCGATGGCCGCGGGGCAGTACCTCCACAAGTACGCCGCCACCCGCGCGGACCTCGCCGAGGTCGCGGTCGCCGCGCGCGAGTGGGCGCTGCTCAACCCGGCGGCGTTCCGCCACGAGGCCGGCCCGCTCACGGTCGACGACGTGCTCAACGCGCCGATGATCTCGACGCCGCTGACCGCCGCGGACTGCTGCCTGGTCACCGACGGTGGGGGAGCGATCGTGCTCACCTCGCTCGAGCGGGCGCGCGACCTGCCGAAGCCGCCGATCACGGTGCTCGGCTACGGCGAGAGCACCACCAACTCCTCGATGTCGGCCGTCGACGACCTGACCGTGACCGGTGCGGTCGCGTCGGGCGCGGCGGCGTTCGGCCGCGCCGGCCTCACCCCGACCGACGTCGACGTCGCGCAGGTCTACGACTCCTTCACGATCACCGTGCTGCTCACCCTCGAGGCGCTCGGCTTCTGCGGCCCGGGCGAGGCGGCGTCCGTCGTACGCGACCGAAAGCTGCCGCTCAACACCTCCGGCGGTGGGCTGTCCTACTGCCACCCCGGCCAGTACGGCGTGCTCCTGCTCGTCGAGGCGGTGCGCCAGCTGCGCGGCGAGTGCGGCGCGCGCCAGGTCCCGGGCGCCGAGGTCGCCCTCGCGCACGGCACCGGCGGCATCCTCTCCACCCACGCGACCGTGCTGCTGGGGGTGGACCGATGAATGTTCCTCCCAGAGAATCGCAGAGCCCGACGAGATGACCCAGGACTTCTGGGACGCCACCCGCGAGCAGCGGCTGCTGCTCCAGCACTGCGACGCGTGCGGCCACACCCAGCACCCGCCGCGCACGCTCTGCATCTACTGCGGCGAGACCGACGCGCTCAGCAACCGCGAGGCGGTCGGCACCGGAGTCGTCGACGCCTGCACGGTCGTGATGCGCAGCCCGAGCGCCGACCACGAGCCGCCGTACGTCGTCGCGCGGGTGCGCCTGCCCGAGGGCGTCATCCTGATCAGCAACGTCGAGACCGCCGACCCCGACGCCGTCGCGATCGGCGACGCCGTACGCCTCGCCTGGCGTCCGCTCGACGACGGTCGCGCCCTGCCTGTCTTCACAACCGAGGAGAACTGATGGACTTCCAGCTCGACGACGACCAGCGCGAGTTCAAGGCGCTGCTCCGCAGCTTCGTCGACAAGGAGATCGTGCCGGTCGCCCGCGAGTGGGAGCAGGCCGGTCGCTACCCGACCGAGATCGTCGACGGCATGAAGGCGATGGGCCTCTTCGGCATCACCGTGCCGGAGGAGTACGGCGGCCTCGACCTCGACCCGGTCTCCTTCGCGCTCGTCTTCGAGGAGATCGCGCGCGGCTGGATGGGCGTCGCCGGCATCCTCGGCAGCCACTCGCTGGCCTGCCGGCTGATCGCGATGCACGGCACCGACGAGCAGAAGCAGAAGTACCTCCCCGACCTCGCCACCGGCGTACGCCGCAGCGGCATCGGCCTCACCGAGCCCGACGCCGGCACCGACCTCCAGGGCATCCGCACCACCGCCGCGGCTCGACGGCGACCACTACGTCGTCAACGGCGCGAAGATGTGGATCACCAACGCCCGCTACGCCAGCCCGCTGCCGGTGCTCGTCAAGACCGACCCGACCGCATCGCCCGCCCACCAGGGCATGAGCGTGCTGCTGATCGAGTCGGACACCCCTGGCTACGAGGTCACCAAGGACATCCCCAAGCTCGGCTACAAGGGCACCGAGTCCTGCGAGATCCTGATGACCGACGTGCGGGTCCCCGTGACCCAGCTGGTCGGCGGCGTCGAGGGTCGCGGCATGCAGCAGGTGCTCTCGGCGCTCGAGTGGGGTCGGGTCAACATCGCCGCCCGCTCGGTCGGCATCGCGCAGCGCGCCCACGAGGAGGCGCTCGCCTACGCCCAGCAGCGCAAGGCCTTCGGGCAGCCGATCTCCGACTTCCAGGCGATCCAGCTCAAGCTCGGCGAGCTCGGCACCCAGGTGCAGGCGGCGCGGTTGATGGCCTACTGGGCAGCGGACGCCGTCCGCCGCGGGCGTGCCGACGGCGCCACCGGCATGGCCAAGATCTTCTGCTCCGAGGTCGCGCTGCAGGCCGCGATCGACGCGATGAAGGTGCACGGCGGCTACGGCTACTCGACCGAGTTCGAGGTCGAGCGGCTCTACCGCGACTCGATCCTGATGAGCATCGGCGAGGGCACCAACGACATCCTGCGCACCGTCGTCGCGAAGTCGCTGATCAAGGGAGAGACCCGTGTTGGCTGACTTGACCCCCGAGTGGCTCGCGCGCTCCGCGCTCTACGTGCCGGGCGACGCGACCGACAAGCTCGCGCGCGCACTCGAGCGCGGCGCCGACGAGGTGATCGTCGACCTCGAGGACGCCGTCGCGCCCGCCGACAAGGACTCCGCGCGCGAGAACGTCCGGGTCTGGCTGCACGACCTGCCCGTCCTGGCCGGCCTCGGCGTGTGGGTGCGGGTCAACTCCGGTGCGCTGCGCGAGACCGACGTACGCGCCGTCGCCGGAGCGCCCGCGCTGACCGGGATCATGGTCGCCAAGGCCGAGACGCCCGAGGAGCTTGTCGAGCTCGACCGGCTGCTGACCTCACTCGGCTCCAGCGCCGCCGTCGTGCCGCTCCTGGAGAGCGCGTCCGCGATCCTGCGCGCGAGCGAGATCGCCCGCGCACCGCGGGTGCAGCGGCTGCAGATCGGCGAGGCCGACCTGCGCGCGGACCTCGGCATCACGCCGGGTCCGGACGAACGCGAGCTGCTCTTCACCCGCACCCAGGTGGTGGTCGCGTCTGCCGCGGCCCGCATCGCGCCGCCGATCGCGCCGGTGTCCACCAACTTCCGCGACCTCGACGCCTTCCGCGCGTCGACCGAGGCACTGGCCCGGCTCGGCTTCGTCGGCCGCGCCTGCATCCACCCGGCGCAGATCGCGGTCGCCAACGAGGTCTTCACGCCGACCCAGGCCGAGGTCGACTCGGCCCGGGGCCTGCTCGCTCGCTTCGAGGGCGGCAGTGCGGTCGGGGTCGACGCCGACGGCCACTTCGTCGACGAGGCCGTGCTGCGCCAGGCCCGCCGACTTCTCACTCTCGTCCGCTGAAAGGGAACTCCATGACCAACGCCGTCGTCACCGGCAGCACCAAGGGCATCGGCTTCGCGCTGTCGCGCGAGCTCGTACGCCGCGGCCACTCGGTCGTCGTCTCCGGACGGACCCAGGAGGCCGTCGACGAGGCGGTCGGCAAGCTGACGCCCGAGGCCACCGAGCGGCGCCCGCGTGGTCGGCAGGTCGACCGACGTCTCCGACGCCGCCCAGGTGCAGGCGCTCTGGGACACCGCCGTCGACCGCCCTCGGCTCCGTCGACCTCTGGATCAACAACGCGGGCGTCGCCTACACGATGCGCACCATCGTCGAGACGACGTCCGACGAGGTCGCCACGATGGTCACCACCAACATGCTCGGCACCATCAACGGCGCGCAGGTGGCGGTCCGCGGCATGACCGCAGCCGGTGGCGGCCAGGTGATCAACGTCCTCGGCGGCGGCAGCGACGGCACGGTGCGCCCGGGCATGGGCGTCTACTCGGCCACGAAGCGCGGCCTCGACATGTTCACCAAGGCGCTGGTCAAGGAGGTCGAGGGCACCTCGGTCCGAGTCGCCCAGGTGCGCCCCGGCATCCTGATCACCGACGGCTGGCTCCGCGAGGCCGCGACCCACCCCGAGTCGGTCAGCAGCCAGCGCAAGATGGTCAACATCCTGAGCGACCACGTCGACGACGTCGCGCCGTACCTCGTCGACAAGATCCTCGCCTCGACCAAGAACGGCGACGAGATCGCCTGGCTCACCACCAGCCGGATGATGAAGAAGTTCATGGGCAAGAAGGACGACAAGCTCGCCCGCTACGGGTTGTAGGCGCGCTGAGCCGCGGCGATCTGGGTCAAGGACTGGCGGGTTCCGGTCCGTCGGGCTCCGCAGCCTTCGCGCGCGTCGCGCGCCTCGCCCAGATCGGCGAGGACGCGAGTCGATCGCGACCAGGCCGCCTCCGTGCAAGACCGCAGCGATCGGGACACGGCACGTCTCGTCCTCCGCACTGCGGTCGTCGCCGCCAGCATCACTGGCCGACGACGACGCCACGGAGGTCGCGACAGGGCCGCGTGGCAGCGCTTCCACGGCTCAGTCGCATCGGGGATGATCGTGAAGACCTGGAGTCCCGGCCGGTTCGAGGAAGCCAGCCGCCCGTGAACGGCCGCGAGCAAGCACGTCGCCGAGCGTGCTGGATCGGCTCCGACGCTAGGCAAGCGAGCCGCAACACCGACTCCGCGGGTCACACTTCCAGGGCGTACCTTCAGGCCAACCTCACGCGATCCTCTCGCGCCGAGTCAATCGGTCGTAGATGCGCGGTGGTCGCATCGCGCAGGCTTCCGACCGCGCCTGTGGCCGTGGAAGCGTCCACTGTGGCGAGGGCCTCTAGTCACCTGCCGAGCACGTCGCGCTCGCCCGGATCGCGGGCGGGGTCGTGCTCGGGCAGGGCGTCGATCGCCCAGTCCGACCGTTTCCACTCCGGCACCGGGCGTGAGGCAGCCGCCTGCGGCACGAACCGGGACCGCTGCTTGAGCTCGTAGCGGTGGATGTAGCGCGGGCAGTTGGGATAGACCGCTCGCGCGCGGACCCGGACGACGAACTGCGCCTCGGGGAAGTCGCCGCGCAGCGGGTCGTCGAGGTCGATGCTCGCCGTACCCTCCAGGCGCATCCGGTGTCCCTTCTCGAAGTCGATGAACAGCATCCCGATCTCCGGGTTGACCAGGACGTTGCCGAGCGAGAAGTACATCCCGTTGCCGTCGTAGTTGGGGAAGACCAGCGTGTGCGGGTCGAGCACGCGCACGAAGCAGCCCGGGTCGCCGCCCTTGTAGGAGCAGGTCGGCCGACCTTGGTCGTCGGCGGTCGCGAGGAAGAACATGTCGCGCGCCTCGATGAAGGCGCGGTCACCGTCGCTGATCGTGTCGCTCACGAGGAGCTCGTCGATGCGGTCGGCCAGCGCGCGCGTGTCGAACTGGTCCTGCAGTGACCTGCTGCCGTCGTTGAACCCGGACGCCATGTGTCCTCCTGGCTGTCATCCCGAGCCCCGACCCAGTGTCGCCCGCAGCCGCGCGGTCGTGAAGAGCCGCGGCAATGTCGGCGTCCTGATTGAACAGTTATTCAAACAGTGCCAGCATGGCGTCATGTCGCTCGACTTCGCCGCCATCAACCCGGCCGCCGCCCGCGCTGAGTCCGCCTCCTCGTCCGGTGACCTGCCCAGCCGGGCGGAGTACGTCGTCGTCGGCGGGGGAGTGATCGGTACGTCGATCGCCTACCACCTGGCGCTCCTCGGGGCGACCGACGTGGTGCTGCTCGAGCGCAAGCAGCTCACCTCGGGCACCACCTGGCACGCGGCCGGCGAGATCGTGTCCGGTGGCACGACCGAGGACGCGCTGTGGATGGCGCGCTACTCCGGCGAGCTCTACGCGCGGCTCGAGGCGGAGACGGGGCTGTCCACGGGCTACCGGCAGTGCGGCTACCTCCAGCTGGCGACGACGCCGCGGGCTGACGAGGGCTTCCGCCGCGAGACGGCGTACATGCGCTCGGTCGGCATGACCAAGGAGGTGCTGTCGCAGCGCGAGGTCGCCGACCTGGTCCCGCTGATGCGCACCGACGACGTGATCCACGGCTTCTGGACGCCCGACGAGGGCCGGGCCAACCCGGTCGACGTGACGATGTCGATGGCCAAGGGCGCCCGGCAGCGCGGTGCGCGGATCTTCGAGAACACCGAGGTCACCGACTTCCTCATCGAGCGCGGCCGCGTGGTCGGCGTACGCACTCCGCGCGGCGACATCGAGTGCGAGAAGGTCGTCATCGCCGCGGGTCTGTGGGGTCGTGAGGTGGCGGCCAAGGCCGGCGTGACGGTGCCGCTCCAGGCCGCGGAGCACTACTACCTGCTGACCGAGCCGATCGCCGGCGTGACGCCGGAGTCGGTGCCGGTGATCGAGGACGGCGAGGCCTACGGCTACTACCGCGAGGAGGGCGGCGGCCTGCTGGTCGGCATGTTCGAGCCGGTGGGCAAGGCCTGGGCGCTGGACGGCACGCCGCGCGACAGCGCGTTCGCTGTGCTCCCTCCGGACTGGGACCGGATGACGCCGTTCCTCGAGGTCGCGATGCGGCGCTTCCCGGCGCTCGAGGACGCGGGCATCCGCACGCTCTTCTGCGGGCCCGAGAGCTTCACCGACGACCTCTCGCCGATGCTGGGGGAGTCGCCCGAGGTCGACGGCCTCTACCTCGCCTGCGGCCTCAACTCGGTCGGCATCCTGTCCGGCGGCGGCCTCGGCCACATGATGGCGCAGTGGCTGATCGAGGGGCACCCGCCGCTCGACCTCACCGGCGTCGGTGTCGACCGGGCGCACGAGTTCCAGGCCACCCGGATGTTCCGCGAGCAGCGCACGGTCGAGCGGCTCGGCTTCCTGCTCAACGACCTGGCGTGGCCCAACGCCCAGCCCCGGATGGGCCGCGACGTACGCCGCTCGCCGTACCACCCCCAGCACGTCGCCGACGGAGCGCACTTCACCGCGACCAGCGGCTGGGAGTATCCCGACTACTTCGCCGGCGCCGGCGTCACGCCGACCGTCGAGTGGGGCTTCGAGCGGGGTGAGGCGTTCGAGCGCACCCGCGAGGAGCACCTCAACGCGCGCGAGAACTTCGCGGTCTTCGACATGTCGCTGATGTCGCACCACGTGGTGCAGGGGCCGCACGCGATGGCCGTGCTCAACCGGGTCTGCGCCAACGACGTCGACACCCCAGTAGGCCGCGTCGTCTACACGCAGTGGTGCGACGAGCGCGGCGGGATCATCGCCGACGTCACCGTCACCCGGCAGGCCGAGGACGCCTACGTCGTGATCAGCGGCGACAACATCCACCGTCGGGTGCCGGCGTGGATCCGTCGGCAGACGCGCGAGGGCGAGTTCGTCACCGTCACCGACGTGACCAGCGGCCACTCGATGCTGTCGGTGCAAGGCCCGAAGTCACGCGAGGTGCTGCAGCGGCTGAGCCCGCAGGACTGGTCGGACGCGGCGTTCCCCTACCTCACGGCCCAGAAGGTCGAGCTCGGCTACACGCCGCTCTGGGCGCTGCGGGTGACGTACGTCGGGGAGCTCGGCTGGGACCTCCTGGTGCCGACCGAGTTCGGCGCCACCCTCTACGAGCAGCTGCGCGAGGCCGGAGCCGACCTGGGCTTCCGCCCGACCGGCCTGGGCGCGATGGAGACGATGCGGCTCGAGAAGGCCTTCCGCGACATGGGCCACGACATCGACTCGACCGACACCCCGCTCGGCGCGGGGCTCGGCTTCGCGGTCGCGTGGGACAAGCCGGGCGGCTTCGTCGGCCGCGATGCGCTGCTCGAGCAGCGCGAGTCAGGCCCGCCCGCCAGCCGGCTGGTCAACGTGCTGCTCGGATCCGCCGGACTTCGACCTGCACGGCGACGAGCCGGTCTACTGGGACGGCGACCCGGTCGGCCACATCCGCAGCGGCGCGTTCGGCCACTCGCTCGGAGCCGCCTGCGGGATCGCCGGGCATCGAGCGCGACGAGAGCATCACCGCCGCTGCACTGGCGGCCGGCTCGTTCGAGGTCGACGTCGCCGGCACGCGGGTGCCGGCCCAGGTCTCGCTGAAGCCGTTCTTCGACCCGGAGCGGTCGCGGGTGCTCAGCTGACGCTGGCGACCCGCACGTCGGCGTCGTCGTACTGCACGAACGCCTTGGAGCCCAGCACCGGACCGATGTGCTGGGTCACGACCGCGACGTGGGCGGGGTGCTTGCCGTAGGCGCGCCAGTCGTCCTCGGACTCGAAGCGCATGTGGAAGCGCAGCGTCGCGTTGCCGTCGGTGAGGCCGGCGTCGCGGACGACCTGCGCCTCGACGAGGCCGTCGATCTGGCCGGGCAGGGCGAGCAGACCGGTCAGGATCGCCTCGATCTCGGCGTCGCCGGCCTCGGGGGCGAGGGTCAGGTGTCCGACGTGGTTGAACATCAGTGCTTCTCCATCAGTGAGCCGAAGCCGGCGATCCGGTCCTCGATGCCGTTGACCCGGAAGGCGTGCCACATGGTCGCCAGGTTGATCGCGATCACCGGCTTGCCGAGCTCCTTCTCCAGCTCGGCGGCCACCGCGACGCACTCCAGGTTGGTGCCGCACTGGATCAGCGCGTCGACGTCCGGTCCGTCGACGGCGAGGAAGGCGTCGCGCAGGGTCTCCGGGGTCTCGCTGGCGATCGAGGTGGCGGACGCCGAGCAGAGACCGTGGATCGCGGCGACGTCGTAGCCGAGCTCGGTGAAGTAGGCGACGACCTGCTCGTCGCCGACGGGCTGGTACGGCGTGACGATGCCGATCCGCTTGGCCCCGAAGGCCTTCAGCGCCTCGCCGGCCGCGGTCGCACCGGTCGTCACCTCGAGACCGGTCATGTCCCGCACGCCCTGCTCGAAGGCCGCGTTGCCCTGCACGCCGCCCCAGAAGGTCTCGGCCGACATGCCCATCACGATGTAGTCGGGCTCGCAGGTCATCACGGTCTCGAGCGCGGAGGGCAACGCCTCGTTGAGGCACTCGCGGAAGGCCTGGAACGCGTTGGCGGAGTCGAGCGCCGGTGCCTTGATCATGATCCGACCGGTGTGCCAGGAGCAGTCCTGGGGCCGGAGGTGGTGGAACTCGCGCTCCACCGACGTGTTGGTCGAGGGCAGGACCAGGGCGAACTTGCGGCCCTTGGTGGGGTGGGGCATGGCGCTCCTTGGTCGGGTGAACTCAAGATAGAGAATATATGTTGTACGGCGCAGCCGAGATGCGAACAACCACCGGCGAGGCAGGATCGGCACATGGACACCAGGACACTTGGCAGCAGCGGGCTCGAGGTATCGGCGATCGGGCTGGGCTGCATGGGGATCAGCCAGTCGTTCGGACCGTCGCCGGACCGGCCGCTGATGGTCGACTTCCTGCGCGACGCGGTCGAGCACGGCGTGACGTTCTTCGACACCGCCGAGGTCTACGGCCCCTACGACAACGAGGAGGTCGTCGGCGAGGCGCTCGAGCCGCTGCGCGACCAGGTCGTCATCGCGACCAAGTTCGGCTTCTCCTTCGACGACAGCGACCGCAAGCTCGACAGCCGGCCCGAGCACATCCGCGAGGCGCTCGAGGGCTCGCTGCGCCGGCTGCGCACCGACCACGTCGACCTCTACTACCAGCACCGCGTCGACCCCGACGTGCCGATCGAGGACGTCGCCGGCACGCGTCAAGGAGCTGATCGAGGAGGGCAAGGTCCGCCACTTCGGGCTCTCCGAGGCCGGCGTCGACATCATCCGCCGCGCCCACGCGGTGCAGCCGGTGACGGCCCTGCAGAGCGAGTACTCCCTCTTCTGGCGCGAGCCCGAGGGCGCCATCCTCGACACCCTCGCCGAGCTCGGCATCGGCTTCGTGCCGTTCAGCCCGCTGGGCCGCGGCTTCCTGACCGGCACGGTCGACGCGTCGACCGAGTTCGGCGACGGCGACATCCGCTCCACCCTGCCGCGCTTCACCGTCGAGGCCCGCGAGGCCAACCTCGCGCTGGTCGACCACGTGCGCGCGGTCGCCGAGCGCAAGGGCGTCTCCGTCGGCCAGGTGGCGCTCGCCTGGCTGCTGGCCCAGGGGCCGTCGATCGTGCCGATCCCCGGCACCCGCCGGCTGTCGCGCCTCGACGAGAACCTCGGTGCGGCTCAGGTCGAGCTGAGCGCCGCGGACCTGGCCGAGCTCGACGAGGCGTCGACCGCGGTCAAGATCGTCGGCGAGCGCTATCCCGAGGCCATGGCGCGGATGGTCAACCGGTGAGCGCGTCGGGCAGGATGACGCCGTGACCGCCTACTGGATCAGCATCTACAAGGAGATCTCCGACGAGGCCAAGCTGCAGGCGTACGCCGAGCTGGCCGGGCCTGCGCTCGTCGGCGCCGGAGGCACCTTCGTGGCGCGCGGCGTGGCAGCGGCGGCGTACGAAGCCGGCGAGCTGACCCGCACGGTCGTCATCGAGTTCGAGTCGGTCGACGCGGCGACGGCCGCGCACGACAGCCCGGCGTACCAGGAGGCTCTGGTCGCGCTCGACGGGGGCGCGATCCGCGACCTGCGGATCGTCCCCGGCGTCTGATCAGAGGAAGGGCAGCAGTGCGTTGACGGACTTCGTCGGGACCGTCACCGCGATGCCCGCGCCGATCGCGTGCAGGGTCCAGCCGTCGCCGGTCCGGACGAGCTTCGCCATCACGGCGCCGGTGTCGGGGACGCCCGCGGTGAGGGTCAGCCGAGCGATCTCGACGTCCTGGTCGTCGACGAGACGGCAGTAGGCGTTGTTGACCCACTCGAGGGTGTGGCCCTGATAGCTGCTGACCATCAAGAAGATGGTGTCGACCTTGGTGTAGACCTTCGCGAGGTCGACGGCGATGGCCTCGTCGTCGCCGTCACCGGAGCCGGTCTTGTTGTCGCCCTGGTGGACGACCGAGCCGTCGCGGGTGGCGAGGTTGTTGTAGAAGGCGAAGTCGAAGACCTGGTCGCCCGTGAACTGCACGGCCGTCGCGTCCAGGTCGACGTCAGGAGTGCCCGCAGCGAGGAAGCCGGCGCCACGTTGCTTGTCCCAGCCGATGCCCATCCGGATCTGGCCGAGGGGCTGCCCGTCGTCGGAGGTGAGCGCCAGCTCCTGGCCCTTGGTCAGCTCGATCATGGCGAAAACCTATCGTGGCGCTGGTCAGCTGTAGCGGTGGTTCTTGGCCGCGTGGCCGTGCTCGCGGGTGCAGGTGCGGCCGTTCATCGACCGGTGGCCGCAGAGCCCCTCGGCTCGGTGCTGACGGCCGGGGCGACGGGGTCCTTCGCCGGCATCTTCGGCTTGTTCGCGGCGCCTTGGTGGCCCGAGCTCGCCTGTGCCTCGGCGTACCTTGCTTCACGCATCGCCCGCTGGGCGTCCAACTTGCTCACCCGTTGACCTTAGGCGACTCCACCGACAGCTGCGTCAGGAGGTCGGCCGGGAGAGGTAGCGCCCGACCGGCTCGTCGGAGACGACGCCGGCGGTCATCACCTGGTGGCCGCGGACGAAGGTGTCGGTGACCTTGGCGGTCAGCTCGAAGCCCTCGAACGGCGTGTACTCCTGGGTCGACTCCGACTCCTCGGCGCGCACCGTCCAGGTGTGGTCGGTGTCGACGAGGGCGATGTCGGCGTCCTTGCCGACCTCGAGCGAGCCCTTGGTCGCGCCCAGGCCGTAGCGGGTGGCCGGGGTGGTCGACGTCAGGGCCGCGATCCGGTCGTAGGAGAGGCCGCGGCGCAGACCCTCGGTGACCATGCCGGCGAGGAGGTACTCCGCGCCGCCGAAGCCCGACTTGGCCAGGAACACGTCGTCGCGGTCGGCGCCGAACTTCTGCTCGTCCTTGCAGCAGGCGTGGTCGGAGACCACCCAGTCGATGGTGCCGTCGAGGACGTAGTCCCACAGCGCCTCGACGTCCTCGCGCGGACGCAGCGGCGGGTTCACCTTGCCGCCGATGCCGTGCGCGGTGTCGCAGTCGGCGAGCAGGTGGCCGACGGTCACCTCGCGGCGGAAGTCGATGTGCGGGAACGCCTGCGCCATGCGTACGGCGGCCTCGACCGCCTTGCGCGAGGTCAGGTGCAGCAGGTTGATCGTGGGCAGCTCGGTCTCGTGCGCGAGGTAGGACGCGATGGTGACCGCGAGGCCCTCGGAGTGCGGCGGCCGCGAGGCGTTGTAGGCCGGCAGTCCGCTGAGGCTGCCGTCCTCCTCGACCAGCTGCGTGTAGGCGGTCATGATCTCGGCGGTCTCGCAGTGCAGCGACAGCGAGATCTGGTCGGCGATCTCGGGGAACTTCTCCCGCGCCGCCTGGATCCCGCGCATCACGAACTCGAAGTGCGCGTAGTCGTAGCGCTCACCCTCGGGCGTCATCAGGAACGAGCTCTGGTCGGAGCTGCGTCCGTGCAGCCCGTGGCCGCCGTAGAACATGAAGATCTTGAACGACGTCACGCCGTGATCCCCCACCAGGGAAGGGATCTCCTCGATGTGGCGCTTGCTCATCGGCGCGAGGTGGTAGGCGTAGTCGATCAGTGCCTGGCCCTCGGTGAGCGAGAGGACCTCGGGGAAGAAGTCGCCGTAGTCGCCGCCCTTGTTGAGGTAGTACTGCCCGGTGCGCATGTAGGTGATGGCCGTGGTGACACCGCCCTGCGCCGACGCGCGGCTCTCGCTGCGCGCGTCCTCGGCCAGCGGGTTGTAGATGCCCCAGTGCTGGTGGGCGTCCACGACGCCGGGGAAGGCGACCTTGCCGCCGCCGTCGACGACGCGTGTCCGGCGAGATCGGACGAGAGCCCGGCCTCGAGGCGGGCGATCTTGCCGTCCTTGACGCCGATGTCGAGCGACTGCGGCTCGGCCTCGCCCGGCACGACGACCGAGACGTTGGTGATGATCAGGTCGAGGTCGCTCATGCGTGGAACTCCTTGTTCAACGGGGACATCAGGGCGGTGAGGTCAGGTGTGAGCTGCAGCTCGAGGACGGCGCGCCGTACGGCGTCCGCGGTGTCGTCGTCGAGCCGGCCGGCGACGTTGTCGGTGAACTTGCGGCCGAGCTCGTCGTCGCTGAGCGGTCGGGCAGGGCCGCCGCGGTTGGCGAGCACCTCCTCGACGTACTCCTCGCCGGAGGTGGTGCGCAGGGTGACGATCGCCGGGAACTGGTGGGGATAGATCGCGTCGCAGCGCGCGTCGGCGACGACCTCGACGGTCGCCATCACCGCGCGGCGCGCGGGGTCCTGGGCGAGCTCGTCGGAGTAGTCGTCGAGCCCGACGCCGAGCCCACCGCCGCCGAAGAGCCCGGCGGTCACGGCGTACGGCCCGGAGAACTGCGCCTGGTAGCCGGTCTCCGGCGCGCGCTTGACCTCGATCGGCTCGCCGATCGTGCGGATCACCGAGCTGGCCGCGCCGACCGTGATCGACGCGACCTGGTCGGGCGTGACGCCGCGCTCGCGCAGCGCGATGCCGGCGTCGATGACGGCGTGGGTGAAGTGGTTGGCCGGGTAGGGCTTGAAGAAGATGCCGGGCACCGACCACTCGGTGCCCAGGCCGTCGGTCACCGCGGACGGGAAGAACTGCCCGTGCAGCCAGGCCTCGAAGAACCCGAACCGGCCCTCGAGCACGGTCGGCGGGCCGGTGAAGCCGCGCCGCACCAGCTGGGCCGCGGTCACGCCGGCCTGGGCGGCGAAGCCGCAGTGGAGCCGCTTGACGGTGCCGCCGGTGCGGTTGGCCTCGATCACGCCGGACGCCATCGAGGCGGTCAGGCCGAGCGCGTCGACGACGCTGGTGCCGTAGAGCATCGAGGCCGCGACCGCGGAGCCCATCGCGCCGGTGATCGAGGTGGCGTGCTGGCCGTGCTCGAAGAAGACCGAGTTGCCGAGGGTCTCGTCGTAGCCCGCCATGCCGAGGCGTACGGCGACCTCGAGGCCGACCGCGATCGCCCGCAGGACGTCCTCGCCGGACGATCCCGCGTGCTCGCCCGCGGCGAGGGCCGCCGGGACGACGCTCGCGCTCGGGTGCAGCACCGAGGGGAGGTGGGTGTCGTCGTAGTCGAGCGAGTGCGCGAGCACGCCGTTGACGAAGGCGGCCTGGGCGGCGGTGACCCGCTGCGGCACGCCGACGGCGGTGGCCTGCTCGTGCCCGCCCTGGTCGAGGGTGTGCGCGATCGCAGCGGCGCTGGTCGGCAGCCGGTGGGCCGCGACGCAGAGGCCGAGCACGTCGAGCGTGCGCTGGCGGACACTGCTGGCGACGACGGTCGGTACGCCGTCGCGCGCGACGTCGCCCGCGAACGCCGCGAGCTGCTCGGCGAGGGTCGTCGTCCGGTCATGCGCCGACCACCGCGAGCGGCCGGACCGGGGAGCCGGTCGCGCCGACGAGGGGGAGCGGCGAGAGCACGAAGAGGAACTCGTGGACCGCGTCGCGAGCGAGCTCCTCGAGGTCCATCGTCTCGATGATGTAGATGCCCGACTCGACCAGCAGCACCCGGTGGGCGGGCAGCAGCCCGTGGCCGGCACCGGGCGCGAGCATCTCGAAGGCGATCGTGTCGGCGCCGACCGCGTGCACCTGGCGCTCCGCGAGCCACGTCGCCCCGGCCTCGGAGACGCCCGGGACGCCGGTGGTCAGCCCGCGGAAGGTGTCGCCGTCGCCCGAGTCGAAGTGCTGGCCCCAGCCGCTGCGCACCAGGACCACGTCGGACGCGTTGATCGTGGTGCCCTGCTTCGCGAGCGGTCGCCTCGAGGTCAGCCACGGTGATCTCGTAGCCGGCGTCGAGCCGGTCGACCCCGAGCGTGCCCGGCACGTCGAGCAGCACGCCGCGGCGGACCATCGGCTCGACGGTGTGCACCCCGAGCTCGACGTACCTCCCGCCCTGGAGCGCGGCGCCGGCGTCGAGGCCGCCGTACAGCTTGCCGTCCTGGGAGACGTGCACGAGCGCGTCGACGTGGGTGCCGACGTGGGTGCCCATCGAGATCATGTCGTTGGCCGCCGAGCCGCCGTCGCTGCGGACCATGTCGCCGTGGCGGCGCGGGTGGGAGTGCCAGTAGGCCGGGTGGTTGGGCGACTGCGGCATCCCGACGGTCAGCGGGCGGCCGAGGTCGATCACGCGCAGGCCGCCGGCGAGGGCGTCGAGAAGGGCGGCGGTGGTCATCTGATCGTCTCCTGGTCGCGAAGGCGGGCGAGCTCGTCGGCGGTGACGCCGAGCTCGGTGAGTACGTCGTCGGTGTCGGCGCCGATCGGCCGGCCGGGGAAGCGGATCCGGCCGGGGGTCTCGGACATCCGCCACATCACGTTGTGGTGGAGCACCTCGCCCAGGGCGGGGTCGTCGACCGGCGTCAGCATCTCGGTCGCGCGGACGTGCTCGTCCTCGACCAGGTCGCGCGCGCTGTAGACCGGGGCGACCGCGGCGCCGGCCTCGGTGAAGGCGGCGACCACCTCGTCGCGGGTGCGTTCGGCGATCCAGCCGCCGACGTAGCCGTCGAGCAGGTCGGCGTGCTGCGCGCGGGTGCTGCCCGCGGCGAACCACGGCTCGTCGATCACCTCGGGGTGGCCGACCAGGGTCAGCACCCGCTCGGCGATCGCCTGGGCGCTGGTCGACACCGCGACCCAGTGGCCGTCGCTGGTCTCGTAGGTGTTGCGGGGAGAGTTGTTGGTCGACCGGTTGCCGTGGCGCATGCCGACCTCACCGGTCAGCCCGTAGACCGACGGCCCCGGTCCGACGGCCGCCATGATCGGCTCGAGCAGGCTCATGTCGATGACCTGGCCGCGGCCGCCGTTGCGCTCGCGCTCGAGCAGCGCCATCGAGACGGCCGACGACGCGGCGATGCCGCAGATGGAGTCCGCGAGACCGAAGGCCGGCAGCGTCGGCGGGCCGTCGGCCTCGCCGGTCAGGTGGGCGAAGCCGCTCATCGCCTCGGCGAGGGTGCCGAAGCCCGCGCGGGCGGCGTACGGCCCGGTCTGGCCGAAGCCGGTGACCCGCACGAGGACCAGACCCGGGTTGAGCTCGTGGAGCGTCTCGGGGGCGAGGCCCCAGCGCTCGAGCGTGCCGGGACGGAAGTTCTCGACCACGACGTCGGCGGTGGCGACCAGTCGCCGGAAGAGGTCGGCGCCGTCGGGCGTCGACAGGCTGAGCCCGACGGTGCGCTTGTTGCGCGAGATCTCCGACCACCAGATCGGCGTGCCGTCGAGGGACGGGCCGTGGCCGCGCATCCCGTCGCCCGCCTTGGGGTGCTCGATCTTGATCACCTCGGCGCCGAAGTCGCCGAGGATCTGGCAGGCCAGGGGGCCGGCGAGGATCGTCGACGCGTCGACGACCCGGATGCCGGTGAGGGGTCCGTCGCTCTGCTGTTCGGGGGTAGCCATCGGCAAGATCGTATATGATCTAGATCGTGCGCGGACACCGATACGACGTGGTGGTCGTCGGTGCCGGGCCGGCCGGCCTGACCTGCGCGACGGAGGCCGCGCGCGGCGGCGCCCGGGTGCTGCTCGTCGAGAAGGACCGCCGGATCGGCGGCACCCTCCACCTCAGCGGCGGCCACCTCTCCGCCGGCGGCACCAGCCTGCAGCGAGCGCGCGGCATCGACGACAGCCCCGATCGGCACCTCGCCGACATCGACCGGATCAGCAACGGCACCGCCCGCGCGACCTGGTGCGCCAGGTCGTCGACCACGCCCCGGGCGTCGTCGAGTGGCTGGTCGAGAGCGGGATGTCCTTCGACCCGGAGACGCCGCGGATCGTCTTCGGCCACGAGCCCTACGAGATCCCGCGCACGGTGTACGGCGTCGAGGGCGGTCTCTCGGTCCTGCAGGTGCTCGAGCCGGAGCTGACGGCGGCGATCGCCGAGCACGACCTGACGCTGTGGACCGGACGCGCCGGTGACCGGACTTCTCGAGGTCGGCGCGCGGGTCGGCGGGATCGAGGTCTACCGCGACGGAGCCGAGATCACGGTCGAGGCGGACACGGTCGTGCTCGCCACGGGCGGGTACGGCGCCGACGCCGAGCTGTTCGCGGAGCGGCACGGCGTCGAGCTCGTCACCGTCGCCGCCCGCACCTCGACCGGCGACGGCATCCACCTCGGCCGCAGCGTCGGTGCCGCGCTCCAGGGTGAGGGCACCTACCTCCCGACCTTCGGCGGGATGCCCGACCCGCAGGCGCCGCACCGCGCCAACTGGGCCGAGCGGCAGCTGCTGACGACCGAACGACCGCCGCGCGAGATCTACGTCGACCGCGATGGCCGGCGCTGGATCGCCGAGGACGAACCGTCGATCGACGCCAAGGAGCGCGCGCTGACCCGGCTTCCCGGCCAGGTCTTCTGGACGATCTTCGACGACGACGCGGTGGCTCGGTCGGGCGGCGGTCGCCCGCCGATCGTGATCGGCTGGGAGCCCGACGACCTGCGGCGGCACGCCAACGTCCGCCCCGGCGTCCACGCCGCCGACTCGCTCGCCGGAGCTGGCCACGCTCGCCGGGATCGACCCGCACGGGCTGGTCGAGAGCGGTCGCGTCGTACAACCGCGCTGTGGCTGCCGGCGCCGACCCCGACTTCGGTCGCACCCACCTGCCGGCACCGATCGCGGTCCCGCCGTACTACGCGCTGCACAACCAGGGCATCGCCGTCGTCACCTTCGACGGCCTCGACATCGATGCGTCGTTCGCGGTCCGCGACGAGGCCGGCGGCGTGATCCCGGGCCTCTTCGCGATCGGCGAGGTGATCGGCGCCGGCGCGACCTGCGGCAACAGCTTCTGCTCCGGGATGCTGCTGATGCCGGCGCTCGTCTTCGGCCGTTTGCTCGGGACGCGGCTCGGCACCGACTAAGTCCACCTGGTGTTGCCGGGTGACGCGACCGAGCTGGACCGGCTGATCGGCAACCTCGTCAGCAACGCGGTGAAGTACACCCAGGCCGGGGGCCCGGTCACCGTCTCGGGGTCGGTACGACGTTCACGGTGACCCTGCCGGCCTCGCCGGTCTGACCGGGGCTCCAACCATTCGGCCGGTCGCCGCGTTCTGGAAGTGTGGCGGCGATGGAGGCATCCGGGGAGCGCGAGGAGTTCACGCGCTGGGCGCAGGCCGCGCAGCCGCAGCTGCTGCGCGCCGCCGTGCTGCTCACCGGTGACCGACAGCGCGCCGAGGACCTCGTCCAGGAGGCGCTGACCAAGGTGGCGACCAGGTGGAGCCGGCTGCGCACCACCAGTCCACACGCCTACGCGCGCAAGGTGATCTACCACGACCACATCTCCTCGTGGCGCAAGCGCCGGCACGAGGTCCTGACCGCGACCGAGGTGGACAAGCCCCAGGCTCGGCCGGAGCCCGAGCGCCGGATCCTCGTGCTCGAGGCACTCCGCGCGCTGACACCACGGCAGCGCGCGGTGATCGTGCTGCGCTACTTCGAGGACCTCACCGAACGTGACACGGCCGACGTCCTCGGAGTGTCCGTCGGGACCGTGAAGAGCCAGACCCACCTGTCCCTGCGGCGGCTGCGTGAAGCAGCGCCCGAGCTTGCCGAGTTCCTCCACGAGGAGTCGCGATGACCGACCAGCGCCTGCACGACCTCCTGCGCGAGACGGTCGCCGACGTGAGCGGCCCGGACCTTGCCGACACCGCTTGGCGCGCCGGGGTGCGGGGTCGTCGACGGCGTACGACGACGCTGGTGGCGGCCGCGGCCGCGGTGGTCGTCGCGGTCGCGGGGACCGTGGCGCTCGTCGGCCGTGACCCGGGAGCGCCACAACCGACGCCGGCTCCGACCCACACGCCCACGCCGACACCCACGCCGACGCCCACGACCGGTCCCGACGACGGTCCGTCGGTGCCCTCGACGTACCAGCCCGCGGCCTCGGCGCCCGACGCGACCTACAGCGGTCTGCCGGTGTGGTGGGCGCCGACCGTCGCCGACGAGCAGCGGCTGCCGGCCTACCCGGACAGCCCGTTCCCCAGCGTCATCGACGTGTCGGAGGTGCTGGGCAGCCTGGTCGACCACCCGCTCGACCAGGCGCTCGCGGCGTACGGCGTCTACGGCCCCGACAGTCAGGTGGAGGCGGTCGACGTGCTCGGCGCGGACGGCCGGCTGAGGTCGGTCGACGTCTCTCGCGTGGAGCCGATGACGGATCCCGAGGGCAACCAGCGGGTGCGTCTCGGCCCGTCCCTGCTGTCGCGGGGCGGCGACTACCTGATGTTCCCCCAGGAGCACTCGATCCTGCTCTACACCCTGCGCACGGGTCGTTGGTCCAGCTTCGACACCGGGACGTCACCCACCTGGAACGCCACCTGGATCGCGGCTGACCGGATCGCGCTGGCCGACCCCTCCAGGCCGCTCGCGCAGGCACCGGAGTATTCCGTCGACGGCGTCACCGACGGGTCCAGCAACGTGACCGGCCAGGCACTCCCGGACGCGCCGCTCGGGTCGTCGCAGCTGCAGGGGCGCAGCCGGACCGGGGTGACCGGCATGGCGCAGGCGTTCACCGCCGGCGCCGAGATCCCCGAGCCTCCGGGGGGTGCAGTTCCTGCCGGGACGTCGGACTGGATCTCTGTCCGGGGGAGCGACGACGCGATCCTGCTCCTCCCCTCCGAGGCGGGTCGGCAGAAGTCGTGCTGCGACGTGTCCGGCTGGATCGGTCCGAGGACCGTCCTCTACGACTCGCGCACCGCGACCGGCACCGACCTCCTCGCGTGGGAGGCCGGCACCGGTCGCTTCTGGATGGTGTCGCACCTGACCGGCGTGACGCTCGGGCAGGAGACGTTGGTGACGTCGTACGCCCAGCTCACCCCGCCCTGGTGAACCTCAGAACGCGGTCGACCCCGGCTTGACCACACCGAGGAACGCCGCGACCAGGACCAGCGTCCAGATGGAGTAGACCCACGGCTCGCAGCGCCGGATCGACCCGAGGATCGCCTTCTCCACGTCGGGCGTGGAGCCGGAGGTGACGAGCTGGCCGAACGCCGGTCCGAAGGGCTTGAGCTGCCGCCGGATCATGACGCCGCAGAAGATGCAGAGTGCGTACGCCGTGACCTTGGCGCCCAGCCACTTCGGGTTGGTGTCGACGCCGAAGGGGTCGGTCGCGAGCATCGTGTAGACGCCGACCGCGACCAGGCCCGCACTCAGCGAGTAGCGCACCAGCAGGTCGGCCTGCTGCGAGCGCCGGGCGATCGCCGTGTTGCCGCCCCGGTAGTCGATGACCGAGACCGTGAGCCAGGCCAGGCTGGCGACCCAGACGAGCACCAGCCACCAGCCGTGCACGAAGAAGTCGTCGCCGAGCGGACCCTCCGCCATCAGAGTGATCCCGCTGGGCAGGATCAGCACCAGCGAGACGCGGGGCGCGATGTCCGTGGCGTGCATGATCTTCGCCGCCACCCCCCGCGCCTCGGCGCCGACATCGCTCTTGATGATGTAGCGGCTCGCGTAGAAGACCCCCACGTCGCCCCCCAGCCAGTAGGCGAAGAGGGCGACATGGAGGAAGACGGCGAAGCTGTGGCCGTTGAAGCCGTGGACAGCGCCGATCTCGAGCGGGGTCATCACATCCCGTCGCCGTCCCAGCGGCCGCGCGAGCGGCTGCGGACGGGCATGCTCGAGAGGATCGGCGCCGGGATCGGGTCGCCCTTCTGCCACTTCCGGCCGGCACCCCAGCTGTGCGACAGGTCGTCGGTGCGCTCGTCGGCGTGCTCGGTATCGCGGCCGCTCCAGCCCCAGTCGACGTCGGCCGGACCGTGCTCGTGGTCGTGGCTGTGGTCGTGGTCGCGCGTGGTCGTGGTCGTGCGCGTGGTCGTGACCGCCGCCGTGCCCGCCCTGCAGGTTGAACGCGTCGAGCGCCTTGGCGATCGCGACGTCGGCCTTGTTGAAGCCGGAGCCGTGGTGCTCGACCGGGGAGTCGTACTGGCCCTGGTCCTTCTGGAACTGCCAGGAGTTGGTCAGCTGGCGCATGTCCTCGTCGGTGCGCCACGGCGTGGCCATGTCATGCGTGGAGTGCGCCCAGCGCACGGCGGGGTGGGGCGACTCGTCGAGACCGTCGGGGCCGTAGTTGACGCCCTCGCCGCCCCAGCGGACCCACTCGTTCTGGGTGTACCAGTTGGCCAGCTCGCCGTCCGAGCGCAGCAGCCAGGTGGCGCCGCCCTCCATGGTCGTGAAGTGGCCGTGCTTCACCCGCGCGGGGCGGAAGAAGTAGGTGCCGAGGTCCAGGGTGCCGAAGTTGTACTCCATGTGGCCCTGGGTCGTGTAGGCCTCCTCGTAGCAGGGGTGGTGAGCCAGGCGGTGGTCGCTCCAGCCCTCCTGCGCGTGCACGAGCCGGGTGTAGAAGCCGCTCACCGGGTCGACGTGGAGGTACTTGATGAACAGGCCGGGCATCGGGCCGGGGTTGGGGACGGCGTCCCACTTCATCGCGTCGGAGTCGATGACGATGACGTCCTCGCGGGCGTCGGCCCAACGCTGCGCACCAGCGAGCGAATCGACCGGGTCGAACCCGGCGTCGCCGTACTCGCGGTAGTGCAGGATCTTCGTGCCCTCGGCGATCTTGATGTAGTCGATCGGCACGCCCTTGGGTGCGTAGACGTAGCCGCCCTTGCCGATCTTCTGGCCGCCGTAGTCGATCTCGCCCTCGACGAGGTAGTACTCCGTGTTGGCGTGGTGGATGCCCGGGCCGCGGCCCCAGTCGGTGTGGAAGTCGATGCGGAGCGAGGAGGAGCCGTCCTCCTCGTCGACGGAAAGCCGGCGCTCGCTGGCGCGGCCCTCGCCGCCCGGCAGCTCGGCGGCGTGCCAGACGTAGTCGTCTTCCTGGATCAGCTCGACATGGGGTCGCACTTACAGCTCCTTCGTGGATGGGGTGAGTCGGTCGCGCAGCTCGCGCTTGAGGACCTTGCCGCCGGCGTTGCGGGGGAGCGCGTCGAGCGCCGCCCAGTGCCGGGGGATCTTGTAGCCGGCGAGCCGGTCGCGGCAGTGCGCCTCGAGATCGGCACGCGACGCGTCGTCGAGACTGCCGTCGTCAGAGGGGGCGCGGAGGACGACGTACGCCGCCACCTCCTCGCCCCAGGTGGTGCTGGGGGAACCGACGACTGCTGCATCGAGGACCGCCGGGTGCTCGACGAGCACGTCCTCGATCTCGCGGGGGTAGACGTTGAGGCCGCCCGAGATGATCAGGTCCTTCTTGCGGTCGACGATGTGGACGTAGCCCTCGTCGTCACGGATGACGACGTCGCCGCAGGTCAGGAAGCCGTCGTCGGTGGTGCACGCGCGGGTGGCCTCGACATCGTCGTGGTAGCCGTTCATCAGGAACGGCGAGCGGCTGAAGAGCTCGCCCGGCTCACCCGCCGCGACCTCGTTGCCGGCGTCGTCGACGACCCGGAGCTCGGTCTGGAACCACGGGTGGCCGACGGAGCCGGGCTTGCGGTGCTGGTCGACCGGGCGCAGGTTGGTGATGATCCCGGCCTCGGTCGAGCCGTAGAGCTCGTGGATGCCGCAGTGGGGGAACTCCGCCATCACCCACTGCTTGAGCGGCCACGGCAGGGCGGCTGCGTTGAAGTAGAGGGTGTCGAGCGCGCTCAGGTCGTGACGTGCGACGGCGCCCTCGCCGAGACCGCGGAGCATCTGGGCGTGCGTCGGGACGAGGAAGGCCGACTGCACACGGTCGCGCTCGGTCAGCGCGAGGAACTCCTCGGGGTCCCACGAGCGCAGCATGCTCACGGTGCCGCCGCAGAAGACCGGCGCGTAGCCGAACGCGAACCCGGCGCCGTGGTACATCGGCGCGATCGCGGCCGACGTACGACCCGGGCCGAGGCCCCACTCGAGCGCGCTGAGGTAGAAGGTGAGCGCCCGGCTACGGTGCGAGATCAGCACGCCCTTGGGGCGGCCGGTGGTGCCCGATGTGTACGCGATGCAGAAGGGGTCGAGCTCGCTGATCCGGGTCTCCGGGTCGCGGGCGACCGCGGCGGCGAGCTCGGTCTCGTAGTCGGCGCCGAGGGCGTCGCTGCCAGCACCGATCACCAGCGCGACCAGGCCCAGGTCGGCGACCGCGTCACCGGCGACGCCTGCCAGGGCGGCGTCGAGCACGATCGCCCGGGCGCCGGAGTGCTCGAGGATGTAGCGGCTCTCGGGCGGCGTGAGGCGTGGGTTGAGCGGGACCATGACCAGCCCGGCCTTGGCGATGCCCGCGGCGATCTCGGGGTACTCCAGCCGGTTGCCGAGGAGCACGGCGACGCGCTCGCCGGGCCGCAGTCCGCGGGCCAGCAGCCGGGTGCCGAGCCGGCTGGCGCGCTCGTCGAGAGCAGCGAAGGTGAGGGTCCGGTCGCCGTCGATGACCGCCGTGCGCGTGGGGGTCGCCCGCGCGAACTCGCGGATCCCGCCCGCGATCGTCATCGGCGCGCCGCCGGTCGCGATCGCCATCCCGTGCACCTCCCAGAAGCCCGTTTCGTAAGACTATATAGGATATAAGACAGCAATTCGGCGTGAACGTGCTAGGTCGTCCAGAAGTTGGGTAGTGGCTCTTGCGGTCCGTTCTCTCCTCCATCCGGGAGGAGTCGAAGCGGGGTCACAGGAGGTGCGACACCCGATGACGACCACGCAAGAAGCCCCACAGTCACGGCAGCGCAACACCAAGCTGCTGCGTGAGGTGGGCCTGGTCGGGCTGATGTGGGCCTCGATGGGCTCGATCATCGGCTCGGGGTGGCTGTTCGGCCCCCAGAAGGCCCTGATCGACGCCGGCCCGGCGGCCATCATCTCCTGGGTGATCGGTGGTGTCGCGATCGTCATCCTCGCGCTGCCGCACGCCGAGCTCGGCGGCATGTACCCCGTCTCGGGCGGCACGGCCCGCTTCCCGCACTACGCCTTCGGCGGTGTCGCGGGCGCGTCGTTCGGCTGGTTCGCCTGGCTCAACGCCGCCACGGTCGCGCCGATCGAGGTCTCGGCGATGCTGACCTACGCCGGCCACTACGGCTTCGCGAAGGACTGGATCGACCCCGAGACCTCGGTGCTCAGCCCGACCGGCATCGTCGTGGCGATCATCTTGATGGCGATCCTGACCGCCATCAACTTCCTCGGCGTCAAGAAGCTCGCGGCGACCAACAGCGCGGCGACGTGGTGGAAGATCGCGATCCCGCTGCTCACGATCCTGGTGCTCGCGATCACGAACTTCGACACCAGCAACCTGACCGCAGCCAACGGCTTCAACCCCGGCGGGCATGCAAGGCGATCTTCGCCGCGGTGTCCACCGGCGGCATCATCTTCAGCTACCTCGGCTTCGAGCAGGCCGACCAGCTCGCCGGCGAGTCGGCCAACCCGAAGCGCGACGTGCCGTTCGCGATCATCGGCTCGGTCGTCTTCGGCACGATCATCTACATCCTGCTGCAGCTCGTCTTCCTCTTCGCGCTGCCCGAGCAGCGCGATCGGCGACACCTGGGACCAGACGGGCGGAGGGCCTCTACACGACCGTTCACCGGCCCGTTCGCCGAGGTCGCGACGCTGCTCTCGATCGGCTGGCTGGCCGCGATCATCTACGTCGACGCGATCATCAGCCCGGCCGGCACCGGCCTGATCTACACGACCGGCTCCTCGCGGCTGGCCTACGGCCTGGCCCGCAACGGCTACGTGCCCTCGGTCTTCGAGTGGACCAACAAGCGCAGCGTCCCGTGGGCCGGCCTGATCGCGGCCTTCGTCACCGGCTGCATCTGCTTCCTGCCGTTCCCGAGCTGGCAGTCGCTGGTCGGGCTGATCACCAGCGCGTCCGTGCTGATGTACGGCGGGGCGCCGCTGTCGCTCGGCGCCTTCCGGCGACGACTGCCCGACGCGGACCGTCCGTACCGGCTGCCCATGGCGGCTGTCTTCTCGCCGCTCGCCTTCATCGTCGCCAACCTGATCATCCTGTGGACCGGCTGGGACACGATCTGGAAGCTCGGCGTGACGATCCTGGTCGGCTACGCGATCCTCGTCGCCAACCGGGTCTTCGAGCTCAACGAGCACAAGCCGACGCTGGACTGGAAGGCCGCGTCCTGGCTGATCCCCTACCTGCTCGGCATGGGCGTGATCGTCTACTTCAGCACGTTCGGCCCGAAGGGCGACGACGCGCTCATCCCGTTCGGCTGGGACTGCCGTGGTCGTCGCGATCTGGAGCCTCGTTCATCTACTACTGGGCGATGAGCGTCGCGCTCCCGACCGAGCAGATCGAGGAGATGATCGGCGAGGTCGAGCTGCCGGAGGACGGCATGGAGCCCGTCACACACTGAGTCGGAAATATCGGCGAGGCGGACGGCGTTGCTCCAGCATGCGCATCGAGATCTGGAGTGACGTCGTCTGCCCGTGGTGCTTCGTCGGCAAGCGTCGTCTGGAGACGGCCCTGTCGACCTTCGAGCACGCCGACGAGGTGGAGGTCGTCTACCGCTCCTTCGAGCTGGACCCGACCGCCCCCCACCACGGCCACGAGCTCTCGACCGGCGTGATCGCCCGCAAGTACGGCCGTCCCGAGGCCGAGATGCGCCAGATGCAGCAGCAGCTCATCGACACCGCGGCCGAGGAGGGCCTGGCGATGCGGCTCTTCGACACCGTGCACACCAACACGATCGACGCCCACCGCCTCCTCCACCTCGCCCTCGAGACCGGCGGCCCCGCGCTCCAGCGCGAGCTCAAGGAGGCGCTGCTCTCGGCGTACTTCGAGCAGGCCCAGGACATCGGCGACCACGACGTGCTCGCCGCGACCGCCACGAGCGTCGGCCTCGACGAGACGCGGGTCCGCGAGGTCCTCGGGAGCGACGAGTACGCCGACGCTGTCCAGGCCGACATCGCCCAGGCGCGCGCGTACGGCGCGACCGGCGTCCCCTTCTTCGTCATCGACCAGGCGTACGGCATCTCCGGCGCCCAGCCGGCCGAGGTCTTCAGCCAGGTCCTCGACCAGGCGTGGACCGCGTCCCACCCGGTGCTCCAGATGGCCGGCGGCGACGCCGACGCGTGCGGCCCGGACGGCTGCGCGATCTGACTCGGGTGATGAACCCCACCTTTGGTTAGGCATACCTAACGGGGAGGCGTAGCATTCCGGCCTGTGCTTGCGAACTACCTGATCGGCCTGCGCGAGGGCCTCGAGGCTGCCCTGGTGGTCAGCATCCTGGTCGCCTACCTCGTCAAGATCAATCGGCGCGACCTGCTGCCGCGGATCTGGGCCGGCGTCGCGATCGCGGTGCTGGTGTCGCTGGCCTTCGGGTTCGCCCTGTTCTACGGCCCTCGCAGCCTGACCTTCGAGGCGCAGGAGACGATCGGCGGCACCTTGTCGATCATCGCGGTCGTCTTCGTCACCTGGATGATCTTCTGGATGGCGCGCGCCGCCCGCTCGCTGAGCGGGGAGCTGCGCGGACGGATCGACGACGCCGTCGAGGGTCCGTGGTGGGGCCTGGTGCTGGTCGCGATCTTCGCGGTCGGCCGTGAGGGTCTCGAGACCGCGCTCTTCCTCTGGTCGGCGACCGAGGCCGTCTCGCGCGACACCAACTCGACCTGGCAGCCGCTGGTCGGTGCGGCCCTCGGCATCGTGACCGCCGTGGTGCTGGCCTACCTGCTCTACCGCGGCGCGATCTCGATCAACCTGAGCACGTTCTTCACCTGGACCGGTGGCTTCCTGATCCTGGTCGCCGGCGGCGTCTTGTCGTACGGCGTCCACGACCTCCAGGAGGCCGGTGTCCTGCCCGGGCGTCAACAACCTGGCGTGGGACGTCTCGGACACGATCGACCCGACGACCTGGTACGCCACGCTGCTCAAGGGCATCTTCAACTTCTCGCCGGCCGACCACCGTGCTCGAGGCGACCGTCTGGGTCCTCTACGTCGTGCCGGTGATGTTCCTCTTCATCCGCGGCGCCCGCCGGCGCACTGCTCCTCCTGTTCCCACAGCCGTCAGCAACTGACCCGTCCGAAGGAACCGACACTCCGATGCGCAAGCCCCTGCTCGTGGCCGCACTCCTGGTCGCCACGCCGTTCTTCGCCGCCTGCACCGAGAACGCGAAGGACGCGGGCGGCGACGCGAGCGATCCCCGCTCCGTCTCCGTGACCTCGACCGACGACGCGCTGTGACGTCTCCACGACCGAGGCGCCGGCCGGCACGCTGAACTTCGACGTCACCAACGAGGGATCGAAGGTCACCGAGTTCTACCTCCTCGGTGCCGACGGGCTCAGGATCGTGGCCGAGGTCGAGAACGTCGGCCCGCAGCTCTCCCGCCAGCTCGTCGTCAACGCCCCCGCGGGCACCTACACGACCGTGTGCAAGCCGGGCATGAAGGGCGACGGCATCCGCGCCGACTTCACGGTCACGAAGGCCGGCGACGAGCCGGCTGTCTCCACCAACGACCAGCAGCTGGTCGACTGCCGCGCTGGCGAACTACTCGGCCTACGTCCAGGACCAGTCCGACCAGCTGGTGAGCAAGACGCAGGAGTTCGTCGACGACTACAAGTCCGGCGACGACGAAGCGGCACGCGCGCTCTACCCCGAGGCCCGCACCCACTGGGAGCGGATCGAGACCGTCGCCGAGTCCTTCGGCGACCTCGACCCCAAGACCGACGCGCGCGAGGCCGACCTCGAGCCCGGGCAGAAGTGGACCGGCTGGCACCGGATCGAGAAGGACCTCTGGCCCGAGCTGGCCGAGGACTACACGCCGCTGACCGCCAAGCAGCGCGCCTTCTACGCCGACGACCTGATGAAGAACATCACCACCCTCGACAAGCCGCGTCCAGAACCTCGACTACACCGTCGACCAGATCGCGAACGGCTCGCGCGGCCTGCTCGAGGAGGTCGCGGCCGGCAAGGTCACCGGCGAGGAGGAGTACTGGTCGCACACCGACCTGTGGGACTTCCAGGCCAACGTCGACGGCGCCCGGGTGGGCTTCGAGGGTCTCAAGCCGATCCTCGAGCAGAAGGACCCCGAGCTCGCCACGACCCTGACCGCGCGGTTCGCCGCGCTCCAGAAGCTGCTCGACGCTCAGAAGACCGACACGGGCTTCACGTTCTACGACGACCTCACCCAGGACCAGATCAAGGGCCTGGCCAACGCGGTCAACGCGCTGTCCGAGCCGCTCTCCCAGCTCACCGCGGCGGTGCTGTCCTGACCGGGGTGTCCCGACGCGGCCTGGTCGGTGGTGGCGTTGCCGCCGCCGGCCTGGCTGCTGGCGCGTTCGCGGCCGGCCGGGCCACGGCCGACGAAGGTCAGCCCGCCGCTGCCGGCAAGGACTCCTACGCGTTCCGGGGCGAGCACCAGGCTGGCATCGTCACGCCCGCCCAGGACCGGCTGCACTTCGCCGCCTTCGACATCACCACGGGATCCCGGGCCCAGCTGATCGCCCTGCTCAAGGCCTGGACCGACGCGGCCGAACGGATGACCCAGGGCAAGCCGGCCGGCGACATCGGCCCGACCGAGGGCGCGACCGACGCGCCGCCCGACGACACGGGCGAGGCGATCGGACTCCCGGCCAGCGGGCTGACCATCACCTTCGGCTTCGGGCCGTCGATGTTCCGCGACGACGACGGCAAGGACCGCTTCGGGCTCGCCGACCGGCAACCGCAGGCGCTGCGCACGCTGCCGCACTTCCCGGCCGACGTGCTCGACCCCGCCAAGTCGTACGGCGACCTCTGCATCCAGGCCTGCGCCGACGACCCGCAGGTCGCTGTGCACGCGATCCGCAACCTCGCCCGGATCGGCTTCGGCACCGTCGCGGTGCGATGGTCGCAGCTCGGCTTCGGCCGCACGTCGACCACGTCCACCTCGCAGTCCACGCCGCGCAACCTCTTCGGCTTCAAGGACGGCACCGCCAACATCAAGGCGGAGGAGACCGATGCGGTTGCCGAGCACGTCTGGGTCGGCGCCGACGACGACGCCAAGGCCCCGTGGCTGACCGGTGGTTCCTACCTCGTCGCCCGACGGATCAACATGAACATCGAGATCTGGGACCGGCAGAACCTCGGCGACCAGGAGGACTTCGTCGGGCGCACCAAGGACACCGGCGCCCCGCTCTCGGGCGGGACCGAGTTCACCGAGCCCGACTTCTCCATGCCCGGCAGCACCGGCCCGATCATCCCGAAGGACTCCCACGTCCGGCTCGTGCACCCCGACTTCAACAAGGGCGCGCGGATGCTGCGTCGCGGCTACAACTTCGTCGACGGCTCCAACCCGCTCGGTGGCCTCGACGCGGGGCTGTTCTTCCTCGCCTACGTGCGCGACCCCGACACCCACTTCATCCCGATCCAGAACACGATGGCGAAGTTCGACGCGATGATGGAGTACCTCAAGGTGACCGGGTCCGCGCTGTTCGTCGTCCCGCCCGGCACCGCGCCGGGGGAGTACGTCGGTCAGTCGCTGTTCAGGCCTGAGCCCGACGCCACTCCTCGGCGGTGATGCCGAAGAGCTCGGACGGCTCGTCGTACCACTTGTTCGTGACGCCGCGACCGGGCAGCCCGATCCGGCCCATCACCGCCTGCGACTTCTCGTTGCCGAGGTGGGTGACGGCGAGGATCTCCGGCAGCCCGGCCTCGAACCCGTGCCGCAGGATCGCGCGGGCGGCCTCGCTGGCGTAGCCGTGGCCCCACGAGTCGGGGTGGAGGTGCCAGCCGATCTCGACCTCGCCGTGCTCGTCGTTCGGCAGCGTCACCAGCAGCACGGTGCCGACGACGACGCCGTCCTCTCGCCGCTCGATCGCCCAGATCCCCAACGGCGGCTCGGCGCTGAGCACGGCGTAGCGGTCGACTCCGGCGTGCGCCTCGTCGACGGTCCTTCATCAGCACCGGCGGCCCGTCGCCGAGCCACTTCGCGACCTCGACCCGGCTCAGGATGTCGAGCAGCCGCTCGGCTTCCTCGTGCCGCCAGAGCCGGATCCGCAGGCGCTCGGTCTCGATCTCCACCGAGTCACTGTGGCACTCGCCGATGAGTCTGCGCACGTGGTTGAGTCGGTGTTGTCATGGTCAACCCTGCTGACGCCTTCCACGGTTTCGCCGTCGACGACACCGACGTGGCTCGAGCCTTCTACGCCGACGTGCTGGGGGTCGAGGTGACGGACGGCGGGATGAACGGCATCCTGCGGCTCCACCTCGGCGGTGGCACTCCCACGATCGTCTACCCGAAGCCCGGACACATCCCCGCGAGCTTCACGATCCTGAACTTCCCGGTCGACGACGTCGAGGCGGCGGTCGACGGGCTCACCGAGCGCGGTGTCGTCTTCGAGCGCTACAAGGGCACTCCGATGGAGACCGATCCGAAGGGCGTCTTCCGCGGAGGAGGCCCACTCATCGCGTGGTTCAAGGACCCCGCCGGCAACGTGCTGTCAGTCATCGCGGCTGACTGATCCGAGGTCCACGACCCGCTCGATCCCGATGTCGTCGAGGAACGCCCGGTCGTGGCTGACGACGACCAGCGCGCCGCGGTAGGACTCGAGCGCCGAGACCAGGGCGTCGTACGACGCGAAGTCGAGGTTGTTGGTCGGCTCGTCGAGCAGCAGCAGCTGGGGCGGCGGTTCGGCCAGCAGCAGCGCGGCGAGGGTCGCGCGGAACCGTTCGCCGCCGGACAGGTCGCCGACCCTGCGGTCGGCTGCCCCGCCCCGGAACAGGAAGCGGGCCAGCCGGGCACGCACGGCGTTGGGCTCGGCGTCGGGCGCGCGGTCCGCGACGTTCTCGTAGACGGTGCGGTCGTCGTCGAGGACGTCGAGCCGTTGGGGGAGCAGCGCGACGGGCACCTGCGCGTGGCCGACCAGCCGGTGCAGCAGCGTGGTCTTGCCGGAGCCGTTGGGGCCGACGACGCCGATCCGGTCGGGGCCGCTGATCGGCAGGTCGGCCTCGAGCACGACCCGGCCGCGCGGCACCTCGGTGCCGGGCAGGTCGATCCGGATCTCGCGGTCCTCGCGCAACCGTGACTCCGCGGCATCGAGGCGCTCGCGGGCCTTCTCGAGACGGTCGTCGTGGACGTTGCGATACTTCGCGGCCGACTTCTCGGCCTGGTTGCGCTTGGCGTTGATCGCGGCCTTGCCGAGGCCGGTGGTCGCCTCCGCCTTCTTCGCCTGCCGGCGACGGCCGGCGAGCAGCCGCTCGGCGTCTGCACGCTCGTTGCGCTGACGGCGTACGTCGGACCGGGCGCTGGTCACGGCGTGCTCGGCCGCCTCCTGCTCGGCCTCGACCTGGGCGGCGTACGACGAGTAGCCGCCGCCGTACCACCGGACCGCGCCGTCGCGCAGGTCGCCGATCCGGTCCATCCGCTCGAGCAGCTCGCGGTCGTGGCTGACCACGAGCAGGGAGCGGGTCCAGCCGTCGACGACGTCGTAGAGGCGGGTGCGGGCGTCGGCGTCGAGGTTGTTGGTGGGCTCGTCGAGGACGAGCACGTCGGGTCGCCGGAGCAGCAGCCTGGCCAGCCCCAGCTGGGTGACCTCGCCGCCGGAGAGCTCGCCGAGCCGTCGGTCGAGCGCGCCGTCGGGCAGGCCGAGCCGGCCCAGCTCGGCGACGGCGCGGTCCTCGACGTCCCAGTCGTCGCCGATGACGTCGAAGAGGTGCTCGTCGACCGCGCCGCCCTCGACGGCCAGCACGGCACGCCGTACCTCTCCGATGCCGAGGAAGTCGTCGACCGGCTGGGCGGCGTCGAGCGTGAGGTCCTGGGGGAGGTAGCCGACCTCGCCGGCGACGGTCAGGTGTCCGGCGGTCGGTCGCAGGTCGCCCGCGACGAGGCGGAGGAGGGTGGACTTCCCGGCGCCGTTGACGCCGACCAGGCCGGAGCGGCCGGGGCCGACGAGGAGGTCGAGGCCGTCGAGGACCGAGGTGCCGTCGGGCCACGAGAAGCTCGAGTCCCGAGGCGGAGATGACGGAGGTCGAGAGGGGGCATGACGAGGTCGTCGACGGCTAGGCGCGGACGCGGTCCGTGGACGCCACCGATTAACTCGCACAGGTCGGGTACAGTTTCGGCGAAGCACAGCGTCGTGCACTCATCCGCACCACCCGTCAGGACAGACCGCTGTGACCACGCCCGTCGTACTCATCGCCGAAGAGCTGAGCCCCGCCACCGTCGACGCGCTGGGGCCGGACTTCGAGATCCGCCACTGCAACGGCGCCGACCGCGCCGAGCTGCTCGCGGCGATCGGCGGCGCCGACGCGCTGCTGGTCCGCTCGGCCACCAAGGTCGACGCCGAGGCGCTGGCCGCAGCCACCCGTCTCAAGGTCGTCGCCCGCGCGGGCGTGGGCCTCGACAACGTCGACGTCCGGGCCGCGACCCAGGCGGGCGTGATGGTCGTCAACGCGCCGACCTCCAACATCGTCTCCGCCGCCGAGCTCGCCGTCGCGCTGATGCTCGCGGCCGCCCGCCACGTCTCGCCGGCGCACGCCGCGCTGAAGAACGGCGAGTGGAAGCGGTCGCGCTACACCGGCATCGAGCTCTACGAGAAGACCGTCGGCATCGTCGGCCTGGGCCGGATCGGCGTGCTCGTCGCGCAGCGGCTCTCGGCGTTCGGGATGAAGGTCATCGCCTACGACCCCTACGTGCAGGCCGGTCGCGCCGCCCAGATGGGCGTCCGGCTCGTCGACCTCGACACGCTGCTCGCCGAGGCCGACTTCATGTCCGTCCACCTGCCCAAGACGCCCGAGACCGTCGGACTGATCGGCGCCGACGAGCTGCACCGGGTCAAGCCGTCGCTGGTGCTCGTCAACGCCGCACGCGGCGGGATCGTCGACGAGGTCGCGCTCTACGCCGCCCTCAAGGAGGGCCGGGTCGCGGCCGCCGGTCTCGACGTCTTCGCCCAGGAGCCGTGCACCGACAGCCCGCTCTTCGAGCTGGAGAACGTCGTCGCCACCCCTCACCTCGGCGCTTCGACCGAGGAGGCCCAGGAGAAGGCCGGCATCGCGGTTGCGAAGTCGGTGCGGCTCGCCCTGTCCGGCGAGCTGGTGCCCGACGCGGTCAACGTCCAGGGCGGCGTGATCGCCGAGGAGGTCCGTCCCGGCATCCCGCTGACCGAGAAGCTCGGCCGGGTCTTCACCGCCCTGGCCGGCGAGGTCGCCGTCCAGGTCGACGTCGAGGTGCGCGGCGAGATCACCGACTTCGACGTCAAGGTGCTCGAGCTGGCCGCCCTCAAGGGGATCTTCGCCGACATCGTCGAGGAGCAGGTCTCCTACGTGAACGCACCGCTGCTCGCGGCCGAGCGCGGGACCGCCGTACGCCTCGTCGCCGACCCGGAGAGCCCCGACCACCGCAACCTGATCACGATCCGCGGCACCCTCGCCGACGGCTCGCAGGTCTCGGTGAGCGGCACCCTGGTGGGCATCGCGTTCAAGGAGCGGCTGGTCGACGTCAACGGCTTCGACGTCGACATCGAGCCCACCGAGCACCTCGCCTTCTTCACCTACGCCGACCGGCCCGGCATGGTCGGCACCGTCGGCGGCATCCTCGGTGACGCCGGCATCAACATCGCCGGCATGCAGGTCTCCCGCCAGACGCCCGGCGGCCAGGCGCTGGTCGCCCTCTCGGTCGACACCGCGATCCCGGCCGACGTCCTCGCCGAGATCGAGACCGCGATGGACGCCGCCTCGGTGCGCGCGGTCAACCTGGTCTGAGCTCGTCCTGACGCTCGTCGTACCTGACCCGAGAGTCGTGAATCGGCCGAACGACGACTCCTGGGTCAGGTGCGATCAGTAGCCGGCGAGCCAGTTCTTCAGCTCGACGATCACGGTCGCGGTGATCAGCATCGCGACGGCGAACGCCAGGGCCTTCGCGCGGCCGGCGCCGCTCCAGCGCATCGAGAGGTAGCCGACGACGGCCACGAACGTCGTCAGCACCAGCTCGGTGGCGTTGAGCTCGATCGAGTCCGGGAAGACGAGCATGGCGATCGAGGCCAGCGTCGCCACGGCGACCGCGCCGGCCAGCTGTGACACGAGGAGCCGGGCGTCCTCCCGGGCGAACTCGCCGGAGCTGACCAGACGGGTGGCGACCCAGAACGAGAACCAGTGGGCCAACGCCAGACCCAGCGTGATGCCCCATACGACGCCGAGCCCGTGGGCGTGCAGATTCTTGCTGTCGGGCAGCGCCGTCAGGGCGGCGAGCAGGCTGATCCCGATGTAGAGGGCCATCGTGTTGGCCTCGCGACGGCGCTCGGTGCGGTGCTGCTCAGCGCGGTGCTGCTCGTGAGCGGTCTCCACGTCGGCCATGGGGAGCATCATCCACGGGACTCGACCGACGTGTGGGCGGATTGCCGGGTGTGGTCCAGGACGGCCGATAGGTTGAGGCGTGTTCCACGTGATGTTTCTCGAGCCCCGCATCCCACCCAACACGGGCAACGCGATCCGGATGGTGGCCGGGACCGGGGCCACTCTGCACCTGGTCGAACCCCTCGGCTTCGACCTCTCGGAGCCCAAGCTCAAGCGCGCGGGGCTCGACTACCACGACCTGGCCTCGGTGGTGGTCCACCCCGACCTCGACAACGCGCTCGCCAGCCCGGCGCTCGCGTCCTCCCGGGTCTTCGCCTTCACCGCGCATGCGACCCGCTGGTACACCGACGTCGAGTTCCAGCCCGGCGACGTGCTGCTCTTCGGCCCCGAGCCGACCGGGCTGTCGGACGAGGTGCTGGACCACGACCGGGTCACGGACAGCCTCCGCATCCCGATGGTGCCGGGTCCGAGGTCGCTCAACCTGTCGAACTCCGCGGCTGTCGTGACCTACGAGGCGTGGCGGCAGCAGGGCTTCCCCGGCGCTACCTAGGCGGCTGGGTCACTCGGAGCTGGGGGCAAGACGATGCCCGCTGGAGTCTCATGTCCCCAGCGGGCATCTACTGCCGACGCGAGTGCGGCGGGTCAGGCGCTGGCCTGCAGGGCCTTGACCTCGTCGCGTGCAGCGAGGACCGCGGTGTGCTGTCGACTCACGACCTCGCGGAAGCCGGCACTCAGATCCTGCTGGAGCGCCTTCTCGTACTCGGACACCGCGTGGTCCTCCCCGGTCAGCGCCGCCTTGAGGACACCGCCGGGAGCATCTCCGGTCAGGGCGTCCTTCAGCGAGATCCACCCGCGGTGCATCGTCGCGGCGAGCGTTCCGCTCTCGTCGACGTCGTCGCCGTAGTCGTCACCCATGGCGACGATCTCGCGGTGGAAGTCGCGGCGCTGCTCCGAGAGGCGCTGAAGCCTGGCAGCCCACTCCGGGTGGTCGTCGCCCTGCAGCTTGTGAGCTGCGTCGGCGAACCCCCGTTCACCGTCCTTGAGCGTTTCGACCAGTTCCTTGGCGACCTGCTTGTCGTCCGACACGTTGGCTCCTCTGCGACGTTGGTGATGACCACGAGGCAGTACCCGTCGAGATGGCACCTAAGCCTTCGCAGCGCGCGTCCTGGCCGACCTTGCTCGCGCTCCAGGCGTAGCACCCGACGAGCTCCAGGTCGGGGCGAGCCAGGACGGCTCGGACGGTCTTGCGTGCGACGTTGCCGGTCGTCCACTGGACGATGCGCAAGGGGTGGCTCACAGCAGGTCCGTGATCGTCTTGAGGCCGGCGTCGTACAGGACGCCGGGCAGCATGCCGCCGTCGATCTCGATGGTGGTGCCGTTGATGTAGTCGACGTCGCCCGAGGAGAGGAAGACGCAGGCGCGCCCGACCTCGGCCGGTGTTCCGGCTCTGCCGAGAGGAACTCGCTCGAAGTAGTCGGCGCCGGTGGGGTCATCTGCGGGCAGCACGAAACTCTGGAAGTTGTCGGTCATGGTGGGACCGAGGGCCAGGCAGTTCACCCGGGCGTGGGCGCCCCACTCCTCGGCCAGGGACCGGGTGAGGTGGTTGAGCCCGGACTTCGCGGCACCGTAGGAGACCAGTGAGGGCGAGCCTGCCGGGTGACCGGCACCGCTGGAGATGTTGATGATCGAGCCGAGGCCGTCCTGGGTGGCCATCTGGCGGTAGACCCGGATCGCGAACCACAGCGGACTGATCAGGTTCATCTGGACGGCGTACGCGTGGAACAGCGCCGACCTCTCGAACTCGTCGGCATTGCGCGGCGAACCCTGGATCTTCTGCACGAGCTCCGGAACCGCTTCGGCGGCAGGTGACGGAACCGTGCCGCCTGCGTTGTTGACCAGGATGTCGATCCGCCCGAACTCCTCGACGACCCGAGACACGAATGCGTCGATGGCCTGGTGGTCGCCCTGGTCGCAGATCCATTGCCGCGACCGTGCGCCGTCGTCGTCCAGCCCTTCTGCGCCCGGGAGGCCCGGCAGTTCGCCACGGGAACAACCGACGACGGTCGCTCCTGCCTTGAGCAGCTCCGCGGCGATGCCGGTGCCGACGCCCCGGCTCGTGCCGGTGACGACAGCGACCTTGCCGGCCAGCGCACGACGTTCAGCTCCGGTGTCCATGGACCAGAAACCTAAAGTGCTTTATGTTTCCGCACAAGACTGATACCGGAGGCGGTTCCATGACCAAGCGAGTGATCCAGTTCTCGACCGGCAACGTCGGTCGCAAGGCGCTGGAGATGATCATCGGCCGGCCCGACCTCGAGCTCGTCGGCGTGCACGCCGGAAGCCCGGACAAGGTCGGTCGGGACGCTGCGGAGCTGTGCGGGCTCGACACCCCGACCGGTGTTGTCGCGACCGACGACGTCGCTGCCTTGGTGGCACTGGGTGCGGACTGCGTGGTCTACACGAACCAGGCGGAGACTCGCCCGGAGGAGGCCCTGACCGAGGTGTGCGGGTTCCTGGCGGCCGGGACCAACGTCGTCGGCTCCTCGTTCGTGTGGCTGGTGAACCCGAGGACCGCAGATGCGTGGCTACGCGACCCGATCGAGGCGGCCTGTGCGGCCGGGGGCGCGTCGATGTACGTCAACGGGATCGACCCGGGCTACTCCGGCGACACCCTCGCCTTGGCGGCGTTGAGCCTGGTCGGACGCGCTGACAGCGTCCGCGTCCAGGAGATCTTCGACTACGCCGACTACGACGACTACGACTTCACGGGAGTCACCTTCGGATTCGGGTCGCAGCCCACCGATGAGCCCCCGATGATGTTCCTGCCCGGGGTCCTTGCCTCGATCTGGGGCGGGTCGGTCCACCTCCTCGCAGACGCGCTGCACGTCGAGCTCGAGGACGTCCGGGAGTTCTACGAGCCGTGGGTGACACCGACTCCGATCGACTGCGTCATGACCCACGTCGATCCCGGAGGGATCGCCGCGGTCAGGTTTGGCGTCGAAGGCATCGTCGACGGACGCCCGGTCATCATCGTCGAGCACGTCAACAGGCTCACCCCCGAGGCCGCACCCGACTGGGCCTATCCGCCCGCAGGGCATCTCGGCGTCCATCGCGTGGTCGTCGAAGGCTCACCAGGAGTCGAGGTCAACAGTCACGTCGGGCTCGGCGGGGTCTCGGAGACCGAGGCGGGCGTCGTCGCCACCGCGGCCCGCGTCGTCAACGCCATCGACGCGGTCTGCGCCGCCCGACCCGGCCTGCTCGGGGTCATCGACCTTCCCGCCTCCTACGCGGGACGTGTGCTGGGGTGAGCCGCCTGCCGTCCATCCGACCCACCCGGCCCGCCGGCGGAGGACAAGCTCGCGCCCAAGCGACCCGGCAACGCGTCCTCGACGAGACCGTCGCGTGCATCCTGGAGGAGGGCTACCCGGCAGCGAGCGCCAAGCACATCGCGGAGAGGGCAGGGCTGACCTGGGGAGTCATCCAGTACCACTTCGGCGACCGCGGCGGAATCTTCGCAGCCGTGATCGAAGCCGGTCTCGCGGAGTTCGTGGCTGCGATGGAGTCGGCCTCGGTGCCGGACGGGCCGGTGCGCGCCCAGCTCGAAGCGATCGTCCGGGCCGGCGAACGAGCCTTCACCAGTCGGCTGTCCCTGGCGAGCTTCGCGATCCTGGTGGCCAACACGAGCAGTCCTGACGAGACCCTCGGCGCCCAGGCCGAGCCATTCGCGCGAGAGGTCCACCGCCTGGCGGCCAAGGCCGCCCCGCGCCACGACCGTACGGTCAGCAGCGTGCTGCTCACCGGACTGCGAGGGATGGCGCTGCTCCGGCTGGTCTCGCCGGTCGCCGTCGACTCCCGACGCGAACAGGCAGCCCTGGTCGACGTGCTGCTCGCCTACCTCGAGTCCGATGGACGCTAGGACCATGCTCCCGGCAGGAACGCGCAACGCCCTACGAAAGAGGTCTGCACGATGAAGGTAGCTGTCGTCAACGAAGGCGCGTTGACGCTCGAGGACGTCGCCGAACCGACCCCAGGACCCGGGCAGCTCGTGCTACGAGTCGTTGCCTGCGGAATCTGCGGCTCCGACCTCAAGACGGCCGGCTACATGCCTGCCGGCGCCGTGATGGGCCACGAGTTCGTGGGTCACGTGGTCGCCGCCGGGCCAGACGTGGCAGCCGCCTGGCCCGTCGGCACCGCGGCAGTCAGCATGCCCGTCATGGGCTGCGGGGCCTGCCGGGACTGCGACGCTGACGATCCCGCCCGCTGCAGTCAGGTCGTCGCGCTCGGTGTGGGTGGCGGACCCGGCGCGTTTGCGGAGCTGGTCCTGGTCAACGCGGCTGAGACCTTCGCCTTCCCGACCGCCCTGCCCATCGAGCTCGGTGCGCTGGTCGAGCCGTTGGCGGTCGGACTTCACGCCGTGAACGCCGCGCAGCTCGGGACCGGAGACCGAGTCCTCGTCGTGGGCGGAGGGCCGGTCGGCATGGCCGTCGCGTTGTGGGCGAGCGACCGAGGCGCTCGCGAGGTCGTCATCTCCGACCCGTCTGCTGCTCGCCGGGCACTGGCGACCGAGTTCGGGGCCACGACTGCGGTCGATCCCACCTCGGAGGAGGTCGGCACCGACTTCGACGTGGTCGTCGAGTGCGTCGGGATGGTCGGGATGGTCGACCTCTGCATCGCCGCGCTTCGGCCCCGCGGTCGCGCCGTCATCGCCGGCGTCTGCATGGAAGCCGACCCGTTCTGGCCGGTCGTGGCCGTCACCAAGGACGTCACGGTCGCCTTCGCGTCGTACTACACGCGCGCAGAGTTCAAGGAGGCCGCTGATCGGCTCGCCTCGGGGACGCTCGATCCTGGTCCGTTCGTCTCCAGGTCGATCTCGCTGGCCGAGCTGCCCGATGTCTTCGACAGCCTGGTCGGTGCCACCGCCGAACGAAAGGTGCTGGTCCGCCCCTGACGGATGGGGCCCGTTCTGCCTACAGATCCACCTGGCGCCCGGGTGGCGTCAGTTGCCTGGACGCCGTGAAGCGGCGCGTGAGGCCACGTCGAGGTCGGAGCAGAAGCCGCGGCCGGTGCGCTTCAGGCACAGCAGGCCCACGAGTACGCCGCTGTCGTCGACGACAGCGAGTCGTCGCCTGCCTGTGCGGCTCATCTCGATCCAGGCCGCAGCAAGTTCGGCGGAGGCGTGCACCGTGCGGCCGGCAAGCGCGCCCCTGGAGACAGCCGGAAGGTCCGGGTCCGATCCGCCGAGATCTGCCCGCTCGAGCACCGTGATCAGCACGCCCCGGCTGTCCGTCAGGAGTGCGGCATGCACGTGGTCGTCGTGGAGAAGGCGTTGCACCGCGGCGATCGTTGCTGAGGCGTCGAGCACGACCGGCGTGCTGAGCATCGAGTCCTCGACCCGTCGCCTCCAGAGCTCAACCGGCACCTGGAGCTCGGTGCCCACGGCCCCGGTCACGCCCGGGCGTCCTCGAGCGAGACCCCGAACTCGATCGAGACGCCGATCAGCAACAGCCGCAGCCTGCGGTCGAACTGGTCGTCACCGAACGGCTGGTATCCGGACGCCGCGACTGCTCTGAGGCCGGAAAGTTCGCCGTCGTCACGCGTGCCCAGCAGCGCATGGATCCGTGAGAGCCACGGCGACCCTCGACGGGCACGCAGGCTCTCGCGCTGCGACTCGGTCACGCTGCCGAGGGCGAGCTCGGACACCGCCGCCCACGCGGCCATCGCCTGGTCCGGCTCGAAGCCCTGCCCGACCAGGGCGTCCATCGTCTCCGCCACGTACTCCAATCAGTTGGGCGCACTGAGCCCTCCGCTAGCATTTGCTCGGTCCCCTCGGGTGGGTCTGCGTTTTGCCTGGATCAAGGGGAATCGACGGATGAACAGCGAGTGCGCCGCCTGTGGCTCCGCGGTGCGTGCGGGTGCCAAGTTCTGCTCCGAATGTGGCGCCGTGGTCGGAGCGCGGGTCTGTTCCTCATGCGGCACGCCCTCTGAGCGTGGCAGGTTCTGTGGCGAGTGCGGGACGCCGTTCGCTGACCGCGCCGTGTCTGTCGGACTGGCCGTCGCCGCGTCGGTTGTTCCGGCCGCGGAGCGGCGAGTGACGTCGGTCTTGTTCGGCGACCTGGTGGGCTTCACGCCGTTGTCGGAGTCCAAGGACGCAGAGGAGGTGCGTGAGCTGCTGTCGGTCTACTTCGACCGGTGCCGGATCATCGTCGGGCGCTACGGCGGGGTTGTCGAGAAGTTCATCGGCGATGCGGTGATGGCGGTGTGGGGGGTGCCGGTTGCTCACGAGGACGACGCGGAGCGCGCGGTCCGTGCAGGGTTGGAACTGGTGGCCGCTGTCGAGGCGATGGGCGAGGAGGTCGGCGCCTCTGGTTTGGCGATGCGGGTCGGGATCGTGACCGGTGAGGTCGCCGTGACCGTAGGCGCCACAGCGGAGGGAATGGTCGCGGGCGACGCTGTGAACACCGCTTCCCGGGTGCAGTCCGCGGCGGAGCCTGGGCGAGTGTGGGTAGACGAGGCCACCAGGTCCCTGGCCAGCGCGGCGATCACGTTCCACGACACCGGTGAGCACCGTTTGAAGGGCAAGGCCGATCCGGCGCGGCTGTGGGCGGCTGGGACTGTGGTCGCCGAGGTCGGCGGTGGGCAGCGGATCGACGGGCTGGAGGCACCGTTCACCGGGAGGGACGGGGACCTGCGTTTGATCAAGGAACTGTTCCACGGAACCGAGGAGTCCCACCGGCCGACGTTGGCGGTTCTCGACGGCGGGGCCGGGGTCGGAAAGTCTCGTCTGGCGTGGGAGTTCGAGAAGTACGTCGACGGCTTGGCTGCGTCGGTCCTGTGGCACCGGGGCCGCTGTCGGTCCTACGGCGAAGGGGCTGCGTACTGGGCACTGTCCGAAGCGCTGCGAACCCGGTTCGGGCTGCTCGAGGCCGACACCGGCGATGTCGTGGCTGAGCGGCTCGACGCCGGGCTCGCCGAGATGGTGGCTGACCGGAGTGACCGGGACTGGCTCCGGCCGCGGCTGGCCGTGCTCCTCGGCGCAGACGGCACTGGCTCTTTCGCACGCGAGGACCTGTTCACCGCCTGGACAGCGTTCCTGGGACACCTCGCTCAGAAGGACTGCTCCGTGGTCCTGGTGATCGACGACGCCCAGCACGCTGACGATGGGCTGCTGGACTTCCTCGACCACCTGCTGAGCAGCGTGCAAGCGCCGATCTTCGTGCTGGCCTTGGCTCGCCCGGAGCTTCTCACCCGCCGCCCCGCCCTGGGAGGTCGGCGGACCAGCGTGGTGCGCCTGGACCCGCTCGGCGACGGGCCTATGTCGCGGCTTGTCGACGGGCTCGTCATCGGTCTACCGGATGCCTCCCGAGCGGCGCTGGTGGCACGTGCTGAAGGCATTCCGCTCTACGCGGTCGAGACAGTGCGAGCCTTGATCGACCGCGACCTGGTGGTCCCTCACGACGGGTACTACATCCTTTCCGACACCTCTACTCTCGACCTCGACTCGATCGGTGCGCCCGCATCGTTACAGGCCCTGGTCGCGGCCCGACTCGACTCCTTGGCACCCGACGAGAAGGCGGTTGTGAGGGACGCCAGCGTTCTGGGTGCGTCGTTCACCATGGACGGACTGGTCGCCCTCGGCGCGGACCCACAGAAGGTGCAGAGCGTCTTGGAGTCGCTGCGCGACAAGGAGATCGTCAGCGTGCAAACCGACCGGTTCAGCGCCGAGCGCGGCCAGTACCGGTTCGTGCAGTCAGTGTTCCGGCAGGTCGCTTATGCGACGCAGTCGCGCCGAGACCGCACCACCAGGCATCTCGCGGCAGCCGAGCATCTGGCCGACCAACCAGACCCAAGTGATGACCTCGCCGTGGTCATTGCCCGCCACCTGCTCGATGCCAGCGAGGCCGCCCAGGACTCCGACCGCGCAACGCTAGCCACGCGCGCGTGTGCCTACCTGGAACGCGCCGCTGCACGGGCCCGCCGGGTCGGCGCCCCCGGCGAAGCCCAACGCCTCGTCGAGACAGCCCTGAGCTCCTCGCACACCGAAGGCGACCGAGCGCGACTCCACCTCACTGCGGCCGCCGCGGCCAATGACGCCGGACACAGAGCCGATTCCCGAGCCCACGCCCAGGCAGCCCTCGACCTCTTCGACCAGGTGCACGACCCCCTCGGGGCAGCGCTGGCCACCGCGGCCCTGGGCCGAGCGACGCAGGGCAACATTGCGGAGGCAGTCGCCCTCGCCGAAGCACGTTGGCAGGCCCTCGACGGAGTCGCGGGGGCGGAACGAGCACGGTTCGCGTTGGCGCGATTCCTGACAGGGGCTCATGACAGCCTGGGCGACCGTGAGAGCCAGATCCACTACGGCGGGCAGATGGTCGTCCTGGCCGAGGCGCTCCGCGACTCTGAGGCCATAGCGATCGCGCTCAGCGGCCTCGGCGCTGGGTACGCCACCACCGGGGCCCACCGGGCCGGTGTCATCCTGTTGGAGGGTGCGGCCGCCATCGCTCGCGACCACGACCTTCCGATTGCCCTTGCCCGCGTCCTTGTCAATCTGGCAGCGTTCCTCAACGCCCATGACCTGCATATGGCGCTGCGTTACTCAGAGGAGGCCGCCGAGGTCGCCAGGCGAGCCGGGCTCCGGCCGTTCGTCGAGAGCGCAGTGGCCAACGCCGCCCTCGCCCACTGGTGCTCCGGCCGCCTCGCCGACGTGGCCGAGCTCATGCCAGAGGGTCTCGAGGCCACCACGCCACAGATCCAAATCGTGTGGAACACCTTCCAGGTGTGGCTCGCCGAGGCGCGAGGAGAGCCTTTCCCGCCGTCGGTCCCCGATGACGCGACGGACAACCTGCTCCACCTCGCGTGGCTCGGTAGTGCCGACCTGGCTCGGGCCGTCGCGACCGGAGATCACGGCGACATGACCCGCATCGCCGAGCTCGTCCTCGACAGCCAGCTCGCGGCCTCCGGACTCGACGACGACTTCTTCGTTGTGTGGCCGCCGGCCGTGCTGGCTGCCCTCGGGGCGCACGACCTCGACCTCGCCGAGCGCCTTCTCGCTCCGGTGAGCGAGGCCCTCCCCGGTCAACGCTCCCCGGCCGTGTCCGCGCAGTGGCACCGCCTCCTCGGCCTCCTGACTGCCGCCCGCGGCCACGACCCGGAGTTCGCCGAGACCGAAATGCGCGCAGGTATCGAGGGACTTTCTGCGTATGGCGCCGTGGGCTTTCATGCGCAGGCTCAGGAGGAGCTGGGCCGATGGCTGGTCACCCAGGGACGCGACGACGAGGCCCAGCCACTTCTCGACGGAGCCCGCACGACCTACATCAAGATCGGGGCTGCAGGTTGGCTCGCCGAACTCGAGAGCTGGGCCAGTACCCGCGACCAGGATGAGGCGACGCCCTCAATCCCGGGCTGAAGCGACTGCGTGCATGCGGACTACTCGATGAGCGGATCGCCGAGCAGGACCCGCGGTACGTTGCGCGGTGCCGCTCTGCGGTTCCGTGCGCCCTGACAGGAGACCTCATGACCCCCGACCCGAGCCAGCCGAAAGCCGGCCGGCCCTTCACCCGCCAGTCCAGCGTGCTCGACCTTGCCTCGACATTGCCCGGGCGCGCGTTCAAGTGGGTGATCGTGCGCCAGCTCCCACCGACCACCTCCGAGGAGGAGCGTCAGGGATTGGAGGACCTCACCGTCGGTCTTCCGCTGGAGACCTTGGTCGAGCTTTCCGAGGGAAAGCTCACCTGGGGGATCGCCGACTCCGTCATCGATCTGGCCAACCGCAAGCCCCAACGTCTGATCCCTCGTGGTGTCGACGCCGGCAAGGTCGTCCTGAAGAAGGTCACGAGCGCGGTTCGCCGCTGACGGCGGGCGACGCTCTAGGCCACCATCACGCGACCGGTGACTGACGTGGCACGACCCGGCTGATCACGCACGACCGACCACGCGTCCGCGATCCGGCGTACGGCGTCGGTGAGCTGGTCGGCGGGCTTGGTCCAGGGGATCCGGACGAAGGTGTCGAGGCCGCCCTCGGCGGCGAAGACCGGGCCGGGGGCGATGATCACGCCGCGGCGCTCGGCCTCGGCGGTGACGGCGGTGCCGTAGGGGCCGGGGAGTCGGCACCAGAGGGCGAGGCCGCCGGTCGGGACGACGAAGGTCCACTCGGGCAGGTGCTCGCGCACGGCGGCGACGAGGGCGTCGCGCTGCTCGCGCAGGCGGAGCCGGTTCTCCGCAAGGATCGTGTCGGCGTCGGCAAGCAGCCGGACGAGCACCAGCTGCTCCATGACGGGAGCGCCGAGGTCCATGCTGATCCGGGCCTGGGTGAGCTGCTCCATGAGGGAGTGCGGCGCGCGGATCCAGCCGAGACGCAGCCCGCCCCAGAAGCTCTTGCTCGCGCTGCCGAGGGTGATCGTGTCGGGCGAGTACGCCGCGAACGGCCGTGGCATCTCCTGCCCGTCGAGGGGCAGCGCCTGGTGGGCCTCGTCGACGATCGCGGTGGTGTGGGCGCGGCGCAGGTGGGCGGCGTACTCCTCGCGCTGGGCGTCGGTCATCAGGTGGCCGGTGGGGTTCTGGAAGTCCGGGATCAGGTAGCCGAGCTTGGGCGAGGTCTGGCGGAGCACGGCGGCGACGGCGTCGAGGTCCCAGCCCTCGGGGTCGACCGGCGACGGCGTGAGACGGGCGCCGCCGTGGCGGAGCGCGTCGGTGGCGTTGGGATAGACGGGCGACTCGACGAGAACCCGGTCGCCGGGACGGGTCAGGGCCTGCGCGACGATCGACGCGGCGGTCAGGGCGCCCGGGGTCACCATGATCTGGTCGGGGCTGGTCGGCAGGCCGCGGTCGTCGTACGACGCGGCGATCGCCTGCTGGAGCTCGGGGAGGCCGGCGGGGAAGTAGCCGTGCCCGCCGAGGTACGCCGGGAGGTCGGTCGCCGCGTCGGCGTACGCCTTGGCGAGACCGGGCGGCGCGGACGGCGCGGCGCAGTTGAGGTCGATCGCGTCGCTGTCGCCGGCACGGGGGAGCAGGGCGCGGTCGTGGGCGCGGGTCCGGCCGCCCGGCACGCGCGTGAACGTGCCGGCGCCGCGGCGGGCCTCGGCGTAGCCGGCGTCGCCCAGCGCGGCGTACGCCCGGGTGACGGTGGTCCGGGAGACGCCGAGCGCGTCGGTGAGCTCGCGCTCGCTCGGCAGCCGGGTGTCGAGCGAGATCCGGCCGTCGCCGATCAGCAGCGTCAGGGCCTCGGCGAGCCCGGCGTAGGCGGGGGAGCGGTCGAAGTCGCCGACCAGGGTGGCTACGCGGGCGGCGCCGATGGTGCGGGTCATGCAGGCCACTCTTCCACGATTGGCTATTTAGCAACAGGCCAATCTGCCTCAGACTGATCCCGTGACCCAGATCGCCCACGCACCCACCGGCCTCGGCCTGACCGACCTCGGCCCGATCGCCCAGCTCCGTGCCGGACGGCTCGGCCGCCGGCTGCCGCAGCTGTACGTCGGCCTCGTGCTCTACGGCGTCTCGCTGGCGATGATGGTGCGCGGCGACGTCGGCCTGGCGCCGTGGGACGTGCTCCACTCCGGCCTCACCCAGCACCTGCCGATCACCTTCGGTGAGGCGGTCGTGCTGATGAGCTTCGTGGTGCTGCTGCTCTGGATCCCGCTGCGCGAGATGCCCGGCCTCGGCACCCTCTCGAACGCGTTCGTCGTCGGGTTCGCGGCCGACGCGACGCTGGCGGTGCTGGGCAGTCCGGACAACATGGTGCTCCGGGTCGCGTTGATGCTCGGCGGGATCGCGGTGTGCGGCCTGGCCAGCGCGATGTACATCGGCGCCCAGTTCGGCCGCGGCCCCCGCGACGGCCTGATGACCGGGCTGTCGCGTCGTACCGGCTACTCGCTGCGGCTGGTCCGCACCTGCCTCGAGGTGAGCGTGGTCGTGGTCGGCCTCTTCCTCGGCGGAGCGATCGGGCTCGGCACCGTCCTCTACGCACTGGCCATCGGCCCGCTCACCCAGCGCTGGCTGCCGGCGTGGATCGTCGAGCCGACAGCCAGCGACCGCTGAGCGTCAGGCGCGGAGCAGCTTCACCGACGCGGCCACCAGGAAGGCGACCCAGGTGAGGAAGCCGGCGAGGCCGACGAACATCGTGGGGCTGCCGTCGATGATGAACGGCGTGGTCGCGGCGGTGCCCAGCAGCAGGGCGGCCCCGGTCAGGCCGATGGTTCGCCACCGGTTGGCCAGCAGGCCGCTGCGCACGGCGGCCGTGGACAGCCCGGCGAGAGCCACCCCGATCGAGGCGAGCAGCACGCCGAACATGCTGCTGTGGGTGACCCACATCGCCTCCACCACGGAGGTGTCCGCGGCACCGCGGTGGACGTAGCCCGAGATCGCGGTGTCGGTCGCGAGCAGGATCGTGAAGTTCCCGATGATGCCGGCCGCGCCGACCAGGCCCGAGACTGCGGCCGCACGTCCGGGTCCGCCCCACACGCGGGCCGCGAAGCCGCCGACGAACGTCGTGAGGCCGGCGATCCCGACCGGGAAGAGCGCGGCGAGCGCGATGGTGATCGCGCGGTGGTCGCCGTAGTAGTCGATGACGTCGCCGGCGCTGGCGTCGTTGGTCGGGTAGCCGGCGCGCAGGATGTTCTGCACGATCACCGAGGCGGCGAAGGCGAGGCCGCCGATGCCGGCGAGGCGCGTGGACGAGAAGCGGCGCGGCCGGACGGCGTCGGCGTGCTGGGCGTCCGGGGTGGCGGTGAGTGTGGTCATGTTGTCCTCCAGGGTTTCGAGTGGTTGACTGGAACGCATATCCAGTGACTTGAACAACGTACAAGTGAGTTGAATGATGGTCAAGCAAAATTCGCGACGAGCCGTGCAGGCCGAGCAGACGCGCGCCGAGATCCTGCGGGCGGCCCGGAGTCAGTTCGTCGCGGGCGGCTACGCGGCGACGAGCTTGAAGGGCATTGCGGCCGAGGCCGGCGTCTCGGTGCAGACGGTCTACGACAGCGTCGGCTCGAAGGCCGACCTCGTACGCCGTCTCGCGGACCTCATCGACGAGGAGGCCCAGGTCGGCGAGATCGCCCGCGGGCTGCCGGCGGAGACCGACCCCCGGGCGGTGGTCGCGATCTCGGCGACGATCACCTGCCGGATCGTCGAGCGCTGCGGCGACATCGTGCGGATCAGCCTCGACGGCGCGCGCACGGAGGTGGGGCTGGCGCCGATCATCGAGGAGGGCGGCCGACGCCACCGGGGTGGGGCTCGTCAGACCGCTGAACGCCTGGCCGCGCTGGACGCGCTCGCGCCCGGGGTCGGCGTCGACGACGCGGCGACGTCGATCGCGGCGATCTCGGACGTGCGGGTGGCCTTCCTCCTGATCGACGACCACGGCCTCGACCTGGACGCCGTCCAGGCGTGGATGGTGACGACGGCGGCGAGATCCGTACTCCGCTGACCGCGGTGAACTGATGTGTATATGATCTATTCATGGCCTACAGCACCATCACCGACCTCGATGTCGACGCCGCCCTGGAGCACTCCCGCGAGCTGCGCACCCGACTCCTCGCGACCGAGTCCGACACCTATGTGACCGGACCGGCCGGCCAGGGCAACGGCGAGCGCGTGCTCGTCCTCGGCGGCACCGGCTACATCGGCCGGGCGCTCGTGCCCGAGCTCGCCCGTCGCGGCTACCGGCCCGCCGTGCTGGCACGCAACGGTGACGTCAAGAACGAGCCGGAGTACGCCGACGCCGAGGTGATCGTCGGCGACGCGACCCAGGCGGCCGACGTCGCCGCCGCCGTGGCCGCCGCCCCGACCGCGGTCGTCATCTCGCTGCTCAGCGGCCGCAAGCCCAACGACGCCGAGGACTGCCGCCTCGTCGACCACGTGGCCGTCGTCAACGGCATCAAGGCCGCGGTCGCCAACGACGTCCAGCAGTTCATCCACATCAGCGACTACGGCGTCTACCGCCCCGAGCTGATCCCGCAGGTCTACAAGCTGCAGGTCGAGGGCGAGCTCATCGGTCAGCACCACGGGCACGTGCCGTGGACGATCGTGCGCCCGACGGCGTACTTCCCCTACCTCTCGGTGGCCTTCGGCGACGTGAAGAACGGCGGCACCTACCGGGTCTACGACCACGGTGAGTGGAACGTCGTCAACCCGATCGCGCGCGAGGACCTCGCCGAGTTCATCGTCAACCAGGTGCTCAACGACGACGCCATCGGCCGGGTCCTCCCGGTCGGCGGCCCGTGGGTCGAGGACAACCTGGTGACCCTCAAGGACGCCGGCCTGATGATGTTCGACATCACCGGCAAGGCGCCGAGCTGGGAGGTCATCACGATGGCCGCCTGGGACAAGAAGATCGCGCGCCTCGGCAAGCTCAGCAAGATGAGCAAGCAGCTCAAGCCGGTCGTCTTCTACCTCGAGGCCGCGAAGTACTGGTCGGTCGTCGACCACGTCGCGCCGTCGTACGGCACCCGCACCCTGCGTGGCTTCATGGAGAAGCTCAAGGACCGCGAGTTCCCGACCGGCAGCTACCGCGAGCGGATGCGCCAGGGCACGAACGTCATGCCCACCGACATCTAGCGCTTGGTCGCGATCAGCGCGGACGCGTCGGGGGCGACCATCACCTCGACGGCGGTGAACCGCTCGTCGGTGAGCCACTGCTCGCGCAGGCTGTCGACGCGGCCGTAGCTGATCGGCGGCCACATCTCGCACGGCGTGAAGTCGTCGAGCACGACGATGCCGCCCGCCTCGACGAGGTCGGCGACCGAGTCGACGTTGACCTCGGTCGGCTCGCCCGAGTCGAGGAAGAGCAGCGAGAACGGGCCCTTGTCGAGCAGCGTCGACCAGTCGGCCGAGAGCACCTCGACCTGGGGGTCGTCGACGAAGATCTCCGCGGCCGCGTCGGCGAGCTTCGCGTCGAGCTCCGCAGTCACGATCTTGGTGTCCGTCCCGCGGAGACCTGAGCGCAGCCAGGCGGTGCCGACGCCGCAGCCGGTGCCGAACTCGGCCATGGTGCCGCCTCGGGTCGCGGCCAGGGCGGCCAGCAGTCGGCCGGTCTCGTTGCGGCAGAAGGAGGCGTATCCGGCCTTGCGGGACACCGCGAACGCCCGGGAGACGACGTCGGGCAGGTCGGGTGGGTGGCTCATGCTCCGAGTCTTTCATTGCGGGACGGCCGTCTCGCATGTCGAACACTCCGTGGAATGTCGTGGCCTCCGGTCGCATGCCTCCCGTACGGTGTGACTCACCATGCGGAACGTCTTCGTACTTATTGACCGCCACGGCGAGGCTCTCTAGAGGAGCCACCTCGCCGTGGTGTTCGGCGTTGACGGCTTCTCGATACATCTCGATCGAAGACGTCTTCGCGGTGTGGTCGCCCATCAGTTCAGCGCGATCCGCAATCTGCATGGTTCTTGCCTCGTGTGATCCACGAGCGCCTCCGGTCACTTCCCGGGGAAGTCTTCGTTCCAGGTGTATCGAGCCGAATGGACACCTGAAATCGAATCCTTCACGAGAAAGAGCTGACCGATGTACGACATGTACCCCGAATGGGGACCCGCCCAGCACCACCCCGACAACCCGCGCAGCCAGGAGAACATCAGCGCGGCCATCCAGGCCTCGCTCGACCTGCGGGACAACGGCGGCCAGCGCCCGGACGACAACTAATCTTCGGCGCATGACGACCACCGACTCGAACTCCAGCTCCGGCACGATCCGCCTCGCCGTCATCCCCGGCGACGGCATCGGTCAGGAGGTGACCGCCGAGGCCCTCAAGGTCCTCGAGGTCGCGTCACCGACCGGCGTGAAGTTCGAGCAGACCCGCTACGACCTCGGCGCCGAGCGCTACCTCGCTACCGGCGAGGTGCTGCCCGACTCCGTGCTCCGTGAGATCCGCGAGCACGACGCCATCCTTCTCGGCGCGGTCGGCGGCAAGCCCAACGACCCGAACCTGCCGCCCGGCATCCTCGAGCGCGGCCTCCTGCTCAAGCTCCGCTTCGAGCTCGACCACTACGTCAACCTGCGGCCGTCCCGGATCTACCCCGGTGCGGCGTCTCCGCTGGCCGATCCTGGCGAGGTCGACTTCATCGTGGTCCGCGAGGGCACCGAAGGGCCCTACACCGGCAACGGCGGCGCCCTGCGCGTCGGTACGCCGGCCGAGGTGGCCACCGAGGTCTCGGTCAACACGGCCTTCGGTGTGGAGCGCGTCGTCCGCGACGCCTTCGCCCGGGCCCAGCGCCGTCCTCGCAAGAAGCTCACCCTGGTCCACAAGACCAACGTGCTCGTGAACGCCGGCTCCGTGTGGTGGCGGCTGTTCCAGGAGGTCGCGACGGAGTACCCCGACGTCACGACCGACTACATGCACATCGACGCGGCGATGATCTTCATGACCACCGACCCCGCGCGCTTCGACGTGATCGTCACCGACAACCTCTTCGGCGACATCATCACCGACCTCGCCGCCGCCATCACCGGCGGCATCGGACTGGCGGCCTCCGGCAACGTCAACCCCGACCGGACGGCCCCCTCCATGTTCGAGCCCGTGCACGGCTCGGCACCCGACATCGCGGGCCAGCAGAAGGCCGACCCCACCGCCGCGATCCTCTCCACCTCGCTGCTGCTCGACCACCTCGGGTACGCCGACGCCGCCGCGGCCATCGAGACCGCGGCCATCGAGGATCTCGCCGCCCGCACCCCGGGCGGAGCTCGCCGTACCTCTGAGGTCGGCGACGCGATCGCGGCCCGAGTAGCCGGCTGACGCCCTTCGTTCATTCCCACTGACGGCCGGGCGCACATTGGTGTGCCCGGCCGTCGGCATTTCGTAGGAAGGCCTACTAAGTTGTCCCCCATGGAGATCAGCACCACCGCGTCGACCACGCCCGTCGACGACGCCCGCCTCGCGGAGATCCTCGACAACCCCGGCTTCGGCAACCACTTCACCGACCACATGTTCCTGGTCGAGTGGACGCCGGACGCCGGCTGGCACAACGCCCGCATCGAGCCCTACGGGCCGCTCAGCCTCGACCCCGCGACCGCCGTCCTGCACTACGCGCAGGAGACCTTCGAGGGGATGAAGGCCTACCGGCACCCCGACGGGTCGATCTGGTCCTTCCGTCCCGAGGAGAACGCCGCCCGCATGGTCCGCTCGAGCCACCGGCTCGCGCTGCCCGTGCTCGAGGTCGACGACTTCGTGCAGGCCGTCGACGCGCTCGTCACGGCCGACCAGCGCTGGGTGCCCGACACCACGGCGCCCGGCTCGGGGGAGAAGAGCCTCTACATCCGGCCGTTCATGTTCGGCTCCGAGACGTTCCTCGGCGTCCGGCCGTCGCAGCACGTCACCTTCATGGTGATCGCCAGCCCGGCCGGCGCCTACTTCAAGGGCGGCGTGAAGCCGATCAGCCTCTGGCTCACCGAGGAGTACACCCGCGCCGGCCGCGGCGGCATGGGCGCGGCCAAGACCGGCGGCAACTACGCCAGCTCGCTGGTCGCGCAGCAGGAGGCGACCAGCCACGGCTGCGACCAGGTCGTCTTCCTCGACGGCCAGGAGGGGAAGTACGTCGAGGAGCTCGGCGGCATGAACATGTACTTCGTCTACGCCGACGGCCACATCGTCACCCCGGAGACCGGCACCATCCTCGAGGGCATCACCCGCGCCAGCATCATCGAGCTGGCCGGCAAGATGGGCCACCAGGTCGAGGAGCGGAAGTTCTCCATCGACGAGTGGCGCGACGGTGTCACCAGCGGCGAGATCACCGAGATCTTCGCGTGCGGCACGGCCGCCGTCGTGACGCCGGTCGGCGAGCTCAAGTGGGACGGCGGCTCGGTCCCGACCCCCGAGGGCGGCGCCGGGCTCTGGTCGCAGATCCGCGAGCAGCTGGTCGACGTCCAGTTCGGCCGCGCCGAGGACACCTTCGGCTGGATGCACCGCATCGTTGGGTTGAGGAGGGACGTAGTCCCATGCGTCTCAAGCTCGGTCGACCGGACATCGGCAAGTACGCCGACCGCTTCGACGTCCCGCCGGCCACCGGCCCGCTGAGCGCGACCTTCCTCGGCGTGGCCAGCCTGCTGCTCGACGACGGCGAGACCGCGGTGCTCACCGACGGGTTCTTCTCGCGACCGCCGCTCTCGAAGGTGGTGCTCGGCAAGGTTGCGCCCGACCTCGCGCGCATCGATGCCGTGCTGTCGCGCGCCGGGATCGACCGGGTGGCTGCGGTGCTCCCGGTGCACAGCCACTTCGACCACGCGATGGACTCCGCGGTGGTCGCGGACAAGACCGGCGCCGACCTGGTCGGCGGCGAGTCCACGGCGTACGTCGGGCGCGGGCACGGCCTGGTTGCCGACCGGATCCGCGTCGTGACCCCCGGTGAGCCGATGACCTACGGCGGCTTCACGCTCACCCTCGTCGAGTCGCACCACTGCCCGCCCGACCGGTTCCCGGGCCAGATCACCGAGCCGGTCGTGCCGCCGGTGAAGGCAGCGGCGTACAAGTGCGGTGAGGCCTGGTCGATCCTGGTCGAGCACACCAGTGGCGCGACCGCACTGCTGCAGGGGAGCGCCGGTTACGTGGCCGGCTCGCTGGCCGGGCGGCGGGCCGACGTCGCCTACCTCGGCGTCGGCCAGCTCGGCGTGCAGAGCGAGGACTACATCCGCACCTACTGGGCGGAGACCGTCGAGGCGGTCGGTGCGCGCCGCGTGGTGCTGACGCACTGGGACGACTTCTTCCGCCCGCTCGACCAGCCGCTGAGAGCGCTGCCCTACCTCGGCGACGACCTCGACGTCACGATGCGGGTCTTCGACGAGCTCGCGGCCGCGTCTGGCGTCACCGTCCACTTCCCGACGGTGTGGCAGCGCGAGAACCCCTGGGGCTGATCGGTCGGCGGACGGTGTGCCAAGATCGCCAGTCATGACCACCTGGCGCGACACCGCATCGGCTTCAGCGCAGGCGGACCTGGACGGTCTCCTCAACCTCGTGCTGCCGCTGGCTCAGGAGCTGCTCGGCAAGAACGGGCAGTTCTACCCCTTCGGCGCCTCGGTCGCGAACCGCGGCGAGGCGTCGCTCACCGAGGCCGACCCGGAGCTGGGAGAGCACCCGCAACCGGACCAGGTCCTGGCCAGCGTGTACGCCGGAGCACGTGCCGCAGCGGCCGAGACCCGGGCGGCGGCGTTCGTCTCCGACGTCCTCATCGAGGGGTCCGACGCAGTCCAGGTCGAGCTCGAGCACCGCGACGGCATCGCACTCGTCGTCCTGGTGCCGTACAAGCCCGCCACGCTCAAGAGGGTCCCCACCTTCAGGGAGATGAGCGTCGCGCCGGGAGAGCCGCGGGTCTGGATCGCAGGCTAGGCGGCGACGTCCTGGTCGGAGCTCAGCCAGCCGGCAAGGTCCTCCATGTACTTCGTCTGCGACGGGTAGTCCATCGACGACGAGTCCCAGTCGTGGATCTGGCCGGCCTTGTACGCCGTGGTCCGGGCGAAGGTCGGCTGCTCGCCGAGCTGCTCGGTGGAGTAGGAGTTGCGGGTGGCGTTGATGAACAGGTCCGGCTCGTACCTGTCGGCGTTCTCCCAGCTGAGGATCTCCCAGTAGTAGTCCTTGCCGCCGATCTCGGTGAAGTTCACGCCGAGGTCCTGGTAGTAGAGCAGGGCCGGGTCGTCGGGCGCCTTCGCGATGTAGAGACCGTCGGCGTCGGCGTAGATCGGCACCACGGACAGGCCGCTCTCGGCCGCCTGGCTGAGCTTCTCGGACGCCGCCTCGAAGGCGGCGCGGTCCTGACCGACCGGGCTGTCGTCGCTGGTGTCGACCCCGAGCGAGGTCGCCAGCTCCTCGTTCGTCTCGATGACGTCCTTCATCGAACCGACCTGGGCGACGGCGACGACCGGCGCGATCTCCTTGACCTTCGCGAGCTGGGCCTTGTCCTTGAAGCCGTACATCTCGTCGGGGGTGTCGCCGGTGTAGGACGTCGCCACGATGATGTCGGGCTGCGCGGCCGCGAGCTGCTCGAGGTTGATCTCGCCGTACGTCGAGCCGACGACCTCGGTGTCGTCGAGGTCGAGCCCGTCGAACATCATGTCCTCGGCCGGGTCGCTCCAGGTGAAGATCGCGACCGGCGTCACGCCGAAGTTCCACAGCGCCGCGGCGGCGTCGCCGTACGCCGCGACCCGCACGGGTGCCTGGTCGAGCTCCACGGTCTGGCCGAGGTCGTCGGTCCAGGACCACGGGCCGGCACTCGGGGTCGCGCTGCCCTCGGGGCTGGCGGTCGTGGAGGCGCCGTCGCTGCCGCAGGCGGTCAGGACGAGGGCGGTCGCGAGGGCGATGGCGCCCCCGAGGAGATCACGCGATCGGGGCATGGGTCAGGTCCTTCTGGTAGGTGGACGGGGTGGGTACGACGATCGGGAGACCGGTCCGCGGGTCCTCGAGGACATCCGCGTCGAGGCCGAACGTCTCGGCGAGCAGGACGGGCGTGAAGACCTCGGTCGGGCGTGCCCTCGGTGGCGATCACGCCGTCCTTCATCGCGACGATCCGGTCGCTGTAGCGGGCCGCGAGGTTGAGGTCGTGCAGCACCATCACGATGGTCCGACCGCGCTCGCGGTTGAGCCGGGTGACCAGGTCGAGGACCTCGACCTGGTGGGCGAGGTCGAGGTAGGTCGTCGGCTCGTCGAGCAGCATCAGGTCGGTGTCCTGGGCGAGGGTCATCGCGATCCAGGCGCGCTGGCGCTGGCCTCCGGAGAGCTGGTCGAGCGGTCGCTCGCGCAGGTCGGCGGTGTCGGTCATCTCCAGCGCCGACTCGACGATGCGCTCGTCCTCGGGCGACCACTGGCTGAACCAGCGCTGGTGCGGGTGCCGCCCGCGGCCGACCAGGTCGCGGACCACGAGGCCGTCGGGGGCGACCGGGCTCTGCGGCAGCAGCGCCATCCGGCGGGCGATGTCCTTGGTCGGCAGGTCGTGCACCGGCTGCCCGTCGAGCAGCACCCGTCCGCTGGGTCGGCTTCAGCAGCCGGGCCATGGTCCGCAGCAGGGTCGACTTCCCGCAGCCGTTGGGGCCGACGATGGTCGTCACCTGGCCGTCGGGGATCACCAGGGAGAGGTCGCGGACGACCGGTTCGGCGCCGTACCCGACGGTGACGGACTCGGCGCGCAGGCGGTGGGCAGTCATGCCGTGACCTTTCGGTTGGAGCGGAGGAGGAGCCAGATCAGGTACGGCGCGCCGATCGCGGCGGTGACGATGCCGGCGGGGACGGTGAAGGGGAGGACGACCCGGGTCACGACGTCGGCCGCCACGACCAGGCACGCGCCGACCACCATCGAGGCGAGCATCGGCGGACGCGGGCCGGCGGTCAGGCGCAGCGCGATCTGCGGGACCACCAGCGCCACGAAGCTGAGCGGGCCGACCGCGCTGACGGCGACCGCGGCGAGCCCGACCGCCGCCACCAGGGTGAGCAGCTGGGTGACCTGGAGCCGGACGCCGAGGCCGCGGGCCGAGTCGTCGCCGAGCTGCATGGCGTTGAGCGAGCGGGCCAGCAGCAGCGCGACCGGGACGAGCACGGCCAGGGTCCAGATCAGCGGCCAGGCCTGGTCCCAGCCGCGGGCGTTGAGCGACCCGTTGAGCCAGACCTGGGCGCTGGCGGCGTCCTGGATCCGGGCGTTGACCAGGAGGTAGGACGTGAGCGCGGTCAGCGCGAAGCTCATCCCGATGCCGATCAGGATCAGCCGCTGGCCGTCGATGCCGCGGCGCCAGGACAGCACGTAGAGCAGGACAGCGGCCGTGAGGCCGCCGATGAACGCCGCGATCGGGTACGCCGACCTGCTGCAGGGTGCCGCTGACCAGGCCGCCGCCGTAGCCGGAGACGCCCGTCAGCACGATCACCGCGACCGCACCGAGCGCGGCACCCTGGTCGACGCCGAGGATGTCGGGGCTGGCGAGCGGGTTGCGGGCGAAGGTCTGGGTCAGGGCGCCGGCCAGGCCGAGCGCCAGGCCGACCAGGATCGCGACCAGGGTCTGGGGGAGCCGCAGCTCCATCACGATGAACCGCTGGCCGGGGTCGCCACCGCCGAAGAGCGTCGTGATCACGTCCGTCACCGGGATCTCGAAGTCACCCATGGCGAGGTCGATCGCGACGAGCACGGCCAGGACGACGAGGCCGAGGACGGTGACGAGGCCGGCGCGGACCGGGACCAGCCACGAGGCGGGACCGACGCGCAGCGGGTGGGCCAGGGTGGGGGAGGGCTGGCGGATCGCCGTACGCGCGCTCATATCCGCACCATCCGGCTGCGGCGCACGAGCACGATGAAGACCGGGCCGCCGACCAGCGCCATCACGATGCCGACCTGCAGCTCGGCGGGCCGGACCACGACCCGCCCGATGACGTCGGCCACGACGAGGAAGATCCCGCCGATCAGCGCGGAGTAGGGGATCACCCAGCGGTAGTCGACGCCGGCGAAGAAGCGGGCGACGTGGGGGACGACCAGGCCGACGAAGGCGACGGGTCCGCAGGCCGCGGTGGCCGCGCCGGTCAGCATCATCACGGCGAGGACGCCGACCACCTTGTGCCGCATCGGGTGCAGCCCGAGGGAGATCGCGACGTCGTCGCCGAGCTGGATCAGGTTGAGCTTCGCGGCGCTGATCGCGGCGAGGAGCACGCCGACGACGAGGAAGGGCAGCACCTCCCAGAAGACGTCCATGTCGCGACCGGCCACGGAGCCGACCGCCCAGAAGCGGTAGTCGTCGAGGGTGTCGACGTCGCGGAGCAGGATCGCCTGGGTGAGCGCGAAGAGGAGTGCGCTGACCGCCGTACCGGCCAGCACCAGCGAGACCGGGTCCGGTCCGCCCCGGGTCGAGCCGATCGCGAAGACGGCGACCGACGCCAGGCCGGCGCCGACCAGGGCGAACCACGCGTAGCCGGTGAGCTCGGTGACGCCGAAGGCGTAGATGCCGAGCACGACGGCGAACGACGCGCCCGCCTCGACGCCGAGCAGGCCGGGGTCGGCGAGCGGGTTGCGGGTGTGTCCCTGCATCAGCGCGCCGGCGACCCCGAGCGCCAGACCGACCGCGATCGCGAGGATGGTCCGCGGGATCCGGAGGTCGTGCACGATCGTCGAGGCGTCGGAGTCGTTCGGGTGGAGGAGGACGTCGACGACGGTGCCGAGGGGGATGGTGCGGCTGCCGACGGCCAGGCTCAGCAGGCCGGCGAGGACGACCAGAGCGGTGAGGACGACGAGCCCACGCACGGTGCCCCGGCGTACGCGTGGCAGCGTGCGGGACGGCGCGTCGACCGGAGTCGGTGCAGTCGTGGTCATGGCGTCCTTCTGACCGCGGGCGGGCTGGCGGTCGGGCGGTCGTGGTCATGGGTCCTCGCGGGTGAGAAGGTAAGCCTTACCTTAGTAGATCGATCGCCGGGCGCGGCAGAGGGTGCCCACCTCCCGGGCCGCGGGGTCGCTCGCAGGTAGCCTCTGTCCGTGACGAAGAGCGGGGGCCAGGTCGGCGGCACGGTGGGTGGCTACCTGCTCCTCGCGAAGCTCGGTGAGGGCGGCATGGGCGTCGTGCACCTCGCCCGTCGCGACGCCGGCGACCGGGTCGCGCTCAAGGTGCTGCGACCCCACATCGTCGGCGACGACGAGGCGCGACGCCGCCTCGAGCGCGAGGTCGGGTCGCTGCGCCGGGTGCACAGCCGCTGGGTCGCCGAGATCGTCGACGCCGACCCGTGGGCCGACATCCCGTACGTCGCGACCCGCTACGTCCCGGGCCTCTCGCTGCACGACCAGATCGTCGAGCACGGTCCGATCACGGGCTCCGACCTCTACTGGCTCGCGGCCTGCCTCGCCGAGGGCGTCGCCTCGGTGCACGCCGCCGGCGTGCTGCACCGCGACGTGAAGCCGTCGAACGTGCTGATGGAGGGCCGCACCCCGATCCTCATCGACTTCGGGCTCGCCCGCGTCGCCGACGACCCCAGGCTCACCCACACCGGCTGGCTGCTCGGCACGCCCGGCTACCTCGCGCCCGAGATCCTCTACGGCGAGGACGCGACCGCCGCCTCCGACGTCCACTCGTGGGCCGCCACCGTCGCCTACGCCGGCACTCGGTCATCCGCCGTTCGGCCGCGGCCCGTCGATGGCGATCATGGACCGGGTCCGGCGCGGCCAGTTCGACCTGTCCGGGCTGCCGGCGGACCTGCGCCAGGTCGTCGCCGCCGCGCTCGACCCCGAGCCCCGGCACCGGCCGACCTTCGACCAGCTGCTCGCCTGGCTGCGGCCGCTGACGACCCAGCGCGGCCAGCGCCCGACGGCCCCGCCGGCCGCCGTCGCGCACGATCCCTACACGGTCCCGTTGGCGCTCGCCTCCCAGGCCGCCGCCGACGACGAGACCGACGTCTGGCCCGGCCACAACGCCGCCGAACCCCACACGCTGGCGCTCACGTCGTACGGCGACGCGACCGCTCTACGAGCCGGCGCCCAAGGTCTCCGCCGGCGAGCGGTTCCGCCGCGGGACCGCTGCTGGTCGCGGCCGCCGCTCGCGGCCGGCGCCGGCTGCGCGGCGTACCCCTGGGTGACGACCGGCCTGCTGCTGGTCGTGGTCTGGCTGCTGCGCAGCGGCTCGCTCGCGGCCTCGGCGCACGACCAGCGCCGGCAGTACCGCGGTCGCAAGTGGTACGACGGCGCGCAGCTGCTCATCGCCGCGCCGTGGCACCTGGTGCAGTCGATCCCGGGCACGGTGCTGCTCGCGCTGTGGAGCCTCGGGCTGGCCGCCGCCGCCGCGCTGGTCTGCTACGCGATCGCCACCGGCGTCTCGCTCGCGCTGTTCGTCTGCGGCGTCGTGCTCACCGGGTCGCTGTGGTTCGGCCCGGGTGGCTCGCGGGTGCGCGGACCGGTGGCGCCGGGTCGTCAACCCGCTCGCCGCCGACCCGAAGCGGTGGGTGATCGCGCTCGGTCGTCGTGCTCGTCGTCGGCGGCCGTCCTCGGCTTCCGCGCGGACCTGTCCGGCGCGAGCTGGACGCCCGGGTCAGGACCGTCCGTTGGCCGGGATCGGTCGCCACGACGCGGGCCGCGCCGTGGCAGCATGGGCCGTCGATGTCACCCCGCGAGATCATCATTCGCTAGCGCGTCGAGCCCCGCCCGACGCGCCACCTCTCGTACCCCGAGAGGTTTTTTTGTGCCCTGATCAGCTTGAAGAGGAACCACCGATGGACCTGCACGGCGCCTTCCACGTCTACGACACCACCCTGCGCGACGGCGCGCAGCAGGAGGGGCTCAGCCTCTCGGTCGCCGACAAGCTGTCCATCGCGCGCCAGCTCGACGACCTCGGCGTCGGCTACATCGAGGGCGGCTGGCCGGGCGCCAACCCCAAGGACACCGAGTTCTTCCGCCGGGCCGTCGACGAGCTCGACCTGCGCAACGCCAAGCTCGCGGCGTTCGGCGCGACCCGCCGGGCCGGGGTGAAGGCGGCCGACGACCCGCTGGTCGCGGCGCTGCGCGACAGCGGCGCGAGCGTCGTGACGCTGGTCGCCAAGTCGCACGACCGCCACGTCGAGCTCGCGCTGCGCACCACGCTCGAGGAGAACCTCGAGATGATCCGCGACACCGTCAGCCACCTGCGCGAGAACGGGCAGACCGGTCTTCCTCGACGCCGAGCACTTCTTCGACGGCTACCGCGCCAACCGCGACTACGCGCTCGAGGTGCTGCGCACGGCGTACGGCGCCGGCGCCGAGGTGGTCGCGCTCTGCGACACCAACGGCGGGATGCTGCCGGGCTGGGTCGCCGACGTCGTCCACGACGTGCGCGAGAACGCCCAGGTGCGGGTGGGCATCCACTGCCACAACGACACCGGCTGCGCGGTCGCCAACACGCTCGCCGCCGTCGACGCCGGCGCGACCCACGTGCAGGGCACGCATCAACGGCTACGGCGAGCGCACCGGCAACGCCGACCTCGTCGCCGTCGTCGCCAACCTCGAGCTCAAGCTCGACCGGCAGGTGCTGCCGCAGGGCCTGCTCGGCGAGGCGACCCGGATCGCGCACGCGGTCGCCGAGGTCACCAACTTCCCGCCCGCGTCGCGGCAGCCGTACGTCGGCAGCTCGGCGTTCACCCACAAGGCCGGCCTGCACGCGAGCGCGATCAAGGTCGACCCGGACCTCTACCAGCACATGGACCCGGCCGGCGTCGGCAACGACATGAGGCTGCTGGTCTCCGACATGGCCGGCCGCGCCTCGATCGAGCTGAAGGGCCGCGAGCTCGGCTTCGACCTGTCCGGCGACCGCGAGCTGGTCACCCGGATCACCGACCGGGTCAAGGCGCTGGAGAACGGCGGCTACACGTTCGAGGCCGCCGACGCGTCGTTCGAGCTGCTGCTGATCGAGGAGGTCGAGGGCGCGCGGCCGTCGTACTTCGACGTCGAGTCGTGGCGGGTGATCACCGAGACCACGCCCGGTCGGCGAGGCCGTCTCCGAGGCGACGGTGAAGCTGCGCGCCGACGGCGTCCGCTACGTCGTCGACCGGTGAGGGCAACGGCCCGGTCAACGCGCTCGACCACGCGCTGCGCGAGGCGATCGGGCAGGCCTACCCGGAGGTCGCGAAGTTCGAGCTGATCGACTACAAGGTGCGGATCCTCGACCAGGGCCACGGCACCGACGCGATCACCCGGGTGCTGATCGAGACCACCGACGGCGAGACGTCGTGGGTGACCGTCGGCGTCGGCGCCAACGTGATCGAGGCGTCGTGGGGCGCGCTCGTCGACGGCGTCACCTTCGGTCTGCGCGCGCCACCAGGGTTGACGATCGCGGCGTGACCAGGTCGACCCAGCCCGTCGTAGATCGCGGTCGACGGGGAAGCCGTCGAGCGACGACCTGCGTCGAGGATCGGCAGCTCCAGCGGCGCGAGCAGCGCGACCGCGAGCAGCGGGACGTCGCCGTCGACCTGGAGCTGGGACAGCAGGTAGCGCACGTGCGTCGCGGCGAACGAGTAGGCGCCGCGACGCGCGGGCGCCCGACCGGCCGGCCTCGCGGATCAGCTCGGCGTGCAGCAGCGTCGTCTCGAGCCGGGTGCGGCCGAACGCGAGCATCCGCTCCCACGGGTCGGCGCCCGGCCCGAGCGGTGGCTCGCCCGGACATCACCTGCGGCCTGCCACTCGGTCTCGGAGTGGTTGAGCACCGCCGCCATCAGTCCCTCGCGGGACTCGAACCGGCGGAACACGCGTGCCCTTGCCGACCCCGGCCGCGTGCGCGACGGCGTCCATCGTCACCGCGCGCGGCGCCGTTGCGCTCGACCAGCTCCTTGGCCGCGTCGAGCAGGCGCTCGCGGTTGCGCGCGGCGTCGCGACGCTCCGGCGGCGGGAGCGCCGAGGAGGGGGAGGAGGCGGTGGCTCGGACATGTCGGCGCGCAGCCTAGTGACCGGCGCCACGCGGTCGGCCTCGGGAATAGAAAGCGGACCGCGGTCCGTTTCGACCTGCGACATGACCACTCAGACCCGCGTCGCCGTCCTCGTCGGCAGCCTCCGCGCCGACTCCGTCAACCGCAAGCTCGCCGAGATGCTCGCGCGACCAGGCTCCCGCGGGCGTCACCGTCGACATCGTCGACGGCCTCGGCGAGGTGCCGTTCTACAACGAGGACCTCGACAACGCCGACCGACATCCCGGCCGCCGCCGCCGCGCTGCGCGAGCAGGTCGCCGGCGCCGACCGCGTCCTGGCCGTCACCCCGGAGTACAACGGCACCATGCCGGCCGTCCTCAACAACGCCATCGACTGGCTCTCGCGCCCGTACGGCGCCGGCGCGCTGGTCGGCAAGCCGTTCGGCGTCGTCGGCGCCACCCCCACGCCGTACGGCGGCAAGTGGGCGCACGCCGACACCGCCCGCTCGGCCGGCATCGCCGGCGCGGTCGTCGTCGAGGACGTCACCGTCTCGCAGTCGGCCCTCGAGGTCGACGTGCTCACCGACCCCGAGGTGCTGGCCCGGCTGCACGACGCCGTGCAGCCGCTGGTCGACTACGACGCCGGACGCCGCCGCCGCCTGATCCGTCCGGGCTACGCGTCGGGTCGTGGCCGACACTCCATGACCTGACCGCCCTGGAGCAGGGCGAGCTGGTCCGACGCCGCGAGGTGTCGCCGCTCGAGCTCACCGAGCACTACCTCGAACGCGCCGACCGACTCGACTCGGTCGGCGCGTTCGTCACGCTCACCCCCGAGCTCGCCCGCGAGCGCGCTGCCGCGTCTGGGGACGCGCGCCCGACGGCGCCGGCCCGCTGTGGGGCGTGCCGACCGCGATCAAGGACCTCAACCTGACCGCCGGGGTGCGCACGACCTTCGGCTCGGCCGCGTTCGCGCGACTACGTGCCCGAGGTCTCCGACGGCGTCACGCTGTCGATCGAGGCCGCCGGCATGGTGAGCCTCGGCAAGACCAACACGCCGGAGTTCGGCTCGCCCTGCTACACCGAGCCGGACGTCGCGCCCGCCGGCCGTGACGCCCTGGGACCGCACCCGCACGGCCGGCGGCTCCTCGGGCGGCGCGGCGGCCGCCGTCGCCGCCGGGCTGGTGCCGCGTCGCCCAGGGCTCCGACGGAGGAGGCTCGATCCGGATCCCGGCCTCCTGCTGCGGGCTGGTCGGCCTCAAGCCGACCCGCGGGCGGATCAGTGGGCACCCGATGTACGGCGACCCGGTGGGTTTGGCGACGGCCGGGCTCGATCGCCCGGACCGTGCGCGACGCGGCGGCGATGCTCGACGTGCTCGCCGGTCGTCGGGTGGGGGATCCGTCCTGGGCGCCACCTCCTTCCGAGACGTTCCTGGCGGCCTGCGACCGCGATCCGGGGCGGCTCCGGATCGGTCGCTTCATCGACACCAGTCATCACCGACACCCCCGTCGACCCCGAGTGCGTGCAGGCCTGGGAGGACGCCTCGCGCCTGCTGGAGTCGCTCGGCCACGAGGTCGTCGACGTCGCCGGTGCCGCTGCCGCCGGAGGCGGTCCCGGTCTTCGAGACCTGCTGGGCGGTGCTGACCGCGCTGTCCGTCGTACCTCCCGAGCAAGGAGCACCTGCTCCGGCCGCTGACCCGGTGGCTCGCGGAGCGGGGCCGGGCGGTGAGCGGCGCCGGAGTTCGGCCTCGCGATCGGCGCGATGCGCCGCTACGCCGCCGGTGCGCTGACCGCGCTGGCGCCGTACGACGCCGTGCTCACCCCGACCCTCGCGGCCCCGCCGGTGCAGGTCGGCGCGATGCGCGACGACGCGGACCCGGCCGCCGACTTCGAGGCCCAGAAGGCCTTCACCCCCTGGACCTCGGCCTGGAACGTCACCGGGATGCCGGCGATCTCGCTGCCGCTGCACTGGACGCCCGACGGTCTGCCGGTCGGCGTGATGCTCGCCGCCCGCCCGGCCGAGGAGGAGCTGCTGCTCGCGCTGTCCGCGCAGGTCGAGACCGCTGCGTCATGGCTGGACCGCCGCCCGCCGGGATGGTGAGGTGAGCACATGAGCAGACCGGTCATCGTCGTCGTCGGAGCCGGCCCGGGCGTGAGCGGCTCGGTGGCGCGCCGCTTCGCGCGCGAGGGGTACGACGTCGGCCTGCTCGGCGTCGACGAGGAGCAGCTCCTCACCCTGGCCGGCGAGCTCGAGGAGCTCGGCGCTGCGGTCGGCCACACGGTGGTCGACGTGACCGACGTCGAGGCGACGACCGCGGCGATCGGCCGGTTCGGCGGGTTCGCCGACCGGATCGACGTCCTGCACTTCAACCCGAGCGCCTTCCGCGAGAAGCACCCGCTCGAGCTCACCGTCGACGAGCTGCTGGCAGACGTCGCGCTCGGCGTCGGCGCGCTGCTGACAGCGGTGCAGGCAGCGCGACCGTTCATGTCGGCCGGCGGCCGGGTCACGGTGACCGGCAGCATGGCTGCGGACAAGCCGTGGAACAAGGCCGCCTCGCTCGGCGTGCAGAAGGCCGGCGTACGCAACCTGGTGCGCAGCCTCGACACGACCCTCGCCCCCGACGGCATCCGCGCGGTCACGGTCACCGTGCGCGGCACGTTGTCGAGGGAGGGCGCGTTCACCCCGGACAACGTGGCCGACGCGATCTGGGAGGCGGCCAACCAGGACGAGGAGTTCTGGCAGGTCGAGGTGCCCTACGAGGGATGAGCCCGCGGTCGAGGAAGGCCGGGTCGAGGACGTCCACGAGACCGCCCTCGCGATGCCGCACGCCGTATGACGTCCCGGGGTCGGCTCAGTCGTCGCCGATGCCCCGCGCGTGGAGAGCGTCGCCGGTCTCGTGGGCGCGCGCGACGACGCGGATGACGAACGGGCGTGAGGTAGGCGCGCGGGTGCCGGCTCAGGCCGCGGGCGCGGGCGGCGTCGCGGGTCTCGACGGCCAGGGCGATCGTGCCGGGCAGCGCCTGGATGGCCAGCCCGATGGTGAGGGCGACGCGCTCGGGGTCGACGCCGACGTGTCGCAGCGGTCCGATCCACCGGATGAACGCGTCGAGCATCGCGTTGACCGGCGTCGTCGCGCTGACCACGACCGCGGCCAGCGCGAGGGTGACCAGGTCGACCAGCGGTCTCGGTCGCCTTCGCCGGTCCGTAGAGCAGCCACTGCAGGGCGGCGAAGATCGCGGCGAAGAGCAGCACCGACCGCAGCGAGCGGGCGACCAGGCGCAGGTCGGTGCGGGCCACCAGCGCGGCGAGCACGGCGACCGCCAGGAAGACGAAGGCGTACGGCGCGCTGCGCACCACCACGACCACGATGCTGAAGACCGCGAGGGCGCCGAGCTTCACCCCGACCGGCAGTCGGTGGAGGAGCGAGCTGCCCGGTTGGTAGACCCCGACGAGGTACGGCGAGCTCACGAGGCGACCGTCGACAGGTAGTGGTCGACCGCCGCGTCGGCAGGGCCGTCGAAACGCACGCCGGCATCCGCGATCACCAGCACCCGGTCGCACCGGCGAGCGAGGTCGAGGTCGTGGGTGACCAGCACCAGCTGCTGCTCCAGCGCGAAGAGCGCGTCGCCGACGCGTCGGGTGTTGGCCAGGTCGAGCAGCGTGGTCGGCTCGTCGGCGACCACGATCGCGGGCTCGGTCGCGAGCACCCCGGCGAGGGCGAGCAGCTGCCGCTGGCCGCCGGAGAGCGTGTGCACGCTGGAGTCGGCGTGGTCGGCGAGGCCGTAGCGGTCGAGCACCTCGACGGCACGGGCCCGGCGTTCGCGCGCCTTCTTCGACGGTCCGCCGCAGCGACAGCTCGACGTCCTCGACGCAGGTCGGCATCACCAGCTGGGCGGCCGGGTCGGTGAAGCAGAAGCCGACCTTGCGGCGTACGGCGGAACCCTCGCGCGCGACGTCGAGCCCGTCGACCACGACGCGCCCCGAGCTCGCCGTCACCAGGCCGTTGAGCAGCCGGGCCAGCGTCGACTTGCCGGAGCCGTTGGCGCCGACCAGCCCGATCCGCTGCTCGGTCAGGCGCAGCGTGGTCGGCTCGAGGATGACCAGGTCGTGGTCACGGTCCGGTCCGGGGACCGTGACGCAGGCCTGGTCGAGCTCGATGACCGACACTCAGCGGCGACCCAGCAGGCGCGGGAAGGCGCGGTGCACCTCGGCCGCGACCAGCGCGACGAACAGCGACTTGATGATGTCGCCGACCCAGAAGGGGGCGTCGTACACGAAGGCAGTGTGCCAGCTGACGTCGAAGTAGATCTTCATGCCCGACGACCCCGCACAGGTGGATGAGCACCGTGCCGGCCGCCGCGGCGACGAACACGAACGCCGCGCGGGTCTTGAGGGGTCCACCGAGGTAGACGATCAGGCCCGCGAGCGCGGCCGCGAAGGGGAACGAGATCAGGTAGCCGGCCGAGACCCCGGTGAAGGGCGCGAGCCCGCCGGTGTGACCGGCGAAGACCGGCAGCCCGATCGCGCCGAGGCCCAGGTAGAGCGAGACCGACAGGAAGCCGCGGATCGGCCCGAGCACGCAGCCGGCGAGCAGGACGCCGAAGGTCTGGAGGGTGATGTCGACACCGGCACCCCCGACCGGGATGCCGCCGACGACGGCGCACGCGGCGAGCAGGGCGGCGAAGGCCGCGATCAGCGCGACGTCGGTGGCGGGGGAGCGGCGCGAGGCCGGCGGGCTGGAGGTGGTGGGTGTCTCGGTCATGGCCATGCTCGGTTCCTTCTGCTGGACCTGAACGGTGGTCAGGTGAACGGCGTTCAGGTTAGGGTTCCGACGACGACCGGGTCAACGGTGGTCGAGACGTTCCTGCCCGAGGAGGCTGTGAGATGCGCTACCGCCGCGTCGACGTCGTCGAGCAGGCGCTCGCGCGTCCTCGACACCTACGGGCTGGCCGACCTGACCATGCGCCGACTCGGCACCGAGCTCGGGGTGCAGCCCAGCGCGCTCTACCACCACTTCGCCAACAAGCAGGCGCTGCTGGCCGCCGTCGCCGACGAGATCCTGGCCCGCGGCCGGCACGGATCACGGACCGGCGCCTGGGACGAGCGGGTCGTGGCCGAGTGCGGGCGACTCCGCGACGCGATGCTGGCCTACCGCGACGGCGCCGAGCTGGTGGCGACCGTCCACGCGTTCGGGCTCGGGGCGACGGCGCCGTACGACGAGATCGCGGCGGCGCTCGCCGACGGCGGCCTCGACCCCGCGCTGGTGCCGACCGCGGCGCGCACCCTGCTCCACTTCGTCTTCGGCCACGTCTCCGACGAGCAGACCCACCTGCAGGCGGGCTCGGTCGGCGCCATCGACGGCGACCCGCGCGAGTCGTCCGACTTCGGCCTCGGCCTGGCGATCGTGATGGACGGGATCCGGCAGAGGTCTGCCGACCGGTCAGGAATCGAGAAGCACGGGTCCTCGCGGAGTCGATAGCGTCTGGGGTGTTCACCAGCCGCTCTTCCAGGAGGTTCCCCATGTCCTACGTCGTCGACTTCGTGGACGTGTCCACCGTCGGGCTCGAGTCGTCGCCGGTCGCGGACGCCCTCGCCGGGCTGCGCGCCAACGAGGCCCGCTACTTCAAGAACAAGTACGACCACGTCTTCACGCTCGAGCCCGCCGACGAGGCGAAGGACACCGTCGACTGGATCCACAAGATCCTCGAAGGACGAGCGCGACCTGGTCATCGAGTCGAAGCCGCTGGAGGCCACGGCGTTCGAGGTCGAGGGCATCCGGATGGCCTACGTGTTCTACGAGTCGGGCCTGTCGATCAACGTGATGTACACCGTCGAGGACGGCGGCAAGCGCGCCGTCGGCTTCAAGCTCTCCGACGGGATGGAGATCCCCGCGGAGCTGGCCGACCGCTTCAAGTTCGCCCGGCAGAAGTCGAAGCTGGCGGGCACGATCCGCGGCTCCTTCTTCGTCATCAAGGGCACCTACTGAACCTAGGCTGGTCTGCGTGTACTTCGAGAACCTCGTCTTCGACGCCGTCGATCCGCAACGCCTGGGCCGATTCTGGGAGTCGGTGATCGGCGGCGAGCGCCTGACCGACGAGTACGCCGGCTACGAGACCCGGCTCGCCATCGAGGGCGGACCCGAGCTCGACCTGTGCTTCCAGCGGGTCCCCGACGCGCCCACCGAGCCGGTGCGACTGCACCTCGACCTCCTGGGCGGCGCCCGCCAGGCCGAGGAGGTCGAGCGGCTGCTCGGACTGGGTGCGACGCACCTCGACATCGGCCAGGTCGACGTGCCCTGGGTGGTGCTCGCCGACCCCGAGGGCAACCCGTTGTGCGTGATGGAGGAGCGGGCGGCGTACACCGACACCGGTTCGATCGCGGCGATCCCGCTCGACTCGGCAGATCCCGACCGGGACGTCGAGTTCTGGTCGTGGCTGACCGGCTGGACCGAGGTCGCCGGCGTCGCGCCGCGCTCCTTGCGTCACCCGTCGCGACGGGGCCTGCTCCTCGAGCTCTGCCCGGAACCGGCTCCGAAGGGGACCGCCAAGAACCGGCTGCACCTCGACATCCGGCTCGAGGCCGGTGACGACGCCGACCAGGTCGAGGCCGGCATCCTCGAGCGCGGCGGCGCGCCGCTGCGCACCGACTGGGGCGACCTGCCGTGGCGGTCCTACACGGACCCGTCGGGCAACGAGTTCTGCGTGCTGCCGATCAGCTCAGGGTCCTAGAGCTCGACGACCGCGCCGTTGCAGCTCGGCGAGCAGCACGGCACCGGCGAGGTCGAGCCGCGTCTGCTTGAGCACCGCGACGGCCAGGTCGACCCCGTCGAGGGAGGCGTCGCGCAGGTCGGCGCTGGTCAGGTTCGTCTGGCGCAGCGTCGCGCCGGACAGCTGGGCGCCGCGCAGCGACGAGCCGGTGAGGTCGGAGAGCGACAGGTCGGAGTCGCGCAGGTCGACGCCGGCGAGGTCGAGCTTGGTCAGGTTGGTGCCGCGGATCGTCACGCTGCGCCACTGCCCACCGCGCACGTCGATCGGCCGCAGGACGCACTCCGAGAAGACCGAGCCGGTCAGCTTGCAGCCGTCGAACATCGCGTCGAAGAAGTTGGTGCGCCGGAAGTCGCAGCCCACGAACGCCGACGCGACGTGGGTCGAGGAGTTGAAGCGGCAGCCGTGGAAGACGCAGCGGTCGAACGTCGCGCCCTTGGTGATGGTCTCGCTGAGGTCGACGTTGGTGAAGGTCACCTCGGTGTACGACGCGGCGCCGAGGTCCTCGCCGTACCAGTCGAGATCTCGGAGGTGCGACACCTCCTGCTCCTGGGTCACGGCTCCTCCCGCGGCGTGAGCTGGAGCAGCGCGCGCGGTGCCACGGCGGTCGACAGGCCGCCGCCGACGGCGCGCTTCTCGAAGTGCAGGTGGCAGCCGTCGGGTGCGCCGCGGTCGTTGGCGCGAGCGAACATCGTGCCCTTGGTGACCGTGTCGCCCTCGCTCACGTAGACGCGCCGGGTGTGTCCGATCACCAGGTCCCAGTCCTGCTTGGCGTTGCGGAGCAGCAGCGGGTTGTCGCCGTACGCCGGACCGAGGGTGTCGTTGGAGACGACCTTGAAGCGGGTGGCGGCGTAGAGCGGGGTGCCGCAGGGCATCGCGACGTCGATCCCGTGGTGGAAGCCGTGGTCGTTCTTGCAGCGCGGGTCGGGGGAGTAGTAGGGCGCCGGCGTGCAGCCGAACGGCACCATGATCCGGTGGGCGCCGTAGAACCACGGTGACGTGTAGTAGGTCTTGTCCTTCGAGTAGAAGACCCATCGCGGGTCGGCCGCCCGGGCCGAGGTGGCCAGCGAGGCGACGAGACCGAGGGCGATCAGGATCGCGGCGAGACGTCCGAGGCGCATGGCTTCACGCTAGGGCAAACTCGCCCGGCGCCAGGCTGCGCAGCACGCAGAACTCGTTGTCTTCCGGGTCGGCCATCACGACCCAGCTCTCGTCGCCCTGTCCGATGTCGACCTGCCGCGCGCCGAGGGCCTCGAGCCGGGCGACCTCGTCGGCCTGGGTGCAGTCGATCGGGGAGATGTCGAGGTGGAGCCGGTTCTTGACGGTCTTGCCCTCAGGCACGACTCCGAAGGTCAGCGTGGGCACGATCGGCCCGCGGCGCACGGCCGTCCAGGATGTCGGCGTCCGACCGTCCCGCGGGACCGATCTCGATGAAGTCGGGCTCGGTCAGGACCACGACGTACCCGAGCGCGGCGCACCAGAAGTCGGCCAGTCGCACCGGGTCGGCGCAGTCGACGTTGGTCTCGGTCAGGCGGGAGGTCATGACCCCAGTCTGGCGCCGGAGCCGGCCACCCGACATCCTGGACCGATGTCCGAGGAAGCAGCGCCGGTGACCGTGCGTGTGGTGAAGCGCAAGTGGGACGGAACCGTCTCGTCGGTGGACTCCGCCTACGTCCTCACGGTCCCCGACGACACTGCCGCCTGGTTCGTTTCCGCCGGCAACCGTCGGGAGCGCCCGAACCGGGGCGCGACCGAGGTCGTCGGCGGCGACGAGCTGTGGGTCGCCGTTCCCGACGAGTGGTGGATCCTCTGCGGCTACCTGGACGCGACCCGGACCCTGGTCAGCTACAAGGTCCACGCATCTGCCCCGTTCGAGACACCGCGCACCGCTGACGAGATCTCCTGGGTCGACCTCGACCTGGACTTCGAGGTCACGAGCAACCACCTCGCCCTCCTCGACGAGGACGAGTTCCACACCCACGCCCGCACGATGGCCTACCCCGAGGACCTCGTGCGAGGTGCCTGGTCGGGGATCGCCACGATCGCGGCGCGCTACACCAACAGCGAGTGGCCGTTCGACGGGTCGATGCAGGAGTGGCTGGACGACGCAGCGCGGTGACCCTGCGTCGACATCAGAGACGGATGCCGAACGTGGTGAAGACGGCTGCCGCGAAGAGCGTGAGCGGCACGCAGAGGACCACCGCCCCTGCTGTCACCCACGGACGCCGGAGGGACGAGGCGAGGACGAGCAGGCCGAGCACGGCCAGGATCCGCGCCTCGTGCTGGACCTCGGCCGCGAAGTACGCCGAGTGGAGGTGCAGGGCGTCGCCCAGCAGCAGGGCGGCTCCGGCCGCGACCCCGACGATCGCGAGCACCGCAGAGCGGCCGGTCGACCACGACCCGGCTGCGCCGAAGACCGACCCGACGATCACGCTGAGCACGAGCCATTCCTGCGCGACCGGCGAGGTCACGGTGCTCGGGTCGTCGCCGAGCCAACGCACGCCGGCGACGTAGTAGGCCTCGACCGCGACGGTCAGCAGCACCACCGCGGCCACGGCCGCGCGGACCGCGCCGATCCGCAGCGTCGCGGTCAGCAGGGCGCCGATCACGAACGCTGCCGCAGCCCATCCGGCACACGAGTTGGCGACCGTCGACCACGCCGACGGCCGGTGGGCGTTCCAGAGCAGGTCGACCACGCCGAGGGCGAGGCCGGCGGCGACGGCCACGCCCAGAGCGGTCGCGGAGGTCAGGACGTCGCGGCGGAGAGCGGGGGTCGTCGGCAGATCGACGGCGTTCATCGTCATGCCGTCGAGTCTGGATCGACGGTCGGTCGCGTTCCTCCACCTCAGGTGCCGACCGGCGCTCCTCTGGTACCGATCTCGAGCAGTCGCTCGCACTCCTCGATCAGCCGAGCCCGCAGCGGAGCGCCGCGCTCGGCGAAGACGCGTTGCGCCTCGGCGTACTCCGCCTTGCCGGCGGCGGTCTCGATCGGGAACGGGCGAGAAGCCCAGGTCGGCCAGGTCGTACGGCGCCGCGCGCATGTCGAGCTCGCGGATGTCGCGGGCCAGCTCGAAGCAGTCGGCGACCAGGTCGGAGCTGATCATCGGGGTGAGCCGGAAGGCGTGCTTGTAGAGGTCCATGCCGGCGTGCAGGCAGGCCGGCTGCTCGAAGTCGGGCCGGTCGGCCGACGTGGGGGAGAGCGTGTTGAGCGGCCGGGCCGGGTCGGTGAAGAACCGGTAGGCGTCGAAGTGCGAGCAGGCGATCCGGTGCGACTCGACGACCGCGTCGGTCCCGGACGGGCCGAGCCGCAGCGGCCAGTCGGCGTGCCGGGTCTCGTCCTCGGAGAGCCGGTAGACCATCGCCCACTCGTGCATCCCGAAGCAGCCGAAGTTCGCGGGCCGCGCCGGCGGTCGCGCGCAGCAGGTTGCGCAGCCCGGAGAGCAGCTGGCGCTGGGAGGCGACGTACGCCGCGGTGACCGCGCCGTCCGTGTAGCCCTTGAGCCCGTCGTACTCCGGCGCGTCGACGAGTCGGACGCCGTACCCGGGGTGCCAGCGGCGCAGCTGGGCCGGCCGCTGGGAGTAGTAGGTGAAGAGGAAGTCGTGGACCGGGTGCTTGACCGCCGATCCCCGGCGCGCCAGGTGCGGCGCGACGAACGCGTCCACGCGCGCGGCGTGCGCTCCGCCCGCGGCAGCCAGTCGACGCGCTCCATCACCTCCACCCGACCAGGGTAGAAGAGACATTGCCGAAGGTTAATGTCCGATAACCGTCGAGATGGGTGTGACGACCGCTACATTGCCCTGGTGAATCTCAACCTCCGCACCAAGGTGACGTCGCTCGTCGCCCTGTCCCTCCTCGTCCCGGCCGCCGTCGCCGCGACCGGCTCGCTGGCCTCGGGCTCAGCAGCCGCCGCCGAGCCGACGTACGACGCCACGATCCGGATCACCGAGCACGGCATCCCGCACATCGAGGCCGACAGCTTCCCGAACCTCGCGTACGGCGCCGGCTGGGCGACCGCGGCCGCGAGCACCTGCACCCTGATGGACACGCTGCTCACCGCGCGCGGCCTGCGCTCGGAGTACCTGGGCCCGGACGAGACGCTCAACGACCGCGTCGGCGGCAACGGCACCAACCTGCAGTGGGACACGCTGGTCACCGACCTGCACGACCGCGGCGTCGTCGAGAACCTGCTCGCCGACCCGGTCGCCGGACCGAGCGACACGCGCCAAGGCGATGGTCGTCGCCGAGGCCGCCGGCATCAACGAGTGGCTGAGCACGCACGAGATCACCGACCCGGCCTGCGCCGACCAGACGTGGATCCAGCCGGACATCACCACGACCGACGTCTGGTACGCGATCTACCTCGCCCAGCTGATCGGCTCGACGACCCGGCTGCTGACCGAGATCACCGACCGCGACGCCGCCGGCCGCCGGCGCGCGGCCCGCGAAGGTCGACCTCGCGAAGTCGACCCCGAGGCGCTGCGCACGAGCCTCGGCAACGACGACGGTGAGTCGTTCGGCTCGAACGCCACCGCCGTCGGCGGCTCGTCGACCTCGACCGCGCAGCGGCATGCTGCTCGGCAACCCGCACTTCCCGTGGCTCGGTCGCTACCGCTTCACCCAGATGCACCTGACCGTCCCGGGCAAGTTCAACGCCGCCGGCGGCGCGCTGACCGGCTTCCCGACGATCAACATCGGCTTCAACAAGGACGTCGCGTGGAGCCACACGGTCTCGACCGGCTACCGCTTCACGCCGTACCAGTACACGACGGCCGGCACGCCGACCAGCTACAAGACCTCGGACGGCACGGTGCGCCGAGCTCGAGGAGCGGCGACGTCGCGGTGCCGGTCAAGACCGACGACGGCGTCGAGACGGTGACCCGCACGCTCTACCGGACCGACCAGGGCTACGTGTTCTACGCGCCGAGCCAGTTCATGGGCTGGACCACCGGCAGCTTCTGGGCGATCCGCGACGCCAACGCCGAGCACCTGCGCACCTTCGACACGTTCCTGTCGATGGGCATGGCCACCTCGGTCCGCGACCTGCTCGACCGCCAGGACCAGGGCGGCGGCATGCCGTGGGTCAACACGATCGCCGCGGACCGCGCCGGCGACGTCCTGTACGCCGACCACTCGGTCATCCCGCAACGTCACCAACGGCGCTGCCGACGAAGTGCATGACCGGCGCCGGCAGGCTGATCTTCGGCGAGGCCGGCCTGCCCGGCCTCGACGGCACCCGCGCCGACGGCGCGTGCGCCTGGGGCACCGACACGGACGCCGCAGCGCCCGGGCATCCTCGGGCCGAAGCACCTGCCCGACGTCGTCCGCCGCGACTGGGTGATGAACGCCAACGACTCCTACTGGCTGCCGAACGACAAGGTCCGGCTGACCGGCTACCCGCGGATCATCGGCTGCGAGGCCTGCGAGCGCACGATGCGCACCAAGGTCGTGATGTCCTACGTCCGCGACCGGCTCGCGAAGGGCAAGGAGACGCCCGGCGACGCTGCGCTCGCACGAGTACGCCAACCGCGTGTACGCCGCCGAGGTCGCTCGCGTCGGCGGCCGGCTCGACCAGGTCTGCGACGCCACCGGCCAGAACGAGGCCTGCAAGGTCCTGAAGAAGTGGGACGGCCACTCCGACACCACCTCGCGGCGGCACCGCGATCTTCCAGGAGTTCGTCCGGTTCGCCTCGATCGACGGCGTCAACCTGTGGAAGGTGCCGTTCGACCCGAAGCACCCGCTGACCACGCCGCGCACGCTGTCGACCGCCAAGCCGGTGGTCGACGCGATGGCCGAGGCGATCAAGACGATCACCGACGCGGGCTCAAGCTCGGCGCGCCGTACGGCTCCATGCACCACTCCGGTGACCGCGGCGACGAGGCCGGGCTCCCGCTCGGCGGCGGCCTCGGCAACCTGTCCGGCGACGCCAACGCGACCAACGCTCGGCGACCCGGTCCTCGACCTGGTGACCAGCGGCTCGTCGTACATCCAGGCGATCGCGTTCCGCGGCACGACCGGGATCGACGCCCGCACGATCCTGACCTACAGCCAGTACGAGGACCCCGCGTCACCGTGGTCGGACGACCAGACCCAGCTGTTCTCCGAGGAGCAGTGGGTGACGCTTCCCGTGGACCGAGGACCAGATCGCGGATCAGCTCGTGGACGACGATCCACCTGACCGGCTGACCGTAGGCGTCGCCGTAGGGCGGGTCGATAGGCTCGTCGGGTGCGCATCGCGAGATTCACCACCGGCGAGGACCCGCTCTACGGCGTGGTCACCGGCGAGGTCGACGAGTTCGGCCAGCCCGACCCCGACAGCGTGGTCGTGGCGCTGGCCGGCGACCCGCTCTACGTCGGGGTCAAGCTGCTCGACCAGGAGTACCGCCTCGAGGACGTGCGGCTGCTCGCGCCGGTGCTGCCGCGCAGCAAGGTGGTCGGCATCGGCCGCAACTACGCCGCGCACGCCGCCGAGATGGGCAGCGAGCCGCCGACCGAGCCGCTGATGTTCCTCAAGCCGAACACCAGCGTGGTCGGCCCCGGCGACCCGATCTTCTACCCGCCGCAGACGCAGAACCTGCACTTCGAGGGCGAGCTCGCCGTCGTGATCGGCCGGATCTGCCGCGACGTGCCGCCCGAGCAGGCGACCGACGTGATCCACGGCTACACGATCGCCAACGACGTCACCGCCCGCGACCTGCAGAAGAGCGACGTCCAGTTCACCCGGGCCAAGGGCTTCGACTCGTTCTGCCCGCTCGGCCCGTGGATCGAGACCGACCTCGACCCGCACGACTTCGCCGAGGGCCGCACGGTGCAGACGCACCTCAACGGCGAGCTGATGCAGGACGGCTCCACCAAGGACCTGATCTTCGACATCCCGACGCTGATCGCGCACGTCACCAGCGTGATGACGCTGCTGCCCGGCGACGTGATCCTCACCGGCACCCCCGAGGGTGTCGGTCCCATGGAGGTCGGTGACGAGGTCGAGATCTCGATCGCCGGCCTCGGCACCCTCACGAACAAGGTGGCACGGCGATGAGCACCCCCGTCCGCGTCCGCATGGCCCCCAGCCCGACCGGGAGCCCGCACGTCGGCCTGGTCCGCACGGCGCTCTTCAACTGGGCGTTCGCGCGCCACCACGGCGGCACCTTCGTCTTCCGGATCGAGGACACCGACAAGGAGCGCAGCACCCAGGAGTCGTACGACGCGATCCTCGACCTGATGCGCTGGCTCGGCCTCGACTGGGACGAGGGCCCCGAGGTCGGCGGCCCGCACGCGCCGTACCGCCAGAGCGAGCGCAGCGACCTCTACACCGACGCGCTGGCCAAGCTCGCGGCCTCGTCGTACACCTATGACTGCTTCTGCACCAACGAGGAGGTCGACGCGCGCCGCAAGGCGTCCGGCTCCAAGGTGATGGGGTACGACGGCTTCTGCCGCGACCTCGACGCCGAGCAGCGCGCGGCGTGGGAGGCCGAGGGCCGCAAGCCGGTCGTCCGCTTCCGGATGCCCGACGGCTCGGTCACCTGGCAGCGACCTGGTCCGCGGCGAGGTCACCTTCGAGACCGCAGTTCGTCCCCGACTTCGCGCTCTGCCGCGCCAACGGCGACCCGCTCTACACGCTGGTCAACCCGGTCGACGACGCGCTGATGGAGATCACCCACGTGCTGCGCGGCGAGGACCTGCTGTCCAGCACCCCGCGCCAGATCCCGCTGCACGCGGCGCTGATCGAGCTCGGCATCGGCAAGGTGATGCCGGAGTTCGGGCACCTGCCGTTCGTCATGGGCGAGGGCAACAAGAAGCTCTCCAAGCGCGACCCCGAGGCGCACGCGCTGGCCTACCGCGACCAGGGCTTCCTGCCCGAGGGGCTGCTCAACTACCTGGCGCTGCTCGGCTGGGCGATCGCGGCGCGACCGCGACATCTTCTCGCTCGAGGAGATGGTCGAGGCGTTCGACATCGGCGACGTCAACCCCAACCCGGCGCGCTTCGACATCAAGAAGGCCGACGCGATCAACGCCTCGCCACATGCGGCTGCTGTCGGTCGAGGAGATCACCCACCGGGCGCTGCCGTTCCTCAAGGACGCCGGCGTCGTCTCCGACCCGGTCAGCGACGCCGACGCGCAGCTGCTCGAGCTGGCGATGCCGCTGGTCGCCGAGCGGATCAACAAGCTCACCGAGGCCGTCGACATGCTCGGCTTCCTCTTCGTCGACGAGGCGTCCTTCACCCGCGACGAGGCCGACGTCGAGAAGCTGCTGAACGACGACGGTCAGGCAGTCGTGCAGGCGTCGTACGACGCGCTGGCGGGTCTGGGCGAGTGGTCGACCGCCGCGATCCAGGAGGCGCTCCAGGCCAAGCTGGTCGACGAGCTGGGACTCAAGCCGCGCAACGCGTTCGGCCCGGTCCGGGTCGCCGATCACCGGGCGCCGGGTCTCGCCGCCGCTGTTCGAGTCGATGGAGCTGCTCGGCCGCGAGCGCGGGCTCGGCCGGCTGCAGAGCGCGCTGGCCTGACATGGCGCCCCGGACTGCCCTACCACCTCGTCCAGCGGGGTGGCCGGCCCGGCGTGTGGCGGCCGTTCGTCGGCGTCTTCGCGCTGGTCGCGTCGTTCATCGTGTTCGTGCCGGTGCTCCTGCAGGTGCCGTTCGCGCTCGGGTTCGCGATCGCCGGCGACGACGTCAGCGCGGGCCTGACCCGGATCACCGACTTCGACGACCCGACGCCGCTGGGGCTGGCCTACCTCAACCTGGCGCTGGCCGGCGCGATCCCGGTCGCCTGGCTGCTCACCCGGGTGCTGCACGGGCTGCGACCGGGCTGGCTCGCCTCGGTGGCGCCGCGGATCCGGTGGCGCTGGCTGCTGGTCTGCTTCGGGCTGTCGTTCGTCGCGCTGTTCGCGACGCTGGTCGTCTCGTCGCTGGTGCCCGTCGTCGCCGGACGACCCGAGATGAGCGGCCACCTCAACGACTTCACCAGCACGACGCGCGACTTCCTGCTCGTCGTGCTGCTGCTGACGCCGCTGCAGGCGGCGGGGGAGGAGTACGCCTTCCGCGGCTACCTCACCCAGGCCTTCGGCGAACCTGTTCGGCCGATCGTGGGCGGCGGTGCTGTTCCCCGCGCTCCTCTTCGCCCTCGCCCACGGCAGCCAGAGCGCGCCGATCTTCTTCGACCGCTTCGCGTTCGGGATCGTGGCCGGGCTGGCCGTCGTGCTCACCGGAGGGCTCGAGGCCGGCATCGCGATGCACGTCCTCAACAACTGGCTCGCGTTCGGTCTGGCGCTGGCGTTCAGCGACATGGCGTCGACGCTGAACCCGACCGGCGACAGCTGGTGGACGATCCCGGTGACGCTCACCCAGTCGCTCGTCTACCTCGGGCTGGTGCTCTTCGTGGCCCGCCGGCAGGGCGTCCGGACGACCACCGACACGACCACGGAGCCGGGCGTTTTGGTCGCCTCCAGACCTCGCGTGTAAGGTTTCTTCTCGGCTCGGAGACGAGCCGGAACGGCCCTCCTGAGGGGGCCATTGGGATATGGTGTAATTGGCAACACGACTGGTTCTGGTCCAGTTATTCTAGGTTCGAGTCCTAGTATCCCAGCGAGAATCGCGGTTTCCTCCGGCTGACGGAGAGCCGCGATTTTGTTCGAGACAAGGCCATCGGCTAAGGTTTCGATCGCTGTTCGAGGCCCCGCAAGGGTGCCGAGAATGCACGCCCCCGTTGTGTAGCGGCCTAGCACGGCGCCCTCTCACGGCGTTAGCGCCGGTTCAAATCCGGTCGGGGGTACACCACCAGAAGAGGCCTTCAGAGCGGATCCGCTCTGAAGGCCTCTTCGTCATTTCAACGTCATCTCGACCCGGCCGGGTGTGACCCGGGGCCGGCCCGGTAGCGGGTGGACCTCACCGACCGGGGCGCACCAGCGGGAAGAGGATGGTGTCGCGGATGTTCAGGCCGGTGAGGTTCATGACGAGCCGGTCGATACCGAGCCCCATCCCTCCCGTGGGCGGCATGCCGTACTCCAGGGCCTCGAGGAAGTCCTCGTCGACCTGCATCGCCTCGGCGTCGCCGGCAGCGGCCAGCAACGACTGAGCGACGAGCCGCTCGCGCTGATCGACGGGGTCGACCAGCTCGGAGTAGGCCGTGCCCTGCTCCGACCCGAAGATCACCAGGTCCCACTTCTCACTCAGCCGAGGGTCGACGCGGTGCTGTCGGGTCAGCGGGGCGTTCTCCTTGGGGAAGTCGGTGTAGAAGATCGGGGTGGTCGTCTGCTCCTCGCACAGCTCGCCGTAGATCGCTTCGAGGACGAAGCCCCACGAGGGACTGACGTCGAGCTCCAGGCCGATCCGCGCGGCGTGGCGCTTCAACTCCTCCACGGTCGTGTCCGCCGTGACCTCCTCGCCGAGTGCCTCGGACACGGCCTGACAGATCGTCTTGACCGGCCACTCACCCGACAGGTCATATTCGGTGATCCTGCCTTCCGCATCGGCTCGGCGGGCAACGGGAGAGCCGTAGATCGCGATGGCGGCTTCTTGGATGAGCTCCTGGGTCAGGACGCGCATCGAGTGGTAGTCGCCGTACGTCTGGTAGACCTCCAGCGAGGTGAACTCCGGGTTGTGCTTGAAGTCAGCGCCCTCGTTGCGGAACTGACGACCGAGCTCGAAGACCTGCTCCATGCCACCCACGAGAAGTCGCTTGAGGTGCAGCTCGGTGGCGATGCGGAGGTAGAGGTCCATGTCGTAGGCATTGATGTGTGTCTCGAACGGGCGCGCGTTGGCCCCGCCGTGGATCGTCTGCAGGATCGGGGTCTCGACCTCGGTGAAGCCGCGTGCGTGCAGGGAGTCGCGGACGCTGCGCACGATGGTCGCGCGCTGGTAGGCGATCGTGCGGGCCTCGGGTCGGACGATCAGGTCGACATAGCGCATCCGCACCCGGGCCTCGGGGTCGCTGAGGCCTTCGTGCTTGTCGGGCAGCGGCCGCAGTGACTTGCTGGCCAGCAGCAGCGAATCGGCGCGGACAGTGAGCTCGCCCAGGTGGGTGGTGATCACCTCACCGGTGATGCCGACGTGGTCGCCGAGGTCGATCGACTGCTTCCAGAACGTGAGCGACTCCGCTCCGACGTGACTCTCGTCGACCATCACCTGCAGGTCGCCGCTGCCGTCTCGCAGCGTCGCGAAGGAGAGCTTGCCCATGTCGCGCTTGAGCAGCACCCGCCCCACCACGGAGACCCGGGTGCCGGTCTCGGTATCGGGGGTGAGCTCACCGGCGACAGCGTGGATCTCGGCGAGCGTGTGCGTGCGTGGGCAGCTCACCGGATACGGGTCGATGCCCTGAGACCGGATCCGGTCGAGCTTGGCGCGTCTGACCTGCACCTGCTCGGGCAGGTGCTCGGTCGACAACGCTTCGGCCACCACGTCACGGGGCGGCGGGACCAGAGCGAGAACCGCTGCGGCGTGCTCCGTGCCGGCGGTGTCGAGCGCACTGTCGGGTCCGCCCTTGCGGCGCAACTTCGAGATCGACGGCCTGGTCAGGAAGCCTTCTGCGCTGCCTGCCGCCACCCCGACTCGAGGCAGGTCTGAGGCGTACTCGAAACAGATGAAGCGAGGTTGCCAGGAAGGGAGGTACTTGGCGTTCGACCGGTAGAGGGACTCCAGCTGCCAGGTGCGGCTGGCCAGCAGCAGCCCCTGGCGCCACAGCCTGGCCATCGGTCCGGCACCGAGCTCGGCGCCGCGCTCGAAGGCCTCCCGGAACATGGCGAAGTTGAGCGAGACCAGACCCGACGCCGAAGCTGCGGCCCTGCTCCGCCAGGCTGGCGATCATCAGCTCGACCAGACCGTTGTCGGCGGTCGGGTCACGACGCATCAGGTCGAGCGAGAGGCCGGTGCGCCCCCACGGCACGAAGCTCAAGAATCCGCGGAGCCGACCATCGGCATCGTGGGCCTGCACGAGGACGCACTGCGCATCGAGAGGGTCTCCGAGCCGGCCCAGGGCCATCGAGAAGCCGCGCTCGTCGCCACCATCGCCGCGCCACTGCTGCGCCGCCTGGTCCAGCGCGGCGAAGTCCGACGCGGTGAGACTCGCGTGCCGGACGACCCGGACGACGTACCCGCGGCGCTGGAGGCGGGTGACAGACTGACGGACCTCCTTGAGGCCAGGCCCGCTGAGCGAGAACGCCGCCATGTCGACGACGGCCTCGTCGCCGATCTCGTACGCCGTCAGGCCGGCTGCCGCGAACGCCTGGGCTCCCTCGGATCCCGAACCCATCACTGCCAGCGACCAACCGTTGCTGCGAGCGTGCTCGCGCCAGGCCTCGATCGCGTGCGGCCAGCGTTCGGGGTCTCCGACCGGATTGCCACTCGCGAGGCTGACCGAGCCGATCACGCGGTAGGAGACGCCCGCTCGTGCCGAGGTCGGGTCCTGGGTGTCCCACACGATCGACTTGTCGCGACGAGTGGCGAAGTATCCGAGCGAGTCGTGCTCCCCGAAGTCGCGGAGCAGGGCTCGGACCTTCGCCTCGTCGGGGACGTCCAGCGTCCGGGTCTCGTAGCCCGATCGGAACATGATCTGCGCCGCGGTCAACACCACGACGACGCCGGCGAGCCCGTAGATCGAACGCACCCAGAGCGGCGCGTGCACGTCGGAGCTCGCGCCGATCCGTCCCAGATCGGTGAGCATCGTGTCGAAGACATAAACGGCCGACTCGGAAAAGCCCGGTGAGGTCCCGAAGGCGCTCACCAACCAGGCCCCACCCACGAGCACGGCCGCGCCACCGAGGACGAAGACGGCCAAGGCCCCTCGGACGCTGCCGGGCACCCGCTGGGCCACGAACTGGGTGCGGGTCCGGATCGCGATCGCGAGCACGGCAGCCATCAGCGCGAAGCCGGTGGCATTGAGCACGACGTTGTCGCCCTCGACCATGGCGACCACCCGGGCGACCTGGGGCAGAACCAGCCACCAGGCCAGGAGGATCCACCAGGCCGCCTTCAGCCGCCGCCGGAGGGCGACCGCGATGACGCTGAGCAGCGCGGCGTACACCAGGCTCGGGACGATGGGGATCGTCAGCAGCGACACCACGTCGTCCGGGCGGGAGAAGTAGTGACGCCATGCGGGGACCACGGCGACCACGGCGACGAAGATCGCGGCGAGGTAGGTCGTGCCTGCGAACCGGTCGGGCCATCGGTCGTCCGACAACCGTTGCGGTTCGATGTCGTGATGGGTTGCCCGGTCGGAGCCTGCTGAGGTCATCGGGTGTCGGCCTTTCGCCGGGCCGGCGGCTGGGCCGGTCGAGGTAGGGCACTGGCAGCGAAGATCGCCAGCGTGAGGATCCAGAGACTGATGAGCACGATGTGGACACGCTGGCTGACGCCAGGTGCCCAGGCTGGGTCCTGGGTGAGGTCGAAGTAGGCGAACGCCACGCTAGACACCACGCCGCCCAGCCAGAACTCCCACCAGGCGATCCGTCGGAACCATGCTGGCCCCGAGTGTCGGCTTGCGAACCAGGCGGCGACTACCCCCACGAACAGGGCCGTGTCGGACACCACGCTGATCGCGTCGTGCAGGTGGGCTTGGGCTTGTTGGTGCGAGGTGCCGCAGACGACTCCCGGACCACAGGGTGGCGGGACGATCGCTGCGAGGGCCGCGCCGAGCGCAAACACGATCGTCGCTCCGGCGCACACGTTGCGCCACGTGCCGGAAGGGAGCCCGGCACGGACCCAGGGCACCAGGAAGACCACGAGGGCAGCACACGTCACGTCGGTGACCCGGAGCAGTGCCGCGTTCGGCTCCCCAGCCGCCGAGAGGTTGCTGACCACCGCAGTCATGCCGTCGAACCCGCGCAGGATCCAGTCGATGAAGAAGTTGGAGTAGAAGATGGCTGCGATCGTGCCGACGGTGACGAGCAGAACTGCGCGAGGGTTCGAGGATCGGCCTGTCCTCTCGCCCGCCGAAGTCACTGGTCGTGCTCAAGGTCGTCACGACGGCTCGCAAACTCGCGGGCTCGGTTGCTGGACAGGGCGAGCAGCACCAGGATGCTGGCGGCTGTCGTCGGCAACCCGACCACCGATGTGTTGGTCGGGTTCTGATCGGTGGTCGCGGCGAACACGCCCACGGCGATCACCGTGCAGGCCGCGAGCAGGAGGAGCCGAGCCCAGTTCCGGCCCAGAAGGACTGCGGCCGCCAAGCCGAGGTAGATGATCGCGGCGATCGCGAGGACCGTGCCGAGGATCGCGATGCTGGGGGTGTCGGAGGACCGCAGTCGGCCGTCGAACACGTCCGTGACTTCCATCTGGCGACTCACCAGCAGCACGGCGACCACCAGGTAGAACCCGGCCTGCGCCGTCACCATGGCGGCACCGAGCAGGGACTGCACCGGCCGGCCATCGCCGCCCTGGATCACCGGATCGTCGGTCGTCGGGGCGGCCGCCGATGTCAGGTCCACGATCGGGAGGTCCCCGTCGGTCTGGATGCGGTCGCCGCCCCCGTTGCGTGAGTGGTAGCCGGACGAGAAGTTCTTGATGATCTCGACGTGGGACTGCGGGACGTCGCTCAGAGACTCGACCACGAAGTCGCGCTCAACGTCGGTGTTGGCCTCGATCCGGTGGGTCATCTGCAGGGTGAAGAACGACAGCCCGACCCCGCTGTCGAAGGTCGCCGCGGCGAGCCAGTCGACGGCGAACCCGCCGGGCAGCAGCCAATCGTCAGGACAGCGCCAGAAGCGGATGTGGTGGCGACGCGAGGGGCTGCCGTCCACCTCTCGCTGGTAGGCGAAGTCTTGCTGTCGGTCGAAGAGGTGCAAGGGGCTCACGGGTGCCTCGGCGTAGCTCCGGCGGCGCAGTGTCGAGGTGACGATCCGGGCACTCGACCGGAGATCGACGTCGTCGGCGCGGGTCCAGCCCGTCGAGACCATCGACTGGTGCACCTGGCCGGCCCGACCACGGAAGGCCAGGTTGACCGGATCGCCGAGCAGGCCGTCGCTGGTGCGGGTGCGGCCGATGAAGTAGCCCGGGACGTAGATCCGGGTGAGGATCCGGTGCAACCGGGGGAGCACCAAGTAGCCGAGCAGCAGCCAGAAGACGATCAGCAGGGCCAACGGCCCACCGGGCGCTACGTCGTGGCGCAGGACGGCGTACGCGAGCCACACACTCAGCCCGCCGGCGACCACGAAGAAGAAGCCGTCGATGACACCGAGAACCGTCGACCGACGTTCGCTCCGCCGGGGGGTCCGCATGGGCGCAGTCTGTCGGATGGAACCGTCCGAGGAGGCAAGATCCGGCTCGCGCCGCGATCTATTCTCAGCGAGGTTGCCCGCGGACCGCGCGGCCCGGGTAGGCCTCGCGGTCGAGGTCGCCGTCCCTGATCACGAAGGTGCCGCCGACCATCAGGTGGCGTACGCCGGCCGACGGCCGGACCGGATCGGTCGCGGTCGCGTGGTCGGTGACCGCGGCCGGGTCGAGCACGACCAGGTCGGCGTCTGCGCCGGCCTCGAGCCGGCCCTTGGTGCGCATCGCGGGTGCGACCTCGTCGAGGACCCGGGCCGGCAGGTAGGAGCACCGTCGGAACGCCTCGGGCCAGTCCCACAGCGCGTGCTCGAGCACCATCAGCCGCAGGCTGCGGGCGAAGGTGCCCGCCGTGCGCGGGTGGGTGGATGCACCCGGCGGCAGTGGCCACTCGCGGGTGTCCGGACGGTGGTCGGGCCACTCCAGCGGCATCGCGTCGCTGGCGACGATCGCGTCGGGGAAGGCGAGCGCCCGACGGAGCAGCTCACGGTCCGACTCCTGGCGCTCGTCGAGGAACTCCACGATGCAGGTCGCTCCCGGGTCGGTGGCGCGGACCTCCTCGAGGCGGCGTACGTCGGCGATCCGCTCGCCGCTGCCGACCATGACGATGCTCGACGGCGTCAGCCCCCACGCCGAGAGGCGGTCGGGAGCGAGGAAGAACGCACCGACGCTGGTGCTGCCCATGCCGTAGGGATAGGCCTCGACGGTCACCTTCGACCCGGCGGCGCGGGCATCCTCGAGGGTCCCGAGCACGCGGTCGACGTGGCGTCGGGAGGTGCTGTTGACGTGGCAGTGGTGCATCGCCGCGCCCGTCTCCGCGGCGGCGATCGCCACCTCGCTGGAGCCGTCGATCGGCGTCGTCGGGTCGGCCTCGACGAGCTCGCGCACGTGGGTGAACGTCGGTGCTCCGGCGGCGGCCGCCAGGCGGGCGACGGCGAGGTACTCCGCCGGGTCCGAGCGGGGCGCGTAGCCCATCAGCACGCCGATGCCGAGTGCGCCGGCGGCGAGCTCGCGCTCCAGGAGGTCGAGCCAGGCGGCGAGCTCGGCGGGAGAGGAGGTGCGCTGCCAGTCGAGGTTGCCGAGCAGCGTGGTCGAGCGCTCGAAGTCGGCGGTCGGCGCGATGCCGGCCAGCACCTGGCCGCGGGCGTCGGCCCACGACGCCGAGAAGCCGTAGTTGAGGACCCGGCCGGCGGCCGCCGCCTCGGCGTACGCGCGCTCGATCGGCATCAGGCCGGCCTCGAGGTCGAGGTTGGTGGTCACGCCGTCGAAGGCCTGGAGGCGCTGGCCCGCGATGGAGTGCACGTGGCTGTGCAGGTCGACGAAGCCCGGGCCGACGACGAGGCCGCTGACGTCGACGACGGTCGCGTCGGCGTCCAGGACCGGGACCGTCGAGACCTCGGCGACCACGCCGTCGCGCACGACGACGTCGCCGATGGTCTCCGTCCCGGCCGCAGGGTCGATGACGCGGCCGCCGCGCAGGATCGTCGTAGTCATGCCTCGATTGTCTCGCCCGGGTCAGGTGCCGGGTTCGGTGGACCTCACAACACGGTGGTGGGCGCCTCGTCGATCTTGACGAGGGAGACGATCGGCGGCTCGGGCACCTGGTCGGCGAGGAACCAGCGGAAGGCGAGGTTGCCGCGGGCCTGGTCGAGGGTGGTGATCGCGTTGGGGTGGTCGAGCTGGCGTCGCGCGATGACCGTCGTGACGGTGCCGTCGGCGTTGGGTACGGCGGTGCCGTGGTTGATCGAGATCCGGCCGTCGGTGACGTTGTGGCCGGCCATGAACTGGTTCCACACGATGACGTTCCAGAAGCGGCAGTGTCGGCGGCCGGTGGGTGACGACCAGGGCCTCGTCGGGCTCGAGGTCGTAGCTGCCGAACGAGTAGCAGGCGTCGGTCGCCGACCAGCCGAAGTTGAAGTCCGGCACCTGGTAGGGCGCGCCGAACGTGTTGGCGACCTGGGCGATCTCGTGGCCGAGGTCGTGGCGCTCGTCGTCGTTGCGCACGCCCACGGCGAGCGGCACGATCGCGAACATCGTGCGCATCCAGGTCAGCGTCGACCGCAGGGCCTGCGCGGTGTCGGCGTCGGTACGACGTACCGGATCGGGCTCGTCGAGCGCCTCGATCTCCCAGAGCACGCGGCGCCCGGTCAGCGGGTCGATCTGGTAGTCGCGGGTGAGGGCGACGAACGCGTCGTGCGGCGAGCTCGACGAAGACCCCGTCGTACCCCTCGGGACGCTGCTGGGCCGAGGACCATCTCGAAGCGGCCGTCGGCGTCGAAGGTCAGGTCGCTGTCGTTGACGACGCCGATCACCTTGTCCGACCAGGCGCCGGGGGAGGGCTCGTTGTAGACGGTGAGCGAGAAGTAGGCGCTGTCACCGCGCTGGCCGGTGATCCGGTAGCTGCGGGTCGGGTCGAGCACGACGTAGGAGTAGTAGGAGTCGGTGTTGTCGCCGCCCCAGCGCCGGTCGCGGCGGAAGGGCGTGACGGTGTCGACGAAGACCGGCCGGCTCGGGCTCGGCGTACAGGTAGGTGTCGAGGCCGACGCCGAGGATCGTGGTCAGCATCCGGTAGCCGTCGGCCACGGCGTGCTCGCCGGAGACCGCGCGGTCCCCGGCGAGGAAGGTCTGGTCGAGCTCGCGGAGGCCGTCGAGCAGCTCGTGCCAGGCCTGCGTGGACTCCCAGTTCTCGTTGGTCATGGGGCGATGCCTCTCAGCAGGAGGGTGGTGGTGGTGTCGATCCAGGTCGTCGTCGAGGTCGGCGTCGCCGCGGATCAGCAGTGCGATGCAGGGCGGTGCCGGCCGATCGCCTCGATCACGGCGTCGGGGTCGAGGTCGGCGCGCGCCTCGCCGGCGGCGACCGCGTCGGCGAGACGGTCGCGTACGCCGCGCCGAGCGGCCCGTCCTGGAGCCGCTCGAGGAGCGCGGCGTGCAGACCGGGGTCGGCGGCGAACTCCGCGACCAGGCCGGGGATCGCGGCGCGTGCGACCGGGTGCGGCGAAGGTCGCGACGACGTTGGACGACCATCGTGCGCAGGTCGTCGGCGAGCGACCCGGTCGTCCGGTACGACGAGCGCGTCGCCGTCGGACGGGAACGCGGCCTCGTGCACCAGGTGGGCCTTGCTCCGCCAGCGCCGGTAGATCGCCGGCTTGGTGGTGCCGGCTCGCTCGGCGACGGCGGCGACCGTCAGGTCGGCGTACCCGACCTCGACCAGGAGGTCGGCGGTCGCGGCGAGGACGGCGCCGTCGATGCGCCGATCACGTGGTCTACCGGGGGCTGTCGTCATTACGAAACCGACAGTAACGTAACCGGCGTCACATCGGCCGATGGTGCACCATGTCCGATGATCCGTCTCGACGACCTCACCAACCCGCGTTTCTCCCCGGAGATCGAGGAGATCCGCGCTTCATGGACACGATGGCCGCGGACTGTCCGCTCGACTCGGCGGCCCTGCACGAGCAGGCCCGCACCGAGACCGGGCTGCAGCGACTTCGGCGCGCGCGACTACGAGGAGCGGCTCGACCTGCTGCTCGCCGCGATGCGCGACGATCGCCGGCCTCGACGGGCCGGGGCGCCTGAACCTCCACTCGCAGCTGCTCCAGATGCTGCGCAACCGGCTGCTGCTGACCGACCTGCTCGCGCGGCACCCCGAGATCCACGAGATCGAGCTGGTGCCGCCGGTCGTGATCGCCGGGCTGCCGCGCACCGGGCACGACCCACCTGCACAACCTGCTGGCCGCCGGACCGACCTTCCGGACGCTGCCCTACTGGGAGAGCATGGAGCCGCTGCCGATGCCCGCCGAGGTGGGCGTCGAGCCCGACCCGCGCCGGGCCCGCTCCGACATGGCGGTCGACTTCATGAACGCGGCGATGCCGCACTTCGCGCTCATGCACGAGATGACGACCGACCACGTGCACGAGGAGATCCAGCTCCTCGCCAACGACTTCTCGACGATGTTCTACGAGACCGCTCGCCGAGGTGCCGGCCTGGCGCGACTACTACCTCGACCACGACCAGACGCCGCACTACCGCTACCTGCGCACCCAGCTCCAGGCGCTGCAGCACGTGCGCGGCGGGCGGCGCTGGCTGCTCAAGTCGCCGCAGCACCTCGAGCAGCTCCCGGTGCTCGAGACGGTGTTCCCCGGACTGACCGTGGTCGTCACCCACCGCGACCCGGTGCCGGTGACGATCTCGATGGCGACGATGGTCGTCTACACGGCGCGGATGCACCGTTCCCCGGTGCCGGCCGCGGAGCTGGGTCGCTACTGGCGCGACCGGATCGACCTGATGCTCACGACGCTCGTGAAGGAGCGCGACGCGGTGCCGGCCGAGCGCTCGATCGACGTCCGCTTCGACGAGTTCATGGCCGACGACCTGGCCACCGCGGAGCGGGTCTACGCGCTGGCGGGGGAGCCGGTCACGACGGAGGCCGCGCAGGCGATGGGTGACTACCTCGCGGGGCACCAGCGGGGGCGGCTCGGCACCATCGACTACCGGGCCGAGGACGTCGGGCTGGACGTCGACGAGCTGCGCGAGCGCTTCGCGCCGTACGTCGCGCGCTTCCTCTAGGCATTCCCGAGCCCCCGATAGGCATTCACTGGCGCCGTTTCGAGTCTTTCCCTGACAGCAGGGCGCGCGCTACCTACCGTGGTGCGCGGGTGCAAGTGAAGGGTGCGCAGGGTGAGGGTGCTGTGGTGTGTAGTGCGAGCGTTGCTCGCCCTCGTGACGACCGGTGGGCTGGTCGCCACGATGCTGATCGTGCTGTCGACGTCCGCGGACGCCGCCCCGGCCTCGGCCTACCGCGACACCAGCGCGGACGAGGCTCGCACGATCCCGGCCTACCTCGGCAGCAGCAATCCCCACCGCGTGGTCCGGGTTTTCTCAGTGAAGTTCTGGGCACGGGCGGGTGAGCGCCGCTACATCACCTCCCAGGTGGTCGCTCGGCAGCCGGGCTCGACGCCCGACAGCCTGCTGATGGCCTCGGTGTCGATCACCTGCTCGCCGGACAACGGCGCGGTGATCAACGCGGGCGCGACGGAGAACATCATGCGCGGGACGACGTCGGTCTTCTCGCCGCGGTTCGTGTACGACGTCCCGCGCACCGGCATGACGGCGTGCCTCCTGGTGGCCAGCGGGCTCCGGCCGCGTCCTTCGGCCTGGGGATCGGCCTCGCGCAACGTGTGGTTCGTCGACTCCGGCTCGTTCCTGTCGGTGAGCGAGCCGATGGCGTCGTGGACGCAGACGGTCGAGACGAGCGCGCGCTCGCGGGTGCTCGACGGCAGCGAGCACTGGACGCCGATCGCCCTGGTCGCCTCCGTGCACGCGCACCACGACTTCGAGGTCACGAGCGACCACAAGATCACCACCTGCTCCGCGGTCGGAGGCAGTCGGGACTCGACGACGCTCGGCCGCGAGCTCTGCTCGTCACGGGTCAGCACCCAGGGGACCGTCGTGCGGCTGGTCGTGTCGGCCACCCAGCTCGACCGACGGGGCGCCGCGTGCGCTGCGCCGCAGGTGTTCTCGAGGCTGCGCCGGGTCTCCGCCGATGTCCACCACGCCATGGTCGTCAGCAAGTCACTGGTGAAGGTCAGCCACGCGAAGGCGTGCCGGTCCGAGTTCGCGATCCGGGGCAGCCTGGTGCACGTCGGCGGCGCCGACGTGGTCGTGCACGGCCCGTCGGAGCGGACCTCGATCCTCGGGCACTGAGTCACCCGCGACCGCGGAGACGTGGTCGACGAAGGTGGCGGCATGGCGCGCCCAGTCCAGGTGCTCCGCGGCGTACGCGTGCCCGAGGGTGCCCATGCGCAGACGGGCGGCCGGGTCGGCGTCGAGCGCCAGGACGGCGTCCGCGACCGAGGCCGGATCGGCCCGGCCGCCGATGAACGGCACGACCACCCCGGCTCCGGTCTGCTCCACGAGGTGGGCGGCCTCCGGGAGCGGCGTGGTCACGACCGGTACGCCGTGCGCGGCGTACTCGACGACCTTGGTCGGCCGCGACACCTGGTAGTTCTGGCTGGTCGTGGAGCAGCGAGAGTCCGGCGAGTGCGCCGGAGAGCACCCGCATCGCCTCGGCGTGCGGCCGGAAGCCGAGCCACTCGACCCCGGGGAGGTCGCGGGAGAGCAGGCGCGCCGCCTCGGTGTCGGCGTGACCCACGAGCTGCACCCGGAGCCGCCCGCCGGACCGGCGGTGCAGGATGGCGCCGGTCTCGACCAGCTCGACGACGCCGCGGGCGCGCGACAGGTGTCCGACGTAGACGACGCGGGGGTCGTCGGGCGGACGCGTCGTCGCGGGGACGCGGGTGGTGTTGGGCACCACGAGGTGCGGTCGCCGGAAGCGCTCCTGGTAGCGGTCCTCGGCGAGGAGGAGGTGGACGTGCTGCTCGGCGCGCCGCTCGAGGTGGCGTACGGCGTGCGCCGCGGGCCCCGCGAGCGCGGACGGCAGCCACGGCTTCATCCGCATGCTGGCGGCGGTGTCCTCGTGGACGTCCCAGATCACCGGCGGGAGGTCGAGCCGCCAGGTCGCGAGGAGCAGCTCGGGGTCGTGGAGGAGCACCAGGTCGTGGTGGGCGGCCTCCCGGCGCAGCAGGGCGCGAGCGGCCCGCAGCGCGCGCACCCGGTGCCGGCCGCGAGCCCGGGGGAGGTCGACCGTGCGTGAGCGCGGGATCCGTCGCGGAGGCGGCGGGGTAGCCGGAGAACGGCGCGGCGTAGGTGACCTGCCAGCCGGCCTCCAGCAGGGCCGCGATCTGGCGGTGGCGGATCCGGGCGTCCTCCGGGTGGTGGACGACCGTCACGACGAGAGCACGCAGGCGGTCACGACACCTCCTGGGTGCTGGGCTGCGTCTTGGGCCGCGGGGTCGGCCGGGCGGTGGGTCGCCCGGTGCGCTCGGAGTACTCCTCGAGCACGTCGGCGGTCGGGCCGTCGGCGACCAGCCGGCCGTGGTCGAGCCAGAGCACCCGGTCGCACATGCTGCGGATGGTGGACATCGAGTGGCTGACGATGATGACGGTGCCGGCCGTGCCGACGATCTCGTCGATCCGCTCGCGGCTGCGCTGCTTGAACTCGGCGTCGCCGGTGGCGAGCGCCTCGTCGATCAGGAGCAGGTCGGGTCGCGCCGCGGACGAGATCGCGAACCGGAGCCGGGCGCTCATGCCGGAGGAGTAGGCGCGCATCGGGAGGCTGCAGGAAGTCGCCGATCCCGGCGAGCTCGACGAGCTCGTCGTGACGCTCCCGGATCTCGGCCGGGGTCAGCCCCAGGGCCAGGCCGCCGAGCACGATGTTGCGGTGGCCGGAGAGGTCGCGCATCAACGCCGCGTTGACCCCGAGCAGCGCCGTCGAGCCGTCGGCCCAGATGGCGCCGGACGTCGTCGGCAGGCCGCCCGCGATCGCCCGGAGCAGCGTGCTCTTGCCGGAGCCGTTGTGCCCGATGACGCCGATCGACTCCCCGTGGGAGGCGACGAACGAGATGCCGCGGACCGCCTTGACGACGTCGACCGCACCGACGTGGCGGCGTACCTTGCCGAGCCACGACGGCCCGGTCTCGCGGCGACCGCCGAAGGTCCGGTAGTGCACGTGGACGTCGTCGACCACGAGCGAGGGGCGCTCAGCCACGGGCGTACCTCTCCTCTGCGTGCCAGAAGTAGACGAAGCCTCCGACCACCGCGACGGCAGCCCAGCCGATGCCCCACAGCCAGGTCGTGGCGCTGAGGGGTACGTCGGAGAGCAGCGCGCCGCGGCCGAGCTCGAGGTAGACCGCGATCGGCTGGCGCTGCAGGACCGTGACGACGGCAGGGTTGCCGACGTAGTGGTTGATGGAGAAGAAGACGCCCGAGCCGTACATCAGCACCCGGAGCCCGAACGGCACCAGCCGGGCGAGGTCGCGGGTCTGGGAGACCGCACGCGCACAGACGAAGGCGACGCCGGTGCCGAAGAGCCACATCAGGCCGACGGCGACCGGCAGCAGCAGCCAGGACCACGACACCGGGTCCCCGGTCAGCGGCACGATGACCGCCAGGACGATGAGCGACGGCAGCAGCGTGAACAGCTCGGCCAGGACCGTCGAGATCGGCAGCAGCGCCCGCGGGAACTGCAGGGACCCGATCAGCTCGAGGTTGTTGGTCACCGCCTTGGAGCCGTTGGCGATCGACGACGAGGCGAAGTGGAAGAGGAAGACCCCGATCACCAGGAAGCCGGGGTAGTTCGCGACGCCGCGGTCGGTCTCGAGGACGACCCCGAACATGACCAGGTAGACGCCGGCCCAGAGCAGCGGGGTCAGCACCGCCCACAGCTGGCCGAGGTAGCTGCCCTGGTTGCGGGCGTAGGCCTTCGACGACGCCATCGCCACCGCGAAGTGGCGGCGTGCCCAGACCTGGTGGACGTAGTCGCGCAGGCTCGGCCGGACGCCGACGCGCGTCAGTCCGTGCTCGGCGGCGATCGCCGCGAGGTCGCTCACAGGCGGTGCACCTCCGGGCCTGTCGTCACGCCGCGGGTGTCGAAGAACAGCCGCGAGCTCTCGACCAGCGCGGGCACGTCGTACTCGCTGTGCGCCTGCACCAGCACCACCAGGTCGGCGAACGCGAGCGCCGTCTCGAGGTCAGCGGCCCGCGTCACGGCGACGCCCGGGATCCCAGTCGTTCACGCGCGGGTCGTGGTAGACCACGTGCGCGCCGAGCTGGTCGAGGTGCTTCGCGAGCGGGATGGCCGGCGACTCGCGCTGGTCGGCGATGTCGGGCTTGTAGGTGACGCCGAGGAGCAGCACCGACGACCCGTGCACCGCCTTGCCGTGGTCGTTGAGCAGGTTCTGGGCCCGGTGGGCGACGTACGACGGCATCGTCGCGTTGATCTCCTCGGCCAGCTCGACGAACCGGAAGGGGTAGCCGAGCTTGGCGCGCACGCTGTGCGAGAGGTAGTTGGGGTCGATCGGGATGCAGTGCCCGCCGACGCCGGGGCCGGGGAAGAACGCCTGGAAGCCGAACGGCTTGGTCGACGCGCACCGGATCACGTCCCACAGGTCGATCTCGAGCTCGTGGCAGAAGCGGGCCATCTCGTTGACCAGGGCGATGTTGATGTGCCGGTAGGTGTTCTCGAGCAGCTTGGCGGTCTCGGCCTCGCGGGTGCCGGCCGCCTCGACGACCGTGTGGACGAACTGGCCGTAGAAGGCGGCCGCTCGAGCGGTCGAGGAGGCGTTGATCCCGCCGACGACCTTGGGGGTGTTGGCGCAGGCCCTAGGTCGGGTTGCCCGGGTCGATCCGCTCGGGGGAGAAGGCCAGGTCGAAGTCCGTGCCGGCGACCAGCCCGGTGGCGTCCTCGAGCAGCGGCCGGACGACCTCGTCGGTCGTGCCGGGGTAGGTCGTCGACTCGAGCACGACCAGCTGGCCGGGTCGCAGGTGGTCGGCCGACGGCGCCCACCGCCGAGCGCACGGCGGCGAGGTCGGGCCCGCCCTCGGCACCCAGCGGGGTCGGCACGCAGATGACGACGGTGTCGGCGTCGGCGAGCGCGGCCGCGTCGGTGGTGGCGCGGAACCCGTCCGTCACCATGTCGGCGACGTCCGCGTCGGAGAGGTCGTCGACGTGGGAGCGGCCGTCGTTGAGGTTCGTCGGTGACGCGCTCGCTCGAGTCGAGGCCGACGACCCGGAGCCCGGCGCGGGTCGCCTCCTGGGCGAGGGGCAGGCCGACGTAGCCGAGCCCGACGACGACGAGGTCGACGTTGAAGGTATCGGTCACGGGGTCTCTCCTCGGGTGCTGGCGTAGATCTGCTGGTAGCGGTCGGCCGCGGCCTCCCACGTGCGGGTGCGCGCCACCCAGGCGCGCGCGGTGGCGCCGAGCTGACGGCGTACGTCGGGAGCGGCCAGGTCGCGAGCGCGGCCGCGAGTGCGTCGGGGTCTCCGGGCCGCACCAGGGCGCCGCGGTCGGACCCGACCAGCTCGCGCAGCGGCGCGAGGTCGGAGGCGACGACCGGGATGCCGAGGGCCATCGCCTCGACCGGCTTCAGCGGCGGCACCAGGCGGGTCACCGGCAGGTCGAGGCGGGGCAGGCAGAAGACGTCGAGCTGCGCGTAGGCCCCGCGGACCTCGTCGTGGGGGATCCGTCCGGTGAAGGTCGCGGCGTCGCCCAGGCCGCGCTCGGCGGCCAGGCGGATGAGGTCGTCGCGAGCCGGACCGTCGCCGACGACCAGGAGGCGGACGTCGTCGCCGGCCGCACGCCGGCGGGCCACGGCCTCGACGAGGACGTCCAGGCCCTCGTAGGCGTTGAGGGTGCCGACCAGGCCGACGGTGAGGCCGGGTCGGTCGCCCGGGGGAGCGGTCGGCAGGTCCAGCCAGGACCGGTCGACGCAGTTGGGCACCACGTGGACCCGCTCGGCCGGGACGCCGCGGTCGACGACCTCGTCGCGGAGCGCGTCGTTGAGGACCACGACGGCGTCGGCGCCGCGCATGACGGCGGTCTCGGCCGCCCGGGTCAGGCGGTAGAAGTCGGAGCCGGAGGCAGCGTGCGCGTCGTCGGACCGGCTGCGCCAGGTCTCCTCGAGCAGGCCGCGGACCTCGTAGACCAGCGGGATGCCGAACCGGTCGCGCAGGGCGAGCCCGACCTGGCCGTTGGCGTGGTTGCTGTGCGCGTGCAGCACCGTCGGCCGGAGCCGCACGACCAGCCGGGCGGCCCGCTCGACGTCGGCACGCAGGGCGGCGTCGGCGCGGAACGGCAGGCGGACCGGCAGCAGCCGGTGGTGGGGGACGCCGTCGACCGTGACCTCGGCCTCGGCGAAGAGATGTCCCCGCGTGACGGGGAAGCCCACCCGGGTGACGACGTGGGCGTCGTGGCCGGCCCGTCGCTGGGCCGCGGCGATGCCCTGCGTGCGCAGGGTGTAGCCGGCCACGATCTCCGGCAGGGCGCTCGACACGAGGTGCAGGACGCGGGTGGTGCCGGTCGGCGGGCGCGAGACAACGGTCCTGACGCGTCGCGGGCGCAGCGGGGCGGAGAGCGCCGAGCTCACCGTCGACGTACTGGCCGAGGACCCGTCCCGCGAGGCCGGCATCCGCCGCCCGGTCGCGGGCGAGGGTGAGGTCGCCGGCGCGGAGGGCCGTCTGCGCCGAGCGGTAGGCCGCACGTCCCAGCCAGGGCTGGGGAATCGCGCCGACGTGGTCGCTGCCGCGGGCCAGGTGGCGCGTCGCGACGGTGAGGGCGGCCGGCCCGTTGCGGAGGGCACGCGCGGCACGGGTCGTCCGGCTGGACGTCGTACTGCTCATCGCTCCTCCTCGGGTCTCGGCGGCGCGCCGGGTGTGCGGCGTTGGTCACCAATCTAGAGTAACTAACTACAGTTAGTGCATTCTGATCGTCGTGTCGTCCGTCCCAGATCGAAAGGCCCCCCGCATGCCCCCGCTCGTCGTGCACGTCACCGGCGCCCGCCCGAACTTCCCCAAGGCGGCCCCGGTCATCGAGGCCGTCCGGCGCCTCGGTGCTGCGTCCGGCGTCCGGCAGCAGCTGGTCCACACCGGTCAGCACTACGACGAGCGCATGTCTGACGTCTTCTTCCGCCAGCTCGGCCTGCCCGAGCCGGACGTCAACCTCGGCGTCGGCTCCGGGAGCCACGCGGAGCAGACCGGCGCCGTGATGATCGGCCTCGAGCGGCTCTTCCTCGACACCCGGCCCGACCTGGTCGTGGTCTACGGCGACGTGAACTCGACGGTCGCTGCGGCACTGGTCGCCGCCAAGCTGCAGATCCCGCTGGCCCACGTCGAGGCCGGACTGCGCAGCTTCGACTCCTCGATGCCCGAGGAGGTCAACCGGCTGGTCACCGACCGGCTGTCCGACCTGCTGTTCGCGACCAGCGCCGACGCCGTCGCCCACCTCGGCAACGAGGGCGTCCCGGCCGAGCGGATCCACCTGGTCGGCAACCCGATGATCGACACGCTGCTGGCTCACCTCGACACCTTCGACGCCGCCGCCGCCCGTGCCCGGCACGGCCTCGACGACCGCCGCTACGCCGTCGCGACGCTGCACCGGCCGGCCAACGTCGACGACCCCGCCGACGCACAGGCGCTCGTGAAGACCCTGCACGCCGTCGCCGACCAGGTCACGGTCGTGCTGCCGCTGCACCCGCGCGGGCGACCGGTCCTCGAGGCCGCCGGCCTGCTCACGCACCCGGGCATCACCGTCGTCGACCCGCTCGGCTACGTCGAGTTCCTGGGCCTGGTGCGCGGCGCCGACGTCGTCGTCACCGACTCCGGCGGCGTCCAGGAGGAGACCACCGTGCTCGGCGTCCCGTGCCTCACCCTGCGCCCCAACACCGAGCGCCCGGTGACGATCACCCACGGCACCAACCGGCTCGTCACCCGCGAGGACCTGCCCTGGCAGGTGGAGGACGCGCTCATCGCCGGGCCGGGCCAGCTCCGGGTGCCGCCCCTGTGGGACGGGCACGCCGGTCCGCGGATCGCGGAGATCCTGGTCGGGGCGGTCGCGTGATCGGCCGCCGTCGCCCGCGGCTCGCGCCGTACTCACCACCGGCCACCGCCCCCACCCGCCCGGAGCTCACGGTCGCGGTGGTCCTCGACCCCTTCTCCGAGCTCGCCCTCGGCTACGAGTGGTCCCAGCTGACCTTCGGTCCCGACGACTGGCGAAGACGGTCCTCGACCGGCAGCGCCCCGACCTGCTGTTCGTCGAGTCGGCCTGGCAGGGCAACGACGGCCGCTGGCGCCTCCACATGACCCGCGACGACCGCCCGAGCGACGAGCTGCGCGCCCTGGTCGCCTGGTGCCGGCGCGAGGGGATCCCCACGGTCTTCTGGAACAAGGAGGACCCGCCCAACTACGACCTGTTCCTCGAGACCGCCCGGCTCTTCGACCAGGTCTTCACCGTCGACGCCGACCGGATCCCCGACTACCGCCGCGACCTCGGCCACGACCGGGTCGAGCTGCTGCCGTTCGCCGCGCAGCCGCGGATCCACAACCCGGTACGCCGGCTCCGCGGGCGCCCGTACGACGTCGCCTTCGCCGGCACCTGGTTCGCCGCAGAAGCACGCCGAGCGGCGGGTGCAGATGGAGTACGTCCTCGGCCCGGCGCTCGAGCACGACCTCCACATCTGGTCGCGGATGCAGAAGGGCGACCGCCGCTACCGGTTCCCGCGTCCCTACCGCAAGCACGTCGTGGGCTCGCTGCCCTACGAGCGGATGCTCGGCGGCCTACACGGCGTACAAGGTCTTCCTCAACGTCAACTCGGTGACCGGCAGCAAGACCATGTGCTCCCGCCGGCTCTTCGAGCTCTCCGCCGCGCAGACCGCCGTCGTCTCGGCACCGGCCGCGAGCATCGAGCCGTTCTTCGGGAGCACGGTGACCGTGGTCGAGGACGCCGACCAGACCCGGGCCGCCCTCGACCTGCTGCTCGGCGACGACGACGTGCGCGATCGCACCGCACTGCAGGCGCACCGCCGGGTCTTCGACGAGCACCTCTACACGCTGCGGGTCGACACGGTCCTCCGGTCGGTCGGGATCGAGCCGCTGGCGCAGGACTCGCGCACCACGTCGGTCAGCGCCGTCGTACCGACCCGGCGCCCCGAGCAGCTCGACCACGTCCTGGCGGCGGTGGGATCGCAGTCGCACCGCGCGCTCGAGCTGGTGCTGGTCACCCACGGCTTCGAGGTCGACGCGGACGACGTACGCCGTCGCGCCGAGGCGGCGGGTGTGCCGGCCCTCGTGCTGGTGACCGCCGACGCGGCGCTGTCCCTCGGTGCCTGCCTCAACCTCGGGGTCGACGCGGCCACGGGCGACCTCGTCGCCAAGATGGACGACGACAACTTCTACGGCACCCACTACCTGACCGACCTGGTGCGGGCACTCGACTACTCCGGCGCCGACGTGGTCGGCAAGTGGGCCCACCTCGTCTACCTCGAGGGCAGCGGCGAGACCCTGCTCCGGTTCGGGCACGCCGAGCACCGCTTCGTCGAGCAGGTGCAGGGCGGCACCCTCCTGCTGCGCCGCGCCCTCGCCGAGCAGCTCCGCTTCGAGGACCTGCCGCGCTCGGTCGACACGACGTTCCTGGCCAAGGTCCGCGCAGCCGGCCTGACCGTCTACGCCGCCGACCGCTTCAACTTCGTGTCCGTACGCCGAGCAGACCCCACGGCCCACACCTGGACGATCACCGACGACGAGATCCGCGCACGCTCGTCGCAGGTCCTCGACGTCGTCGACCCCTACGCCCTGGCGGAGACCTGACATGACGCTGACCGCCGACCGTCGGACCGACCCAGCTCCGCAACAGCCGCCCTCGACCCGGGGCAGCGGCTCCGGCAAGGGCGCCCGCAACAGCCGCATCCGCGGCGACATCGAGGGCCTGCGCGCCATCGCGACCTTCCTGGTGCTGCCCTACCACGCAGGCCTGATGCTCTTCCCCGGCGGCTTCGTCGGCGTCGACGTCTTCTTCGTGATCTCCGGGTTCGTGATCACCGGCCAGCTGCTGAAGGAGGTCGAGCGCGAGGGCAAGGTCTCGCTGCTCGGGTTCTACGCGCGGCGGGCCAAGCGGCTGCTGCCCGCCAGCGCCGTCGTGCTCGTCGCCACCGCGCTGATGACCTACCTGTGGGTGCCGCGGATCAAGTGGGACGTCATCGGCGGCGACATCGTCTCCTCCGCGCTCTACTTCGTGAACTTCCGACTGGCCGACCGGTCCGTCGACTACCTCGCCGAGGACGTCACCCCGTCACCGGTCCAGCACTACTGGTCGCTGGCGGTCGAGGAGCAGTTCTACTTCGTCTGGCCGCTCCTGCTCCTGGTCGCGGTGGCGATCGCTGCGCGGACCGGCGTACGCCGCAACGTCGTGCTGCTCGCCGGTCTCGCCGCCATCGCCGTACCGTCCCTCATCTGGTCCGCGCACATGGTCGTCGCCCAGCCCGAGCGGTCCTACTTCGACACCTCGGTGCGGATGTGGGAGTTCACGATCGGGGCCTTCGTCGCGATCCTGATCGCGCGGCTCGACCGGATGCCGCGAGTGGCTCGGCGTGACCCTGGCGTGGACCGGGCTGGCGATGGTGCTGGTCGCCGGCCGGTTCTACGACTCGGACATGACGTGGCCCGGCCCGGCAGCGCTGCTGCCGACGGTCGGTGCCGGCCTGCTGATCGCCGGCGGCACGGCTGCCGGCCGGGCGGGCCCGGTCCCGCTGATCGGCAACCGGTTCATGCTCTTCATCGGCTACCTGACCTACTCGCTCTACCTCTGGCACTGGCCGCTGCTGATCGTGGCCCGCGACCACTTCGGCAGCATCTCGGTCACGACCGGTCTCCTGATCGTGGCGTTCTCGATCGTGCCCGCGTGGCTGACCTTCCACCTCGTCGAGAACCCGCTGCGCAGCTCGCGAGCGGCTCCGCGACTCGCGGATGGCGCTCAGCGTCGGGGCCAACGCGACGCTGATCGGCGCGGCTGCGGGCCTGGTCCTGGTGGCGCTGTTCGCGCAGGCGACGACGGCCTCCGTGGCGACGGTCAACGCCCGCGGCGCGGCGGTGCTGTCCGACCACCCGACCACCGACCCGGCCGGCAAGGCCGTCGCGCAGATCTCGGGTGGCATCACGCCCGACCCGCTCCGCGCACCCGAGGACGTGCCCGATCTCTACGCCCAGGGCTGCCAGGTCGAGGTCGAGTCCGCAGAGCCGACCTCCTGCCACTACGGCAGTCCGGACGCCGCGACGACGATCGCGGTCGTCGGCGACTCGAAGGCCGCGCAGTGGGTGCCGGCCTTCCAGCTCCTGGCGAAGAAGCACGACTGGCAGATCGAGACCTACACCAAGTCCGCCTGCCCCTTCGTGACGATCGAGACCTCGCTCGACGGCGACGTCTACCAGACCTGCCGCGAGTGGACCGACAACGTGATGGCCAAGCTGACCGGTCCCGACAAGCCGGACGTCGTGGTCACGGTCGGCCAGCGCACCGAGGGCGTCGTCGGCGGCGAGGACGGCGACCTGCGAGCTCAGCGGCGACGCCATGCAGGAGGCGCTGGTCGACACCTGGGGCCAGCTCGAGGACGCCGGCGTCAAGGTCGTCTCCCTCGCGGACACGCCGCAGACCTTCATGGACGTCTACGCCTGCGTGGACGAGCACCCCGACGACCTGACCGCCTGCACCTACGACCGCGACCGCGGCATCGCCGACAGCGGAGCGCCCACGCAGGAAGCCGCAGCGAAGGAGGCCGACGTGCCGTTCATCAACCTGGTCGACTTCATCTGCCCCGAGGAGCAGGTGCGCGCCGGTGATCGGCAACGTGCTCGTCTACCGGCAGGGCTCCCACCTCACCAAGACCTACATCGAGACGCTCGCTCCCCGGCTGTACGCCGAGCTGCGTCGAGCGGGGGTGCCGTCGTGAGCGCGCTCCGCGACCGGGTACGCCGGCTCCGGCTGGTCTCCGACCCCGTCCCGTCCTGGCAGGTGCCGCCGCCCGCGGCCGTCGTACGCCCCGACCTGGTGGCCGCCGTCGCGGTGTCGGACCGGTTGGCTGCCGGTCTCGCGGACCAGTGGCGCCAGCACCCGCTCTCGCCCGACACCGTCTCCTTCGGCAGCGCCGACCTGCTGCTGGTGGAGCTCGCCGACGGCGTGGTGCCCGGCTTCGGCCCGGTCGACGAGCCGGAGGTGACGGCCCTGCTCGACACCGCAGCCCGGACCCGCGTGCCGGTGGTCGTCTGGGTCACCTCGGGTCGCCCGCCGAGCGGTCGCGACCAGATCGCCGCGCTGGCGCGGCTGATCGAGTCGGCCGAGACGTTCCACGTCGCCGACCTGCTCGACGCCTGGCAGGAGCTGGTGCCGCAGGCCCGGCTGCTGCCACCCGCGGCCGCGGCGCGGCGCCCGGTCCGCGAGGACAGCGACGCCGAACCACGGGTCGTCGTGGTGTCCGCCGGCGCCAGCGACGCCATCGCCGCGGGCCCGGTCGCCACCGCGCTCGGCCCGGCGCTGCGCCCGCTGGCCGACCAGGTCGACGTGCTGATGCTCGACCACGACCTGCCGGCCCGCGCCGTGCTGCCGGCCCCGCTCGCCGAGCGCGCTCGGCGGTCGAGCCATGCGGAGGTCGTCGACGCGATCGTCGCGGCGTCGGTCGTGGTCGACGGACCTCGGCGTACGCCGGGGGACACCTGGACCCTCCTCGAGGCGGCCGCTGCCGGCACGCCGGTGGTGTCGCTGTCCGGGCTCGGCTGCGCCGGAGGGACTGCCGGCCGTGGCCCCCGACGGCGCCAGCGCAGTCCGGGCCGAGGTCGTCGCCCGCCTCCACCAGCGCGAGCTCGCCGACCGCGAGGCGCTGGTCCAGCGCCGCGCAGTCCTCGCCCGGCACACCTTCGGGCACCGCGCCCCGGAGCTCGTCGCGTCCCTCGGCCGGCTCGAACCGGTGGCTCCCGCGGCCACGGTCTCGGCGGTCGTGCCGACCAACCGGCTGCACGAGGTCGACAACGTCCTCGCGTCGATCGGCCGTCAGGTCCACGGCTCGGTCGAGCTCGTGCTCGTGCTGCACGGCGTCGAGCTCCCCGACTCCGAGCTGCAGGCCCGCGCCCGCGACCACGGCGTCCGCCACCTGGAGGTCGTCCGGGCGCCGAGCCACCTGACGCTCGGCGCGTGCCTCAACCTCGGCGTCGACGCCGCCGGAGGCGACCTGGTCGCCAAGATGGACGACGACAACCACTACGGCGCCCACTACCTCTCGGACCTGGCCGCCGAGCTCCGGGCGCAGTCGGCGGGCATCGCCGGCAAGTGGGCCCACTACGTCTGGCTGCGGAGCTCCGGCGCGGTCGTGCTGCGCTATCCCGACGCCGAGCACTCCTGGGCCCGCCGGATCCAGGGCGGGTCGATGCTCTTCGAGGCCGACGTCGTGCGCGAGCTCGGGTTCAGCGACATCCCCCGCGCGGTCGACTCCGACATCCTCGACCGGGCGATCGACGCCTCCGTGCCCATCTGGTCGGCCGACCGGTTCAACTTCGTGAGCGTGCGCGGCGAGGACCGCAGCACCCACACCTGGACGGTCGAGGACACGACGTTCCTGACCGCGTCCGGTCGGCTGGCCTTCTACGGCGACCCCCGGTCGCACGTGGAGGTGTGACATGTCCCTGCGCATCCGCGTGAAGCGGGCCGTACGCCGCCAGGCGGCGAGCGTCTCCGTCGTCCTGCCCGCCGGTCGCGGGCCGCAGCAGTGGCAGACCCTCGTCGGCCGGGCACACGTCGCCGAGGCCAAGCGCCTGCTCGTCGTCGAGCGCGACGCCGACGGCGCCCAGGCTCTGGTCGCGCCCTACCTCGACGGCTCCGCGGTCGGCTCGCGCGCCTGGACCGTCGTCGCCGAGGCCTACGAGCGCACGCGGCGACACCGGTGCCGCCCTCGCGGCGGCCCGGCGCGGAAGTCCGCTCGTCCACGCCCGGCTGGCGCTGGCCGTCGGCACCGACGAGGAGGCGGCGGCCGCGCTCACCGCGCTCGTCGACACCCGGCCGCGCAACCGGACCGAGATCGCCGCGGTCCTCGAGCTGCTGCGCAGCGCCGGGCACGACGACGTACGCCGCTTCCACAGCAACCTGCTCGGGTGGGACCGGCCCGGCTACGAGGAGGAGCTCGCGGCGGTGCACGCCGAGCTCGACCTGGTGGCCGCGGCGCCGGCCGAGCTCGAGGAGGTGCTGGCGCGCACCAACGACCGGCTCCGCAGGCCGCTGCCGGTCGTCGCGCGGGCGCTGGACCGGCGCCGCGACTGGACGCGGCTCGCCGACTACGCCGACCAGCGTCCTGCCGGGTCGCCGACCGTCTCGCTGCGGCGAGCGGCCGCGTTGGAGCTCCGCAGGGCCGCGGCCCGCGCACTCTCGGCGGGCGACACCGATGCCGCTCGTCGGCTCGCCGCCCAGGCGCTCGCCCGACACCCCGACGACCGCTTCGCCCAGCAGACCTGGGCGAACGCCCACGACCAGACCGCCGTGGTCCGAGACGGCTGGTCCGCGCCGACCCCGGCGCCCCGGCCGCGCTACGAGCCGCGCCCGCAGGCGGTCCTGTCCGTGCTCGCCCAGTCGCTGCCGCACATGTCGGGCGGCTACGCGACCCGCTCGCACGGCATCCTCACCGGGCTGCAGGGCCTGGGCTGGGACGTCGAGGCCGTGACCCGGCTGGGCTTCCCCTACGACCGGTGGTCGAAGGAGGACCCGCGCCAGGTCGCCGACCACGACGACGTCGACGGCGTCCGCTACCACCGGGTGCTCGCCGCGCAGGAGCCCGGTCCCTACCCGCAGTACCCGCTCACGGCGTACGTCGACCGCTACGCCACGGCGCTGACCGCGCACGCGCGGCGGCACCGGCCCGCGCTCCTCCACGCGTCGAGCTTCTACGTCAACGGCCTCGCGACGCGCGAGGCGGCGGCCCGGCTCGGCGTGCCCTACGTCTACGAGATGCGCGGCCTCGAGTCGCTGATGAAGGTGTCCCGCGACCCGGGGTTCGCCGGCAGCGACCGCGACCGGTTCCTCGAGACCGTGGAGCTCGCGTCCTGCGCGGGAGCCGCGAAGGTCTTCGTGATCACCGAGGCGCTGCGCCGCGCGATGGTCGAGCAGGGCGTGCCCGAGGACAAGCTGGTGGTGCTCCCGAACGGCGTGCACACCCATCTCTTCGAGCCGCGCGACCGCGACACCGAGCTCGAGGACGAGCTCGGCGTGCGCGGCAAGACGGTGATCGGGTACGCCGGGGGACTGGTCGACTACGAGGGCCTCGAGCTGCTGCTCGAGGCGGTCGCCCTGCTCAGGGCCAGCCGCGCGGACGACGACTTCCACCTGGTCGTGGTCGGGGACGGACCCCACCAGTCCACCGTCCACGCCGTCGCCGACCGGCTGCGGCTGGGCGACGTCGTGACCTTCACCGGCCGGGTCCCGCACGCGGAGGTCGGCCGCTACCTGTCGCTCTTCGACATCGCGCCCTTCCCGCGCCTGCCGCTCCCGGTGTGCGAGCTGATCTCGCCGATCAAGCCGTTCGAGTCGATGGCGATGGGCAAGGCGGTCGTCGTCTCGTCGGTCGCCGCCCTCACCGAGATCGTGACCGACGGCACCACCGGCCTGGTGTTCGAGAAGGGCTCCGCGGCCGACCTCGCCCACGTCCTCGAGCGCCTGGTCGACGACCCGGAGCTGAGGACCAAGCTCGGCGAGTCCGCGCGGACCTGGGTCCGCAACGAGCGGGACTGGTCGTCGCTGGTCGAGATCGTCGCCACGACGTACGACGAGATCCTGACGTGACCAGGCTCACCGGTGCGTCGGTGTGGGAGACTCAGCACAAATACAGTAAGTTAATAGAGAACACTACAGATCATCGTCGGTGGTGACCCCGGGTGCACCGGACCAGCACGCCAGTCGGCTGCGCGGAAGGAACGCAACGTGACCAGCACCGTGATCGGCCACGCTCTCCCGGAGCCACGACGCGTCGCGCCCCGCCGCGCCCTCGTGGCCACACCGGTGTCCGTCGTCATGCCGGTGCTCGACGAGGAGCGCTACCTCGAGGAGTCCGTGCGTCGGGTGCTCGACCAGGCCCACGACGGCGAGATCGAGATCGTCCTCGCCGTCGGCCCGAGCCAGGACCGGACCGCCGAGATCGCCCGCGAGCTCGCCGCGCAGCGACCCCCGGATCGTGCTGGTCGACAACCCGGACGGCGGCACCCCGCACGCGCTCAACGCCGCGATCGCCGCGTCGCAGCACCCCTACGTCATCCGGGTGGACGCCCACGGCCTCCTGCCCGCCGGCTACCTGCGCGACGTCGTCCACCTGCTCGAGACCACGGGCGCGGCCAACGTCGGCGGCATGATGCGGGTCGAGGGCGAGACCTCCTTCGGCAAGGCCGTGGCGGCCGCGATGTCCTCGCCGCTGGGGATCGGCGGCTCGAAGTTCCACGTCGGCGGCGAGCCCGGCCCGGCGCGCACCGTCTACCTCGGCGCCTTCCGTCGCGACGTGCTCGTCGAGCTCGGGGGGTTCGACGAGCACTACCGGCGGGCCCAGGACTGGGAGCTCAACTACCGGATCCGACGGGCCGGCCACACCGTCTGGTTCACCCCGGACCTCGCGGTCACCTACCGGCCGCGTCGCGACTTCACCGCGCTGCGTCGCCAGTTCTTCGCCTCCGGGCAGTGGCGCCGGCAGATCGTCGCCGAGCACCCGGACACCGCCAGCTTCCGCTACCTCGCCGCACCGGCGGTGACCGCGATCGTGGCCCTCGGGTCCCTGCTCGGTCTCGCCGGCATCGCGAGCCTCGTGGCCGGGCTGCCGTGGCTCGGGCTCCTGGTCGCCGGCTTCCTGGCGCCGGTGGGCTACGGGCTCGGCGTCCTGGCGGCCAGCGGGCGGATCGGCCGCGGGCTTCCCTGGCGGGTGCAGGTGCTGCTCCCGCTCGTCGTGATGACGATGCACCTGTCGTGGGGGAGCGGCTTCCTGCGCTCCATCCCGCGCTCGCAGCGTCGGCCCCGCGGACGGCGCCGGCTCGGCTCCTGACGCGTCAGGCGCAGATCCCGGCCGCGGCCGCCTCTGCCTTCTGGGCCTCGGTCGGGTTCTTCTTCGGCCCGTTGGCCGTCAGCACGCCGCCGAACCTGCCGAGCGGCTCGTCGTTGACGACCTGGGTGACCAGGCGCTGGTGGATCGGCAGCAGGCCGACGTGCGGGTAGCCCGCGGTGCCCTCGGCGTAGAGGAAGTTCGGCATCGTCACGAACTTGATGTGCGTGAGGTCGACGTCCTTGAGCTCGCCGGCGAGCTTCACCAGGGCGCCGGCACTGGCGAGGTCGGGGCTGGCCTGCAGCGAGCTGGTGAGGGCGCTGGCGAAGCGGTAGCAGCTTGTCGGGGCGGCTGAGCGTGTCGGCCGAGACGACCTTGTTGATCATCGAGGCGATGAACGCCTGCTGCCGCTTCATCCGGCCGATGTCGGTGCCGGTCAGCACGTGGCGCAGCCGCACGTAGGCGAGCGACTCGGTCCCGTCGAGGTGCACCGAGTGCCGGCGTCGAAGTGCGTGTGGGTGTAGGTCGGGTCGTCGAGCGGCTGCGGGATGCAGACGTTGACCCCGCCGATCGCGTCGACCATGTCCTTGAAGCCGCCGAAGTCGATGGTGAGGTAGTCGTCGATGTAGATCGGCTGAAGACCGACTCGACCTGCTGCGACCGTGCAGGACGGCCCGCCGACGAGGAACGCCTCGTTCCACAGCACGTCGTCCGCGCCGGGATGGTCTTGCCGTCGACGACGCAGTCCGGCCGGTCGACCATGAGGTCGCGCGGGATCGAGACGCCGTACGCCGACTTCCGGTCCGCGGCGACGTGCAGCAGGATCGTCGTGTCCGAGACGCCGCCGCCGGCCTCGCCGTCGACGTCGCAGCCCGCGCAGTCGCGGGTGTCGGTGCCCATCACCAGGATGTTGAGCGGCTCGTGCGGCTCGTCGGCCGCCTTCGGCGCCTTCGGCGTCGGGTGGTGGATCGCCGGCCCGGCCTCGATGTTGCCGTCGAGGTGGTTGTAGGCGAAGACCACGCGTCGCCGCCGGTCACGAGCGCGACGACGAGCTCCGCGACGATGATGACGCGGAGGACCGTACGACGGTGGCGCTTCTCAGCCACGCGGGCTCCCTCCCCAGGACTCCCGAGATCCGACGAAGCGCAAGCGTACGTGGGACGTCATGACGCTCACACGTGTCGGCTAGGCTCACGGCGGTGTCCGATTCCCGCCAGGACGGTCGGTGCCATCGGTCAGGATGGAGCTCATGACCACCGCCGAACGGACCGACCTGCGCCTCGACCCCGAGTCCTGCTACCGCGCGGTGAAGTCGCGGGACCGGCGCTTCGACGGCGTCTTCTACACCGCGGTCCGCACCACCGGCATCTACTGCCGGCCCTCGTGCCCGGCCCGCACCCCGGCTTCCAGAACGTCACCTTCCACCCGAGCGCCGCCTCCGCCCAGGCCGCCGGCTACCGCGCCTGCAAGCGCTGCCTGCCCGACGCGACGCCCGGCAGCCCCGACTGGGACGTCGCCGCGACCGCGGCCGGCCGGGCGATGCGGCTGATCGCCGACGGCGTCGTCGACCGCGAGGGCGTCGACGGCCTCGCCGCGCGGGTCGGCTACACGCCGCGCCACCTGACCCGGCTCCTCACCGCCGAGCTCGGCGCCGGTCCGCTCGCGCTGGCCCGGGCCCGCCGGGCGCAGACCGCGCGGGTGCTGATCGAGACCACCGAGCTGACCTACGCCGACGTCGCGTTCGCGTCCGGCTTCTCCAGCGTCCGGCAGTTCAACGACACGATCCGCGAGGTCTACGCCTCCTCGCCGACCGAGCTGCGCGGGCGCCGCGGCGGCCGGCCCGCCACCGGCACGGTCACGATGCGGCTCGCCGTGCGCACGCCGTTCGCCGGCCGCGCGCTGCTCGACTTCCTCGCGACCCGTGCCGTGCCGGGCGTCGAGGCTGGCGGGGGACGGCTGGTACGCCCGCACCCTCGTCCTCCCGCACGGCACCGGCACCGTCCGGCTCGAGCTCCCCGACGCCCCCGAGTCCGGCGCAGACCGCGTTCGTGACCGCGACGTTCGCGCTCGACGACCTGCGCGACACCGCGGCCGCCACCGAGCGGGTCCGCCGGCTGCTCGACGCCGACTGCGACCCGGTCGCCGTGGCCGACGCGTTCGCCGGCGACCCGGTCATCGGGCCGCTCGTCCGGGCGCCGCCCGGGTCTGCGGGTGCCCGGCCACGTCGACGGCCACGAGATCGCGGTCCGCACCGTGCTCGGCCAGCAGGTCAGCGTCGCCGGCGCCCGCACGGTCGCCGGCCCGGCTCGTCGGCGCGCACGGCCGGCCGCTCGCCCAGCCGGTCGACGGCCTCACCCACCTGTTCCCCGACGCCGCGACCCTGGCCGCGCTCGACCCCGAGGACCTGCCGATGCCGCGCTCGCGCGGCCGGGCGCTGATCGCGCTGTGCGCGGCGCTGGCCTCCGGCGACCTCGCGCTCGACCGCGGCCCCGACCGCGACGACGTACGCCGGGCGCTGCTCGCCCTGCCCGGCATCGGGCCGTGGACCGCCGACTACGTCGCGCTGCGCGCGCTCGGCCACCCCGACGTCTTCCTGCCGACCGACATCGGCATCCGCGACGCGCTCACCGGCCTCGGCCGCGACCCGTCGACGGCGGCGGAGCTCGCCGCAGCGCTGGCGCCCTGGCGCTCCTACGCGCAGCTGCACCTCTGGCAGACCCTGAGCCCCACGCCGGGCCCGACGAAGGAGCACTGACATGTGGACCGTGATGGAGTCCCCGATCGGCGACCTGCGGCTCGTCGAGCAGAACGGCGCGATCACCGCGATCGAGTTCTCGCCGTTCCGCGACCCGACGGCCGGCCGCTCGGCGCCCGCGCCGACGACGACCCGGTGCTCGTCGAGACGGTGCGCCAGCTGCGCGCCTACTTCGACCGCGACCTCAAGGAGTTCGACCTCCCGCTGGCGCCGGTCGGCACCGACTTCCAGCAGCGGGTCTGGGACCAGCTGCTCGGCGTCGGCTGGGGCGAGACCGCGTCGTACGGCGAGATCGCGCACCGGCTCGGCATGACCAACGCCGCGTCGCGCGCGGTCGGCCTCGCCAACGGCCGCAACCCGATCCCGATCGTGATCCCGTGCCACCGGGTGATCGGCGCCAACGGCACCCTCACCGGCTACGCCGGCGGCCTCGAGCGCAAGCAGCTGCTGCTCGAGCTGGAGCAGGATGCGCTCTTCTGAGCTGATCGCGAGCGGTGCGAGCGAGGTCTGCGCGCGATCGAGTCAGCTGGACCGACGACCGATGCACTCTGCCCAGCGTGCCGGGCATGCCTCACGTCGACGTGCAGCGCTACTCGACCTGGCTGCTGAGTCCCGGCCTGCAAGCTCAGGCCGGCGCAGCTACTCGGCAGCAGCGCGGCGCAGCGACTCGCGAGAGCCGCTCGGCGGCGGCGAGCACGGCGGGGGCGTGCATCCGGCCGGGCTGGCGGGAGAGCCGCTCGAGCGGGCCGGAGACCGAGACGGCGGCGATGATCTTGCCGCCGGGGGAGCGGACCGGGGCGGAGACCGAGGCGACGCCCTGCTCGCGCTCGCCGACCGACTGGGCCCAGCCGCGGCGGCGGATGCCGGAGAGCGCGGCGGCGGAGAAGGCGGCGTTCTGGAGGCCGCGGTGCATCCGCTCCGGGTCCTCCCAGGCGAGCAGCACCTGGGCGGCCGAGCCGGCGCGCATGGTCAGCTGCGAGCCGACCGGGATGGTGTCGCGCAGGCCGGACGGCCGCTCGGCGGCGGCGACGCAGACGCGGTGCTCGCCCTGGCGGCGCCAGAGCTGGGCGGACTCGCCGGTGATGTCGCGCAGCCGCGCCAGCACCGGGCCGGCGGTCGCGAGCAGCCGGTCCTCGCCGGCGGCGGCGGACAGCTCGGCGAGCCGCGGGCCGAGGACGAAGCGGCCCTGCATGTCGCGGGCGACGAGGCGGTGGTGCTCGAGCGCGACCGCGAGCCGGTGCGCGGTCGGCCGGGCCAGGCCGGTGCCGGCGACCAGGCCGGCGAGCGTGGCCGGTCCGGACTCGAGGGCGGTGAGCACGAGGGCGGCCTTGTCGAGCACGCCGACGCCGCTGGAGTTGTCCATATGGCAATACTGCCGTCTCAGATCATGGGATGCAAGTAGTACGCTGCGCGTGTATCAGGGATCACGAAGACGTGGTCCGCGAGCTGAGGGAGAGAGTTCCATGGGCAAGACCCTGTCGGAGAAGGTGTGGGACGAGCACGTCGTCCGGTCGGTCGCCGGGGAGCCCGACCTGCTCTTCATCGACCTCCACCTCATCCACGAGGTGACCTCGCCGCAGGCCTTCGACGGGCTCCGGCTCGCCGGCCGCCCGGTGCGCCGCCCCGACCTCACCCTCGCGACCGAGGACCACAACGTCCCGACGATCGACTGGGACAAGCCGATCGCCGACCCGGTCTCGCGCACCCAGGTCGAGACGCTGCGCCGCAACGCCGCGGAGTTCGGCGTCCGGCTGCACCCGCTCGGCGACATCGAGCAGGGCATCGTGCACGTCGTCGGCCCGCAGCTCGGCCTGACCCAGCCCGGCATGACGATCGTCTGCGGCGACACCCACACCAGCACGCACGGCGCGTTCGGCGCGATCGCCTTCGGCATCGGCACCTCCGAGGTCGAGCACGTGCTCGCCACCCAGACGCTGATGCAGGCCAAGCCGAAGACGATGGCGGTCACCATCAACGGCAGCCTGCCCGACGGGCGTCACCGCCAAGGACCTGGTCCTCACCCTGATCACCCACACCGGCACCGGCGGCGGCCAGGGCTACATCGTCGAGTACCGCGGCCAGGCCATCGAGGAGCTCTCGATGGAGGGCCGGATGACGGTCTGCAACATGCGCATCGAGTGGGGCGCCAAGGCCGGCCTGATCGCGCCCGACCAGACGACCTTCGACTACCTCGAGGGCCGCCCCGAGGCGCCGAAGGGCGCCGACTGGGACGCCGCCGTCGCGCACTGGAAGACGCTGCGTCACCGACGACGACGCGGTCTTCGACAAGGAGATCGTGCTCGACGCCGCCGAGATGACGCCGTTCGTCACCTGGGGCACCAACCCCGGCCAGGGCGTGCCGCTCGGCGGCACCGTCCCGAGCCCCGACGACTTCGAGGACGCGCAGGACAAGGTCGCCGCCGAGAACGCCCTGCGCTACATGGGTCTCGAGGCCGGCACGCCGATGCGCGAGGTCAAGGTCGACACGGTCTTCGTCGGCTCCTGCACCAACGGCCGGATCGAGGACCTGCGGCTCGCCGCCGAGATCATCAAGGGCCACCAGGTCGCCGCCGACACCCGCATGCTCGTCGTGCCCGGCTCGGCCCGGGTGCGCCTGCAGGCCGAGGACGAGGGCCTCGACGTGATCTTCAAGGAGGCCGGCGCCGAGTGGCGCGGCGCCGGCTGCTCGATGTGCCTGGGCATGAACCCCGACACCCTCGCGCCCGGCGAGCGCAGCGCGTCGACGTCCAACCGCAACTTCGAGGGCCGGCAGGGCAAGGGCGGTCGCACCCACCTGGTCTCGGTCCCGGTCGCCGCGGCCACCGCGGTCCGCGGCACCCTCTCCTCGCCCGCCGACCTCGAGCCCGTCACCGCTGGGAGCGACACTGACATGGAGAAGTTCACCACCCACACCGGCGTCGGCGTCCCGCTGCGCCGCAGCAACGTCGACACCGACCAGATCATCCCGGCCGAGTACCTCAAGCGGGTCACCCGCACCGGCTTCGAGGACGGCCTGTTCGCGGCCTGGCGCAACGACCCGACGTTCGTGCTCAACAACGCCGGCGTACGCCGGCGGCTCGGTGCTCGTCGCCGGCCCCGACTTCGGCACCGGCTCGTCGCGCGAGCACGCCGTCTGGGCGCTGCAGAACTACGGCTTCAAGGTCGTCATCTCGCCGCGCTTCGGCGACATCTTCCGCGGCAACTCCGGCAAGGCCGGGCTGCTCGCGGCGCAGGTCGACGAGAAGGTCGTGCAGCGGCTCTGGGACCTCCTCGACGAGCAACCCCGGCGCCTCGATCACCGTCGACCTCGAGTCGCGCACGGTGCGCGCCGGCGAGGGCGTCGACGCGATCGAGGACTCCTTCGACATCGACGACTACACCCGCTGGCGGCTGCTCGAGGGCCTCGACGACATCGGCATCACCCTCGGCCACGAGGACGACATCGCGGCGTTCGAGGCGAACTCGTCCGAGCTGGAAGCCGGTCACGCTCCACGCCGTTTGACCCCCGCGCTGTTTCGACGAAAGGCCGCGAATCCCCTGTCCTGCTTGGGGATTCTCGGCCTTTTGCTTGCCTCGCTCGTGCACTGAAAGCCCCGAAAAGCCCATTCCTGAGCGGATCCACGCATTTCGGCCTCTCGAAAAAGAGTGGCGAAAACACCGCTTGGTGATTGTGACTGCCGCCACGTTTACCTAGCGTGCGTTGAAGAAAGTCGAGCACGGGCTCGACCCCATGCGTTCATTGGAAGGGAAGACAGTGAACAAGTCACAGTTCATCGACGCGCTCGCCGCGCGTTACGACGGCAACCGCAAGGCCGCGGCCCACGCTCTCGAGTCCGTGCTCGACACGATCACGCGCGAGGTCGCCAAGGGCGAGAAGGTCGCCATCACCGGCTTCGGCTCGTTCGAGAAGCGCGTGCGCGAGGCACGCTGGGTCCGCAACCCGCAGACCGGCGCGCGGATCAAGGCCAAGAAGACGGCGGTGCCGAAGTTCACCGCCGGCGCCGACCTGAAGAACGTCGTCTCCGGTGCCAAGAAGCTGCCGAAGCTGACGCTCGGCTGCGGCGGCTCCGGCCGCCAAGAAGGCCGCGGCGCCGGCCAAGAAGGCGGCGACCGCTGCCGCGAAGAAGGCGGCGCCGGCCAAGAAGGCGGCTCCGGCCAAGAAGGCGGCGCCGGCGAAGAAGGCGGCTCCGGCCAAGAAGGCGGCTCCGGCGAAGAAGGCGGCTCCGGCCAAGAAGGCGCCGGCCAAGAAGGCTCCGGCCAAGAAGGCGCCCGGCGAAGAAGGCGCTCCGGCCAAGAAGGCGGCTCCGGCCAAGAAGGCGGCTCCGGCCAAGAAGGCGGCTCCGGCGAAGAAGGCGCCGGCCAAGAAGGCTCCGGCCAAGAAGGCGCCCGCGAAGAAGGCTCCGGCGAAGAAGACCGCCAAGAAGGCCTGACCCGACTCAGTCGAGCGTCGACGGGCCGTCATCCCTCCGGGGTGGCGGCCCGTTCGTCATCTCGGGGTGCGGCGAAGGCGGTCCGCGGCCCGACTCCGAGGGCGAGCGCCTCGCGCAGGTCGTCGAGGTCGTCGACGTCGCGCCGCAGCCGACGGCGCGCGCGTCGCGCACCTCGCGGGCGCCGCGCGTCCAGGTGGGCGTCGCGCGAGCCCGGCCCGAAGCGCGGGTCGAACTCGTCGTACGCCGCGGCGTAGAGCGTGGTCCCGACGCCGGCCGCGTCCGGCGACGAACGCACGCGTCGCCGGACTGGTCGCTCGGCCGAGCACCTCGTCGAGGTCGCCGGCGCGCAGCGCGGGCAGGTCCGCGCAGCAGCGCCACCGGGACCAGGTCCGGCCAGCGGCGGTGCGCCTCGGCGGCGGCCTGGCGCAGGGTGCCGTTGAGGTCGCCGCGTGACGCCGTCGGGGATCGCCGCGCGCGCCGAGCGCGGCCAGCTCGCGCGGAGAACGCGGCGTCGTCGGTCGACCACGAGCACCTCGGCGACCGAGCTCGGCGGCGAGGCACGCGGCGACGGTGTCGAGCGCGAACGCCTCCGCCAGGGCGCGGCGGCCGTCGTCGGGCAGCCCGACGCAGCCGCGACTTGCCGACGGCCGGCGGCTTCACCGGGACGACCAGGCGGCGTACTGCTGCTCGGACATCGCGACATGATCCTGTCAGGCCGCTCCCGGTCAGCGTCGCGGGTCCGAGTAGCCTGCGCACGTGGTCGTTCGCAAGCTGCAGGCAGAAGCGCGGCTGGGCGTTCCGCCTCGGCGCGTTCATCCTGCGCCCGGTGCTGCTCGCCGACGACCAAGCCCGGACTGGATCGACGGCGAGAACATCCCGGCGACCGGCGGCTGCGTCCTCGCGCTCAACCACATCTCGCACGTCGACCCGCTCACCGCGGCGCACATCGTCTACGACCACGGCCGGCTGCCGCGCTACCTCGCGAAGTCCGGGCTGTTCAAGAACAAGGCCCTGGGCTTCTTCCTCCGCTCCGCCGGCCAGATCCCGGTCGAGCGGCTGAGCAGGAACGCCGTCGGGGCCTTCGACGCGGCCGTCGCCGCCGTGCGGGCCGGCGAGTGCGTCGTCGTCTACCCCGAGGGCACGATCACCCGCGACCCCGACCGGCTGGCCGATGACCGGCAAGTCCGGCGCGGCGCGGATCGCGCTGGCGACCGGCTGCCCGGTGATCCCGGTCGGCCAGTGGGGCGCCCAGGAGCTGCTCGCGCCGTACGCCAAGAAGCCGGACCTGTTCCCGCGCAAGACGATCACCATGAAGGTCGGCGACCCCGGTCGACCTCGCCGACCTGGCCGCGCAGCCGCACGTCGGCCGCGGTCACGCAGCAGGCGACCGACCGGATCATGGCCGCGATCACCGCGCTGGTCGAGGAGATCCGCGGCGAGACCGCGCCGGCCGAGCGCTTCGACCCGACGCAAGGCCGGCGTCCGCCGAGATCGGCAACCCGAACAAGAGCGGACCCGGCGAGGACGCACGCATGAGCAAGGTCGCGGTCTTCAGCGCCGGCTCGTGGGGCACGGCGTTCTCGATCGTGCTCGCCGACGCCGGCAACGACGTCACGCTGTGGGCGCGCCGCGAGGAGGTCGCCGCGGCGATCAACGACCAGCGCGAGAACCCCGAGTACCTCCCCGGCGTCGAGCTGCCGCCGCCGATCTCGGCCACCCACGACGTCGAGAAGGCCGCTGCACGGCGCCGACCTCGTCGTGCTCGCGACGCCGTCGCAGACGCTGCGCGACAACCTCACCGAGTGGGCGCCGTACGTCGAGCCGCGACGCGTCGCTCGTCTCGCTGATGAAGGGCGTCGAGCTCGGCACCCTGAAGCGGATGAGCGAGGTGATCGCGCGAGGTCACCGGCGCCGGCCCCGAGCGGATCGCGGTGATCAGCGGCCCCAACCTGGCCAAGGAGATCGCCCGCCGCGAGCCGGCCGCCTCGGTCGTCGCCTGCGCGGACGAGGACGTCGCCAAGCTGCTGCAGGACGCGCTGCCACTCGCCGGCGTTCCGGCCCTACACCAGCGTCGACGTGCTCGGCTGCGAGCTCGGCGGCGCCTACAAGAACGTCGTCGGCGCTCGTCGGTCGGCATGGCCGTCGGCCTCGGCTTCGGCGACAACACCACCGCCTCGGTGATCACCCGCGGCCTGGCCGAGACCGCCCGGCTCGCGATGGCGCTCGGCGCCAACCCGCTGACGCTGATGGGGCTCGCCGGCCTCGGCGACCTGGTCGCCACCTGCTCCTCGCCGCTCTCGCGCAACCGCACGTTCGGCGAGAAGCTCGGCCAGGGGCATGACCACCGACGAGATCTACGCCTCGACGCGCCAGGTCGCCGAGGGCGCGAAGTCCTGCGCGTCGCTGCTCGCGCTCGCCGAGCGCACCGGCGTCGACGCGCCGATCGCCCAGGCACGTCGACGCCGTCGTCGCCGGCCGGATGACCGCCCACGAGATGATGGACGCGTTCATCGCCCGCGACACGAAGGCCGAGACGGACTGACGCCGGCCGCGAGCGGCGGTCGACGCGGCGAGCGAGCCGCGTCCGAGGACGACGCCGCGCCGGGCTCGAGCCGTCGCCGGTGCGACCGGCTACCGACCAGCGCCGTCGAGCGCCTGCGCAGGTCGGCCCAGAGGTCCTCGACGTCCTCGATGCCGACCGAGAGCCGGACCAGCCCGTCGGGGATCGTGGCCGGCTCGGCCTTCCAGCGGCGGCGCCGCTCGAAGGTCGACTCGACGCCGCCGAGCGAGGTCGCGTGCACCCAGAGCTTGGTCTTGTGCGCGAGCAGGTCGGCCGCGAGCGCGCCCTCGGCGAGCACGATCGAGACGATGCCGCCGAAGCCGGGGTAGCGGACCTCGCCGATCGCCGGGTGCTCGGCGCAGCCGGCCGACCAGCTCGGTGGCGTTGGCCTGGGCCCGCTCGACGCGCAGGTGCAGGGTGCGCAGGCCGCGCAGCGCGAGCCAGGCCTCGAACGGCCCGGGGGTCGCGCCGATCAGGTCGCGGCGGCCCTTGAGCACGCCGTACAGCTGCTCGTCGGCGGTGACGATCGCGCCCATCAGCACGTCGCTGTGGCCGGCGAGGTACTTGGTCGCCGAGTGCACGACGATGTCGGCGCCGAGCGTCGAGCGGCTGCTGGAGCAGGGGAGTGGCGAAGGTGTTGTCGACGACGACGTACGCCCCGGCCTCGTGCGCGGCGGCCGCGATCGCCGGGATGTCGGCGACCTCGAGCGCCGGGTTGGTCGGCGACTCGAACCACACCAGCGCGGCGTCCTCGCAGGCCGCCGACCACGGCGGCGGTGTCGGTGATGTCGACGAGCACGGTCGTGATCCGGCCGCGGGCCTCGAGGTCGGCGAGCTGCAGCAGGGTGCCGTTGTAGGAGTGCGCGGGCGCGACCACCGTCGCGCCCAGGCCGACCAGGTCGAGCACGGTGGCGACCGCGGCCATGGCCCGGAGGCGAAGCTCAGGCAGCGCCCGCCCTCCAGGGCGCCGAGCGCGTCCTCGAACGCCGTCCAGGTCGGGTTGCCGTAGCGGCCGTACTCGAGGTCGCCGCCGGCGACGTACGTCGACGCCATCGTGATCGGCACGTTGAGCGGCTGGTCGGGCTCGTGCGCCGGCCGGCCGGCGGTGACGGCGATGGTGGCGGGCCGCAGGTCGTCGGTCATGGATCAAGGCTAGGCGGATAGGGTCGTGCGCGATGAACTCGCCCAGCGATGCCCCCCGCAAGCCCCGCGTCGCCGTCGTCTTCGGCGGCCGTTCGAGCGAGCACGCGATCTCCTGCGTGACCGCCGGCAGCGTGCTGGCCGCGATCGACCGGAGGCCTACGACGTGGTGCCGATCGGCATCGCCATCGACGGCCGCTGGGTGCTCGAGTCCGGCGACCCGGAGCGGTTGCGGATCGACGGCCCCGACCGGCTCCCGCAGGTCGACGGCGACCGCGCCACGATCGCGCTCTCGCCGGACCGGTCCTCGACCGACCTGGTCGTCACCGAGCCCTCCCAGCCGCCGCGCACCCTCGGCGAGGTCGACGTCGTCTTCCCGCTGCTGCACGGCCCATGGGGCGAGGACGGCACCATCCAGGGGATGTTCGAGATGGCCGGGGTGCGCTACGTCGGCGCCGGCGTGCTGGCCTCGGCGGTGAGCATGGACAAGGCCTACATGAAGGTCGTCCTCGCGGCCGCCGGGCTGCCGGTGATGCCGTCGGTCACGGTCACCGCCCGCGAGTGGGCGGCCGACGAGGTCGGCTGCCGGGCTCGGGTCGACGCCCTCGGCTACCCGCTCTTCGCCAAGCCGGCCCGCGGCGGCTCCAGCATCGGGATCTCCAAGGTGCACGACGCCTCCGAGCTCGACGCCGCCCTCGCCGAGGCGTTCCGCGAGGACCCGAAGGTGCTCCTCGAGGTGTCGGCCGAGGGTGCCCGCGAGGTCGAGTGCGGGGTGCTCCAGGCGCTCGACGGGACCCCGGAGACCAGCCTGCCCGCCGAGCTCCGGATCGGCGGCGACCACGAGTTCTACGACTTCGCCGCGAAGTACCTGCCCGGCGAGCACACCGAGATCGACATCCCCGCCGACCTCCCCGACGAGACGGCCGCCGAGCTCCGCGCGCTGGCAGCCCGCGCCTTCGAGGCGGTCGGCTGCGAGGGGCTGGCCCGGGTCGACTTCTTCCTGCTGCCCGACGGCACCCTGGTCGTCAACGAGATCAACACGATGCCCGGGCTTCACGCCGACCTCGATGTACCCGCAGATGTGGGCCGCGACCGGCGTCGACTACCCGGCGCTCGTCGACCGGCTGATCCAGCTCGCGCTCGCCCGCGACACCGGCCTTCGCTGAGCCGCGTCACACGCAGCTCTCGACCTTCCTCAGGTGCGGCTTGAGCGGACCGGCGAGCTCGGCGAGCGCGGCCGCTCCGTCCTCGGGGAGGTAGTCCTTCGGGCACGAAGAGCTGCACCCGCGGCCGGTAGCCGTCCGCGGTGAACGTCGCGTCCGCGTCGCCCGACGTCTCGTCGTGCGGCACCAGCCAGCCGACGCCGTCGACCACCGAGCAGCCGGGTGAGTCGGAGAGGTCGAGCGCCGGCACCCCGCAGGTCAGCACGATCGCCGGGTCGCCCCAGGCCGCGCCGTACGCCGTGTCTCCGGTGACCTCGACCGACGCCTCGCCCGCCACCGTGTCCGGGAGGTCGGCGACCAGCGCCCGGCAGGCGGCTGCGTCGGCCGTCGACAGATCGGCCGTGCTGATCTCCGGCGGATCGGAGCTGCAGGCGGCGAGGACCAGCGCCGCGGCGCACGCGACGACGCCCCGGGTCCAGCGGGACCCGGGGCGTCGTCGACGTCGTGGTTCAGGCACTCAGATGTGCACGACCGGGCAGGTCAGCGTGCGGGTGATGCCGTCGAGGTTCTGCACCTTGGAGACGACCAGCTTGCCGAGCTCGTCGACGTTGCGGGCCTCGGCGCGCACGATCACGTCGTACGGGCCGGTGACGTCCTCGGCGAGGGTCACGCCCTTGACCTGCGCGATGGCGGTGGCGACCTCGGCGGCCTTGCCGACATCGGTCTGGATCAGGATGTACGCCTGGACGACCATCGAGCTCTCCCTGGGGTCTGGTGGTGCGGGCTTGAAGACTTTCGCCAACCTACCGTGCGGTAGACGCGCGACGCATCTGGCAGGCATCTGGTGGGATGGGTGCATGCCCGACCCGCAGCCGTTCCCGCCCGACGCCACCCTCGCCGACGCCGGGGAGTTCGGCCTGATCGCGGCCCTGGTCGACCTGTTCCCGCAGGGCGAGCAGGTGCTGATCGGTCCCGGTGACGACGCCGCGGTGCTGCGGGTGAAGACCGGGCACGTCGTGGTCTCGACCGACCTGATGGTCGAAGGGCGACACTTCCGGCGCGACTGGGCCTCGGCCGCCGACGTCGGACACCGGGCGGCCGCGCAGAACCTCTCCGACATCAACGCGATGGGCGGCCGCGCCACCGCGCTGACCGTCGGCCTCGCGGCGCCCGCCGACCTGCCCGTCGCGTGGGCGCTCGACTTCGCCCGCGGCTTCGCCGAGGAGTGCGCCCTGGTCGGCGCGAGCGTCGTCGGCGGTGACCTCACCCGCGCCGACGAGGTCGTGATCGCGGTGACGGTGCTCGGTGCGTGCACGCAGGCGCCGGTGGTGCGCTCCGGCGCTCACGCCGGGCGACGTGCTGGCGATCTGCGGCCGTCAGGGCTGGGCCGCCGGCGGGCTGGCCGTGCTCGGCCGCGGCTTCCGCTCGCCGCGGGTGCTGGTCGAGGCCTACCGGCGCCCGGAGCCGCCGTACGACGCGGGCCAGGTCGCCGCCGAGGCCGGCGCCACCGTCGATGATCGACATCTCCGACGGGCTGCTCGCCGAGGCCGCGCCACCTCGCCGCGGACTCCGGCGTCGCGATCGACGTCCACACCGCGGCCTTCGACGTCCCCGAGCCGCTGCACGCCGTCGGCGCCGCGCTCAACGCGGACCCGATGCAGTTCATCCTCGGCGGGGGAGACGACCACGCGCTGCTGGCCACCTTCCCCGACGTCGCCTCCGTGCCGGCCGGCTGGGCGGTCATCGGTGCGGTCGCCGACGGCGAGGGCGTCACGGTCGACGGGGCGGCGTACGACGGCCCCACCGGCTGGACCCACTTCTAGGTGCCTCGGCGCTGAGCTCGCGAGAGGCGCGAGACTCGGCGCAGTCGAGCACACCGGTGAGCAAGACCGCCGCCGACTCGGGTACGGTCCGTGTCGCGCAGGATCTCGACGCCGGCGGTCGGCACGCTCCGCGGGCGACGCCATGCATCGAAGGCCCCGACCGCAGAACGGTCGGGGCCTCTCGCCGAAGAGCTAGGTCAGCGCGTGACCTTGCCGGCCTTGAGGCAGCCGGTGCAGACGTTGAGACGCTTCGGGGTGCCGTTGACGGTGGCCCGGACGCGCTGGATGTTGGGGTCGAAGCGACGCTTCGTGATCTTGCGCGACCACGGCCGGTTGTTGCCGAAGCCGGGCTTCTTGGCGCAGATGTCGCAGACGGCAGCCACCGTGTACTCCTGAACGATCGATGATGTGAACTGAGCGAAAACAAGGGGCCCGACCAGCGGGCAACCGCACAAGAGTATCCGACCACCCCGGCGAGGAGGAAATCGTGCGGGTGGCACTAGCCTGTGGCACTCATCTCCCCGAGCACGTCTCCACCCATAGTCTGCACAGCGAGGACGGCGATGGAAACTCCCGGCAGCGGTGCGATCACGCTCGGGATCGTGCTGCGGTTCGTCGACATCGCCACCGATGCGCTCGCCGAGGCCCGCGAGGAGATCGACGCGCTCAACGTCTACCCGGTGCCCGACGGCGACACCGGCACGAACATGTTCCTCACCGTCTCGGCCGCTCGCGACGCCGTGCGCGCCGTGGTCGAGGCCGACCCCGAGGCCGAGCTCGGCCTCGCGCTCGCGGCCTTCGGCCGGGGGGCGCTGCTCGGCGCCCGCGGCAACTCCGGCGTGATCCTCAGCGAGATGCTCGGCGCGCTCGGCCGCCGGATCCTCCAGTCGGAGCCGGGGGAGCGCAACGCCCAGATCATGGCCGACGCGATGCGGTGCGCCACCGACGCGAGCTACGCCGCGGTCGGCACCCCCGTCGAGGGCACCATGCTCACCGTCTCGAGGGCCGCGTCCGAAGCGGCGCTGGCCGCAGCCGAGGATCCGACGGCCCGGGCGCGCGACGTGTTCGCCGCGGCAGCCGCCGCGGCGCGCGAAGCCCTGGGGCGTACGCCGGAGCAGCTGCAGGCGCTCGCGGACGCCGGTGTCGTCGACGCCGGCGGTCGCGGCCTGAGCGTGGTCCTCGACGCCGCCGAGACGGTGCTGACCGGCCGGCGGCCGACCCCGGTGACCAGCCCGATCGGCAGCCGGCACATCCCCGATCCCGCACGCCGCGCCCGCCGGCGACCTCACCGCCCGAAGGACCGTCCTACGAGGTGATGTACCTCCTCGACGCGGCCGACGACGCGGTCGCGACCCTGCAAGGAGACCCTCGCACCGCTCGGCGACTCGCTCGTCGTGGTCGGCGGGGAGGGGCTCTGGAACGTCCACGTCCACGTCGACGACGTCGGTGCCGCCATCGAGGCCGGGATCGCGGCCGGCCGCCCCCACCGGGTGCGGGTCACCCACTTCGCCGACCAGATCGCCGAGGGCCGGGCCGCGGTGTCGACGCGCACCGGTCGCCGGGTGATCGCGGTCGCCGCCGGCGCCGGCCTGGCCGGCCTCTTCGAGGAGGCCGGCGCGGTCGTGGTGCTCGGTGGGCCCGGGGCGTCGCCCGTCGACCGGCCAGATCCTGGAGGCGATCAACGAGTGCGGCGCCGCCGAGGTGATCGTGCTGCCCAACGACGCCGACTCGGTCCGGGTCGCGCAGATCGCGGCGCGCACCGCCGAGGCCGACTCCGACGGCGCGGTGCGGGTCGCGGTGATCCCGACCCAGGCCCAGGTGAGCGGGCTGGCCGCGATCGCCGTGCACGAGCCCGGTCGCACCTTCGACCAGGACGTCCTCGAGATGACCGCGACCGCCCGGCACGCCCGCCAGGGCGCGGTCACGATCGCCGCGAAGCAGGCGATGACGATGGCCGGCCCGTGCGAGCCCGGTGACGTCCTCGGCGTGATCGCGGGCGACTTCGCGGTCGTCGGCGCGGACCTCTACGCCGTCGCGACCGAGGTGCTCGACCGGCTGCTCGGCAGCGGTGGCGAGCTGGTCACGATCGTCGCGGGCGGCGAGGACGCCGAGGGATCCCTCGCCACGCGCTGCGCCGGCTACGTCGAGGAGCACCACCCCGCTGTCGACGTCGTGGTGTACGACGGAGGTCAGGAGCGCTACCCGCTCCTGATGTCCGCCGAGTAAAGGCCCGCCATGATCAACCTCGACTCGTCGATCGCGACGGTGCTCGGCGACCACAAGAAGAAGCGCGACGCGATCGTCGACAAGCTCGACCTGCGGACGGTCGGCGACCTGCTCCGCCACTTCCCGCGGCGCTACGTGAAGACCGGCGAGCTCACCAAGATCGACGAGCTCCACGACGGCGACATGCTCACCGTCGTCGGGCAGATCGCCCGGAGCGTGCTCAACACCTACAAGGACCGGCGCACCGGCGTGCCGGCCTACCGCCTCGACGTCACGGTGCGCACCGACGGGCCGTCGTTCAAGATGTCGTTCTTCGCCAAGAACAAGCACATGGGGGAGTGGCACGCCCGCCGGATGCCGGAGGGTCGCCGCGGGATCTTCCTCGGCAAGGTCGGCTCGTTCCGGGGCGACTGGCAGCTGACCAACCCGCAGCTGGTGCTCTTCGGCGACCCCGACGAGGACGCCGCCCAGCTCTCGCTCGAGACGCTGCACGCGTTCTACCCGATCTACCCGCTCACCAAGGGCGTCGACTCGTGGGACCTGCAGCGCGCGGTCGCCTTCGCGCTGACCGTCCTCGACGACGTCCCCGACGTGATCCCGGACGACGTGCGCGAGCAGTACGACCTCCTCGACGTACGCCGTGCGTTCGAGCTCATCCACGCCCCCGACGACTACGGGCAGATCACGAGCGCCCAGCGCCGGTTCCGCTTCGAGGAGGCGCTGGTCACCCAGCTCGTGCTCGCTCGTCGCCGTCGAGCCGTCCGCGAGCAGGGCGCCCGCGCCCGCACCGGCGACCAGGGCGGGCTGCTCGCGGCGTTCGACGCCCGGCTCCCGTTCGAGCTGACCGCGGGGCAGCGCGAGATCGGCGCCGAGATCGAGCACGACCTGGCCCAGCCCCACCCGATGCACCGCCTGCTCCAGGGCGAGGTCGGCTCCGGCAAGACCCTGGTCGCGCTGCGCGCGATGCTGCGGGTCGTCGACTCCGGTGGCCAGGCCGCGTTGCTCGCCCCGACCGAGGTGCTCGCCCAGCAGCACCACCGCTCGATCAGTGCCCTGCTCGGCGATCTCGCTGCGGGCGGGATGCTCGGCGGCGACCCGGACGCGACGAACGTCGAGCTGCTGACCGGCTCGATGACCAAGGCGCAGCGCACCGCGCCGATGTCGCGGCTCGCAACGGGCGAGGCCGGCATCGTCATCGGCACCCACGCGCTGCTGGAGGAGAAGGTGATCTTCGCCGACCTCGGGCTCGTCGTCGTCGACGAGCAGCACCGCTTCGGCGTCGAGCAGCGGGCCGCACTCACCGACAAGGCCGGCACCCCGCCCCACGTGCTCGTGATGACCGCGACCCCGATCCCGCGCACGGTCGCGATGACGGTCTTCGGCGACCTCGAGACCTCCACCCTCACCGAGCTGCCCGCAGGTCGGGCGGCGATCCAGACGAACGTCGTGCCGCTCGTCGACCAGCCGCAGTGGATCTCCCGCGTGTGGGAGCGAGTGCGTGAGGAGGTCGACAAGGGCCATCAGGCGTACGTCGTCTGCCCCCGCATCTCCGGCGACGAGCAGGAGCAGGGGGAGAGCGACCAGCTCGACCTCGACGAGGACGGCGACACCGTCGCCCCGACCCGTCCGGCCCAGGGCCTCAGCGCCGTCGAGGACGTGGCGGTCGACCTCGCCGAGGGTCCGCTGCACGGCCTGCGCGTCGAGCGGCTGCACGGCAAGCTGCCGCCCGACGAGAAGGACCGCATCATGCGGGCCTTCGCCGCCGGTGACATCGACGTGCTGGTGTCGACCACCGTCATCGAGGTCGGCGTCGACGTCGCCAACGCCACCGCCATGGTGCTGCTCGACGCCGACCGCTTCGGTGTCTCCCAGCTCCACCAGCTCCGCGGCCGGGTCGGCCGAGGCGGCTTCCCCGGCCTGTGCCTGCTCGTCTCGCACGCCGAGGCCGGCACGCCCGCACGCGAGCGGCTCGACGCCGTCGCCGCCACCACCGACGGCTTCGAGCTCAGCCGGGTCGACCTCGAGCAGCGTCGCGAAGGTGACGTTCTCGGGAAGTCGCAGTCGGGATACCGCTCGGGGCTGCAGAATCTGCGCGTGCTCCGTGACGAGAAGACGATCGTGCAGGCGCGAGAGGCCGCGTCCGGCCTGCTCGACGCCGATCCCGACCTGACCCGTGCCCCCGGACTGGCCGACCAGGTGGCCGGCCTCGAACAATCCGTGCAGTCTGACTACATGGACAAGAGTTGACTCGCATCATCGGCGGGTCCGCGGGGGGTCGCCGGATCAACACGCCCCGCGGCGCGACCACCCGCCCGACCAGCGACCGGGTCCGCGAGGCGCTGTTCTCCGCGGTCGAGGCGTGGTGCGGCTCGCTCCACGGCCTGCGGTTCCTCGACCTGTACGCCGGCTCCGGTGCTGTCGGGCTCGAGGCCTGGTCACGCGGCGCCGGTGTGGTCACGCTCGTCGAGCAGGACCGACGTACGGCCGCGCTGATCTCCGAGAACGCCCGCGGTCTCGGCTTCGCGAAGGCCAACGTCGTGGCGGCATCGGTCGCCACGACCCTGCGCAGGACCCCGAGCGCGCCGTACGACGTCACGTTCCTCGACCCGCCCTACCCGCTCGACGAGGACGCCCTCGCCGACGACCTCGGCTCGCTGCAGGGCCACGGCTGGCTGGTGCCCGGAGCGCTGGTGATCGCCGAGCGGTCCTCCCGCAGCCCCGAGCCGACCTGGCCGGACGGGTTCACCGACACCCGCTCGAAGCGCTACGGCGAGACCACGCTCTGGTACGCCGAGTTCACCGCGGCGAAGCGGTAGCCTCCACGCCATGACCCGCGCGGTGTGCCCCGGTTCGTTCGACCCGGTGACGAATGGTCACGTGGACATCTTCCGGCGCTCGGCCGCGATCTTCGACGAGCTGGTCGTCGCGACCGGCACCAATCCCTCGAAGTCGCGTCTCTTCGACCCCGAGGCTCGGATGGAGATGCTGCGCGAGGTGTGCGCGGACCTGCCCAACGTGACCGTGATGGGCTTCGACGGGCTGATCGTCGACTTCTGCCGCGAGATCGGGGCCCAGGCGATCGTCAAGGGGCTCCGCGGCGGCAACGACTACGAGTTCGAGCTGCCGATGGCCCAGATGAACTCCCACCTGACGGGGGTCGAGACGGTCTTCGTGGCGGCCGACGCCTCGCTGGGCTACGTGTCGTCGAGCCTGGTCAAGGAGGTCGCGCTGCTCGGGGGAGACGTGTCCGGTCTGGTCCCCGAGGGCGTGCTCGCTCGGCTCCAGGCGAAGGTCGCCGAGCGCCGGGGCTAGCGTTTTGCTCGCCCGCGTGCCGGACAGGTACGCTTCTCGCTGATCTGTTTGTGCCAAAGACCGGAAGTAGAACCCTGAGCAGCCTGGACCCGAGAGCGCCGCTCGTGCTCGATACCCGCGAGCTCGGCCGCCGCCCGGGGTCCCAGCGTCAGGTGAAGCGGACGGTCCCGGCACCGGCAGATCTAGGCATCGAAGTCCTTGGTGTCCCCGAAGGTGCGCAGGTCGAGCTCGATCTGCGCCTGGAGGCGGTCATGGAGGGAGTGCTGGTCACGGGCACGGCAACCGCCGAGCTCGAGGGTGAGTGCGCACGGTGCCTGGAGCCGATCTCCGACGAGATCGAAGCGCGGTTCCAGGAGCTGTTCGTCTATCCCGAGCACCAGACCTCCCACGACGAGGACGACGAGGTCAGCAAGCTCGAGGACGACCTGGTCGATCTCGAGCCCCTGCTGCGGGACGCGGTGGTGCTCGCACTACCGTTCCAGCCGTTGTGTGAGGACGACTGTCCCGGCCTGTGCACCGAGTGTGGTGCGCGACTGGCCGACGACCCCGACCACACGCACGAAGCACCGATCGACCCCCGCTGGGCCAGCCTGACCGAGCTCACAGCAGGACCCCGAAGCAACAGACTGAACCGAGCAACACCCCGAACGGCCGGACATCCCGGTCCTGGTAGAGGAGAAAACAGTGGCTGTCCCGAAGCGGAAGATGTCGCGCAGCAACACGCGTCACCGTCGTTCGGCCTGGAAGGCCGTGGCCCCGACCCTGGTGACCTGCGCGAACCCCGCCTGCGGCAAGAAGCACCTGCCGCACCGTGCGTGCGGCGAGTGCGGCCAGTACGGCGCGCGCGCCGAGCGTCGTCAGGTCCTCTGACCCATCACGGTCCGCTGACCAACTACGCCGAGCTGCGAGCAGCGCTCGGGGACCCCATCCTGGACCCCGAGCTGCTCGAGCGCGCTCTCACGCACCGTTCCTTCGCCTACGAGAACGGTGGGCTGCCGACCAACGAACGCCTCGAGTTCCTCGGTGACTCGGTCCTCGGCGTGGTCGTCACCGAGACGCTCTACCTCACCCACCCGACCCTCTCCGAGGGCCGGCTGGCCAAGCTGCGCGCCGCCGTCGTCAACGCCCGTGCGCTGGCCGAGGTCGGCCGCGGCATCCGCGTCGGCCACCACGTCAAGCTCGGTCGTGGCGAGGAGTCGACGGGTGGCCGCGAGAAGGCCTCGATCCTCTCCGACACCGTCGAGGCCGTGATCGGTGCCGTGCACCTCAGTGGCGGCTTCGAGACCTCCGCGGTGGTCGTCCACCGCCTGTTCGACCCGTTGATCGAGGCCGCCTCGGCGATGGGCGCCGGCCTCGACTGGAAGACCTCCCTGCAGGAGCTGTCCGCCGAGCACAGCCTCGGCGTCCCGGAGTACGTCATCGAGGACGACGGCCCCGACCACATGAAGACCTTCACCGCACAGGTGCGCGTCGGCGACGGCCTCTACGGCAACGGCGTCGGCCGGTCGAAGAAGGAAGCCGAGCAGGCTGCCGCCGAGACGGCGTACGGCGACATCGCCGCCGAGCTGGGCGTCACCGAACCCGCCACGGACGCTGCCGCGCACGCTGCTGCTCCCTCTGCAGCCAACAAGGCCTGACCGCCGCCGGTGCCCGAGCTCCCCGAGGTCGAGGTCGTCCGAGCGGGTCTCGAGCGCCACGTCCTCGGCGCCACGATCACGCGCGTCGACGTGCTGCACCCGCGCCCGGTACGCCGTGACCCCGGCGGACCGGCCGGCTTCGCGGCCGCGCTGACCGGGCGCCGGATCGAGGCGGCCCGCCGTCGCGGCAAGTACCTCTGGCTCCCGCTCGACAACGGCGACGCGATCCTCGGCCACCTCGGCATGAGCGGCCAGATCCTCGTGCAGCCGCCCGGCGTCGCCCGACGAGCGGCACCTGCGGGTCCGGTTCGCCCTCGAGGGCGCCGCCGAGGGTCGCGAGATGCGTTTCGTCGACCAGCGGATGTTCGGCGGTCTCTCGGTCTCGGCCGGGGGAGCGGACCTGCCGCCCGAGATCGCCCACATCGCCCGCGACCCGCTCGACCCGGAGTTCGACGACGACGAGTTCGTACGCCGCGTGCGTCGGCGTACCTCCGGGGTGAAGCGCCAGCTCCTCGACCAGAATCTCGATCTCAGGTGTCGGCAACATCTACGCCGACGAGGCGCTGTGGCGGGCCCAGATCCACGGTGACCGGCCCGGCGACCGGCTCACCGCGACCCAGGTGCGCGAGCTGCTCGGCCACGCCCGCGAGGTGATGGTCGCGGCGCTGGGGGAGGGCGGCACGTCGTTCGACGCGCTCTACGTCAACGTGAACGGCGAGTCGGGCTACTTCGACCGGTCGCTGCACGCCTACGGCCGCGAGGGCGAGGCGTGCGACCGGTGCGGGGCACCGATCCGCCGGATCGCCTTCATGAACCGGTCGTCCTACTTCTGCCCGGTCTGCCAGCCGGTGCCGCGCCGACGCCGGGTGGCCACCCAGCCTTTGCCGGTCGACTAATTGACCCGTGGCCCGGCGGGTGGGACTCTTATAGACGGTCGCCATCGCGACCGACTCCCCCTGAACGTCTCTCGAGACCCGGAAGGTTCCTTCATGGCCAAGGCGCTGATCGGATACATGAACAGCGACCTGCGAACCCCCCGTCTGGCGGCCGAGAACGACCGGCTCCGCTCGCGCGTGGGTGAGCTCGAGGCACTCATCGGGCGCCTCAGCGACGAGAACGACCGGCTCGCCGCGGCGCACGCTGCCGCGTTGCTCGAGCTGGAGACCGCCTCGATGCAGCAGGAGATGCAGCCGGTCTGACCGGTTCCGCTCCCCGGGTCCTCAGACCCGGTGGGCCGTCATGTGGCCCTGGTCGCCGGTCTGCGGCTCCCGCCACACGACCTTCAGCTTGCCGCCGACCCGCTTGGCCTTGGCCGAGACGGGCGTGACGCAGCGCGACGCGTGCTTGGTGATCACCTCGCGGAAGGTGAACCAGCCGTGCTTCTTGCCGCGGTACTTCCACACGCCGGAGCAGGTGCCGGGGTAGGTGACCTTGCCGTGGAGCTTGCCGTGCTTCTTCGAGATCTTCACCTTCGCCGGGTAGCCGGCCGAGCCGCCGGCGTCGCCGTAGACGCCGCCCTTCCAGGTGCCGGTGATCCCGGACGAGGCGCGGGCGTGGTCGGGGGCAGCCGCCTCGGCGACGGCGGCCGGGGCGAGCAGGGCGAGGGTTGCGGTGGCGGCCACCAGCGTCTGTCGCAGCATGATCGCTGTGTACCCCGGCGACCGCCCGGTAAACGGGAGGACGGCCCGGTCGAGCCCGGCTAGGGTCAGCGACTTGTGAGCCGCCTTCTCGAGACCGTCGCGCCGAGCCGGTTCGGCACCGGCTTCCGGTGGCTGCTCGGCTCGTCCTGGGTCAGCAACCTGGGCGACGGCATCGCGCTCGCAGCCGGGCCGCTGCTGGTCGCCTCGATGACGCACGACGCGTTCGTGGTGGCGCTCGGGGCGCTGCTCCAGTGGCTGCCGCCGCTGGTGTTCGGGGTGCCCGCCGGGGTGATCGCCGACCGGCTGGACCGGCGGCTGATCGTCGTCACCGTCGACCTGCTGCGCGCCGGCGTGCTGGTGCTGCTCACGCTCGCGATCGCCACCGACCTGGCGTCGATCTGGCTGGTGCTGGTGGCGATGTTCCTGCTCGGCACCGCCGAGGTCTTCGCCGACAACACCTCAGCGACGCTGATGCCGATGCTGGTCGACCGCGACGACCTCGCGATCGCCAACGCCCGCCTCGCGACCGGCTTCGTCACGGTCAACCAGCTCGCTGGGCCGCCGATCGGGGCGGCGCTCTTCGCGGTCGGCCACGCCGTGCCGTTCGCCGCGCAGACCATCGTCGTCGCTCTCGGCGCCGTGCTGATCTCGCGGGTGGTGCTGCCGCCGCACCGACGCGAACGTACGCCGGACACGCACGCGCGCCACGAGGTCGCCGAGGCGTTCCGCTGGGTGCTGCACAACGCGGCGGTCCGGACGCTGGTGCTGACGATCTTCGTCTTCAACATCACCTACGGCGCTGCCTGGTCGATCCTGGTCCTCTACGTCACCCAGCGGCTCGGCATGGGCGCGATCGGCTTCGGCCTGGTCACCACGGTGTCCGCGGTCGGCGGCCTGGTCGGGACCCTGTCCTACGGGTGGATCACCCGCCGGGTCAGCCTCGGCAACATCATGCGGATCGGGCTGATCGTCGAGACGTTCACGCACCTGGCGCTCGCGCTGACGACCACGCCCTGGGTCGCGATGTGCATCTTCTTCGTCTTCGGCGCGCACGCGCTCATCTGGGGCACGACCTCGATCACGGTGCGCCAGCGCGCCGTACCGACCGAGCTGCAGGGCCGGGTCGGCAGCGTCAACCTGGTCGGCATGTACGGCGGCCTGGTGATCGGCGCCGGCCTCGGCGGAGTGCTCGCCCAGCACTGGGGCGTGACCGCGCCCTTCTGGTTCGCCTTCGTCGGCTCCGCGATCTTCGTGGTGCTGATCTGGGGCCAGCTCACCCACATCGCGCACGCCGACGAGCAGCTCCGCCGGAGCGCGAGGAAGTACCGCCGACCCGCCCCTGGATGCCACGAACCGGGGGTGCGGCCGGGTATCGTGAGCGGCGCTGAGCTTCCCCCAAGGCCGGCTGTGCACGTGCGACGTCATAGCCTTCGTCCTCAGTCCTGAGTTGACGCACCTACCGCTGGGAGCCCGCGTTGTACCTGAAGAGCCTGACCCTCAAGGGGTTCAAGTCCTTCGCCTCCTCGACCACGCTCCAGCTCGAGCCCGGGATCACGTGCATCGTCGGTCCCAACGGCTCGGGCAAGTCGAACGTCGTCGACGCGCTCGCCTGGGTCATGGGCGAGCAGGGCGCCAAGTCGCTGCGCGGCGGCAAGATGGAGGACGTCATCTTCGCCGGCACCTCCGGTCGCCCCCCGCTGGGTCGCGCCGAGGTCGTCCTCACCATCGACAACGCCGACGGCGCGCTGCCGATCGAGTACGCCGAGGTCACGATCAGCCGCACGATGTTCCGCAGCGGCGGCTCGGAATACGCGATCAACGGCAGCTCCTGCCGGCTGCTCGACGTCCAGGAGCTGCTCAGCGACTCCGGCATCGGCCGCGAGATGCACGTCATCGTCGGCCAGGGCCAGCTCGACACGATCCTGCACGCGACCCCCGAGGACCGCCGCGGCTTCATCGAGGAGGCCGCAGGCGTCCTCAAGCACCGCAAGCGCAAGGAGAAGGCGCTCCGCAAGCTCGACTCCACCGAGGGCAACCTGACCCGGCTCAACGACCTGCTGACCGAGATCCGCCGTCAGCTCAAGCCGCTGGGTCGCCAGGCCGAGGTGGCCCGTCAGGCGCAGAGCGTCCAGGCCGACGTGCGCGACGCCCGGGCCCGGCTGCTCGCCGACGACCTCGTCACCGCCCGGACCGCCTTCGAGCAGGAGATGGCCGACGAGTCGATCCTGGTCGCGCGCCGCGAGCAGGTGGAGGCCGACGTCGCGATCGCCCGCGAGCAGGAGACCGGCCTCGAGGCCGCACTCCGCGAGGACCTGCCGGCCCTGGCCGCGGCCCAGGAGACCTGGTTCGCGCTCTCCGGCCTGCGCGAGCGGCTGCGCAGCACCCAGTCGCTGGCCGCCGAGCGGGTGCGCAACGCCGCCGGCACCGTCGAGGTCGAGGAGCAGACCGGGCGTGACCCCGAGCAGCTCGAGGCCGAGGCCGCCCAGGTCGGCGAGCAGGAGCAGCGGATCGCAGCCGAGGTCGACACCCACCGGGTGGCCCTCGAGCAGGCCGTCACCGCGCGCCGTACGGCCGAGGACGCCGCCGCCGAGGAGGAGCGCCGCGTCGTCGGGCTCCAGCGCGCCGCGGCCGACCGTCGCGAGGGCCTGGCCCGGCTGCACGGTCAGGTCAACGCGCTCAAGTCCCGCGCCGCCGCCGCCGACGAGGAGGTCGGCCGGCTCGGTCTGGCCCGCGAGGAGGCCGTCGCCCGCGCCGAGCGCGCCCAGCGCGACTTCACCTCGCTCGAGACCAAGGTCGCCGGCCTGGACGCCGGTGAAGAGGGGCTCGACGCGGAGCACGAGGCCGCTGTCAGCGCCCTCGACGACATCGAGGAGCGACTGGCCAAGGCCCGCGACGAGGCCCTTCAGGCCGACCGCGACCGCGGTGCGCTCGCCGCGCGCAAGGACGCCCTCGAGATGGGTCTCAACCGCAAGGACGGCGCGGGCGCACTGCTCGCCGCCACCGACTCGGTCTCCGGTCTGCTCGGCTCGGTGGCCGCGCTGCTCTCGGTGCGCAGCGGCTTCGAGACCGCCGTCGCCAACGCCCTCGGGTCGGCCGCCGACGCCGTCGCCGTCGTCGACGCCGACGCCGCTGTCCGCGCGATCAGCCACCTCAAGGACGACGACCTCGGCCGAGCCGGCCTGCTGCTCGGCGGGGGAGCGGACTCCGTCCGCGACTGGCCCGGGCTGCCCGCGTCGGCGACGTACGCCGTCGACGTCATCGACTGCCCCGACACGCTGCGCCCGGCACTGGCCCGGCTGCTGACCAAGGTGGCCGTGGTCGACGACCTCGACGCCGCCCGCGCGCTGGTCGCCCAGCTGCCCGACCTCACCGCGGTGACCCGCGACGGCGACGTCCTCGGCGCCCACTTCGCGGCCGGCGGCTCGTCGAGCCAGCCGAGCCTGATCGAGGTCCAGGCCGCGGTCGACGAGGCCACCGAGCAGCTCGCCGAGGCGGTTGCCGCCGCCGAGCGGCTGGGCTTCGACATGTCCCGCCTCGAGAGCGAGCGGCTCGAGGCCCAGAAGCGTGCCGACGTCGCGCTGGCCAAGCTGCACGAGTCCGACGCGACCCTGGCCGCCGTGGCCGAGGAGCTCGGTCAGTACGGCTCCCAGTCCCGCGCCGCCCGCGGCGAGGCCGACCGGCTGACCGCCGCGATCGAGAAGGCCGAGGAGTCGCAGGTCCAGGCCATGGCCGGTCTGGCCGAGCTCGAGGCCCGGCTCGCCAGCGCCGAGGACGCCACCGACGAGGAGCCCGACACCTCCGTGCGCGAGGAGCTCGTCGAGGCCGCCCGCACCGCCCGCCAGGGCGAGATGGACGCCCGGCTCGCGCTGCGCACCTCCGAGGAGCGCGCCCGTGCCCTGCACGGGCGTGCCGACGCCCTGATCCGGGCGGCGGCCAAGGAGCGCGAGGCCCGAGCCCGGGCCGCCGAGCGCCGCGAGCGGCTGATCCGCGAGGGCCGCGCCGCCGAGGCGGTCGGCGTCGCGGTCGGCTACGTGCTCGGCCGCCTCGAGGTCTCGATCCACCGCGCGACGGAGGCCCGCAGCGCGGTCGAGCAGGCACGCAGCGGGCGCGAGCAGTCGCTGCTCGCCGTACGCACCACCCTGCGCGAGCTCGGCAAGGAGCACGACGACCTGGTCAACTCCGTCCACCGCGACGAGATGGCCCGCACCCAGCAGCGGATGCGCATCGACCAGCTCGAGGAGCGCGCGCTCGAGGAGCTCGGCCTCGACGCCGAGGGGCTCGTCTCCGACTACGGCCCCGACCAGCTCGTCCCCGCGACCGCCGAGAACGAGGACGGCACGCTGCCCGAGCCGGTGCCGTTCGTGCGCGAGGAGCAGCAGAAGCGGCTGCGCACCGCCGAGCGCTCGCTCGCGATGCTCGGCCGGGTCAACCCGCTCGCGCTCGAGGAGTTCTCGGCGATGGAGGAGCGGCACAAGTTCCTCAGCGAGCAGCTCGAGGACCTCCGCAAGACCCGCAAGGACCTGCTCGACATCGTCCGCGAGGTCGACTCGCGGGTGGAGCAGGTCTTCACCGAGGCGTACGCCGACGTGAGCAAGGCCTTCGACTCGACCTTCGCCCGGCTCTTCCCCGGTGGCGAGGGCCGTCTGGTGCTGACCCAGCCCGACGACATGCTCAACACCGGCATCGAGGTCGAGGCCCGCCCGGCCGGCAAGAAGGTCAAGCGGCTCTCGCTGCTGTCGGGTGGCGAGCGGTCGCTGGTGGCGGTCTGCTTCCTGGTCGCGCTCTTCAAGGCCCGTCCCTCGCCGTTCTACATCCTCGACGAGGTCGAGGCCGCCCTCGACGACACCAACCTCGGTCGCCTGCTGGAGATCTACGAGGAGCTGCGCGAGAACTCCCAGCTCCTCGTGATCACCCACCAGAAGCGCACGATGGAGGTCGGCGACGCGCTCTACGGCGTGACCATGCGCGGCGACGGCGTCTCCGCGGTGATCAGCCAGCGGTCTCCGCGAGGCTGAGTCGGCGTGAGCGACCGCCCCACGCGCGACGACTACGTCGCGTGGCGGACCGTCACCACCCGGTGGCGCGACGACGACGCCTACGGGCACCTCAACAACGCCACCTACTACGAGCTCTTCGACACGGCCGTCAACGCGCACCTCTACGACGCGACCGGCGTCGACGTGCGCGCGCTGCCGCAGATCGGCGTGGTCGCCGAGACGTCGTGCCGCTACTTCCGCGAGCTCGGCTTCCCGGCACCGATCGAGACCGGCCTCGTGGTCGACAAGGTCGGCACCTCGTCGATCGTCTACCGGATCGGGCTGTTCCAGGGCGACGACCCGACGGCCGCGGCGGAGGGTCGCTTCGTGCACGTCTACGTCGACAACACCGACCCGGCACGGCCGGTCACCCCGATGCCGGACGTGATCCGCGCAGCGGTCACGCCCCTCCTGCGCGTCTGAACCGTTCCGTCACGGGGTATGTGGCACGGTGAAGGCAGGCTCCGTTCCTTGCAGAGCCGATCCTCGGGAGGTAGTTCGTGCTCTTCGTCGTCATCTCGATGCTGGTGGTCCTGGTCGATTGCCGGGTTGGTCGTCGTCTACGTCGCCTATCCGCACCGGGGGGAGGAGCTCCCCGCCGCGCCCTGGCTCGGCGAGGCCATGAGCCGTGCGGCCGACGCCGCGCCGCTGGTCGAGGAGGAGACGTACGCCGCCGACCGGGAGCACTGATGGGGAGCGCTGAGCCAGCCTCTGGTTGGATTGCGGCATGGGTGACTGGCTCTATCTGATCATCGCGGTCCTCGTGATCGCGGCGGGACTGCTCGGTGGTCTCCTCGTCTCGCGCGGTCGCGGCCGCGCGGTGCCGCCCGCCGACGTCACGCCTCCGGTCGAGGCGCCGGCCGACGCGCCGCCACCACCGGTGGTCGAGCCTGTCGAGACCCCGACCCCCGTCCTCGAGAAGCCCGAGGGCACCGCCTCCCGGCTGGTGCGGCTGCGCCAGCGGCTCGCCGGCTCGCAGGGTGGCCTCGGCCGCGGCCTGCTCGCGCTGCTGTCGCGCGACCGGCTCGACGAGGACACCTGGGAGTCCATCGAGGACACCCTGCTCACCGCCGACGTCGGTGTCGCGCCGACCCAGGAGCTGGTCGAGAAGCTGCGCACCCGCTTGCGCGTGGAGGGCAGCGGCGACGTCCGCACCGTGCTCCGCGAGGAGCTGCTCGCGCTGGTCGACCCCGACATGGACCGCCGCCTCCAGGTGAGCGGCACGGACGGGAACCCCGGCGTCGTCCTCGTGGTCGGCGTCAACGGCTCCGGCAAGACCACCACCGTCGGCAAGATCTCCCGGATCCTGGTCGCCGAGGACCGCAAGGTCGTGCTCGGCGCGGCCGACACGTTCCGCGCCGCCGCCGTCGAGCAGCTGGCCACCTGGGCCGAGCGGGTCGGCGTCGACGTGGTCCGCGGTGCCGAGGGCACCGACCCCGCCAGCGTCGCCTTCGAGGCGGTCAAGGAGGGCGTCGACACGAGCGCCGACACGGTCATCATCGACACCGCCGGCCGGCTCCAGAACAAGCAGGGCCTGATGGACGAGCTCGGCAAGGTCAAGCGCGTCATCGAGAAGCAGGCCCCGGTCACCGAGGTGCTGCTCGTCCTCGACGCGACCACCGGGCAGAACGGCCTGATCCAGGCGCGCGTCTTCAGCGAGGTCGTCAACGTCACCGGCATCGTGCTGACCAAGCTCGACGGCTCCGCCAAGGGCGGCATCGTGGTGCAGGTCCAGCGCGAGCTCGGCGTACCCGTCAAGCTGGTCGGTCTCGGCGAGGGTGCCGACGACCTGGCTCCGTTCGACGCGGGCGCGTTCGTCGACGCCCTTCTCGGCTGACCACGACTGCCCTGTAACACCGGGGTAACAAAACCTCGGCACTCGTTTCCTAACCGCAACACGCGACAACGCAGGTCGAAACCTCCGGCTCGGAAAGTGTCTGCCAATGGGGCGGACCTCCGGCGCAGACAGTGCGGTCGCTGCCGAACCCGCCCTCCCGAGATTGATCCCTGGAGGTTCTGTGGACGGCTATTACGCCTTCATGCTGGTGGCGACAGCCCTCGTCCTGATGATGACCGTTCCGGCGCTGGCCCTGTTCTACGGTGGCATGACGCGCGCCAAGTCGGTCTTGAACATGATGATGATGTCCTACGTCGCGTTCGCCGTTGCGGCGATCGTGTTCGTGCTGTGGGGCTGGTCCGAGGGCTGGGGCGGCGACGGCGCCGGCAACGGCAACGGCAAGCTGATCGCCAACCCGTTCGACATGTTCGGGCTCGACGGTGTCTCGCACATCAACTTCATCTACGTCGTCTTCCAGCTCACGTTCGCCGCCATCACGGTCGCGCTCATCTCGGGAGCCATCGCCGACCGGGTGAAGCTCTCGTCCTGGATCGTGTTCGTCCCGATCTGGCTGACCGCGTGCTACTTCCCGGTCGCGCACAACGTGTGGGGCGGCGGCTGGCTGGCCGGCCAGCTCGCCAAGGGCTCGACGTTCGCGCAGGACTACGCGGGCGGCACGGTCGTCCACATCAACGCCGGTGTCGCCGGCCTGGTGCTGTGCCTGGTGATCGGCAGGCGCGTCGGCTTCATGAAGGAGCCGATGAAGCCGCACAACCTGACGCTCACCATGATCGGCGCCGGCCTCCTGTGGTTCGGCTGGTACGGCTTCAACGTCGGCTCGATCGTCTTCACCTCCGACTCGCTGGCCGACCCGGCCAAGTTCTCCGAGCAGTTCCAGGGTGAGACGGGTGTGACCTTCCTGAACACCACGATCGCCACCTGCGCGGCGATGCTCGCCTGGCTGATCATCGAGCGGATCCTGCACGGCAAGGCCACCTCGCTGGGTGCCGCGTCGGGCATCGTGGCCGGTCTCGTCGCCATCACGCCCGCCTGTGGCGCGGTCGACCTGACCGGCGCCATCGTCGTCGGCGCGGTTGCCGGTGGCGCCTGCGCCGCGGCTGTCGGCCTGAAGTTCAAGGTCGGCATGGACGACTCGCTCGACGTCGTCGGCGTCCACCTCGTCGGTGGTCTCGTCGGCACGCTGCTGATCGGTCTCGTCTCGACCTCGGCGGCGCCCGGTGGCATCGACGGCCTGTTCTACGGCGGCGGGTTCTCCTCGCTCGGCGACCAGGCCCTCGCGGCTCTGTTCACGATCGTGTGGACCGGTGTCCTCACGACGGTCATCGCCCTCGCGATCAAGTACACGATCGGTTGGCGGATCACCGACGAGGCCGAGGTCGAGGGCATCGACGGCGACCAGCACGGGGAGTCGGCGTACGACCTGGGCACCAGCATCAGCGGTGGCCTCCCGTCGTCCGGCGTGCTCGCCAGCTCGACCGTCACGGAAGGAGTCAACGCATGAAGCTCGTGACGGCGGTCATCAAGCCGCACAAGTGGGAAGACGTCCGCGAGGCCCTCGAGACCTTCGGCGTGACCGGCATGACGGTCAGCGAGGTCAGCGGCTACGGCCGCCAGAAGGGCCACACCGAGGTCTACCGGGGCGCGGAGTACGACATCGCCCTGGTCCCGAAGATCCGGATCGAGATCGTGGTCGGCGACGACGACGCCGAGGACGTGGTCGGCATCGTGGTGAAGACCGCGCAGACCGGTCGGATCGGCGACGGCAAGGTCTGGGTCAGCCCGGTCGACACGGTCGTGCGGGTCCGCACGGGTGACCGCGACGCGGCTGCTCTCTGACCGGTCCCACCACACAGCACCATCCACCGGCCCGGCTCTCCCCAGCGGGGAGCCGGGCCGTGTGCTGCCCATCGGGCATGATCTGACCGTTCCGCCCCCTTCAGCTCGATCGTCGAGGAGACCCAGATGAAGCTCGTGACCGCGGTCATCAAGCCGCACAAGTGGGAAGACACCCGCGCCGCCCTCGAGGCCGCCGGCGTCAACGGGATGACCGTGAGCGAGGTCAGCGGCTACGGCCGCCAGAAGGGTCACACCGAGGTCTACCGGGGTGCGGAGTACGACGTCACGCTGGTGCCGAAGATCCGGCTCGAGGTCCTCGTCGCCGACGAGGACGCCGACGCGATCGTCGAGGTCATCAGCCTCGACGTCCCGCACCGGCAAGATCGGCGACGGCAAGGTCTGGGTCGCCCCGGTCGACTCGGTCGTCCGCGTCCGCACGGGCGACAAGGGAGAGGCAGCGCTCTGATCACCCCACGACGTTCTTCGCCTCCTCCGCTTCGCTCCTCCGGCGAACAACGCCCGGGGACCCCGGTTGAGCGCTACCGACCGAGCACGACGTACCGCCGAGGCGGACGCGCTCTGCGCTCAGGCCTACCGCGACAGCGGCGGCCCGGAGGTGGGTGCGGCGCTGGTGGCGGTCGGCGGCTACGGCCGCTGCGGAGATGGCGCCGTCGTCGGACCTCGACGTCGTGCTGGTCTCCGAGGAGGGTGTCGACGTACGCACGGTGGCCGAGCAGGTCTGGTACCCGCTGTGGGACTCCGGCACGAAGCTCGACCACTCCGTGCGGACCTTCCCCGAGATGCTCGCGGCGGCGGGCAACGACCTCAAGGTCGCGCTCGGGCTGCTCGACGTCCGGCACCTGGCCGGTGACGCGAACCTGACGCTGCGGCTGCGGACCACGATGCTCGCGCACTGGCGGAAGAGCTCGCGCGACCGGCTGCCGGCGCTCCACACGATGGTCACCGGCCGGCACGAGCTCGTCGGCGAGCTCGCCCACCTCTCGGTGCCCGACATCAAGGAGGCCGAGGGCGGGATCCGGGACGCGACCGTCCTCAAGGCACTGGTCGCGACCTGGCTGGTCGACGTCCCCCACGTCGAGCTCGAGCGCAGCCGGCTCGCCCTGCTCGACGTCCGCGACGTGCTCCAGGAGACCGCCGGGCGCGCCACCGACCGGATCGCCCCGGAGATGTGGAGCGACCTCGCCCACGGCCTGGGCCTCGCCGACGCGCGCGCCGGGCAGGCCCACGTGCGCGAGCTGGGCCGCCGGATCACCCACCTGTCGCACCTGACCTGGCGCCGGGTCGACGACGTGCTGGCCCGGCCGGCGTCGTACGCGAAGGCTCGCCGGCCCGACCTCACCCCGATCGCACCCGGAGTCGCGCTCGCGGCGGGCGAGGTCGTCCTCGACCGCGGTGCTCGCCCGGCCGAGGACCCGTTGCTGCTGCTGCGGGCCGCTGCCGAGGCCGCCGAGCGCGACATCGTGCTGTCGCCGGCCACCGCGGCTCGACTGGCGCGCGAAGGCGTGCCGATCGCCGCGCCGTGGCCCCCGGAGGCGCGCCGGCTGCTGGTGCGGCTGCTCGCATCGGGACGTGGCCTGCTCGGCGTGTGGGAGACCCTCGAGGAGACCGGCGCCCTGCTCCGCGCACTGCCCGAGTGGGAGCGGATCCGGCTGCTGCCGCACGCGTCGGCGATCCACCGCTTCACGGTCGACCGGCACGTCGTCGAGACCTGCATCGAGGCCTCCGCCCTGATCCGGCACGTCGGGCGGCCCGACGTGCTGATGGTCGCGGCGCTGCTGCACGACATCGGCAAGGGCAGCCTGACCGAGCACAGCGTCGCCGGGGAGCCGATCGCCCGCGCGATCGCCGAGCGGATGGGCTTCGAGGCGGAGTCGGTCGACCTGATCGCCCGGCTCGTCCGCTGGCACCTCCTGCTCTCGGAGACCGCGACCACCCGCGACCCCGACGACCCCGCGACCGTCGAGCTGATCACGAGCAAGGTCGAGACGACCGAGACCCTCGACCTGCTGCTCGCGCTGACCGAGGCCGACGCCAAGGCCGCGTCGCCGAAGGCGTGGTCGTCCTGGCGCTCCGGGCTGATCCGGGACCTGGCCCGCCGGGCACGGACGGTCCTCGACTCCGGGGTCGCCCTCCCGGCGATCGTGACCGACGACATCGAGATCCCTCGAGACGTGCGCAGCGGCTCGGCCTCGATCACCGTCGAGAAGGCGGTCGACGGCACCCGGGTCACCGTGATCGCTCCCGACCGGGTCGGGCTGCTCGCAGACTTCGCGGCGATGTTCGCGCTCCAGCGGATCCCCGTGCGGGCCGCGCGGGCGTGGGCCCAGGAGCAGTACGGCGTCTCCGTGTGGGAGGTCGGCGTCGAGGACCTCGACGCGGCGGTGCTGCGGCAGCGCTACGAAGCGGTGGTCGGCGGACGGGTCGAGGCGGCGCGCAAGCTGCGCCAGGCCAGCAACGTCGTCGAGCTCGATCCGGCGGTCGTCGTACGCCCGGAGGCGTCCGACCAGGCGACGGTGCTCGAGGTGCGGGCCGCCGACCGGCCTGGCGTGGTCTTCGTGGTGTGCTCGACGCTCGCGGACCTCGACATCGCGGTGCGCTCCGCACACGTCGACACGCTCGGCCCGCAGGCGGTCGACGTGTTCTACCTGCAGGAGGCGTCGGCGGGTGCGCTGAGCGAGACCCGGGCGGCCGAGGCGGCGCACGCCGTACGCGATGCCCTCACCGACCGTGGGCGCGGAATCCTGACCTGGTTGCGTTGGAGGTCGAGCCGCCAGTTCGGGTGGTCCTCGTCGTCGGGGGAGGGGAGCATCCGGTGGCCCGCCCAGATGACGAGCACGCCGACCACGAGAGCGGCTCCGGCGACGACCCACACGACGGTCATGTGGGGAGAGTACGCCGCGGCGTCTAGGCTGGTGCCGCAGTTGACGCCAGGAATTCGTTAGAAGCAACGGGTAGGACCAAGGACTTGTTCGCCACACTCTCCGACCGGCTCGCCGACACCTTCAAGAACCTCCGGGGGAAGGGCCGGCTCTCCGAGGCAGACATCGACGCCACCGCGCGCGAGATCCGGATCGCGCTGCTCGAGGCCGACGTCGCGCTGCCCGTCGTCAAGGAGTTCGTCGGCGCCGTCAAGGAGCGGGCGCGTGGCGAGGAGGTCAGCGGTGCGCTGAACCCCGCTCAGCAGGTCGTCAAGATCGTCAACGAGGAGCTCGTCGCGATCCTCGGCGGGGAGACCCGCCGCCTGCGCTACGCCAAGACCGGCCCGACCGTCATCATGCTCGCCGGCCTCCAGGGTGCCGGCAAGACGACCCTGGCCGCCAAGCTCGCGCTGTGGCTCAAGGACCAGGGCAAGAGCCCGCTCCTCGTGGCCGCCGACCTCCAGCGCCCCAACGCCGTCAACCAGCTCCAGGTCAACGGCGAGCGCGTCGGCGTCAAGGTCTACGCCCCCGAGCCCGGCAACGGTGTCGGCGACCCGGTGCGGGTCGCCCGCGACGCGGTCGAGGAGGCCAAGCGGACCCTGCACGACGTGGTCATCGTCGACACCGCCGGTCGCCTCGGCGTCGACGCCGAGCTGATGAAGCAGGCGTCCGACATCCGCGACGCCGTGCAGCCCGACGAGATCCTCTTCGTCGTCGACGCGATGATCGGCCAGGACGCCGTCATCACCGCCCAGGCGTTCCTCGACGGCGTCGGGTACGACGGCGTCGTACTCACCAAGCTCGACGGTGACGCCCGCGGTGGTGCCGCGCTCTCGATCGCCTCGATCACCGGCAAGCCGGTCATGTTCGCCTCCAACGGCGAGAAGATGACCGACTTCGACCTCTTCCACCCCGACCGCATGGCGTCGCGCATCCTCGACATGGGCGACATGATGACCCTGATCGAGCAGGCCGAGAAGGCCTTCGACAGCGAGCAGGCGGCCAAGGCCGCCGCCAAGCTGACCGGCCAGGGCGGGGAGTTCACCCTCGACGACTTCCTCGAGCAGATGCAGCAGGTCCGCAAGCTCGGCTCGATGTCGAAGATCATGGGGATGCTGCCCGGGATGGGCCAGTTCCGCGACCAGCTCGAGAACTTCGACGAGCGCGAGATCGACCGGATCCAGGCCGTCATCCAGTCGATGACCCCGGCCGAGCGGGCCAACCCGAAGATGATCGACGGCTCCCGCCGGCTGCGCATCGCCAAGGGTTCCGGTCGCCAGGTGTCCGACGTCAACCAGCTCGTCGACCGGTTCTTCGAGGCCCGGAAGATGATGATGCAGATGGCCCGCGGTGGCGGCATGCCCGGCATGCCGGGGATCCCCGGCATGGGCGGCGGGCGGCCGGCCAAGCAGAAGGCGCAGCCCAAGAAGGGCAAGGGCGCCAAGCGGTCCGGCAACCCCGCCAAGGCGGCCCAGCAGGCCGCGGCCGAGAAGGAGAAGGCTGCCGCCGCACCGAGCAACCCCTTCGGCAACCCGAACGCCGACGGTCCGGTCGACTACGAGAAGGCCGCTGCCGCTCTGGACCTGCCGAAGGACTTCTCCAAGTACCTGAAGTGATCGAGCGCCCAGCCGGGCACGAGCGAAGCGAGCGGCCGGCGTCGGGCGACGAGGTCGAGTAAGCCCCGCGTGGGCGAGCCTGCGAGCCGACGCGAGCGACGCCTCAAGTGACGCACAGTCCTCGTCGTCGACGGCGCCAACGTCGTGGGCAGTCGCCCCGACGGGTGGTGGAAGGACCGCGCCGGAGCGGCTCGCCGGCTGCACGAGCAGCTGCTGGTCGCCGACGTGCCCCAGCAGCAGGTGGTCCTCGTCCTGGAGGGGGCGGCCAAGGGTGGGGTGCGCGCCGGGCAAGGACGCCCACGTCCGCACCGTGCACGCACCGAAGGCCGGCGACGACACGATCGTCGCCGAGACCAAGGCGGCCGCCGAGCGCGGTGACCGGGTCAGCGTGGTCACCGCCGACCGGATCCTGATGGGCCGCGTCGAGCGGTACGGCGCGATGGTGATGACCCCGTCCTGGCTGCTCGACCACCTCTGAGCTGACCCTCCCCAGCGGCACGCAGTACCCCCTTGCGCGACCACTACTCAGTGCTACTATCTACTGGTAGTCATTAATACTGAGTAGTCGGAAGGAGGTGGGGACGATGGGCAACAAGCAGGTGACCGAGATGCTCAAGGGGACCCTCGAGGGCATCGTGCTCGCGATCCTCGCGGGCCGCCCGGCGTACGGCTACGAGATCACGGCCTGGCTGCGCGACAAGGGCTTCACCGACATCGCCGAGGGCACCGTCTACGCGCTGCTGGTCAGGATCGAGCAGCGCGGCCTGGTCGACGTGGAGAAGGTCCCGTCCGAGAAGGGCCCACCGCGCAAGGTCTACTCCCTCAACCCGCAGGGACAGGACCACCTCAACGAGTTCTGGAGGACCTGGAGCTTCCTCTCGGAACGACTGGAACAGCTCCGCGAAGGAGGCAAGTAGCAATGGCCGCACGACTGATCGAGCTGGTCACGGGATCGCTCGAGGAGAAGAAGCAGTACCGCCAGTACAAGGCCCGGATCGACGCGCTCCCCGAGCCGTACGCCGCGGTGGCGAAGGCCCTGCAGCGGTACTTCACCTACTACGGGGGCGTCACGGACGGCAAGACCGCCCTCAAGATGTTCGAGGACTTCGCGGACCTGTGGGAGCGGGCGGCCGCGGACGGCACATCGGTGCGCGCGATCGTCGGAGACGACCCGGTTGAGTTCGCCGAGGCGTTCGCCGACGCCTACACCGGGCGCCAGTGGATCGACAAGGAGCGCACCCGGCTGACCGAGGCGATCGCCGCGGCGGAGAGAGCGGCGCACTGACTTCGGTACGGTCGCGGTCATGACCGCTCTGCGCTTCTCCGGCCCGGTGCTGCCCGACGGCGAGCCGCGTGACCTGTACGTCGTGGACGGCCGGATCACCCTCGAGCCGGTGGCTGGCGCCGAACGCGCGGTCGACGGCTGGATCGTGCCCGGACTGGTCGACGCCCACTGCCACCTCGGACTCGACGACGACGGCGCGATCTCCGACGCGGCGACCGAGCAGCAGGCGATCGAGGACCGCGACGCCGGGGCACTGCTGATCCGCGACTGCGGCTCGGCTGCCGACACCGCGTGGGTGCACGAGCGCGAGGACCTGCCGCGGTTGATCCGGGCCGGTCGCCACATCGCGCGCACCAAGCGCTACATCCGCAACTACGCCCACGAGGTCGAGCCCGACGAGCTGGCGGCGTACGTCGCCCAGGAGGCGCAGCGCGGCGACGGCTGGGTCAAGCTGGTCGGCGACTGGATCTCCCGCGACGACGGCGACCTGCGGCCGTCGTTCCCGCCGGAAGCGTTCGCCGAGGCGATCAAGGTGGCGCACGAGCACGGCGCGCGAGTGACCGCCCACTGCTTCGGGCACGAGGTGCTCGCCGGGCTGATCGACGCCGGCATCGACTGCATCGAGCACGGCACCGGCCTGCAGCTCGAGCAGGTCGAGGCGATGGCCGACCGGAGCGTCGCGCTGGTGCCGACCGTGATGCAGCTCGACAAGTTCCCGGGCTACGCCGCGGCCGGTCGCGAGAAGTTCCCGGCGTACACCTCGACGATGACCGACCTCTACGTCCGGCGCCGCGACACGATCATGGCGGCCTACGAGTCCGGGGTGTCGCTCTACGCCGGCTCCGACGGCGGCGGGATCAGCCGCCACGGCAACCTGGCCGGCGAGGTGATCGCGATGACGTCCCTCGGGATCCCCGCCGACTACGCCCTCGGTGCGGCCTCCTGGCGAGCGCGCGAGTGGCTCGGCTGGAACGCCGGCCTCGACGAGGGCGCACCCGCCGACTTCGTCGTCTACGACGCCAACCCGCTCGACGACCTGTCCGTGCTGCTCCGGCCCGCCTGCGTCGTGCTCCGGGGCAACGTGGTGGCCTGACAGTCGACCAGGGCCGACGGGTACTTCACGACCGCACGGTTGCGCTTCACCAGCTCCTCGCCGACGGCGACACCGGTGCGCCGGTCGTACGTCGTACGCCAGATCTCGTTGCTGCGGCGGACCAGCCCGTCCGCGCACGCCTCGAACGCGCTCGTCGCGAGCCTCGACCGCGTAGGACACGGCGAGCTCGCGGTCGGCACGCAGCTCGCCGCGCAGGTGCCGCTCGCCGACCCGCGTGCGGAGCTGGAACGTCGTGGCGGTGTCGTTGCGGACCACCAGGTCGACGTAGTTGTAGACGATCGAGCAGCCGACGCCCCACGGGAGCACCCGCCCGTTGTCGGGGAACGGGTCGAAGCTGTGCTCGGATCGTTCGACGACCGTGAGCGGAGAGTGCAGGAACATCCAGTGCAGCAGGTTGGCCAGCTGGCAGATCCCGCCGCCGACACCCGGCTTGCGCGACGCCGTCGGAGAGCCGCATGCCCTCGACGTAGCCCTTGCGCCGGGTGCAGTTGCCGACCACCTTGTTGAAGGAGAAGGTCTGGCCGGGGCGGATCACCAGGCCGTCGACCCGGGCCGATGCCAGCCGCAGGTTGACGACCTTGTTGTGCTGGAGCACCATCTCGGCCCCGGCAAGGTCGCGCAGCAGGAGCGAGCCGTGGCGCTGGAGCCGGACCGGCAGGTCGCGCGGTGCTGCGGCGAGACGCCCAGTCGTTGCCGCTGGTCGCCCAGGCGAGCCGGCGACGTGCTCGGTGGGCGCGCGACGCGACGGGTCGCAGCCAGAGGTGCCGCTGGGAGGGGGTCACCCTCCTGTGACGCGCGCCAGGGTCAGTCGGTTGTGCCGGGTCGGACGGTTTTCCGGCGGGGTGGCCGGGTTGCGAAGAAGATTCCGGTCACGATGAGCACGGCGACCCCCGTCAGACCCAGCAGGCCGGGGACGAGCATCGAGAGAAGGATGCCACCCGCGAGGCCGCCGAAGCTGGGCGACGGGCCGATCTCGACGTACGACGTGGTGGTGGCGTCCCCGAAGCCGTCCGTCGTGCAGGTCACCTCGAGGTGACCTGAGCCCGGGTCGAACCGGTAGGTACCGACCCAGCCGCCGCTCGTGCCGTTGTTGCGCCGGAACTCCCCGCTCACGTGCCGCAGGGGGACCTGGTCCCCGGTGGCGTGGTCGACGACGGTGCACTCGGGTGGGAAGAGCGATCCTGGCGACTCGGTCCAGATCATCCGGTCGCCGTCGGTGTCGACGGTGACCTGGTGGGCCTGACCGTCGGCCGCGACCCGGGCATCGGTGTGGAAGAAGCTCGAGAACGTCCAGATGAACAAGGCGATCGCCGCCGCGATGGCCAGCACGATCAGCCCGACCCCGAGGACGAACCACCACCCGCTGGGACGCGGTTTGAGGGCCGGGACAGGATGGCTCATGGGGCGACTCTGCCCGATTGGGCGGTGGATTTCTGGGTCGGGCGTGCCTTCTGGCAGACTTGGCCGCTGAGTCCTGCGCGCCCGAACCCTCTAACTCGGACGTCGCAGTGCCCATCGAAGGTCCCGACCCGGTGCTTTCCCCACCTGGTGGCGGTGCCTTCACCCACACACATATTCCTGAGGAGACACCACAAACGTGGCCGTCAAGATCCGTTTGAAGCGCCTGGGCAAGGTCCGGGTTCCGCAGTACCGCATCGTCGTCGTCGACTCGCGCAAGAAGCGCGATGGTCGCGTCATCGAGGAGATCGGCAAGTACCACCCCAAGGAGGACCCGTCGTACATCGACGTCGTCTCCGAGCGGGTGCAGTACTGGCTGGGTGTCGGCGCGCAGCCGTCCGACGCCGTCGCCAAGATCCTCACCATCACCGGTGACTGGCAGACCTTCAAGGGCATGTCCGGCACCGAGGGCACCCTGAAGGTCAAGGAGCCGAAGCGCGACAAGCTCGAGATCTTCAACGAGGCGCTCAAGGACGCCGCGAACGAGCCCAAGGGCGACGCGGTGACCAAGAAGGCTGCTTCGAAGAAGAAGGCTGAGCCCAAGGCCGAGGAGAAGGTCGAGGAGGCTCCGGCCGTCGCCGAGACCCCCGCCGAGGCGCCCGCCGCCGAGGAGACCCCGGCTGAGGCGCCTGCCGCCGAGGAGACCCCGGCTGAGGCGCCTGCCGCCGAGGCCGACGCCGAGAAGACCGAGGCCTGAGCACCATGCTCGCGGATGCTCTCGAGCACCTGGTGCGCGGCGTCGTCGACAACCCCGACGACGTGAGCGTGCGCGACAAGCAGCTGCGTCAGGGTTCGATCCTCGAGGTCCGGGTCCACCCCGACGACCTCGGCAAGGTCATCGGCCGGGGCGGTCGCACCGCCACGGCCTTCCGCACCGTCGTCTCCGCCCTGGCGGGACGGGGCGGGGCTCGGGTCGACTTCGTCGACGTCGACCGTCGTCGCTGAGCAGCTGAGACAGACGCTTGAATGGGTGCCGCCCCTCGGGGCGGCACCTGTTCTGCATTTGAGGGACGTTCCCAGGAGAGGAAGCGCGTGGAGACCATCGACGTCGTCGTGGGCCGGATCGGCAAGGCCCACGGCCTGCGCGGTGACGTGACGATCAACGTCCGCACCGACGAGCCCGAGCGGCGTTTCGCCCCCGGGGCGGTGCTGGGCGTCGAGGCTCCTCCGGGGTCCGCCTCGACGCTGCGGACCGTCACGGTGGCGAGCACCCGCTGGCACTCCTCGGTGCTGCTCGCCCGCTTCGAGGAGATCCCGGACCGCACGGCCGCGGAGGCCGCGCGCGGGATCACCCTGTTCGCAACGGTCGCCGTCGACGCGTCGCCCGACGACCCCGACGAGTTCTACGACCACCAGCTGGTCGGCCTCGCGGCGTACGACGTCTCCGGCGCCGAGCTCGGCACGGTGACCGGGCTCGTCCACGGCGGCGCCCAGGACCTGCTGGCCGTGCGCACGCCCGACGGTCGCGACACGCTGGTGCCGTTCGTGAAGGCGCTGGTGCCCGAGGTCGACGTCGCCGGCGGCCGGGTCGTGATCGCCGACCGCCCCGGCCTCGTGACACCCCTGGAAGAAGACTGAGCCGTGCGCATCGACGTCCTCACGATCTTCCCCGACTACCTGGCTCCGTTGGAGCTGTCGCTCGCGGGCAAGGCGCGTGACAAGGGGCTGATCGACGTGCGGGTCCACGACCTGCGCGACTGGGCGCACGACCGGCACCGCACGGTCGACGACACGCCGTACGGCGGTGGTGCCGGCATGGTGATGAAGCCCGAGCCGTGGGGCGAGGCGTTCGACGCGCTGCTCGACGACGGGCCGGCCACCGTGGTCTTCACGACGCCTTCGGGTCAGCCGTTCACCCAGGCGGTGGCGCGCGAGCTGGCCACCCGTGAGCGGATCGTCTTCGCGTGCGGCCGCTACGAAGGCATCGACCAGCGGGTGCTCGACGAGGTGTCGACCCGGGCCGAGGTCCGCGAGATCTCGCTCGGCGACTACGTGCTCAACGGGGGCGAGGTGGCCGCGCTCGCGATCACCGAGGCCGTCGTACGCCTGGTGCCGGGGTTCATGGGCAACGCCGAGTCGCTGGTCGAGGAGTCGCACGAGGACGGGCTGCTCGAGTACCCCGTCTTCACCAAGCCCGCCGCGTGGCGCGGCCACGACGTGCCCCCGGTGCTGCTGTCCGGTGACCACGGCGCCATCGCCGCGTGGCGTCGCGACCAGGCCGTACGCCGTACCGCCGAGCGTCGTCCCGACCTGGTGCCGGCCGCGGCGCTGCTCGACGACGTCGAGATCCGGCCCGCGGCGCCGGCCGACTCCGGCGAGCTGTTCGTGCTGCAGCTGGCCTGCTGGGTCACCGAGCAGCACGACAACCCCGGGGTGCGCATCCCGGCGCTGCACGAGACCCACGACGACGTCCGCGACTGGCTGGCCCGCGACACCGTCCTGGTGGCGCGGTCGGCAGGACGCTTGGTCGGGGCGGTGCGCGGCGTCGCTCGACGGCGAGACCTGGGAGATCGGCCGGCTGATGGTCGCCCCGGACCTCGCCGGCCGCGGGCTCGGTCGCGAGCTGTTGGAGCGGATCGAGGCACTCGCGCCGGCCGCGGCGACGACGTACGCGCTGTTCACGGGCGCGCGGAGCCTGCGCAACCAGCGGATCTACAAGAAGGCGGGCTACCGGCTGCGCCGGGAGAGCCGTTCCGGGCGCCGTCCGGCTGACGCAAGCGGATTCGCCGGTCCTGAAGCCGCTGTGGCAGACTTCCTCCTTGGTCCAACCGGCCAAACAAGGATCGCCTGGAAGAACTCTCCTCCAGGGGTCCGCACCAGTTCCTGCCACAGGGGGGACATGGCGCCGCCGGCCACATGATGGTTGGACCTGACAACTGAAACGTTTCCCGTACCGCGGCTGACCTGTGGCATTCGCGAGGAGAAAAAATGACCAACCTCATTGCCGAGCTCGGCAACGCCAGCAAGCGCACCGACATCCCCGCCTTCCGCGCGGGTGACACCGTCAAGGTCCACGTCAAGGTCGTCGAGGGCAACCGCTCCCGCGTCCAGGTCTTCCAGGGCGTCGTGATCCGGATCCACGGTGCCGGCATCGGCCGCACCTTCACCGTCCGCAAGGTCTCCTTCGGCGTCGGCGTCGAGCGCACCTTCCCGCTGAACTCCCCGATCTTCGAGGAGATCGAGATCGTGACCCGCGGTGACGTCCGCCGCGCCAAGCTCTACTACCTGCGCAACCTGCGGGGCAAGAAGGCCAAGATCAAGGAGCGCCGCGAGGCCTGAGCAGATTCTCAGGCTTCGTAGTTAGCTCTGCGCGTGACTTCTGAAGACCGCGACCCATCGCCCGTCGACACTCCTGACGATGATGGGTCGCGGTCTTCGCTTTCCACACCCGAGTTCGGCGAGACCGGCGACGCGATGAGCACCACCGCAGAATCCAGGCGACCGCTGACCCGCCCGCCGGTGACAAGCAAGACGAAGAAGAAGCACCTGCCGGTCTGGCAGGAGACGATCCTGCTGCTCGGGATCGCCCTGGTCCTCGCGATCGTGATCAAGGCGCTGTTCGTCCAGGCGTTCTACATCCCGTCGGAGTCGATGGAGCCGGGTCTGGTCAAGAACGACCGGATCCTCGTCGAGAAGCCGTCGTACTGGTTCGGCAACGGCCCCCAGCGCGGCGACGTCGTGGTCTTCAAGGACCCGGGTGGCTGGCTCAACGAGGAGGAGTCGGCCGGTCCCGACGAGCGGCGTCGGGCAAGGTCCTGTCGAAGATCGGGCTCTACCCGACCGGCGGCCACCTCGTGAAGCGCGTCATCGGCGTCGGCGGCGACACGATCAAGTGCTGCGACGACAAGGGCCGGATCTCGGTCAACGGCCAGCCGCTCAACGAGAAGGAGTACGCCCGTCTCGGCGGCGCGGACTGCTACGGGCCGATGGTCGGCAACTGCAACTGGTCGGTCGGACCGGTGCCCGACGGGCACATCTTCGTGATGGGCGACAACCGCAACAACTCCGCGGACTCGACCGTCCACATGTGCCTCAAGACCGAGACCGACTGCACGCAAGAACCCCTACATCCCCACCGACGACGTCGTCGGCAAGGTGTTCGTGCTGCTCTGGCCCAGCGACCGGTTCAACTTCCTGCACCGTCCCGACACGTTCGCGGACGTCCCCGACGCGTCCTAGGTTCGTCTCGGTGAGCGCGCTGCCCCGCGGATCCACGGTCCGCAAGGACGCTGGGTTGTACGGCTACGAGCGCGCCCTGCGCCGGCACGGCATCGAGCCGATCGCGGGCGTCGACGAGGCCGGCCGGGGAGCGTGCGCCGGTCCGCTCGTGGCCGGAGCGGCGATCCTGCCGGCGGGCAAGGCCGGCATCATCCCCGGTCTCGCCGACTCCAAGCTGCTCACCGAGAAGGCCCGGGAGCGCTGCTACGACCAGGTCGTGAAGCGGGCGCTGTCGTGGGCGGTCGTCGTGGTCTCCCACGAGGAGTGCGACCGGCTCGGCATGCACGTCGCCAACGTCGAGGCGCTGCGGCGGGCGGTCGCGCTGCTCGACCTGCCGGCGTCGTACGTGCTGACCGACGGGTTCCCGGTCGACGGGCTGGGCGTGCCCGGGCTGGCGGTCTGGAAGGGCGACCGGGTCGCCGCCTGCATCGCCGCCGCGTCGGTGCTGGCCAAGGTCACCCGCGACCGGATCATGGTCGAGACTGGACGCCGACTGGCCGGCGTACGACTTCAAGACCCACAAGGGCTACATCACCGAGGTGCACACCGCGGCGCTCACCGAGCACGGTCCGTCGCCGGTCCACCGGATGCGGTTCGTGAACGTACGGCGGGCCGCGGGCCTGGAGCCCTTGGCCTCGAGACCGCGGAGATAGAGTCCGTCCGTGAGCGCCGAGGACCTCGAGAAGTACGAGACCGAGATGGAGCTGACGCTCTATCGCGAGTACCGCGACGTCGTCGGCATCTTCAAGTACGTCGTCGAGACGGACCGACGCTTCTACCTGTGCAACCAGGTCGACGTGAAGGCACGCACCGAGGCCGGGGACGTGTTCTTCGAGGTCTCGATGAGCGACGCCTGGGTCTGGGACATGTACCGCCCGGCCCGCTTCGCCAAGAACGTCAAGGTGCTGACCTTCAAGGACGTCAACGTCGAGGAGCTCAGCCCCTCGGAGATCGACCTCCCCAAGCCTGAGGGTGCTGACGGCCCACCTGGCGTCCACAGGGCGGCCCTCGACGGCGCTCTCCACAGCCGCTCGTTCCTGCCCTGCTGATCGTCGCCGCCTACCGGCGAGGGTGGCGGTCAGGAGGTCGAGGACATGACGAGTTCGACAGCGGCAGCGATCAAGCAGGCACTCGGCGCGTACGGCGAGACCCTCGCGGCGCGCCACCTGGTCGAGCAGGGGATGGTCCTGCTCGAGCGCAACTGGCGGTGCGAGGCCGGCGAGATCGACCTGGTCCTCCGCGACGGCGACGTGCTGGTCGTCTGCGAGGTCAAGACCCGCAGCAGCCTGCGCTACGGCACACCCCACGAGGCGGTCACCGACATCAAGGTGGCCCGGCTGCGCCGGCTCGCCACGCCGGTGGCTCGAGGAGCGCGGGGTCGCCGTACGCGACATCCGCATCGACATGGTCGGCATCGTCCGGCCACGCCGGGGCGCCTCGATCCTCGACCACGTGCGGGGGATCGGCTGATGCCCTTCGCCACCGCCCACGCCGTCTCGCTCCACGGGGCCGTCGGTCACCTGATCGACGTGCAGACCGACGTCTCGCCCGGCCAGGTCGGGGTCACCATGGTCGGTCGGCCCGACGTCACCCTCAACGAGGCGCGCGACCGCTGCCGGATGGCGATCATCAACAGCGGCCTGACCTGGCCCGCGACCAAGCGGATCACGATCCTGCTCTCGCCCGCCGACCTGGTGAAGCGCGGTCCCCACTTCGACCTGGCGATCGCGGTCTCGGTGCTGGCGGCCGACGGCAGCCTGCCCGGCGCCGACCTGGCGGGCACGGCCTTCATCGGCGAGCTGACCCTCGACGGCAACCTGCGGTCGGTCGCCGGGGTGCTGCCGATGGTGCTCGCCGCCGCCGAGCGCGGCGTGCGCCGCGTCTTCGTCCCCGAGCCGCAGGCCCGCGAGGCGGCGATGGTGCCCGACATGGAGGTCTTCGGGATGCGCTCGCTCGGCCAGGTGGTCGCGGAGCTCCGCGGCGAGGAGGTGCCCGAGGCGCCGCCGGTGGCGGCGATGTCGGGAGCACGGCTGCTGAGCTGGCGCGGCGAGGAGCGGCTGGAGGAGACCGACATGTCCGACCTGCTCGGCCTGGCCGACGTCCGCTACGCCGTCGAGGTGGCGGCTGCCGGGAGCCACCACCTGTTGCTCTCCGGCCCGAAGGGCGCCGGCAAGACCAGCGTGGCCGAGCGGATCGTGGGGATGCTGCCCGACCTCACCCGGGCCGAGTCGCTGGAGCTGACCGCGGTGCACTCGCTCGCCGGGCTGCTCGATCCGGCTCAGGGGATGGTCGTCCGTCCGCCGTACTCCGCGCCCCATCACGACGCCAGCAAGGCGAGCCTGATCGGCGGCGGCAGCGGCCAGGTGCGGCCCGGGTGAGATCAGCCGGTCCCACTGCGGCGTCCTCTTCCTGGACGAGTTCCCGCTCTTCAGCGTCCGACGTGATCGAGGCGCTGCGTCAGCCGCTGGAGAGCGGCGACGTGACGATCGCCCGGCAGGACGAGCTCGTGACGCTCCCGGCTCGGGGGATGGTGGTTCTCGCCTGCAACCCGTGTCCGTGTGGCAACTACAGCGCGCACCCAGGGGCCAACCGCTGCAGCTGCCGCGCTCCGCAGCTGCGCGACTACCGCGCGAAGGTGACCGGTCCGGTGGCCGACCGGGTCGACATCGTCCGCAACCTGGTGCCGCTGGGTCGTGCCGACCGGGGAGACCGGCTGATCGTGCCGGAGTCGTCCGCGGCGATCCGGGAGCGGGTCGCGCGCGGCCCGGAACCGCCAGGCCGAGCGCTACGCCGGGGAGAGCTGGGGGCTCAACGGGCACGCGCCCGGCCCGGTGCTGCGCGAGCGGTGGCCGCTGCCGGACGCCGCCCAGCGGCTGGTCGACGACCGGGTCTACGACGGCAGGCTCAGCCGACGCGGCGCGACCCGGGTCCACCGGCTCGCCTGGACGGTCGCCGACCTGCGAGGGGTCGACGATCCCGGTCTGGAGGAGGTCGTCCGTGGCGCTGCGGCTGCGCACCGGCGAGCCGCTCCTCGTCGGCATGATCGAGCGCGCGTCGTGAACGCCACCGACGCCGACCGGCTCGCGCGGGTCGCGCTGGCGCAGATCACCGAGCCCGGCAACCCGCGCCTGCTCGACCTGGTGACCGACCTGGGTGCCGAGGTCGTGCACGCGCGGTTGCTCGAGCACCCCGAGCTCGGTCAGCGGCTGGCCGAGGTCGACGCCGGAGCGCGAGCTGGATGCCGCCGCACGCAGCGGGCTCCGGTTCGTCGTGCCTGGCGACGAGGAGTGGCCGCCCGGGCTCGACGACCTGCGCGACGCCGACCCGGTGCAGGAGCGTGGGGGAGTGCCGATCGGTCTGTGGGTGCGCGGCCCGCTGCGGCTGGCGCGGCTCGAAGGCTCGCTCGCGGTCGTCGGCGCTCGCTCGGCGACGACCTACGGCACCGATCTGGCCGCCGACCTCGCCGCCACCGTCGGACAGTCCGGTCGGGCGATCGTGTCCGGAGCGGCGTACGGCATCGACTTCGCGGCGCACCGCGGCGCGGTCGCCGTCGACGCCCCCACCGTCGCAGTGCTCGCGTGCGGAGCCGACCGGGTCTATCCCCAGAAGCACCAGCAGCTGATCGAGCACCTCGCCGCCGAGGGAGCAGTGGTCTCCGAGACGGTGCCCGGAGGTGCACCGATGCGGGTCCGCTTCCTGTCGCGCAACCGCATCATCGCCGCGCTGTCGGTCGGGACCGTCGTGGTCGAGGCGGCGCTGCGCAGTGGCGCGCTCAACACGGCCAACTGGGCCACCCGGCTCAACCGCCAGCTGATGGGCGTGCCTGGTCCGGTGACCAGCGCCCAGTCGGCCGGGGTGCACCAGGTGATCCGCACCGGAGCTGCGACGCTCGTGACGTCGGGGGAGGAGGCGCTGGAGCTGCTGGGTGCCGTGGGCGAGCACGTCCTCGACCTGCCACGAGGCAAGGACCGACCGCGCGACGGGCTGAGCCACCTGCAGCGGCAGGGTGCTCGATGCCGTGCCGGTCTCGCGCGGCGCGACCTCGCTGTCGGTCGCCCGGGTCGCCGGCCTGGCCGTCGACGAGGTCCACACGACGCTGCAGGTGCTCGAGCGGAGCGGCATGGTCGAGTGCGACGAGGACGGATGGCGCCTCGCCGCACTCGCCCACGACTGAGCTGCTGCCCGGTCAGGCCAGCCGGCCCCAGGGACCGGTGATCACGCAGGTGACACCGGGGTACTGCACGTTGACGAACAGGTGCTTCCCATCGGGCGAGAACGCCGGACCCGACATCTCGCTGGCGCCCTGCGGCCCGGGCTTCGGGTAGTCCTCCCGGTCCCAGTAGTGCAGGTCGAGCGGCTCGATCACCTTCGCGAGGTCGGCGATGCCACCACCGGGGGTCAGGATCCGCAGCCAGTTGTCGCCGCCGTCGTCGTCACCGTCGCCGTCCTCGGCCATCACGACGGTGCCGGCCGGGCTGATCGTGATCGCGTCGGGCTGGTTCAGCGTCCGGGCGTTGGGCGACTCGAAGAGCAGGGTCAGCTTGCCGGTGTCGTGGCTGGTCGGCTTGAACCGCCAGACCTGGCCGTTGTGGTGGTCGCCGGCCTCGCTGGCCACGAAGGTGACGCCGCCGTCGGCCCAGGTCGAGCCCTCCAGGCCGTAGAACCGGGCGCCACCCTTCTCGCGGCCCTGGGAGTAGACCGAGCCGGCGAAGTGCTCGGCGTCCGGCGGGTCGGGGTGGTCGATCGTCACCCAGTGGGTGTCCAGGACCTCGCCGACGCGCTGTCCCGTGGCGGTGTTGTAGTGCCGCTCGCCGGTGATGGCGAGCATCTGCAGGGTGCCGCCCGCCGCGAGGTGGCCCCTGCGCTTCGGGATGAACCGGTAGAAGCCGTCGCCCGGGTCGCCGTTGTCCTCGGTCATGTAGACGATGCCGGTCCGGGGGTCGACCGGCGCGGTCTCGTGCTCGAACCGGCCCATCTCCTTGAGCGGGACCGGCTCGACGATCCCGTCGGCCTTCGAGGGGATCTCGAAGACGTAGCCGTGCGGCTTCTCGAAGCCCGCCTTCACTCCGTCGGTGGTCTCCTCGCAGCTCAGCCACGAGCCCCACGGGGTCGGGGCGCCGCTGCAGTTGCTCAGGGTCCCGTTGAGCACCAGGAAGCTCTCGACGAGCTCGCCGCGCTTGAGGTCGTAGAGCGAGGAGGTGCAGCCGCCGGGAGCGGCCCGGTCGTAGGCGTGGGTCTTCGAGAGCGACTTCTGCTTCACCCCGGGGATGTCGAGGTCGAGCTCGTGGTTGCGGATGATCCGGAGCCGGTGCTGGCCCTCCTCGAAGAGGCCCATGCCGTCGTGGGCGCCGGGGGTGTCGTGCCCGTCGCTCATCAACGTGCCGACCCTGCCGAACGTCGTGTACGAGAAGCCATCGGGCAGGGCGAGCTCCTTGCCGGCCTTCTTCAGCGGGCCGTAGCCGCGCACGGTGGGGAAGCCGGGACGACGCGCGTCCGGGCTGAGAGCTGCGGCGGGCACCGCGAAGGCACCGCCGATTCCGATGGAGGCGAGTCCGGCGCCCGACATGGCCAGGACCTCGCGTCTGCTGAGAGTCATGGGTGCCAGCGTCGGGTGCACGGGTGAACGGTCGGCATCGGCCGGGTCTCTGCCGACCTACCAGGGCGTGGCAGTCCGGCGCCGGGTCGTGGTCTTCCTAGACTCTGATGGTGAGCGAGACCGAGGTCGGCACCGGCGTGGACGACACGCTGCCCGAGCCGATGGCCAAGGTGCTCGGCGACTACGAGCGCCACCTCGCCGTCGAGCGCGACCTCACGCCGCACACCGTCCGGGCGTACGTCGCCGACGTCGGCGGTCTGCTCGACCACGCTGCCCGCCTCGGGCACACCGACGTCACGGATCTCGACCTGCGCACCCTGCGCAGCTGGCTGGCCAAGCAGCAGACGATGGGCCGCTCGCGCACCACGATCGCCCGCCGGGCCACCGCCGCCCGCGTCTTCACGGCCTGGCTGGTCCGGACCGGGCGGGCTCCGACCGACGCCGGGGCGAGCCTCGGGTCGCCGAAGGCGCACAAGTCGCTGCCGCCGGTGCTGCGCGCGGACGAGGCGAGCGACCTGATCCGCGCCGCGACCGAGCACGCGGATGACGGCAGCGCCACCGGCCTGCGCGACGTGGCGATGCTCGAGCTGCTCTACGCGACCGGCATCCGGGTCGGCGAGCTGGTCGGTCTCGACATCGACGACGTCGACCGGGAGCGCAACGTGGTGCGCGTCTTCGGCAAGGGCCGCAAGGAGCGGATGGTGCCCTTCGGGCGGCCCGCGGCCCGCGCGCTGGACTTCTGGGTCCGCCACGGCCGGCCCGGTCTGGCGGTCGAGGGGTCGGGTGCGGCGCTGTTCCTCGGCGCCCGGGGCAAGCGGATCGACCAGCGAGCCGTGCGCACGATGGTGCACCGACGGGTCGCCGAGGTGCCGGGCGCGCCCGACATCGGCCCGCACGGGCTGCGGCACACCGCCGCGACCCACCTGCTGGAAGGCGGGGCGGACCTGCGCTCGGTGCAGGAGCTGCTCGGCCACGCGTCGCTGGCCACGACGCAGCTCTACACGCACGTCACCACAGATCGGCTCCGCCGGGCCTACCAGCAGGCGCATCCCAGAGCGTGAGCGCAGGCCGCCAGCGGTCGTACGGCGACCGGAGCAGCGGAGGCGTCGCCGGGCGTCGCGACCGGCTCGTCCCGCCACAGCGGCAGCAGCCGGACCGGACCGGCGCCGACCAGGCGGAGCGGGTCGAGGTAGGTCTCGCCCTGGATCCAACCCCAGTGCAGGCACGCGCGCGGGAAGCAGTGCGACCCGGCCAGCTCGAGCAGCGCCGATGCGGTCGCCGGCGGCGACCTGGTCGCCGACCTGGGCGGTCGCGGCCACCGGCTCGTACGTCGTGCGGGTCGCCCCGTGGTCGACGACGACCACGCCACGACCGGCCAGCACGCCGGCCCAGCTCACCCGTCCGGGCAGGCTCGAGCGCACCGGCTGGCCGACCGTGCCGAGCAGGTCCACGCCGCGATGACCGGCGCCCCACGGGTCGTCGGGCGGGTCGAAGCCCTGCACGACCTCGGGCTCCGGGGCCAGCGGCCACACGCCGACCGGGTCGGTGTCGGCCGCCTGCGCGGGGGATGACCAGCAGAGGGCGACCAGGACTGCCAGCAGGAGCGTGATACGGGTGGTCATGACCCGACCCTGCCGAGGCGCCGACTCCGGCGCGACCGCGCCGCACGCGGCCTGGGGAAAACGGTGTGGGAAGCACCCCCTGTGGAGGCGACCTGGCCGATTAGCCCGTACCGCCGGATGCGACTACTCTGATCGGAGCAATCCTTGCGGATTGACTTCGCACGTCTGCAGACCGCGACGGGCCTCCTCTCCGGAGTCCCGACCACCCGTGGGCGCCGATCCTCAGTTCATCTGGCCACCAGCTCGATCAGGCCAGGCGATCGGGTCGCGCGCAGGCGTCAGGGCCACCGGCACCCGTCGGGGGCAGCAACTGAAAACAACAGGAACACGTCCCGGTCCGTCCTGCTTCAAGGGTGGACGCCAACGGTGTCGTGCTCCGCACCCAAGGAGACACATTTCATGGCAGTCGTGACCATGCGCCAGCTTCTCGAGAGCGGCGTCCACTTCGGGCACCAGACCCGTCGCTGGAACCCCAAGATGAAGCGCTTCATCATGACCGAGCGCAACGGCATCTACATCATCGACCTGCAGCAGTCGCTCGCCTACATCGACCGCTCCTACGCCTTCATCAAGGAGACGGTCGCCAAGGGCGGCACGATCATGTTCGTCGGCACCAAGAAGCAGGCCCAGGAGGCGATCGCCGAGCAGGCGACCCGCGTCGGGATGCCCTACGTCAACCAGCGCTGGCTCGGCGGCATGCTCACCAACTTCCAGACGGTGCACCAGCGGATCAACCGCCTCAAGGAGCTCGACGAGATCGACTTCGACGACGTCGCCGGCAGCAGCCGCACCAAGAAGGAGCTGCTGCAGATGCGCCGCGAGCGCGACAAGCTGAACAAGTCGCTCGGCGGTATCCGCGAGATGACGCGTACGCCGTCCGCCGTGTGGATCGTCGACACCAACAAGGAGCACCTCGCCGTCGAGGAGGCGCGCAAGCTGCGCATCCCGATCATCGGCATCCTGGACTCCAACTGCGACCCCGACCTGGTCGACTTCCCGATCCCGGGCAACGACGACGCGATCCGCGCCGTCGGCCTGCTGACCCGCGTGGTCGCCGACGCCGTCGCCGAGGGCCTCATCGCCCGCTCCGGCGCGAAGGCGTCCGAGGGCACCGAGGCCGTGGGTGCCGAGGAGCCGCTGGCCGAGTGGGAGCGCGAGCTGCTGGGTGGCGACGCCGAGAAGGCCGCCGTCGAGGCGACCGGTGGCGACGCTGCCGCCGAGGAGACCCCGGCCGCTGAGGCGACCGGCGCCGCGAGCGAGGCCGCCGAGGCGACCGAGGCCGCTGCTGAGGTCACCGAGGCCGCCGCCGAGGAGACCCCGGCTGCTGCTGAGGAGACCCCGGCCGCTGCCGAGGAGACCCCGGCTGCCGCCGAGGCGACCGACGCCCCCGCCTGAGCTCATCACCCGCACCAACTTCGAGGAAGAGACACATGGCTAACTTCTCCGCGGCCGACGTCAAGAAGCTCCGTGAGCTGACCGGCGCCGGCATGATGGACTGCAAGAAGGCGCTCGACGAGTCCGACGGCGACTTCGACAAGGCCGTCGAGCTGCTGCGCGTCAAGGGTGCCGCCAAGGCAGCCAACCGCGCCGCCGAGCGCGAGGCCTCCGCCGGCCTCGTCGCGCACGCCCCCGGCGTGCTCGTCGAGCTCAAGTGCGAGACCGACTTCGTCGCCAAGGGCGAGGACTTCGTCGCCGCCGCCCAGAAGATCGCGGACGCCGCGTCGGAGGCCAAGCCGGCCGACGTCGAGGCGCTGCGCTCGGTCTCGCTCGGTGACCAGACCGTCGGCGAGGTCGTCGACGGCCTCGCGGTCTCGATCGGCGAGAAGATCGAGCTGGGCCAGTACGCCCACTTCGACGGCTCGGTCGTGGCCTACATGCACAAGCGTGCGGCCGACCTGCCGCCCGCCGTCGGTGTCCTCGTCGAGTACACCGGCGACGCCGACGCGGCCCGCGCCGCGGCGATGCAGGTCGCCGCGATGCGTCCGCAGTACCTCACCCGCGACGAGGTCCCGGCCGACGTCGTCGCGCACGAGCGCGACATCGCCGAGAAGACCTCCCGCGAGGAGGGCAAGCCCGAGCAGGCGATCGCCAAGATCACCGAGGGCCGGCTCAACGGCTTCTTCAAGGACGTCGTCCTGCTGGAGCAGCCGTCGGTCACCGAGAACAAGAAGACCGTCAAGGCCGTGCTCGACGCGGCCGGCACCACCCTGACGCGCTTCGTGCGCTTCGAGGTCGGCGCCTGATCCGCTAGGTTCTAGCCAGACCACACGAGGAGGCCGGTTCGATGACAGTCACGCTGATCATCGGACCGGCCTTCTCGCACGTCCAGCCCCAGTCCGACGTTCGAAGGAGCCGCCCGTGACCGGTTACAAGCGAGTCCTGCTCAAGCTCTCCGGTGAGGTGTTCGGAGGCGGCAAGGTCGGCGTCGACCCCGACGTCGTGCAGAAGGTCGCGCACGAGATCGCGGCCGTCGTCGAGGCGGGTGTCCAGATCGCGGTGGTGACCGGCGGCGGCAACTTCTTCCGCGGCGCCGAGCTCCAGCAGCGCGGCATGGACCGGGTCCGCGCCGACTACATGGGCATGCTCGGCATCGTCATGAACTGCCTGGCGCTCCAGGACTTCCTGGAGAAGATGGGCGTCGAGACCCGGGTCCAGACCGCGATCACCATGGGCCAGGTCGCCGAGCCCTACATCCCGCGCCGGGCGATCCGGCACATGGAGAAGGGCCGGGTCGTCATCTTCGGCGCCGGCATGGGCATGCCCTTCTTCTCCACCGACACGGTCGCCGTGCAGCGCGCGCTCGAGAGCAAGTGCGACGTCGTCCTGGTCGCCAAGAGCGGCGTCGACGGCGTCTACAGCGCCGACCCCAAGCTCGACCCGACCGCCACCAAGTACGACGAGCTGACCTACGACGAGGCGATCGCCCAGGGCCTGCGGATCATGGACCAGACCGCCTTCGCCCTGTGCGGCGAGAACAAGCTGCCGATGGTGGTCTTCGGGATGGAGCCGGAGGGCAACATCCTGCGGGTCGTCCAGGGTGAGAAGATTGGCACGCTCGTCAGCGCCGGCTGACCGACACTCGAACACCAGCGCCCTGCGAACCAGCACTGAAGGAGCACCCGTGATCAACGACATCCTCAACGAGGCCGACGGCAAGATGGACAAGTCGGTCGAGGCCGACGCGCGAGGAGTTCGCGGCGATCCGGGCCGGCCGCGCGCAGCCGAGCATGTTCAGCAAGATCATCGTCGACTACTACGGCACGCCGACGCCGCTCCAGCAGCTGGCGTCGTTCACCGCCCCCGAGGCGCGGATCATCCTGATCCAGCCCTACGACATCGGCGCGATGGGCAACATCGAGCGGGCGATCCGCGACTCCGACCTCGGCGTGAACCCGTCCAACGACGGCAAGATGCTGCGCTGCGTCTTCCCCGAGCTGACCGAGGAGCGCCGCAAGGAGTACATCAAGGTCGCCCGGACCAAGGCCGAGGACGGCCGGGTCGCGGTCCGCAACCTGCGTCGTACGGCCAAGCAGGGCCTCGAGAAGCTCGAGAAGGACGGCGAGGTCGGCAAGGACGACGTCACCGGCGCCGAGAAGCGTCTCGACGGCATCACCAAGAAGCACACCGACGCGATCGACGAGATGCTCAAGAACAAGGAGTCCGAGCTGCTCGAGGTCTGAGCGGACAGAGACCCCATGAGCGAAACCACCATGCCGGCGAAGGACCACGGCCGCGCCGGCCGCGACCTGCCTGCTGCCATCGCCTCGGCCCTCGTGCTGGTCGCCGCGATCCTCCTGTCGTTGCTGTTCTGGAAGACAGCGTTCATGTTCATCGTCGCGATCGCGGTGGTGGTCGCGATCTGGGAGCTGCACAAGGGCTTCCTCGCCAAGGCCATCGACCTGCCCGAGCAGCCGTTGATGCTCGGCGGCGTCGTGATGGTCGTGGTCGCCTACTTCTGGGGCGCTCCCGCCCTGGTGACCGCCACGGCGGTCGCCGCGCTGGCGACCATGCTGTGGCTGCTCCAGCGCGGCATCGACGGCTACGTCCAGAACGCCACGGCCTCGGTGTTCAGCCTGATCTACGTGCCGTTCCTCGGCTCGTTCGTCGCGCTGCTGCTCGCCGAGGGTGGGGGAGTCAACGCCCACGGCATCGACGACGACGGCGTGCAGGGCATCATCACCTTCATCGCGATCACCGTCGCCTCCGACACCGGCGGCTACATCGCCGGCGTGCTGTTCGGCAAGCACCCGATGGCACCGGTCATCTCCCCGAAGAAGTCCTGGGAGGGCTTCGTCGGCTCCGTGATCGCCTGCCTGGCCGCCGGCTGGGCCTTGGTCGTCTACTTCCTCGACGGCGACTGGTGGGTCGGGCTGCTGCTCGGCCTGATCGCCGTGGTGATGGCGACGCTCGGCGACCTGTGCGAGTCGGTCATCAAGCGCGACCTCGGCATCAAGGACATGAGCCAGGTGATCCCCGGCCACGGCGGCCTGATGGACCGGCTCGACTCGCTGCTCGCGACGATCGCGCCGATCTGGCTGGTCCTGCACTACCTCGTCTTCACCTGACACGCCCGTCCGTTCCTCGGCATGCCGGGGCCGATCGGGGCTGAGGTCGACGTAGAGTCGTGGAGATGTCGACCGACCAGGAGCACGCCAGCGACGCGGCGCCGACCGCCGAGCGGCAGCCGGACTGGTGGCATCGCGACCACCCGACGTTCACGTCCCTGACCGGCTTCTTCACGGGGCTGGCGTTCGTGATCCTCGTCCCGAGCCTCTTCGTCGGGCTGCTCAACCTGATCTTCGACGACGACACCGCCGAGGGCCTGTTCCCGCTGGTGCTCGTCGCGCTCGCGGTCCCGCTGGTCCTCGTGATCATCGGCAAGACCCGCCGGTTCGGCCTCTACATGTTGATCGGCATGGTCATCACGGCTCTCGTGGTGGGCGGGGTCGGCCGGCCTCGTCCTCTGGTACATGGTCACCTACCAGAGCTGACCCGGGCCAGGAAATCGCCGCTCCACCCGCCCGAGTGGGAGGATCGAGGTCTCATGTCCGAAGAACGCACCTCCCTGCCCCTCGTGTTCGACGAGCCGCGCGGCCGCAAGAAGCCGCCGCCGCACCTCGCCGACCTCACTCCCGACGAGCGCAAGGCGCGCCTCGAAGAGCTCGGTCTGCCGGGTTTTCGGGCCAAGCAGCTCTCGACGCACTACTTCTCGCGGCTCGTCGACGACCCCGCCGAGATGACCGACCTGCCGGCCGGCCAGCGCGACGAGCTGGTCGCGGGGTTGCTGCCGACGCTGATGACGCCGCTGCGCACGATGGAGGCCGACCGCGGCACCACGCGCAAGACGCTGTGGAAGCTCTTCGACAACGCCCTCGTCGAGTCGGTGCTGATGCGCTACCCCGACCGCGCCACGGTGTGCGTCTCCAGCCAGGCCGGCTGCGGCATGGCCTGCCCGTTCTGCGCCACCGGCCAGGGTGGCCTGCAGCGCAACATGTCGACCGCCGAGATCGTCGAGCAGGTCGTCGCTGCCGCGCGTTCGCTCGCCCGCGACGAGGTGCCCGGCGGCCCGGGTCGGGTCTCCAACGTCGTGTTCATGGGCATGGGCGAGCCGATGGCCAACTACAAGGCCGTCATGGGCACCGTCCGCCGCCTGACCGACCCGACGCCGGACGGCCTGGGCATGAGCGCCCGCGGCATCACCGTCTCCACCGTCGGCCTGGTGCCGCGGATGCTCCAGCTCGCCGACGAGGGCATCCCGGTCACGCTCGCGCTGAGCCTGCACGCGCCCGACGACGAGCTGCGCAACGAGCTGGTCCCGATCAACACCCGCTACTCGGTCGACGAGACCGTCGACGCCGCCTGGAACTACGCCAGCGTACGACCAAGCGCCGGGTCTCCATCGAGTACGCCATGATGCGCGGCATCAACGACCAGGGCTGGCGTGCCGACCTGCTCGGCGACGTGCTCCAGGCGCGCGGCGACTGGGGCTGGGTGCACGTCAACCTGATCCCGCTCAACCCGACGCCGGGCTCCAAGTGGACCGCGTCCGACCCGGCCGACGAACGCGAGTTCGTCCGCCGGCTCGAGGCCAAGGGCATCCCGACCACGGTCCGCGACACCCGCGGGCGCGAGATCGACGGCGCCTGCGGCCAGCTGGCCGCGACCGAGGCGTGAGCCGCCCGGCCCCGGCCTCCTCAGGCGAGGAAGCTCGGGGCCTTCACGATCAGCTCGACGTTGCGGGCCGAGAGGTCGCCGCGGCGGTCGTGGCTCTGCTCCTGCCAGTCGTTCGCGGCGAGCTCGCGGCCGAGGGCGGCCAGCTGCATCGTGTCGGTCAGGTCGCCGGTGAACTCCAGCGGTGCACCGTGGTCGACCATGGTCGCGAAGATCGACAGCGTGCCGTCGCCGTTGTTGACGATCTCGACGATCCGCGACTGCTGCGGCCAGTCGATGTGGGAGGCGGTGTTGACCTCCCAGAAGCCGCGACCGGTCGGCTTGCCCGGCCTTGTTCTTGGCCTGGTGCGGCCAGATGTGGTTGGTGTGCGTGTGCCCGTTGACCCAGAGGATGACGTTCGTGGTGCTTGAGCAGCTCGGTCCGGACGGCCGGCCCGAAGACGCGGTCCTTGATGCCCGTCGACGGGGCGTCCTTCTTCCGCATCGTGCTGATCGTGTGGTGGCTCGCGAGCACGACGAGCTTCTTGTCGGTCGTCGCCTTCTTCAGCTGCTTCTGCAGCCAGGCGAACTGCGCCTTGTCGAGCGAGCCGTGCTGCAGGCCGTTGGGGTTGGTCGTGTCGAGGACGATGAAGCGGACCGGGCCCTTGTCGAACGTGTAGTAGGCCGTGCCCTTCGCCTTGTTCTGGGCGGTGAAGCCGTGGCCGGCCGGCTCGGTCGTGGTCGTGAAGTGCTCGTCCACCCACTGCTTGTGGCTGAGCATCCGGCGGTCGGGGTCGGCGGTGACCGTGTGGCCCGCCTTCTTGGTCCCGACGGCGATGGCGTTGAACGACGGCGACTTCACGAAGTTGCCCTGCACCAGCGGGTCGTGGTTGCCCATCGCGGTGTACCACGGGATGTCGAGGCCCTCGGCCTGGAACGGCTGACGGGCGGCGTCGAGCAGGCCGGGGACGGCCGGGAAGGCGACGTACTTGCTGCCCTCGGCGGCCTCGATCTCCGGGTGCCAGTAGTTGGCGTACGTCGACTTGTCCGGGTCCCAGTCGACGGCCATGACGCCTTCGTACTTGGTGAGGTCGCCGGAGTCGGGGCGAATCTCACCACCGTCGAGGAGGTTGATGTTCCAGCGGATCTCGTTGTACTGCCCGTTGTCGGAGTTGTCTCCGGTCTGCACGGCGTGCGCGAGCGGCAGGCCGGTCACCGGACCGGACGCGATCGCGTTGATCTCGCGGACCATCGACTCGGCGATGTGGGCGGTGAGCATCTCCTGCGGCCGGTACGCCGAGCTGCTGATGTTGGGGTCCTGCGACTCGAAGCGCATCGGGGACTGGTGGTCGCAGATGTGCACGTCGCTGAGCTGGACGAACGCGAGCAGGCCCTCGCGCGTGGCCTCGCGTCCCTCGACGGCCGCGGTGCCCAGGCCGGGCCGCACGAGGTGCGGCTCGCCGGGTCCGGCGACGACCGGGCGCCAGCCCGACTCGTTCGCGTCCCCGCGCAGCAGCACGGTGTCGAACGAGGTCGCCGCGAGCGCGCGGCTGCCGGTGACGGCGGCCTCGGCGATGCCGGGGCTCAGGATTCCGCGGAAGGCGATGGCGCCGCCCACGACGGCGCCGGTCTTGAAGAGGTCACGACGAGAGATCTGCACCGCGTCAATCTACGCGTCGGGTGCCGTTCACGTCCCCGAAACACGGAGGAGGTTGGCGGCGTCTTCGACGGAGTCGACGAGATGCACGTGCGGTTCCATCGCCGTGCCGCGCGCGAGCGACTGCAGGAGCGGCCAGCCGGGCAGCTCCTCGGTCCAGTACGTCGCGCCGACCAGGACCATCGGGGCGACCACGGACGCCTCGGCGTAGTAGTTCTCGCAGGCGTCCTGGAAGACCTCCTGCACGGTGCCGGCGAGGCCCGGGAGGAAGACGATGCCCGCGTCGCAGACCTGCGAGCAGGGTGGCCTCGCGGGTCGAGTTGCGGAAGTACTTCGCGATCGCGCTCGCGAACACGTTGGGCGGCTCGTGGCCGTAGTGCCAGGTGGGGATGCCCAAGCTGTCGCGGAGGCTGTCGCGGTCGCCGGGGAAGCGGTCGAGCACCTCGAACGCGCGCTGCGCCCAGGCGCCGACCGAGGAGTGGTACGACGCCACGCCGGCCAGCATCTGCAGCGCCGCGTCGAGGTCCTCGGGGTGGCCGGCGAGCCGTCCGCCCAGGTTGGCTGCCTCCATCGCGCCCGGCCCGCCGCCGGTCGCGACCACGAGGTCGCGACCGAGCAGAGCGCCGAGCCGGGCGGCGTCGGCGTACCCGCTGCTGCCGCGCTCCAGGCGGTGGCCGCCCATCACGCCGACCAGCCGTCTGCCCTTGACCCATGCCTCCAGGGCCAGGTCGATCGCGTGGTCGTGCAGCGCTCGAGCCAGTGTGGCGGTCCGGGTGTGCGGCTTCAGCGACCACGCGTGCGCGGCGGCGTCGAGCGAGTCGGCGTACGCGCCGTGGCCGTAGAGCTCGGCGGCGGTGTAGAGCGAGGTGCGCGCCACCTCGATCGGGACGTCCGGCTCGTCGGCCATCCACAGCTCCAGCTGGGTGACGGCCTCGACCGGCTCACCCGGGACGACTCCCGGTCTCTTCACGTCTCGACTCTAGAACGCGTGCGCGATCAGCTCCCCGAAGAGCTCGCCGGGATCCACCTCCAGCCCTCTCGCCGTGAACCAGCTGCAGACGTTGGTGCAGTCGCGCAGCAGGAAGTCCATGCCGGTCGGGTTGCCGACCAGGTCGACGATCTGCGGCAGGTCGATGATGACCAGCCGGTCACCCGCGGCCAGGATGTTGTACGGCGACAGGTCGCCGTGCACGATCCCGTGCTGCACCAGGACGGCCATCGCGTCGCGCAGCTGGTCGAAGTACGACGCGAGCAGGTCCGGCTCCGGGCGGGTCTGCGCCAGCCGCGGGGCGGTCTCGCCGTCCGGCCCGGTGATCCACTCCATCAGGATCTCGGTGCCGTCGATCTGCACCGGGTAGGGGACCGGGAAGTCCGAGCTCCCAGCAGCGCTTGAGGGCGTCCCACTCGGAGACGGCCCACTCGCTGGCGGCGACGACCTTGCCCCACGTGCTCTTGCGCTTGAGCGCGCGCTCGTCGCGGGACCGCTTCATGCTGCGGCCCTCGGTGTAGGACGCGGCGCGGTGGAAGTTGCGGTGGTCGGTGCCGCGGTAGCGCTTGGCGACCATCACGACGGACTCGCCCAGGCGCGTCCGGGCAGCTGCGGGTACGGCGCGCTCGAGGAGGAACGCGTCGGCCTCCTTGCCGGTCTTGAGGATGCCGAGGTCGGTGTCGACGGCCGCCTGGGAGGTCACCACCCAGTCGGGGCGGGGCTCCGGGCCGCGGCTGAGCGGCTCGACGCTCAGCCAGGTCGACCAGCGCTGGCCGGCGGCGAGGTCGTCGTACGCCTCGAAGTCGAAGACGAAGGTGGGGTCGAGATCAGGGTCGAGCGAAGGCTCGAGGAGTGTTCGGCTGCATCGGTGTGGGTGCTCCAGAGGTGAGAAGAGGTGTGGTCTGCAGGCAGGCCAGCGACAGTCATGGACATGTCACGCTCCTCTCGATCGGGCACCCGGCACGCACCGGACGACTGCGGACCAGTGTGGGAGGTGTCCGCTCTTGGTCGCAAGGGATTAAATGACGAGGACCCGCTCCGGGGGTGCGCCGGGGCGGGTCCTCGAGTCTTGTCAGGCAGCCACGCCTCCGGTGCTCACGGCGAGGTCGGCGATCTCCTCCCACGCGTCGTCGACGTGAACGACGTCGCGGCCCATCCGGTGCAGGACGCTGGCCGCGATCCCAGCCCGGTAGCCCGACTTGCAGTGCACCCAGAGCTCGCCCGTCGGCAGCTCGTGGCCGCGCCGGTCGACGTCGTGGACCGGGAGGTTGACGGCGCCGGGAGGTGGCCGTCGTCGTACTCGTCGCGCTGGCGTACGTCGACCACGACCCGCGGGCCGGTGTGCGCCAGGAAGTCGGCCCAGTCGCTGCGGCGGTAGGTCGCGGTGAGCTCGGCCGCAGGCTCGAGCACGTGGGTGCCAGGCCCGTCGATGCCGATGCCGGCCAGGTCGTGGAGTGCGGAGTCGAGGTCCGACGGCGTGTCGCACAGCAGCACCAGGTCGTCGTGCCACGGCACCAGCCAGCCGACGTACGTCGCGAACTGGTCGGAGTACTCCACGCTGACCGTCCCCGCCAGGTGCGCCCGCGCGAACGCGTCGCGACCACGGAGGTCGACCACCCAGTGGCCCGCGCGGATCGACTCGTCGACCTGCTCGGCGGTGACCTGGCGTGCCGGACGCGGCAGGGCGCGGCCGGCGCCGGCCCGGTTGAGCGGCGCCATGTGGCCGTAGTAGGCGGGGACCGGGCCGAAGCCCGCGATCAGCTCGGCGACGAACTCGTCGCGCTCGACGCTCAGCGCGGGGTTGGTGAGGAGCTGGCCGCCGATGGTCGAGGTCGCCGGCGTCGGTCACCGTCGTGCTCGCGCAGAAGCTGCCGAACCCGTGGGTGGGGTGCAGGCGGGTCCGGGGTCGAGCGCGCCGAGGGAGCGGGCGCTCGACCACTGTGCCTCGGCGAGGTCGTAGGTCAGGCGCTGGTCGACCAGGTCGGTGCGGCCGACGGTGCCGTGCAGCAGGCTGCCGCCGCTGAACAGTGCGCCCGCCTCGCGACGGTCTCGATCGACCGCGAGGAAGGCCTGGTGGTGGCGGGTGTGGCCAGGCGTGGCCAGGACGCTGACGTCGAGCCGACCGACGGGGACGACGTCTCCGTGGCGCACGCCGACCCGCTCGAAGTCGACCGGCTCGTCGGCGGAGAGGAGGTAGTCGGCGCCGTGGCGGCGGGCCAGGCCGAGCGCGCCCGAGACGTAGTCGTTGTGGATGTGGGTGTCGGCGACGGCGGTGATCGTCGACGCCCGCGTCCTCGGCGGCCCGCTCGATCGTCGTCAGGTCCCGGGGCGGGTCGACCACGAGTGCGTGGTGGCCGTCGTGGACCAGATGGGTGCGGTGCCGAGCTCTGGGACCTCCACCGTGACGACCTGCATGGACCCTCCTTGAGTAAGTGAGTGAATTACTGCAAATTAACAGATCGCGTAGGTTTCTCGAGTGCCACGTCAACGCCTTCTCGCTCTCGGTCTCGTCTCCGTGCTGGCCGTCGCCCTCCTCGGTGCCGGCCAGCCCGCCCTGGGCTCAGGCGCACCGGCCGCACGGTGCCGCCGGCATCGGTGACTCCTACTTCCCGCTCGACGGCAACGGCGGCATCGACGTGCTGCGCTACGACGTCCACGACCGCTACGACTTCGCGTCGGGCCGGCTCTCCGGCTGGACCGACGTACGCCTGCGGGGGACCGCGTCGCTCTCGGGCTTCGACCTCGACTTCCTGCTGCCGGTGAAGCCGGTCCTGGTCGACGGCAAGAAGGCGTCGTTCAACCAGAAGCGCTCACCACGAGCTGGCGATCGAGCACCGGCTCGACAAGGGCGAGACCGTCGTCGTGCGGGTGAAGTACGCCGGCAAGCCCGGCGACTACACCTACGCGGGTGAGAGCAACTGGCTCGCCGACGAGCACGAGGTCGTCGCGATGAACCAGCCGCACATGGCGCCGTGGTGGTTCCCCGCCAACGACCACCCGCTCGACAAGGCCCTGGTCGACGTCCACATCACCGTGCCGAAGGGCGACGACGTCATCTCCAACGGCGTCGACCGCGGCCGCACCGTGCACGGCGCGCTGGCCACGACCCACTGGTCGGCCGACGAGCCGATGGTGCCCTACCTCGCGTTCTTCGCGGCCGGCCACTACGACATCGCCAGCGGCGTCGACGGTGGTCGCCCCTGGGTGGTCGCGGTCTCGAAGGAACTCAACGACTCCGCCCGGGCCACCAGCATGGCGCTGATGAAGAAGACGCCCGAGCTGCTCGACTGGGAGGAGCAGGCCCTCGGCCTCGACTACCCCTTCTCGGTGACCGGCGGGCTGACCACCAGCCTGAACGTCGGGTTCGCGCTCGAGAACCAGACGCGGCCGACGTACCCCTACATGGGTGGGGGCGAGGGTGCGGTCCTCACGGTCGTGCACGAGCTGGCGCACCAGTGGTTCGGCGACTCGGTCGCGGTGCACCACTGGAAGGACATCTGGCTCAACGAGGGCTTCGCGACCTTCATGGAGAACTACTACACCGAGACCCACGGGATCACGTCTGCGAACGAGCAGCTGCGCGATGACTACAAGCGGACTCCCAGCGGAGCAACGACTTCTGGAGCGCACGAGGTCGCCGACCCGTGCGTCGCGACCTACGTCGAGTGCGTCGGTCCGATCTTCGACACCTTCGTCTACCAGCGCGGCGGCATGGCGCTGCAGGCACTGCGCAACGTGGTCGGCGACGAGGACTTCTTCGAGATCCTGCGCAACTGGGCGACCGACCATGCCGGCGGCAACGGCACCACGGAGCAGTTCGAGGCGCTTGCGGAGGATGTCAGCGGCCAGGACCTCGACGGGTTCTTCCAGGCCTGGCTGCACTCCACCGACAAGCCGGCCGACACCACGGCCAACGGGCTGGGCGCGCTAGCCCCGTAGCCGCACTGACAGCCAGGGCGTCATCCCAGCAGAGGACTGACGGCCTTGGCGACTCCAAGCCTGGTCTCGCTCGTCGTTCGTGACGTCATGCCGCCAACGCAAACAGCGTCGATGTGCGAATAGCCAACACTGACGACGCTGGTCAGTGAATCAATGGAGAGACGACTCGCCCGACCACGCTTTGCAGTCGCGTCAGGGATTCCTCGGCGTCGGCGATCGTCATCGCGCGCAGGCCGACGTTGACGCCGAGCCAGCGCAGCGGCTCGGGCTCCCAGGCGGGAGAGCGGTGGCCGACCCACGGGAGCCGGGTCAGCTCGGTGTCGCGGCCCAGGACCAGGTCGCGCAGCGTGCGGCCGGCGAGGTTCGTCGTACTCACTCCGTCGCCGACGTAGCCGCCGGCCCACCCGAGGCCGGTCGCCGGGTCGAGCCCGACCGACGCGCACCAGTCGCGGGGGATGCCGAGCGCGCCGCCCCAGGCGTGGGTGACGCGGGTGCCCTGGAGTGGCGGGAACATCTCGATGAGGGTCGCGTAGAGGCGCGCGAAGACCTTCTCGTCGCGGTCGTACTCGGGCTTGATCCGCGAACCGAAGTGGTACGGCGCGCCGCGGCCGCCGAAGACCAGCCGGTCGTCGGCGGTGCGCTGGCCGTAGATGATCAGGTGGCGGTGGTCGCTGAAGGTCTCGCGACGGGCCAGCCCGATCTCGTCCCAGACCTCGGCGGGCAGCGGCTCGGTGGCGATGATCAGCGAGTAGACCGGGATCACCGTGCGGCCCTCGCCGCGCAGGGTGGGGGTGTAGCCCTCGGTCGCGCGCAGCACGGTGCGCGCGCGGACCGTGCCGTGCTCGGTGACGGCGCGACCCGGCTCGATCGACTGCACGCGGGTGCGCTCGTGGATGGTGACGCCGCGGCGCTCGACCGCGTCGGCCAGCCCGCGCACCAGCCGCGCGGGGTGGATCGCCGCGCAGTCGGGGGTGTACGTCGCGCCGCGGGTGTGGGTGCTCCGCAGCACGGCATCCGCCTCGGACCTGTCGAGCAGCCGGAGGTCGTCGTCGCCGCGGCCCCACTCGCGCGCGTCGGCGACCTCGGCCCGGGCGCGCTTCCACTGCGGCCGGCTGCGCGCGAGCACGATGGTGCCGCCCTTGGCGACCTGCGCGTCGATGCCCTCGGCCGCGGCGACCCGGACCACCTCGTCGACGGTCGCGCGCATCGCCCGGTGCTGGGCCAGCGCGCCGTCGCGGTCGGACAGGTCGGCGAGGCTCGAGAGCGAGGCCGGGAACAGGGCCGAGCACCAGCCGCCGTTGCGGCCGGAGGCGCCGTACCCCGCGGTCTCCGCCTCGAGCACCACGATCCGCAGCTCCGGGTCGGCCTCGGCGAGGTAGTAGGCCGTCCAGAGTCCGGTGAGGCCGGCGCCGACGATCGCGACGTCCGCCTCGGTGTCGCCGTCCAGCGCGGGCCGCGGCGTCCAGTCCGTCTCGACCGAGTCGTGCCAGAGGGACAGCCGCTCCCAGTGCGGGTCGGCCGACGGACTTCAGCGCACGCCCCACGAGTAGGTCTGCTTGCGCAGCTCGAGATACATGAAGGTCTCGGTCGAGGCGACGGTCGGGATCGTCCGGATCCGGCCGGAGATCAGCTCGAGCAGGTGCTCGTCGCTCTCGCAGACGACCTCGACGAGCAGGTCGTAGGAGCCCGCAGTGATGACGACGTAGTCGACCTCGTCGAGCTCGGCGAGCGCGTCGGCGACCGGCTCGAGGGGCCCCGTGACGCGGACGCCGACCATGGCCTGGCGGGCGAAGCCGAGCTCGAGCGGGTCGGTCACGGCGACCACCTGCATCACCCCGGACTCGATGAGTCGCTGGACCCGCTGGCGCACGGCGGCCTCGGACAGCCCGACCACCTTGCCGATGGCGGCGTACGAGCGGCGCCCGTCCTGCTGCAGCTGCTCGATGATCGCCTTGGACACGTCGTCGAGCGTGAACGCGGGGCGTTCCGGCTTCCGGTTCCGCGGCGTGGTCATGGCCGCATGTTTCCTCAGGACCGGCGTCCGGGTCAAAGGTTTCCGAGGGCGGTTCGCAAGTGATTTCGTTGCGAGGATGTTTCATCTCAACCGGATCGCTTGTCGACCTGCCCTCCGCGTGGCACGATCCGAGGCGTTGGCGGTTGCGGCGAGAGGGAGTCCGGATGGCGGCGGGGCCCGAGATGGGTGGACGAGGCGGACTGTCCCGTCGGGGTCTGCTCAAGGGTGCGGGCGCGGTCGGCTTCGCCGGGGTGAGCCTCGCTGCGCTGAAGCTGCCGTTCTTCGGCGTCGACCCCGCGATCGTCGATCCGGCCGACTGCGTCGCGACCGACGTGTCGGCGACCGACATGCGCGCTGATCATCTCCAACTGGCCGGCGTACATCGACCCCAAGAAGAAGGCCGGGTCGACGCTCAACGTCTTCCAGGAGCGCACCGGGATCACCGTCGACTACACCGACGACGTCAACGACAACAACGAGTTCTACGCCAAGGTGAAGAACCAGCTCGGCTCCTGCCAGCCGATCGACCGCGACATGATCGTCCTGACCGACTGGATGGCCGCCCGGATGATCTCGCTGGGCTGGATCCAGCCGCTCGACAAGGCGAAGGTGCCCAACCTGCACGCCAACCTGATCGAGCCGCTGCGCAAGCGGCAGTGGGACCCGGACCTGACCTACCACGCGCCGTGGCAGAGCGGCCTGACCGGCATCGCCTACAACGCCGCCAAGACCGGCGAGGTGAAGAGCTTCGAGGACCTGATCACCCGGCCGGAGCTCAACGGCAAGATCACCCTGCTCAGCGAGATGCGCGACACGATGGGCTTCATGCTCAAGGTCGTCGGCGCCGACCCGAGCAAGTTCACCGACGACGACTGGGCCAACGCGATCGACAAGCTCCGCGAGCGTCGTCGCCGCGGGCCAGGTCCGTGCGTTCACCGGCAACGAGTACATCCAGGACCTCGCGGCCGGCAACATCGTCGCCTGCGAGGCCTGGTCCGGCGACGTGATCCAGGCCCAGTTCGACAACCCGGACATCAAGTTCGTCACGCCGGAGGAGGGACTGTCGCTCTGGAGCGACAACATGATGGTCCCCAACCTCGCGACCCACCAGGCCAACGCCGAGAAGTGGATCGACTACTACTACGAGCCCGAGGTCGCCGCGAAGCTCGCCGCCTGGGTCAACTACATCTGCCCCGTCAAGGGTGCCCAGGCAGGAGATGGAGAAGATCGACCCGTCGCTGGTCGACAACAAGCTGATCTTCCCCGACGACGAGACCCTGTCGGTCACCTTCGACTTCATGCCGCTGACCGAGAAGCAGATCACTGCCTACCAAGGAGAGTTCGACGATGTCACAGGTGGCTGACCAGGCGCCGTCCACGCCCGACAGCGCGGACTCCGAGTCGTACGACGGACTCCGGCTCCGCAACGTCACGAAGTCGTTCGGTGCCTTCACGGCGGTCAACGACCTCGACCTCGACGTACCCCGCGGCTCGTTCATCGCGCTGCTCGGGCCGTCGGGCTGCGGCAAGACCACGACGCTGCGGATGGTCGCCGGCCTCGAGACCCCCACCGCCGGCTCGATCAAGCTGGCCGACCAGGACATCACCTACGCGAAGCCCTACCAGCGTCCGGTCAACACGGTCTTCCAGAGCTACGCGCTCTTCCCGCACCTCGACATCTTCGAGAACGTCGCGTTCGGGCTCCGGCGTCGCAAGTCCAAGGAGGTCGAGACCGCCGTACGCGAGATGCTCGAGCTCGTCGAGCTGACCTCGCAGGCGCGCAAGAAGCCGGCCCAGCTCTCCGGCGGCCAGCAGCAGCGGGTCGCGCTCGCGCGGGCGCTGATCAACAAGCCCGAGGTGCTGCTGCTCGACGAGCCGCTCGGTGCCCTCGACCTCAAGCTGCGCCGGTCGATGCAGCTGGAGATCAAGCGGATCCAGATCGAGGTCGGCCTCACGTTCGTGCACGTCACCCACGACCAGGAGGAGGCCATGACGATGGCCGACACGGTCGCGGTGATGAACGCCGGCGTGATCGAGCAGATGGGCGCACCGTCCGACCTCTACGAGAACCCGAAGTCGACGTTCGTGGCCAACTTCCTCGGCCAGTCCAACCTGATCGAGGGCACCATCACCGGCCGGGCCGCCGACCTGGTCACCGTCGACATGCACGGCATCGGGGTGTCGATCCCGACCGGCCGCTGCCACGCCGACGGCGACAAGGGCTGGGTCGGCATCCGTCCGGAGAAGGTCCTGATCGGCGAGCCCGGCGAGCCGCTCGACGCCCCCGGCAACACGATCCCCGGCGGTGTCGTCATCGACGTCAGCTTCGTCGGGGTCAGCACGCAGTACCTCGTCCGGATGCCGTGGGGACAGGAGATGTCGGTCTTCGAGCAGAACACCGGTCGGCGCCGGATGTTCCGCAACGGCGAGTCCGTCGAGCTCTCCTGGCGGCCTGAGTACGCCTTCCTCCTCGACTTCAGCCAGGACGCCTCGGCCGGCGCGCAGAAGGCCGACGACGAATGAGCGAGACCGTCCGCAAGAGGGGGAAGACCGGATACATCCTGCTGATCCCCGGCGTCTTGTGGCTCGCCGTCTTCTTCGTCGTCCCGCTCTACTCGCTGGTCGCGACGAGCCTCTTCGACCCGACCGGGTCGGACTCGACCGGCTACGAGATGACCTACCACTGGGCCAACTACTCGGACGCGCTCAGCTCCTACTGGCAGCCGCTGGTGCGCTCGCTGGCGTACGGCGCGCTCGCGACGTTCTTCTGCCTGATCCTCGGCTACGTCCTGGCCTACGCGATCGCCTTCAAGGCCGGCCGCTGGAAGAACCTGATGCTGGTGCTGGTGATCGCGCCGTTCTTCACGAGCTTCCTGGTCCGGACGCTGTCGTGGAAGCTGCTGCTCGCCGACGACGGGTTCATCGTCAACACCCTGCAGTGGCTGCACATCCTCGGCGCCGACGGGCGGCTGCTCGCCACGCCGGTCGCGGTGATCGCGGGTCTGACCTACAACTTCCTGCCGTTCATGGTGCTGCCGCTCTACGCCAGCATCGACAAGATCGACCAGCGCCTGATCGAGGCCTCCAGCGACCTCTACGCCAACCCGTTCGTCGGGTTCTTCAAGGTGACCTGGCCGCTGTCGCTGCCCGGTGTCGTGTCCGGCACCCTGCTCACCTTCATCCCGGCGGTCGGCGACTACATCAACGCCGAGCTGCTCGGCAGTCCCAACCAGCGGATGATCGGTAGCGTCATCCAGAGCCTCTTCACCAACGCCAACGACTACCCGGCTGCCGCTGCGCTCTCGGTGACCCTGATGGCGCTGATCGTGGTGATGGTCTTGTTCTACGTCCGCCGCGCCGGGACGGAGGACCTCCTGTGAGCACGACGACGAAGACCTACAAGCCCGGCACCGCCGCCGGCCGCTGGTTCCGCGAGCACCTGGTGCTGATCCTCGGACTGCTGGTCCTGCTCTACACGTTCATCCCGATCTTCGTGGTCGTGCTGATGAGCTTCAACGACCCGACCAGCCGGCTGATCTACCGCTTCGACGGGTTCACGCTGCACAACTGGCTCAACCCCTGCGAGCCCGAGGGCATGTGCGAGGCGCTGAAGACGAGCATCGAGATCGGGTTCTGCGCCACCCTGGGCTCGACGGTCCTCGGGCACCCTGATCGCCTTCGCCCTGGTCCGGCACGAGTTCGCCGGCCGGTCGGCGATGAACCTGCTGATCTTCCTGCCGATGGCGTCGCCCGAGATCGTGATGGGCTCCTCGCTGCTGGCGCTCTTCGTGGCCGCCGGGTTCGGCGGCCAGCTCGGCTTCTGGACGATCCTGATCGCGCACATCATGTTCTGCATCTCGTTCGTGGTCGTCACCGTCCGGGCGCGACTAGCGGGCCTCGACGACAACCTCGAACAGGCGGCGATGGATCTCTATGCCACGCCACGACAGACGTTCTGGCGGGTCACCTTCCCGCTGGTCTTCCCGGGCATCCTCGGCGCCGCGCTGCTGAGCTTCTCGCTGTCCTTCGACGACTTCATCGTCACCAACCTGAACGCCGGCAACACGACGACGTTCCCGATGTATCGTCTGGGGTGTCGCGCAACGCGGCGTCCCGATGCAGGTCAACGTGGTCGGCACCGTGATGTTCCTGATCGCGGTCCTGATCGTCGTCGGCGGCGAGGTCAACAGCCGCCGCCGCGCCGCCAAGCTGGTCTGAGCCGAGCCGGCGCCAGTTTCCACCAGCGACCCGGCGCGATTCACCTCAAGTCGCCGAGCGGCACAGTCAGGTGCGGGCCGAGCGGCCCCGTGCCTCGCTACGTGGCAACGTCGGTACAGGCCGGCGCGAAGGCGCGGCGCTCGGCGTCCTGCTGCGCGGCCGAAGACGTGCGACTTCCGGAAGACCTCGATCGTCCAGCCGCGCTCTCGCTCGAGCCAGTCACGGCGATCGTCGTCGTACGACCGGCTGGTCCTCTCCGTGCCACTCCTCGCCGTCGTACTCGGCAGCGAAGAGGAACTCCTCCACCCCCAGGTCGAGGCGAAGATCTCACGGCCGTCGATCCGACCGGGATCTGCGTGCTGGGTCGCGGCAGGCCGGCGTCGTACCACCGCAGCCGGAGGGCGGACTCGCCGAACGACTCGGCTCCGCCATCGGCCAGCGGCGCGAGGGCGCGCAGCACGACCACCCCGCGGCGCCGGTTGAAGCGCGGGATCTCGGCGAGCATCTGCTCGATGCGTGAACCGACCGCAGACCGAGCATCGTGTCCATCCCGTGCAGCTTGAGGTCGAGGGATCCCTGCAGGCGACCGAGGTCGAGGGCTGTCCGCAGTGGCTTGGTCACGACGACCCCGTGCGAGCTCCATCAGGTCGCGCGGCCGCGATCGCGCGCTCACCGCTCGTCCGTGAGTCCGTTGCGCAATCGGCCGGCACTCGCTGGCTCGAAAGCACGAGATCGGCGGTACGGCCGAGGTGCTCGCCGGGGGCCAAGCGCACGGTCGCCAGCGTGAAGCCACGCTGCGGTTCGGTCGCAGACGAAGCTGTCCGCGGGGACGACGAGCGCCAGCGATGGAGCAGCGGAGCTCGATCGAGTCGGGCGACCGGGCAGCGACGTAGACGCCGCGCAATCGGCCGGCGAAGGAAGCCGCGTGAGCGGTCAGGCGGTGGAGTGCTTGTGGCCGAGGCCGACCTGGCGCGCCATCGCGGCCGTGAACGGCCTCGATCGGTCGGCAGAGGCGTCGAGGCGGTGTGAGCCAGTCGTCATGACGGTGCCACGGCCGAGGCACTGCCCGGCCGGTGCCGGTGTGGCACCACCGGCGCCGGGAGCTGGCTGTGGACAACTGGGCCGAGTCGGCGCCGAGCTCGAGGGTGAATCTGGCGCCGGGTCGGCTCAGAGGAGGGTCGCGGCCTTGTCGAGGACGGTGCGGAGGATCTGCTCCATCTCGTCGAAGTGGGTCTGGTCGCAGATCAGCGGGGGAGAGAGCTGGATGACCGGGTCGCCGCGGTCGTCGGCGCGGCAGTAGAGGCCTTCGTCGTAGAGCGCCTTGGAGAGGAAGCCGCGCAGCAGCTTCTCGGACTCCTCCTCGTTGAAGGTCTCCTTGGTGTCCTTGTCCTTGACCAGCTCGATCCCGTAGAAGTAGCCGTCGCCGCGGACGTCGCCGACGATCGGCAGGTCGAGCAGCCGCTCGAGGGTGGAGCGGAAGGCGCCCTCGTTGTCGCGGACGTGCTCGAGGACGTGCTCGTTCTCGAAGATGTCGAGGTTCGCCATCGCGACCGCGGTCGAGACCGGGTGGCCGCCGAAGGTGAAGCCGTGGGCGAAGGACTCCGCGCCGTGCAGGAAGGGCTCCATCAGCCGGTCGGAGGCGATCATCGCGCCGAGCGGGGAGTAGCCGGAGGTGATGCCCTTGGCGCAGGTGATGATGTCGGGCTGGTAGCCGTAGCGCTCGGCGCCGAACATGTGGCCGAGTCGGCCGAAGGCGCAGATGACCTCGTCGGAGACCAGCAGCACGTCGTACTCGTCGCAGATCTCGCGCACCCGCTGGAAGTAGCCGGGCGGGGGCGGGAAGCAGCCGCCGGCGTTCTGCACCGGCTCGAGGAAGACGGCGGCGACGGTGTCGGGGCCCTCGTTCTCGATCGCGACGGCGATCTGGTCGGCGGCCCAGCGGCCGAAGGCCTCGGGGTCGGAGCCGTCGAGCAGGCCGCCGGTGGCCTCGGAGGCCCGGTAGATGTTGGTGTTCGGCACCCGGAAGGTCGAGGGCACCAGCGGCTCGAACTGCTGCTTGAGGGGCGGCAGCCCGGTGATCGACAGGGCGCCCTGGGTGGTGCCGTGGTAGGCGATCGAGCGGCTGATCACCTTGTGCTTCATCGGCTTGCCGGTGAGCTTGAAGAAGTTCTTGGCGAGCTTCCACGCGGACTCGACGGCCTCGCCGCCACCGGTCGTGAAGAAGACCCGGTTGAGGTCGCCGGGCGCGTAGTTGGCGATCCGCTCGGCCAGCAGGATCGCGTTGGGGTGGGCGTAGGACCACAGCGGGTGGAAGGCCAGCTCCTTGGCCTGCGCGGCGGCGGCGTCGGCCAGCTCGGTGCGCCCGTGGCCCAGCTGCGAGACGAAGAGCCCGCCGAGCCCGTCGAGGTAGCGCTTGCCCTGGGCGTCGTAGATGTAGGCGCCCTCACCGCGCACGATGATCGGCACGTCCGAGGTGTCGTACGTCGAGTGCCGCGTGAAGTGCATCCAGAGGTGGTCCTTGGCGGCACGCTGAAGGTGGTCGTAGTCGAGCTCCATACCTCCATGGTGCGCGGTCCGCATGACGAGAAGCAAGTGAATCCGTCGCTCAGGCGTGTGATTTCTCCGGAATCCGTTGTAGGAATGGGTCCATGACTCGGTACGGCGCACAGTTCGGACCCGACATCACGTTCCTCGGCGTCGACCCGGTCGACCTCGATGACGCTGCGGCACTCGCGGCGGCGGACGTGGTGATCGTCGGCGCACCCTTCGACGGGGGTACGTCGCACCGGCCGGGCACCCGCTTCGGACCGCAGGCGATCCGGCAGACCGACTACCTCCCGCACGACGGCTCGCGGCCGCACCTCGCGCTGCGCGTCGACGCGCTCCAGGACATCAAGGTCGTCGACGCAGGCGACGTCGAGATGCCTCCCGGCGAGATCGAGCGGGCGCTCGGCACGCTCGAGCAGGCGGTCTACCAGGTGGCCAGCGCGGGCGCCGTACCCGCTCGTCCTCGGTGGCGACCACTCGATCGCGCTGCCCGACGCGACCGGCGTCGCCCGGCACCTCGGCTACGGCAAGGTGTCGATGATCCACTTCGACGCGCACGCCGACACCGGGGACATCGAGTTCGGCTCGCTCTACGGCCACGGCCAGCCGATGCGCCGGCTGATCGAGTCGGGCGCGCTGCGCGGCGACCGGTTCCTCCAGATGGGGCTGCGCGGCTACTGGCCCGGCCCCGAGACGTTGAGCTGGATGGCCGAGCAGAACATGCGCTCCTACGAGATGACCGAGATCGGCAAGCGTGGCCTGGAGGCCTGCCTGGACGAGGCCTTCGAGATCGCGCTCGACGAGTGCGACGCGGTCTTCCTCTCCGTCGACATCGACGTCTGCGACCCCGGGCACGCGCCCGGCACCGGCACCCCGGAGCCTGGCGGGCTCTCCTCGCGGCAGCTCCTCGACGCCGTACGTCGGATCTGCCGCGAGCTGCCCGTCGCCGGGATCGACGTGGTCGAGGTGTCGCCGCCCTACGACCACGCCGAGATCACTGCGTTCCTCGCCAACCGGGTCTGCCTCGAGGCGCTGTCCGGGCTCGCCGCCAGGAAGATCGGCATCACGCACGACCCCGCAGGACCGCTTCTGGAGGGCCGCAGAAGTGAACGGAGTCCTGCGCGCTGCCGGTGCGTTCGACGGCCACCGCCACCTCGGCCCGACCGAGGTCGCGGTCGAGGACGGCCGGATCACGGCCGTCCGCCCGGCGAGCGGTCCCGCCGACGTGCCGTTCCTCGCGCCGGGCTTCACCGACGCGCACGTGCACCCGATCCAGGGCGGGCTGGAGCGGCTGCGCTGCGACCTGAGCGAGCAGACGACCCGCGAGGACTACCTCGCCGTCATCAAGCAGTACGCCGACGCCAACCCGGACGTCGAATGGATCCTCGGTGGCGGCTGGGCGATGCCGGCCTTCCCGGGCGGTACGCCGACCGCGGCCGACCTCGACACGGTCGTGCCGGACCGCCCCGTGTTCCTGCCCAACCGCGACCATCACGGCGCGTGGGTCAACACCCGTGCCCTCGAGATCGCCGGCATCGGCGAGCACACCCCCGACCCGCTCGACGGCCGGATCGAGCGTGACGCCGACGGCCGACCGAGCGGCACCCTCCACGAGGGCGCGACCTCCTTGGTCTCGCGGTTCCTGCCGCGGACGACCGCCGACGACTACTACGCAGCACTGATGGCGGGACAGGCCTACCTGCACTCGTTCGGCATCACGTCCTGGCAGGACGCGATCGTCGGCGCCTACTCCGGCATGGACGACCCGGCTGCGACGTACACGACCGCGGACGCCAACGGTGACCTGCGCTCCTACGTCGTCGGCGCGCTCTGGTGGGAACGCAAGCTGGGCGTGGAGCAGGTCGCCGACCTGGTCGGTCGTCGCTCCGCGATGACGGGTGGCAGGTTCAGGGCGACCAGCGTGAAGATCATGCAGGACGGCGTCGCTGAGAACGGCACCGCTGCGATGCTCGCGCCCTACCTCGACAAGTGCGGCCACGCGACCACCAACAGCGGCCACTCGTTCGTCGAGGCCGGCGCGCTCCGCGAGGCCGTCCAGGCCCTCGATGCCGCCGGCTTCCAGGTTCATGTGCATGCGATCGGCGACCGCGGCGCGCGGGAGGCGCTGGACGCCTTCGAGGGCACCGATCCTCAACGCCGTCACCACATCGCGCACCTGCAGCTGGTGCACCCCGACGACGTACGCCGCTTCGCCGGGCTCGGCGTCGCCGCCAACATGCAGATGCTGTGGGCCTGCGAGGACGATCAGATGGCCGAGCTGACGATCCCCTTCCTGGGGGAGGAGCGGAGCCGCTGGCAGTACCCCTTCGGCGATCTCCACCGCTCCGGCGCCCGCCTGGTCGCCGGCAGCGACTGGCCGGTCAGCACGCCCGACCCGCTGCAGGCGATGCAGGTCGCGGTGACCCGGGTCGACCCCGACAGCGGTCGCGCCGCGTTCCTGCCGGAGCAGGCGCTGACGCTGGAGACCGCGTTCGCGGCGTACACCTCGGGCTCTGCGTGGGTGAACCACCGCGACGACGCGGGCGTGCTGCGCCCGGGGGCCGTCGCCGACCTGGTCGCGCTTGATCGCGACCCGTTCGGCGGGCCGGTCGAGGAGATCGGCGAGGCGCGGGCGACGTCGACCTGGATCGACGGAATCCCTGTCTTCTCTGCCTGATTCAACGGATTCCGTGTGAATTGGCGCCTGACCACTACAGATTTCGTTGCGCGATCACTAGGCTCACGACATGGCCGACCAGACCTTCACGAACGTCGTCAACGGAGAGCTCGTCGAGAGCGTGTCGGGGGAGACGTACGACGTGATCGACCCGACCACCGGCGAGGTGTACGCCCAGGCCCCGCGCTCGGGCGACGAGGACGTCGACCGGGCGTACGCCGCGGCGGACGCGGCCTTCGAGGGGTGGGGCTACGCGACGCCGCAGGACCGCTCCAACGCGCTGCTCAAGATCGCGAGCGCGATCGAGGACCGGATCGAGGAGATCAACGCGGTCGAGTGCAAGGACACCGGCAAGCCGCTCGGCCTGACCATGTCCGAGGAGATGCCCTACGCCTCCGACCACTTCAAGTTCTTCGCCGGCGCGGCCCGGGTCCTCGAGGGAAAGGCGGCGGGGGAGTACATGGCCGACCACACCTCGTGGGTACGCCGTGAGCCGATCGGCGTCGTCGGCCAGGTGACGCCCTGGAACTACCCGCTGCTGATGATGATCTGGAAGATCGCTCCGGCACTGGCCGCGGGCAACACGATCGTGCTCAAGCCGAGCGACACCACGCCCGCGAGCTCGACGCTGCTCGCCGAGCTCTGCCAGGAGTTCCTGCCGCCGGGCGTGCTCAACGTCGTGTGCGGCGACCGCGACACCGGTCGTGCGCTGGTCTCGCACAAGACTCCGCAGATGGTCGCGATCACCGGCTCGGTGCGGGCGGGCATGCAGGTCGCCGAGGCGGCCTCCCACGACCTCAAGCGGGTGCACCTCGAGCTCGGTGGCAAGGCGCCATGCATCGTGTTCGACGACGCCGACATCGCGAAGGCCGCCGAGGGCATCGCCGGCGCCGGTCTCTTCAACGCCGGCCAGGACTGCACCGCGGCCACCCGGGTGCTCGTGCAGGCCGGCATCCACGACGAGTTCGTCGCGGCGCTTGCCGAGGCCGCGAAGGGCATGCCCACCGGCATGCCGGACGACGAGGCGACGTACTACGGCCCGCTCAACAACGCCCACCAGCTCGCCCACGTCTCCGGCATGGTCGACCGGCTCCCCGACCACGCCAGCATCGAGACGGGCGGCGCGCGCAAGTTCGACCAGGGCTACTTCTACGAGCCCACCGTGCTCTCCGGTCTGCAGCAGACCGACGAGCAGATCCAGACCGAGATCTTCGGCCCGGTGATGACGGTCCAGAAGTTCACCGACGAGGCGCAGGCGCTGACGTGGGCCAACGACGTCCCGTACGCGCTGTCCTCGAGCGTCTGGACCAAGGATCACGCCCGCGCGCTGCGGATGTCGCGGCGGCTCGACTTCGGTGCGGTCTGGATCAACACGCACATCCCCTTCGTCTCCGAGATGCCGCACGGCGGCTTCAAGCACTCGGGCTACGGCAAGGACCTGTCCATGTACGGCCTCGAGGACTACACGCGCATCAAGCACGTCATGTCCTACATCGGAGAGTGACTGTGAAGATCCTGCTGGTCGGCGCCGGGGGCGTGGGTGGCGCGTTCGCCGCCATCGCCGCACGCCGCGACTTCTTCGAGGCGATCGTGGTCGCCGACTACAACCTGGCCAGCGCCGAGCGCGCGGCCGCGACCGACGAGAGGTACGTCGCGGCGCAGATCGACGCGTCGTCCGCCGAGGCCGTCACCGCGCTGTGCCACGAGCACGGCATCACCCACGTGATGAACGCGGTCGACCCGGTCTTCAACATGTCGATCTTCAACGGTGCGTACGCCGCCGGCGCCGACTACCTCGACATGGCGATGTCGCTGTCGAAGCCGCACCCGGAGGCGCCGTACGAGCAGACCGGCGTGAAGCTCGGCGACGAGCAGTTCGCCGTCGCCGACGACTGGGAGTCATCCGGTCGCCTCGCGTTGGTCGGGATCGGCGTGGAGCCCGGGCTGTCCGACGTCTTCGCTCGGTACGCCGCCGACCACCTCTTCAGCGAGATCGACGAGCTCGGCACCCGCGACGGCGCCAACCTGGTGGTCACCGATGACGACGGCAACGAGATCTTCGCGCCGTCGTTCTCCATGTGGACCACGATCGAGGAGTGCCTCAACCCACCCGTGATCTGGGAGAAGGAGCGTGGTTGGTTCACCACTGCGCCGTTCTCGGAGCCGGAGGTCTTCGACTTCCCCGAGGGCATCGGGCCGGTCGAGTGCGTCAACGTCGAGCACGAGGAGGTGCTCCTGATGCCGCGCTGGGTCGACTGCAAGCGCGCGACCTTCAAGTACGGCCTCGGCGACGAGTTCATCAACATCCTCAAGGTGCTGCACACCCTCGGGCTCGACCGCACCGAGAAGGTGACGGTCAAGGGCGTCGAGGTCAGCCCGCGTGATGTCGTCGCCGCCGTGCTGCCCGACCCGGCGACGGTCGGCCCGCGGATGAAGGGCAAGACCTGCGCCGGGCTCTGGGTGACGGGCACCGGCAAGGACGGCCAGCCGAGGTCGACGTACCTCTACCACGTCGTCGACAACGAGACGACGATGCGCGAGTACGGCCACCAGTGCGTGGTCTGGCAGACCGCGATCAACCCGGTCGTGGCCCTCGAGCTGCTGTCGCGCGGGACCTGGAGCGGTGCGGGTGTGCTCGGTCCGGAGGCCTTCGACGCTGTCCCGTTCCTCGACCTGCTGACCGAGTACGGCAGCCCGTGGGGCATGGAGGACCGCTAGCCCCCGAATAACCGGGCGACGACCGTCGGCGCTTCGTCGTACGGTCGTCTCGATGTCCACTCGGCTTCTCGATGCGACTGACGCGGTCGCCACCACGTCGTCCACTCCGTCCGATCCTGCACGCACCGTCGACTGGCGACGGCTGCGCGGGCCGGTCGCGACGTGGGCGCTCGTGGCGTGCGCGATCGCGGCGGTCGGCACCTCGCTCGGCACGCTCATCGCCGGCCATCTCGCCGAGACGGCGACCTCCACCCTGGTCTGGCTGCTCGCGCTGTGCGTCGTCGGTGCGGCCACGCTCGACACGGCCGCGCGCACGCTCTGGGCGGGTGTGATCGACCGCGCCGAGGGGCAGCTGCGGGCCGACCTGCTCGACGCCGCGATGCACCAGCCGCTGGAGGCGCTCACCGAGCAGGCCGTCGGCGAGGTGCTCGACCGGATCGACGACGACACCCACGAGGTCGGGACGCTGCTGCGGCAGAGCGCGTGGCAGGCGATCCGGACCGTGCTCGCCTCCGGGCCGCTGTGGATCGTCGCTGGCGTCACCTGGTGGCCGGCGTTCGTGCTCTTCCCGCTCGCCGGGGCGGCCGCCTTCCTCTCCGTACGCCCGCTGTTGCCAGAGGTCTCGGCGCGCAAGGTGGTGGAGGAGGCCGCCTGGACCGACCACGCCGCCGCGCTCGAGGAGGGCATCGCCGGTCGCGACGACCTGCGTACAAGCGGGGGACAGGCCCACGTGCTTCGGCGGTGCACCGAGCTCGCCGCCCGCGTTCACCACCTCTTCTCCGTCGTCCTCGCCCTCGAGGCCCGGATCGCGCGCCGCACCGGCACGCTTCTGCACGCGGTGCTGGCTGCCACCGCCCTCGTCGGGGTCGTGCTGGTCGTCGGCGACCACCTCGACACGTCCGCGCTGGTCACGCTCTTCCTGGTCACGACCATGTTCGTCGGCCAGGTCGACCAGCTCGCCCGACACCTCCCCGACCTGCAGGCCGGCTTCGGTGCGGTGCTGCGGCTGCGCGACCTGCTCGGCGCCGAGCGGGAGCCGGTCGGTGGCGACGAGCTGCCCGACGGTCCGCTGCAGGTCGAGTTCCGCGACCTCCACTTCGCGTACGCCGAGGGCCGGTTCGCCCTGCAGCACGTCGACCTCCACGTGCCGGCCGGCACCACCTGCGCCCTGGTCGGGCGCACGGGTTCCGGCAAGTCGACGCTGGCCTCGCTGCTCTCCCGGGCGGTCCGGCCCGAGCCCGGCTCGGTGCTGCTCGGTGGCGTCGACGTGCTCGACCTCGACGTGCAGCTCCTGCGTGGAGCCGTCGGGGTGGTCACCCAGCGCACCGAGATCCTGGCCGGGACCCTGGCGGAGAACGTCACCCTGTTCGAGCCCGTCGCGCGCGCCGACGTCGAGGCCGCGATCGTCGAGCTCGGACTGGAGGACTGGGTCGCCGGGCTGTCCGCGGGGCTCGACACCCTGCTCGGTCCGGGCGGCACCACCCTGTCGGCGGGCGAGGAGCAGCTGGTCGCGTTCGCCCGGCTGTTGGTCCGCGACGTGCGCGTCGTGGTGCTCGACGAGGCCACCGCCCGGATGGACCCGGTCACCGAGGCGCACGTCGTCCGCGCCGCCGACCGCCTGCTCTCCGGTCGCACCGGCTTGCTGGTGGCCCACCGGCTCTCGACGACCGAGCGCGCCGAGCAGGTCGCCGTCCTCGACGGCGGTCGCGTGGTCCAGCGCGGGCTGCGCTCGCACCTGGCCGTCGACGCCGGACCGTTCCGCGCCCTGCTCGAGGCGTCCGCCGAGGAGCAGGACCCCGAGGCCTTGGCCGACACCACCCGGGTCGGCACCGCCCGCCGCACCGGCGAGCCGCCGGCTCCGCCGGAGGTCGCGCCCGTCCCGGGTCTGGTCCGGGCCACCCTCTCTGCGCTCTGCGTCGAGCCCCAGTGGGGGTTCGTGAGCCTCGTGCTCTTCCTTGCCTCCGCCGTGACCGGCGCCTTCGGTGCGGTCACCGGCTGGATCTGGGGCCATCTGGTCGTCACGCTCCAGCGCGGTGACAGCCCGACTGAGCTGACGGCCGCGCTGGTCGTGTCACTGCTGGTCTCGCCGCTGCTGCTGTCATCGGCGTTCCGTCGCTACCCGCGCTGGTGGATCGCCGTGATGCTCCGCGTGCGCATGGCGGTGCTGGCCGGCCAGACCGAGCAGCACCGGCTGCAGCGCACTCCGCCCGGCGAGGTCGTCGCCCGCACGATGGATGCCGACCGGCTGGCGAGGTACGCCGACCGCTGGGTCGACTTCATCAACGGACTCGCGATCGCCGCGCTGACCGCGGTCCTCGCGCAGAGCCTCCTCGCCGGCGGCGTGCTGCTCGCGGTGATGGTGTCGTCCGCGCTCGCGTCCTCGCTCGGCCGCAAGGTGGCCGGTCGCTCGTCCGCGGCGTCCGCGGCGGCCCGCGCGCGCTTCGGCCGCTCGCTGGTCTCGGCGCTCGACTCGGTCCGCACCGTCAAGCTGGCCGCCTCGACCCCGAGCGTGCACGCCCACCTGCGCGAGGTCGACGGCGGCCGGGTCGACGCCGCTGTGCGCGAGCACCGGGTGCAGGCGATGCTCGACGGCGTGCCGATCGTGATGGTCCAGTGCGGCGTGGTCGCTGCCTGGGCGTTGCTGGTCGCCGACGTGTGGGGCCTGGCCACCGCCCTGCTGGTCGCTGGTGCGGTCATCGGCTTCGACTGGTTCGGCCGGGTCGCCGGCTCGGTGATCACCGAGGCGCCCGGCACCCGTATCTGGATGCAGACCACCAGCCGGCTCGCCGGTGGTGGCGACCTGATGCACCTGCCCGCGGGTGTCGACCTGGTCGCCGGCACCGCTCCGGCTCCGGTCTCCGGTCCGCGCGATCCGCTGCGCACCGTCGAGCTGCGCGGCGTGAGCGCGATCCACGACGACGGCACGATCGGGGTCAGCGACGTCGACCTCACCATCGGCGCTCAGGAGCTGGTGCTCCTGCTCGGCCAGGTCGGCTCCGGCAAGTCCAGCCTGCTCTCCGCCCTCGCCGGGCTGGTGACCAGCACCGGTGAGATCCGGTGGAACGACGAGCCGGTCACCGACACCGAGGCCTACCTGCGGCCGGGGCGGGTCGCCCACGTGGCGCAGGTGCCGCGGGTGCTTTCCGGGACCTTCGCTGACAACGTCCAGCTCGACTTCGCCGACCGCGAGGTGCTGCCTGCGCTCGAGACGGCCCGGATGATGCCCGACGTCGAGGACGCCGGCGGTCCCGACTCGTTGGTCGGCCACCGCGGCGTGCGCCTCTCCGGTGGTCAGGTCCAGCGGCTGGCGCTGGCGCGCGGTCTCGCGTGCGACGCCGAGCTGCTGCTCGCCGACGACGTGTCGTCGGCCCTCGACGCCGCCACCGAGATCGAGCTCTGGTCCGCCCTGCGCGAGCGGGGTGCGACCGTCGTCGGCGCCACCTCCAAGCGGGCCGCACTGGCTCATGCGGACCGGGTCGTGGTGCTCGTCGAAGGCCGGGTCGCCGCCGTCGGGCCATGGGCCGAGCTGGCTCCGACCTGGCGTCATCTGGCGGGTTAGAAGAGCAGGCCCACTGTCGGTCGCGGCCAGTCGACGTGGTCGAACAGGTCGTGCAGGGCCTCGGCGTACGTCTGCTCCGGTGGCCGCACCGTCAACGTCGCGGTCGCACCCTCGGCGCGGAGGGCGATGTTGCGCACCTTCTGGCGAGGCGTGCCGACCGGCACGCTCAACGAGCCGGTCGCGCGGGTCGAGTGTGCTGGTACGACGACCTGGATCCGCCCGTGCCCGGTGTGCACGACCACCCGGAGAGGGCGATCACGCTGCCGGTCGAGCCGCACGTCGAAGGACGCCGGCACCGGCACGAGCGGCGAGGCCGTGACGGTCGCGTCCCGCAGGCTGACCACGGGCCGCGGATCGTCGTCGACCACGTGGATGACTGCGTGGTCGAAGACCTTGACGTCCTCGACCTTCTCGTCGGTCCGGTCCTGCGGTGCGCGGAACGCGAGATGTGCGACCCGTTCGCCGGCCGGGATCCGGACGGCGCCGGCGGTGGTGTGCACCGCGGTCGCCCGGGTCGTCGGCCGGTCGAGCCGGACCGTCAGCCGGACGCGTTCGCCCTCCCTGATCCGCGACCGGTCCGGATGGACCGTGATGGTCGGCACAGGCGGCGTGGGGCTGCCGTGCGCATTGAGCTCCGCGAAGCAGTAGCCCCGCCGACGCAGGGTGGCGATCTCGTCCGGCAGCGCCTTCAGGGTTGCCGGGGAGTTGGTGACGCCGTCGTGCTGGAGCACCAGGTTGGTGCGGTGCGGGTGGACGGCGCCGAGGACGCCCCGGTCGATCTGCCTCGGGGACAGCCCGGTCCAGTCGCGGGAGTCGATGGTCCACAGCACCGTCCTGTAGCCGAGGTCGGTGAGCACCCGGCGGACGCGGTCGTCGACGGCGCCGTACGGCGGCCTGACGAAGTCGGTCGGCTGCAGTCCGGCATCGATCATCGCGCGGTGCGTCGACCTGATCGCCTGCCGGATCTCCTTGTCCGACTGGGTGGTGAGGTCCGTGTGCAGCCAGGTGTGGTTGCCGATCGCGAAGCCGGCCCGCTCGACCAGCCGTGCGGTGTCGGGCGCGCTCGCGACCCGACTGCCGACCATGAAGAAGGTCGCGGGCACGTCCAGACGCTTCAGCAGCCGGACCAGCCGAGGGGTCACCGTCGGCCGACGGGCCGTCGTCGAAGGTCAGCGCGACGAGCCCGCGCGAGCACGGCACCACGTGACGGGGTGCGGCACCGGCCGGCGCCGACGGAAGCAGGAGGCCCACGGCAGCGACCAACGCCGCGAGCAGGATGCGCACCCTCACGAGGCTATGACGCGCTCCCACGGCACACGGTTGTCAGGCGCCGCCGAGCACCCGGAAGGGGAGACCAGGCAGCGGTTGCACCGTGGCGTACGACGCGGGGTCGATCTTCTGGCCCGAGCGCAGGAGCGGATCGGCGGCGACCACGCACCGGTCGTGGCCGTTGATCAGCACGACCTCACCCGCGCCGCGAAGTGGCTCGCGCATCAGCTGCTCGAAGGTCTCGAGCGGGGTGTCCGCCCCGGCGACCCCGGCCATCTGGCCATCGACCAGGACCGGCACCGTGGCGGTGAGGACGTACTCGTCGGTGCAGACGTAGTCGACGTACGGCCCGGTGACATGACGCTCGCCGGTCACCAGCGGCGTCTGGAACCACTCGTGCCGGGTGTAGTCGAAGACGTGGTGGCCGATCGGCACGCCCCGCTCGGCGAGGAGGGTCTGCTCCTCGCCCTGCCACCAGGCGAGGAAGAGGTCGCGGTCGGCGAGCCACCCGGGCGTCGCGACAAAACCGGCGCCCACAACGGGGTGGGCGGCGAGTGTGGCGGTGGCGAGCGGGTGGACGATCTCGCTGAGCGCGGTGGCGTTCATCGGCGCGTCCTGCTCCAACGCCTCGCCCACCTTCTCGGCGATCCCCTCCAGCGACGCGAAGAGCGCGCCGAAGTACGCCGTGACCGCGATCGCGCAGCGCGCGAGCGAGTCGCTGAGCGTGCTGGTCTGGATGGGGCTCATGAGGCGCTCCTCGGCATCCGGTGGCGGTCGTGGACCTCGGCCTGGGTTCGAGCAACCAGGTCCAGTGTCTCCTGCAGGTGGCTTCGCGCGCAGCGTCGCGCGGATTCTGCGTCGCCGGCCTCGATGGCGTCGATCAGGCGCTGGTGACCGGCGATCGTCCGCGTCCGGACGTCCGGATCGCTGAGCGGGATGCGCGCGATCATGCCGAAGTCGGCCTCGAGGCGTACGACGTCCCGAGTGATCCGCGACGACTGCGTGAGGGCGGCGACCGAGAGCCACAGCTCGGCGTCCGCGTGCCGCCACGCGCCGACGGCCTGGCTCTCGGTCGGCAGCAGGCTGCGCAGCGACTCGGCCTCGGCGGCGTCGGCGCGCTCGGCCGCCACCTCGGCGCAGCCGGCGAGGACCAGGACGTACTGGGTCGCGCGGTCCTGCAGCTCCGCGCGCGACATCGACCCGAGCCGCTCGGCGAGTGCCGCCTCGTCCGCGGTCGCGCCGGCCGCGACGACGGTGCCGCCGCCTCGTCCTCGGCTGGTGGTGACCAGGCCCTGCGCGCGCAGACCGGTCAGCGCCTCGCGCACCGTGACCACGGCGACTCCGAGCATCGCGGCGAGCTCGGGCTCGCTCGGCAGCCGCTCGCCCTCGACGAGCACGCCGGAGCGGATCGCCTCGGTCAGCCGCTGCTCGACCTGGCCCGCGCGGCCCACCTCGCTGAGCGGCGCGAAGATCGCGCTGCGAGCACGGCTGCCGTGCCGGCGTACCTCGCTCATCGCGCGCTCCCTGCTCTCGCCGTTCGCAACAAAGTCGTTACCGCGGGAGTCTGTTCATCTAATGTCTGGTTCCATATCTTATGTGCCAGCGGCACCGACGGAACAGAGGAGTTCGATGACGGCGACGGCCATCTCCCTGCGCGGCCTGAGCAAGCACTTCGACCAGGTCCGGGCGGTCGACGAGCTGGACCTCGACATCGCCGACGGCGAGTTCTTCTCGATGCTCGGCCCGTCCGGCTCGGGCAAGACCACGGTGCTGCGGCTGATCGCGGGCTTCGAGGAGCCGACCGCCGGCCGCATCGCTCCTCGGCGACGAGGACGTGACCGCCGAGCCGCCGTTCGCCCGCGACGTCAACACCGTCTTCCAGGACTACGCGATCTTCCCGCACATGAGCGTGCGCGAGAACGTCGAGTACGGCCTCCGGGTCAAGAAGGTCGGCAAGGCCGAGCGCCGCAAGCGCGCCGAGGAGGCGCTGGCGACCGTCCGTCTCGAGGGGTACGCCGAGCGCCGGCCGCACCAGCTCTCCGGCGGCCAGCGCCAGCGGGTCGCCCTGGCCCGCGCGCTCGTCAACCGGCCGAAGGTGCTGCTGCTCGACGAGCCGCTCGGCGCCCTCGACCTCAAGCTGCGCCGCGAGATGCAGATCGAGCTGAAGGCGATCCAGCGCGAGGTCGGCATCACCTTCGTCTTCGTCACCCACGACCAGGAGGAGGCGCTCACGATGAGCGACCGGGTCGCGGTGTTCAACGAGGGTCGCATCGAGCAGCTGGCCACACCGGTCGAGCTCTACGAGCGCCCGGTGAGCCCGTTCGTGGCCGGCTTCGTCGGCACCTCCAACCAGTTCGAGGGCCAGACGGCCCGCGACCTGATCGGCAAGGACGGCACCTTCGTCATCCGTCCCGAGAAGATGCTGCTCGCGACCGGCAGCCGAGCCGCGACGCCGAGGTCGTGCTCGGCGCCCGGCGTCGTCACCGAGGTCGTCTACCTCGGCTCGACCACGGTGTCCGTCGTCGACCTCGACGCGGGCGTGACCGTGACCGTCGCCCACCAGAACACCGACACCTCCATCGACGCCGCTCTCGAGCGGCGCGACCAGCGCGTCGTCGTCACCTGGCGCCGCGCCCACCTGGTTTCCCTGGGCTCTCCCGACCCAGTGGCGTCCCCTGAGGAGGAGACATCATGAAGAAGACCCACACTCGACGACTGCTCGCCGTCGCGAGCATCGCCGCACTGGCACTGGCCAGTGGCTGTGGCACGAGCTCGGGCGACGGCGACACCAGCGGCGGCTCGACTCCGGGAGCGCAGGGCTTCACGCCCCCCGACGTGCCCATGCAGGACTCCATCGGGGACATGGAGGGCCAGGTCAACATCCTCGCCTGGCCCGGCTACGCCGAGGACGGCTCCACCGACAAGTCGGTCGACTGGGTGACGCCGTTCGAGAAGCAGACCGGCTGCCAGGCGAACGTGAAGTACTTCGACACGTCAGACGAGGCCGTGCAGCTGATGAAGACCGGCGAGTACGACGTGGTGTCCGCCTCGGGAGACGCGACGCTGCGACTGATCGCGGCCGGCGACGTCGCGCCGGTCAACACCGACCTGCTGAAGAACTACGGCGACATCGAGGACTTCCTCAAGGGGCAGCCGTTCAACTCCGTCGACGGGCAGATGTACGGCGTACCGCACGGCTGGGGCGCCAACCTGTTGATGTACAACAAGGCCGACGTCACCCCGGCGCCCGACCAGCTGGAGCGCCGTCTTCGACGACGCGTCGACGTACGCCGGCAAGGTCACGGCCTACGACTCGCCGATCTACATCGCCGACGCGGCGCTCTACCTGATGAACACCCAGCCCGACCTGGGGATCAAGGACCCGTACGCGCTCGACCAGGACCAGCTCGCGGCGGCGGTCGACCTGCTGAAGGCGCAGAAGGAGAACGTGTCGGAGTACTGGTCGGACTACCTCAAGGAGGTCGCAGGCCTTCAAGAGCGGCGACTCGGTGATCGGCACGACCTGGCAGGTCATCGCGCTCGACGATCGGCGACTCGGTCGGTGCCGTGCTCCCGGATGAGGGCTCCACCGGCTGGTCCGACACCTGGATGATCAGCTCGCAGGCGAAGAACCCGAACTGCGGCTACGCGTGGATGGACTACATCACCAGCCCGACGGCGCAGGCAGCCGTCGCGGAGTACTTCGGTGAGGCGCCGGCGAACACCCAGGCCTGCAGCCTCGACCTCGGACAAGAGCTTCTGCGACACCTACCACGCCGAGGACGCCGACTACGCCGCGAAGATCCACTACTGGACCACTCCGATCTCGCAGTGCCTCGACGGTCGCACGGACGTGAAGTGCACCGACTACGGCGACTGGACCACGGCGTGGACCGAGATCAAGGGCTGACGACTTTGTCGCTGATCGACCGTCGCCCGGGCCTCCGGGTGGGCCTGCTCCTCACGCCACCGATGTTGTGGCTGGGAGTGGCCTACCTGGGGGCCCTGGGCGCCCTCCTCATCACCTCGCTCTGGACCCAGAACGACTTCACCGGGACCATCGAGCGCGCGTGGACGCTCGACAACTTCCGGCAGCTCTTCACCGTCGACGTCTATCGCACGATCACCCTGCGCACGATCGGCATCGCCGCGCTGGTGACCGTGATCGACGCGCTGCTCGCCTTCCCGATCGCGCTCTTCATGGCCAAGGTCGCCTCGCCGCGCGTGCAGCGGCTGATGGTGATCGCGGTGCTGATGCCGCTGTGGGCGTCGTACCTCGTCAAGGCCTACGCGTGGCGCGGCATGCTCTCCGCCGACGGCCCGATCGCCTGGATCGCGGCACCGTTCGGGCTGCACTCGCCGGGCTACGGCCTGCCCGCGGTGGTCATCACGCTGTCCTACCTGTGGCTGCCCTACATGATCCTGCCGGTGTACGCCGGGCTCGAGCGCGTCCCGGACTCGCTCTTCGAGGCGTCGGCCGACCTGGGTGGTGGAGCGTGGACGACGCTGCGCCGGGTGGTGCTGCCGATGGCGTTCCCGGCCCTCGTCGCCGGCTCGATCTTCACCTTCTCGCTGACGCTCGGTGACTACATCGCGGTCAAGATCGTCGGCGGGACCAGCCAGCTGCTGGGCAACGTCGTCTACGACAACCAGGGCGCGGCCAACAACCTGCCCTTCGCGGCCGCGGTCGCGACCGTGCCGATCGTCGTGATGGTCGTCTACCTCGCCCTGGCCCGCCGGGTCGGCGCCCTGGAGGACTTCTGATGTCCCAGTCGCGAACCATCTCGCGTGGCCTGCGTGGCGGCCTGACCGCGTTCACCGTCGTGGTGCTGGTGTTCATCTACGTCCCGCTGCTGCTGGTGCTGGTCAACTCGTTCAACACCGACAACACCTTCGGCTGGCCGCCGCCCGGCTTCACCCTGCACTGGTGGCAGCTCGCCTGGGAGAGCCAGGGCGCGCGTGACGCGCTGTGGACCAGCGTCAAGGTCGCGATCGCGGCCACCGTCGTCGCGCTGCTGCTCGGCACGCTGGCCGCGATGGCGCTGCGGCGTACGCGCTTCTTCGGGCGCAACGTCGTCTCGCTGCTGATCATCTTGCCGATCGCGCTGCCCGGCATCGTCACGGGTCTGGCGTTCCAGAACGAGTTCAACACGATCCTCGGGATCGGGCTGAGCCTGTGGACCGTGATCATCGCGCACGCGACGTTCTGCATCGTGACGGTCTTCAACAACGTGCAGGCGCGCTTCCAGCGGCTCGGCACCAACTTCGAGCAGGCGTCGATGGACCTCGGCGCCGGGCGCTGGACGACGTACCGGCTGGTGACGTTCCCGATGCTGCGCTCGGCCCTGCTCGCCGGCGCACTGCTGTCGTTCGGGCTGTCCTTCGACGAGATCGTGGTGACCACGTTCACCGCCAGCCCGCACGACGAGACGCTGCCGCTGTGGATCCTCAACAACCTGTTCCGGCCCAACCAGGCGCCGATCGTCAACGTCGTCGCCGCGGTGCTGGTCGTCTTCTCCGCGATCCCGATCTACTTCGCGCAGCGGCTGTCCGGCTCGTCGTCGGAAGGGCTCACCGGGGCGCGATGATCGGCCGGACGTCCGCTACGGCTGCTGTCGGTCAGCTGCACTGGCCGGTGCTGGCTGCGGTGTCGAGCACTGCCTTGAGACCTTTCCGGTCGGCGAGCGGGCCAGCGACCATGTAGGCGTCGTCGCCCTGGTAGCGGTAGTCGACGAAGCGGGTCTCGCCGCCGTGAGGCGTCCACCGGTAGCGGAGCTCGCCGCTGGCCGACTCGCCTCGACCGTGACCGCGTGCGACGAGGATGTGCAGGCCCGGCGTGCCTCGGAGCGCTGCGACCTTGCTCTGCAGCTGCGGGCGCAGGGCCCCCTCGCCGCGGTAGCCCATCGCGAGCACGTCGGGGCGTGCGCCTGCGTTGAAGCGGGCCTGGCCCTCGGGGGTCAGGACGAACGACCAACCTCGAGGCGCCATGATGCTCATGTCTGCACCCTGGGACGTCCACGTGGTGGTGCGGAACTTCAGGTGGGTGCCGAGGGCCGAGGATTCGCCCTGATGGTCCACCGCGAGGGCGGGTGCAGCAGTGGCCAGGCTGATCAGCAGCGCTGCAACGGCGGGGACAGCGTGACGTCGGTTCATGGCGATCCTTCGGGGCGGGAGGGTTCTCGCCAGATATGACGGCGCCCGAGACCCGAAGGTTGCGTGGCAGCATCGGGCCATGGTGGAAGAACCGACGCTCTACGACTGGGCCGGGGGCGCGGTCGCGCTGCGCCGCTTGATCGACTGCTTCTACGACCGGGTCGAGCGCGACGACCTGCTCAGCCCGTTCTTCCCCGGTGGTGTCTCGGAGGAGCACCGGGCGCACGTCGCCGACTGGTGGTCCGAGGTGTTCGGAGGCCCGGACGTCTACACGCGTGAGCACGGCGGCTACGAGACGATGCTGGCCCACCACCGTGGCCTCGGGATCACGGCCGAGCAGCGGCACCGCTTCGCCTCGACCATGAGCCTCGCCGCAGACGACGCCGGCCTTCCCGACGATCCGGAGTTTCGCGCTGCGCTGGTCGGCTACCTCGAATGGGGCACGCGCCTCGCCCTCCAGAACTCGCAACCCGACGCGCCTGTCGTCGAGCACGCGCCGGTTGTCGACGATCGTTGCCAGCACCGCTCGTGCCCCGAAGGCGGCGGTACGACGCACCGGCCCGTGGCACATCCGGTCATTGGGTACCTCCGACCCACATCAGGCGGGTGACGTCGATACCTAGATTGTCTGTGTATAGTGCCGTGCGTGGGCACCAACCTGATTCGCGGCCATCTCGAGGGTCTGCTCCTTGCCGTTCTCGTCAACGAACCCGGACACGGGTATGCATTGAGCCAGCGCTTGGCCACGCGAAGCGACGGTCAGCTCGCCGTGCCAGAAGGGTCCTTGTATCCAGCTCTCAAGCGTCTGGAGCGCCTTGGGCTCGTCGAGAGCTCGTGGGCGAGTGCGGAAGGCCGCCGACGAAGGGTCTATTCGCTCTCGGATGCGGGTCGACGACAAGCCAGCACTGCGGCCCGCGAGTGGAAGTCGTTCTCCACTGTGGTCGACCGGGTCATGGAGGGCCTCACATGAGCCCCGTCGACCGGTTCCTGGCAGACCTCGACGCGGCTTTGGTTGCGCGTGGTCGGACGCGTAAGAGGCTGCTGATCGAGTGCCGAGGTCATTTGGAGGAGTCCAGTGCTGACCACGGCCCGGCGGAAGCGGTTCGCCGATTCGGGCCTGCGATGGATCTGGCGCGCTCCTTCGATACGGAAGTCGCAGCGCGTCGCAGTCTCCAGGCGACCGCCCTGTCAGTCGGCGGTGTCTTCGGTGTCGGCGCTTCGGCCCTGGCGATGCTCAACGCCGTCGACACCCACGCGTCTGCCCCAGTCGGGTGGGCGGTGGTCTTCTTCGGTAGCGCGCAGGCGTCCGCCGCGTGCATGTTCCTTGCTGTGTTGCGCGCAGCAGCGATGCGACGCGAGATCGCTTCACCTGACGAGGTCCGGCTGCTGTGTCGACGGAACACGATGGCTCTGGGTTTCGCCCTTCTGGCACTGTTTGCCGTCGGTGCTGCGCTACCAGGTCAAACAGCGGCGTGGAAGGTCTTAGCCGGTCCCACCATCGCCGTGATTGCCGCATCGAGCGTCACCAGAGTTCGTTGGCTCACACGCAAACTGGACCCTCATCGGTCCAGCATCGTTCGGACACCCCTGACCGACGCCGCGACTCTTGCCGGTCGCTCCATCGACGTACCGGTGTCCCGCTTGCGTTCCGGCGCGGTCCTGCCGCTCGTGGTCCTGCTCGCCGCGGTCGCAGCTTTCACGTGGGACCTGCTTGACCACGGCTCAGTGGCCGCTTCGGGCGCGGCCGCAGCCATCGAAGCAACGATGACCATCGGTGGGTTCTTGTTCCTCGGGCGCGGTCTGGGCCTGCACGCCGCGACCCTCTCCCGGTAGGAACAACCGCGTAACGGCGGAGAGCGAAGGTGTGTCGCCGAGGGCTGAACTACGCGGTGGAATGGGCTAGGTCGGTGACACGATTCGTGCAGCAGACCCAGCGGCATCCCGGGTGTGACCGATCGATGAGAAGGATCAAAAGCACCACCCTTCCGACCAGGCGCTAGGGTCAGGGCGTCGATGACGACGAGGGCGCCGACGAACGAGGAGACCGCCATCGCGCCCAGCACCTGGGGGCGGTAGCGAGTCAGATAGGCCGCCAGCCACCAGCCACTGAGGATGAAGGCAAAGCCAGCGAGAACCGCGCCCTGCCCGAGCACGTGCGTCGGCTCCTCCGGCGTCGGGGTGCCGCAGGAGCCGAAGACGAACTGGGCAACCTGGTAGCCGAGAAGCTGTCCCGCAACGCTGACGACGCACGCGGTGAGGAGGAGGGCCCAACCCGCTGCGGAGAGCGGGCGTTGCGCGGGTGCGCAGACGTAGGGATCGACGGTGGGGGCCGGGAGGCGGTCGTGGAAGGTCATGGAGCAACGGTCCCGCTGGTCGCTGGTCGACCAGCAGAGCCCGGATACTCAGATCGCCCTGGCGGGTCCTGACCGGTTGGCCGGGCACGCGGGGCCAAACTGCATCCGACGCTTGACGGGCCGCCCTTGGGAACCGCGGTGGAAGGACTGTGCATTCGCCCCGGGGTCAGCGCGCTCGATCCGCCGACTGGTGCAGGGTTCGCTTTGAATCCTGGGCGGTCCTCGCCTGCTCTGTCGAGGCCCGTCGGATAGCGCTACTCAGTGGCGGCGCCATCGGTGACACCGAGGCCCAGGTCCTGACGACCACTGTGATTGTCGGGATCGAGTCCGTCGCCGTCCTCTGCTACCTCGCTCTCGCGGGACACCGGTACGCCGTGGTCGGGATCACCGGTGCCGCCTGCTCCGTGGTCGCCACGGGCCTGGCCCTGTGCCTGACCTGGAACCACAACCTCGACGGCCTCGACGTCTGGCGGGTGTTCGGCATCGCCGTCACGCTCGCTGCGTCACTCGCGCAGGCCTCCCTGCTCATCGCCCTTGCGGAGCAGCGCCGTTCGCTCCGTCCCGGGCTCTGCGCGACTCTTCTCGCTATCGCGGTCGTCGCCGTTATGGTCATCGTCCCGATCGCCACCGAGTCCGGCATGACTGGCGGCTACTGGCGAGCGTTCGGCGTCATCGCCATCCTCGACGTCCTCGGCACGACGCCCGACCGGCTCGTCGCCGAGGCGCTCGACTCCTACCTCACGTCTCGGTGACGGGTCCCGCTCCCGTCGGAAGGTCTGTGCGTCCGGCAGGCGGTGAAATAACGGATCGATGTCAGCGAGATGGATCAGTCATCGCGTGGTCGTGGACCATCTCTTCGTGCACTTCGGACCGAGACTGAGGAGCGTTAGTGTCGTGAGTAATCGAGTCTGACGATAGGACGGTCACGGATGAGCGCTTCATCGAAGTCCCAGCAGAATCAGGATGGGCGATTCTCTGCGGAGGAGCGAGCCGCGATGAAGGATCGGGCGGCGGAGCTGAAGGCCGAGGGCCGACGCGCCAGCGCTGAGGACAAGGCGGCGGCTGATGCGGCGGCCGTTCAGGCGAAGATCGCCGAAATGCCGCAGCCCGACCGCTCCACGGCAGAACGGTTGCACACGATCGTGACCGGTGCCGCCCCTGAGTTGCTGCCGAAGCTCTACTACGGTCAGCCGGGCTGGGCGAAAGCCGGAAAGGTCGTCGTCTTCTTCCGGAGCGGCCTTGTGGATAAGGCGCGCTATTCGACACTGGGATTCAGCGTCCTAGCGAAGCTCGACGAAGAGGGCGGGCTCTGGCCGACCTCGTACGCCCTGGAAGAGGTGACCGACGACGGCGCAGAGACCATCGCGAAACTCGTCAAGAAGGCGGTCCGGAGTTGAGCTGACGGCTCGCCTCCTCGTCAAGCTCCTGCTCGGTCCTGGCGACAGTGTCCACGACAGGTCAGCAGGTCGGCGGTCGCGTCATAGTGGGCGATAGCGCATCGCCGCGCAGCAGATCCGGTCAGGATCCCGCTGCGGACAATAATCGGGGATGGCGACTAGGCACATGGCGGCTTGGGCCCGCGATGGTTCTACCGTGCGGCGCCTGCTGCGGCTCGCCCTGTTCTGGAAGGGAGGAGTCGATGACCGCTTGGATCTGCGCCACGTGCGGCGTGCAGTACCCCGACACCGAGCAGCCACCGTCGGGCTGCCCGATCTGCTCCGACGAGCGGCAGTACGTCGGCTGGGACGGCCAACAGTGGACCACCATGCCCGAGCTCGCGCAGGACCACGCAAACGAATTGCGCGAAGAGGAGCCCGCCCTGATCGGCCTCGGCGTCACCCCGTCGTTCGGGATCGGGCAACGCGCGCTGCTGGTCCGCACCCCGGCTGGCAACGTGCTGTGGGACTGTGTCTCCCTGCTCGACGAGCCCACGCGAGAGCGGGTCGGTGACCTCGGCGGCATCGCCGCGATCGCGATGTCCCACCCACACTTCTACGGCGCCCACGTCGAGATCGCCGACGCCTTCGATGCCCGGGTCCTGATCCCGAACGCCGACCGCGAGTGGGTGCAACGGACCTCACCCCGCATCGAGTACTTCGACGAACGCATCGAGCCCGTCCCCGGTGTCACCGTGGCCCGCATCGGCGGGCACTTCGACGGCGCCGCCGTGCTGCACTGGCCAGCCGGGTCCGAGGGCCGCGGTGCCTTGCTGACCGGAGACACCATCACCGTGGTCCAGGACCGCGGCTGGGTCAGCTTCATGTGGAGCTATCCCAATCTCATCCCCCTGGACCCCGCCACGATCGAGGACATCGCCCGCCGCGTGGAACGCTTCGAATTCGACCGGATCTACGGCGGCTGGTGGGGACGCGTTGTGATCCACGACGGAGCCGCCACCGTACGCCGCTCCGCGGACCGCTACCTCGCCCGGTTGCGCGGCGAACGACCCGGATGAGACGCAGCGGTGCATGAATCGCAGCGGGCGGCGCCCAGCGCTCGCTGCGCTGAGCGGCCCCACCAGTGCCCGCAAGCCGATCCCGCTGTCGCGGCGCAATGACGCGGGTCTGCGCCAGCGTGTGGCTCGGGTGCGAGTCCGCCGAGCTCGCAGACAGCTCGGCTGGCTTCGCAGCCTGGCGACGATCACCATCAGGCCGCAGGCAGTTGCCGGCGGTGGGTCAGCCGAACGACCCCCCATCCGATGCCCGCCACCAGCGGCATCAGCACGGCGAGCGCCAGGTGGAACACGACGTCCTCCTGGTTGACAACCCAGTCCGACCACGCCATGCCGACCCCGACGCTCGCCCAGAGGACCGCCACCCACGCGTAGCTGACGCGCCGCGAGGCAAGGATCGCTCCGGTCAGAAGCGGACCGGCCAGGACCAGCGGGATGAACAACGGGTCGATCCAACCGAGTTGGGCGACCAGCTGGCCCAGGAGCGCGGCATACAGGAGCTTGCTGGTGAGTTGAGACATGGCGACCTCCGTGGGTGGGTGCGTTCGGACGTCAAACATCGGTCAGCTCCCGGACGCGCGGCATCGCTCCACAGAGTGGTTCTAGCCATCTCGCTCTCGAGAGTGACCCCGGCGGCACTCTCATTCGGGTACGGTCCCGCTCATGAGATGGGTGTCGAATCGGCGGCCGACCGCGGTGGACTTCGTGGCCGCCGCGGCTCTGACGCTCGCCACCCAGGTCGAGATCTGGGCACCTGGTCTGCTGCCCGGCGTCGGAGAGGTGACCGGGTCGAGGCCGGTGCTCACGGTCACCACGCTCGCCATGACCCTGCCGTTGGCGCTGCGCCGTACGGCCCCTGTCGGGGTCCTCGTCGTCGTGTTCGGAGCGGCCGTGGTCCAGAGCTGGCTCACCACGCCGACCGAAGGTCTCTCGACCCTGATCGCGATGCTCGTGGCCGCCTACTCGAGCAGTGCCTACACCAGCGCCGCCAAGGCGGCGCTGAGCGCCGCAATCATTCTGGTCGGAGTCGCGATCCTCGCCCGAGCCGAGGGGGACGGCGCCTTCATGGCGATCGTCTACGGATCGGCATGGCTGATGGGATTTGCCGTGGCGCAGAGGTCCGGGCAGCTCCAACGGGTCGCCGGAGACATCCGCGACCTGACACAGCGGTTGGCGGAGGCGACCACGCTGCTCGCCGAGGCAGCTCGGCCGCGGGCCGCCGGTACGCCGACGCCGGCCCGAGCGACTGATCGTCCTGACCGGTCGGGAGCTCGAGGTCACACGGCGATTGCGACCGGGATGTCGAACGCAGAGATCGCGAACGCGCTGGTGATCAGCGAGTGGACCGTCAAGCCCGGCTGAAGTGTGAGGGATCGGCGAAGCCCCAACGCGCGCTGATCGTCGCGATGGCGAGGTGTCGTCGCCGATCATCGCGCAGCTCGCGGCGGCAGGCCTCGAGTCTTTGCCGGCGGATGGTGTCGCGTCAATCGGATGTCGGCGCGCGCCAGGACCTTGTAGAGCTGGCGCACGGAGACGTGGTGTGCGGCGGCGATGGTCTCCGCGTTCAGGTCGCGGCCGCCCAGGTGGTCGGCGATGTGGCGCTGGACGCGGAGCGCGAGTGACTGGTCGAGCGGCTCGCGGGCCAGCTCGTCGTCCTCGACGTGGGCGCCACGAGCGCCCGGACGAGCTCGAGCGCCGGGGTGACCACCAGCTCAGCCGCTTGCGGCCGATCGAGGATGTCGCCTCGCCCGAGCGCCGCCAAGAAGGGAGCGACCACGGCGGCCAGCGGGTTGTTGTCGGGGCCGATGCGAGCGCCGAGGACCTGGTCGAGCGTGCTCGCGGCGGGAGCGCGAGGGCCGAGCGCGGCACCTGGAAGTAGTGCAGCTCGGTGAGGCCCGGATTGGTGATCGAGTAGGTCCTGGTCGTCTCGTAGATCGTCACGTCGCCGGGACGGAGCACCGTCTGCCGATCGCCCTGGGAGATGCGCGAGGCTCCCTGACCCTGCACCGCGACGAACACCGATGGGTTCATGGTCCGATCGCGCCTGACGGGCTGTTCGCCACAACGCGTTGTCGGATGATCGCGCCGTGTTGAAGTTGAGCGGGCCGGCCGTGGCCAACCTGCACCACAGATCGATCTGGTCGGCAGGACGGTCCCAACGGATCTCGACCGGCAGCACGCTCGTGCAGATGGCTTCGTGGATCGTGTCCACGCGGTCTTGGACGGGCATGTCGCCGGAGCTCAGAACGATGCTCATCGTGACCTCCGACTCCGGAACTCCTAGTCCAGCAGCGTAGATCTCTCGTCGACCCGGCGTCGCCAGTCCTTCGTGCAGAACCAGCACACGACCGTGCACGAGCGGACCATTCGCGTCTCTGAGCGACTCCTACGTTGAGGAGCATTCCCGACGAAAGGCGGCACCGATGTCCGACAGCACCACGACTCCCACGCCGGCCGAGCTCGCGGAGGTGGAGCGAGCCAACGCATCGAACAAGCAGCCGGTCGTCTTCGTCCACGGGCTGTGGCTCCTCGACTCGAGCTGGGATCGGTGGGCGGCATTCTTCGAGGACGCCGGCTACGTCGCTGTGACACCCGGCTGGCCCGACGACCCGGAGAGCATCGACGACGCACGCTCCCGTCCTGATGTGTTCGCTGGCAAGAGCGTCGGCGACGTCGCGGCGTACCAGCAGGCCATCATCGAGAGGCTCGACAAGAAGCCGGCGATCATCGGTCACTCCTTCGGCGGCGTGCTCGTGCAGATTCTGGCGGGACGCGGCCTGTCGGCGGCGACGTGCGCCATCTCGCCGGCTCCCTCGCGCGGGGTTCTACCGCTGCCCGTCAACGCATTGAAGGCGGCAGCGCCGGTGTTGGCGAACCCGGCGAACCGTGGACGCGCCATCACACTGACGTACGACCAGTTCCGCTTCGGCTTCGCGAGCTCGGTCAGCGAGCAGGAGGCCAAGGAGCTCTACGACCAGTTCCACGTCGCGGGCTCGGGAGTCGCGCTCTTCCAGGCCGCCTTCGCCAACGTCAACCCCGGAAGCGAGGTCAAGGCCAAGAAGAAGGGCGAGGACCGCGGTCCGATGCTTGTTCTCGTCGGCGACGAGGATCACCAGGCGCCGCCCGCAATTGCGCGCGCGACCTACAAGAAGCAGGCCAAGAACGAGTACTCCGTGACGGAGTTCGCCGAAGTCCCGGGCCGCGGGCACTCGATCACCATCGACTCGGGCTGGCAAGAGGTCGCTCAGTCCTGTTTGGACTTCTTCCGGAAGGTCGGTGTCTGAGTGCGGTTGCGGTCGCCGTACCAGCCCTGACGCTGTCATCCCACGTTTCGGGGCCTGGGAGCCCTATGTTGCTCGCATGGTCGACATCCTTCTGGGCATCCTGGCGATCCTCGCCGGGAGCGCCATGCTTCTCGCAGGTCAGTTCGTGCTGCGACTCGTGCTCCCGATCTGGGGCTTCTTCGCCGGGTTCGCCTTCGGTGCCGGCCTGGTCGCCGAGTTCGCCGACGAGCACTTCCTCGGCACCGCGCTCGGCTGGGTGCTGGGCCTGCTCTTCGCGCGTGATCTTCGCGGTCCTGGCCTACGTCTACTACTACGTGGCCATCGTCCTGGCGATGGGTGCGGCCGGCTTCGCGATCGGCTCGGGCATCATCGTCGCGCTCGGGATCTCCTGGAACTGGGTGGCCGTCCTGACGGGCCTGGCCATCGGCCTCGTGTTCGGCCTCGTGTCGGTGATCGCGGACGTGCCGATGATCGTGATCGTCATCATCGGCTCCGTCGCCGGTGCTGTCAGCGTGACCGCCGGCGTCATGCTGCTGTTGGGCTCGTTGAACTCCGCCGACTTCAGCAGAGGCGACTTCACCGACACCGTCTCGTCTAGCTTCGGCTGGTCGTTGCTCCTGCTGGCGCTCGCGCTGATCGGCATCGTCGTCCAGGCCAGGCAGCGGGCGCTCATGCGTCAGAGCGTCCACGAGACCTGGTACGGCGAGACTCTCTGACCGGCGTCGTCGGCGGCGAGGGCGGCCGCCGGTCCGGGCAGAGGCTTGACGCTCCACCTGTCACCGCGACAGCGTGATCACCATGCGCGTCTACAAGGTCGGCTACTTCGTCGGCAGCCTGTCGTCGACCTCGATCAACCGGCTCCTGAGCAAGGCGTTGATCCGGCTGGCTCCCGATGACCTGGTCTTCACCGAGCTGCCGATCGGCAACCTGCCGCTCTACAGCCCGGACCTCGAGCGCGACTACCCTCCGGAGCCGCTTGCGCTCAAGGAAGCGCTCGCCGTGTCGGACGCGGTCCTCTTCGTCACCCCGGAGTACAACCGCTCGATCCCGGGAGCGTTGAAGAACGCCATCGACTGGGCTTCGCGGCCGGCGGGGACCAACTCGTTCGACCACCTTCCGGCCGCGGTCATCGGTGCCTCACCCGGCCGCCTCGGCACCGCGGTGGCGCAGCAGAGCCTGCGGGCGGTGCTGAGCTTCTGCAACGCCCGGCAGATGACCGCACCCGAGGCCTACATCTCCTGCGGGGCCGACCTGTTCACCGACGACGGTGGGGTCACCGACGCGTCGACGAGCGCGTTCCTGACCAGCTTCATGCAGGAGTTCCGCGATCACACCGAACGGGTCCTCACGGTGCTTCCCCGGCGAGGAGCAACGTGAGCCCGAGCTAGACCTCGCCGGTCGCGTCGTACAGCCAGACTGGTGTCGGCGGTGGCGAGTCCCTCGACCCAGGACGCCGGCGCGCTGTTCATGATCGCGCCGTAGTCCCAGTAGTCCTTCCAGAGGCAGACCTTGCCGTCGCGCACCTTGTGCACCGTCGCGAAGGCGAGGGTGAAGACCTCGCCGGTCTTGAAGGTCCAGGTCTCGGAGTGCTCGTACATCACGTTGCCGTCGTCGTCGGCGACGAGCAGCCCGTCGTGGTTCTCGTAGCCCGCGAGCTCACCCCAGCCGACCCGGAGGCGCTTGGCGATGTCGGCCGGGCCGCGCGCCGAGAACGCCGGTCCGATCGGCATGTCCATGTAGAGGCAGTCGTCGGTGACCCAGTCGGCGATGCCGGCGTAGTCACGAGCCGACAGCGTCTGCCAGAGGCCGCGTACGGCGTCGGCGGGGGAGCGAGTCACGAAGCGACGTCCGTGCGGGTGGCGGCCGGCACGGCGACCGAGCCCTGCTCCGCCCTCAGGAACTGCCCGGTGCGCTCCAGGCCGACGATCTCGGTCGGCTCGCCGTCGGCGACGACCCGGCGACCGGCGATGAAGACCGCCGGCACCGTGGCGTCGTTGCGGTTGACCATCCGCGAGAGTCCACCGAACTGCTCGACCGGGCTCTCGTGGTAGCTCTCGAGCGAGTCGTCGAGGTGCGCCGGGTCGATGACCACGATGTCGGCGCGGTCGCCGACACGGAGGGTGCCGGCGTCGATGCGGTACCACTCACCGAGCTCGCCGGTCAGCCGGTGCACCGCGTGCTCGGTCGTCATGAACGGCTTGCCCGCCTGCTCGGCGTCGTGCACGTGCTTGAGCAGCCGGAGCCCGAAGTTGTAGAAGGCCATGTTGCGCAGGTGCGCGCCGGCGTCGGAGAAGCCGACCTGGATGCCGGGGTCCGCGGCCAGCTTCTTGAGCACCGAGGGCCGGTGGTTGCTGATCGTCGTACGCCACCGGATGTCGGTGCCGTGCTCGAGGACCAGGTCGAGGAACGCGTCGACGGGGTGCTTGCCCCCGCGCTCGACACCGACCTGGCCGAAGGACTTGCCGATGATCGAGGCGTCCGGGCACTCGACGATGTCGGCGTCGAAGAAGTCCCGGTGCCAGACGCGTGGGCCGTACTTGCTCTCGTAGTCCTTGCGGAACTTCTCGCGGTAGGCCGGGTCGCGCATCAGGTCGTCGCGAGCCAGCTTCTCCTGGATGTGCAGGGCCAGCGCGCCCGAGCCGAACTCCTCGAAGATGACGAAGTCGATGCCGTCGGCGTACACCTCGAACGGCACCGGCAGGTGCTGCCAGCGGAAGTCGGCGCCGAGCCAGTTGGCGACCCACGCGAGCGGGCGCATCAGGTGGATCACGAACGGGATCGCCTTGATGTCGGCGGCCGACAGCAGGCTGGTGCGCAGCGGCTTGCGGCCGAAGAGGCCGATCGAGCCGAAGGCCTGGGTGAAGATCGTGTGCGGGTGGCTGGCGTCCGGACCGGCCTGCAGCGCGCGGCGGCGACGTCGCAGGATGTTGCGCAGTCCACGCATCTCCTTGCTCTTCGCGTACGTCGAGGGCAGGGTGCGCGACCGGCAGAGGTCGCCGTCGACCTTGTCGAAGAGCAGCTGCTGGGCGGACATCCCGACGAAGCCGGCGTCCAGCGCCTCGTCGAGCATCCGCTCCATGCGCGCCTGCTCGGCGCGCGACGGCTTGATCTCCTTGCGGGTGGCCCGGTCCAGGCCCATCGTCGCGGTGCGCATGTCGGAGTGGCCGATGAACGCGGCGAGGTTGGGGCCGAGCGGCAACGACTCGAGCGCGTCGACGTACTCGTGCGCCGACGACCAGGTCTTCGCGCCGTCGACCTCGCTGATGACGTACTGCCGCGGGATCGCCTCGACCCGGCCGAACAGGTCGCCCGCGTCGACCCCACCCACGTGCACGGTCGACAGGGAGCACGACCCGAGCAGCAGCGTGGTCACGCCGTGGCGCACCGACTCCGGCAGCCCGGGTCCGTTGAGGACCTCGATGTCGTAGTGGGTGTGGATGTCGACCAGGCCCGGGATGACCCACTGACCCGCGGCGTCGACGACCTCGGGGCAGCCGGTCTCGTCGAGCTCGTCGGGGGTGATCGTGACGACCAGCCCGTCGCGTACGCCGAGGTTGCGGACCGCGGACGGTGCCCCGGTGCCGTCGAACCAGCGGCCGTTCTTGATGATCGCGTCAAACGTCATGTCGGCATAGAACAGGTTCTAATTGACGCGTGTCAACGATTTCGGGTGATCGGCATCACAGATTGTTGGCGGCGATGTCCTCGAGCAGCCCGATCTCCCGGAACTGCATCAGGGGGGCCACCCGGCTGCCCGTGCCCGTATCGCCGGTCACGTCGTCGCGGTGAGCGCCTCCGCGACCACGTCGAAGGCTTCCTCGAGCAGCTCGTCGCCGATCGACAGCGGCGGCAGGAAGCGGAAGACGTTGCCCCAGGTGCCGCAGGTCAGCACGACCACGCCGTTCCTGTGGCAGTACGCCGCCACCGCGGCCGTCCGCGCCGCGTCGGGCTCGGTGGTGCCGGGCTTGCAGAGCTCGATCGCCATCATCGCGCCGCGACCGCGGACGTCCGCGATCACGTCGTGCGCGGCGCGCAGCTCGCCGAGCCGGCGCTCCATGATCGCGCCGATCTCGCGGGCGCGCTGGTCGAGCCGGCCGCCCTGCATCTCCTCGATCGCGCCGAGCGCCGCGGCGCAGGCGATCGGGTTGCCGCCGTACGTGCCGCCCAGGCCGCCGACGTGGACGGAGTCCATCAGGTCGGCGCGGCCGGTGACCGCAGCGAGCGGCAGGCCGCCGGCGATGCCCTTGGCGGCGGTGACCAGGTCGGGCACGACGCCCTCGTGGTCGGAGGCGAACCAGTCGCCGGTGCGGCAGAAGCCGGACTGGATCTCGTCGGCGACGAAGACGATGCCGTTGTCCTTCGCCCACGCGGCGAGCGCCGGGAGGAAGCCCGGCGCGGGGACGACGAAGCCGCCCTCGCCGAGGATCGGCTCGATCACGATGCAGGCGAGGTTCTGCGCGCCGACCTGCTTGTCGAGCACGTCGATCGCGCGGGCCGCCGCCTGCTCGCCGGTGAGACCGTCGCGCAGCGGGTAGGACATCGGGGCGCGGTAGATCTCGCCGGCGAACGGGCCGAAGCCGTTCTTGTACGGCATGTTCTTCGCGGTCATCGCCATCGTCAGGTTGGTGCGGCCGTGGTAGGCGTGGTCGAAGACCGCCACCGCGTCGCGACCGGTCGCCACGCGGGCGATCTTGACGGCGTTCTCGACGGCCTCGGCGCCGGAGTTGAAGAGCGCGGTCTTCTTCGCGTGGTCGCCCGGGGTCAGCTCGGCGAGCTTCTCGCACACGTCGACGTAGCCGTCGTACGGCGTGACCATGAAGCAGGTGTGGGTGAAGGCGTCGACCTGCGCGTGCACGTTGCGCGCCACGGCCGGGGCCGCGTTGCCGACCGTGGTGACCGCGATGCCGGAGCCGAGGTCGATCAGCGAGTTGCCGTCGACGTCGACCAGCACGCCGCCGCCCGCGGCGACGATGAAGACCGGGAGCGTCGTGCCGACGCCGTTCGCGACGTAGCGCCTTCTTGCGCTCCAGGCGCTCCAGCGAGCCGGGGCCGGGGATCTCGGTGACGAGGCGGCGCTCCTGCGGGAGGGTGGGGCCGCCGACGGTGGTGCGGGTCTGAACATCGGTCATGGGGATGAGGCTAGTCCTCCCCGCGTGCGCGAGACTGGCCCGGTGAGAGATGGCGGTCCACTCGGAGCCGGCGAGGGATCCGGAGCCGTCCACGTGGTCCGCGAAGCGGAGGTGCAGGTCGGCGCGCACGGCCTTCGGCAGGGCGTCGTACGCCGCGTCGCGCACCATGACGTGCTTGAAGGCCCACGTGTCGCCGTCGGACCCGCGAGTCCGGCGCAACAGGTCGCGCCGACTGAGCGCAGTGAGCCCTGCGACGACCTCGGTGCGCCCGGCGTTCTCGGGCGCGAGCGCGAACGCCTCGTCGGTCGTCAGCTCGAGCCCGACCACGGACACTCGCTCGAGCAGGACCCGCTCGGCGTCGGGAAGGCGGTCGAGGCGCGCGGAGAGCAGCGCCGAGACTGTCGGCGGGACCTGGGCGTCCTCGAGATCGCCGGTCATCTGCCAACCCTCGCCGTCGCGGCTCAACAGGCCCGTCTCGGTGAGGTGGGTGGCGATCTCCTCCACGAAGAGCGGGTTGCCTCCGGCCCACTCCGCGACGCGCGCGGGCGACGTCGTCAGGCACGGCGCCCCCGAGCAGTGCTGCCATCGACGTCGCGGTCTGCTCAGCGGTGAACGGTTCCAGACCGAACGTCATCGAGTTCAGGGATCCGCTTCCCCAGCCGGGATGCTCGTCGAGCAGCTCCGGGCGAGCCTGGCAGACCAGGAGGAGAGGCAGGTCCTGCACCTCCTCACGGACCTGCTCCAGGAGGTCGAGGAGCGTGGGCTCCGCCCAGTGGAGGTCATCGACGGTCAGCACCAAGTGGTCGGGCAGAGGTCAAGTGACTCCAGCATCCGACAGACGGCCCAGAACGTCGCCGTCCCGGCTCCGGGGTCGCCGCCTTGCCCCAGGAGGGGGAGCAGCAGCTCGACGACACGGTCGGCGTCGGTTGCTTCGCCCATGGCGGTGGCCAGCGCGTGCCGGGTGAGCTCGTCCGACTCGTCGCCGTTGAGTCGCAGCGCCTGTCGCAGCGCCTGGACGAGCGGCCAGAACGTGATGCCCTGGCCGTAGGAGACACACCGACCGCTCACCACGTCGGCACGATCGCCGACCCGGGCCATGAACTCGGCTACCAGTCGGGACTTGCCGATGCCGGGCGCGCCGAGGACGGTCACGAGGTGGCTGCGGCCGCTCTCGAGCGTGCGGTCCAGTGCGTCGTCGAGCACGCGGGTCTCGCGGTCGCGTCCGACGAGTGTCGCTCCGAGATGGCGCTCCCGCCCCGGACGGTCGGCTTCGACAGAGATCAGGCGGTGAGCCGGGACCGGATCGGACTTCCCCTTGGCGAGCACCGGAGTGACCTGCACTGCCTCCACCGCGTCGCGGACCAGCTCGAGGGTCGACGCCCCGATCAGGATCGTTCCCGGGGCGGCCGCCTGCTCGAGCCGGGCGGCTGTGTTGACGGCGTCGCCCGTGGCGAACGAGCCGCCTGCGCGGGCCGACCCGACGACCACCGCGTCCGGTGTTGACACCGGTGCGCACCTCCAGCCGCACGCCGTACGACGCCTCGAGGTCGGCCGAGAGCTCGGCCAGGGCGTGGTTCATCTCGAGGGCCGCGCGGACCGCGCGCAGTGCGTCGTCCTCCCGCACCTCGGGAACCCCGAAGACAGCGAGGACCGCGTCGCCGACGAACTTCTCGACCACGCCGCCGTGCCGCTCGATCGCATCGCGCGCGAGGTCGAAGTAGCGGCCCATGATCCCGCGGTAGGCCTCCGGGTCGAGCTGCTCGCCCAGGGCGGTCGAGCCGGTCACGTCGCAGAAGAGCAGGGTGACGGTCTTGCGGGTCTCGGGTTCGGAGCCGCGACGCGATCGGGGTGCCGCAGGACGGGCAGAAGCGCGCGTCTCCGGGCAGCGCAGCGGAGCAGCTGTCGCAGGTCCCGCTGTCGCCCGAGCCACGGTCGGCCATGCGCGGAATCGTAGTGCTCCCTGCGAGGATGAGCGTGGTGATTGCTCGTGAGTCGTCGTGATCCTCGGCTCGACCGGCTCGATCGGCACCCAGGCGCTCGACCTGGTCCGGGCCAACCCGGACCGGTTCCGCGTGGTCGGGCTGACCGCCGGCGGGAGCAACCGCGAGCTGTTCGACGCGCAGGTCGCCGGAGTTCGCGCCCGCCTTCCACGGGCTGGGCGAGGAGGCCTCGACCGAGGCCGCCGGGCAGCAGTGCGACGTCGTCCTCAACGGCATCACCGGAGCGGTCGGCCTCCGGCCCACGCTCGCCGCGCTCGACGCCGGCAACACGCTCGCGCTGGCCAACAAGGAGTCGCTGATCATGGGCGGCCCGCTGGTGCTCGACCGCGCGAAGCCGGGCCAGATCGTGCCGGTCGACTCGGAGCACAGCGCGCTCGCGCAGTGCCTGCGCGGCGGCGCCCCCGAAGAGGTACGACGCCTCGTGCTGACCGCGAGCGGCGGGCCCTTCCGCGGCCGCACCCGCGAGGAGCTCGAGGACGTCACGGTCGAGCAGGCGCTGGCGCACCCGACCTGGGCGATGGGCCCGGTCGTCACCATCAACTCCGCGACCCTGGTCAACAAGGGCCTCGAGGTGATCGAGGCCCACCTGCTCTTCGGGATCCCCTTCGACCGGATCGAGGTCGTCGTCCACCCCACGAGCGTCGTGCACTCGATGGTCGAGTTCGTCGACGGCTCGACGCTGGTGCAGGCGAGCCCGCCGACGATGCTGATCCCGATCGCGCTCGGCCTGGCCTGGCCCGACCGGGTGCCCGACGCGGCGCCCTCCGGTCGACTGGACCAAGCCGGAGACGTGGGAGTTCTTCCCGCTCGACGACGAGGCCTTCCCGGCGGTCGCGCTGGCCCGGGCGGCGGGGGAGGCCGGCGGCACCGCGCCGGCGGTCTACAACGCGGCCAACGAGGTGTGCGTCGACGCCTTCCGTCGAGGACTCATCAACTTCACAGCGATCGTGCCCACGGTTCAGGCTGTTCTCAGCACCCACGACGTACCCTCGACAGAGCGCGCGATGACCGTTGACGACGTCCTCGCCGCCGACGCGTGGGCTCGCTCGGCGGCCGCACCGACGTGACTGCATCGAAGGGACCCGATGAGCGGGCTGTTCTACCTGCTGGGTGTGGTGCTCTTCGTCGGCGCCATCCTGGCGTCGATCGGGCTGCACGAGCTCGGCCACATGATCCCCGCGAAGAAGTTCGGCGGGAAGGTCACGCAGTACTTCATCGGCTTCGGTCCGACCGTCTGGAGCAAGCAGAAGGGCGAGACCGAGTACGGCGTCAAGGCGATCCCGCTCGGCGGCTACGTCAAGATCGTCGGGATGCTGCCGCCGGGTGCCGTCGACCTCGCCGACGAGGTGACGTACGACGAGGCCGGCAACCAGGTCGTCAAGGTCCGCAAGTCCAACACCGGCATGTTCACCCAGCTCATCTCCGACGCCCGCGCGGCCGAGTGGGAGACGATCACGCCCGAGGACTCCGACCGGCTCTTCTACAAGATGACCTGGTGGAAGAAGGTCATCGTGATGGCCGGCGGGCCGACGGTGAACATCCTCATCGCGTTCTTCATCTTCTGGGGCATCTTCGGCCTCTACGGCACCCGCACCCAGGAGCCCGACGCCGGCGCACCCGTGATCGACCAGGTGTCGATGTGCGTGCTGCCGTACGCCGAGGAGGGCCGCGCCTGCACGGCCAGCGACCCGGCCAGCCCCGCAGCCGCGGCCGGCCTGAAGCCCGGTGACGTGGTCACGTCGTTCAACGGCACCCCGGTCACCAGCTGGGACCAGCTGCGCGAGCTCATCCGCGACAACTCCGACGGCACCGCCGTCATCGTCTACGACCGCGACGGCCAGGAGCTGACCGGCACCACCAGCACGACGGTCGAGGCGCGGCCGACGTCGCAGACCGACGAGACGCTGCGCCAGGTCGGCTTCCTCGGCGTCACTCCGACCAGCCACACCGTGGTCACCACCGGCGGCCCGGTCTACACCGTGCAGCAGATGGGCGACATGACCGTGGCGACCGTCCAGGCGCTCGGCACCCTGCCGGTCAAGGTGTGGGGCGTCGCCGAGGCGATCGTCGGCGTCAAGGACCGTGCCCAGGACAGCCCGGTGAGCATCGTCGGCGGTGGCCGGATGGCCGGCGAGGCCGTCTCCGAGAAGGGCTTCCCGTTCGCCGAGAAGGCGGTCTTCCTGCTCGGCCTGATCGCCGGCTTCAACTTCTTCATCGGCATGTTCAACTTCATCCCGCTGCTGCCGCTCGACGGCGGCCACATCGCCGGCGCCCTCTGGGAGGCGCTGCGGCGCGGCCTTCGCCCGGCTCCGCGGCCGGCCGGATCCCGGCTACGTCGACGTCGCCCGGCTGCTGCCGATCGCCTACTGCGTGGCCGCCGCGCTGCTGGTCATGGGCGTCGTACTGATCGTCGGGGACCTCGTCGTCCCCATCCACCTCGAGTCCTAAGGTTGCTTTCATGACCGCCATCAGCCTCGGCATGCCCGAAGCGCCCCCGCCGGTGCTCGCACCGCGCCGCAAGACCCGTCAGATCAAGGTCGGCAAGGTGGGCGTCGGCAGCGAGTCGCCGGTCTCCGTGCAGTCGATGACGACGACGCTCACCTCCGACGTCAACGCGACGCTCCAGCAGATCGCCGAGCTCACCGCGACCGGCTGCGACATCGTCCGGATCGCCTGCCCCAGCCAGGACGACGCCGACGCGCTCGCCGAGATCGCCCAGCACTCGCAGATCCCGGTCATCGCCGACATCCACTTCCAGCCGAAGTACGTCTTCGCCGCGATCGACGCCGGCTGCGCCGCCGTCCGCGTCAACCCGGGCAACATCCGCCAGTTCGACGACCAGGTCAAGGAGATCGCCCGGGCCGCCAAGGACCGCGGCACCTCGATCCGGATCGGCGTCAACGCGGGGTCGCTCGACAAGCGGATCATGGAGAAGTACGGCAAGGCGACGCCCGAGGCGCTGGTCGAGTCGGCGGTCTGGGAGGCGAGCCTCTTCGAGGAGCACGACTTCCACGACTTCAAGATCTCGGTCAAGCACAACGACCCGGTCGTCATGGTCCGCGCCTACGAGCTGCTGGCCGAGGCCGGCGACTGGCCGCTGCACCTCGGCGTGACCGAGGCCGGGCCGGCGTTCCAGGGCACCATCAAGTCGGCGACCGCGTTCGGCGCCCTGCTCTCGCAGGGCATCGGCGACACGATCCGCGTCTCGCTCTCGGCCCCGCCGGTCGAGGAGGTCAAGGTCGGCATCCAGATCCTCCAGTCGCTCAACCTGCGCCCGCGCAAGCTCGAGATCGTCTCGTGCCCGTCCTGCGGCCGTGCCCAGGTCGACGTCTACACGCTGGCCGAGCAGGTGACCGCCGGCCTCGAGGGCATGGAGGTCCCGCTGCGCGTCGCGGTCATGGGCTGCGTCGTCAACGGCCCGGGCGAGGCCCGCGAGGCCGACCTCGGCGTCGCGTCCGGCAACGGCAAGGGCCAGATCTTCGTCAAGGGCGAGGTCATCAAGACCGTGCCCGAGTCGCAGATCGTCGAGACGCTGATCGAAGAGGCGATGCGGATCGCCGAGGGCATGGAGACCGTCGACGGCGCGGCCGCGTCCGTCACCGTCTCCTGAACGGCAGACGACCTTCTCGCCGTACAACCACTACTCGGCTGCTTCGCCTGGCCCCACAGCCGGTCGTCGCGGCTCGACGTCTTCAACTCGGGCTGGGAGAACTAGCCGGGAGCCCCGGACGGGGACGTAGGCTGCCCTCGTGCTCTCGACCCGCCACGGCGTCCGTCCCCTCGGGACTGCGGACCTGGACGCGTTCTTGGCACTCGCACGCCGCGACCCGGTCGTCAACGTCTTCGCGGACTACCGCGCGGCGACCACCAACCTCGAGCCGCGCTGGCTCGGCGGCGAGATGTGGGGCCGGTTCGAGGACGGCGCACTCGCTGCCGCCTGTCACGTCGGAGCCAACCTGGTGCCGGTCGGGGCCACGCCCGACGACGCGGCGGTCTTCGCCGAGCGAGCGCTGGCTCGCGGGCGGACGGTCTCCACGATCGTCGGGCCGCAGGAGGCGGTCCGGGTCTTCTGGAACGCCGTCGCCGGCAGCTGGGGCCGCCCGCGTGAGAGCCGCTGGGAGCAGCCGCACCTCGAGATCGCCTCCGCGGCCCTCGTGGCCGCTGACCCGTTCGTCCGCCGCACCACCCGAGGTGACCTGAACGCGGTCTATCCGGCCTGCGTCGCGATGTACACCGAGGAGGTCGGCATCTCGCCCGAGTACGGCGGGGGAGCGGACCTCTACCGCGCCCGGGTCACCCAGCTGATCAACCGGGGCTGGTCCTTCGCCCGCTTCGACCAGGGTCGGGTGGTGTTCAAGGCGGAGGTCGCCTGCGCCACGCCGTACGCCGCCCAGATCCAGGGTGTCTACGTCCCGCCCGACCGCCGCGGCGAGGGCCTCGCGACCGCCGGCATGGCCGCGGTCGTCAACCTGGTCCGGCGCGAGATCGCGCCGGTCGTGTCGCTCTACGTCAACGACTGGAACACCTCCGCGCGGGCGGCGTACGCCAAGGTGGGATTCCGCGAGACCGCGCGGTTCGCCACCGTGATGTTCTGAGTGCCCCCAGGCCGAGCTTGCGGCCGGCGTATCGAGATCCGTCTCTTGCTGGGATCGTCTAGGTTCGGCGCCATGGCCCTCCCTCGCAGCGTCAAGTTCCTCGCCCTCGGCTTCGCCGCCAGCGGCACCATCCACCTGGTCAAGCCGGAGGTCTACCTTCCGCTGATGCCGTCGTGGGTGCCCGCCCACCGCGAGGTGATCCTCGCCAGCGGGGTCGCCGAGATCGCCTGCGCGGCCGGTCTCGCCGTGCCCGCCACCCGCAAGGCTGCCGGCTGGGCCAGCGTCCTGCTGCTCCTCGGCGTCTACCCGGGCAACATCAAGATGGCGACGGACTCGTTGAAGACGAAGAACACCGGACTCAAGGTCGCGTCCTTCGCGCGGCTGCCCATGCAGCTCCCGATGATCAACGCCGCTCTCCGCGCCGCCCGCGGCTGACGGCCCGACCGTCCGAGGGCCTCAAAGGCCGGCGTCGGTCGAACGCGCGTCGCCCGGTCGCAGGTCGCCCGGTCGCAGCGGATCGTCGCCCACTTCTTCTTGCCGTAGGTGTCGAGCAGCAGCGAGGTGTCCGACTCCCAGCGCAGCTGTCCGAACCACCCCTTCACGTCGTACGACGCCAGCTTCGTGCCACCGTCGGTCCTGCGCACGGTGACCTGTCCCGGCCCGATCCCGTCGGAGAGGATGTAGACGGTCGCGACCCGGCCGCCGTCGGGTGCGAACTCCTCGACCGCTGGTCGCAGGAGCGCCACAGAGTCGAGGGGTGGGCGCCGAGATCCGTGACGACCGAGCAGCCGTCGTCGTACGGATCGCCGGTGTACGACGCCACCCGATCTGCGGCGATGTCGGCGGCGTAGCCGACCCGCTTCGCTGATCCGCTTCGTCTCGTCGGCGGTGTAGTCCCACCACAAGGTCCGGTTGGGTCCCCAGCTGCCGATGACGGCGCGACCGGCGTCGGCGGCCAGCACCGTCGCCGATCCGCGGAAGGTGCGCTTGCGCACCAGGTCGTCGGTGCGGGCGTCGATGGCCTTGACGGTCGTGTGCTTCCGCGACTCCCACGGTGCGCTGAGCAGCTCGCTGCCGTCGGCGCTGAGCATCGCCTCCCACGCGTCGCGACCGGTTGCGAGGGTCCGGGTCCGTCCGTCCGGGCGCACCCTGAGGGTCTTCGCGCGCGAGCCGTCGGTGTCGCTGACGGTGACGACGTACGCCGTCCCCGACGTGCCGAGCAGGCTCACGTTCGGCCAGTCCAGCCGGACCCGCACGTCGCCGTCGCGGATCGTGGAGCCGACCACGTGCGGACCGGACACGTCGGGTCCGCGATCGATCGCTCCGGGCTTCAGGGAGATGGTGGGGGCGGCGGCGGATGCGGAGCGTGGCGACGAGTGCAGCGAGCAGCGCTGGCAGCGTCAGGACGGTCGTGGCGACGAGGGAGCGCTTCATACCCTGCAGACGCGATAACCGGGGAGAAGGTTGCCGCCTCCGGCCAGTAGCCTTGCGCGCATGATCATGCGGATGTCGAGCCTGTTCGTGCGGACCCTGCGAGAGGACCCCGCGGACGCCGAGGTGCCGAGCCACCGGCTGCTCGTGCGCGCCGGCTACATCCGCCGGGCCGCGCCCGGCATCTACACCTGGCTGCCGCTGGGCCTCAAGGTGCTGCGCAAGATCGAGGGCGATCATCCGCGAGGAGATGGACGGCATCGGCGCGCAGGAGCTGCAGCTTCCCGGCCCTGCTGCCGCGGGAGCCCTACGAGGCGACCGGTCGCTGGACGGAGTACGGCCCCAACATCTTCCGGCTGCAGGACCGCAAGGGCAACGACTACCTGCTCGGGCCCGACGCACGAGGAGATGTTCACCCTCGTGGTCAAGGACCTCTACAGCTCCTACAAGGACCTGCCGCTCTCGATCTACCAGATCCAGACGAAGTACCGCGACGAGGCGCGTCCCCGCGCCGGCCTGCTGCGCGGTCGCGAGTTCGTCATGAAGGACTCCTACTCGTTCGACGTCGACGACGCCGGCCTCGAGGCCAGCTACCAGCTGCACCGCGACGCCTACATCCGGATCTTCGACCGGCTCGGCTTCGAGTACGTCATCGTCTCCGCCATGTCGGGCGCGATGGGTGGCTCGATGTCCGAGGAGTTCCTGGCCGCGGCCGAGAACGGCGAGGACACCTACGTGCGCTGCAGCAACGTGCGACTACGCCGCCAACGTCGAGGCCGTGCGCGTGCCGACGCCCGCGCCCGTCGGCGTACGACGACGTCCCGGCCGCGCACGCCGAGCAGACGCCCGACACCCCGACCATCCAGACCGCTGGTCGACCACCTCAACGACGCGCTACCCCCGCGAGGACCGGGCGTGGGACGCGGCCGACACGCTCAAGAACGTCGTCGTCGTGCTCCGCCACCCCGACGGCACCCGCGAGCCGCTCGCGATCGGCGTGCCCGGCGACCGGGAGGTCGACCTGAAGCGGCTCGACGCCCAGGTCTACCCCGCGGAGATCGAGGCCTTCGACGAGAAGGACTTCGCGGCGCACCCGACGCTGGCCAAGGGCTACATCGGCCCCGGCGTGCTGGGCGAGAAGAACGCCTCCGGCATCCGCTACCTCGTCGACCCCCGCGTCGTCGAGGGCACCCGCTGGGTCACCGGCGCCGACGTCGCCGGCAGCCACGTCATCGACCTGGTCGCCGGCCGCGACTTCACGGCCGACGGCACCATCGAGGCCGCCGAGGTCCGCGAGGGCGACCCCTGCCCCGACGGCGACGGCACCCTCCACACCGCGCGCGGCATCGAGATGGGCCACATCTTCGCGCTCGGCCGGAAGTTCGCCGACGCGCTCGACCTCAAGGTGCTCGACGAGAACGGCAAGCTGGTCACGGTCACCATGGGCTCCTACGGCATCGGCGCCTCGCGCGCCGTCGCCGCGGTCGCCGAGGGCACTCTCGACGAGGTCGGGCTGTGCTGGCCCCGCGAGGTCGCGCCCGCCGACGTCCACCTCGTCGCCGCCGGCAAGGACGAGCACGTGCTCGCGACCGCGGAGCGGATCGCCCACGAGCTCTCCGCGGCCGGCATCGACGTGCTCTTCGACGACCGGCTCGGCAAGGTCAGCCCCGGTGTGAAGTTCAAGGACGCCGAGCTGATCGGCGTGCCGACGATCGTCGTGGTCGGCAAGGACCTCGCGACCGACGGCTCGATCGAGGTCAAGGACCGTGCGCTCGGGCGGCAGCGAGCAGGTCGCCGCCGACCACGTGGTCGACCACGTCGTGAGGCTCGTGCGTGCCTGACGCCTGACGGGGGCATCGACGCCGTCATCTTCGACTGGGGCGGCACCCTCACCCGGTGGCACGACGTGGACTTCCACGCGGAGTCGCTGGCCCTCGCCCAGGCGGTGATCGACGTCGACCACGACGTCCACGTCTCCCAGGCGCCGCTTGCACGCGGCCAACGAGACGGTCTGGGGCCGGTCGCGCGACCACCAGCAGAGCGCGACGGTCGCGGACCTGTTCGTCGAGGCCGGGCTCGACCACGACCCCGAGCTGCTCACGGCCTACTACGAGTTCTGGGAGCCACACACGCTCACCGACCCCGAGGTCGGACCGCTCTGGGAGTGGCTCCGCAGCGAGGGGATCAAGGTCGGCGTCCTCTCCAACACGATCTGGCCGCGCGCCTGGCACGAGGGCTTCTTCCGCCGTGACGGGGTCGACCACCTCATCGACGGCGACGTCTACACCAGCGAGATCCCGTGGACGAAGCCGTCGCCCCGCGCGTTCGAGGCAGCGATGGCGGCGGTCGGCGCGAGCGACCCCAGCCGTTGCGTGTACGTCGGGGACCGGCTCTTCGACGACGTCTGGGGCGCCCACAACGCCGGCCTGCGCGCGATCCACATCCCGCTCAGCAGCATCCCGACCAACCAGATCGGCCACACGGAGGGGGAGCCGGACGCCGTCGCGCACCGGTTGTCCGAGATCCCGGAGATCGTCGCTCGCTGGCTCTGACCTCGTCTTTTGCACCTTTGTGCAATGCAGAAACGTGAGGAATCGTTCGTATCGCACTGGACGCGTGCCGTGTTGCATGCTTTTGCAAGAGCAGAAACCGCCAGTCCCCCCCACATCCCGGCGGAATCTGCTCGGCGGCCTAGTCCAGGCCTCAGCGGTCCGCGTACTCACCTACTCCGGGGAACGTCTCGGGAGTTCCTCGGAGGGTGAGTACGCGGACCGCTGTCTCATTCAGGGCCTCGATCGCCCACATCCGCAGGTCGGCCGTCGTCTCGGCCACCAGCCAGGAGTACGTCGCCGCGCACGACTCCTCGAGCGCCCGCGCGGCGCGGGTGATCTGGTCGACGGTCACCAGCGGCCCGGCTCACCTCGTACGCGGGCTCGGCGGCGACGGGATCCGCCCCGGCGTCACGCAGGTCTGCCGGTGAGCTGGTCGCGCCGAGCCCGGTGAGCGTCGTACGCCGAGGAGATCGCGGCGTAGGTCGCCGGCTCCGCGGACTTCGAGGTGCGGCCACCGAGCACGCCGTACACGTAGACGGCCGCGTGCTCGGCGGCGAGCGTCGTCTGGAGCGCATCGGTCTCGCTCACAGGACCACCAGCTGCTGGCTGACCGCGGCCGACATCGAGGCCAGCAGCCGGGCCAGCTCGCCGCTCTGCGCGGCCATCGACGCGTTGGCGAGGCCGGCCTGCAAGACCTTCTCGCGCTCGCGCAGCGAGAGGTTCGGCATCCGACCGCCGGCACCGTCGGGTCGGCGCGCTGTCCAGTGCGCGGAGGTGGGCGCGGTGGAGCTGGACGAGGTCGCCCTCCCCGGCGTGGGTCGCCGCACGGAGCGCCACGGAGAGCTCGGCGACCACGCTCGCCACCAGTGCCTCGTCGGGGTCCGGAGTGGGCGTCGCGCCAGGCTCGGAGTCGTGGTCGTCACACCCCGTCAGCACCGCCAGACCCGCGACGCCGAGGGCGAGGGCGGTGCGGCGATGAACGTGGGGACCGGCGGGCACGACGCCGACCCTATCGACTGACGTCCGAGCCGCTATCGTTGACGACCAACAACAGCACAAGGAGGTCGCCCGCCCGTGAGCAGCGCCAACCAGGACACCACCCGGGACCGGATCGAGGCTGAGCTCGTCGACCCCCTGCGTGCCCTGGGCCTCGATGTCGAGGCCGTCGAGATCACCCCCGCCGGCAAGCGCCGGATCCTCCGGGTCGCCGTCGACAAGGACGGCGGGGTGACCCTGGACGAGGTCGCCGAGGCGACCCGCGAGGTCAACCGGGTGCTCGACGAGTCCGACGTGATGGGCGAGCAGCCCTACACGCTCGAGGTCACCTCACGTGGAGTCGACCGGCCGCTGACCCTGCCGCGCCACTGGCGCCGCAACGCGACCCGACTGGTCAAGGTGACGTTCGCCGACGGCTCGTCGGCGACCGGCCGGATCGGTGACTCGACCGACGAGCAGGTCACGCTCGAGGTCGACGGCGCCGACCGCCAGGTCGCGTACGCCGAGGTGAAGAAGGCGCTCGTGCAGGTGGAGTTCAACCGCGCTGCCGCTGCGACCGAGAACGACGAGGAGGCCTGATGGACATCGACATGAGCATCTTGCGCATGCTCGAGCGCGAGAAGGAGATCTCGTTCGAGGTGCTCGTGGAGGCCATCGAGCAGGCCCTGCTCACGGCGTACACGAAGTCGCCCGGCGCGCACGAGTCCGCGCGCGTGGTGCTGGACCGCAAGTCCGGTCACGTGACCGTGCTGGCCGACGAGCTCGACGACGACGGCAACAAGGTCGGCGAGTTCGAGGACACGCCCGACGGCTTCGGCCGGATCGCCGCGACGACCGCGAAGCAGATCATGCTGCAGCGGCTGCGCGACGCCGAGGACGACATCCGCTTCGGTGAGTTCTCCGGCAAGGAGGGCGACATCATCTCGGGGATCATCCAGCAGGGTCGCAACCCCGACGACGTGCTGGTCGACCTCGGCAAGCTCGAGGCGCTGCTGCCGGTCGGCGAGCGGGTCCCGGGCGAGATCTACGCCCACGGCACCCGCATCAAGTGCCTGGTCGTGTCGGTGCGCAAGGGCATGCGTGGTCCGCAGATCACGCTGTCGCGCTCCCACCCCAACCTGGTCAAGAAGCTCTTCGCCCTCGAGGTGCCCGAGATCGCCGACGGCACCGTCGAGATCGCGGCGATCGCCCGCGAGGCCGGCCACCGCACCAAGATCGCCGTCCACTCGAGCGCCCCCGGCGTCAACGCCAAGGGCGCCTGCATCGGCCCGATGGGCCAGCGGGTGCGATCGGTGATGGCCGAGCTGCACGGCGAGAAGATCGACATCGTCGACTGGTCCGAGGACCCGGCCGAGCTGGTCGCCCACGCGCTGTCGCCGGCCCGGGTCAACTCGGTCGAGATCGTCGACCTCGAGGCCCGCTCGGCTCGGGTCGTCGTCCCCGACTTCCAGCTGTCGCTGGCGATCGGCAAGGAGGGGCAGAACGCCCGCCTCGCCGCGCGACTCACCGGCTGGCGGATCGACATCCGCTCCGACGACGAGCCTCAGCCCTCGGCTGGCGCCGAGGCCTGATGCTCGTCGTCGGTGACGGCCCGACCGGCGTCCTCGTCCTGGCCGGCTCCAGCGGCCGGGTCGAGGAGGACCGCTGCCGGGTGCTCGCTGCGGCCGGTGCCACCGCGGCGTCGTACCGCTGGTTCGGCGAGACCGTCGACCTGGTGGCCCTCGAGTCCTTCGACGACGCGCTGGCGCGCGCTCCACGAGCGGTGTGAACGGCTCGTCGTGCTCGGCACGTCGCGCGGGGCCGAGGCGGCGCTGCTGCTCGGCGCGATGCACCCCGAGATCGACGCGGTCGTCGCGATCTCGCCCAGCGACGTGGTGTGGGCGTCACTGAGCTCCGAGCGCCCCCAGCGCTCGTCGTGGACACGCGGGGGAGAACCGCTGCCGTTCGTGCCGTACGACGACTCCTGGGAGCCGGAGACCGACCCGCCGGAGTTCGTCGGCCAGTACGAACAGGCCCTCGAGAAGTACGCCGACCGCGTGCCGGCAGCTCGGATCCCGGTCGAGCGGATCGTCGGCGAGGTGCTGCTGACCGCAGGTGGAGACGACCGGGTCTGGCCCGCTCCGGACTTCGCCGACCAGGTCGCCGCACGCCGCGAGGCCGCGGGCCTGGCGACGACGGTGCTGATGCTCGACCACGCAGGACACCGGGTCGTCCTGCCCGGGGAGCCACCGGCCCCGCCGCCGCGGTTCGCCCACGGCGGCACGTTCGGGGCTGACTCGGAGCTCGGTCTGCTCCTGTGGCCGCACCTGCAGCGACTGCTCAGCGTGTGACCGACCCGCGCCGGTTCGAATCGTTGGCCCGATAGCGGTAAGGTTGCCTGCAGTGGCGCGTGAACACTTTTCCTCAGCATGCCCCGAACCCTCGGCCCCTACCGGCCCGGTTCGGACCTGCGTGGGATGCCGGACGCGGGCCGCGAAGAGCGAGTTGTTGCGGGTGACCGTCGGCTCGGATGCGTTCGGCCAGCCGGCCGTCGTACCCGATCCGCAGGGCACCGCGACCGGCCGCGGGGCGCACCTGCATCCCACGACCGAGTGTTTCGAACTCGCGGTACGCCGGAAGGCTTTCGGCCGTGCCCTTCGGGTCACGGCGGGGCTCTCCAGCGCACCGGTGGGCGACTACCTCGCCTCGCACACACCCATGACCGACCTGCAGTGATCCAACACAGCGACCGACAGAAACTGGAGCAGCAGCTCATGAGCACTCGATGAGTACTTTCCGATGAGTTTGCACAACCACTAACGGTCTGAATCACCCCCCAGCACAGAACTGGACCCGGGTCTCAGGCCAGAAGGAGAAGCGTGGCTAAGACCCGAGTTCACGAACTCGCCAAGGAGTTCGGTGTCGAGAGCAAGTTCGTTCTCGAGAAGTTCAAGGAGATGGGGGAGTTCGTCAAGTCGGCGAGCTCGACTGTCGAGCTGCCTGCGGAGATGCGTTTCCGCAAGGAGTACGGCGACAAGCTGAAGGCGGAGGCGCCTGCCGCCGCCGCTGAGGCGCCTGCCAAGCCGGCCCCCAGGGCGCCGGCCAAGAAGGCTGCCCCGGCTCCCGCCGCGGCCGAGCCCGAGGCCGCCCGCGGCTGCCGAGCCCGTCGCCCGCGAGCCGGTCGCCCGCGCCGGTTGCCGAGCCGGTGGCCGAGACGGCCGCCCCCGCGGCCCCTGCCGCCCCGCGGCCGGGCCCGAAGAAGGCCGCTGCCGCCGAGCCCGAGGCCCCTGCGGCCACCGAGCCGCCGGCCGAGCCCGAGGCTCCTGCCGCTTCGGCGACCCCGAAGGCCCCGGCCCCCCGTCCCGTGGGCAAGCCCGGTGGCACCCGTCCGGGCAACAACCCGTTCGCGTCCAGCCAGGGCATGGGCCGCAAGCCCGCGCCGGGCCCGGCCCGCGAGGGCACCCCGCCCGCCGCTGGCGCCGGTGCCGGCGACAACCGTCCGCCGCGCCCCCCGGGTGCTCGCGACGGTGGCGCGCCCGGCCGTCCCGGCATGCCGCGCCCCAACCCGGCGATGATGCCCAAGTCTCCTGCCGCCTTCGGCGGTGGCCCCGGCGGCCGCGGCCCCGGTGGCCCCGGCGGTGCCCGTGGTGGCCCCGGCGGTGCCCGTGGTGGCCCCGGTGGTGCTCCCGGTCGCGGTGGCGCTCCGGGCCGTGGCGCTCCGGCTGGTGCCGGCGCCGGTGCTCCGGGTCGTCCCGGTGGCTTCGGCCCGAGCGGTGGCGGTCGTCCCGGTGGCGGTCGTCCCGGTCAGCGTGGTCAGACCCAGGGTGCGTTCGGTCGCGCCGGTGGTCCCTCGCGCCGTGGGCGCAAGTCCAAGCGGGCTCGTCGTCAGGAGTTCGAGGCCATGGAGGCCCCGACCATTGGCGGCATCCGCGTCCGCAAGGGCAACGGCGAGACCGTCAAGCTGCCCCGTGGTGCGTCACTGACCGACTTCGCCGAGCGCATCAACGTCGACGTCTCGTCGCTCGTGCAGATGCTGTTCAGCCTCGGCGAGATGGTGACCGCGACCGAGTCCGTCAACGACGAGACGTTCGAGCTGCTCGGCGAGGAGCTCAACTACGTCGTGCTCGTCATCTCCCCGGAGGACGAGGACCGCGAGCTGCTCGAGTCGTTCGACCTCGAGTTCGGTGAGGACGAGGGCGACGAGGCCGACCTGGCCATCCGTCCGCCGGTCGTCACCGTCATGGGTCACGTCGACCACGGAAAGACCAAGCTCCTCGACGCGCTGCGCAACGCCAACGTCGTCGACAAGGAGGCCGGTGGCATCACCCAGCACATCGGTGCCTACCAGGTCACGGCCGAGGTCGACGGCAACGAGCGTCGGATCACCTTCATCGACACCCCGGGTCACGAGGCGTTCACCGCCATGCGTGCTCGTGGTGCGCAGGCGACCGACATCGCGATCCTCGTGGTCGCCGCGGACGACGGCGTGATGCCGCAGACGGTCGAGGCGCTCAACCACGCCCGGGCCGCCGGCGTCCCGATCGTGGTCGCGGTCAACAAGATCGACAAGCCGGACGCAGACCCGACCAAGGTCCGCGGCCAGCTGACCGAGTACGGCCTGGTCCCCGAGGAGTACGGCGGCGACTCGATGTTCGTCGACGTCTCCGCGAAGTCCGAGCTCAACCTCGACAAGCTGCTCGAGGCCGTCATCCTGACGGCCGACGCGTCCCTGGACCTCCGGGCCAACCCGGACCAGGACGCCCAGGGCCTCGTCGTCGAGGCGCACCTGGACCGCGGTCGCGGTCCGGTCGCCACGGTGCTGGTCCAGCGCGGCACGCTGCGCGTCGGCGACTCGATCGTCGCGGGAGCCGGCTACGGCCGCGTCCGCGCGATGCTCGACGAGCACGGCGACAACATCGAGGAAGCCGACCCGTCGCGTCCCGCGATGGTGCTCGGTCTCACCGCGGTGCCCGGTGCCGGTCAGACGTTCATCGTGGTCGAGGACGACCGCACGGCACGCCAGATCGCTGAGAAGCGTGAGGCCCGTGAGCGTGCGGCCATGCAGGCCAAGCGCCGCGTCCGCCGTACCCTCGAGGACTTCATGGCCTCCATGGAGAAGGGCGAGAGCCAGGAGCTCAACCTCATCCTCAAGGGCGACGTGTCCGGTTCGGTCGAGGCTCTCGAGGACGCCCTGTCCGCGATCGATGTCGGCGACGAGGTCAGCCTCCGGGTCATCGACCGCGGTGTCGGTGCGATCACCGAGACCAACGTCGACCTGGCGGCAGCCTCCGACGCCATCATCATCGGCTTCAACGTCCGGCCCCAGGGCAAGGCGGCGCAGATGGCCGACAAGGAAGGTGTCGAGATCCGCTACTACTCGGTCATCTACCAGGCGATCGAGGAGATCGAGGCGGCCCTCAAGGGCATGCTCAAGCCGGAGTACGAGGAGTCGGTGCTCGGCCAGGCGGAGATCCGTGCGATCTTCCGCTCGTCCAAGCTCGGCAACATCGCCGGTTGCATGGTCACCGGTGGCCTGATCCGCCGCAACGCCAAGGTCCGGGTGATCCGGGACGGCAACGTCGTCGCCGACAACCTCGACCTGGCCTCGCTCAAGCGCGAGAAGGACGACGCGTCCGAGGTCCGCGAGGGCTTCGAGTGCGGTCTGGTGCTGCGGAACTTCCAGGACATCAAGGAGGGCGACGTCATCGAGGCCTTCGAGATGAAGGAAATCCCGCGCAGCTGATCGTGCGCACATAGATCACGCACCGGGTGTCGGCGGGGCTCTCAGGGCTCCGCCGACACACGATCTCAGAGAGTTTGAGAGAGGTAGGAACTATGGCCAGCCCACGCGTCCGCAAGATCGCGGACCGGATCCAGGTGATCGTCGCGGAGATGCTGGAACGTCGGATCAAGGACCCGAGGCTCGGGTTCGTCACGATCACCGACGTCCGCCTCACCGGCGACTCCCAGCAGGCGACGATCTTCTACACCGTGCTCGACGCGACCGGTGACGACGAGGCTGCCCTCGCCAACACCGCCGCGGCGCTGGAGTCGGCCAAGGGCCTGCTCCGCTCGGAGGTCGCCAAGCAGCTCGGCATGCGCACCGCGCCGACGCTGACCTTCATCGCCGACGCCCTGCCCGAGACCGCCCGCCACCTCGACGAGGTGCTGGCCCGGGCCAAGGCGCTGGACGACGAGGTCGCGGCCCGCCGCGTCGAGTCGTACGCCGGCGAGGAGGACCCGTACAAGAAGCCGCGCGAGGTCACCGACGAGGACGACCTCGACGAGGACCTGCGACCTCGAGGACGACGACGAAGACGAGTGACGGCTGAGTCCGGTCTGGTCGTCGTCGACAAGCCCGGGGGCATGACGTCGCACGACGTGGTGTCCCGGGTGCGCCGGCTGGCCGGCACCCGCAAGGTCGGCCACGCCGGCACGCTCGACCCGATGGCGACCGGCGTGCTGGTGCTCGGCATCAACCGGGCGACCCGTCTGCTCGGCCACCTGATGCTGACCGAGAAGGGGTACGACGCGACGATCCGGCTCGGCGTCGCCACGACCACCGACGACGCCGAGGGCGAGGTCACCGCGACCGTCGCGACCGACGGCCTCGACGAGGCGACGGTCCGCGCTGCTGCCGCCGAGTTCGTGGGTGACCTGCTCCAGGTGCCGACCGCCGTCTCCGCGATCAAGGTCGACGGCAAGCGCGCCTACCAGCGCGTGCGCGACGGCGAGGAGGTCGAGCTCAAGGCCCGGCCGGTCACCGTCCACGAGCTCACGGTCCACGAGGTCGACGGGGCGCGTCGACGTCGACATCTCGCGTGCGCTGCTCGAGCGGCACCTACATCCGGGCGATCGCCCGCGACCTCGGCGCCCGGCTCGGCGTCGGTGGTCACCTGAGCGCGTTGCGGCGTACGGCCGTCGGTCCCTACGACCTCGCGACCGCACACACCCTCGACGAGCTGGCCGAGGAGTTCACCCCGATGCCGATCGCCGAGGCGGCTCGCGCCGCCTTCGCAGCGGTCGAGCTCGACGACGCTCAGGCCGGCTGACGTGCGCGTCGGACGGGCTCTCGACCTCGACCTCGACGGTCTGAGAGCGGTGTTCGCGCCCGACGGCGAGTTCCTCGCGCTCTACGAGCCGCGGGGCGACGTGGCCAAAGCCGTGGCCGTCTTCGTGTGAGCCCGGACCGCATCGATAGAGTCCTGCCCGTGCAGATCTGGCGATCCCTGGACGACGTCCCGGCCGACCTGGGGCCGACGGCCGTCGTCATCGGCAACTTCGACGGGGTGCACCTCGGCCACCGGCACGTCGTGGCGCGTGCGCGGGAGATCGCCGACCAGCGCGACCTCACCGTCGTGGCCGTCACCTTCGACCCGCACCCGATGGCGGTGCTGCGCCCCGAGCACGCCCCGACGACGCTGACCTCCCTCGAGGTGCGCGCGCAGCTGCTCGGTGAGGCGGGCGCCGACGCGATGCTGGCGGTGCCCTTCGACCGCGACGTCGCGGCCTGGACGCCCGAGCAGTTCGTCGAGCGCGTCCTGGTCGACACGCTGCACGCCGGCGCGGTCGTGGTCGGTGCCAACTTCCGCTTCGGCAACCGTGCCGCCGGCGACGTCGCGACGCTGCGCGAGACCGGCGAGCGGCTGGGCTTCACCGCCGAGGGCATCCCGCTCGACGGCGGCCCGCAGGTGTGGTCCTCGACGTACGTCCGGATGAGCCTGGCCGCCGGTGACGTCGCCGGTGCGGCCGAGGCGCTGGGTCGTCCGTACGCCGTGCGCGGCGTGGTCGTGCGCGGTGACCAGCGCGGCCGCGAGCTCGGCTTCCCGACCGCCAACGTGCCCACGAGCGAGATGGTCGCGGCTCCGCCCGACGGCGTGTACGCCGGGCGGCTGCGCCGGCTCGACACGGGGGAGACCTACCCGGCTGCGATCAGCGTCGGCACCAACCCGACCTTCGCCGGCGAGCGCGAGCGGCGGGTCGAGAGCTACGTCCTCGACCGCGACGACCTCGAGCTCTACGGCGTCGAGGTCGAGGTCAGCTTCGTCGAGCGGCTGCGCGGCATGGTCGCCTTCGAGGGCGTCGAGAAGCTGGTCGAGCAGATGAAGGACGACGTCGACCAGGCTCGCACGCTGCTCGAGGCGCGGTGAGCGTCCTCGAGGACACCGATGCGTGGTTCCTCCAGCACGGCCTGTCCTACTTCGTCCCGGAGAAGCGGGCCGACGTGCGCAACGCGCTGCGGCTCAAGCGCACGGTCCCGCTGGTGCTCGTGGTCGCGCTGGTCGCGGCCGCGGCGGGCGTCGCTGCTGGCGTGGTCCTCGACGAGTTCAGCGCCGGCCCCGCGGTGCTGGTCGTCGCTCGGCCTGATCGCGGCGATCTGGTACGCCCTCACCGCCCTGCACGCCCGGCAGATCGTGACCTGGGCGCTGGCCCGGACCTTCGGCAGCCTGCGCACGCTGCTGCCGATGACCACGCGGGCGCTGCCGCTGCTGCTGCTCGCGATCACGTTCCTCTTCATCAACACCGAGATGTGGCAGGTCGGCGGCAACCTCTCGGTCGGCACGCTCTGGCTGGTGGTGCTGCTCTTCGCGGTGCTCGCCGTCGGCTTCCTCTTCGTCCGGCTGCCCGAGGAGGTGGACCGCGCCGACGACCACGTCGACGACGCGTTCCTGCTCCGCACCTGCGCGAAGACGCCGCTCGCCGAGGTCTGCCGCGAGCTGGTCGACGACCCGGACGCCGACCCGGCGTCGTACGCCGAGGTGACCGGCTTCGAGCGCTGGAACCTGATCCTGGTGCTGATGATCGTCCAGGTCGTGCAGGTGCTGCTGCTGTCGCTGAGCGTCTTCGGGTTCCTCATGCTCTTCGGCTCGCTGATCATGTCCGACCCGGTGATGAACGCCTGGCAGACCGACCCCGAGTTCAACTCGTCGCGGGCGCTGGTGCAGGTCTCGACGTTCCTCGCGGCGTTCTCCGGGTCTCTACCTGACGGTCTCGACGGTGACCGACGAGACCTACCGCGAGCAGTTCTTCGGCAGCGTGATGCGCGAGCTCGAGCGAGCCGTCGGCGTGCGCGCCGTCTACCTGGCGCTGCGCGACCGCTGACTGGCTGCTCAGGCGTCGAGGTCCTTCTCGACCAGCGCGGCGATCGCGTCGAGGGCGGCCAGCGTCGTCGCTGCTGACCTCGACCAGGTCGCCGGGTCCGGCGCCGAGGGTCATGATCAGCAGCGACGAGCTGGCGTCGACGGGCTCGTCGCCGGGGACGCCGAGCAGCACCTCCGACGTCGAGCTCCTCGACGGCCTCGGAGATGATCTGGGCGGGCCGGGCGTGCAGGCCGACGGACGAGCCGACGGCGACGGTCTTGCTGGGCATGCGTTGCTCCTTGTTCGAGGCTGGATTGAGCTAGGACGTCAGACGGTGACGAGCTCGCGCTCGGTGGCCGGCTCGGCCTCCTTGCGGCCCATGGACTTCAGGATGATGACAGCGATCGCGCCGACGATGGTGCCGGCGATCAGGGCGATGAAGTAGCCGAGGATGTTGTGCACCGCGAACAGCACGAAGATGCCGCCGTGCGGTGCCCGGACCGCGACGTCCATCGCCATCGACAGGCCGCCGGTCACGGCGCTGCCGAGCATGATGGCGGGGATCACCCGGAACGGGTCCGCGGCCGCGAACGGGATGGCGCCCTCGGTGATGAACGAGAGCCCGAGCGCCCAGCCGGCCTTGCCGTTCTCGTCCTCGGCCGTGGTGAACAGGTGCGGCCGCAGGACGGTCGCCAGGGCGAGCGCGATCGGCGGGACCATGCCGGCGAGCATGACGGCCGCCATGATCTTCAGCTCCGGGGAGTCGCTGGCTGCGCCGGCCGTGCCGACGCCGGCGGCGGCGAAGCTGTAGGCCACCTTGTTGAGCGGGCCACCCATGTCGAAGGCCATCATCAGGCCGAGGATGACGCCGAGCACGACGGCGCTGCCGCCGTTGAGCGAGTTCAGGCCCTGGGTGAGCTGGTCCATCAGCCAGGCGATCGGCCGGCCGAAGACGATGATCATCAGCAGGCCGGCGATGATCGAGGTGAAGAGCGGGATCACCATCACCGGCATCAGGCCGCGGGCCCAGGTCGGCACCTTCCAGGTGCTGATCCAGTGCGCGATCACGCCGGCGAGCACGCCGCCGATGATGGCGCCGATGAAGCCGGTCACGGGCAGTGAGACCGGGTTGTCGCCGGCCGACTGGACGCCGAAGATGTTGCCGGCCAGGCCGCCCATCACGAAGCCGGGCGCGAGGCCGGGGCGGTCGGCGATCGCGTAGGCGATGTAGCCGGCGAGCGCCGGGATGAAGAGCATGAACGCGGTCTTGCCGATGATGAAGAAGAGCGCGCCGATGTAGGCGGCGAGTCCCGAGCCGAACAGCGCGTGGTCCAGCCCCAGCGCGGCCGGGTCGGGGAGGTCGAAGAGCGAGTTGTTGACCGCGATCTCGCCGTACGGCCCGACGATCTCGTAGCCGCCGAGCAGGAAGCTCAGCGCGATCAGCAGGCCGCCCGCGGCGACGAACGGGATCATGTAGGAGACGCCGGTCATCAGCACGCGGCGGGTGCGGCCGCCCCAGCTCTCGCCGTCCCCACCGCCGGCGGCACCGGAGTCGCCGGCGCCGCCGTCGCCCTCGACGCGCGGAGCGTCGGGATCGTCGGCCAGGCGGAGGGCCTCGGCGATCATCGCGTCGCCCTGCTCGATCGGGCGCTTCACGCCGGAGGAGAGGAGCGGCTTGCCGGCGAACCGGCCGCGGTCGCGGACGCCCACGTCGACCGCGAAGATGACGGCGTCGGCCGCCGCGATCGTGGCGGCCGGCAGCGGCGTCGTACCGGCCGAGCCCTGGGTCTCGACCTCGATGTCGACCCCGGCCTTCTCGGCGGCGGCCTCGAGGGCCTCCGCAGCCATGTAGGTGTGCGCGATGCCGGTCGGGCAGGCGGTGACGGCGACCAGGCTGCGGCGGCCGGTCGGGGCCGCTGCTGCCGGAGCGGGGGTCGTCGGCTGGCTCTCCGACCACCTCGTTGACCAGGGCGGCGACCTCCTCCGGGGTCTGGGCAGCGCGCAGGGCGTCGGTGAAGGACGCCTTGACCAGCGACCGGGCGAGCTTGGTCAGCAGCTGGAGGTGGGTGGTGGCGCCACCTTCGGGTGCCGCGATCAGGAACACCAGGTCGGCCGGACCGTCCTTGGCGCCGAAGTCGACCGCGGGCCGGAGCCGGGCGAACGCGAGGGTCGCCTCCTCCACCCCGGCGGTGCGGCAGTGGGGGATGGCGATGCCGCCGGGCAGGCCGGTGCCGGACTTCGCCTCGCGGGCGAACACGTCCTCGACGAGCTGGTCGGCGTTGGAGGCGCGGCCGGCCTCGTCGACGATCCGGGCCGAGCGCCCGGATCACGTCGTGCTTGTCGGAGCCGAGGTCGGCGTCGAGGCGCACCAGGCTGGCGGTGATGAGATCGGACATGGTCACCCTCCCGGGGTGATGTCGAGGCGGCGCACCGAGACGAGCTCGGGTCGGACCTGGTGGGGTTGCGGGATGGTCGTGCCGGGTAGTCCGGCGGCCGCGCTGCCGTAGGCGACGGCGAGCGCGAGTCGTTGGTCGGGACCCTGCTGGCGCAGGTCCCCGAGGAGGTAGCCGAAGAGGCTGGAGTCGCCGGCGCCGACCGTGCTGACCACGACCGTCTCCGGGGGCGTGGCGTGCCAGGCGCCGTCGGCGGTGACGAGCACAGCGCCCTGCGCGCCGAGCGTCGCGAGGACGGACTCGACGCCGCGGTCGACGAGGGTGAGCGCTGCTCGAGCGGCGGCGACGGCGTCGGACTCGAGGGTGTCGGGGTCGCCCCCGGTGAACGACGCGAGCTCCTCGCCGTTCGGCTTCATCAGGTGCGGCGCGGCGACGGTCAAGCCGTCCACGAGCGCCCGCAGCGGCGCGTCGGAGGTGTCCACGGCGATCCGGGCGCCGGTGTCGCGCAGGGCGGCGACCAGCTCGGCGTACCAGTCCATCGGCGCTCCCGGAGGCAGCGAGCCGGCGAGCACGACCCAGCTGGCTTGAGCGGCCCGGCGCTGCAGCGACTCGGAGAGCGCGGTGAGGACCTCGGGCGTGACCGTCGGGCCGGGGCTGTTCAGCTTGGTCGTGGTCCCGTCGGGCTCGCTGATCGTGATGTTGACCCGCAGCGCCCCGGCGGTGGGGACCGGACGGCAGTCGATCCCGGCCGCGAGCAGCTCGTGGACGAAGGGGTCGTCGGGCGGCGCGGGGAGGACCGCGATCGACGGGACGCCGGCGATGACCGAGGCCCGGGAGATGTTGACGCCCTTGCCGCCCGCCTGCGAGATGACCGACTCGGCGCGCAGGACGGCTCCGCGTTCGAGCCTGCCGGCCAGTGCGACCGTCCGGTCGTGGCTCGGGTTGGCGGTGAGGGTGACGATCATGCGACCACGACCTCGACGCCGGCGCGGACCAGGGCACGGCGGTCGTCGGTCGAGATGCCGTCGTCGGTGACCACGACGTCGACGTCGGCGAGCGCGGCGAACCGCAGCGGCGCCTCGACCCCGATCTTGCTGGAGTCGACGAGGCAGACCACGCGGCGGGCCGAGGCGATCATGGCCCTCTTGGTCGCGGCTTCGTCACGGTCGGGCGTCGAGAGACCGTGCCCGACGGTCAGTCCGTTGGTGCCGAGGAAGGCGACGTCGGCCCGGAGCTGGCCGAGCGCCGCGACCGTGTCGGCGCCGACGGCCGCCTGCGTCGTGGGACGCACGCGACCGGGGAGGAGGTGCAGCTCGATCTGGGGGCTGCCGGCGAGCCGGGCGGCGACGGGCACCGCGTGCGTGACGACGGTGAGCCGCAGGTCGCGGGGGAGCAGGGTGGCCAGCCGGCCGGTGGTGGACCCGGCGTCGATGAGCACCGTCCCGTTCGCGGGCGGAAGCAGGTCGAGCGCGGCCCGTGCGATCTGCTCCTTCGCGTCGGTGTTGGCCTGGTCGCGCTCGCCGAGGCCGGCCTCGATCGTCGCCAGCGCGGCCGAAGGCACAGCGCCGCCGTGCACCCGGCGCAGCAGCCCTATCCGCTCGAGCACCGACAGGTCGCGGCGGACCGTCTCGGTGGTCACCTCGAACTCCTCGGCGATCGCCGACACCGACATCCGGCCGCGCTCGGTGACGAGGCGGGCCATCGCCTGCTGCCGCTCCTCGGCGTACATCGTCACCATCGCGGTCCTTCGTTCGAGTGGGGTGAATATTTGTATATGTTGTTTTACGCCCGAATGTGTTGACTGTCAAGGAGGAGGGCCGGTTTACTGGTGACCATGGTCACCAGTACCGAACCCACCCTCCGCGGCACGCCGGTCGTGCCCGGCGTCGCCTTCGGGCCCGCGTCCGTCGTGCGCACCGAGGTCTCCGCCCGCGGCGATCGCCCGCTTCGAGGCGACGGCGTACGCCGACGCCGACGCCGCCCTCGCGGCGTACGACGACGCCGCCCAGGCCGTCGCCGACGGCTTCGTCGCGCAAGGCCGCCGGAGCCTCGGGTGCCGCTGCCGAGGTGCTGACCGCAAGCGCGGGCCTGGCCCGCGACAAGGGACTGCGCGGCGCGGTGCGCAAGCACCTGCGCGCGGACGACGACCTGCTGGCCGCGGTGCACGGCGCGGTCGAGCAGTTCGTGACGATCTTCACCAACATGGGCGGGCTGATGGCCGAGCGGGTCACGGACCTCCACGACATCGAGCGACGCATCATCGCCCACCTGGTCGGCGAGCCCGAGCCCGGCGTCGGCGTGCCGGAGACACCGTGCGTGCTCGTAGCCGAGGACCTCGCGCCCTCCGACACCGCCGGGCCTGGACCCGCGGGTGGTGCTCGCCCTGGTGACCGAGCGCGGCGGCCCGACCAGCCACACCGCGATCATCGCTCGCCAGCTCGGGATCCCGTGCGTGGTCGGGCGTCGGCTGGTGCGATGGCCGTGGCGAGCGGCACCTCGCTCCTGGTCGACGGCGTCGCCGGCACCATCGAGCTCGACCCTGACGCGGCCGCGGCCGCGGAGCGGGTCGACGGCCGACAACGGGGCGCGCAGCGCGCTGGCCTCGTGGACCGGGCCCGGGGCGACCGCCGACGGCAGTCGCCGTCAAGATCCTCGCCAACGTCGCCGACGGCGACTCAGCGCGCGCCGCCAGCACCGCCCCGGTGCAGGGCGTCGGGCTCTTCCGCACCGAGCTGTCCTTCCTCAACCGTCAGGAGGAGCCGTCGGTCGAGGAGCAGGCCGACATCTACGGCGAGGTGCTCGCGGCCTTCGGCGACCGAGCGGTACGTCGTGGTGCGCACCCTCGACGCCGGCTCGGACAAGCCGGTCGCGTTCGCCACCCACGACGGCGAGGAGAACCCCGCCCTCGGCGTCCGCGGCCTGCGGCTCTCGTTCGACAATCCCGGTCTCCTCGACCGCCAGCTCGAGGCCGATCGCCGCCGCGGCCATGACGACCGGCACCGAGACGTGGGTGATGGCGCCGATGGTCGCGACCGTCGCAGAGGCGGCCGAGTTCGCCGCCAAGGTGCACGCGCTACGGGCTGAAGGCCGGGGTGATGGTCGAGGTGCCGAGCGCGGCGCTGCTGGCCCACCGGATGCTCGAGGTCGTCGACTTCCTGTCGATCGGCACCAACGACCTGACGCAGTACACGATGGCCGCCGACCGGATGGCCACCGATCTCGCCCACCTCACCGACCCGTGGCAGCCGGCCGTGCTCCAGCTGATCGCGATCACCGCCGAGGCCGGTCGCCGGGCCGGCAAGCCGGTCGGCGTGTGCGGCGAGGCCGCGGCCGACCCGTTGCTCGCCTGCGTGCTGGTCGGGATGGGCATCACGTCGCTCTCGATGGCGGCGGCCGCCGTACGCCCCGTCGGTGCGCTGCTCGCGTCGGTGACGATGGACGCGTGCGAGGACGCCGCTGAGGCTGCCCTCTCGGCGTCCGACCCGACCGCGGCCCGCGACGCCGTCCGGGCGCTCCTGGTCCCTTAGTTGTCCGGTGCGACCAGCGGCGAGTAGTCGTGCTCGGCCAGCAGCCGCGCGACCATCTCGGCACGGCTGGAGACGGCGAGCTTGGCGAAGATCCGGCGCAGGTGGGTCGAGACCGTCCACACGCTGATCTCGAGCGACGTCGCGATCGCCTGGTTGGTGCGGCCGTGCGCCACCATCAGGGCGATCTGTCGCTCCCGCGGTGAGAGCGTGACCCGCAGCGGCGGCTCCTGCTCGACGATCACGCAGCGCACCCGCCCCAGCGTCACGTCGAGCAGCACGCCCTCGCGCTCGTCGGTGTCGTAGGTGCCCTGGTCGACCAGCTCGGCGACCTTGCTCAGCAGCTCGCCGAGCCGGTCGGGGTCGGAGGCCGGCCCGGACGGCGGAGGCTCGATGCCGTCGTGCTCGCCGAGCCGCGGCCGGACCGCGAGGGTCCGGCGACGCTCGCTTCCTGGTGGCGCGGTCATGTCACTCCCGAGAGTCGCAGTGCACTTTCCGATCCCCATGACGCGGCAGGCCTTTGGACCGTAACAGAGGGCAAGGACCCGAATCGCTGGCCCGATCGGGGGGTTCTGATGGCCGCAAGTCGGGCCAGCAGGATGGTGTGGACGTCCACCTGGGCGGGCCACTCGCGCAGGTCGAGGTACTCGTCCGGCCCGTGCGCACCGTCGTCCGCGGGACCGAGCCCGAGCAGCACGGGCGACTGGCCGAACACGTCACGGAGCACCTCGACGGCGCGGACCGAGCCGCCGGACGCGGCGCTCGTCGCCGGTCGGCCGTACGCCGCACGGCAGGCGTCATCGACCGCGGCCCGGACCGGCGCGTCGGTGGCGCGAGGACGATCCCCGCGCCACCGGACCCGGCCGCGACGGTGAGCCGTACACCGGGCGGCAGCCCGCGCCGCAGCTCGCGCCGCAGCCGGCGTACGACGTCCGCGGGGTCGACTCCGGGCGGCACCCGCACGTCGGTCCAGGCGTCCGCGCGGGTGGGGATCGCGCCGGCCGCCGCGCGGGCGACCAGCCGGTTGACGGTGATCGCGCCGGCGCCGGGTCGCCCCGTGGACGGGGTCGGCGAGGACGGCTCGTCGACCGGCGGCGGCACGCATCGCGGCGAGCGTCGGCTCGGCGGGGTGGGGCGGCGGGGGAGTCGGCAGCGCGATCAGCCATCGCGACGGCCCGGTTGAGAGCGGCGGCGAGGACCAGCGACGGGTCGACGACCGCGCCGCCGAGCCGGCCGGCGTGCACGGGCCGCCCACCCACGTCGACGGTGAGGTGGACCGGGACGGCCCCGCGCTGGGTCAGCGTGACGGTCGGGCGCCCGGGGCCGGCGGCGCGGGTGTCCACGACGACGACCGCCGAGACCGGGCCGGAGAGCCGAGCCCGCCGCAGGGTCGCCGGCAGGCCGGGGCTGCCGACCTCCTCGGCGCCGTCGACGATCGTGATGACGTCACCGGGCGGCCCGCCGGCGCGCGCCCACGCCTCGCAGCGCGACCAGGTGCGCCATCACCTGTCCCTTGTCGTCGCTCGCGCCGCGGGCGACCAGCCGGTGCCCGCGCCGGGTCGGCCGGAACGGCGGCGAGGTCCAGCCCGGGCCGGGCGGCTTCACGTCGAGGTGGCCGTAGACGACGGTCGTCGCGCCACCCCGGCCGCGGAGTCCGGGCGACGACGACCGGGCCGCCGGCAGGCGGCGTACGTCGGCACCGCTCCGGCTCAGCCGGGACGACACCCACGCCACCGCACGCCCGACGCTCCGGCGACCCGCTCACCGACGGGATCCGGAGCCACGACTCCAGGTCGTCGAGCGCGGCCGGGGCGGCCCGCGCAGCGGCGCGACGGACCGCCCCGAGCCGGCTGTCCATGGCGGCTCAGCGCGGCCGACGCCGCGGCACGCCGCCCCTGCCGCCGCGGTAGGTGCCGCGGCCGCCTCGGCGGGGGTAGACCGGCGACGGCATCCGTCGGGGCTGGGTGATCCCCGTCGGTGGCACCGTCAGCGGGCTCCGCTCGTTGACCGGTACGGCGATGCCGGACTGGCCGAGGGTCTCCCAGGGGAGCACCCGGTCGGAGCCGGTACGCCGGGCCAGGGTCATCGCCTGGGCCGAGGTCAGCCACTCCTCGGAGGGTTCGGCGATGTCCATCAGCAGCGTCTCGAACTCGCCGCGGCCGGTCTCGAGGATGTGCGGGCCGGACAGCCAGCGCAGCACCTCGCGGCCGGTGACGGCCATCCGCTGGCGCGGCGAGCTCTGCAGCCGCTCGTCGAAGTAGCGGATCAGCACCTCGTCGACGACGTCCCAGGCGTTGTCCGCGCCGAACAGGTCCTTGACGTCCTCCGAGCCGAGGATCCGGAAGCACTCCTCGAGCACCTGCATGACCTCGATGCGCAGCACGTTCAGGTGACCGAACGACGTGAACTTCAGGTTGTTGCGCAGGTCGAGCCCGGCGCGCCGTACGACCGCGATCGAGCCGAAGCTCGGGTCGAGCGCCCGCTCGCGGATCACGTCCGAGATCCGCTTGTCGCGCCAGAACAGCGTGACCTGGTTGACGAAGTGCCCGAACAGCAGGTGGAAGTCGGTGTTCGGCCGGCTCTGCGCCGAGCCGAGCCCGCGCCCGTAGCCGAGCACCCGCCGGTAGGCGTCGTGCCGGTCCTTGCGGGTGTAGCGCAGCACGTCGCGCCGGTCGAACTGGTAGAGCCGGTAGGCGCCCGGCCCGGACGACAGCCGGACCGCGCCGCTCTCGAAGAGCTCCTTGAGCTTCTGCACGACCTTGAAGACGCCGATGGCCTCGTGCTGGTAGAGGTAGTAGAGGTCGCCGACGGCGACGATCCGCTCGGAGTTGACGTTGTCGTCGTACGGCGTGACGCCCTGCGTCGTCAGCGTCTCGCCGAAGTCCTGGGCCGCGTCCGGGCCGATGCCGACCAGGGCCGCGAGCCCGCGGTCCGGCGGGGCGCCCGCCTCGTTGTCGGCACGGACCGCCGCGTCGACGAGGTCGTCGATCTGGCCGTTCAGCTCCTCGGCCAGCGCGGGGTTGGAGACCAGGCTCCCCGAGAGCCGGTCGGCGACCTGCTCGCGGAGCGCGTGGATCCGGTCGATCCGCTCCTGGTAGTCCTTCTCGGTCAACATCTCACTGGCCTCCCTGCTTCTTGGCCGGAGCCTTCTTGGCGGGCGTCTTCTTGGCGGCGGTCTTGGCCGCGGTCTTCTTGGCGGCGCGCCTTCTTGACCGGGGCCGGCGGGGTCGGCGGCCGTGCGGGACCGGCTGCCGGCGTGGCCGCGACCTGCTGACCGGGCGGTACGGCGACCTGCGGTCCGACCTGGAGACGCTTCTCCTGGTCGAGGCGGGTCACCAGCTGGTCGACGAGGTCGTCGACCAGGCTCGCCACGTCGGAGGCGACGCCGTCCGACGGGGCGCGTCGTCGGGGTCGTCGATCGAGTCGATCGACCGCGCCGACCGGGTCGCGGAAGCGGTAGTCGTCGACCTCGGGCGCGCGCACGGCCGTCGACCCGCAGCTGTCGCGGGCCTCCTTGTTCCGGTCGTCGCCCATCGGCGGGTTCGGGTGGTCGGCGCGGACGAGCCGCGGCCACGACTTCGGCCAGGGCGCGTGCACGACCCGGGCGGTCTCCGCGTCGATCAGTGCGATCGGCACGTCGGACGCCGGGAACACCAGTCCCTGCTCCGGGATCTCGAGGATCTTGGCCTCCCGGAAGATCGGCCGCAGCTCGTCGCAGGCGAACAGGGCCGAGACGCTCTCGCCGTCGCCGGTGGCCGAGAGCTCCAGCGGCCGGACCAGGTCGCCCAGGTCGAGGTCCTCGACCCGGCAGCGCTCCTCGCCCTGGCCGCGCGCCGGCTCGGCGACGAACGCCGGGATGAAGTGGCGGCGCAGGTTGAGGCCGCGCACCTCGACGTTGACGACGCCGTCGAGCGGCGGGTTCGTCGGCGTCGATGTTGTGGCGCACGTGCGAGACGGTGACGTCGATGACCACGACGCCGGCCCAGCGACCGATCCGCTGCGCGCGCCGGGCCAGCTCCATGAGCAGCCGGCAGAGGCTGGACACCGCGATCGCGACCCGTGCGGACCGCATCCCGGGTGGCCAGCTGCGGCAGCACCCGGCGCGCAGGTAGCGGATCGGGACGAGGCCCTCGATGGCGTTGCCCGGCACGATCGGGTCGGCGAGCGCGTGCTGGAACGTCTCGGCCAGCGCGACCGCGGTCGGGGCGAGCGCCGAGACGATGCCGTCGCGACCGGCGTCCTGGGCGAGGTGCCGGCCCTCCTCGGCGAGGAAGGCGCGCAGCCAGGTCAGCAGCCCGTCGAGGGTCAGGTTGGACTCGTCGTGCAGCATGATCGTCTGCCGCTCGGACTGCGAGATCAGCACCGAGTCGAGCACCGGCTCCAGCTCGTCGACCTGGTCCGCGGCCGCCTCCATCAGCCGGCTGATGCAGGATCAGCTCGGTGCCGAGGAAGCCGGCGCCCGAGCCGCCGGTGAAGTGGTCGCGCTGGCGAGTCCCACGACACCTTGAGGTCGCGGACCATGTCGACGAGCGTCCAGTACGCCGTACGCAGGCCCTCCTCCTCGATGGTGTTGACGTTGTCGTCGATGAGGCCGAAGCGGTCCCGCAGTGCGCCGAGCTGGCCGCCGATCGTGTCGGGGTCGCGGTCGGGGTTCGTGCCGAGCGAGGCCGGTGAGGTAGGAGTCGACCATCGTCGACCCGCGGGCCGCCGGGGGCGCCGAGCTCGTCGACCAGGTTCTGCACGGCGTTGCGGACGATCGTGCGGTAGGCATCCATGTCCTGCAGGTCGCCGTCGACGCGCAGCGGCGTGAGGCCGTCGAGGATCCGCAGGATCTCGGTGCGGGCCAGCGTCGCGCGCCGGTAGAGCGAGGCCTGGCCGCCGGTGACGGCGCCGAGGTCGGCCTGGACCGCGTAGCCGCGAGGCACGAACTCGCGACTCGACGTGCCCCTCGAACCGGGAGCAGCCGGAACGCCGCGGTGAGGGCGTCGGTGAACGCCTTCGGGTCCTGCGATCGCGGCTGCGCATGCCGAGCACGTCCCGGATCGCGGCCCGGACGGTCGGGCCCTGGTCGTACGGTGCGACGGCCGTCGATCCGACTCGTCGCGCCGACCATGGTCGGGAAAGGCCTGGTCGACGTCGACGACGGGGATGTGGCTGACTTCGAGCTCATGTGCTCCTCCTGGTGTTCTCAGATGCCGGTCCGCCGGCGTCGGTCGTGATGGGTGCCGGTGGCGGCGAGCCAGAGCGAGACCAGCTCGGCGAGCTCGAGCCAGACGGCGCGGGCGCCGCGTGATGGCGTCGAGCAGCGGCTGCTCGCAGCGCTGCTGGGACTGCTCGATGCTGACCTGCCACGCCCGCCAGTCCGCCCGCCGCGACGCGCCGCCTGGCGCATCGCCGCGGTCGCGTCGTACGAGCGCAGGTCGCGCCAGTAGCGCAGCGCGGCGGCCGCGATGGCCGCGTCGACGTCGGCCATCCGGCGCGGCGAGCTGCGTCGGTGCCGTCGATGCGCGGCGAGGACTCGTGCCGGCCGTGACGACGGCCGACTGGAGCTCGGAGACCTGCTCGGCGAAGCTGTCGACGGCGGCGACCTCGCTGCCTTCGGGCCGGTCCTCGTGGGCGATCATCACCAGCTCGGTGACGGCCTCGGAGAGCCGTGCGGTCGCGTCGCGGAGGTCGTGGAGGGCGAGCGAGATGGTCATGGCTCAGCTCCCCGAGAGCGCCTGGTAGAAGTTGCGCATCGCGCGCTCGGGCGTGGCCAGGCCGCGGTCGACGGCGATCCGGACGGCGCCGATGAGGAAGCGCTCCGGGACGACGCCGGGGTCGATGCCCTTGGCCAGCCGGCCGGCGGCCTCCTCGATCATCGCCTGCTGCCGCGGCTCGAAGGTGATCACCTGGCGCAGCGACTTGTCGCCCGAGCGACGGGAACTTCGTGTAGCAGATCGCGTCCACCACGACCCGGGCCGCGTCCTCGCCGGTGCGCCAGCATCGACGCGCGGGATCGTCGTGCCGGCCGTGCGTCGGGTAGAGCCGCGCCAGAGCCGCTCGTAGTCGCGTGGCGATCTGCGTCGAAGCCCATCCGGCGCAGCAGGTGCGTGGACAGGAAGGTGCGCAGGTACGGCGTCGGGTGCACGCCGTGCGGCGAGAAGGCCAGCACCTGCTCGGGGCTGCGGCCGATCACGTCCATCAGCGACGCGACGAACGCCTCGCCGCCGAGCATGCAGCCGACCAGGTCGGCGAAGATCTCCCGGTTCCAGCGGGCGTAGGTGCGCGGCCACCGACGCCGGCATGCCCGGCGGCGCGCAGCCGCGCGGTAGACGACGCGCGGGATCTCGTCCTCCAGCGCGAGCTCGTTCTGCAGGTTGTGGCAGACCTCGTGCAGGATCGCGCCCATCGTCCAGGGGTTGACCATCCGGTGGTAGGGCAGCTGCACCAGCGGGAACGGGTTGAGCTGCCGGCCCAGCTTGCGCAGCGGGATGTTGCGCCGGTACGTCGCCGGCGAGAAGCCGGTGCGCATGTAGGCGAACGGCGCCGGGCTCGGGATCGACCGCGGCTTGCCCGAGGTGCATGTAGACGTGCTGGTAGCAGTCGAGCGCGATCCGGTCGCAGGCGAAGAGCCACTCGCCGAAGGCGCCCTGGCGCTGGCCGAACAGCTCGAAGTAGAAGTCCCAGACCCGCTCGGTCGCCCGGACCCAGTCGTGGGCCTTGCTCTTGAGCCGGAGCAGCTCGCCGAGGTCGACGGACGCCCGGGTGGCGGGCCGCCGCCCGGCCGGCCCGCTCGACGTCGACGACCGCCCGCTCCAGCGGCCGGCGCAGCCGCGCGAGCAGCTCGTTGACGGCCTGGATGTGACCCTCGGAGGGCCGCGCGATCGACGTACCGAACTCGGTGCGGCGGAAGTCGCGCAGCGCCTCGAGGTGCCGGCGGACGTTGACGCCCTGTCCGGTGGCGAACGACGCGAGCGGCGTCGCGGCGGCGGTGCGCCCGGGTGCGGGGACGGCCCTCCGCACCCGGGCGACGGGCACGGGTGTGCGGGGACCGACCCGCTCAGCGACGGCGGACACGGCGGACACCGCGTCCATCGACGGGCCGGTTCACCGGACGGCGCATCGGAGTGCGGTAGCCCGGGCGGCGTACGCCGCGGCCGTGGATGCGGTACGGGCCGGCGGCCGTGGCGGCGCTGCCAGTGCGCCCGCCGCTGCCAGCGGCGGTCGCAGTGGTTGACCGCGCGGATCGCCCGCCGGCGACGGCGCGGACCGAGCACCCGCCCGGTCATCGTGCCGAGGGTGCGCACGACGGTGTCCGCGTCGATGTCGCGGCCGTTGGCCGCCTGGTCGGCGAGGCTCTGCGCGGTGCGCTGCAGCACCACCGGGAGCCCGCGCACCAGCCTGCGGGTCTGCGGGTTGCGGCGCAGCTGCCGCACGATCCGGCTCGCGCCCTTGACCAGGGTCGGGGCGTTGCGGGAGATCAGCTTCGCGGCGCGGGGGATGAGCTTCGCGGCGAGCGGCACCAGGGCGCCGATGAAGGCCTCGGCCTCCGCCTCGCTCTGCGCCCGTTCGGCGCGTACGGCGAGGTGCGCCATCGACTCGGCGTCGCGGTAGATGCGGCGGACCGGGTTGACGAAGCCCTCGGCCTCTTCCTCGGCCTCCTCCTCGAACTCGTCCTCGAGCTCGAGCTCCGACTCCATCTCGGCCTCGGCCTCCGCCTCGAACTCGAACTCGTACTCGCCCTCCTCCTCGAGCTCGTACTCGTCCTCGAACTCGCCTTCGCCGAGCAGGGAGCCGGCGATCTTGGCGAGCCCGCCGAAGAAGGCCTCGTCCTCGTACTCGTCCTCGAACTCGCTCCAGCTCGTACTCGTCCTCGTACTCCTCCTCGCCGAGGAGGGAGCCGGCGATCTTGGCGAGCCCGCCGAGGAAGGCCTCGTCCTCGTACTCGTCCTCGTACTCGTCTTCGAACTCGTCCTCGTACTCGCCCTGGATGGCGGGGTAGCGGTGGTTCAACGTGGTCATGTCGACTCCTGTGTCGGTCGGTTCTCGGGCTGGGTGGTCAGCGCCGCTTCTTGGCGGTCAGCCCGACCGGGCGCCCGGCGGGCACGGCGCCGCGGGGGACCTTGACGTCGCTGACGACCTTGATCGTGCGAGCCGGCCTGCCGTTGCGGGCGGGCACGCGGACCGGGGTGACCACCCGGACGACGCCCGGGCGCGGCCGCTGGACGCGGGTCCCGGCACGCTGGGTGTGCACGTGGCTGGGCCGGCGCTGCACGGTGACGGCACGACGGCCGGTGCGGACCGGTCCGCGGGTGACCCGGCGCGGACCGGTGCGGTAGCCGGGCGGTACCCGCCGCGGTAGCCGCCGACCCCGGCGTACGCCGCCGCGGCGCCGACGGTGGACGTGGGCCAGGCCGCGCGCGTGCCGGCGGGCGACGGCCCGCTGCCAGCGCGGATCGGTCATCACGCGGTCGGCGCTGGCCGCCCAGGACCGTGCCGACGTCGGCCGGGGTGAGCCGGTGACCGGACGCGCTGCAGCTGGGCGAGCGTGCCGGCCGTCGAGCCGACGATGCCGGGCACCAGGCGCAGGCCCTGGCGGGAGCTCGGGCTGCGGTGCAGGATCTGGGTCAGCACCGACGCGCCGCGCAGCAGGCTCGGCAGCAGGTGCTCGCAGCTCCTGACGCTCGCGCGGGCGTGATCGTGAGCGCGATCGGCGGAGCCGACGAAGCTCTCGGCCTCCGACTCGGACTCGGTCGCGGTGGCGCGGGCGGCGAGGTACTCGGCCTCGGCCTGCGACGCCGGTCACCGGTGCGGTGGCCATCTCCTCCAGCTCGCTCTCGAGCTCGTCCTCGAACTCGCCCTCGAGCTGCGAGGTCGACGGCCTTGGCGAGCATGCCCGCCGACCGGGCCGCCGAGACGGTCGCGAGCTTGGGGGCCGGCGAACTTGAGGACCTTGCGCCAGGGCACCTTGCGCAGGGCCCGGCCGATCCTCTTGAAGAAGTACTCCTCCTCGGACTCCGCCTCGAACTCGTACTCCTCCTCGCCGAGCAGGGAGCCGGCGATCTTGGCGAGCCCGCCGAGGAAGGCCTCGTCCTCGTACTCGTCCTCGTACTCGTCCTCGAACTCGGCTTCGTACTCGTCCTCCGACTCGTACTCACCTTCGTACTCGTCCTCGTACTCCGACTCGAACTCGTCCTCGAGCTCCATCTCGAACTCGTCCTCGAACTCGCCTTCCAGCTCGTCCTCGAACTCGTACTCCTCCTCGCCGAGCAGGGAGCCGGCGATCTTGGCGAGCCCGCCGAGGAATGCCTCGTCCTCGTACTCGTCTTCCATCTCGAGCTCGTCCTCGAACTCGGTTGACGCCTGCGTCATCGCCATGTCCTCTCTGCCGCGAAGCCGTGTGGTGGCGACCAGTGAACGGCGCGCGACGAGGTGCGCCAGTAGTCCCACGAGCGGGGTCACGGACGCGTGGTCACCGGCCTCGGGTCGACGGTGTCTGGTCGCCGCGTCGTGGGGGCACGGACGTGCCTCGCCCGCCTGTGCTCGTCAGGTCGTGCGACCTCGCTCGGGCAATGGGCGACCCGTCGGCCGAGCAGCTATGGCGCGAGCGTGTCTCACAGCTCGTCCCGGGTCGGGTCAGACGCGCAGCCAGGCGAGCACGGCCCGCACCCGGCGGTGGTCGTCCTCGTCGATGGGCAGGTCGAGCTTCGTGAAGATGCTGTTGATGTGCTTGGCGACGGCCTTCTCGGTGACGTGCAGGTGGATCGCGATCGCGGCGTTCGACCGGCCCTCGGCCATCAGCCCGAGCACCTCCTGCTCACGCGGCGTGAGCCGCTCCACCGGCTCCTCGCGCTGTCGCGCCATCACGGTCGCGACCACCTCGGGGTCGAGGACGGTGCCACCCGCAGCGACGCGTCGTACGCCGTCGACGAACTCCGCGACGTCGGCGACCCGGTCCTTGAGCAGGTAGCCGACAGCACCCACGCCGCTGGCCAGGAGCTCGCGGGCGTAGAGCTGCTCGACGTACTGCGACAGCACCATGACCGGGAACCCCGGCCGGGCCGCACGTACGGCGATGGCGGCGCGCAGGCCCTCGTCGGTCTGCGTCGGGGGGAGGCGTACGTCGAGCACCGCGGCCTCGGCCTCGGGGTCGAGGAGCGCCTGCTCGAGCTCGGGTGCGTTGTCGACCGCGTGGAGGATCGTGAAGCCGTTGCCCTCGAGGAGCTGGATCAGGCCGGCCCGGAGGAGGGCGTGGTCTTCGGCGAGGACAAGACGCACGGGACCTCCAGGGTGATGATCGTCGGGCCGCCGGCCGGGCTCGAGACGCTGAGCGTGCCGTCGAACGCGGCCAGTCGCCGCATCACCCCCAGCATGCCGGTTCCGGCGCCGGGATCGGCGCCGCCACGACCGTCGTCACCGACGACGGCGCGCAGCACGCCGTCCTCGTGGCGCAGGGTGACCCAGCCGTTGCGGGCGCCGGAGTGCTTGCCGACGTTGGCGAGGCACTCGGCGACGGCGAAGTAGACCGCCGACTCGACCGGCGCCGGCGGGCGGCCCGGCAGCTGTGCGTCGACCGGCACCGGGATCGCCATGTCGAGGGCGAGCGCCGCGACCGCGCCGGACAGCCCGCGGTCGGCGAGCACCGGCGGGTGGATGCCGCGTACGACGGAGCGCAGGTCGCCGATCGCGGCGGTGGTGGTCGCCCGGGCGTCCTTGATCAGCTGCCTCGCCTGCTCGGGGTCCTCGCTCTCGAACGCCGCGTCCGCCATGCCGAGGCTCATCGACAGCGCGACCAGGCGGGCCTGGGCGCCGTCGTGGAGGTCGCGCTCGAGGCGACGCAGCTCGGCGGCGGAGTGGTCGACCAGCTCGGCCCGGGTCTCGGCGAGCACCTGCACCCGCTGCTCGAGGGTCTCGGTGCGGCTGTAGGACAGGAAGAGCCGGTCGAACTTCGCCCGCGCCTGCATCAGCGGCGGCGTCGCGAACCACCAGATGAAGGCCGTCAGGACCAGGACCAGGAGCAGGATCACGGTCAGCGACACCACCAGGCCGACGACCGGCGCGACGACGAGCCAGCCCAGGTCACGCCAGGTCATCGGGTCGGCCAGGACGACGCGAGCCTTCGCGACGAAGCCGGCGCCCTTGGGCAGGGGACGGTAGGGCACCGGGACCGGGGTGCCGAGCGTCCGCGCGGCCATCGTCCGGTGCAGGTTCGCGATCCACCGGGTCGCCGGCACGGTGAGGGCCAGGATGCCGATCCCGACCCAGACCACGACCAGCATTCCGCCGACGAGCCACAGCACGAGCAGTGCGATCAGCACGAAGGAGAGGAAGAGCTGCGCGACGGCGTACGCCGTCAGCTGGAAGCGGCCGAGTGGTTTCACGGCCCCATCCTCTCCGGCTGACCGGACCTCGCGCAGTGGTGCAGGCACCACCACGGTTCGGGTCTCTGCGCCCCTGACGCGCGCCACCCGCGAGGCGAGGCTGGAAGCACACCGAAACCAGACCAATCCCAGGAGAGACGGCCATGGGCAACCCACTGACAGCAGTACCGATGAAGGCGGCGCGCTGGAGCGCGCTGCACCCCTGGCGCGCGATCGTCGGCTGGATCGCATTCGTCGCCATCGCGGTGGGACTTGCTGTCGCATTCCCCACCCAGGAGACCACCGACGCTGACTACCGGGTCGGTGAGTCCGGGCGCGCCGCCGCGATGATCGCCGACGCTCACCTGGACCAGCCCGACACCGAGAACATCCTGATCACGGCGGGCTCCGCCAGGGCTGGGGGCAGCCTCAGTGCGCAGCAGGCCGAGAAGGCAGCCGACGCGGTCGTGACCGGAGCGCGGGCCGCCGACGGCGTCGCCGGCGTCGCCAAGCCGCAGTGGAACCAGGACCGTACGGCGCTCCTCGTCTCGGTCGACCTCAAGTCCGGGGTGGACGACGCTGACTCGGTGCAGGCTGTGACTGACCGCGTGCAGGCAGACCACCCGAACCTCCAGGTCCGCCAAGCAGGCGACGTCTCACTCGACGCAGCGATCGGCGATCGGGTCAGTGAGGACCTCGGGTCCGCAGAGCTGACCAGTCTTCCGGTGACGTTGCTGCTGATGTTGTTGGCCTTCGGCGCGCTGATCGCCGCCGGCATTCCGGTGCTGCTCGCTGGCACCAGCGTCGCTGCGACGCTCGGGCTCATGGCGGTGATCTCACACTGGATCCCGGCCGATCCGTCGGTGTCCAGCGTGATCGTGCTGATCGGGATGGCGGTCGGCGTCGACTACTCGCTCTTCTACCTGAAGCGCGAGCGTGAGGAACGGGCCAAGGGCCGCACCTCCTTGGAGGCGGTCGAGATCGCGGCCCAGACGTCCGGACACTCGATCCTGGTGTCCGGTGGCGCGGTGATCGCGTCGATGGCAGGTCTCTTCCTGATCGGCAACGTCACCTTCAACTCACTCGCGGTCGGTTCCATCCTCGTCGTCGCAGTCGCCGTCCTCGGTTCGATCACCGTGCTGCCCGCGCTCCTGGTCAAGCTCGGTCGCTGGGTGGACCGACCCCGGGTGCCGCTCCTGTGGCGGCTCAACAAGCGGATCGGGCAGGGCGGCATCAGTCGCCGACTGCTGGCGCCTGTCCTGCGTCGCCCCGGCGTCGCGCTCGCCCTGGCCAGCGTGGTGATGGTCGGGCTGGCGGTCCCCGCGCTGGGGATGAAGACCCACTCCGCAACCCTGGACACATTTCCGGCCTCGATCCCGCAGGTGCAGACCGTGAGGGACATCAGCACCAGCTTCCCGGCCGCCGAGGGCGCGTCGGCAACAGTGGTCGTGACGTCCGACGGTGCCTCGACCAAGGCCGTCACCGCCGCGCTCGATGAGCTGAGCGACCAGGCCGTCGCCGGGGGTGACTTCGTGGCCTCCGGGCTCGGGGTCGAGACCTCGGCCGACGGTTCCACATCGATGATCGTGCTCGGCATGCCCTACGACGAGACCGACCCGCGGGTCGACGACGCGCTGCACGAGCTCCGGGGTGAGCTGGTCCCGGCCGCTCTGGGCGACCTGTCGGGGACGACCGAGCACGCCGTCGGGGGCGGCGCGGCCGAGAGCATGGACTCCGCCGCTCAGCAGCAGGGCCGGCTGGCCCTGGTGATCGGGTTCGTGCTGCTCCTGACGATGCTGATCATGGTGCTCGCCTTCCGCAGCATCCCGCTCGCGATCATCTCGACGCTGCTCAACCTGCTCTCGGTCGGCGTGGCCTTCGGGGTGCTGACCCTGGTCTTCCAGCATGGTGTCGGGAGTGGCCTCCTCGGCTTCACCAGTCCCGGGTTCGTGATCGACTGGATCCCGCTCTTCGTGCTGGTGGTGCTGGTCGGGTTGTCGATGGACTACCACGTGTTCGTGCTGAGCCGGATCCGCGAGCACCTGAACGACGGTCTGCCGACACGAGTGGCCGTCCAACGCGGCATCCAGGACACCGCGGGAGTCGTCACCAGCGCGGCAGCGGTGATGGTCTCGGTGTTCGCGATCTTCGCGACGTTGAGCATCCTGCAGATGAAGATGCTCGGCGTCGGGCTCTCGGCCGCGATCCTGCTCGACGCCACGCTGATCCGCCTGGTCATGCTGCCGGCGATCCTGATCCTGATGGGTGACAAGGTCTGGTGGCCCTGGAAGCCGCGCCCGGTGCGCGGCGAGGTCGTCGCCGAGCCGGAGCCGGCGTACGCCGAGGTCCGCTAGCCCGAGCGGTACCCGGGGAAGGTCGTCCGTCTGGACCAGGCGGACGACCTTCCCCCGAAAGTCTTTACTGCACAAAGTCACTAGCATTAGTGTCCGTTTATGCACAGTGAGATCCCGGGCGCGACCCGCCGCACTTTCCTCCGCTCCGCCGCCGTCGTGGGTGGCGCTATCGCCGTCGGGGCGCTCGCGCCGCTCGGCCGCGCGTTCGCCGGCTACCCGGCGATCCTGAAGTACCTCCCGCAGAACTGGTTCACCGACTTCGGGACCAACGCCGAGATGAAGTGGGACTCCGTCCCGCCCGAGCTCTACCTCACGAGCCCGTCCCGGCTGTTCGTCCGCAACCACACGGCGACGCAGGTCATCGACGCGTCGACCTACCAGCTGAAGATCTTCGGCGACGGGCTGAAGAAGGCGCGCACTGCCGACAAGCCGGTGGTGCTGACCCTGCGCGACCTGAAGAAGCTGCCGACCACGAAGCTCGTCGCCACCCACGAGTGCACGGGCAACGGACGCAGCTTCTTCAACACCCAGCAGCAGACGCCCGCCGCCGGCACGGCGTGGACGCTCGGCGCCGTCGGGACCGTCGAGTGGGAGGGCGTGCGCCTGCGCGACGTCTTGAAGAAGGTCGGCCTGAACCCCGATGCCGTCTCGATCCAGGCGACCGGCCTGGACGCCAACTACGTCAACGGCGGCGTCGACTACGGACCCGTGCGCCGGCCGTTCCCGGTGGAGAAGGCGCTCGACGATGCGCTGCTCGTGTGGAACATGAACGGCAAGCCGCTGCTGCCCGACCACGGCTTCCCCCTGCGCCTGGTGCTGCCCGGCTGGGTCGGTATCGGCAGCATCAAGTGGCTCGGGTCGCTGGAGGTCTCGCGCACCGAGCTGACGTCACCGTGGAACACGAAGTGGTACCGCATGACCGGTGGCGACTACCCGGTCGACGCGCCTCCGCTGACGGTCAACCCGGTGCGCTCGGCGTGGGAGCTGCCGTGGGCCGCCAAGCTCCAGAAGCGGCCGGCGATCGAGCTGACCGGCCGTTCGTGGAGCGGGGCGGGGCCGATCAGTCAGGTCGTCATCAGCGCCGACGGTGGATCGACCTGGTCGAAGGCCACGATCGAGCGGTCGAAGCAGCGGGGCTGGACCCAGTGGACCTGGTCGTGGCCCGCTCCCGAGGCCGGTGAGCACGTCCTGATGGCGCGCGCCACCGATGCCACCGGTCGCGTGCAGCCGCTGGAGACGCCGTTCAACGACAACGGCTACTTCTTCGACGCCGTCGTCCGCCACCCGGTCACGGTCGCCTGACGGTCAGCGGTCATCAGCGGTTCTGCACGACGCGTGGCTGCGCCTCCGGGCGCAGCCACGTGAGCAGCCAGCGCATCTGCCGGGGGTTGCCGACCTCGGTGCAGCCGGCGGTCGGCGACCACCGATCGCCGGGCTTCGAGGTGTGGTAGAAAATCCCGCTGCCCTTGCCGGGCACCGGACGCGGGCCGACTCCGGGCCGGATCCGCACGTTGTTGTAGTCGACGACCCAGCCCGACCGCATCGACGGGCGGTTGCCGCTGGTGACGCCGCGGACCTCGAGCCAGGTGTTGTAGCTGGGTCCGGCGCGTGCTGGAGACGATCGACGTCGCCCGGCGGCGCTTCCACGGCATCTCGCCGGGATTCTCGGCGCTGGTCGTGAAGGTGACCGCGATCTCGAAGACGCCGCCGGGGGAGCGGTAGTCGCCCTCGTGGCGCTTGCCCCAGCCGCGGCTCGCGATCATCGAGCGGAACTCCCGGACCTTGGTCCAGCTGCCCTCGTCGTCCTTCTCCCACGCCTGGGTGACGGTGCACCAGACCTGGCGGCAGAACTCGTGGCTGGACACGGTGCGGACCACCTGGGTGGTCCGCGGCCGGCACCAACGCGGCCCACGCCGGTTCGTGGGCCTGGGCGCGTGCGGGGGAGGATGTGAGCAAGGTCAGGCTCAGCGCGACCGCGCTGACGAGGGCTCCGAGACGTCGTACCACCGTCTGATGATCACATGCGGATTCGGTGGGCGGAGCGCCTGCGCGCTAGAGTTCTCAGGTTGCCTCCACGAGGCGACACGCCGTCATGACGGCCGCGGAACCAGAGTGCCCGGGTGAACAGGCCCCGGCGCGCCGCGCAGCTAACCGAGAGGAGCCCGCATGTCGATCGGAACCGACGCGGAGACCAAGAAGAAGATCATCGCCGACTACGCCACGACGCCGGGCGACACCGGTTCGCCGGAGGTGCAGATCGCGCTGCTGAGCCACCGCATCAGCCACCTCACGGACCACCTCAAGACGCACAAGCACGACCACCACAGCCGTCGTGGCCTGCTGCTGCTCGTCGGCCAGCGCCGTCGGCTGCTGAACTACCTGCAGAAGACGGAGATCGCGCGCTACCGCTCGATCGTCGAGCGCCTCGGCCTTCGCCGTTGATCTTGGCCTTCTCGTGACGCGCTGGACACCGCTCTGTTGCGGTGTCCAGCGCGTTTCCGCATCTCGGTGCGGATCGATAGGCTCGAACGGCTGTACAACTCAACACATCAGGTAACCAGGAGCGACCGCCACGTTATGGCTCGGTCCTCGGTAGTGGCTTTCGGATCTCGGATCTGCGGGCCTCGATCGAAGACCGGCCCACCGCGCGAGATCGCTCCGCGAACAGAACAGGGACGAACCCTTGACTGAATCCACGTCCACCGACCCGGTCATCACCGCGGTCGAGACGGTCATCGACAACGGCAAGTTCGGCCAGCGGACGGTGAAGTTCGAGACCGGACTGCTGGCCCGCCAGGCCGCCGGCGCCGTGACCGCCTACATCGATGACGAGACCATGCTGCTCTCGGCCACGACGGCCGGCAAGCACCCGAAGGACCACTTCGACTTCTTCCCCCTGACGATCGACGTCGAGGAGCGGATGTACGCCGTGGGCCAGATCCCCGGCTCCTTCTTCCGGAGCGAGGGTCGCCCGGGCGAGGACGCGATCCTCACCTGCCGCCTCATCGACCGCCCGCTGCGCCCGACCTTCAAGAAGGGTCTGCGCAACGAGGTCCAGGTCGTCATCACCGTGATGGCGCTCGACCCCGACATGCCCTACGACGTGCTCGCGATCAACGCCGCGTCGCTCTCCACCCAGATCTCCGGCCTGCCGTTCTCCGGCCCGGTCGGCGGCGTCCGCGTCGCCCTGATCGAGGGTCAGTGGGTCGGCTTCCCGACGCACAGCCAGCTCGAGAACGCCGTGTTCGACATGGTGGTCGCGGGTCGTGTCACCGAGACCGGTGACGTCGCGATCATGATGGTCGAGGCCGAGGCCACCGAGCAGACCTGGAACCTCGTCGAGTCCGGCACCCAGGCGCCGACCGAGGCCGTCGTCGCCAGCGGTCTGGACGCGGCCAAGCCGTTCATCAAGCAGCTCTGCGAGGCGCAGGCGGAGCTGGCGAACGTCGCCGCGAAGCCCGTCCAGGAGTTCCCGATCTTCCTCGACTACGAGGACGACGTGTACGCCGCTGTCGAGGCTGCCTCGACGACCGACCTCACCTCGGCGATGACCATCGTCGACAAGCTGGAGCGCGAGGCCAAGACCGACGAGCTCAAGGCGGCGCTGCTCGAGCAGCTCGCCGGCCAGTTCGAGGGTCGCGAGAAGGAGATCGGCGCGGCGTTCCGCTCGGTCAGCAAGCACGTCATGCGCGAGCGCGTCCTGCGCGACAAGATCCGTATGGACGGCCGCGGCCTCGCCGACATCCGTCCGCTGCACGCCGAGGTCGCCGTGATCCCGCGGGTCCACGGTTCGGCGCTCTTCGAGCGCGGCGAGACCCAGATCCTGGGTGTCACCACGCTCAACATGCTGACCCTCGAGCAGAAGCTCGACACGCTGTCGCCGGAGAAGACCCGGCGCTACATGCACAAGTACATCTTCCCGCCGTTCTCCACCGGTGAGACCGGCCGCGTCGGCTCGCCGAAGCGTCGCGAGGTCGGCCACGGTGCGCTGGCTCGCCGCGCGCTGCTGCCGGTGCTGCCCACGCGCGAGGAGTTCCCCTACGCCATCCGCCAGCTGTCGGAGGCCATGGGCTCCAACGGCTCGACCTCGATGGGTTCCGTCTGCGCCTCGACCCTGTCGCTGCTGCAGGCCGGCGTCCCGCTGAAGGCGCCCGTCGCCGGCATCGCGATGGGCCTCATCTCCGGTGAGGTCGACGGCAAGCTCGAGTACGTCGCGCTGACCGACATCCTCGGTGCCGAGGACGCGTTCGGCGACATGGACTTCAAGGTCGCCGGTACCCCGGAGTTCGTGACCGCGCTCCAGCTCGACACCAAGCTCGACGGCATCCCCGCCGAGGTCCTGGCGGCCGCGCTGACCCAGGCCAAGGACGCCCGCATGGCGATCCTGGAGGTCATGGGCGAGGCCATCGACACCCCGGAGGAGATGTCGGTGTTCGCGCCGCGCATCATCACCATCCGGATCCCGGTGGACAAGATCGGCGAGGTGATCGGTCCGAAGGGCAAGATCATCAACCAGATCCAGGACGACACGGGCGCGCAGCTCACGATCGAGGACGACGGCACCATCTACATCGGTGCCACGAACGGCGAGGCGGCCGAAGCGGCCAAGAACGCCGTCAACCAGATCGCCAACCCGACCATGCCCGAGATCGGTGAGCGCTACCTCGGCACCGTCGTGAAGACCACCAACTTCGGTGCCTTCATCTCGCTGATGCCCGGCAAGGACGGCCTGCTGCACATCAGCAAGCTGCGTGGCCTCGCCGGTGGCAAGCGGGTCGACGCGGTCGAGGACGTCGTCTCGGTCGGCCAGAAGATCCAGGTCCAGATCGCCGAGATCGACGACCGCGGCAAGCTGTCGCTGATCCCGGTCGTCGAGGGTGACGAGGGTGCTTCGGACTCCGCTGCTGACGAAGGCGCGGACGACTCCGAGTGACCACTGCTTCATCGTCGACCCGCCCGAAGGCAACTTCGGGCGGGTCGACGCCTTCCCGGGCCCGACAGCAGACCCGCACGCTGCACACCGAGCGTGACGCCGGTGGGCAGGTGACGTCGCAGGTGCGTCGTACGACGTTGCCCAGCGGGCTCCGGATCATCAGCGAGCAGCAGGCCGGCGTCCGGTCGGCCACGATCGGCGTCTGGGTCGGTGTCGGCTCGCGCGACGAGTCGCCGACCCTGCACGGCTGCTCGCACTTCCTCGAGCACCTGCTCTTCAAGGGCACCGACGAGCGCTCGGCGCTCGACATCTCGGTGGCACTCGACGCGGTCGGTGGCGAGTTCAACGCGTTCACCGCGAAGGAGTACACCTGCTTCCACGCGCGGGTGCTCGACGAGGACCTGCCGCTTGCCGTCGACGTGCTCGGCGACATGATCACCGCCTCGACCCTCCTCCCGGAGGACGTCGAGGCGGAGCGCGACGTGATCCTCGACGAGATCGCGATGCACGACGATGACCCCGACGACGTCGTCCACAATCTCTTCGCGGAGCAGGCCTGGGGCGACAGTCCGCTGGGTCGCGGGATCGCGGGCACGGACGCTTCGATCACGGCGCTGACCCGCGCCCAGATCCTGCGGTTCTACCGGCGCCACTACCGGCCCGCGAACATCGTCATCGCGGCCGCCGGCAACGTCGACCACGCGGCCCTGGTCCGCCAGGTGGTGGCCGCCTTCGGCCGCAACGACTGGCTCGACGTCGACGAGGCGCCGGTCAAGCCCCGACACGGCTCGCGCAAGCGGGTGGCCCCGGGCGAGGCGCACGCGACGCGTCCCTTCGAGCAGGTCAACGTCGTGCTCGGCATGGAGGGCCTGGTCCGCGACGACGAGCGCCGCTTCGCGCTCGGCGTCCTCAACACCGCGCTCGGTGGTGGCACGTCCAGCCGGCTGTTCCAGGAGGTGCGCGAGCACCGCGGCCTGGCCTACTCGGTCTTCTCCTTCGCCTCGAGCCACGCCGACTCGGGCCTGGTCGGGGTCTCGGTCGGGTGCTTGCCGAGCAAGCTCGACGAGGTCCTGGCCGTCGTCCGCGACGAGCTCGCCAAGGTCGCCCGCGACGGCATCACCGCCGAGGAGCTGGCCCGCGGCAAGGGTCAGCTGCGTGGCGGCCTGGTGCTGGGCCTTGAGGACTCCGCGTCCCGGATGTCGCGCATCGGCAAGGCCGAGCTGGTCCACGACGAGCTGCTGAGCATCGACCAGGTGATGGCCCGGATCGAGGGGGTCACCCTCGAGGAGGTCCGCTCCATCGCCGCTGAGGTCTTCACGCGACCCGAGATCCTCGCGGTCGTCGGCCCGAGCTGAGCCCGACCTGAGTCAGCGCGCCACCGGGTAGCGCAGATGCAGGACCCGGTCGCCCTGGATGACCAGGCTCGGGTCCTCGAGCAGGTGCTGCGAGTCCAGCGACCCGAAGTAGCGCTTGCCGTTGCCGAAGGCCACCGGCACCACGTCCATCGCGACCTCGTCCACGAGCCCGAGCGCGAGTGCCTGGGCTCCGACGTTCCCTGCGCAGACGGCGACCACCCGGTCGCCGGCCCGTCGCTTGGCCTCCTCGACGGCGGCCGCGACGTCATCGAAGAACGGGACGTCGGCCTCGGGGTGCCAGCCGTCCGGCTTGGGTCGGTGCGAGACCACGACCAGGTGGTCGCCTGCCGGCGGCTCGGCCTCCCACCCGTTGGTCAGGTCGAAGAGGTGCCGACCCTGGATCGTGGCACCGATGCTGCGCCAGAAAGCGGTGACGTAGTCGTGCGACTTCGGACCGAGACGGAAGGGCGCATGACGCGCCTCGGCCGCCTCGGCGGCGATCGGCAGGTCGCCGTTGAAGTACCAGTCGAAGAGCGGCCCGACCTCGTCGTTGTCGTCGGCGATGAAGCCGTCGACGGACACCACGGCGTGCAGGATGACGGTTGCCATGCCCCATTAGACCCGATCGGGGTCGCGGGCTCATCGCTCCAGGTCAGGTGCGATCCATCAGCGCCTACCGCAGCAGCACGACGATTCCCGCAGACCCGCACGCCCAGAGCACGCTCGCGAAGGTGCCGATGATGAAGCGCTCGGCGGCGCCGGTGCGTACGCCGTCCTCGGCGGCGCGGAGCTCGGGGTAGCGGCCGAGGCCCTTGACGGCCAGCACGACGGCGACGCCCTCGGGCCAGCCGGCGACCAGGGTCGCGAAGATCGCGGCGCGCTCGAGGGCGCCGATCCAGGTGCCGCCGCGGAGCACGTGTCCGGCGCGGTCGAGCGAGTCGGCGGGTGCCTCGCGGCGGTCGACGAGGTCGAAGATCAGGGCGGTGAGCGGGCCGCCTCCGGCGACCGCGAGGACACCACCGAGGCAGACGATCAAGATCGCCTGCCCGTCCCCGATGTCGACCTCCGGCCCGACGGTGGCGGCGACGACACCGGCGGCGAGCAGCAGGACCAGGGAGGCGGGCGCCCAGATCCGGCGGGCGAGCGGCGACGTCCACGCCACGGCGGCCGCGATCACACCGAAGGTCATCAGCGCCATGACGAGGAACGTGCGATCGGACGGACTCATGCCGTCTCCTTCCCGAGGAGGTGCGATGGCCAGGTCGCCCACCAGCTCGCGGGCGCGCCGGCTCTCGACGATGCCGGCCGCCTGCGCGCGCTGGCTGACGGCCGACTGACTGATGCCGAGCCGGGCACCGGCATCGGCGTACGACAGGCCCTCGGCGACGAGGTCGGCGACCTCCCAACCCCGCGACGTACGACGGGCGAGCACCGCCGCCCACAGCCAGAGCGTCGTCTCGAGCGCACGGGCCGCGGGGTCGTCGGCACAGACCCGCAGGTGCCACGGGCTGCTCTTGGCGGCGGTCACCGCGCTGCGCGCCTGGACGTACGCCGGTCCGCGACCGGCCCGGGTGTGGTCGGGGAGCGGCTCCTCGATGACGCCGACCCCGAGGCCGATGTTCCAGGCGTCGGCGCGGAGCAGCAGCTCGACCGCGTCGGGCAGTGCGTCGGGCCGGTCGAGCACGCCTTGGAACTCGTCGCCCACGGTGCGCTCGAAGGGCAGCAGCGTGGGGACCGCCGCGAGGGCGGTCAGGGTGGCGGGGATCAGGTCGGGGGAGCTGCGGCTGCCCCGCTGGTCCACGGTGAGCACGAGGACGGTCATCCCGGCCAGCCTAAGATCGGGAATAACCTAATGCAAGAGCAATGCAGGAAATTGTCTTATCTGCGGCCGATGATGCCGACGACCGGCGGCGCCTTCTGGTCGACGACCGAGACCCGGAAACCGCCCTCGGCGAGCGCGGCCGAGGCCTTGCGGACGATGTTCGGCACCAGCTCGGGACGGTTGGCCTCGTAGAAGAGGTAGACCGCACCGCCGGGGACGACGCGCTCGTGCAGCAGCGCCACCTCGTCGGCGCAGGCGCGCACCCAGAACAGGTTGACGTTGAAGGCGAAGACCTTGTTGAGCCGCTTCACCGGGACCCGCAACGTGGCCAGGTCGATCTGGCGGACGGTGAGCCGACCGACGTCGACGTGCTTCTGGCAGCGCCGCTTGGTGCGGTCGACGCCCGACTCGGAGCGGTCGATGGCGAAGAGCTTGCCGGTGTCCAGGCGCTCGCAGATCAGCTCGGCCCCGGCGCCCGGCCCGCAGCCGATCTCGAGGACATGATCGGACGGCTGGACGTCCATCATGTCCACCGCCCACCGGATCCGAGGCGGGATCGTCTGCAACGCCATGGAGGCAAGACTGCCAGAAGAGGTCGCACCCTGGGAGGACTGACGCGCTTGGATCGGTCGGCCACGTCCGGGCCGGTAGGTTGTCGCCGTGATCAAGGTGGGCGTGCTGGGAGCACGAGGCAAGGTCGGGTCCGAGGTGTGCCGCGCTGTCGAGGAGGCCGACGACCTGGAGCTGGTGGCCGCGATCGACGCCGGCGATCCGATCGACGCGCTGGTCGCCAGCGGCGCCGAAGCGGTCGTGGACTTCACCCATCCCGACGTGGTGATGGGCAACCTCGAGTTCTGCATCGAGCACGGCATCCACGCGGTCGTGGGCACCACCGGCTTCGACGACGGCCGGCTCGAGACCCTCAGCGGGTGGCTCGGCGACCGCCCGCGGACCGGCGTCCTGATCGCCCCGAACTTCTCGATCGGCGCGATCTTGATGATGCGCTTCGCCGCCGTGGCCGCACCGTTCTACGAGTCCGTCGAGGTGATCGAGCTCCACCACCCGACCAAGGCCGATGCGCCGTCGGGCACCGCACGTCGTACGGCGGAGCTGATCGCCGCCGCGCGCCGGGAGGCCGGCGTCGGTCCGGTCCCCGACGCGACGACCACCGGGCTCGAGGGGGCTCGCGGTGCGGTCGTCGACGGCATCCACGTGCACGGCCTGAGGGTGCGCGGCATGGTCGCCCACCAGGAGGTCATCCTCGGTGGCGTGGGGGAGACCCTGACCATCCGGCACGACTCGATGGACCGGGCGTCGTTCACCCCCGGCGTCCTGACCGGGCTGCGGGCGATCGCGGCGCACCCAGGCCTCACCGTCGGCCTGGAGCACTTCTTGGACCTGGACTGAGCGCCTCAGGTTCACGCATTGCAGGAAGTGGAGGGTAGCCCGCGCTGTCGGACGTCGTTGAGACCGACAAGGCTCCGGCATCGGAGCCGCTCAACGACGAGAGGGACCTTCCATGCGCACCATCTCGGGCATCGCCACTGCGGCGGTCCTCGCTCTCACCGCGGTCGGCGTCCAGGCCGGCACCGTCAGGCAGCGTCCCCGGACGCGCCCAGCACCTCTGCGGTCCACGCCAGCGGCGCCGTCCAGGCACTGCTCAGCCACCCGGCAGCGGCACTCGCGACCCAGGGCACGACCTACCAGGTGGTCGGCAAGGTCACCGACGCCGACGGCTCCACCCACGTGCGCATGGACCGCGTCTACCGCGGCCTGCCAGGTCGTCGGCGGCGACCTCGTCGTGCACCGCGGCCCGGCCGCCGGCTGGCGCGGCGTGAGCCAGACGCTGGACGCGCCCGTGACGGTCGAGCACCACCCCGACCCTCAGCGCGGCGGGCGCGACCGTCTCCGCGCTCGCCAAGACGCCCGTCACCCGGTCGATCACCGGCGCGAAGCGGCAGTCCGCGTCGCTCGTCGTCGACGCCACCTCCGGCACCGCCGCGCCTCGCCTGGGAGATCGTCACCGGCGGCACCCAGGCCGACGGCACGCCCAGCCGCCTCGCGTCGTACGTCGACGCCACGTCCGGCAAGGTCCTGTGGCGCGAGCAGCAGATCGAGACCGTCGACGGCTCCGGCCAGTCGCTCTACTCCGGCACCGTTCCGCTGCAGCTGACGCAGTCGGGCTCGACGTACACGCTCAAGGACCCGACCCGCGGCGGCACCTACACGACCGACCTCAACAACAAGGAGGACTCGCTCTTCTGCCAGATCTTCGGCGTCCGGCTGCCAGACGGGGACCACCTTCACCAGCCCGGACACGCTCCTTCGGCACCGGCGCGACGAGCAGCCGCGAGTCGGCGGCGCGTCGACGCGCAGTACGGCACCAACGAGACCTGGGACTACTACAACCAGGTCCACGGCCGGAACGGCATCTTCGGCACCGGCGCCGGCTCCTACAACCGCACCCACTACGGCAGCGGCTACGTCAACGCCTTCTGGGACGGCACCAAGATGACGTACGGCGACGGCGACGGCACGAGCTACGGCCCGCTGGTCTCGCTCGACGTGGCCGGTCACGAGATGTCGCACGGCGTCACGGAGAACAGCGCCAACCTCAGCTACGACGGTGAGTCGGGCGGTCTCAACGAGGCGACCTCGGACATCTTCGGCACCATGGTGGAGTTCTTCGCCAACAACGCCGAACGACCCGGGCGACTACCTGATCGGTGAGGAGTTCGACCTCAAGAACCACACCGGCCTGCGCCGCATGGACAACCCGATCTCCGACGGCAGCTCGCCGAACTGCTACAGCTCCGACACCAAGAACCTCGACGTGCACTACTCGTCGGGGGTCGGCAACCACTTCTTCTACCTGCTCGCCGAGGGTTCGGGCGCGAAGACGATCAACGGCGTCGCGCACAGCTCGCCGACCTGCAACGGCTCGACGGTCACCGGCATCGGCCGCGATGCCGCCCAGAAGATCTGGTACCGCGCACTGACGGTCTACATGACGTCGAGCACCAACTACGCCGGTGCGCGCACGGCGACTCTGAACGCCGCCAAGGACCTCTACGGTGCCGGCAGCGCTCAGTACAACGCGGTCGCCACGGCCTGGAGCGCGGTCAGCGTGAGCTGACGCCCTTCGGGAGGCCGCCGAGGGAAGGCCCGCGCCGCACTGGTGGCGCGGGTCCTTCCTGCGTCTCAGAGCAGGCGGACCAGGGCGGCGACGATCGCGGCACCGAAGACCACGACCAGGAACGGCGCGCGCAGCAGGAGCAGCACGACGGCCACACCCAGCCCGACCGCGCGGGCGTCGATCACCAGGCTGTGGCCGTGGGAGAAGACCTGCACCGCGATCAGCGCGGAGAGCAGGGCGACGGGGATCAGGTCGGCCACCCGCTCGACGAGCGGTCGCTCGAGGACCCGGGGCGGCACCGACAGGCCTGCGAGCTTGAGCAGGTAGCAGCCGGCGGCGGCCAGCAGGATCGCGGCCCACGTCATCGGCGTGATCCGCCGGTCATCAGGCCAGCGACCAGTGCGACCACGGCCGCGGCGAGCACCGGCACTCCGGCCGGCACGAGCGGCACGGTGCCGAGCGCGACGGCCGCGGCGGCGACCGCGACCAAGCGGTTGGTGCGCGACTTCAGTCGTGGCCACAGCAGGGCGAGGAACGCCGCGCCGACGGCGGCGTCCAGGCCGTAGGTCCTCGGGTCGCCGATCGCGTTGCCGGCGACTGCGCCGACCGCGGTGAAGAGGTTCCAGAGCACGAAGATCGAGACGCCGGTGGTGAGGAAGCCGAGCCGCGCGGCCGCGGTCGTCTCCCGGGTGACCGACATCGCCGTCGACTCGTCGATGAGCACGTGGGACGCGGCCGCGCGGCGCCAACCGGTCCACGAGAGGAGCGGCGCGAGCCGGAGCCCGTAGAGGGTGTTGCGGGTGCCGAGCAGCAGCGCGGTCAGCGCGCCCGAGATCGGGGCACCGCCGGCGGCGATCACGCCGACGAGCGCGAACTGGCTGGCACCGGTGAAGACCAGCAGCGACAGCGCGCAGGTCTGCGCGACCGACAGTCCCGACGCGACCGACACGGCGCCGAAGCCCACGCCGTACGCCCCGGTCGCGATGCCGACACCGAGGCTGTCGCGGATGATCGAGGACCGCTCCTGGGGGTCGAGTGGTGCTTCGGTCACCCAGGAAGGTTAGTGGTGCCGCACGCGGACCGGACGAGCCTGCCGGTGGAAGTCATGCAGGAGCACGTAGGTCAGCAGCATCCCGGCGACGAGACCCCAGCCGATGCCGGCCGCGATCACGGCGGGTGCGGCGATGAGGTGGACCATCCAGATCCCGGAGGCGATGCCCACGGTGAGGGCGGTGAGCACGACCAGCAGGCGGTGGAGCGGGGGCAACGGACCGAACACGTGCGTCTCCGTATCTGGAGGGGGACTCCATCGTGCTCCCGAAATCCGGGAAATCAAGGTGAGGAGCCTACGAAAGGGCTGTGTGGAGCCGGACCTGCTTGACGAGCGTCGTGCCTTCGCCGTCGAGATCGAGCTCGCGGTGCGCGCCGTCCGGTGCCCAGCCGGCGCTCGTCAGAAACGCCCGGAGTGCGTCGTCGGTCGCGATCGACCACAGCACGGCGCGGCTGAACCGGTCGGCCGCCAGGGTGTCCGCTGCCGCCTGGAGCAGGCGCGAGCCGTGTCCGCGGCCGCGCTCGGCGGGGTCGACCGTGAAGTCGCTCAGCTCGCCGTCGGCGACCGGGTCGCAGTCGGGGTCGCTGGCGGGGGAGGTGATCGCGAAGCCGACCACCCGGTTGCGCTCGAGGGCCACCAGGACCCGGTTGCGGGCGTCGCGGGGCGAGGAGAGCGACGCGCGCCAGGCGGCGGCCGCTTCGTCGACGTCCCCGGGGAGCGCGGTCGCCGGGAGGAGGTCGGCGTACACCTCGCGCCAGGTGCGCAGCTGCAGCTCGGCGATCGCCGGGGCGTCGTCGGCCCACGCGATGCGCACGGACACGTCGGCGGTGGGGCGCTCATGGCGCCATCCTGTCAGCCGGACCACGTGTTACAGACGACTGCGCTCGAAGTGCGCGGCATCTGTAACAGGAGGTGGTAGCGTCGCAGCCGATGTCCTTCGAGGAGCAGCTCGCCGACGACGGGCGGGTCGAGCCACGCGACTCGATGCCCGACGCCTACCGACGCACGCTGGTGCGCCAGATCGCCCAGCACGCCCACTCCGAGATCATCGGCATGCAGCCGGAGGGCAACTGGATCAGCCGGGCGCCGAGCCTGCGCCGCAAGGCGATCCTGATGGCCAAGGTGCAGGACGAGGCCGGCCACGGGCTCTACCTGTACGCCGCGGCCGAGACGCTCGGCGTCGACCGCTCCGACCTGCTCGACCAGCTGCACACCGGCCGGCAGAAGTACTCCTCGATCTTCAACTACCCGACGCTCACCTGGGCCGACGTCGGTGCGATCGGCTGGCTCGTCGACGGCGCCGCGATCGTCAACCAGGTGCCGCTCTGCCGCTGCTCCTACGGGCCCTACGCCCGCGCCATGGTCCGGGTCTGCAAGGAGGAGTCCTTCCACCAGCGCCAGGGCTTCGAGATCCTCCACACGCTCTCGCACGGCACCGAGGCGCAGCACGCGATGGCCCAGGACGCGGTGGACCGCTACTGGTGGCCGTCGCTGATGATGTTCGGCCCGCCCGACGACGACTCACCCAACTCCGCGCAGTCGATGGCGTGGGGGATCAAGCGGCACTCCAACGACGACCTGCGCCAGCGCTTCGTCGACATGACCGTGCCGCAGGCCGAGGTCCTCGGGCTGACGCTGCCCGACCCCGAGATCCGGTGGAACGAGGAGCGTGGCCACTACGACTTCGGCGAGGTCGACTTCACCGAGCTGTTCGAGGTGATCAAGGGCAACGGCCCCTGCAACGCCGAGCGGCTGGCCCACCGGGTGCGCGCGCACGACGAGGGTGCGTGGGTCCGCGAGGCTGCCTCGGCGTACGCCGCCAAGCAGGCCGCGGAGGAGGTCGCGTGAACGACCTGGCCGCTGTGGGAGGTCTTCGTGCGCTCGCGTCGTGGGCTCTCGCACGTGCACGTCGGATCGCTGCACGCACCCGACGCGGAGATGGCGCTGCGCAACGCACGCGACGTCTACACGCGCCGGCAGGAGGGCGTCTCGCTGTGGGTGGTGCCGTCCGTCGAGATCGTGGCGTCGGACCCGGGGGAGCGCGGCTCGTTCTTCGAGCCGGCCGAGGACAAGGTCTACCGGCACCCGACGTTCTACGACGTCCCCGACGGCGTGGAGCACCTGTGAGCGCTCGTTCGACTACACGCTCGGGCTCGCCGACGACGCGCTCGTCTCGGCCCAGCGGCTCGGCTGGTGGATCAGCCGCGCGCCGGAGCTCGAGGAGGACCTCGCGCTCGCCAACATCGGCCTCGACCAGCTCGGCCAGGCGCGCACGCTGCTGACGTACGCCGGCGTCGTCGAGGGACTCGGTCGCAGCGACGACGACCTGGCCTACCTGCGCGACGACCGCGACTTCCGCAACGTGTGGCTGGTCGAGCGCCCGCAGACCGACTTCGGCGTCGCGATGGCGCGGCTGCTGGTGTTCTCGGCCTGGCAGTCCGAGCTGTACGCCGCGCTCGCGTCCTCGTCCGACGCGACGCTGCAGCGCGATCGCCGGCAAGGCGGTCAAGGAGGTGGCCTACCACCTCGACCACGCCCGGCTCTGGGTGCTGCGCCTCGGCGACGGCACCGAGGAGTCCCACCTGCGGATGCAGGCGGCGCTCGACGCCGAGTGGCCCTACGTCGACGAGCTGTTCGGGCCGGTCGACGGTGCGCTCGTCGACCCGGCCTCGCTCCGGGACGCCGTGCTCACGAAGGTGGAGGACGTGCTCGCGGAGGCGACCCTGACCGTGCCGCAGGTCGCGCCGGTCGTCGGTGGTGGTCGCCAGGGACTGCACACCGAGGAGCTCGGCTACCTGCTCGCCGAGATGCAGCACCTCCACCGCTCACACCCGGGGGCGACGTGGTGAGCGGGGCCTGGAAGATCGCCGCCGACGTGCTCGACCCCGAGCTGCCCGTGGTCACGATCGCCGACCTCGGGATCCTGCGCGACGTCACCGAGGACGACCAGGGGCGGGTGCACGTGCAGATCACGCCGACCTACTCCGGCTGCCCCGCGATGGAGACGATCACCGAGGACCTGGTCGCCGCGCTCGACGACGGCCGGCTACCAGCACGTCGACGTCGAGTTCGTGCTGTCGCCGGCGTGGACGACCGACTGGATGACCGAGGAGGCCAAGGCCAAGCTCGCGGCGTACGGCGTGGCGCCGCCCGCGTCTCGACGGGCCCGTCGCGCTCGCGCTGTCGGTGCGCTGCCCGCAGTGCGGGTCGCTCGACACCCGCGAGTCGAGCCGCTTCGGCTCGACGGCCTGCAAGTCGCTGTGGGTCTGCCGCAGCTGCCGGGAGCCGTTCGACCACTTCAAGGCGCTCTAGTGGTGGCCGCCTTCCACTCGCTGCGGGTCGCGGCGATCGACGAGCTCACCGACGACTCCGTGGCGCTCACCTTCGACGTGCCCGCCGGACCTGCGCGCCGGAGTTCGCCTTCGGTGCCGGCCAGCACCTGAGCATCCGCGGCGGCGACGACGTACGCCGGTCCTACTCGATCTGCACGCTCGCCGTCGTCCGGGGTGCTGCGGATCGGGGTGAAGCGGCTGCCCGGCGGTGCCTTCAGCTCGGGTGTCGTCGACGCCCTGGCCGTCGGCGACACGCTCGACGTGATGACGCCCGCGGGCCGGTTCACGACCGCGCATCGACCCGACTGCTCGGCGCACGTGCGTCGCGATCGCGGCCGGCTCCGGCATCACGCCGGTCCTCTCGATCGTGGCGGCGATCCTCGAGGGCGAGCCGCGGTCGACGGTCACGCTCGTCTACGCCAACCGCACCCACCAGTCGGTGATGTTCCTCGACGAGGTGCACGACCTCAAGGACCGCTGGCCGGCCCGGCTCCAGATCGTGCACGTGCTCTCCCGCGAGACGCAGGACGTCGAGCTGCTCTCCGGCCGGCTCGACGGTGATCGCCTGAGCCGGATCCTGGCCGCGCTGCTGCCCGCGTCCGACGTGGATGACTGGTTCGTGTGCGGTCCGCAGCAGATGGTCGTCGACCTGCGCGCCACCTTGTCGTCCCTCGGCGTCGACGGTGCACACGTGCACAGCGAGCTCTTCCACGCCGACCCGGTTCCGCGCGCCCCGGTCGCCGAGCTCGCCGGTGGGGTCGACGGCGCCGCCCGGGTCACCATCCGGCTCGACGGTCGCAGCTCCGACCTCGACCTGCGCCCCGACGACGTACCCGTCCTCGAGGCCGCGCTCCGCGTCCGACCCGACCTGCCCTTCGCCTGCAAGGGCGGGGTCTGCGGCACCTGCCGGGCCCGGTTGGTCGAGGGCACCGTCGCGATGGACGCCAACTACGCCCTCGAGCCCGAGGAGATCGAGCGCGGCTACGTGCTCACCTGCCAGTCGCACCCGACCTCCGAGAAGGTCGTGCTCGACTTCGACGGGTGACATCCTCGTCCGGTGGACCCGGTTGAGGAGTGGCGACGTCTTCGGGCGGCGCGAGGGCCGACGGTCACCGTCATCGATCTCTACGAGCTCGTCGCCCGCTCGCGCGGGGTGGCTGTCGCCGACCTGCCGGCGGAGGAACGGCACGCGCTGGCCCGATCGGTCCTGCCCGACGTCTGGCCGGGCTACGAGACGACTCCCGGCAGCCTGCGCGTCGGCGACCCGATCACGGTCGTGGCCCACGACCCTGCGTGGGCTACGCGCTACGAGGAGTGGCGGCTCGCGCTGCTCGACGCGCTCGGACCGGTCGCGGTCCGGGTCGAGCACGTCGGGTCGACGTCGGTGCCCGGGCTGCCGGCGAAACCGACCATCGACATCCAGGTCAGCGTCGCGGATCTCGAGGACGAGTCGGGCTACGTGCCGGCGCTCGCCGAGCTCGGGACTCCAGCTGCGCAGCCGCGACGTGCTGCACCGCTACTTCCGCCCCTTCCCGGACCGGCCGCGCGACGTGCACGTCCACGTCTGCCCGGTCGGCTCGGAGTGGGAGACCGAGCACCTCGTCTTCCGCGACCACCTCCGCACGCACGCCGATGCGCGGGAGCGGTACGCCGAGGCCAAGCAGGCCGCTGCGTTGACGTGGGCCGACGACGGGTTGGCCTACACCGACGCCAAGACCGCAGTGATCCTCGCCATTCTCGACGACGCGCGATCAGAGTGACTGGAGCCAGGCGTCGAAGGTCCGCACGAAGGTGTCGTGGCTCGCGACCATGGCCGCAGGGTCGCCGGCGACGCGCAGGATGTGGTCGCCCGGCACGAGCACGCTCTCCCCGGGCAGCGAGTCGAAGACCTCCCGGGAGAGGAACGGGTCGCTCTCGCCGATCACGACGTACTGCTCCGCCGGATAGGCCAGCAGCACCTCGGCCATGTCGGGCTCGGTGAGCAGCGGCGTGAGCCAGGCCGCCTGGTAGCCGCGCTCGGCGGCCAACGGCGCCGCCAGTGTCCCCATGGACTTCGCGACGACCAGGACCCGTCCCTCGTAGCCGTCGAGCGCTGCCGCCAGCTGCTCGCAGACCCAGGTGACCTCGTCGTCGTCGTTCTCGAACGGCGGCGCCTCCCACCAGACCTGGCGCACGTCCCAGCCACGGGTCAGTGCCGTCTGGGCGGCGAAGAAGAGCATCGGCCCGTCGGGCGTGTAGCGCCGGCCCGGCAGCACGACGACCCGGCCGACGGGAGTGCCGTCGGCGTCGTGGTCGACGTACCGGATCAAGACTCGCTGGTGGGCGGCCGGCTGTGCCGATGTGGCGTCGTCGGAGCCGTTCAGCTCCTCCTTGAAGATCCGCAGCGCGCGGCCGGAGCCGCGGGCGAGCTCGGGGAGCTTCTTCGCGCCGAAGAGCAACATGACGACAACGAGGAGGATCAACGCCTCGGGAGCTCCGACATCCATGTCGATCAGAGTACGTCGCGCACCCGGGCGACCAAGGCGTCGGCATCGAGGGCGCCGCACGGTCGACTTCCCGCTGCGCGGGCAGACCCGAAACCACCACCAGGAGGCGCGCGCTCACGGCTGTCATCGTGCCGGAGGACATGCCGACGGCCCCGCCGGCGGCGGGGTGTGGGGCGTCAGCTTCTTCGGAGGTGGGTCTGGCCGAGGGGGCTGCGCCAGAGGAAGGTGGTGGGTCCGAGTCGTTGGTAGGTCCAGCCGCCGTGGGTCTTGTGGCGGTGGTGTCGTCGGCACAGTGGCGCGAGGTTCAGGCTGTCTGTCGGGCCGAGCGGCCATTCGATGATGTGGTCGAGGTCGCAGGACCTTGAAGGTCTGCTGCAGTGCGGGAAGACGCAGGTCGGGTGGGTCTCGATGACCTGCTCGCGCAGCCACGGGGTGGGCTTGTAGGCGTCGGTGTGCAGGTGCTCGTTGAGGTCGAGGACCGGCTGGATCGTCACCCTGTTGCTTCGAGTCCTCGCACCATTCGCCGAGCTGTTCGACGGTGATCCAGGACCCGGTGTTCTCGATCCGGACCAGGCCGTCGGGGCTGGAGACGTCGTGGTGGGCGTAGATCACCAGCTCCTTGCCGCCGTCGGCGTTGCCGAGCCTGCCGAGGGCCATCGACCGTCGTACGTCGAGGGAGAGGTGCGGGAACTCCTCGAGGAGGTCGTGGGCCTTCGCGGAGACGGCGGCTTCGAGCGCGAGGGCGTCGGCGAGGTCGGTGGTGGCTTCGATGTAGACCTGCCCGTCGATGGTGACGTCCCCGAGGCGGACCGCGACTCCGCGGTGCTCGGCCGGCCTCGGCTCGCTTGGCTTCTGCTTCTTCGGGGTCGTAGAGGTCGCGGGCGTGGTCGACGGCCCGGTCGATCTGCGCGTAGGAGCACCGGTGCGCGACGGGTGCGACGTGCTGGTCGACGAACCCGGCAGCGTCGGCGGACAGGATGATCGTGCGGGACGCGACCTGGCGGGCCTTCCACACCGGCACCTCGCCGCGATCACGCGCTTCCAGAGTCGGGGGAGGCGGTAGCGGGTCTCGACGGCGTCGCCGAGGTACCGCTTCCCGGCACCGGTCGACATGCCCAGCGCCAACGCGAGCTCGGCGACACAGAACTCCGCGACCAGGGGTGCACCCTCACCGGCGATCGCGAGCTCGTCCTCGGTCCCGTCCACCGTTGCGGCCTTCAGGATCGACTCGACCGGGTGCATGACTGCCCACTCGACAGCGAGCTGGAAGCTTCCGGATCTCGAGCGTCGGCTGATCTCGGAGTGGACCTCACGGACAGCGTCGAGCACCCCGGTCGGGGAGTCGATGTGTGCTGTCGTGGTCATGGTTCAACCCAAGCATGGACCACCGACAGTCAGACCCCGAAAACCCTATGGTTGACCGGCATCTGGACACTTTCGAGAAATTCTTTCGACTGATTTCGGAGGGTGTTTCGAGGCTCGCTTCGCTCGCACCTCAACCACCGCCAGAGGCGGCCGGAAAGCCGGGAGGCAGCGTCGACCGAGGCCGGCCAGGCCGAGCAGGTGGCGATCAACAACATCGTGCGCGGGTGCTGCAGAGCGGGACGGTCGGCTACTGGCTCGACCACGACCACCTCGGCAGGGCCTGGCGACGGGCATGGTGGAGCACGTGGTCGACGAGGCAGAACGACGGCTCGGGCTGCACCGGCTGGAGGCCGGGACGATGCTGCGCAACGAGCCGTCGCAGGCCGTGCTGCGGCGGGCCGGGTTCACGTTCTTCGGGATGGCCGAGCGCTTCCTCTACGTCAACGGGACGTGGGAGGACCACGTCCTCTTCCAGCGCATCCTCAACGACCGACCCGCTGGGAATCTCGCACCCTGACGTGGTGTTGTGGAGCCGTGAACGACGACATCGAGCTCAACGCTCCGGCGGTCGTCTTCCCGGGTCAGTCCGCACCCGAGTCGGCGTACCGCACCGCCTTCGACCTGCTCAGCCGCCGCGCCCCGCGCGAGGCTCACGAGGTCATCGACCCCGCGCTGGAGGCCGAGCCCGGCAACACCGGGCTGCGCACGCTGCGCGCGTGGGCCTACCTGATCGAGGCCCGGTTGGGGCGCGCCGAGACCGAGCTCACTGCCCTGGTCGAGGAGAACCCCACCGATGAGTGGTCGCAGCACGCGCTCGGCCGCTGCCTGGAGCGTCAGTCGCGGTACGCCGAGGCGCTGCCGCACCTGCGCCTGGCCGCCGCGATGAGCGGCGACCCGGAGCACGAGCTGGCGGTCCTCCGCGTCGAGCGGATGCTGCTCATCCCCCCGGAGATCAACCGAGACGAGTGACGGTGACCTCGACCGACATCGCCGAGGTCTTGGCGCCGGAGTAGATGCCGCTGATCGGCTTCACGTCGGCGTAGTCGCGACCGAGGGCGACGGCGACGTAGCGGTCACCGGGCTCGGTGTCGTTGGTCGGGTCGAAGGCATGCCAGCCCTCGTCCCACCACTCGATCCACGCGTGCGACTCCCCGCTGACCGTCTCGCCGACGACCGGGTCCTGCTGCGGGTGGAAGTAGCCCGACACGTAGCGCGCCGGGATGCCGAGCGAGCGCAGCCCGCCGATCACCAGGTGCGCCATGTCCTGGCAGACGCCGGCGCGCTGGCGCCACGCTTCCGCAGCCTGGGTGTGTACGTCGGTCGCGCCCGGCTGGTACTCGACCTCACGGTTGACCAGCGCGCAGATCTCGCGCGCCGCCTCACCCGGCAGCGCCGTGGACTGTCGCAGCTGCGCGATCCGTGCGGCCAGGTCGTCCGGAGGGGCCACCGACGACGGGACCACGAGGTACTCGGTCCAGGCGTCGGCCACCTCGCGGCTGCCGAGGTCGTCCCAGCTGATCAGCGGGCCGGCGGCCGGTGTGCGGTCGGTGTAGACGGTCGAGGTCGACGAGACCGTCATCGAGTCGTGCGGGTCGAGCACCTCGAAGGCGACGACGGTGGTGCCGAAGTAGTCGCGGTACTCGTAGAGCCACGGCGACGGGTGCACCTCCACCCGGCTGTGCGAGACGATCTGGTCCAGCGTCGTCTGAGGCGTGAGCCGCGCCTGGTTGTAGGACGCGACCGCCTTGCCGTCGTACTCGAAGGTCGTCGTGTGTACGACGCGCAGCTGCATGCTCATCCGTCTCGGATCTGCTGACGAGCGACCCCCTGCCAGGTGCAGGGCTTCGGCGCCGGCGAAGTAGCGGCGGGTGACCGCCTCGGTCGCGAGCGCACAGGTGCGTTGCAGCCGCTCCATCTCGTTGGGGAGGTCGGCCATCACGTCGCTGAGCGAGCGGTACTCGAGCTCGGCGCGCATCCGGCCGAGCAGCCGCTGCGCCTCGCTCTGGAAGCCGGCGCGCTGGCCGCCTGACTCGAGGTTGTCGACGCACTGCTCGGCCCGGTTGAGCGAGAACACGACCGACCGCGGGAAGAGCCGGTCGAGCAGGAGGAACTCCACGGCGCCGCGCTCGGACTCGATGCCGCGGTAGGTCCGCAGGAAGGCCTCGTAGCCACCGCAGGCGCGCAGCGTGCTCGTCCACGGTGACCCGATGCCGGCGGCGATCGACGCGGTCGCGACCAGACGAGACGTCATGTCGGCTCGCTCGATGCAGCGTCCCAGCATCAGGAACTGCCAGCCCTCGTCGCGGGTCATCGTCGCGTCGGCGGTGCCGTTGACCAGCGCCGCACGCTCGCGCACCCACTGGAAGACGCCGGGCGGTCGCATGTTGCCGAACTGGCCGGACGGGATCGCCCGGTAGGTCGTGTTGATGACCTCCCACATCGGCACCGACAGCGTCTCGCGGGCCCGCCGGGCGGACTCACGGGCGGCACCCAGGGCGGCGGTGATCGACACGGGCGAGTCGGGGTCGTAGGCGAGCTCGGACAGCACCCGGCTGACGTCGACCCGCGTCTCCGGCACCTCCTCGACGCCCATGATCGAGAGCAGCGTGCGACAGGTCGTCTCCTCGTCGAGACCGCTCTCCTCGACGAGGAGCTGGGTCTGTACGTCGAGGATGCGCGCGGTGTCCTCGGCGCGCTCGACGTAGCGCCCGATCCAGAACATCGACTCCGCGATCCGGCTCAGCATGCGGAGTCCTCCGATCGGCCCTGCTGTTGCTGCTGCTGTTGCTGCTCGACCTGGTGCTCGGTCTGGTCGCTCAGCGCCGGCCCGACGCTCTGCGGGGCGACGGGAGTCGCGTGCTCGACCGGCGCGGGGTGCTCGGGCGGTCGCTGCGGCGCGGGACCGGTCCCGGCCAGCACCCAGGTGTCCTTGGAGCCACCGCCGCGCGAGGAGTTGACGATCAGCTCGCCCTCGGCGAGCGCCACCCGGGTCAGGCCGCCGGGGAGCACCCAGACCCGGCTGCCGTCGTTGACGGCGAACGGTCGCAGGTCGACGTGGCGCGGCCCGAACTTCCCGTCCACGAACGTCGGCACCGTCGACAGCTGCACGACCGGCTGGGCGATCCACGCGCGCGGGTCCTCGAGCACCTTGACCCGCAGCTCGTCGAGCTCGGCCTTGGACGCGCGCGGTCCGATCACGATGCCCTTGCCGCCCGAGCCGTCGACCGGCTTGAGCACCAGCTCGTCGAGCCGGTCGAGGACCTCCTCGCGGGCCTCGGCGTCGCCGATCCGCCAGGTGTCCACGTTGCGCAGGATCGGCTCCTCGTGGAGGTAGTAGCGGATCAGGTCGGGCAGGTAGGTGTAGACGAGCTTGTCGTCGGCGACGCCGTTGCCGACCGCGTTGGCGATCGTCACGTTGCCGGCGCGCGAGGCGTCGATCAGGCCGGGGCAGCCGAGCATCGAGTCGGCGCGGAAGTGCACCGGGTCGAGGAACTCGTCGTCGACGCGGCGGTAGATCACGTGCACCGGCTCGAGGCCCTTGGTGGTGCGCATCATCACCCGGCCGCGGCGGCACTGGAGGTCGCGGCCCTCGACCAGCTCGACGCCCATGGTGCGCGCCAGCAGCGCGTGCTCGAAGTAGGCGCCGTTGTAGACGCCGGGGGTGAGCACGACGACGGTCGGGTCGGCGACACCGGCCGGTGCAGCAGCCCGGAGCGCGGCGAGCAGCCGCTGCGGGTAGCCGGCGACCGATCGGATCCGGTGCTCGGCAAAGGGCTCGGGCAGCGCGGCCGAGATCGCGCGCCGGTTGGTGATGACGTAGGAGACACCCGACGGCACCCGGACGTTGTCCTCGAGCACCCGGAACTCGCCGGTGTTGTCGCGGATCAGGTCGATGCCGGACACGTTGACGCGCACGCCGTTCGGCGGCCGGACCCCGGCGGCCTGCCGGTGGTAGTGCGACGAGGTCGCGACGACCCCGCGCGGGATCACGCCGTCGTGAAGGCGTCGCCGGCGTCGTACACGTCGGCGAGGAAGGCCTCGAGGGTGCGCACCCGTTGCTGCACGCCGCGCTCGATGTGCGACCAGGTCTCCATCTCGATCATCCGCGGCAGGATGTCGAGCGGGAAGGCGCGCTCCTCGCCGCCGATGTCGAAGGTGACGCCCTGGTCGAGATAGGCGGCCTGCAGCGCCTCCACGCGGGCGGCGAGGTCGGGGATGGTCAGGTGGTGGAGGGAGTTGCGCAGGCGTTCGTACGGCGCCCGGAGGCTGTCCGCGTCGAACATCTCGTCGTAGGCCGGCCCCCGCGCTGCATAGTCCTCGAACATGGCCGTCATGGCCGGACCCTACCCACTCGCGCGTTACGGGGACGTTGCGCCGAGGACTGGACAGGACCGCGTGTAGTTTCGCGGGTATGAGCGACTTCTGGTTCTGCGTCAAGCATCACCGGGTCGAGCAGGGGCCGGACATGTGCCCGCCCATCGACCGGCTCGGGCCCTTCGACACCCGCGAGGCCGCGGAAGGCGCGCTCGCCAACGCCGAGCGCCGCAACCAGGAGTGGGATGCCCAGGACGACGAATGAGCGAGGTCTCGCCCTGGCCCTTCGTAGGGATGGCCGGGATGGCGTGCGCGTTCTTCCTGTACGGCGCGAGCGTCCTGGTCGCCCCGTGGTGGGCCGTCGTCGTGCTGCTGGTGATCTGGGCGGCCCTGATGCTGGTCGCTTGCGCGTGGTGGACGCTGCACCCGCGGTGGGTGCCGGGCGTGGCGGTGGTCGCGATCGTCTTCTGGTTCTTGGCGATCGTGGCCGGCGCCGCTTGGCTCGGCTGGACGTAAGGGGGCTGGAGCTAGCGCCTACTTCTTCGGATGCACGGCCAGGATCATGTCGTGGCCGTCGCCGTTGTCGGTGGTGACGTAGAACGTCGAGCCCGGGCCGTCGACCACGGTGCGGATCCGGCCGTACTCCTGCAGGGCGGCGGGCGTGCGCACCTTCACCAGGTGGCCCTTCGCGTCGAGCTGGAGGAAGAGCACCCGCTCGGCCTTGAGAGCGGCGACGGCGAGGCTGCCGTCGTAGGCGCCCCAGCTTCTTGCCGTAGACGAAGCCGCCGCCGGAGGTGGCGAGCGTCGGGTCACCGGAGTGCCAGACCGCGTTGCGCTGCTTGCCGGGCAGCGACTGGTCGGTCATCGGCACCTCTTCGTTGTAGCCGGGGACCGGGTTGTAGCCGTAGTCGGCGCCGTTGACGAGCCGGTTGGCCTCGTCGTCGCGGTAGGTGCCCTGCTCGATGGAGTAGACGACGCCGTCCTTGCGCAGGGACAGGCCCTGGACGTTGCGGTGGCCGTAGGTCTGCACGTAGCGCTTGGCGTGGTTGGCCGACTTGATGAACGGGTTGCCCGGCCAGGGCTTGCCGGTCGTCGCGTCGAGACGGAGCGTCTTGCCGCCGAGGGACGTCTTGTCCTCCGGGTTGGTGCCGGTCGCGGCGTCACCGGTGCCGACGTAGAGCGAGCCGTCGTCGAGGGCGAGCAGCCGGCAGCCGCCGTGGCGACCGCTGGTGGTCGGGAAGCCGCCGACCAGGCGCCTGGCGCTGGTGAGCGCGGTGAGCGCGTCGTTGAGCGTCCACGACATCACCTTGACCTCGTGGCCGCCGCTGCCGGTGAAGCCGCCCTGGCAGGTGTAGAAGCGGTGGTTGGTCGCGAAGTGCGGGTCGGTCTCGAGGCCCATCAGCCCGGTCTCGCCCGACACCCAGACCGAGTCGGTGGGGAAGTTGCTGGACCACGCGGGTGCGGCCGTGGTCCCAGATCGAGACCGTCGCACGGTCGCGCTCGGTGAAGATCAGGCGGCCGTGGCCGATCGGACGCACGTCCCAGGGGTGGTCGAGCCCGATCACCTTCGCCTTCACCACCAGCTGGGGCACGTGCGCCCGTGAGGCGTGGTGGGAGGCGGCGTCGGGGACGGCGGCCTGCGAGCGCCGGAGCGGCCAGCGTGAGCGTCAGTCCGAGGGCGGCGGTCAGCCCGAGGGCGAGGGAGCGCATGGTCGGACCGTACCCACCGCACGTGAGATCACAACCAGCCGTTGCCCTCAGCGGTGATCACGGCCTCCGCGCGGTTGGTCGCGCCGGTCTTGCCGATCGCCGAGGACAGGTGGTTGCGCACGGTGCCCTCGGAGAGGAACAGCTTGCCCGCGATCGCGGCGACCGACGAGCCGTCGCGAGCTGCCTGGAGGACGTCGGTCTCGCGGGCGGTCAGCGGCGACTCGCCGGCGACCAGCGAGTCGGTCGCCAGGGCGGGATCGACCACGCGGAGGCCTGCGTGCACGCGTCGTACGGCGTCGGCGAGCTGGGCCGCGGGGGTGTCCTTGACGACGAAGCCGGAGGCGCCGGCCTGGAGGGCGCGGCGCAGGTAGCCCGGCCGACCGAAGGTGGTCACGATCAGCACGCGGGTGTCCGGCGCCGCGCGCCGCAGCTCGGCGGTGGCGGTGATGCCGTCCATGCCCGGGCATCTCGACGTCGAGCAGGGCGACGTCGGGGTGGTGCTCGAGGACGGCGCGGCACCACCTCGTCGCCCGCGCCGACCTCGGCGACCACCTCGAGGTCGGGCTCGAGGCTGAGCAGCGCGGAGAGCGCACCGCGCACCAGCGCCTGGTCGTCGGCGAGCAGCAGCCGGATCGCTCTGTCCACTCATGGGCGGACCACCTGGAGCGAGAAGCCGGGGGAGAGGTGCTGGGTCACGACGGTCGCACCGACGGCGGACGCGCGCTCGCGCAGGCCGGCCAGTCCGGAGCCGCTGCCGGGCGTGCTCCCGCCGCTGCCGTCGTCGCGGACCTCGGCGCTGGTCGGGGTGAGCCGCACCTCGCAGCAGCTGCGCGCCGGGAGTGCCGGATCACGTTGGTGACGCCTTCGCGGACGGTCCACGCGAAGAGCTCGCGCAGCTCGGTCGGGACCTCGTCGGCGGAGTTGGGCAGGGTCGCCTCGATCTCGGCCGCTGCCAGGGCAGTGCGGGCCCGGGCCAGCTCGCCCGGAAGCGTCAGCTCGCGGTAGCCCTCGACGGCACGGCGTACGTCGGCTCAGCGCGTCGCGGCTGAGCCGCTCCAGGTCGGCGATCTCGGCACGCGCCCGCTCGGGGTCGATGTCGAGCAGCCGCTGTGCGAGCTCGGCCTTCACGGTGATCACGGTGAGCGAGTGGCCGAGGATGTCGTGCAGGTCGCGGGCGAAGCGGGTGCGCTCGTTCTCGACCGCGAGGCTGGCGTTCTCCTGCTGGGCGCTGAGCAGCTCGATGTTGCGGGTCATCACCAGTCCGCAGCCCGAAGACGGCGAACGACGCGGCGATGACGCCGAACACGAGACCGGTCGAGCTGCCCCAGTCGTTGACCGCGAAGAGCACGATGTCGACGACCACCAGCGCGAGCCACCGCCGGCGCCGCCACCCGGAACGGGAAGACCATCACGCAGGCGACGCCGATGTACGGCGTGCTCGCCAGGCCGTAGCCGCCGAGCAGGACCGTCATCAGGGCACCCAGGGCGACGAGCGACTCCGACGTACAGGACAGCGGCGCGCGTCGCCGGCTGCGTCATCAGCCGCTGGCGGTCGCTGCGGGTGCGCAGCCACAGCGACATGTAGACGGCGGCGAACGCGACCGTGCAGACGATGCCGAGGATCGCCGGCGCAGCTCGTCGCGGTGGCGCCAGCCCTCGGCGATCGGGTCGAGCAGGAAGAAGAGCCAGATGCCGGACGAAGAGCGGCGCGAGCCAGCCATCCGCACCGGTGACCCGGTCGGAGGCGTCGTCGCACTGGTCCTGGCTCACGACGGTCAGGGTAGTCACACCCGAGCCGTGTCCTTGGCCATCCGCCAGGCCGCGCCGCCGACGAAGATGGCCAGCCACAGGGCGGCGTTGACGACGGCGTACCAGGGGAGGTCGTGGGTGAGCGGTGCGCGGGCGACCTCGGCCACGCCGTACATCGGGGTGAAGACCGCGACGTGCCAGACCAGGCTGCCCTCGGTGAGCGGCCAGAAGACGCCGCCCAGGAAGGACAGCAGCGCCAGGCCGGGGCCGAGGATCTGCATGGCGTTCTCGCCCGGGACGATGTAGCCGACGAAGACGCCGAGCGCGGCGAAGGTCAGGGTGCAGAAGAGCGTGACGACCGCGGAGGTGATCCAGACGTCGACCGGCATGTCGGCCCGGCCCTGGACGACGCCGCAGATGTTGACGACCGCGATCGCGAGCGCGCCCATGGTCAGGGCGACGAGCGCCTTGATCAGGATGTAGGCGACCGGGTTGAGCGGGGTCAGCCGGAGCTGGCGCGACCAGCCGAGGGCACGCTCCATCGCGACCATCGAGCCGCACGGAGGCGGCGGTCAGCGCGGCGCCGTACAGCGCCATCGAGATCAGGATGTACGCCGCCTCGTTGCCCGAGCCGACCGGGCTCGTCCCAGGTGTCGTCGCTGCCGGTGATCACGAAGTAGAGCGCGGCCGGCAGGACCAGGCTGAAGACCACCGTGCGGCGGTTGCGCAGCATCCGGCGCGATCTCGATGCGGAGGACCGTGAGGTTGAAGCCGCCGAGCGGCGGGACCCGGCGGACGGTGGGGTCGATGGTCGTGCTGCTCATGATGCGTCTCCGGTCAGGCTGATGAAGGCGTCCTCGAGACCGTGGGAGGTGATCTCGAGGTCGCGGGCGGTGGTCTCGGTGAGCAGGTAGCGGGCGGCCGCGTCGCTGTCCTTGGTGTGCAGGATGACGCTGTCGCCGCGGACCTCGACGCCGGTGACGCCGCCGATGCCGGCGAGGGCGTCGGTGTCCGGGTCGGTGAGGGTGGCGCGGATCGTGCGGCCGGAGGCGAGCGCCTTGATCTGGGAGCCGGTGCCGTCGGCGACGATCCGGCCGTGGCTGATCAGCACGATCCGGTCGGCGTACTGGTCGGCCTCCTCGAGGTAGTGCGTGGCGAAGAGGACGGTGCGGCCCTGCTCGGCGTCGCGCCGGATCGCGGACCAGAAGGCGCGGCGACCCTCGACGTCCATGCCGGTGGTCGGCTCGTCGAGCAGCAGCAGCGCCGGGTCGGAGAGCAGCGCCATCGCGAAGCGCAGCCGCTGCTGCTCGCCGCCGGAGCACTTGGCGACCTTGCGGTCGGCGATCTCGGTGATGCCGGCGTCGGCGATCACCTCGTCGACCGGGCGGGTGTCGGCGAAGAGGCTGGCGGTGTACGGCGACCGTCTCGCGGACGGTGAGGTCCTTGAGCAGCCCGCCGGTCTGCATCACCGCGGACACGAGCCCGCGGGCGATCGCCTGGCGCGGCTCGAGGCCGAGGACGCTGGCGGTGCCCGTCGTCGGCCGGGACAGGCCCGAGGATCATGTCGATGGTCGTGGTCTTGCCGGCGCCGTTGGGGCCGAGGAACGCGACGATCTCGCCCTGCTGGAGGGTCAGGTCGATCCCGCGCACGGCGTGCACGCTCTGCCCTCCGTTGGCGAAGTCCTTCGTCACGCCGGAGAGCTCGACTGCTGCGGCCCGAGTCAGGGTGCTGGTGGTCATGGCCCCAGCCTGACGCCGTACGGCGCCGCGACCCTCACACGGTCGTCACGGCCTCCCCATGACAGGTGTCATGGCTCCGTTGGTCGAGTGCGAGCGCGTCTCGTTGGTCGAGTAGCGAGCGCCAGCGAGCGTATCGAGACCCGTGCTGAGATCTCGATACGCCGGTCGCGAGCTCCTGCGTCGCTCGCGCGGCTACTCGATCTGGCGCCTGGCTCGCCGCGAGCTCCTCGTCGCTCCCGGCGAGGGCGCTCAGAACGTGTGCTCGGGTCCCGGGAAGGTGCCGGCCTTCACGTCGGCGGCGTAGTCCTGGGCCGCCTGGAGGAGTACGCCGTGCACGTCGGCGTACTGCTTGACGAAGCGCGCCATCTTGCCGGTGCGGAAGCCGAAGGCGTCGCCCCAGACGAGGACCTGGCCGTCGCAGCCGGCGCCGGCGCCGATGCCGATGGTCGGGATCGAGACCGATGCGGTGACCTCGGTGGCGACCTCGCCGGGCACCATCTCCATGACGACCGCGAAGGCGCCGGCCTCCTCCATCGCCTGGGCCTCCTCGACGACCTGCTTGGCGGCGTCGCCGCGGCCCTGCACCCGGTAGCCGCCGAGGTTGTGCTCGGACTGCGGGGTGAAGCCGATGTGGGCCATCACCGGGATGCCGCCCTCGGTGAGCTTGCGGACCTGGGGGGCCATCTCGACGCCGCCCTCGAGCTTCACCGCGTGGGCGTTGGCCTCCTTCATGAACCGCACCGCGGTGAGGTAGGCCTGCTCGGGCGAGGCCTGGTAGGAGCCGAACGGCAGGTCGGCGACGACCAGCGCGCGGTGGGCCGAGCGGGTGACGGCGCGGACCAGCGGGATCAGCTCGTCGACGGTCACGGGCAGCGAGGTCTCGTTGGCGAAGACGTTGTTGGACGCGCTGTCACCGACCAGGAGCACCTCGATGCCGGCCTCGTCGAAGGTCTGCGCGGCGTACTGCTCGTAGGCAGTGAGCATCGCGAACTTCTCGCCGCGCTGCTTCATCTCGCGCAGGTGGTGGGTGCGGATCCGCTTGATCTGCGGGGCGTCCGGCTTGGCCGGACCCGTGCCGTACGGCGCGGTCTCCTCGGGCATGACTGACTCCCAGAAAAAGTGTTCATCTCGCAGCTCCCTGATGGAGTCCACGGACCGTTGTTCAGGCTAGCCCGGGACCGACCCGCTGACCCTGTGGCGCTGGTCACGAGCAGCCACCGACACGACGGCGAGCCCGGTGGCCGCGACACCCGCGGCGACGAGCAGGGCACCGCGGGTGCCGAGCCCGGCGCCGGCGATCGCGCCCAGGAGGTACGGCGCGAACATCCCGAGGTAGGCGAGTCCGTAGAACACCCCGACCACGGCCCCCCGCTCGGCCGGCGGCGCCAGGCGCTCGACCTCGCGGAGGCCGGAGACCAGTCCGCAGCCGTAGCCCGCGCCGAAGACCGGGGCGGCGAGCAGCACGACCCACCGGCTGTCGACGGTCACGGCGACGATCCCCAGGCCGAGTGCCACCAACGCGCAGACCATCCCGACCCGACCGGCCAGCAGCGGCCGGTGGTCGTCGAGCCGCCGGGCGAGCGGCTGGATGGCGACGCCGGTGCCGAGGGTGACGAACGTCAGGACCCCTGCGAAGGCGAGCACGCCGGACGCCGGCTCGTCGATCACGCTCGGCAGGTAGGCGAAGGAGATGACCGCGCACCCGAACACCCATGGAGCGATCGGGGCGACCGTGGTGGGGAAGGGGCGGCGGAGGGTCACGGCCGGCAGCCGGAACAGCGGCTCGCGGACGGTGGCCTCGGGTCGTGGCCCGGGGACGGGCAGCAGGACGACGAGTGCGATCACGCCGAGCACGAGGTGGGGGACGTAGGGGACGGTCAGCGGGTGGTCGGAGAACTCCGCGGTGACGCCGGTGACGAGCGGTCCGACCCCGAAGCCGGCCGAGAGCGAGAGGGCCGCGCGCCGGGCGCCGGCGCCGGGCGGACCGTCGACCGAGAGGTCGGCCACCCACGCGGTCGCCGCTCCGAAGACGATGCCGGAGCTGATCCCGGCGAGCAGCCGGGCGAGCCCGAGGCCGGGCGCCCAGTCGTGCCAGACCATCAGCAGCCCGGTCGCCAGCGGCGAGATCGCGACGAACGGCAGGACCACCGCGCGGCGACCCCAGCGGTCGGACGCGGCGCCACCGACCAGCAGCGTGGGGATCAGCCCCACGGCGTACAACGCGAAGAGCAGCGCCCGGGTCTGGGCGTCCATCCCGAGCTCGTTGCGGTAGGCGAGCAGCATCGAGGCGAACTGGTTGGCGCCCCAGCCGACGGTGAACAGCGCCAGGCAGACGCGCACCCACGACCGGTTGCTCACCCGGGTGACCCTAGGTCGTCTGCTGGGCGTGCGCGCCTTCCGCCGCGGCCTCGAGGTCCGCGATCACGATCTTGCTCATCTCCATCATCGCGGACATCGCCGCCTGGGCGCGGGCCTCGTCGGGGTCGGACAGCAGCTCGTAGAGCCGGCTCGGGACGATCTGCCAGGACAGCCCGTAGCGGTCCTTGAGCCAGGCGCACGGCCCGGGTTCGCCGCCGGCGACGAGGGTGTCCCAGTAGTAGTCGACCTCCGACTGGTCGGCGCACGTGACGCTGAGCGACACGGTCTCGGTGAACCCAGCGTGCGCGGGGCCGCCGTTGATGCCGCGGAACGACCGGCCGTCGAGCGTCCACTCGGCGGCGAGCACCGTGCCCGCCGGGAACGGCGCACCCTCGCCGTAGTGGGAGACCGAGCTGATCTCCGAGTTGGGGAAGACGTTGGTGTAGAACTCCACGGCCTCCATCAGGTCGTCGTCGAACCACAGGCAGGTGCTGATCTCGGGCATCTCGTCCTCCTTCGTGCGGGTGTCACCAGTCAGACCGCGCACCTGTCGCGGACTCATCGGCAGGCCTACAGTCGAGCATGACCTTCGACGTCGCCGCCGACGCGTACGCCCGCTTCATGGGGCGCTACTCCGAGCCGCTCGCGGACCAGCTCGTCGAGCTCGCCGGCGTACGCGCGGGGATGCGGGCCCTCGACGTCGGCTGCGGTCCCGGCGTGCTGACCGCCCGGCTCGTCGAGCGCCTGGGTGCCGACCACGTCGCCGCGCTGGACCCGTCGCCGTCGTTCGTCGCGGCCGCGCGCGAACGCTGCCCGGGCGTGGACGTCCGCCAGGGGACGGCCGAGGCGCTGCCCTACGACGACGGCGCGTTCGACGTCGCGCTGGCGAACCTCGTCGTGCACTTCATGTCCGACCCCGCCGGCGGCCTGCGCGAGATGGCCCGGGTCGGTGGGGTGGTCGCTGCCACCGTGTGGAACCACGCGACCGCGACCGGGCCGCTGTCGACGTTCTGGCAGGCGGTCAAGGACCTGGACCCCGACGCGGCCGACGAGTCGAGCCTCCCCGGCACGGGCGAGGGCGACCTCGGCGGGATCGCACGGGACGCCGGGCTGCGGGAGATCAGTCGAGGGGACGCTCACGGTCACCGCGCCCTACACGTCGTTCGAGGAGTGGTGGGAGCCCTACACGCTCGGCGTCGGTCCGGCCGGCGACTACGTGGCCCGTCTCGACGCCGGACGCGCGAGAGGCGGTACGCCGCCACTGCGCGGAGCTGCTCCCCGCCGGGGCGTTCGAGGTCGAGGCGACGGCGTGGACGGTCGTCGCGCGTCGCTGAGCGCTCGCGCGTGGAACACTTGAGGCGTGGACTTCTACTCCGCCTACGCCCAGGGCTTCGCCCGGGTCGCCGCGTGCACGCTGCCGGTCGCGATCGCCGACCCGGCGACCAACGCGCGGGCGGTGCTCGAGCAGGCGCGCGCCTGCCACGACGACGGCGTGGCGGTGGCGGTCTTCCCGGAGCTCACGCTGACCGGCTACTCCGTCGACGACCTCTTCCTCCAGGACACGCTCCTCGAGGCTGTCGAGGTCGCGATCGCCGACCTCGTGGCCGGTACGGCGGACCTGCTCCCGGTCCTCGTCGTCGGTGCCCCGCTGGCGCACGGCACCCGCGTCCTCAACTGCGCGCTGGTGATCCACCGCGGCCGGATCCTGGGCGTCGCCCCGAAGTCCTACCTGCCGACCTACCGCGAGTTCTACGAGCGCCGGTGGTTCGCGCCCGGCGACGACCACCGCGACGAGACGATCCGGGTGGCCGGCGTCGACGTACCGCTCGGGCCGGACCTGGTCTTCGAGGCGACCGACGTGCGCGGGCTGCGGCTGCACGCCGAGGTCTGCGAGGACATGTGGGTGCCGATCCCGCCGAGCGCCGAGGCCGCCCTCGCGGGTGCGACGGTGCTGGCGAACCTGTCCGGCAGCCCGATCACGGTCGCCCGCGCCGAGGACCGGCGGCTGCTGGTCCGCAGCGCGAGCGCGCGCTGCTCCGCGGCGTACGTCTTCGCGGCCGCCGGCCAGGGCGAGTCGACGACCGACCTGTCCTGGGACGGCCAGACGATGGTCTACGAGTGCGGCGAGCTGCTGGGGGAGTCGGAGCGGTTCCCCGACGGCCCGCGGCGCACCGTCGTCGACGTCGACCTCGACCGGATCCGCCAGGAGCGCCTGCGCCAGGGCACCTTCGACGACAACCGGCGCACCCACGACGCGCGGGTCCGCGCCTTCCGCACGGTCCGCTTCGAGCTGCAGCCGCCGACCGGTGACATCGGGCTGCGGCGCAAGGTCGACCGCTTCCCGTTCGTGCCCGACGACGCCGAGCGGCTCGCGCTCGGACTGCTACGAGGCCTACAACATCCAGGTCTCCGGGCTCGAGCAGCGGCTCCACGCGATGACCACCGACACCTGGCAGCCGAAGGTCGTGATCGGCGTCAGCGGTGGCCTCGACTCCACCCACGCGCTGATCGTCGCCGCCAAGGCGATGGACCGGCTCGGTCGCCCCCGCGAGGACATCCACGCCTTCACGCTGCCGGGCTTCGCGACCGGCGACGTCACCAAGGGCTACGCCACCCGGCTGGCCAAGTCGCTCGGCGTCACCTTCGAGGAGATCGACATCACCGGCGCCGCGCGGCACGCTGCTCGCCGACCTCGACCACCCGTACGCCGAGGGCAAGCGAGGTCTACGACATCACCTTCGAGAACGTCCAGGCCGGCCTGCGCACCGACTACCTCTTCCGGCTCGCCAACCACCGCGGCGGCATCGTGCTCGGCACCGGCGACCTGTCCGAGCTCGCGCTGGGCTGGTGCACCTACGGCGTCGGCGACCAGATGTCGCACTACAACGTCAACGCCGGGGTGCCGAAGACGCTGATCCAGCACCTGATCCGCTGGGTCGCGGCGAGCGGCGCAGTTCGACGAGGACGCCAACGAGCTGCTGCTGGAGATCGTCGAGCAGGAGATCACCCCCGAGCTGATCCCGACCCGCGAGGACCAGCTGCCGCAGTCGACCGAGGCAGTCGGTCGGGCCCTACTCGCTGCAGGACTTCACGCTCTTCCACGTGCTGCGCCACGGCTGCCCGGCCGAGCCGGGTCGCGTTCCTCGCCTGGCACGCCTGGCGCGACGCCGACGCCGGCGAGTGGCCGCCGAACTTCCCGGACGAGCGTCGCGTGGCCTACGACCTGGCCGCGGTCCGGCAGTGGCTGGTCGTCTTCACGACCCGGTTCTTCGCCAGCCAGTTCAAGCGCTCCGCGCTGCCGAACGGTCCGAAGGTCAGCGCACGGCGGCACCATGTCGCCCCGCGGCGACTGGCGGATGCCGTCCGACGCGGCCCCGACCGCCTGGCTCGCCGAGATCGAGGCCAACGTCCCGCTCGGCTGACGGGTCTCGAGACGCTCGCTGGCGCTCGCTACTCGACCAACGACGGGTTCGCTGGTCGAGTAGCCGCCGAGGAACGAGGCGTGCGTATCGAGACCACCAGCGGTCGGGCCGGTCCGCCGATAGGCTGCCGCCATGGGCAAGCAGGAAGACTTCGTTCTCCGCGCACTCGAAGAGCGCGACGTCCGGTTCGTCCGACTCTGGTTCACCGACGTGCTCGGGTTCTTGAAGTCGGTGGCGGTCGCGCCGGCCGAGCTGGAGCAGGCGTTCTCGGAGGGCATCGGCTTCGACGGCTCGTCGATCGAGGGCTTCGCCCGGGTCTACGAGTCCGACATGCTCGCGAAGCCCGACCCGGCGACGTTCCAGATCCTGCCCTGGCGCGGCGAGGGCCCGGCGACGGCGCGGATGTTCTGCGACATCTCGATGCCCGACGGCTCCCCGTCGTACGCCGACCCGCGCTACGTGCTCAAGCGCACCCTCGTCGACGGCCGCCGAGAAGGGCTTCACCTTCTACACGCACCCCGAGATCGAGTTCTACCTCTTCAAGGACACCCCGGACGCGGGCGCCGAGCCGGTCCCGGTCGACCGCAGCGGCTACTTCGACCACACCGCGCAGTCGATGGGCGCCGACTTCCGCCGCGAGGCGATCACGATGCTCGAGGCGATGGGCATCTCGGTCGAGTTCAGCCACCACGAGGGCGGCCCCGGCCAGCAGGAGATCGACCTGCGCTACGCCGACGCGCTCAGCACCGCCGACAACATCATGACCTTCCGCACCGTGATCCGTGAGGTCGCGCTGAGCCAGGGGATCTGGGCGTCGTTCATGCCCAAGCCGTTCACCGACCCACCCGGGCTCCGGCATGCACACCCACGTCTCGCTCTTCGAGGGCGACCACAACGCGTTCTTCGAGGCCGGCGCGGAGTACCAGCTGTCCACGACCGGTCGCCAGTTCATCGCCGGCATCCTCAAGCACGCGCCGCGAGATCAGCGTCGTCACCAACCAGTGGGTCAACAGCTACAAGCGGCTGATGTGCGGCGGCGAGGCGCCGTCGTACATCTGCTGGGGCCACAACAACCGCTCGGCGATGATCCGGGTCCCGATGTACAAGCCGCACAAGGGCCAGTCGACCCGCATCGAGCTGCGCACCCTCGACGCCGCCTGCAACCCCTACCTCGCGTACGCCGTGGTGCTCGCCGCGGGCATGAAGGGCATCGAGGAGGACTACGAGCTGCCGCGCGAGGCCGAGGACGACGTCTGGTCGCTGACCGAGCGCGAGCGCAAGAGCCTCGGCATCGAGCCGCTGCCGCGGAGCCTGTACGAGGCGATCGCGATCGCCGAGAACTCCGAGCTCCTGGCCGAGACCCTCGGCGAGCACGTCTTCGAGTTCTTCCTGCGCAACAAGCGCGCGGAGTGGGAGGAGTACCGCGGCCAGGTCTCCGCCTTCGAGCGCGACCGCATGCTGCCGGTCATCTGATGGGCTCGAGCCGGTCCTCAGCGAGGCCCGGGTCACCGGGCTGCGCCGGCTGCTGCTCGCCGTGTGCGGGATGGCCGGGGTGCTCGTCATCATCGCGGCGCTCATCGCGGGCAACGGCTACGGCCGGTTCTCCATCGTGGTGCTCGTGTGTGCGGCGCTGCTCGCGTTCAGCGCCGGGCTGACCCTGCGCGCCCTCCCGCGCCGCGACGACACGGCCAAGCGGCTGTGCATCGTCACCGCGGTGACGCTGATCCTGGTGTCGCTGCCGCTCGTCTCGATCGTGGTCGGCACGATCACCGTGATCGCCGGCGTCGGCCTGCTGTTCGTGCTGCTCGCACCCGAGAAGGACGACGCGTGACCCGCCCGTCGGTGCTCGTCGTCGAGCACGACCGCGAGTGCCCGCCCGCCCTGTTCGGCGACTGGCTCGACGCGGCCGGCTGCGACCTCGACGTACGACCGTCCCTACGCCGGCGACGAGCTGCCCGGCCTCGCGGCGTACGACGCGCTGCTGGTCCTCGGCGGCCCGATGGGCGCCAACGACGACGCGCAGCACGCACTGGATCGCTCCCGTGAAGGAGCATGCTCCGGGAGGCGCACGCCACCGGCGCTGCCGACCCTCGGCATCTGCCTGGGCCACCAGCTGATCGCCAGTCGCGCTCGGCGGGACCGTCGAGCGCAACCCGCGCGGCCAGCAGGTCGGGCTGCTCGGCGTCGGCTGGACCGACGCCGCCGCGAGCGACCCGCTGCTCGGCCCGCTGTCCACCCCGCGCCGCGGCGTGCAGTGGAACGACGACGTCGTCACCGAGCTCCCCGCCGACGCGACCCTGCTCGCCGAGACCGAGGCCGGACGAGGTCCAGGCGGTCCGGTACGCGCCGCCGATGTGGGGGGTGCAGCTGCACCCCGAGGTCGACGCCGAGGTGCTGCGGCCCTGGGCCGAGGAGGACCGCGGCTCCCACGAGACCCGCGGCATCGACACCGACGCGCTGCTGCGCGACATCGCCGCGGCTCGCGACGAGCTCGACGACGCCTGGCGACCGCTGGCGGCCGGGTTCGCCGCGCTTGCCCGCGGAGCACGCCCAGGAGCAAGCACAGCGATGATGCGGCCGGCGACCAGCAAGGGCAACCTGCTGCGCCTGGGCTTCCTCGACCCGGACGCCGCGCTGGCCGCGCTCGGTCTGCTGGGCGACGCCGCGGAGCCGCTGCTCGCGCTGCTCGCCCGCACCGCCGACCCCGACGCCGCGATCGCCGGGCTGGTCCGGCTGCCTCGAGGTCGGTCGACGACCCGGCACGTGCTGCTGCGAGGCGCTGGTCGACGACGAGGGCACCGCGATGCGGCTGCTGAGCGTGCTCGGCGCGAGCGAGGCGCTGGCCGACCACCTGGTCCGCCACCCCGAGCACTGGCGCGAGCTCACCGACCCCGAGCTCGGCTCGACCCGGCCCGCGGCCTGGGCGGTGCGCGCCGGGCTGCTGCTGCGTGGCGGCCGACCCGACGACCCGCGCCGACGGCGACGTCCCGACGCCGAGGCCGTCGACGCGCTGCGGGTGGAGTACCGCCGCCTGCTGCTCCGGCTCGCCGCCCGCGACCTGACCCACCACCTCGGCGTCGACGACGCCGCCGCCGAGCTCTCCGACCTGGCCGCCGGCACCCTCGAGGCGGCGCTCGCGATCGCCCGGCAGCGGGTCGGCGCGGACGCCGCGCTGGCCCGGCTCGGCGGTGATCGCGATGGGCAAGTGCGGCGGCCACGAGCTCAACTACGTCTCCGACGTCGACGTGATCTTCGCGCACGCCCCGGCCGAGGGCGCGGACGAGAACGCCGCGCTGCAGGCCGCGACCCAGCTGGCCAGCCACCTGATCCGGATCTGCTCCGACCACACCGGCGAGGGCACGATCTGGCCGGTCGACGCGGCGCTGCGCCCGGAGGGCAAGGCCGGCCCGCTGGTGCGCACCATCGCCAGCCACCGCGGCTACTACGAGCGCTGGGCGAAGACCTGGGAGTTCCAGGCGCTGCTCAAGGCGCGCCCGGTGGCCGGCGACCTCGCGCTCGGCCGGGAGTTCGTCGACGATGACCCGCCCGATGGTGTGGTCGGCCGCCGAGCGCGACGGCTTCGTCGAGGACACCCAGGCGATGCGCCGCCGGGTGATCGACCACATCCCCGCGCAAGCGAGGCCGAGCGCCAGCTCAAGCTCGGCGCCGGCGGGCTGCGCGACGTCGAGTTCGCGGTCCAGCTGCTCCAGCTCGTGCACGGCCGGGCCGACGAGCGGATCCGGCCGCCGACGACGCTGAGCGCGCTGGCCGAGCTCACCCACGGCGGGTACGTCGGTCGCGAGGACGGCGAGGCGCTGCACGAGGCCTACGCGTTCCTGCGCACCCTCGAGCACCGGATCCAGCTGCACCAGCTGCGCCGTACCCACGTCGTACCCGAGGACGAGGCGTCGCTGCGCCGGCTCGGCCGCGAGCATGGGCTTCCTCAAGGACCCGGTCGGCATCCTCGACAAGACCTGGCAGCACCACCGCCGCGAGGTCCGGCGGCTGCACGAGAAGCTCTTCTACCGCCCGCTGCTCACCGCGGTCGCCAAGATCCCCGGCGACGAGGTGCGGCTGACTCCCCGAGGCCGCCGAGGAGCGGCTGGCCGCGCTCGGCTTCGCTCGACCCGCAGGCGCGCTGCGCCACCTCGAGGCGCTCACCACCGGCGTGACCCGGACCGCCCAGATCCAGCGCACGCTGCTGCCGGCGATGCTCGCCTGGTTCGCCGACGCGCCCGACCCCGACGCCGGCCTGTTCGGCTTCCGCCGGATCAGCGAGTCGCTCGGCGCGACGCCGTGGTACCTCTCCACCCTGCGCGACGAGGGCCAGGTCGCCGAGCGGCTGGCCCGGATCCTGGCCACCTCGCGCTACGCCACCGACCTGCTCGAGCGCGAGCCGCAGGGCGTCCGGATGCTCGGCGGCGACCTGCAGCCGCTGTCGGCCGAGGCGCTGATCGAGGAGATGCTCGCCTCCTCGGGCCGACAGAGCGAGCCCGAGGCGCGGCGCGCGGCGATCCGCGGCGTCCGCCGCCGCGAGCTGCTCCGGATCGCGGCCGGCGACCTGCTCGGCCTGATCGACGTCGCCGACGTCGGCGCCGGCCTGTCCCGGCTCACCGACGCGACGCTCGAGGCGACCCTCGACGTCGCCGGTCGCGCGGTCCGCCGCCAGCGCGAGCTCGACGAGGCACCGACCCGGATGGCGATCGTCGCGATGGGCCGGTACGGCGGCTTCGAGCTGTCCTACGGCAGCGACGCCGACGTGATGTTCGTGCACGACCCGATGCCCGGACGCCGACCCGCAGGCGGCGCTCGTCGTACGCCCAGGCCGTCGCCAACGAGGTGCGCCGGCTGCTCGCGCTGCCCGGCCCCGACCCGGCGCTCGAGGTCGACGCCGACCTGCGGCCCGAGGGCAAGCAGGGTCCGCTGGTGCGCACGCTCGACTCCTACGCCGCCTACTACGCGAAGTGGTCGAAGGTCTGGGAGGCACAGGCGCTGCTGCGCGCCGACGCGGTGGTCGGCGACCGCGGACCTCCGGCGGCGGTTCGAGGCGCTGATCGACCCGCTGCGCTACCCGCCCGACGGGATCAGCGACGACGACGTCGTCGAGGTGCGCCGGATCAAGGCGCGCGTCGACGACGAGCGGCTGCCGCGCGGCGCCGACCCGCACACCCACCTCAAGCTCGGCCGCGGCGGGCCTGGCCGACATCGAGTGGACGGTCCAGCTCCTGCAGATGCGGTACGCCGGACGGCGTGCCCGAGCTGCGCACCTCGCGCACCCTCGAGGCGCTGACCGCGGCCCGCGAGGCCGGGCTGATCGACGAGGACGACGCCGCCGTGCTGCAGCAGAGCTGGCGCCGCGTCAGCCGGGTCCGCAACGCGGTGACCCTGGTGCGCGGCCGGCCCGGCGACGAGCTGCCCCGCGACATCCGGGAGCGGGCGGCGGTCGCCGCGGTGCTCGGCTACCCGGCCGGCTCGTCCGACGCGATGGTCAACGACCAGCTGCGCTACACGCGCCTCGCCCGCGCCGTCGTCGACCGGGTCTTCTGGGGCTGAGGGCCGGGCTTGCGGAGGTCTTGAGGAAATCTCGGGACTGATGACGGGGGTCCTTGAGACCCGCGGGCGACGATGGTCACATGATCGAGGTCGCCGTCTTCGAGCCTGCTGCGACGCAGGACCTCACCGGCGACCCCAAGACGATGACTTCGCACCCGTCCTGCTCGCGAGCTACCTGCGGCTGCTGCCTCAGCGCGTACGACGGGTGGCTGTCACCCTCGACGCGGACGACCACGACGATGCGCGGGATGCGGTCCTCAGCCTCACCGTCTCGGCTGCGACCGTCGGTGCGCTCGAGCTCGCCGAGCTCGGTCGTGAGATCGGCCGGCACCTGAGCGCAGGGGACCGGGTCGCGGCGATCGCCGCGGCGGTCCGGCTGCCCGACGTGGCCGACCGGGTCTCCCGTGCGATCGAGGAATTCCTCGGCTAGTTGGCCAGCTCCATCCGGTAGCCGATGCCGCGCACGGTCCGGATGTAGTGCGCGTCGGTACCGGTCGACAGCTTGCGGCGCAGGTTGCCGATGTGCACCTCGACGAGGTGCGTGTCGGACGCCCACTCGGTTCCCCACACCGAGCGCAGGAGCGCCTCCCGGCTCCACACGCGTGCAGGGGTGCGCATCAGCTCGGTCAGCAGGTCGAACTCGGTGCGCGTGAGCAGCAGCTCGTCGCCGTCGCGGAAGGCCCGGCGGCCGTCGACGTCGACCCTCAGCCCGGCGTGCTCCAGCACCTCGTGGTCATCGTTCGGCGCCGGCGCGTCGCCGTTCTCGCTGTGCGGGGGCGGCCCCGTTGCCGTTGCGCGGGCGCCGGAACATCGCGTTGACGCGGGCCTTGAGCTCTCGGGCGCTGAACGGCTTCGCGATGAAGTCGTCGGCACCGGTCTCGAGGCCGAGCAGCCGGTCGATCTCGTCGTCGCGGGCCGTGATCATCACGATGTAGGCGTCGCTGAACTCACGGATCCGGCGACACGCCTCGATGCCGTCGATGCCGGGGAGCCCGAGGTCGAGGGTGATCAGGTCGGGGTCGACGGTGCGCACCGCCTCCACGCCGGCGAGGCCCGAGTCGACCGCGGTGACCACGAAGCCCTGCGTCGTGAGGGTGAACTCGATGAGCGCGCGGATGTCCTCGTCGTCCTCGACGACGAGCGCACGTCTGTCCGAGCCCGCGGGGGTCCCCATGGCGACGATGATGCCAGACCTGGGCGCTCGATCCTCCGAGCGCGACCGGCGACACGGGCCCTGACATCCTTGGCCGGTGCCCGTCGACCTGAGCCGCGCCCTGCGGCGCCCGGTCGTGGTGGCCTGCCTGCTCGTGATCGCCGTCCAGGCGGTGGTGCTCGGCGTGGCCGTGCGCGGCGACGGCACCCCGCACCGCGTGCCGGTCATGGTCTCGGCGCCGGGCATGGTCGCCGAGTCGCTCGCCGACCTGGCCGACCAGATGCCCGGCGAGCCGTTCGACGCGACCCCGACCGACGATGACGATGCGGCCCGCCAGGCGGTCGAGGACGGTACGGCGGTCGCCGCGCTCGTCGTCGACCTGCGGGGTACGACGGACCAGGTCTATCTCTTCTCGGCGCGCGACGCTGACCTCAACGACGCCGTGCTCGACCGGCTCCGCGCTGTCGAGCAGACCTACGACCGCGGCGTCGACGTCCATCACGTGGGGCCGTCGGGTGGGGACCGCTCCGGGAACCTCGCGAACGTCGTCCTGCTGTGCTCCCTCGTGGGCTTCGCCACGGTTCTGGTCATCTCGCTGGTCCGCGGGCCTGTCGCGCAGACGTTCCGACGCGGGCTGCTCCGGGTGGCGATCCTCGCCGGCACGTCCCTGGCCACCGCGCTCCTCATCGCCTTCCTCCCGGGGATCGACCTCGGCGCGGCCCCGGTGCGCCTGACTGCGCTCGCCTTCGCCACGTCGTTCGTCGCCGGGGTGCTGACCCTCGCCTGCGAGTCGCTCGCCGGACTGGCTGGCCTCGCGATCGCAGCCGCCAGCTTCTTCGTGCTGGCGACCCCGCTGCTGACCCACACCAGCCGCTACCTGCTGCCGCCGCCGTGGCCCCGGCTGGCGCCCTGGACACCGACCGGAGCTGCCCAGGAGGCCGCCGCAGGGCTCCTCTGGTTCGGCTCCGACCACGTCCTTCGACCGGTCCTCGTGCTGTCTGCGTGGGGCATCACGGCAGTGCTCGTGCTGCTGTTCGCCCGGTCCGCGCGCGAGGCGGGCCACACCGGTGCGGATGGCGCACTGGCGCGCGCGGGTGGTCGCGGCGGTGGTGCCGCTCGCCGCGCTGATGGTGGTCACGATCGCCGTGCTGCCGAGCGATGTCGCCCAGGCGCGAGCGTTGCCCAGCCGGGCCTCGGAGACCGAGTGCACCCAGGCCGAGACGCCGACCAGCGTGGCCGACCTCAACGACTTCAGCGCGACGGCCGACGGCTCACCTGCCTTCCAGGGCGCGGACGTCGGCGCCGACGTCCTGCTGCAGGACGGTCGGCGACTCTGGGTCTTCGGCGACACGTTGCGCAGCGCCGACTTCGACGGGCCCGAGTTCGTCCGCAACTCGATGCTGGTCGAGACCGGCGACTGCGTCGCGGTGGTTCTCCCGCACGACCACGGCGCGCTGATCCCCGACCGGTACGACGACGTCGGCTACTGGCCGATGTCGATCGGCCGTATCGAACGGCCCGGCTACGACCTGGTCGCCGTCGCCTCCCAGCGGGTCGAGTCGTCCGGCTCGGGCGCCTTCAGCTTCGCGAACCTCGGACCGGCGGTCGCGGTGTTCGTCGTCCAGCGAGGCGAGACGCCCCAGCTGATCGCCCAGCAGGACCTCGGCCCGGACAGCGACGACAAGTCCCGGCCGATGTGGGGGGCCGCGATGGCCGTCGACGACGAGGGCTGGCTCTACCTCTACGGCACCGCGAACCCGGAGCGGGAAGGGGTGTTCGGCTTCTCGCTCTCGGTCGCCCGGGTCCACCCCGACGACGTGCTCGACCAGTCGAAGTGGCGCTACTGGAACGGCACCGAGTGGGCGAGGTCCGAGAGCGCCGCGACCGAGCTGATCCCGGCCGAGGGCGGTGTCTCGCAGACGCTGAGCGTCTTCCACCAGAACGGGCGCTGGTATGCACTGAGCAAGCGCAACGACTTCCTCGGCAGCGACCTGATGTTCTGGACGGCGCCTGGACCGACCGGACCCTTCACGCCGACCGACCCGGTGGCCGAGATCCCGTCGGACGCCGAATCGGGGGAGCTGCGCTACATGCCCCTCGCGCACCCGACCCTCCTGTCGAAGAAGCACACGATGGTCGTCTCCTACAGCCGCAACCAGACGGACTTCGACGCGGTGAAGAAGGACCCGTCGCTCTACCGGCCGCGGTTCTTGCGGGTGCCGCTCCCGGACTGAGGCGGATCGGGCAAAGACTTGCGGCTCGACGTAGAACTCGTTCTAGATTGGACACATGTCCAGTCAGGTGTCCGTCTCGCCGCGCCGGAGCTCAACGCCCGGCAGGCCGAGACCGCGGAGCGGCTGCTCGCCGCCGGGCACGAGGAGCTGCGCGCGGTCGGCCACGAGGCGCTGACCATCCGCACCGTCGCCCAGCGCGCCGGCGTCTCGCCGGCCACGGCGTACACCTACCTGGCCTCGAAGAACCACCTCTTCGCCGAGCTCTTCTGGCGCTACCTGACCGAGGACGACGCGGAGCCGACGGGGGAGACGCCGGTCGAGCGGCTGCAGTCGGTGACCCGCCACCTCGCCGAGCGCCTGGCGGCTGCCCCGGAGCTCGCCGCCGCGGTGACGCCCGCGCTGCTCGGCACCGACCCCGACGTCGAGCGGCTGCGGCTGCGGATCGGTGCGGTCTTCGTCGACCGGTTCCGCGCCGCGCTCGGTGACGACGCCGACCCCGCGCTGCTCGAGACCCTCGCGCTGGCGTTCTCCGGTGCGCTGCTGCAGAGCGGCATGGGCCTGATGACCTACGACGGAGATGGGCGACCGGCTCGATGCCGTCGTCGCCGTGATCATGAAGGGCAATGTATGAGCACGATCGTCTTCGACCCGTACGACTACGCGTTCCAGGAGGACCCCTACCCGGTCTACCGGCGCTGTCGTGACGAGGAGCCGCTGCACTACAACGCTGAGCACGACCTCTGGGCGCTGACCCGGTACGCCGACGTCCAGCACGCGATCCGCACCGAGGGCGTCTACTCCAACGCGATGGGTGTCTCGATCGAGAAGAGCGCCTGGGGCCCCAACGCGCACCGGGTGACGTCGTTCCTGGGCATGGACCCGCCGCGCCAGCAGCGGCTGCGCTCGCTGGTCTCCAAGGGCTTCACCCCGCGCCGGGTCACCGAGCTCGCGCCGCAGATCCAGCGGCTCACCGACCACTACCTCGACCAGTGCCTGGAGATGGCCCAGGACGGTCAGAGCTTCGACTGGATCGCCGACTTCGCCGGCCGACTGCCGATGGACGTCATCTCCGAGATGATGGGCGTGCCCGAGTCCGACCGGTTCGAGGTACGCCGGCTCGCCGACCTGGTCGTGCACCGCGAGCCCGGCGTCCACGACGTGCCGCAGGCGGGCATGGAGGCGGCGCTCGAGCCTGGTCGTCTACTACGCCGACATGGTCGAGCAGCGGAAGAAGCGGCCGACCGAGGACCTCACCAGCGCGCTGCTGGCGGCGGAGATCGACGGCGACAAGCTCACCGACGAGGAGATCATCGCGTTCCTCTTCCTGATGGTGGTCGCCGGCAACGAGACCACGACCAAGCTGCTCGGCCACGCGCTCTTCCACCTGACCAGCCACCCCGAGCAGTACGACCGGGTCTTCGCCGATCCGGCCCCAGGGCGACGACCTCGTGGTGCCGTGGATCGAGGAGACGCTGCGCTACGACACCTCGAGCCAGATGGTCGCTCGACACCTGCTGGAGGACGTCGAGCTCGAGGGCACCGTCGCCCCGGCAGGCTCCAAGCTGCTGCTGGTGATCGGCTCGGCCAACCGCGACGACCGGGTCTTCTCCGACCCCGACCGCTACGACATCTTCCGCGACAAGGACGAGGTCGCCCAGCTGCTCAGCTTCGGCGGCGGCCGGCACTTCTGCCTGGGCGCCAACCTGGCCCGGCTCGAGGCGCAGATCGCGCTGCGCGAGGTGGTCCGCCGGGTCGGCCGCGTCGAGGTCGACCACGACGACTGCGTCCGGGTGCACTCGCTCAACGTCCGCGGCTTCGCCTCGGTCCCGGTCACGATGGAGGTTCGCTAGATGCCCAAGCCCGTCCACCCCGACCGTCGGCCGCCGTCGTCACCGGCGCCTCGTCGGGGATCGGCGCGGCCACCGCGCTCGTCCTCGCCGCCGCCGGCTACCCGGTCGCGCTCGGTGCCCGTCGCACCGACAAGTGCGAGGAGGTCGCGGCGACGATCCGGGCCGCCGGCGGCGAGGCCGTCGTGCACCCCCTCGACATCACCGAGCCCGACTCGGTCGAGGACTTCGTCAAGGCCGTGAGCGCCGACCTCGGCGACATCGAGGTCCTCGTCAACAACGCCGGCGCCGTCGGCCCGGGCATCGTGCACGAGGTCGACAGCGAGCGGTTCGCCCGCGAGCTCGACCTCAACGTGGTCGGGGCGCACCGGATGGTGCACGCCATCGCGCCCGGCATGGTCGAGCGCCGCCGCGGCGACATCGTCTTCGTCTCGAGCGACGTCGCCGTCCGGGCACGGCCCTTCATGTCGTCGTACGCCGCCGGCAAGTGGGGCCTGGAGGGCATGGCGCACGCCATGCAGATGGAGCTCGAGGGCACCGGCGTGCGCGCCTCGATCGTGCGCCCCGGCGGCACCTGGAGCGAGATGGGCAGCGACTGGGACCCCGAGGCCGGCGCCGACGTGCTCAACCACTGGGTGCGCTTCGGGTTCGCCCGGCACCCGCACTTCCTCAAGCCCGCGGCGATCGGCGAGGCGATCACCACGATCGTCTCGGCTCCGCGCGGCGTGCACCTGAACCTGATCGAAGTCACCCCCGAAGCTCCTGTGGAGGACCGATGAGCACCGACGATCCACGAGGTCTCGTACGTCGTCGAGGACGACGGCTACGGCCACCTCGCCGAGATGCGGGTCGACCCGATCGGCCTCTTCGAGCGGGTGCGCGCCGAGTGCGGCGACATCGGCCGCTTCCGGCTGGCCGACAAGGACGTCGTGCTGGTGTCCGGTGCGGAGGCCAACGAGCAGTTCTTCCGGGCGCCCGACTCGACGCTCGACCAGGCGGCGGCGTACCCGTTCATGACCCCGATCTTCGGCAAGGGCGTCGTCTTCGACGCCTCGCCCGAGGAGCGCCAGCAGATGCTGAAGAACCAGGCGCTGCGCGGCGACATGATGCGCGGCCACGCGACGACGATCGAGGCCGAGATCAACCGGATGGTCGCCGACTGGGGCGACGAGGGCGAGATCGACCTGCTCGACTGGTTCGCCGAGCTGACGATCTACACGACGTCGGCCTGCCTGATCGGCAAGCCGTTCCGCGAGGAGCTGGACGCGTCGTTCGCGCACTACTACCACGAGCTCGAGCGCGGCACCGACGCGCTGGCGTACGTCGATCCCTACATGGACATCGAGTCCTTCCGGCTGCGCGACGCGGCCCGGGAGAAGCTGGTCGCGCTGGTGCAGGGGATCATCGACAAGCGCATCGTCGCGGGGCAAGGTCGCCCGCGAGGACCGCGACCTGCTCGACGTGCTGATCTCGATCGACATGACCGCCGACTACATCACCGGCATCTTCATCTCGATGATGTTCGCGGGCCACCACACCTCGTCCGGCACGGCGTCCTGGGCGCTGATCGAGATGATGCGCAACCCCGAGGTGATGAAGGACGTCGTCGCCGAGCTCGACGACCTCTACGCCGACGGCTCCGAGGTGTCCTTCCAGGCGCTGCGCTCGATCCCGCAGCTGGAGGCGGCGCTCAAGGAGACGCTGCGTCTGCACCCGCCGCTGATCATCCTGCTGCGCGTCGTGCAGGAGGAGATCGAGCTGGCCGGACACCTGATCCCGCCCGGCACGATGGTCGCGGCGAGCCCGCGGGTGTCCAACCGGATCGCCGAGGACTTCCCCGAGCCCGAGCGCTTCGACCCCTCGCGCTACCTCGACGAGCGCCAGGAGGACCTGCAGAACCGCTGGACCTGGATCCCCTTCGGCGCCGGCAAGCACCGCTGCGTCGGCAACGCGTTCGCGATGATGCAGATGAAGGCGATCTTCTCGGTGATCCTGCGCGACTACGAGTTCGAGATGGCGCAGCCCGCCGAGTCCTACCGGGACGACACCTCCAAGATGGTGATCCAGCTCCAGCAGCCCTGCCGCGTGAAGTACCGCAGGCGCGCGCGATGAGGGTCGTCGCCGACCTGGGGCTGTGCCAGGGACACCAGATGTGCACGGGCGAGGCCCCGGACGTCTTCGGCTTCGACGACGGCACCGACCAGGTGGTCGTCCTCCAGGAACACCCCGACGAGTCCCTGCGTCCGCAGGTCGAGTCGGCCGTCAAGTACTGCCCAGCCATGGCGCTGGCCATCGAGGAGGAGTGAACGTGAGTCTGCACTGAGCCGTGCCGAGATCGAGGAGTTCTGGGCCACCTGGCTCGACATCAACCGCAAGGTCGAGGCCACCGGCGACTGGCGGCCGATGGCCGAGTGGTACGCCGAGGACGCGACGTACGGCTGGATGTACTCGGTCGACGAGCACTTCATGGCGGTCGGCCGCGACCAGATCCGCGACTACGCGATCGGCATCGAGATGGACGGTCTCGACGGCTGGCACTACGACTACCAGGTCACGATGATCGACGAGACGAAGTCCATGGTCCTCGGCTTCTGGAAGCAGCGGTCCGGGATCACCAACGACGCGACCGGCGAGGAGTACGAGATCCTCGGCATCGGCGGCTCGTGGTTCGGCGTCGAGCGCCAGGTCGGCGGTGCTGATGACGGGCTGATCAAGTTCGCCTGGCAGCGCGACTGGTTCGACATGCCGTCGACCGCGCACACCTTCGTCGAGATCATCAAGGCCGACAAGGCGCCCGACACGCTGCTCAAGCGGATGTCGGTGAGCGGCCTCGACGTGCCCGGCCACTACCGCTACCAGGACATCCCCTCGAGCGTCTGGCCGCCGCCGGTCGAGCGTGGCGACTACATCGAGCAGAAGGCGCCGGGCGCATGACGATCTCGACAGGCTCGATCGCCGGAGTTCCGGCAGCGCAGCAGCTGATCGACGGCAAGCTCGTCGGCGCGAGCGACGGCACGACGTACCCGATCCTCAACCCGGCCACGGGTCAGGAGATCGGACAGGCGCCGGACGGGACCGCAGCGGACGTCGAGGGGGCGATCGCTGCTGCCCGTCGGGCCTTCGACGAGACCGACTGGTCGACGAACACCGAGCTGCGGGTGCGCTGCCTGCGCCAGCTGCACCAGGCTCTGCTCGACAACGCCGAGGGCTTCATCGCCCTGACGACCGCCGAGGTCGGCATGCCCGGCTTCATGATGGGCGCGGCCGGGTTCGACGTGCCGGTCGAGGGGCTGAAGTGGGTCACCGACCTGCTGGAGTGCTACGAGTTCGAGACCGACCTCGGCGTCGCCGCGCCGATGGGGATCAAGAGCCGCCGGACCGTACGCCGCGAGCCGGTCGGCGTGGTCGCCGCGATCTCGCCGTGGAACGTCCCGACCCAGATCAACCTGGCCAAGATCGGCCCGGCGCTCGCGGCCGGCTGCACCGTGGTGCTCAAGCCCGCGCCGGACACCCCGTGGGTGGCCGCCGAGCTCGGTCGCCTGGTCGCCGAGCACACCGACATCCCGGCCGGTGTCTTCAACGTGGTGACGCCGCGCTCCAACGAGGTGGCGGCGCTGCTGACCACCGACCCGCGGGTCGACATGGTGTCCTTCACCGGCTCGACGTCGGTCGGCAAGGCGATCATGGCGGCCGCTGCGCCGACCCTGAAGCGGGTCTTCCTCGAGCTCGGCGGCAAGTCCGCGGCGATCGTGCTCGACGACGCCGACATCACCGCGGCGGCCGGCGCCACGGCGTTCACGGCGATGATCCACGCCGGGCAGGGCTGCGCCATCACGACGCGGCTCGTGGTCCCTCGCGAGAAGTACGACGAGGCGGTGCAGGTCGCCGCGGCGACCATGGAGTCGATCGGGGCCAAGGACCCGGCCGATCCCGGTGCGATCTGCGGTCCGGTCATCTCCCAGGTCCAGCGCGACCGGGTGGAGGCCTACCTGCGGCTGGCCGAGGAGGAGGGTGGCACGTTCGCCACCGGTGGCCACGTCATCGACCAGGACGGCTTCTGGATCGAGCCGACCGTCATCTCCGGCCTCGACAACTCCTCGCGGCTCGCCCAGGAGGAGATCTTCGGCCCGGTGCTCGTCGTGATCCCGCACGACGGCGACGACGACGCGGTCCGGATCGCCAACGACTCGCCGTACGGCCTGTCCGGCTCGGTCGAGTCCGGCTCGCTGGAGCGGGCCAAGGCCGTCGCGGCCCGGATCCGCACCGGCACCATCGCCGTCAACGGAGGTGTCTGGTTCAGCCCGGACGCACCGTTCGGCGGCTACAAGCAGTCCGGCATCGGCCGCGAGATGGGCGTTGCCGGCTTCGAGGAGTACCTCGAGACCAAGACCATTGCTGAACCTGCGTGAAGGGATGAGAACGGATGCAAGCGTTTCGAGAACAAGGTCGTCGTCGTGACCGGCGCGGCCCAGGGCATCGGCGAGGCGTACGCCAAGGCGCTCGGCGCCGAGGGTGCGTCGGTCGTCGTCGCCGACCTCAACGTCGAGTCCGGTGAGCGGGTGGCCAAGGAGATCGAGGCCGCCGGCGGCACCGCGCTCTTCGTGCGCACCGACGTGTCGTCGCACGAGTCCGCGGCCGCGATGGTCGAGGCAGTCGTCGCGGCGTACGGCGGGATCGACGGGCTGGTCAACAACGCCGCGATCTACGGCGAGATGGCCTTCGACCTGCTGATCAGCGTCGACTGGGACTACTACAAGAAGTTCATGTCGGTGAACATGGACGGCGCCCTGGTGATGACCCGCGCGGTCTACCCGGAGATCCAGAAGCGCGGCGGCGGCTCGATCGTCAACCAGTCGAGCACGGCGGCGTACCTCTACTCCGGCTTCTACGGACTGGCCAAGGTCGGCGTCAACGGCCTCACCCACCAGCTCGCCCACGAGCTCGGCGGCCTGAAGATCCGGGTCAACGCGATCGCGCCCGGCCCGACCGACACCCAGGCCACCCGCACCCAGGCCGGCGACGCCGCCAAGGACCTGGTCAAGGGACTCGCGCTCAAGCGGATGGGCCAGCCCGAGGACATGGTCGGCGCCTGCCTCTTCCTGCTCTCCGACGAGTCGTCGTGGGTGACCGGCCAGATCATCGCGGTCGACGGCGGACAGACGTTCCGCGCATGACGAAGGTCGGGTTCGTCGGGCTCGGCAACATCGGCAAGCCGATGGCGCTGCGGCTCGCATCGTCCGCGGACATCGAGCTGACGGTCTACGACGTCGCGCCCGACCCGGTCGCCGAGCTGGAGAAGGCCGGCGCCCGGGTCGCGACCAGCGTCGCCGACCTGGCCGGCACGGTCGACGTCGTCTGCGTGATGGTCCGTGACGACGACCAGGTGCGCGACGTTCTCGGGGAGATCCTCGGCGTGGCCGGCGACGGGCAGACCGTGGTCATCCACTCGACCGTCGCACCCGGCACTCCTGCTGCGCTCGCCGACACCGCGGCCCGGCACGGCGTGAAGGTGCTCGATGCGCCGGTGAGCGGCGGCGCCATGGGGGCCGCCGACGGCACGCTCGCGATCATGGTCGGCGGCTCGGACGAGGCGTTCGCCGCCGCGCGTCCGGCCCTCGACGCGATGGGGTCGCTGGTGACCCACGCCGGGCCGATCGGCGCCGGCACGAAGTTCAAGCTGGCGCGCAACATGATGCACTTCGTGGCCTTCACGGCGGCGACCGAGGCGCAGCGCCTGGCCGAGGCCGCCGGACTCGACCTGGTCGAGCTCGGCAAGGTCGTCCGGCACACCGACGCGATCACCGGCGGACCCGGCGCGATCATGCACCGAGCCACCACCGCGCCGATCGACCCCGACGACTTCTGGTACGGCGTGTTCACCCACGTCACCGCGCTGGGGGAGAAGGACCTGACGTTCGCGATCGCGCTGGCCGACGAGCTCGGTGTCGACGTACCACTGGCTCGGCAGGCACTGCCGACCCTCGGAAAGGGACTGGGGATATGACAGGGCAAGTTCGACGACCTGCCGGAGCAGCGCCGGATCGGGCTGGAGAAGATGGAGGACGTCTACGGCTTCGAGATGACCGACGGCGCCGGTGACTTCTTCGGCATCACCGCCGACCACCTCTTCGCCGACATCTGGACGCGACCTGGTCTCTCCGACCGCGACCGCCGGCTGCTGCTGATCGGTCTCCTCGCGGGCTCCGGCGGTCACGACGTGCTGACGATCCAGATCCCCGCGGCGTACAAGAACGGCGAGCTCGACGACGAGCAGCTGCGCGAGATCGTGATCTTCCTGTGCCACTACGCCGGCTGGCCCAACGGCGCCCGGATCAACTCGATCGTCGAGGACACCATCGCGAAGGCGGCCCGGGCGAAGGCCAAGGCCGCCGAGCAGGACTGACGCACGCTACTGCAGGCCGGTGCGCAGCGACGTGATCCGTGGGTGTTGAAGCCGAGCCGAGGTCGCCTCGTTCATCGAGGGCTTCGCCGACGCGTCGCAGGCGCCGGTCCGCACCGGCGTCACCGTGACGTCCGTACGCCGTACCGACGACGGCTACGACGTCGTCACCGACCACGGCACCATCCGGGCGCGCTCGGTCGTGCTCGCCACCGGCGCCTGCAACCTGCCGTCGGTCCCCGCGGTCGCGGCGGCCGTGCCGAGGTCGATGCTGCAGGTGACGCCGTTCGACTACCGGAGCCCGGAGGGGCTTCCCGGTGGGCGCGTGCTGGTCGTGGGTGCCTCGGCGACCGGGGTCCAGCTCGCCGCCGAGATCCGCCGGTCCGGCCGGGAGGTCACGCTGTCGGTGGGGGAGCACACCCGGCTGCCGCGCACCTACCGCGACCGCGACGTGCTCTGGTGGATGGAGGCATCCGGCCTCTGGGACCAGCGCTACGACGAGGTCGACGACCTGACGCGAGCCCGCCGGCTGCCTTCACCGCAGCTGGTCGGCACCCCCGAGCGCGCGACGCTCGACCTCAACGCGCTCACCGACCTCGGCGTCGACCTGGTCGGGCGCCTGTCGGCGGTGCGCAACGGGACCGCGCTCTTCTCGGGGGGACTGCGCAACGTCTTCGCGCTCGCGGACCTCAAGCAGCAGCGGCTGCTCGACGGCTTCGACGCATGGGCGCAGGAGAGCGCGACGGACGCACCCGAGGCCGGCGAGCGGCCCGAGCCGACGCGCGCACCGGCCACCAGCCGCCTGCAGCTCGATCTCCACAGCGGGGAGATCGACGCGATCGTGTGGGCGACCGGCTACCGCCCCGACTACTCGTGGCTGGACGTCCCGGTCGTCGACGAGAAGGGCAACCTGCGCCACGACGGTGGTGTCGTGGACAGCCCGGGGCTCTACGCGCTGGGCCTGCCGGTGCTGCGGCGCCGCAAGTCGACCTTCATCCACGGGATCGAGGACGACGCCCGCGATGTCGTCGACCATCTCGCCACCTGGCTCGGTCAGTCCTCGCGCTGATCCACCAGGGACGTCATACGGATGGTGCGTCCCCTTGCTCTGTCCGTATGACGTCTGCGGCGCCCGATGCCTGCTCCTCGGGGACTGCCCACTTCGGGATGATGAACACGCCTTCGGCCTCGACCGTAGGCCCTTCCGCGTCGCCGATCGAGGCGACCACCCAGACCTTGCGACCCTCCTCGCGGTCGATACGTGCGTCGAGGCGCAGCGGGCCGAGCGGCGTGCCGCGCCGGTAGACCATGGTGAGGGTGCCGGTGAACGTCACCCGGCTGAAGTTGGCGGCCGCGGTCTCGCCCATCAGGTGGTCGAGCAGCAGGGCGGTCACGCCCCCGTGGACCAGCCCCGGAGGTCCTTCGTACGCCGCGCCGAGGTCGACGGTCCCGTAGGCCAGACCGGACTCCACGTGCGTGATCTCCAGCGGCGGAGCGATCGCGTTGCGCAGACCGACGGCCGCGTTGCCCCAGTTCCACGCCCGGGCGTGGGAGTTGAAGCGCACGCCGGCCGGTCCCGGGAGCTGCTGGGTGCGCAGACGCGCGACGATCGCGTCGATCTCGTCCCGCGCGGCCTCGGCCTCCGCGCGCGAGACCGTCGTCCGGATCGTCACGTCGACCAGCTCGCGGACCGAGGCGGCCAAGGGGCCGAAGGCCGCCTCCATCTCGTCCAGCTCCGCGTTGGAGATCTCCTCGTGGGTGAACCCGCCGATGCTCAAGTCCTGCTCCTGTCGGGGTGGAGGTAGTGGGTCAGCACGTCGACGAGCAGCGCACGTTCGCGACGGGAGTCGATCTCGCGGACCAGCATCATCTGGTTGAGTGCGAGCCCGCGCAGCGCCGAGAACATCAGGTCGCCGACGTCGGGCCGTTCGGGGGAGAGCAGTGCGCCGAGGCGGTGGAACTGGCGCCCGACCTCGGCCAGCCGGGCGTCGTCGGCAGGGTCGCGGTGCGGACGGGTGGCGACCAGGATCTCGAAGCCCGCGCGGGTCAACGGGCTCGAGAACGCCACCCACGCGGCGTCGACCACGCCCTGGACCCGCTCGCGCACGGAGTCGCCACTGATCTCGACCGCTTCGAGGCGCGCAACGGTCTCGTCGTACCCAGCCTGGACGACCGCCGCGAACATCCCGGCCGGCCCGCCGAAGTGGTACTGCACGACGCCCCAGGTCACGCCGGCTCGCTCGGCGACGTGCTTGGCGCTGGCCGCGGGGAAGCCCTCGTCCAGCACGCAGCGGACGGTCTCGTCGATGATCGCGGCCCGGGTCCGGTCGCCGCGTGTCTGGCTGCCGGTGACGGGCCTGGTGGGAGCGGGCACGGCACCTCCTCAGGGGTCTTCCAAAAGCATAGAGGACTCTAGGTTTATGCAGGTCGGTTGCTGATACCCGCACGAAACAGATCGGACACGTGCCTCGCCTACGTTCGCTGGACCAGCCGTGGGGAGCGGCGTACGCGTCAAGGGAGCGGCCATACATGAGTGCGAACAAGGTCCGTCTGCAGGCGATCACCGACGTAGAGGCCTACGTCCCGCCGGCCATCAGCTTCGACCCGGGCGAGGAGCCCGGCGAGATCTTCGGTGCCAACGTGTTCAACCTGAGCACGATGGCCAAGCGTCTCCCGAAGTCGGTCTACAAGTCCGTGCTGGCGACGATCGAGAAGTCCGCGCCGCTGGACCCGCTGGTCGCCGACGCCGTCGCCTCCGCGATGAAGGACTGGGCGATGGAGAAGGGCGCGACCCACTACGCCCACGTGTTCTACCCGCTGACCGGCCTGACCGCCGAGAAGCACGACAGCTTCCTCGACCCGGTCGGCGACGGTACGGCGTTCGCGTCGTTCTCCGGCAAGACCCTCGTCCAGGGCGAGCCCGACGCGTCGTCGTTCCCGAACGGCGGCCTGCGCAACACGTTCGAGGCGCGCGGCTACACCGGCTGGGACGTGATGAGCCCGGCGTACGTGCTCGAGAACCCGAACGGCAACACGCTGTGCATCCCGACGATCTTCATCTCGATGACGGGTGAGGCGCTCGACCACAAGACGCCGATCCTGCGCTCGCAGCAGGCGATGGCGATCCACGCCGAGCGCGTGCTGAAGCTCTTCGGCTACGACAACTCCGAGCACGTCGTGTCCTACCTCGGCCCCGAGCAGGAGTACTTCCTGGTCGACCGGCACTTCTACCTGGCGCGCCCCGACCTGATCAACGCGGGCCGCACCCTCTTCGGCGCCAAGCCGCCGAAGGGCCAGGAGTTCGACGACCACTACTTCGGTGCGATCCCCGAGCGCGTGCTCGCGTTCATGATGGACACCGAGCGGGAGCTCTTCAAGCTCGGCATCCCGGCCAAGACGCGCCACAACGAGGTCGCACCCGGCCAGTTCGAGGTCGCGCCGATGTTCGAGCGTGCCAACCAGGGCTCCGACCACCAGCAGCTGCTGATGACGACCTTCAAGTCGGTCGCCAAGAAGCACGGCATGGAGTGCCTCTTCCACGAGAAGCCCTTCGACGGTGTCAACGGCTCGGGCAAGCACGTGAACTTCTCCCTGGGCAACAGCGAGCTCGGCAGCCTGTTCGTCCCCGGGGACAGTCCGCACGACAACGCCCAGTTCCTGGTCTTCTGCGCCGCCATCATCCGCGGTGTCGACCTCTACAGCGGGCTGCTCCGCGCATCGGTGGCCTCGGCGAGCAACGACCACCGGCTCGGCGCCAACGAGGCACCGCCGGCGATCATCTCGATCTTCCTCGGTGACCAGCTCGCCGACGTCTTCGACCAGATCGCCAAGGGCGGCGCGACCCACTCCAAGGAGCGCGGCACCCTGGCCATCGGTGTCGACACGCTGCCCGACCTCACCAAGGACCCGGGCGACCGCAACCGCACCTCGCCGTTCGCGTTCACCGGCAACCGCTTCGAGTTCCGCGCGCCGGGCTCGAACCAGACCGTCGCAGGCCCGATGGTCGTGCTCAACACGATCATGGCCGAGGCGCTCGACTACTGCGCCACCGAGCTCGAGACGGCGGTCGCCGACGGCACCGACTTCAACGACGCGGTGCAGGCGCTGCTCGCGACGATCATCGCCGACCACGGCAAGGTGATCTTCAACGGCAACGGCTACTCCGAGGAGTGGCCGATCGAGGCCGAGCAGCGGGGCCTGAAGAACCTGCGTACGACGATCGACGCGCTGCCCGAGCTGATCACTCCGGAGGCGATCGAGCTCGCCTCGAAGTACGGCGTCTTCAGCGAGCGGGAGATGCACAGCCGCTACGAGGTGGGTCTGGAGCAGTACATCCTCAGCGTCAGCGTCGAGGCGAACCTGACCCTGGAGATGGGCAGCACCATCATCTTGCCGGCCGCGATCCGCTACCAGACCGAGCTGGCGTCGAACGTCGCTGCGCTCAAGGCGGCCGGTGTCGAGGCCGACCTCTCGACGCTCGAGCTGGTCTCGGCTCCGATCGCCGACCTCAAGGCCGGTCTCGCCGGCCTGGGCAAGGCGATCGCACACGAGCACGACTCGGACCCGATGGTGACGGCGACCTACTTCCGCGACACGATCATCCCCGCGATGGCCGCCGTCCGGACCGCCGCCGACGCTCTGGAGGCCCTGGTGGCCGACGACCTGTGGTCGCTGCCGACCTACCAGGAGATGCTCTACATCCTCTGACCGGCCACGTTCCGGACGTTGTGTGACCGAGATCGCCCGGCCCGCGGGAAGCGTGACCCGCGGGCCGGCGTTCCCGTTGTGTGATGCAATCTTCAAGCACATCGGTCGTCGACTCGAAGGCCGCCGTCTCGGCGGTCCCGCTGCACCCGCTGCTGGCTGAGCGTTGGAGCCCGCGCTCCTTCGACGCCGATCACCGGCTGAGCGACGCGCAGGTCACGGCGCTGCTCGAGGCGGCCCGCTGGGCGCCGAGCGCGGCGAACACCCAGCCCTGGCGGTTCCTGGTCGCGCACCGCGGCACTCCCGCGCACGCGGCGGTCCTGAACGCACTCGCGCCCGGCAACCAGGCGTGGGCGCACGCGGCCTCCGCGCTGGTGGTCGTCGCCGCGGAGACCTTCGGCGTCGACGGCGCACCGCGTCCCTGGGCGGCGTACGACACCGGTCAGGCTGTCGCCCACCTCTCGATCCAGGCCGAGCACGAGGGCCTCTCGGTCCATCAGCTCGGCGGTTTCGACCCGGTCCGGGTCGCCAACCTCCTCGCCAGCCCCGGAACCGTCCCGCAGGTCGTGCTCGCCATCGGCACCCGCGGGGACTTCGCCCAGCTGGCCGAGCCGTTCGCCAGTCGCGAGATCGCCGCACGCGACCGGCTCCCGGTCGCCGACCTGCTGATCACCCCGCACGTCTCCGTGGCCGCGCTCGCGAACTGAGTCAGGCGACGGCGATCGCGCCGACGGCGTACGTCGTGGCGCTGGTCGCGGCGAACCCGAGGGCGAAGAAGGCCGCGACCGCGACGGCGCCGACAGCCCGACGGACGCGGGACGCGTCGTGCGGGAACAACAGACGTCGTACGGCGGCACCCTGGACGCGGGCGAAGTGCAGGACCTTCAGCGCCCACGGCCACTCGGTGGCGAGGACGCCCACGCCGATGCCCATCACGACCAGACCCGGGCCCGGCAGCACCAGCATCGCGATGCCCGCGAGGATCACGACGACACCGGCGATCGTCGCGCCGATCTTCATCGCGAGGGACCGCACCGGACCTCGGTGCGACCAGGCGTGAACGCGGCGCAGCTGGTGAACTGCGCGGGCGGTGTGGTCGGACACGGTGGCCTCCAGGGGTCGCTACGACGGTAGCGGTGCTCGGCCATCCGAGGACAATCCGGTCAGCGCCCTCTCAGGAACGGGCTGGCCCCACTCCAAGCCACCCCGAGGGGTGCGTGGATCACGACCTTCGCGTCGATTTCACGGACGAAGTCCTCCAGGTCGAGGCCGTCGCCCTGGATCTGGCCCGGCGATCGTGATCGTCACCGAGCGGCAGTGACCCGGTCTAGATCTGGCGCATTCAGGTCGGCGCACGGTTTGAACAGGTCGCCGGGCGGGCACCGAATGATCTCGTACGTCAACCGGAGGGAACCCCATCATGCTGTGGACGATCCTGGTCATTCTGGCCATCGTTGCTCTCGTGCTCTTCATCCTGAGTCGCGTTCGCGGCCGTCGCGGGGTGTGAGGAAAGCGCCGGACACGTCGTTGTCCGGGACTGATCCCGCAGGCAGCCTCAGCAGCGCCGCCACCACCTCAGGCTGGTCGAGCTGCACGTAGTGGTTGCCTGCGGGCACGCGCCAGTACGTCGCCGGCGTCGGCCGATCACGCAGGTGGGTCTCCCACACGTGGTCGGCGACGCGGGTCGGCGCGATCGTGTCGAGCCCGCCCCAGATCAGCGTGGCAATGCCTGCTTGCCGCGGTCACCCTGACCTCGGCCCACGCGCGCACCCGAGTGTCGTCCGCCATCCGCCCTCCTGGTCGTCACCTCGAGACAAGCACTCAGTGTGCCAGCGAGGGGATGACCGCCGCCGCGACCGGGTACGTGACGCTCGTGCTGCGCTTCTTCGTTCTTGCCGGCCTCGTCGTGACCGGTGCTCTGACCGCCCTCGCCGCTGCGATCGGCGGGTGGGGTTGGTGGCTGCTGGTCGCGTTCTTTCTCGCGCTGCTCGTCGTCGGTGTCTACGACCTGGTCCAGCGCAAGCACTCGGTGCTGCGCAACTACCCCGTGCTGGGTCATCTGCGGTTCCTGCTCGAGGGCGTGCGGCCGGAGCTGCAGCAGTACTTCATCGAGCGCAACTACGACGGTCGTCCCTACGACCGGGACACGCGCTCCGCGATCTACCAGCGTGCGAAGGGCGTCAAGGAGGAGCAGCCGTACGGCACCGAGCGGGACCTGGAGGCGGTGGGCTACGAGTACCTCGTGCACTCGACCGTCCCCGTCCCGCAGATGGAGCAGACGCCCCGAGTGCGGATCGGTGGGCCGGACTGCACGCGGCCGTATGACATGGCCCTCCTCAACGTCTCGGCGATGAGCTTCGGGTCCTTGTCGGCCAACGCGATCGAGGCCCTCAACCGTGGCGCCGCCCAGGGTGGGTTCGCCCACGACACGGGTGAAGGCGCGATCAGCCCCTACCACCGCAACGGCGGCGACCTGGTGTGGGAGCTGGGATCCGGCTACTTCGGTGCTCGTACTGACGACGGCCGGTTCGACGAGGGGAAGTTCGCCGACAAGGCCGCCGACGACCAGGTCAAGATGGTCAGCCTCAAGCTCAGCCAGGGTGCGAAGCCCGGTATCGGCGGAGTCCTGCCAGCGGCCAAGGTCTCCGCCGAGATCGCCGAGACGCGGGGCATCCCGCAGGGCGAGAAGTGCGTGTCGCCGGCCTACCACCACGTCTTCTCGACCCCGCGCGAGCTCGTGCTCTTCATCGCTCGGTTCCGGGAGCTCGCCGGTGGGAAGCCGGCTGGCCTCAAGCTGTGCGTGGGCTCGCGGGTCGACGTGCTGGCGATCTGCAAGGCGATGGTCGAGGAGGGCGTGACGCCGGACTTCATCGTCGTCGACGGTGCCGAGGGCGGCACCGGTGCCGCTCCGCTCGAGTACGAGGACCACGTCGGCATGCCCTTGACCGAAGGTCTGATGACTGTCCACAACGCATTGGTCGGAGTGGGCCTGCGTGACGAGGTGCGGATCGGCGCGAGCGGCAAGGTGAGCAGTGGCATCGACGTGGTGAAGCGGATGATCCAGGGCGCCGACTACACGAACGCCGCGCGGGCGATGATGCAGGCTGTCGGCTGTATCCAGTCGCAGCGCTGTCACACGAACAAGTGCCCGGTGGGTGTCGCGACCCAGGACCCGAAGCGGATGCGTGCCTTGGACGTGCCGACGAAGACCGAACGCGTGGTGCGCTACCAGGCAGCGGTCGTCGAGCAGGCGACCCAGGTGATCGCGTCGATGGGGCTGACGTCGTTCGACGAGCTCCAGCCGCACATGCTCCGCCGCCGGGTGCACGACGGCGAGATCGCGTCGTACGCCGAGCTCTTCCATCACCTGCGCCCCGGCGAGCTGCTCGCCGGGCCGTCGGGCTCGTGGGAGCGGGACTGGGCGCTGGCCGACCCGGACCGCTTCCGACCATGAGCTCGCGCACCGCGAACGGGGAGAACCGGATTCCACCGGCGTGCGCCGTCGTCGTCGCCATCGTCGTCTACGCACTGCTGCCCAGCTCGGTCCTTCTCACGAACCGCCTCCTCATCCCCGGTGTCGAGGTGCTTCTGCTCGTCGCGCTGGTGGTTACCAACCCCCGCCGGATGACCCGCGAGACCCGGTGGTCGCGATGGGCCTCGGTCGCGCTCGCCGCCGTCGTCATCCTCACCAACCTCGGCTCGCTGGGCCTGCTCGTGACGGAGCTCTCGGGCTCCGGCCCGAGCGGGAGCGACCTCCTGGTCGCCGCGATGCAGATCTGGGTCACCAACGTGATCGGCTTCGCGCTGCTCTACTGGGAGTTCGACCGTGGTGGCCCGGTCGCCCGACGACGCAGTGAGCGGTCCGACCTGCAGCCCGCTGACTGGCGCTTCTCCCAGGACGAGAACCACGACACCATCATCGAGGTCAGCCGCACGTCGAGCAGGACGTCCGGGTGGATCCCCGTCTTCGTCGACTATCTCTACCTGTCGCTGACCAACTCCAGTGCATTCAGCCCGACCGACACGATGCCGCTGAGCAGCCGGGCGAAGGTGCTGATGGGCGTCCAGGCCACGGCGGCGCTGCTCACCTCACTGGTGCTCGTGGCCTTCGCCATCGGATCGCTCGGATCCTGAATCCGCTGTCGGCGCGCTGCGGCATGCGGCCGGCACCAGCGGGTACCTGCGGGGCATGACGACCAGAACCGTTGCCGAGCTGCTCGTGGACGCCCTCGCCGAGCACGGCGTCACCCAGGTGTGGGGCGTGGTCGGCGATGCACTCAACCCAGTGACCGATGCCATCCACCACAGCGATCGACTGACGTGGATGGGCGTCCGTCACGAGGAGGCGGGCGCGTTCGCGGCCGGCGCGCAGGCCCAGCTGACCGGGCGCCTCGGGGTCTGCATGGGCACCGTGGGGCCTGGCTCGATCCACCTGCTCAACGGCCTGTACGACGCGAAGAAGTCGCACGCGCCGGTGCTGGCGATCTGCGGCCAGGTGCCGCGACCCGAGATCGGCAGTGACTTCTTCCAGGAGGTCGACAACGACGTGCTGTTCGCCGACGTGGCGGTCTTCAGCGCCACGGTCAGCAGTCCTGAGCAGCTGCCCTCGCTGATCGAGCAGGCTGGCAACGCCGCACTCCAGCAGCGCGGCGTCGCCGTGATCACGCTGCCGGGTGACGTGGGCGGCATGGACCTGCCGAAGGACACCCCGGTCCCGACCTTCGTGACCGACCACCCGCCGGTGCCACCGCTGGCCACCTCGGTCTCGGAGGCCGCGGCCGCCATCAACCAGGCCGGACGGGTCACCATGCTGGTCGGCGCGGGGGCGCGCGAGGCGCGGGCCGAGGTGCTCGCCGTCGCCGAGCGGCTCTCTGCTCCGATGGTCGTCACCCTCAAGGGCAAGGAGGGGCTGGAGCACGACAACCCCTTCGAGGTCGGGCAGTCCGGGCTGCTCGGCAACCACGCGAGCGCGGTCGCCTTCGACGGCTGCGACCTGCTGCTGATGGTCGGCACGGACTTCCCCTACAAGGAGTTCTACCCGTCCGGCAAGGTCGTCGTGCAGATCGATGCCGTCGGCGAGCACATCGGCCGGCGCCACCCGGTCGACCACGCAGTCGTCGGCGACGCCCGGGTCACGCTCGAGGCGCTGCTACCCGTGCTCGAGGCGAAGAGCGACACCACGCTCCTCGACAAGGCACGCTCGTCGTACGACGGGTGGCGCGAGCGCCAGCAGCACCTCACCGACCCCGACTACGAGCGCAAGCCGATCGGGCTGCTCCGGCGCAAGGTGGAGAACCCCGACGACCGGATCCGTCCTGAGCTGCTGGCGTCGGTACTGGACCGGCAGGCGGCGGACGACGCGATCTTCACGACCGACACCGGGATGGCGACCACCTGGTTGGCGCGGTTCGTGCGGATGCGAGGTCGCCGGCAGCTGCTCGGCTCGTTCAACCTCGGGTCGATGGCCAATGCGATGCCGCAGGCGCTCGGCGCCCAGGCGCTGGACCGCGACCGCCAGGTCGTCGCGTTCTGCGGCGACGGCGGCATCTCGATGCTGCTCGGGGACCTGATCACCGCGGTCACCCACGACCTGCCGGTCAAGCTCGTCGTCTTCGACAACGGCAGCCTCGGCATGGTGAAGCTCGAGATGGAGCAGGTCGGGCTGTCGCCGTACGGCACCAAGCTCGACAACCCGGACTTCGCCGCGGTCGCCGAGGCGATCGGCATGAAGGGCATCCGGGTCGAGGACCCGCACGACGTCGAGGACGCGGTCCTCCGGGCGCTGACCCACGACGGCCCGGTGCTGCTCGACGTGCTCACCAACCCCGACGAGATCGCGATCCCGCCGAAGCCGACGCTCGAGCAGGGCTGGGGCTTCGCGATCGCTAAGTCGAAGGAGTTCCTCGAGTCGTCCGAGTGACCGCCTGCGCCCAGTCGAGCGCGAGCAGGTCGGTGGGCAGCTCCTCCACGCGAAGGGCGCCGGCGTCGAGGAGCTCGGCGCGGCCGAAGCCGCCCGAGCGCAGGGCGATGCAACCGAGGTCGGCCCGGGCGGCCGCCTCCACGTCGTAGACGGTGTCGCCGACGAAGACCGCTCCGTCCACACCGCCGAGACGTCGCAGCGTCTCCTCGACCAGGTCGGGGTCAGGCTTGGATCCGTCGACGTCGTCACTGGTGACCAGGGCGCTGATCGCCGCGCCGATGCCCAGGAGATCGACCGCCTCCTGGGCGAACTGAGGATCGCCGGACGACGCGAGCGCGACCACGAACCCTTGGTCCGCCAGCCGCTGGACCAGCTCTGCAGCACCCGGCAACGGCCGTACTTCGGCGCGGAGGTCGAGGTACTCCTCGCGCCAGGCGTCACGCAGCTCGTCGCCGTGCTTCTCCTCCGTCTCGTCGTCGGCGACCTCGGCGACCAGCCGGTCGCCGCCCATCCCGATCGTGCGGTGGACGCGCCACAACGGAGGGGTCTCTGTGATCCGGGCGAACGCGCGGTGCCAGGCGACGGCGTGGTGGTAGGTCGAGTCGACGAGGGTCCCATCGATGTCGAAGAGGACGGCGTACGTCATCGTGCGGCTGTCCTGAGCTTGTCCAGCAGGGGCTCGGCGGCCTCGGCGAGGAAGCGGTCCTGGCCGTCGTCGCCGATCTGCACGAGCGCGATGTCGGTGAAGCCGGCCTTCCAGTACGCCGAGACCGCCTCGACGATCGCGTCGAGGTCGGGGCCGCACGGGATCGAGTCGGCGACGTCCTCGGGTCGCACGAACTGGGTTGCGCCCGCGAAGCCGGCCGGGGTCGGCAGGTCGGCGTTGACCGTGCCACCCGCCGCCGAACCAGCGGAACTGCTCGTGCGCCTTCTTCACCGCGGCGTCACGGTCGGGGTCCCAGCAGATCGGGATCTGGCCGATGGCTCGCGCGTGGGTGCCGATCTTCGGGGCCCCGTCGACGGCGTTCCAGCCCTCGACCAGCGAGGACTCGGGCTCGACGCCGATCAGGTGGTCACCCAGGGTCGCGAACCGCTCGATCGCGCGCTCACCCGCGACGGCGAGACCGAGGTCGACGCCCTCGTCGGGCAGGTCCCAGATCCGGGCGGAGTCGACCTGGAAGTACTCACCGCGGTGGTCGACCAGCTCGCCGGTGTGCAGCGCCCGGATGATCTCGACGGCCTCGGCCAGCATGTCCTGCCGGTCCTGGATCGCCGGCCACCCCTCGCCGACGACGTGCTCGTTGAGGTTCTCGCCGCTGCCGAGGCCGAGCGTGAAGCGGCCCTCGGCGAGGATCTGCAGGGTCGCGGCCTTCTGGGCGACGACGGCCGGGTGGTAGCGCAGGGTCGGGCAGGTCACGTAGGTCATCAGCCCGACCCGCTCGGTCGCCTGGGCGACCGCGCCGAGCACCGTCCAGGCGTACGGCGCGTGGCCCTGCTCGGTGAGCCAGGGGGAGTAGTGGTCGCTCGACACCTCGAAGTCGAAGCCGACCTCCTCGGCGGCCACGGCGTACCGGACCAGCTCTCGCGGTCCGCTCTGCTCGGTCATCAGGGTGTAGCCGAATCGCGTCATGGAGAAGACGTACCCACGAGCGCCTCGAGCATCCGTGTCCGCAGGAGAGCCTGGCAGGATTCGCCCGTTCGGGTGACACCTCGGCGACGTCGGCGTCATGTCACCTCGTGCATCAGGTAGGAGGACGCAGGGAGTTTGCCGGGGGAGCAAGTCGGACACCAGGGAGAACGTGACCCATCTCGACTCCGAGCTCATCGACTTCGGCCCGCTGCGCATCGCCTTCGACGGCCGGGTGCTGCGCCCTCGGGCCTGGACCGCCGCGCAGTCGCACTGGGCGGCGGAGCTCCTCGCGACCGCACCCGCCGGGCCGGTGCTGGAGCTGTGCTCGGGGGCAGGCCAGATCGGGCTCCTCGCCGTCGCCGACTCCGACCGCACCCTGGTCTGCGTCGACCTGTCGCCGGTCGCCTGCGACTACGCACGCCGCAACGCGGCCGCCGCCGGGCTGGCCGACCGGGTCGAGGTTCGTGAGGGATCGATGGATGCCGTGCTCCGCGAAGACGAGCGGTTCGCGCTGGTGGTCGCCGACCCGCCGTGGGTACGACGCACCGAGGTCGGTCGCTACCCCGAGGACCCGCTGCTCGCGATCGACGGCGGCGACGACGGGCTGGACGTCGCTCGGCTGTGCGTCGAGGTCGCCCGGCAGACATCTGCGCCCGGGCGGGATCGTCGTGCTGCAGATCGGGACGCTCGAGCAGGTCGAGTCCTTGCGTGCGGATCTGGACGGGTTCGCCGTCGCCGAGGTGCGCGAGGGCGAGCGAGGCGTGCTCGTCCGGCTGGACCTCAGCTAGGCCGGAGATGCGCCGGAAGCACCTTGTGGGTGCCGTCGCACCAGGGGAGCGACGCCGACTTGTCGCAGCGGCACACGGCGGTGACCGGTCGGGTCGTCTCGTGCGGGACGCCGTCTGCGTCCTCGACGACGTGCTTGCCGCGCAGCAGCATCGGGCCACCCGGGCAGACGATCGTCTCGGGGTGCTCGAACGGCGCGTTCATGCGACGTCCTGCTCGGGACGCTGTCCAGCGCTCCAGCATCCGGCGCGCGGCGCGGTCCTCGAGGTCCAGGCAGGTGAAGGCACCGAACCAGGCGTCCTCCTCCAGGGCGGGCTCCTCGTCCAGGAGGGCACCGAGCACCGTGCGTACGGCGAGCTGCTCGTGGACGGCGTCGGCCTCGACGTGCTCCGCGTAGTAGTCGACCAGCTCGTCGGGGAAGCCGAGGCGCTCCAGTCCCTGCACCATCCGTCGCGACGGCAGCGAGCTGGTCGCCTCGAAGGCCGCAAGGTGGCCGAGCGCCGCGGCCCGGAGCCGGCGGTGCATGCCGAAGAGGGTCATCGCGTTGTTCTGCTCGAGGATCTCCGTCGAGGCGTCGTCGACGTAGGTGCCGTACGCCGGGTCGAGCCCGCTGGCCGCCATGCCGAGGGCGAACAGGTGGTGGTGCAGCCGGTTGGGATCGCCGGCGCCGTACTCGTCGTACTGGAGCTGCATCAGCGCGGCCTTGGCGCGGACGCCGAGTCGGGGCACCACCCACGCCGTCGGATCGGACTCCATCAGGTGGTAGAGCGAGCGCTCCCGGAGCATCTCGAGCACCTGCTCGCGGGTCGCGTCGCGGTGGACGTACGTCGCCAGCGACGCGCCGTCGTGCTCGGCCACCCAGTCGAAGAAGTCGTCGACCAGGGTGAGCCCGGTCGGCGGGGTGAACCGCGCACGGAGCCGTCGCTCGAGGTCCTGCTCGAGCAGCACGCGCAGCCGGATCAGCTGCGGGATCCCACTCGAGCTCGTCGGAGACGCCGTCGATGTCGCGGTAGTGCAGCTGGTGCAGGGTCCACAGCGAGAGCGTGCGGTCGTCCCACGAGGCGTCCGCCGGACTCACCGGCACGGGTACGTCGCTCGACCGCAGGCACGCGGTCAACGTCTCGCTGAGAGGTCCTCGGGGAGTGGGCAGCTTCATGGCGGTCCCGTACCCGCGGACGGGCTGCGTCATCCTGATGCAGGCGGCCCCTGTCCAACAGCGGCTCGGCGGCCTCCGGCCGGCCTACGAGCCGAGCCGGTTGAGCACCGCGAACCACCATCGCGATGCGGCTCGACGGTGATGGTGTCGGTCGACGTGGCCGTCTTGTGTAGGTGCCGACGAGCACCAGCCGCGGTCCGTCAGCGACTCGTAGGGACGGTGGTCATCTCTCCACTGTGCTCCTCACACCAAGGGGTGAGGTCACGACCCGAAAGGGTGAAAGCAAAGAACTCCGCAGTATCGATCGTCCCCTTCGCCTAGCGTGTCCATGCGCGAACTCGGGGGCCGTGGGGGCTGTCGGGCGTCGATCCATTCGTGAGAAGAGCTTCGCCGTGCCCGGTCCGTCACTCCGTTCCGTCCTGCCTGCCGTCATCGTGGGCGGCCTCCTCACCCTGACCCCGGTCGCGCTCGCCGCCCCGGCGCAGGCGGACCCCTACACCCACTACAAGCCGACCTGCGAGACCTCGACGTACACGGTGCCGTCGGGCGTCACGCTGCTCGATGTCACGGTGTACGGCGAGCCGGGCCGGCCGGGCACGGCCGGGGCCTACTCGGCGGGTGCCGGAGGACGCGGCGGCAAGGTCGAGGCCACCATCCCAGTAACCCCGGGCCAGCGGCTCTGGGCGGCGCCGAACTCCAAGATCCTGCGCGGCGGCGGTCAGCACAGCTACGGCTTCGGCGGCAACGGCTCGATGGTCACCAACATCGACCCCGCCCCCTACTGCGGCACCGGCGTCGAGCTGCCCAAGAGCGCGCTCCTCGTCGTCGCCGGTGGGGGCGGTGGCGGGGCCGACGGCGCCACCGGCACGGGTGGCCGCGGTGGCGACGCCGGCGCCTACGGCGGCAACGGCGGCAACAACGACAAGAAGGACGGCGCCGGTGGCGCGCCGGGCAGCCAGACCGCCGGCGGTGGTGGCGGCAACAACGGCTCCTACCCCTTCGTCAGGTCGGGCGCGGCCGGTCAGCCGGGGCAGTACCTCCACGGTGGCCACGGCGGCTTCGACGGTGCCTTCGACAGCGCGTACCCGGGCGCCGAGCCGACACCTGAGATGAACGCCGGGAGCGGGGGCGGCGGCTACTACGGCGGTGGTGGCGGTGGCGGCGCGTCCGCCGGTGCCGCGGCCGGTGGCGGCGGTGGCGGCTCCAACTACGTGACGCCCTCCGTGCCCACCGCTGCGCCGACCCAGATCTTCCAGGCCGGCGTGCGCTTCAACGGCACGGCGGACTACGTCGACCCGCGCGTCGACTTCGTCCCCGTCTACACGAGCAGCACCTCGACGATCAGAACCCCGCTCAACCCGGTGCACGAGGGCAATCCGGTGACCTTCAGCGTCACGGTCACCAGGAACGACGGCGGCTTCGCGCAGGGTGGCTCGGTCGAGTTCCTCGACGGCAGCCAGGTCATCGCTACCGGCCAGGTCGACGGCAACACCGGGGTCGCGTCCGTGAGCGTCTCGACGCTGTTGCCGGGCACCCACCTGATCCAGGCCCGCTTCGTCGGAGCCAAGCTGTGGATGCAGCAGGTCGAGATGAGCTGGGCCGAGAACCCGAACAACCAGCCGCTCCGCCTGGTGATCGACGCGGCCTTCCGGCCGGTCGCCCCGGTGGTGACAAAGGATCCGGTGGGCTCGCCGAAGCTCTACAGCTCCAGCGGTCACTTCGACGCCGAGGCCACCGGCAATCCGACGCCGGCCGTGCAGTGGCAGGAGTCGCCCAACAACGGGCGGAACTGGGGCAACATCTCGGGGGCGACCGACCGCCAGCTGATCGTCGCAGCCTCCGTTGCGAAGAGTGGCTACCAGTACCGCGCCGTCTTCACGAGCAGCGCCGGTATCGCCACGACGAAGGCGGCCACGATGACCGTCCTCAAGGAGCCGATGCCGGTCGTCCCGGTCGACGCGTCGATGTTCCCGGGCTCCGAGGTGCCGGCGCTCACCGCGTCGTACCCCTACTTCACGTCGCGCTTCGGGCGCTCGCTGGCGGAGGAGGTGACGAAGGCGCCGAAGTGCACCACCACCGCCACGTCGCACAGCCCGGCCGGCACCTACCCGATCACCTGCTCCGGTGCCGTGATGCCCAACTACGACCCGGACTACCGGACCGGCACGCTCACCATCGCCGCCCACAGCCACGCAACGTCGTTCACCATCCCGCACGCCCAGAGCGGCTGGTACGCAGGCGACTGGATCCACCTGACGGCGCGTGGCGGCGAGGCCGACAACCCGGTCGAGTTCTCCATCGACAACGGCACTCCGGCGTGGTTGTGCGAGCTGCACGGCGCGACGCTCACGCTCTCGCCGCTGGCCACGAGCGGCAACGAGGAGTGCCTGGTCACCGCCAAGCAGCCCGGCGTCTCCAACGCGCCGCCGGTGACCCGCGCCGTACGCATCAACAAGCCGCACCGCAACGCGATGCTGCTCGCCCCGGCGACCGGTGCTGTCGGCGAGACGGCGGTGCTGACAGCCCATGGCTACCGCCTGGTCGGCGGCGCGTCCACGGAGACCTCGGACGTCGAGGTCACCCGACGCCACCACGACAGCGCCGTCTGCACCGTGTCCGAGACGGATGGCGTCGTCACCGTGCACTACCTCGCCGTCGGCCACTGCACCGTGCACGCCCAGCAGCCACAGGGCGACGGGCGGGCGGAGGCACGACGGAGAAGATCGTCGTCCACGTCGCGAAGGAGCAGACGGTCGCTTTCACCTCGGCGTTCCCGGCCGCACCGCAGGCGGGCACGACCCTCACAGTCACCGCCACCGGCACCGGCTCGGCGACGCCGGTCGTCGTCAGCTCGGAGACCGCGGACATCTGCTCGTTCACGGGGAGCACGCTCTACCTCCTCAAGCGCGGCACCTGCGTCGTGGCCGCCACCAAGGCCGGGGGCAGTGGGTACGCCGCCGCCGTCGTGCGGCAGACCATCGCGGTCGCGGTCAACGACCAGATCGTGTTCTTCCCGCCGGCCTCGGGCCGCGTCGGTCAGGTGATCACCCTGACCGCGACGAAGGTGCCCTACGGTCGCCCGCCCGTGGCGTTCTCGACCAAGACAGCCGGGATCTGCAGCGTGAGTGGTGCGACGCTGACGCTCCGCGCGGTCGGCGGGTGTGTCGTGGTTGCGACGCAGCCCTACGCGGGGGAGTTCCCCGGCTCGAAGGTGGAGCGCACGATCACCGTCAATCCGTGACCGGATCCCGGGCAGGAGCGGTCCCAACCACTAGCGTGACCGGCTGTGACCTCACTCACCTGCGAGCTCGTCGAGCTGTCCGACGTCGTCGATGCCCGGTACGGCGGCAAGGCCCTCGGCCTGGCCGAGCTGTCGGCGGCCGGGTTCGCCGTGCCCGCTGCGTTCGTCGTCGCCAACGCCGACCCGGACGCGCTCCCGGCAGACCTGCACGAGCGCTACGACCGGCTGGTCGCCGATGGCGCGGTCACGACCGTGGCCGTCCGTTCGTCGGCGGCCGGTGAGGACGGCGTCGAGAGCTCGTTCGCCGGTCAGTACGAGACGGTCCTCGGGGTGCGCAGCTACGACGAGCTCGTGGCCGCCGTACGGCGTTGCGTCGCCTCGACCGGGTCGGACCGGGCGACGGCGTACCAGGCCGATGCGGGGATCTCGGGCACGATGCACCTCGTCGTCCAGGAGATGGTCGACGCGCGCGCGGCCGGGGTCGTGTTCACGGCCGACCCGACCAGCGCGCGCCGTGACCTGGCCGTCGTCGACGCCGTCGCAGGACTGGGGGAGGCGTTGGTCGACGGCTCCACGACCTCCGACCACTACGAGGTCGACCGGACCGGGACGATCACGGACCGGCAGGTCACCGAGACGCCGGCCCTCAGCGACGACGAGGTGACCGCGATCGCCGCTGGCGCCCGCGAGGCGGAGGCGCGCTGGGGGCGTCCGCTCGACCTCGAGTGGGCGATCGACGGGTCCGGGATCCGCTGGCTGCAGGCCCGCCCGATCACCACCCTGCCTGGCGACCTGGGCGCGATGGACTCGGTCGTCGGCACGGCGGACGACGTCTACACCCGCTGCAACATCGGCGAGATGATGCCCGGCGCCTTCTGCCCGCTCACCGCGTCCGTCAGCGGGCAGGCGATCGAGTACGCCATGCAGATGGTCCAGGTGACCGGCGGCTTCCAGAAGAGGTACGAGGAGGACCGCTGGCTGCAGATGGGCTACTTCTCCGGCCACCTCTTCCTCAACATGACCGAGGGCACCGCGCTGAGCTCCGGCATCCTCGGGCAACTCGCTGGAGCAGTACTCGCTGTCGATCGCCGGCCGGGTCGTGGAGGAGCTGGTCCCCAAGCCGCCGAAGCCGTTCCCGCGGCGACTGGTCAACACCGTCAAGCTGACCACCTTCGCCCTCCGCGCGGGTCCCCACATCAAGCGCCTGGACAAGAAGCTGGCGGTGACGACCACTCCGTCGGCCAGCACGCCCGAGGCACTCCTGGCCGAGCTCGACGCGGCGATCGAGCTCTACAACGAGGCGACGCTGACCCACGTCCGCTCCTCGTCCCGCTCGGCCGTCGCAGCCAACGTGCTCGAGGACACCGTGGTGAAGGAGGCCGTCAAGGCCGGCAGGACCGAGGACGAGGGCCGCGCCCAGGCCTCGGCGCTGATGGCCGGTGCCACCGACGTGGAGAGCGCGATGATGCTCGCGCAGCTGGACGAGGTCGTCGCCGAGCTGGCCGCCGACGAGCAGGCGGGCAGCAGGTTCCTCGGGCTCGACCCCGCCGCCGCGGTGGGCGAGCTCATCGCAGGCGTCGGCCCGACGACGCAGAACTTCAACGACTTCCTGGAGCGCCACGGCCACCGCGGCTACCGCGAGCTGTGCGTGCGCGACCGTTCCTGGGGCGACGACCCCGAGGGCCTCGGCACGATCATGCAGGCGATGCTCCGAGCGCGCCTGGCGACCGGCAACGAGGCTCGCGCCACCCAGGTGGTCGACGACGCCGACCTCCCGCGGGCGCTGCGCACCATGGCCAGGATGGCCCGCGCCGGAGCGCGTGGGCGCGAGGCGACCAAGTCCCGCATGGTGCTCGTCGCCCACCGGCTCGGCCGCGGCTACCGGCTCCTGGGTGAGCAGCTGGCCGAGCTCGGTCGGCTGCCCGACGCCGACCTGGTGTTCTTCTTCGACCGCTCCGAGCTGCCGCAGCTGCTCGGCACCCGGGACATCTCGACCCTGGTCGCCGAGGCCGAGTCGCGACGGGCGGCGCTGCCGTTCCAGGCGCGGCTGGAGTTCCCCGACGTCACGGTCGGCAAGCCGGTGCCCTTCAGGCCGAAGCCGCCCGAGGGCATCGAGGACGGCGTGATCATCGGCCGGCCCGCCTGCAGCGGGGTCGTCGAGGGCACTGTCCGGGTCGCGACCACGATCGCCGAGGCCCAGCTGCTGCAGCCGGGCGAGATCCTGGTCGCGCCGGTGACCGACGTCGGCTGGACGCCGTACTTCACCCTGATCGCCGCGCTCGTGACCGACATCGGCAGCTCGGTCTCGCACGGCGCGGTCGTCGCCCGCGAGTACGGCCTCCCGTGCGTGGTCAACACCCAGGGCGCCACCCGGGTGCTGCACACCGGTGACCGGGTCCGCGTCGACGGCGACCGCGGCACCGTCACGATCCTCGACTGACCGGTGTGGGCTGGGTCCATCGGGGCAGAGTGAGCAGGTGAGCGAAGACCCGAGCGCATGGCTGTTGACGAAGTCGCAGCGTGGCAACCACAGCACCCGCCTCGACGACGGCCACCCAGGAGATCGGGCCTGGTCCGAGGGCAACCTGGTCCGCCCGCTCGTCCACGGCGCGACCTACTTCGCCGAGCTCTACGAGCGGATCGAGGCGACCCGCGCCGGCGACCTGGTGCTCTTCACCGACTGGCAGGGCGATGCCGACGAGCAGCTGATCGGCGAGCCCGGCAGCGAGGTGTCCGAGGTGCTCGGGCGCGCGGACGAGCGCGGGGTCGACGTACGCGGGCTCGTGTGGCGGTCCCACAGCAGCGCTATCGGCTTCACCTCGGACGAGAACCTCCGGCTCGGGCGAGCGCTGCAGCGACGCGGGGTCGAGGCGATCCTCGACATGCGGGTCCGCACGGGTGGGTCCCACCACCAGAAGATGGTGGTGATCCGGCACCACGACGACCCCACGCGCGACATCGCCTACGTCGGTGGCATCGACCTGTGCCACGCGCGCCGCGACGACGCACAGCACGCAGGCGACCCACAGCCGCAGATCCTCGCGGGGGAGTACGGCGAGCACCCGCCCTGGCACGACATGCAGGCCGCGATCAGCGGACCAGCCGTCCACGACGTCGAGACCGTCTTCCGCGAGCGCTGGGAGGATCCCACCACGCTCAGCCAGAGCCCGATCATCCTGCTGCGCGACCGGCTGCGCGGGCTGGACACCACGCCCGACCCCTTGCCCGAGCAGGCGCCACCTCCGCCGCCGGTCGAGGGAGGCACCCACCTCGTCCAGCTGCTGCGCACCTACCCGGACCTGCGTCGGGGCCGCGACTACGCCTTCGCCCGCGGAGGCGAGCGCAGCGTCGCGCGCGGCTACACGAAGGCCGTCGAGAAGGCCCGGCACCTGGTCTACGTGGAGGACCAGTACCTGTGGGGAGCCCACGTCGGCGATGTCTTCACCGAGGCCCTGCGCGCTCATCCCGATCTCCACGTGATCGCGGTCGTGCCGCTCCACCCGGACGTCGAGGGCATCAGCCGGACCGCCGAGATGATCGGGCGCCGGCGGGCGATGCTGCAGATGGCGGAGGCCGCGCCGGACCGGGTCGCCGTCTACGGGATCGAGAACCACGCCGGCACTCCCATCTACGTGCACGCCAAGACCTGCATGGTCGACGACACCTGGGCGACGATCGGCTCCGACAACTTCAACCGCCGTTCGTGGACGCACGACTCCGAGCTCTCCGCGGTCGTCGTCGACACCGCCGGTGACTACGCCCGGACCCTCCGGCTGCGGCTCGCGGCCGAGCACCTCGACCGCGACCCCGACGACCCGATGACCGACTGCGTCGAGCCCGCCGGCATGTTCTCGGCGTACGCCGACGCGGCCGCGGGTCTCGACGGTTGGTACGCCGGCGGCCAGGTCGGCCCGCGCCCGCCCGGCCGGCTCCGCCGGCTCGATCCTCCCGAGGTCGGGCCGATCGCCCGCGCGCTGGCCACCCCGGCGTACCTCTTCCTGCACGATCCCGACGGGCGGCCGCGGCCGCTCCGCCGGCGCGACGACTTCTGACTCACTCGCGGTTCAGCTGCAGCCGCCGCGCGAGGTACGGCGCGGTCGCACTGCCCTCGGCCGTCGCCACGGTCGGCCGGCGTGCCGGTCGCGACCACCCGTCCGCCGGCGTCGCCGCCGCCCGGGCCGAGGTCGATGACCCAGTCGGCGGTGGCGATCGCGTCGAGGTCGTGCTCGACCAGGACCACGGTGTTGCCGGCGTCGACCAACCGGTGCAGCTGGCGCAGCAGGAGCGCGGTGTCGGCCGGGTGCAGACCGGAGGTCGGCTCGTCGAGGAGGTAGAGGGTGTGGCCGCGGCGGGCCCGCTGGAGCTCGGTCGCGAGCTTGATGCGCTGCGCCTCGCCGCCGCTGAGCTCGGTCGCCGGTTGGCCCAGCCGCAGGTAGCCGAGCCCGACGTCGCGCAGGGTCTCGAGGCTGCGGGAGGCGGACGGGCGCGTCCGCGAGGAACGTCGCGGCGTCGTCGACGGACATCGCGAGGACCTCCGCGACGTTCTTGTCGCGGTAGGTGATCTCGAGGGTCTCGGCGTTGTAGCGCGAGCCGTGGCAGGTCGGGCACGGCGCGTAGGTGCCGGGCAGGAACAGCAGCTCGACGGCGACGAACCCCTCGCCCTGGCAGGTCTCGCAGCGACCCTCCGCGACGTTGAAGGAGAAGCGGCCGGCGTCGTACCCGCGAGCCATCGCCTCGTCGGTGGCGGCGTACAGCTTGCGCACCGCGTCGAACATCCCGGTGTACGTCGCGAGGTTGGAGCGCGGCGTCCGCCCGATCGGCCGCTGGTCGACGAGCACCAGCCGGTCGAACGACTCCAGGGCGGTCGGGTCCTCGGCGAGCACCTGGCTGACCAGGGTCGACTTGCCGGAGCCGGACACCCCGGTGACCGCGGTCAGCACGCAGAGCGGGATGTCGACGGACACGTCGCGCAGGTTGTGGCGCGACACCCCGCGCAGCCCGACCCAGCCCTGCGGGGTGCGTACGTCGTGCTCCAGCCGCTCGGCGCGACCGAAGAGGTAGGCACTGGTGGCCGACTCGGTGACCTCCTCGAGGCCGGCGACCGGGCCGCTGTAGAGGACGCGGCCACCCGCCTCGCCGGCGCCCGGACCGATGTCGACGACCCAGTCCGCGCGTCGTACGACGTCGAGGTCGTGCTCGACGACGAACAGCGAGTTGCCGGACGCCTTCAGGCGGTCCAGCACGTCGAGCAGCGGCTCGGCGTCGGCCGGGTGCAGACCCGCCGAGGGCTCGTCGAGCACGTAGGCCACCCCGAACAGCCCGGAGCGCAGCTGCGTCGCGATGCGCAGGCGCTGCGCCTCGCCGGGTGACAGCGTCGTGGAGCTGCGGCCGAGGCTGAGGTAGCCCAGCCCCAGGTCGAGCAGCACCTCGACGCGGGCGACCAGGTCCGCGCAGATCCGCACGGCGACCTCGTTGGTCTCCTCCGGCAGCTCCGCGACGGGACGCAGCAGCGTGACGACCGCCGTGAAGGGCAGCGCGTTGACCTCGGCGATCGAGTGGCCGGCGAAGGTGACCGCGAGCGCCTCCGGCCGGAGCCCGCTGCCGTGGCACTCGGGGCACGGGGCGTCCTCGACGAACCGCAGGGCCCGCTCGCGCATCCGCTCGCTCTTGGAGTCGGCAAGCACGTGCATGACGTGCTTGCGAGCGCTCCAGAACTTCCCGTAGTAGCCGTAGTCGATGCGGTCGCGCTCCGGCTTGATGAGGACGGACGGCTGCTCGTCGGTGAAGAGCAGCCAGTCGCGGTCCTTCTGCTTCAGGCGGCTCCAGGGCTTGTCGATGTCGATCCCGAGGCCGGTGACGATGCTGCGCAGGTTGGCGCCCTGCCACGCACCGGGCCACGCTGCGATCGCACCGTCGCGGATGCTCAGCGACCGGTCCGGGACCAGCAGCTCCTCGGTGACGTCGTGCACGACCCCCAGACCGTGGCAGCGCGGGCACGCACCGGCGACGGTGTTGGGGGAGAAGGCCTCGGCGGCGAGGTGGTCGGCGCCCGCCGGGTAGTCGCCGGCTCGCGAGTAGAGGATCCGGAGCAGGTTGGACAGCGTGGTGATGGTGCCGACCGACGAGCGCGAGGTCGGCGCTCCCCGACGTTGCTGGAGGGCCACCGCAGGCGGCAGCCCGGTGATCTCCCGGACGTGCGGCGCACCGACCTGCTGGAGCAGCCGACGGGCGTACGGCGCGACCGACTCGAAGTAGCGGCGCTGCGCCTCGGCGTACAACGTGCCGAAGGCGAGCGACGACTTCCCGGAACCGGACACGCCGGTGAACGCGACCATGGCGTCGCGTGGGATGTCGACGTCGACGTTGCGGAGGTTGTGCTCGCTGGCGCCGCGCACGTGCACGAAGTGGTCGGTCGGGTCGATGGTCACGCGCTCCCCTTACCCCATTCGTCGGCCGGCCACCGGGCGACCAATCTCACCGCGGTGACCGGTGGCCTCCGATCCAGGGCCGTTGGTCCCTAGGACCGGGTCCCCGTCGTGCCGGACGGTGGACGCAACAGGAATGGAGACCATCATGGAGACACCCCTCCGACCGGTCGTCGTCGCCGTGGGCCGAGATGGATCCGCGGCACCCCTCGAGTACGCCGCCCTCGAATCTCTGCGGGACGGCCGAGGTCTGCACGTCGTGCACGCGGCGGAGCCGGGGCGAGACGGCACCGAGGTCCTCACCTCGGCCGTCGAGCGTGCCGTCGCACCTGCTCTCCGACCGGGTGCCCGTGACGTCGACCCTCGCGCTGTCAGAGGCCGTCACAGCGATCGCGTCCGCCGCGACGGATGCACACCTCGTTGTCGTCGGCCGCTGTCCGGAGTCGCGTTGGAGCCACCCCTACGTCCGGTCGGTGACTGGTGAGGTGGCCGCCGCGGTCCAGGTGCCGGTCATCTCGGTCCCGGACGGATGGGACGGCGCCGGCTCACCGCAGGTCGTCGTCGGCGTCGACGACGCCGCGGAGAGCGCCGGGGTCCTGCTCGAGGCCTTCGCTGCCGCCCGGGCGCGAGGCGCACGCCTGACGGTCGTGAGCACGTGGTGGCGCCCGCAGGGCTCAGATCAACGGGTCCTGACGCAGGTCGAGGACCGCGCGTGGCCCGAGACCTTCCGGTCCGCGATCGAAGCGTCGTTGGTCGATCTGCGACTGGCCTACGAGGACGTCCCGATCGAGGTGCACGTCCGCAACGCGCGACCCGATGAGGCGCTGATCGAGGCGTCGTACGACGCAGCGCTCTGTGTCGTCGGCCGTCACGACCCGCTCGCTGCCCAGCGGCTCGCGGCTCGGTCCGGTGGCGCGCGAGGTCCTCCGCGGGGCAGCCTGCCCGGTGCTGCTCGCTGCGCCCCGACACACCCACGAGATCCATCGTCAGCAGGCGCCGGTGTCCGACGTGCTGATCTGACCTGCAGGACCGGAGACATCAGATGTCGTCGTACAAGTCGCGGCGACAGTGCCGCTCTCGTCGACGCCGTACCCGTCCGGTCTGGGTCTCATCCCCGCGGCGCGCGCACGAGATCTTCGCCGAGGATTCACCCAGGTGTCGGTTGGTGCCCGGCGATCGCCGCGAGAGTTCGGAGAGATCCCCGAACTCAGGAGTGACATGCGCATCTCTCTCGTCCCGGTCCTCGCTGTCGGCGCGGTGCTGGCCGTGCTCCCGCTCACGGCCCAGGCGGCACCGCCCGAGTCCGGCGGCAAGCCGAACACGAACGGCTCGTTCACGTACGCGATCTACGGCGACGCGCCGTACGGCGTGAACCCCACCGACACTTCCGAGACCGACGCGACCCCGGCGTTCATCGACGCGGTCAACGCCGACCCTGACGTCAGCGCTGTGGTCCATGTCGGCGACATCCACTCCGGCAAGCAGTACTGCACCGAGGCCTACGACCGTCAGGTCGCCGGCCTCTGGAGCCACTTCGCCGACCCCATGGTCTACACGCCCGGCGACAACGAGTGGACCGACTGCCACAAGGCAGCCGAGGGCGGTGGAACCTACAACCGGACGACCGGTCAGGTCGACTACGTCAAGGACTCCCACGGCAACCTGGTCGACTACGCCGGCGGCAACCCCGTCCAGAACCTCGACCTGGTCCGCTCAATCTTCTTCCCGACTCCCGGCGGCACGCTCGGCAGCGGTGCACTGCGGACGGTCTCGCAAGCCACGGCGTACGACCCGGCCCATCCCGAGGACGCCGCGTACGTCGAGAACGTGATCTGGCAGCGCAAGGGGTTCGTGTTCGTCACCCTCGACATCCCCGGTGGCTCCAACAACGACACCGACCCCTGGTACGGCGCGCCCGCGATGAGCGACGAGCAGGCGACCGAGTCCCGGCAGCGCACCGCCGCCGACCTGCGCTGGCTGGACCACGCCTTCACGGTCGCCTCGGCCCAGGACGCCCAAGGCGTCGTGGTGATCCAGCAGGCCGACATGTGGGACCTCGACGGCAAACCGCAGACCCACCTCAGCCAGTACGAGCCGATCGTGAAGAGCCTTGCCGACCACACCCTGGCCTTCGGTCGACCGGTACTCGCCCTTGAGGGTGACTCGCACGTCTACCGCTCGGACAACCCGCTCCAGCAAGGTGCAGCCTGCACCGGTGACGCCGACGTCTGCTCCTACGACGCCTGGGCCAGCCACCCGTCGTACGCCGTGCCCAACTTCCACCGCATCGTCGTCCACGGCAGCACCGTGCCGCTGGAGTACCTCAAGCTCGTCGTCACCCCCGGCGGCCACCAGCCCACAACCGGTACGACCTTCGGTCCCTTCTCCTGGTCGCGCCGGACGCAGAACTGACCAGCAGAGCGGGCTCGGGCTTGGGGCTGGCACTCGCTCTTCGGCATGATCGCGGCTAGATCCGGACGTGGTGTCAGCCGACGCCCTGATCGAAGATGCGCCACGGTGAATTGGGTGAGGTACGTACCAGGAGGTAGCCCCAAGGAGGTGCCGCCTTCCTCGATGGTGCCGTCGTTGTGGAAGAGGCGCCAGTTCAGGTCGAAGGTCACCGGAACGTCGGCGACCTCGTCGGGAGCCGCGTGTTGGGAGTCCTTGGGACGCTCCGTGAAGTGGTCACGCACATCCGTGTCGGTGAGGCTTGCGACGTTCTCGCACCACAACTTGGCGCTGTCCTTGGCGTCCGCAGTCACAACAGCCTGGGCGGTGTCGCAGTCGTGTGCGTTCAAGGCGCCGAGGTATGCCGTCACGACCTGCTCCGGGGTCGCGTCGAGCGGCGGTACAGCGACGTCCCGAGTTTGACGTGGAGGGAGTACGAGGGAGGCCACGGTCGGCACGACGACAAGAACGAGCACGACAACGCTGAGGATGATGGACCAGCGCCGCCCCTTAATCACTGTCGGATCTTCCTCATCCCAGGTTCCGTTGGCCCTCCACGCGGCGCCCGCCCATCGGCATGAGCGCGCTGTCTGCGGCAGATCCGGTCGCTACCAATCGCCTGGCCTGTATCGGCGCCGCCAGCGTCTGATGAATGATCGACTTCGCATTGCTACGCTCGCTGGAACTCGGACATCAGGAGACAGCCATGGACACCGGCACCATCATCTTCATCGTGATCGGCGTCCTCACGGTCGGCGGCCTCGCGATCCACGAGGTCCGGACGTGGAACAAGGCCGGCAAGGTGATCACCGGCACGCCAGGTCACGACAACGCCGCTCTCAACGAGAACGCCCTCCGCAACGACGGGGGTATCGGTACTGGAGGCATGTTCAACTCGCCCGGCGGAAGCATCTAGCGACGGCCCTCGACCATGGCGGGCTCGGCAACGCCGACCCCCGCGAGTCGTAGGCTGATCCGTCATGGATGAACACACCGACGTCCCGCCGCTCTCCGCGACGACCTCGCCCGCGAGCGGGCCCTCTCGTGCGGAGGACGGCATCAGGATCGCCACGATCATCGGGTGGTTCATCGCCTTGGGCGCAGTGGTCGCTGGCATCGTCCGGATCGCGAATCGGCGCGAGATCCCGTGCCCCGACGGCACGATGTTCCCGAACGGCGAGAAGGACTTCACCTGCTACGTCCACCCGCACGCCTTCGAGGGCGGAATGGTCATCGCCGTCGCCGTCATGCTCGGCATCCTCATCGGCCTGGTCGGCTTCCTCGCACTCACCACGCTCGCGGACAAACGGACCTCGTAGGCAGGCCTACAGCCCGCGATCAGTGAGGCTGCAACGCGACGACGCCCGACGGTCGTGGAGCCGCACAGCGAGCAGACACGGAGCCGGAACCGCACCCAGCCCGGCATGGTCGGGCGGGCGTAGCGCCCCTCACCCTCAATGCGGCATGAGCGCGCGTCTTCGCGAGCGTACGCGACGCGGGCCAGCGTGATCCTAGGAGCCTGAGGACGCCCTGTCGCGTCTGCTGGTCAGGCGACGCGCACACTCCCGCATCGGGGACAGGTCGACGATCGCACTCAGTGGCGGTCGCGTAAGGCACCGGAGCCTCGATGGAGTGGCAGGTGTCGACACCGTTTCTCGGCGTAACACGGTCAGCGCTCTCGCCGCCGAGGACGTCGGCGCCGGATCCGCTCGGCGAACCGGTCATCGCCGGCGCGTCACGTGGCATTCGACCCGGGATCGATCGACCGGTCGCGGTTGACGGTCTGCCATGAAGTCCGTGCCGTTGAGTGCTCGATGCCACAGTCGCGAGGCCCTGAGCTCTAGCGTCGGCTCCAGGCAAGACCACGTCGAATCGTTCCAGCGATCGGCGTGACCTGGCGGTCGGCCTCCAGGATCCGATTCCACGAGGTAGACCGATCGTGTCGTCGATGATCGCCGTTCCTGGTGCGAGGCGGCGCGCCGACCGAGGTCGAGCGACGGTCAGACGCCGCACCGTCGAACCCTGGCGCTCACGCCGGCTAGAACGCGACCAATGCAGTTCGAGGCCAGGGCCGACAGTACCCATCTGGCGTAGATGTCGAAGCCGACGCTGTCGGCAGCCGATCCGCTCGAACCTGGTCGTGCCGCGTCGGCACCCCCGTCGACGCAAACCTAGGCAGACGTGGGTCGACGACTGCCGTGGCAGCAGCTCCCGGATGTCATCCGGGCCAGGGCCTCCGTCGAGCCCGTCTGATCCGCATCTCGCGTCGATGACGTCGTGTCGCTGGACGGCCGCGAGTCCGTCCGCTCCGGCTCGTCGTCCCCAAGCCAGGACGTCGTCAGAACCGCGATCCCCCGACGCTCATGAGGAAGCCCGCAGCGACGTGCGATTGCGGTCGTACCCTCACCGCGGACCAACCAATCCCCTCACGGAGGGCGACGTGCACGCGCACCGGGCGATCGCTGCAAGATCGAGCTCTGACCACGGCGGGCGACTTGGCCGTGACCAGTCTCGTCATCCCTGCGATCGCAGGAGCAGCAGCAGCGATTGAGTAGCAGCGAATGCGAACATCGAGACGTCGCCGAGACGCCACCATGCAACGCGACGCCACCGTCGTACCGGATACTTCCGGCGCTCCGCTCAGGTAGTCACGACCCGGACCACCCTCCAGAACGGTGTTCGCGGCAGTCGTGGCGATGCGGTCGTTTCCCCGACCGCCCCGCAGGAGCGGCCACACCCGGCCCGCTGTCGCAGATGAGGTCATTACCGCCGCGGCCATCGATGTCGTCGTTCCGCCGCACCGCACGATGACGTCCCGTCCGGCGTCCCGACGGAGAACGTCCTGCCGTCGTCCCCACGATCGTCGGAACATGTCCCAGACAACGGACCGGCTTCGCCGACTGCCATGACGTGCGGCACCGCGAGCTGGCCAGCGACGCCACCAGCACCAGCACGCCAGCGAGCACGAGCGCTCCATGACAGTTCCTAGAGTCCTCATACGCAATGAGAGCCCAAACGCGGGTCGATGGTTCGCCAACATCAGTCGAGAGTCGCACATCGTGAGCACGCACGCCCGCGTCGTCGCATCGACCAAGCCCGTATCCAACCATCCGCTCATCGGCATGAGCGCTCACCATCAGCGACGGAGTGACGTACGCGGAATGGCAGACGAAAGCAGACTTGGCGCCAAGGTCTGATGCGGCCGCAACTAGGCGACGCAGAACTCGTTGCCCTCAGGGTCCAGCATGACGACGTGGCCCAGGATCTCGCCTTGTTCTGTGTCCGGGTAGGTCTCCTCGCGCACCTTCGTAGCTCCGGCGGCCAAGAGGTCACTGACCTTGGACTCGATGAGCGTGGCTCGTTCGGTCCAGTCCCATGGGGGTTCGCCTGCTACGCGGATGTCGAGGTGAAGCCTGTTCTTGGCGGTCTTGCCTTCTGGGACACGCAGCCAGCCGATCGCGGGGCGTAGCCCATCAGGGTCGACGATGGACGCTCCGTCTGGGTCCTCGTAACCCGGCTCGAGGACGTATCCCAGGGCAGATCCCCAGAAGCTCGCCAGCAGGTGAGGATCATTCGCATCACAGCCGAGGGTCCAGTGAGCAGACATGGGCTTCACGTTATGCCACGAGCGCAGCTGCTCGTCATCATGCATTCGTCCGGGTCGCGGTGACATGACGCGGGTCCGCCACCCGGATTGGTCGCGCCGGAAGTCCCTCCCTTGTCGGGAGGTCGGCGGAGGGTCGGCTCGTCGATCTGGCAGCGATCAGATCGTCAGGCCCGTGGCTGGCGGGGGCCGAGTTTGAGGTGCCGATCGCCGATGCGTCCCTCGGCTCGGGAGTCATCGCCCCAGGAGGTCTCGAGATCGAGCGGGGCTCCGACCATGGCAACCCCTACCCGGACCCATCTGGGATTGCCGAGACATGAGTTGGGGATGGACGCGTCGACTCGATTGGCTGATCGATTGATCGCCCAGGAAGCTTCGGGGCACCTCACGTCCGTGCCGGGAGATCGCACGAGGCTCACGCGTGCGCCGATCGGGTGGGCCGAGTAGTCCAGGTCGAGTTCGTAGTGTCTGCCGTCGGAAGTACGGATCTCGGAGATGAGGAAGCGGTATGCCGCGCGACTCAGGTGCCGTACACGCGTGTGCACGACCAAGCTGTGGGCGCGATGGTCCACCAGGGTCGTGGTGATGTCGGTGGCGCGGTCATCTGGGGCCGGAGCACGTGTCTGCCTCTCCTCGTTGAAGAGGACGACGTCACCTCGGGCATCGTGGTGAACGACCCGGTGACTCTCGTGGTGGTGGCGTTGAACGCTCGGCGTCGTCAGTGCGGGGGTCTCGGCGGTAGCGGATGCTTCGAGGATCGGAGTGGCTGCTGCGGCGGCGAGCGCGGTGGCGCCCGTCAGTGCGGCGATCAGGGCGCGGGTACAGGTACGGCTGGGTGAGGTGGTCATGAGTGCCACTTTGGAGGTCGAGGGTCGGGACCGGATGCGCCCGCATACTCAGTTGCCCACGCGATCCCCGTCAGCCGGCTCGCGACACTCCGGCTGCGGAAGGCGCGGCCTTCGGTTGGCGGGCTGGATGCGCTCGATAGTCAACACGCCGCGGGCCTGACGGATATTGGTGATGCGCTCCCGGTGGTCGGCGAGGATGCTGGCAACGAGTGCGTTGTGCTCTGAGTGTCCGGGATCGGGCGACCGTCCGATGCCGCCATCCGTCTGGGAGTTGAGCTCCATGCGCCGGCCCATCAACATCATCTTGTCCCTCGCGTGCGCCGTCGCGCTCAGCGCTAGCACCGCTGGGGCTCTAAGCGCCCCGGGACACACTCGCGAGTCGCCCGAGTCAGCCGACCTGGCAGTCAGCGGCGTGATCGTCGGCGGCGCGCGAGTCGTGGGGAACGGGCACCTAGCCGTCTTCGACTTCACTCTGCGCAACCGCGGTCCAGCGGCCATCATCGACAACTCCGCAGACCTGACCTACACCGCCGTCCTGAACGGCACGGTGGTCGACCAATATTGCATCAACACGAGCGGCGGCACTTTCGACCCCGACTCGCCCGGGTGCGAGTTCGGCAATCTCGCTTCAGGGGAGCACACCCGGATGGTCCTCATCGTGCAACCAGACAACGTTGCCTCGGTCCACCTCAGGGTTCGGGTCTGCGCCTCGAACGAGGCAGAGATTCCCGACGAATTTGCGCGCAACGACTGCATCACCAAGAGCGTCCTCGTCTGAGGACAGCCGTCGCGGCTGGCCGCCCCGCCCTCGCATGCATCATGCGTCCGAACCACGGCTCCACGTTCGCGCAGTGCGCGCAGCGTCTGTCTCTCCGGAGGAATTACCGACTGCGAACCACTCGTTCATCCGGAACTCGGCATGAGCCAATTTTCTCTATCCGCCGACAGACGGCGGAAGGACGCGCTCAGCGCGGGCGTCCTCAATGCTCGCGGCCCGACGAGCACGGCGTCCCTTCAGTTACGTCGTCGACGAGGGTGGCGAGCGCTCGACGCATCCGGGCAGCGGACCGCTCGGAGTACATCAGTCGCGCCGCCGGGTCGGTGCCAGCATCGGGGTTGTCGTAGGCGTGGTGGGTCTGGCTCAGCAGCAGTAGCCGCAGGTCGTTGCCGACGGCGTCTGCCTCCGCCACGAGGTCGGCGATCACCGTCATCGGCGAGACCTGGTCCTGTGTGCCCTGGACCAGCAGGGCCGGAGCCTCGATCCGGGTCGGCGTGCCCGGCTCTGCGCACTTGAGCAGGCCGGAGCAGACCGCGACGGCTGCGACCTCCCGGGTGCGGCGGGCATGGTCGAGAGCAACGACTGCGCCCGCGCTGAATCCGACGGTCAGCACCGGGAGAGCTCCCGGAGCCTCTGCCCGTACTGCCCTCACAGCGGCCGACAGGGCCGCCACCCCGTCGGCCCGGTGGGTCAGCAGGTGTTGAACCATCGGCCCAACCTGCTCGGGGTCGCTCGGGCTGAAGCCGTCACCGTAGAGATCGGCGACCAGTACGGCACAGCCGAGGGACACCAGGAAGCTGGCATGGTCGAGTGCCAAAGTGCTACGCCCTCGCCAGTCCGGCAACAGGACGACGAGTGCCCGCGGGTCGGCAACCGGGGCCACGTAGGTGCCGAGGTGGCGACGGGCGCCCACCCAGTACACGAGTTCACGCGGCTCGGCGTGGTTCACCATCATGTCCTCCGTCGTGAGTATCTTGAGGCTCAAGGTATCTCTGAGCTCTCTCAGCATTCAAGGCCTCTGGAGGTGGCGTGGACTCCGTCGGCGACGAGATCGACACATGGCTGGCGCAGATGATCGACGTCGACCCCGAGGTCGAGGCCGCACGACAACGCATCGGTCGACTGTCGCGAGCCTTCGTGCGCGTGCTCGAGTCGGTAGCGGCCGCTGAGTCTGTGACCGTCGGCGACCTCGAGACCCTCTCGGTGATCCGACGTCTTGGTGGCACTGCCATGCCCGGGCAGATCTCGACGGCGTTGCACCTGACCTCGGGCACCGTCAGCACCAGGCTTCGCCGTCTCGAGGTCGCCGGACTCGTGCAGCCGGGCCCACCAGCCCCCGCGGACGGGAGGGTCCGGCAGACCCAGCTCACGCCCCGCGGCCTGCAGGTCTGGGCCTCTGGCACCGCCAGGCGCACGACGCGGGAGGCGGAGCTCTTCGGTGACCTCGACCTTCCCCAGCTCCATGCCCTGAACGCTGCCCTGAGCACGTTGCTGGAGAGATTCGAGCGCGAGTTCGGCGCGGTCTCCCGCCACGACCCGGGAAGTCACGCAGCGGAATGACTCGCCCCGGCTTCACCCGAGAAGGGGCTCGAATACCCGGCCGAACCAGTCCGCGGGGTCGGTATCGCGCAGGTGCTGGGTGAGCACCCACCGCTGACCCCAGGGGTCGACGACCACGGCCTGGTGAACTCCCCAAGGTTGCTCGACTGGCACATCCACGAGCTCACCACCGGTGGTGGCCAGTACGCGCAGCGGCCCCGCTGGGGGAAACCTGGGGGAATCCTCCGCGGGGCCGCGCGTTTGTGCAGGTCAGTGGTTTCGAGACGGTTGCTGCGCAACCTCCTCAACCACCGGAGACATCAGATGTCGTAGTAGAGCTCGAACTCGTGCGGGTGCGGGCGCATCTGCACGGGGAGGATCTCGTGCTGGCGCTTGTACTCGATCCAGGTCTCGATCAGGTCGGGCGTGAAGACGTTGCCGGCCGTCAGGAACTCGTGGTCCGACTCGAGGGAGTCGAGCACGGCGTTCAGCGAGGTCGGGACCTGGTCGATGTCGGCCATCTCGTCCGGCGGGAGCTCGTAGATGTCCTTGTCGATCGGGGCCGAGGGCTCGATCTTGTTCTTGATGCCGTCGAGGCCGGCCAGCAGCAGCGCCGAGAAGGCGAGGTACGGGTTGGCCGACGGGTCGGGGCAGCGGAACTCGATGCGCTTGGCCTTCGGGTTGGAGCCCGTGATCGGGATCCGGACGCAGGCCGAGCGGTTGCGCTGGGAGTAGACCAGCGAGATCGGGGCCTCGAAGCCCGGGACCAGGCGGTGGTAGGAGTTCACCGTCGGGTTGGTGAAGGCCAGCAGCGACGGGGCGTGCTTCAGGATGCCGCCGATGTAGTAGCGGGCCATGTCGGAGAGGCCGCCGTAGCCGGTCTCGTCGTAGAAGAGGGGCGAGCCCTCGTTCCAGATCGACTGGTGCACGTGCATGCCCGAGCCGTTGTCACCGAAGATCGGCTTCGGCATGAAGGTCGCGGTCTTGCCGTTGCGCCAGGCCGTGTTCTTGATGATGTACTTGAACTTCATCACGTCGTCGGCCGCCTTGAGCAGCTCGTCGAAGCGGTAGTTGATCTCGGCCTGGCCGGCGGTGCCGACCTCGTGGTGGGCACGCTCGACCTGGAGGCCCGACTTCTCGAGCTCGATGACCATCTCGTCGCGGAGCTCGCCGAAGTGGTCGGTCGGGGCGACCGGGAAGTAGCCACCCTTGTACTTCACCTTGTAGCCGCGGTTGTCGTTCTCGAACGAGTCACCGGTGTTCCAGGCGCCGGCCGACGAGTTGATCTCGTAGTAGCCGGCGTTCGCCTTGGTCTCGAAGCGCACGTTGTCGAAGACGTAGAACTCGGCCTCCGGCGCGAAGTACGCCGTGTCGCCGATGCCGGTCGTCGAGAGGTAGGCCATCGCCTTGCGGGCGATGTTGCGCGGGTCGCGGGAGTAGGCCTCACCGGTGAGCGGGTCGTGGATGAAGAAGTTCACGACCAGCGTCTTCGCGGTGCGGAAGGGGTCGATGTACGCCGTGGTCGGGTCCGGGAACAGCGACATGTCGGACTCGTGGATGGCCTGGAAGCCACGGATCGAGGAGCCGTCGAAGTTCAGGCCGTCGTCGAAGACGGACTGGTCGAACGACGACACCGGGACCGTGAAGTGCTGCATGACGCCGGGCAGGTCGCAGAAGCGGACGTCGACCATCTCGACGCCTTCGTCCTTGACGTACTTGAGCAGCTCGTCGCTGTTCTGGAACATTCGTCCTCCTTGGCTGCGCGTGACCGCGACAGCCCACAATCTGAGCGAGTGGTGGCCCGGTGCGGCGCTGCGCCGGACCAGCCCGAAACTACGTACGGGCCGTTTCTTGACCGTATCGGCTTTGTTTCTCCGATGTAACAGGTGTCCCGCCAGCGGAGCTCGCCGAGCGGGCACCTAGGCTGGCGCGGTGAGTCAAGGCGTGGGGGAGACCGGCTGGGAGACCGCCTCATGGGGGCGGCGCGTGATCGCCCTGGTCGTCGACTGGTTCGCTTGCTTGCTGGTCGTGAGCATCTTCTATCCCGTGTTCGGTACGACGGGCGGGCCGGGCAGCTTCTTCACGCTGGGCGTCTTCGTCCTGGAGTCCGCGATCCTCACCAGCACGGTCGGTGGCTCCTTCGGCAAGATGGCCACCCGGCTGCGCGTGGTCCGAGTGTCCGACGGCGGCCGGATCGACCTGCTGCCCTCCCTCGCTCGGGCGATCCTGGTCGCCCTGGTCATCCCGCCCCTGGTCTTCCGACCCGACCGGCGCGGCCTGCACGACGTCGCGGCCGGCTCGGCCACGGTCACGCTCCAGTCGGCCGGGTCCCGGGCCTGACCCGAGCCGGTGGTTTGGCGGTCACCACCTGCGGGTCATGCTGGGAGCACCGTCCTCCTCGGAAAGGCACCCTCTTGACCACCACCCTGGCTGTACGCCGTTCGCTCGCCGCCGCTGCCCTCTCGGCGCTCGCCCTGACCGGGCTGGTCGCGTGCGGTGACTCGGGCGGCGACACGGCCTGCGGATCCCGCAGGCGCGTCGAGCACGAGCGCCAGCAGCAGCCCGAGCACCGTCGCCTCCGACCTCCAGGCCGGCGACACGGTCACACCAGCGGACTTCACCGCCCTGTTGGCGTCGGGCTTCGAGAGCATGACGACGGCGCACGTCACGGTGGACACGAAGACCGGGATGATCGGTGGGATGAAGGGGGAGGGCGACCTCGACTACACCGATGACAGCCCCGCGACCTCGATGACGCTGAGCTCCGCCACCCTGGGCGGCGACATCCAGGCCGTCCTCGTCGACGGCGTGATGTACATGAACCTGGGCGCTCTGAGCGACCACAAGTTCTGGAAGCTGGACCTCTCCGACAAGAACAGCCCGTTCGGCGCCCTCGGCTCGCAGCTCGACCCGAAGTCGTCCATGGCCCTCCTCGAGAAGGGCCTCGAGTCGGTGACGTACGTCGGGCCGGAGGACGTCGACGGAGAGTCCCTCGACCACTACAGCGCGACGGTCGACCCGAGTGCGCTGGCCTCGCAGCTCGGAGGTGCGGCGGCGTCCGGCGCTGCCGGTCTCCCGAAGACCTTCGTCTACGACATCTGGCTCGACGACCAGTCCCGGCTCACCAAGCTGACGCTCGACATGGGCTCCGCCGGTTCGATGAGCACCGAGCTGTCGGACTTCGGCAAGGACGTCTCGATCGAGGCGCCGCCGGCCGACCAGGTCACCGAGATGCCCGACCTGCCGGGCATGACCGACTCCGGTGGCTCGGCCCCGTCCGTCTGACTGTCAGCCGGGTAGCCCGTCTGGGCTGGTCACCGCGCAGCAGACGCGGGCTAGCCTCGACGGTATGCGCCGAACTCTCCGCACCCACGCCGTACGACGTACGGCAGCAGCGACCGTCACCGTCCTCGCCCTCGGTGGCCTCGCTGCCTGCAACGACAAGGACGACGCGACCGCGACTGACGACCCGACCACGTCATCGTCCGCGTCGTCGTCCGCGTCGTCGTCCGCGTCGGAGTCGACCAGTGCAGCACCCAGCGAGGACGCGTCACCGACCGCCGGCGAGACCGTCGACCCCGACGCCTTCGTCGCCGAGGTGCTCGGCGGCCTGAGCAACGCGACAACGGCCCACATGACCATGAAGCTCGAGGGCGGTCCGGCGGAGATGACCATGGACGGCGACATCGACTACACGACGACACCGCCCGAGATGGCGATGACGATGGACTACGCGATGCTCGGCGGCAAGGTCGAGATGCGCCTGGTCGACGGCGTGATGTACATGCAGATCCCGCAGCTGGGCCGGGGCAAGTGGATGAAGATGCCGCTCACCGGCAAGAACTCGCCGCTCGGCGGCGACCTGCTCGACCAGATGGACCCCGGCTCCGCGCTGAAGGACATGGAGGGCGCCGTCGACGACGTGACGTACGTCGGCGACGAGGACGTCGACGGTGCGTCGCTGCACCACTACACGATGAAGGTGCGCAGCAAGGCGTTCAGTGACCTGCAGAGCCAGCTCGGCGGGACCGGCGCGGCCGACCTGCCGAGCATCATCACCTACGACCTCTGGACCGACGACGACGGCCTGATGCACCAGACCAAGCTGGCCATGGGCGATCTCGGCAGCGTCACCATGACGCTCTCGAACTGGGGCGAGCCGGTCGACATCCAGGCACCACCGCCCGCCGACGTGATGAAGATGCCGAGCGGGATGTCGATGGGGGCCTAGCGGCCCTTCATGTTCTGCCGCTGGCCCTTCATGCTCGTCGGCACCGGGCCCTTCGGCATCGGGACGGCGGACCGGTTGGCGTCGAGCGCCTTGAGCCGGTTGAGGATGTCGGTCATCTCCGCGGGCTTGACCTTGCGGCCGAGCTTCTGGACGTGGCGGACCAGCTTGGGCAGCGGCACCTGACCCTCGTCGTTGCCGCACAGCACCTCGTGGATCGGCACGTCGGAGGCGACGCGCTCGTGCTTGCGGCGCTCGCTCGACATCAGCTGGCGCAGCCGGTTGGGGTTGCCCTCGCCGACGAGCACGATGCCCGGAGGCCCGACCACGCGGTGGACGACGTCCTGCTGCTTGGTGAAGGCGATCACCGGGTCGGTCTTCCACTGGCGACCGCGGAGCATCCGCAGGGCAGCGGCGGCCGAGCCGAGCTGGCCCTCCATCTGCTTGTACGCCGCCTTCTGGGCGCGGCGACCGAAGACGATCATCGTCAGCAGCGTGCCGAGCAGCAGCCCGCCGACGACCGCGATGATGGTGCCGATCGGGCCGGAGCCCGGCAGCACCCAGAAGACCGTGAAGCCGACGCCGGCACCGAGCACGAACGATCCGAGCAGCCACAGCGGCAGCATCGGGTCGGACTTCCGAGCCATCCGGTAGGTCTCGACGAACTGCATCCGGCGGCTCATCTCGGCCGGGTCGACGGGCTTGGGGTCCTTCGCCATCTTCTGTGCTGCCTCGTTCTCGCTGGTTCGCTGGATGGGGGGTCAGGCGGTCGCGCCGGCGCGCGCGTCCATCGCCTGACGGTACAACCGACCGGCGCGGTAGGACGAACGCACGAGCGGACCGGAGAGTACCCCGGAGAAGCCGATCTCCTCGGCCTCGGCGGCCATCTCGACGAACTCCTCGGGCTTCACCCAGCGCTCGACGGGGTGGTGCCGCGCGGAGGGGCGGAGGTACTGCGTGATCGTGATCAGCTCGCAGCCGGCCGCGTGCAGGTCGAGCAGCGCCTGGTGGATCTCCTCGCGGGTCTCGCCCATGCCGAGGATCAGGTTGGACTTGGTCACCAGGCCGAAGTCGCGGGCCTGGGTGATCACGTCGAGGGAGCGCTCGTAGCGGAACGCCGGGCGGATCCGCTTGAAGATCCGCGGCACCGTCTCGACGTTGTGGGCGAGCACCTCGGGCCGCGACTCGAAGACCTCACGCAGCAGGTCGGGCTTGCCGTTGAAGTCCGGGATCAGGTTCTCGACGCCGGTGCCGGGGTTGAGCTCGTGGATCGCGCGCACGGTCTCGGCGTACAGCCAGGCGCCGCCGTCCTCGAGGTCGTCGCGCGCGACGCCGGTGATGGTCGCGTAGCGCAGCTCCATCTTCTGGACCGACTCGGCGACCCGGCGCGGCTCGTCGCGGTCGAGCGGCTGCGGCTTGCCGGTGTCGATCTGGCAGAAGTCGCAGCGCCGGGTGCACTGGTCACCGCCGATGAGGAAGGTCGCCTCGCGGTCCTCCCAGCACTCGAAGATGTTGGGACAGCCGGCCTCCTGGCACACCGTGTGGAGTCCCTCGGACTTCACCAGGCTCTGCAGGTGCTTGTATTCGGGGCCCATCTTGGCCCGGGTCTTGATCCACTCCGGCTTGCGCTCGATCGGGGTCTCCGCGTTGCGCACTTCGAGTCGGAGCAGCTTGCGTCCTTCTGGGGCGGGAGCTTGCGTCACAGCCCCAAGCCTACGCGGCGGCCCGAGAGCTGCTCAGGGCACGTCTCGCCTCCGGAACGACACCACGGACAGGGCTCCCACGAGCACCAGTGCGACGCCCCAGTAGCCGGCCGCGGGCGCGAGGTCGAGGTGCTGCTCACCGTTGCACTCGGCACTCTGTGACGGCGCGCCGTTGAAGCATGCCTGGGGCGGATCGACGTAGTAGGTCGCGCCGTTCTCGACCACCGCCTGCGAGGTTGACCTGCGGCTGCCACCGCTCACCGATGCCGAGCGCGGCGATCACGATGCCGCCGGCCAGGGCGACCGCGAGCAGGATGCCCAAGGTGGCGACCGTGCTCCGGAAGAGCATGGTGAGGGCGTAGCCGCCGAGGGCGGCGCAGGCCGCGAAGACCGCGCCCCGCCACCCGAGCTGGAGACAGTCGAGCAGCTCGGCGTTCCCAGCCGGCAGTCCGCGGGAGTCGGCGACCGCCCAGAGCACCAGCCAGTACGCCGAGAACACGATCGCCCCGAGCACGGCCGAGACGCCGGTGACCACGATCGCCTTCGCGGCCCAGATCCGGCCGCGCCGAGGCTCGAAGAGCAGCTGGTTGCTCATCGAGCCGGTGTTCCAGTCGTGCCCGACGAAGGTCGTGCCGACCAGGAGCAGCAGCGCCGCGAGGATCGTGGCGACGCCGAGCCCGGTGTTCTCGTGCCGCTGCTCGGCGAGGTCGAGCGGCTGGCGCCCGACGTACCAGCCGACGATCTGCGCCTCGCAGCCGTCGGCGTCGTCGAGGCCGTAGCGGTGCGGCTTCCTCTCGCAGCGGGCGATCTCGCCGGCGTTGTCACGCGCGACGCCGGCGATGTCGGCGTCGGAGACCGGCCGGGTGTTCCAGAGGGTCACGGCGGCGACGATCGCCGGGATCACGACGGCCGCGATCAGCAGCAGCATGACCGCGCGGCGCCAGCGCAGACGGGTCAGCTCGACCCGGACCAGTCGCAGCATCACTGACCGCCGCCCATCTGGTCGCCGGCGGTGAGCTGGAGGAAGACGCTCTCGAGGTCGGCCCGCACGGGTGTCAGCTCGGTGAGCCAGATGCCTGCGGCGCCCAGCGCCTGGGTGACGTCCGCCGGCCGGTCGGTCTCGACGAGCAGGTCGTGCTCGCCGACCGTGAAGCCGGCGTCGGTCAGCACGCGGCGTACGGCGTCGGGGTCGGCCGCCGCCACGCGGTAGGACGTGCTCGTGCCGATCAGGTCGTCGACCCGGCCGGAGGCGAGCATCCGGCCGTTGCCGATGATCGTGGCGGAGGTGCACACCTGCTGGACCTCCGCGAGGATGTGGGAGCTGAGCAGCACCGTCACGCCCGACTCGCCGAGGTCGCGGATGGTGTCGCGGATCTCCCGGATGCCGGCCGGGTCGAGACCGTTGGTCGGCTCGTCGAGGATCAGCAGGTCGGGCTCCTTGAGCAGCGTGGCCGCGATCGCGAGCCGCTGCTTCATGCCCAGCGAGTAGGACTTGTAGCGGTCCTTGTCACGCCCGGTCAGGCCGACGGTCTCGACCGCGGCGGCGACGCGCGCGGTCGGTACGCCGATGGAGCGGGCCAGCAGCGTGAGGTTCTGCCGCCCGCTGAAGCTGGGCGAGAACTTCGGGCTCTCGACCACGGCGCCGATCCGGTCGATGACCGACGGCAGCTGGTGGGGGACCGGCTGGCCGAAGAGCCGCATCGTCCCCTCGCTGGCGCGGGCGAGGCCGAGCAGCATCCGGATCGTGGTGGTCTTGCCGGAGCCGTTCGGCCCGAGGAAGCCGTGCACCCCGCCGGCCGGGACCGCGAGGTCGAGTCCGTCGACGGCGACCCGCACCCCCCGTCTGGTGCGGAACTCCTTGCGCAAGCTGGCGGTCTCGATCACGAGATCGGTCATGCACGTCCTCCCGGGTCCGGTACGTGTCAGACGACCCAACCACCGAAAAGGTTGAGGGCTCGACAGAACTCGCCGAGATCAGGGACAGATCAGGGACGGCTCGGGGTCAGCAGCTCGATGCGCGGCTGCCGGGCCTGCTTGGCGGGGTCGGGCCGCGGGTCGTAGTCCGGGCGTGGCGTCGTACGGCGCCCAGGCGAGGTAGTCGCTCAGGTGTCGCTCCACGACGGGGAGCACCTCGGCGACGGTGACGTCGCGGTCGAGCTCGCGACTCAGCGAGGTGACGCCGGCGTCGGCGATGCTGCACGGTACGAACCGGTCGAACCAGCCGAGGTCGACGTCGCAGTTGAGCGAGAACCCGTGCATGGTGACGCCGCGGCTGACCCGGATGCCGAGCGCGGCGATCTTGCGCTCCGGGCCGCGCTCATCAGCACGCAGCCAGACCCCGCTGCGACCTGGCACGCGGGCTGTGGTGACGCCGAGGTCGGCGCAGACCCGGATCAACGCCTCCTCGACGCGGCGCACGTAGTCGACGACCAGGACGTGCTCCGGCAGCGCGACGATCGGGTAGCCGACCAGCTGGCCGGGGCCGTGGAAGGTGATCGTGCCGCCGCGGTCGACGTCGATCACCGGTGCGCCCGCCGGGTCGACCGGTCGGTCCTCCGGTTGGGTGCGCTTGCCGGCGGTGAACACCGCGGGGTGCTCGAGAAGGAGCACGGTGTCGGGCTGCTCGCCGTCGGCGACGCGCTGGTGAACCTCGCGCTGGAGGTCCCACGCGGCGAGGTAGTCAACCGTCCCGACCTGCTCGTACTTCACGCGGTCGAGCGTACGCCGGACCTGTGGACAACCATCGGCGTGCCCGTCTCGGCGGGTAGGAGGCTCCTGTGCCGATCCGCCTCCTGCTCGTCGTCGCGACCGTGACCGCCGTCGTGCTCGGCGCTGCGCTCGTGCTCCTGCCCGACGACGGTGCGACGCCGCCGCAGCAGCGCACCGAGGTCGCGGCCGCAGCGCTGCTGCGCGCCTGGGACGAACGGCGCGCGGAGGCCTGGGCGAGCGGGGAGCCGCGCCGGCTGCGGGAGCTCTACGCCACCAGGTCGGCGGCGGGTCGCGCGGACCGGGCGATGCTGCGGGCCTGGTCGGCGCGCGGGCTGCGGGTCGAGGACCTGGAGATGCAGCTGGTCGCGGTCCGGGTCCGGGTCTGGACCGCCGACCGGGTGGTGCTGGTGGTGAGCGACCGGCTGGCGCGCGGGGTCGCGGTCGGGGGCGGCGTACGACAGCCCCTGCCCGACGACGAGGTCTCGACCCGGGTCGTCGCGCTGGCGCGGGTGGCGGGGGAGTGGCGGGTCGACGTGGTCAGCCCCATGAGCTGAGACCGGCGCGCACGACCTCGTGGACGGTCCGGTCCGCGAACTCGAAGCCCGAGTCCTCGAGCACGGTGGGCCGCAGGTTGATCGAGCCGAGCACTTCGGGTGCCATCGGGCCGGCACCCGCCTTGATCGCGAAGGACGGGGCGGCCAGGAAGGCCTTGCGGTCGACCGCGCGGGCCAGCGCCTCGGTGAACTCGCGATTCGTCGGGGTCTGCGGGCAGCACAGGTTGACCGGTCCGGAGACCGAGGAGTGCTCGACGAGGTGGACGGCGGCGCCGACCCAGTCGCGCAGCGAGATCATCGCCATCCGCTGCTGACCGTCGCCGAGACGGGTCGCGAGGCCGAGCTTGGTGAGCAGCGTCAGCTGCTTGAGCGGCGCGGACCGGCGGTCCATGACCGGGGCGGTGCGCAGGAAGCAGACCCGGGCGCCCGCGTCGACGGCCGGCTGCGCGGCGTCCTGCCACTCCCGGGTGACCTGGGTGAGCAGGCTGTCACCGGAGCTCCCGGTCTGCTCGGTGACGACCTCCCGGCCGTGGTCGCCGTACCAGGCGATGGCGTTGCCGGCGAGGTACGCCGGCGTCCGGTCGCTGTCGGCGATCGCGTCGGCCAGCACGCGCGTGGTGGTCACCCGGCTCTCGCGCAGCTCGCGCGCCCAGCGCTTCGAGTGCGGGTTGCCGATCGTCGGCGTGCCCGCGAGGTTGATCACGACGTCGGCACGCGCGATCACGTCGCGGTCGTAGACCCCGGCGTACGGGTCCCAGGTCGACTCGTCGGGCGCGGACGTCGGCCGCCTGGTCAGCGCCACCACGGCGTGGCCGCGGGCAGTGAGCTGCCTCGTGAGATGGCTGCCGAGGAACCCCGACGCACCGGCCATCACGATCTGGAGACCCGTCATCCCCCCACACAACCACGCTCCGCCAACAGAGGGGCCAACAGAGGGGCCAACAGAGGGGCCACTGGAGCGTCAACTCGACTCGTGGACGCGAGGTCGTCTGCGAACGGCTCCGATGGTGGACCATCGGGACATGGACCTCGATGGGGGCACGCCCGCGGACTGGATCCTGCAGGCCGTCCCCGACGGGCTGTGGGTCCTCGACGACGACGGCATCACCACCTGGGCCAACCAGCGGTTCGCCGATCTGCTCGGGCTCGCCGAGGACGAGGTCGTGGGCTTCGCGGCCGTCGAGGCGCTCGACGCCGAGGGCCGTGTGCAGTTCGGCGGCCACCTCGACCGGTTGCGTACGACGCGCGACGCCGGCGCCGACCTCGAGTGCCTGCTGGTCCGCCGCGACGGCACCCAGTTCTGGGCATCGGTCAGCCACGTGCCCCTCGTCGACCGCGCAGGCGAGCACCGCGGCTGGCTGCACCGGGTGCGCGACCACAGCGTGCAGAGGGCAGAGCGCCAGGCCCTCGAACGCCGGGAGCGCGAGCTCGCGGAGGCGCAGTCGATCTCCCACATCGGCAGCTGGGAGCGACTCGTCTCCGAGGACGTCCTGCAGTGGTCCGACGAGCTCTACCAGGTCCTCGGGGTGGACCCCGGATCGATCCCACCGACCGTGGAGTCCTTCACCGGCCTGCTCCACCCGGAGGACCGAGACGCGGTCCGGCTTGCGTACGCCGGCATGGTCGCAGCCGGCACCCCGGTCGACGTCGACGCGCGCCTCGATCGTCCGGTCGGCGAGCCGGCCCGCTGGGTCCGCATCCAGGGGCGGGTCGCGTTCGACGACGACGGGGAGCTCGTCCGGCTCAGTGGCACCGTGCAGGACGTCACCGAGACCAAGGAGGCCGAGCAGGGGCTCGCCTTCCTCAGCGCGATGGCCGGTGCCGCCAACGAGGCCCGCACGCTCGGGGACGCGCTGCTCGCCTCCGACACGATCGTGCGCCCCTACACGCAGTGGCCCGCGATCGTCGTGTCTGCGCCGGACCCCGGGCAGGACGGTGCACTCATCCACTTCGACGCGGGCTGGAGCGACTTCGACGAGCCCGACCTCGCCTTCGCGCGCGGCCTCGCCGAAGAGGTCGCGGCCGACCACCGGACGATCCAGCGGATCCGCACCGACGGCATCTACGTCGTGGCCGGTCCGGCTCTGGTCGGCGACCGGCTCGCCTGCGTGATCGTCTCCGAGACCCGGTCCACGGCACCGCCGCGTGCCTACGAGCTGGCGATCTTCCACCAGATGCTGAACCTGCTGGCGAACGTCGCCGAGCGTGAGGAGACCGACCTGGCGCTCGCCGCGGCTCGTGACGACGCGCTGGCGGCTTCGCGCGCCAAGTCGGAGTTCCTCGCGACCATGAGCCACGAGATCCGAACGCCGCTCAACGGGGTGATCGGCCTGAGCGAGCTGCTCGGCCACACCGCGCTGACCACCCACCAGCGCCGGCTGGCCGACGGCATCGACCAGGCGGGGCGTTCGTTGCTGAGCCTGGTCAACGACATCCTCGACCTGTCCAAGGTCGAGGCCGGCCGCCTCGACCTCGAGGTGATCGAGTTCGACCCGCGCTCGATCGTCGAGCAGAGCGTCGGGCTGATCGCCGAGCGTGCCTCCGCCAAGAACCTCGAGCTGGTCGCTCTCCAGCGTCGACAACCTGCCGCGCGATGGTCGCGCGGCGATCCGGTGCGCTTCGGGCAGGTCGTCACCAACCTGGTCGCGAACGCCGTCAAGTTCACCCACGCCGGCGAGGTCGTGGTCCGCGCCCGCGGCATCGGCCCGGCCACGGTCCGGGTCGAGGTGACGGACACCGGGATCGGCATCGACCCCGAGGTGCAGCGCCAGCTCTTCACGGCCTTCTCCCAGGGCGACAGCTCGACCACGCGCGAGTACGGCGGCACCGGGCTCGGCCTGGCCATCAGCAAACGGATCGTCGAGGCGATGGGCGGCACCATCGGCGTCGACAGCGAGGCGGGCGTGGGCAGCACCTTCTGGTTCACCGTGCCCTTCGCCCCTGGCCGCCGCGCCGGAGCCGCGACCCGGGCTCGCGAGGACGCGGTCGCCGGGTTGCGGGTGCTCGTCGTCGACGACAACGCGACCAACCGCTACATCCTCGAGGAGCAGCTGGCGGCCTGGGACGTCGAGGTGACGGCCGTCGAGTCGGCGTACGACGCCCTCATCGAGCTGGACGCCGCGGCCCGGCACGCGAGGCGCTTACGACGTCGCGCTGATCGACTACATGATGCCGCGCACCGACGGTGAGGAGCTGGCCCGGACGATCCGCGCCGAGGAGCGCCACCGCGAGCACCCGGCTGGCGTTGCTGTCCTCGGCGACGGAGCCCGACGCCGAGTGGCTGGCCGCCGCCGGGCTCGACGCGTTCGTCGCGAAGCCGGTCCTCGCCTCACACCTGCTCGACGAGCTGGCGACGCTCGGTGGGCGCTACGACAGCCCGAACCTGGCACTGCGGCGTGGTCGACCTGCCTCAGGACGGTGTCGTGCGGGGCCGGATCCTGGTGGTCGAGGACAACGCGGTCAACCAGCTGGTCGCGACCGGCATCCTGCGCGGCCTGGGCTTCGACGTGGTCATGGCGGAGAACGGCGCTGCAGCGGTCGCCGCCCTCGCCGACGAGCCCGAGGGCTTCGACGCGGTGCTGATGGACTGCCAGATGCCGGTGATGGACGGCTTCGACGCCACCCGCGCGATCCGGGCGATGGCGCGACCCGGTGGCGCGGGTCCCGATCATCGCGATGACCGCGTCGGCGACCGCCGAGGAGCGCGATCGCTGCCGCGACGCCGGGATGGACGACTTCGTGTCCAAGCCGGTGGTGCCTGCCGTTCTCGAGCGCACCCTCGCCCGGTGGGTGCCGACGGCCGCGGATCAGGCGGTGGCCGCGTCCGCGGCGGAGGCGCGGCTGCGCGAGCTCGTCGCGGACGGGTTCGACACGGCGCTGGTGCGCAAGATCATCGGCCGCTTCGCCGAGGGTGCGCAGCAGATCCTCACTGATCTCCGTGCTGCGGTCGCCGCCGGCGACCCGACCGCGACCGCGGAGCGGGCACACCGGCTCCGGGGCAGCGCGCTCAACCTCGGTCTGCTCGACCTGGCGGCCTGCTGCGCGGACATCGAGGAGCGAGCGCGCGCCGGGGGGCTCCCGGACGGCGACACCGTGGATCAGCTGGGCGTCGCAGTCACCGCAGCCGGGGCCGAGCTGGATCAGGCCAGCGGCTGGCTGCGGTGACGCGTCTCGCTCAGACCTCGAACTGCCCGGCCTCGAGGCGCTGCTTGACCTCCGACAGGAAGCGACCCGCGTCGGCACCGTCGACGAGCTGGTGGTCGTAGGTCAGCGCGAGGTAGACCATGTGGCGCACGGCGATCGTCTCGCCGAGGTTGGGGTCGTCGATCACGACCGCGCGCTTGACGATCGTGCCCGGGCCGAGGATCGCGACCTGCGGCTTGTTGATGATCGGGGTGTCCCACAACGCGCCGACGCTGCCCAGGTTGGTGATCGTGAACGTGCCGCCCGAGAGCTCGTCCGGACCGATCTTGTTGGTGCGCGTGCGCTGCGCGACGTCCGCGATCTTCTTGGCCAGGCCCGCGATCGACAGGTCGCCCGCGTCCTTGATGACCGGGGTCAGCAGACCGCGCTCGGTGTCGACGGCGAAGGCGACGTGCTCACGGTCGTAGTAGGTGACCTCGCCGGCCTCGGTGTCGATCGTGGCGTTGAGCGACGGGTGCTGCTTGAGCGAGTCGATCGCGGCCTTGGCGAAGAACGGCAGGTAGGACAGCTTCACGCCCTCGCGAGCGAGGAACTCGTCCTTCACCGACGCGCGCAGGCGGGCGATGTTGGTCATGTCGACCTCGACCACCTGGGTGAGCTGGGCGCTGGTCTGCAGCGACTCGACCATCCGCGAGGCGATGATCTTGCGCAGCCGCGACATCTTCTCGGTGGTGCCGCGCAGCGGGGACGGGCTGATCGGCACGGGTGCCGCGCCGCCCGACGCTGCCGGAGCGGCCGCCGCCGGGGCAGCCGCGGCGGGCTGCTGCTGGGCCTTGGCCGCGTCGAGCACGTCCTGCTTGCGGATGCGACCGCCGACGCCGGTGCCGCTGACCCCGGCCAGATCGACGCCGTGCTGGGCGGCCATCTTGCGGACCAGGGGAGTGACGTAGCCGGGACCGTCGCCGCCACCGACCGGCTCGGACGGTGCGGGTGCAGGGGTGGGCTCGGCTGGGGCTCGGGCGCCTTCTCGGCGGCGGGGGCCGGCTCGGGCTCCTTGGCAGGCTCCGGCTCCTCGGCTCGGGCTCCGGCTCGGGCTCGGGCTCCTTCTCGGGCTCGGGCTCCTTCTCGGGCTCGGGCTCGGGGGCCTTCTCCTCGGACTTGGCGGGCGCGGCGTCGGCCGACCCGATCACGGCCAGCTCGGCGCCGACCTCGACGGTCTCGTCCTCCTCGGCCTTGATCTCGAGCAGGGTGCCGGCCACCGGGGACGGGATCTCGGTGTCGACCTTGTCGGTGGAGACCTCGAGCAGCGGTTCGTCGACGGCCACCTCGTCGCCGACGGACTTCAGCCAGCGGGTGACGGTGCCCTCGGTCACCGACTCGCCGAGCGCGGGCAGCGTGACCGACGTACCGGACCCACCGGACGGCTTGGTCTCGGCGGCGGGCTTCTCGACCTCCTCGGCCGCGGGAGCGGGCTCCGCGGCGGCCTCGGGCTCGGCAGCCTTCTCCTCCTCGGGCTCGGGCTCCGGCTCCGGCTCGGGCTCCGGCTCGGAGGCCGCCTCGGACCCACCGGAAGACTCGCCCTCGTCGCCGATCACCGCGAGGATCGCACCGACCTCGACGGTGTCGTCCTCCTGCGCCTTGATCTCGAGCAGGGTGCCGGCCACCGGGGACGGGATCTCGGTGTCGACCTTGTCGGTGGAGACCTCCAGCAACGGCTCGTCGACCGCGACCGAGTCGCCAACCTGCTTGAGCCAGCGGGTGACGGTGCCTTCGGTGACGGACTCGCCGAGTGCCGGCAGGTTGACTTCGGTGGCCATGGACTTCCTTCGCTTCGGATCTGCTGTGTCTGCTGGGTGAGGGTCTGAGTACTGAATATCAGGAGTGCGCGTGCAGTGGCTTCCCGGCGAGCGCCAGGTGCGCCTCACCGAGGGCTTCGTTCTGGGTCGGGTGGGCGTGCACCAGCGGCGCGACGTCCTCCGGCTGGCCCTCCCAGTTGTAGATCAGCTGGGCCTCGCCGATGAGCTCGCCGACCCGGTCGCCGACCATGTGCACGCCGATCACCGGGCCGTCCTTGCGGCGGACCAGCTTCACGAAGCCCTGGGTCTTGAGGATCTGGCTCTTGCCGTTGCCGCCGAGGTCGTAGGTGATCGTCTCGATCCCGTCGGCGCCGTACGTCTCGGCGGCCTTGGCCTCGTCGAGACCGACCGACGCGAGCTCGGGGTGGGAGTAGGTGACCCGCGGGATGCCGGCCTCGTCGATCGGCTGCGGGGCGAGCCCGGCGATGTCCTCGGCGACGAAGATGCCCTGCTGGAAGCCGCGGTGGGCGAGCTGGAGTCCCGGGACGATGTCGCCGACGGCGTACACGCCCTCGAGGTTGGTGCGCAGGCGGTCGTCGGTGAGGACGAAGCCGCGGTCCATCGTCACGCCCTGCTCGTCGTAGCCGAGTCCGTCGGTCGTCGGACCGCGACCCACGGCGACGAGCAGCAGCTCCGCCTCGATCACGTCGCCCCCCTCGACCGTCACGGCGATGCCGGTGTCGGTGTGCTTCACGCTCTGGAACGGGGTGGCGGTGCGGAAGTTGATCTTGCGCTTGCGGAAGGCGCGCTCCAGGGCCTTGGACGACGCCTCGTCCTCGGCCGCCATCAGCCGGGGGAGCGCCTCGACGATCGTGACCTCCGCGCCGAAGCTGCGCCACACGCTGGCGAACTCGCAGCCGATCACGCCACCGCCGAGCACCACGACCGATGCGGGCACCCGGTCGAGCTTCAGCGCCTGCTCCGAGGTGATCACCCGCTCGCCGTCGATGTCGAGCCCGGGCAGGGTGCGGGAGTAGGAACCGGAGGCGAGGACGACGTGCTTGCCGGCGTACGTCGTGTCGCCCACCGTGACCTGCTTCGGGCCGGTCAGTCGCCCGCTGCCCTCGATCACGGTGATGCCGCGGCTCTTGATCAGGCCGGTGAGGCCCTTGAAGAGGCGGCTGACGACGCCGTCCTTGTAGGCGTTGACGCCCGCCATGTCGACTCCCTCGAGCGTGGCCTTCACACCGAACGTCTCGGACTCACGCGTCTGGTCGGCGATCTCGGCGGCGTGGAGCAGCGCTTTGGTCGGGATGCAGCCGACGTGCAGACAGGTGCCGCCGAGCGGGCCCTTCTCGACCAGACCGACCGTCAGGCCGAGCTGGGCCGCGCGGAGTGCACACGCGTAGCCGCCGGAGCCTGCACCGAGGATGAGTACGTCGAAGTCGGTGTCGGCCACCCGCCCATCTTTGCACTTCTCCATGACGTGTCCACACCGACCTCCGCCGTACTGAACAGTCACTTGGCACACTGGTACCCATGGCATTCCTGGACCGGTTCCGCCGCGGCTCCTCGCCGAAGATGCGAGGCCCCGCGCAAGACGCTGCTCGCACGGGATCGACCCGCGTGCGGGCGTCGGACTCGGTCGACCTGGAGCACCTGCAGACGTGGGTGACCGAGCGCCGCGGCGTCGAGGGTTTCGTGGAGCCGCGCACCGCGGTCAGCGACGTCACGCTGCTGCTCGTCGCCCACGACGGCGAGTGGACCCGCCGTCGGGTCCCGTCGGTCAAGTGGGCGCACGAGTTCTGCAACCAGCACCAGATCCCGTCGTACGACGCCGCCGTCGTCGGCATCCCGCAGCGGATGCGCGACTACAACCGCCGCAAGAAGCAGCAAGGCCTCTAGCTGACCCCCCGCGGTGGTTGAGGAGGCGCGCTAGCGCCGTCTCGAAACCCGGGAAGTGAAGGCAGGGCAATGTGCGCGGCCTGCGGGCCGTAGGGCTTGCGGGCAGGCTCGGGTCGACCGTTGTGGTTGCGGTCGAAAGAGGATGAGCCCGGTGGTTGGGTCGGCCGGTTTACGTGCGCCGGTGGAAGGCGACCTTCCCGCCGGGGAGCTTGGTCATCTCGTACGCCGGGTCGTGCGCCGTCGCGTGGTGCTTCGGGCAGAGCAGCCTGCCGTGCTTCAGGTCGGTGTTGCCGCCGCGGCTCCAGAGCCGGTCGTGGTGACCGTGACACATGCCTGGGGGCCAGTCACAGCCTTCGGCGGTGCAGCCGCGGTCGCGGATCATCATCGCGACCCGCTGGGGTTTGGTGAAGCACCGCATGCCGCGGCCGACGTCCAACACCTCGGACTTGCCGCCGAGGACCACGGGGATGATCTTCGCCTGCGACGCCAACCGCCTCGCCTGCCCGGCGGAGATCTTCTCGCCGGTGTCGAGGTGCGCTGCCTTCAGCCCACCCATCAACGTCTCCAGAGTCATGATCACGACCGCGGTCGCGTTCACACCACCGGCGTCGGGGACCCGGTCGGCGGGGTAGCGCTCGATGAACTCGCAGAACGCCCGACCCATCCGCTCCGGACCCGGCCGCCGGGCGATGCCCGGGCCAACGGTTGCGGCCTGGTGCTTCGGTGCGGCGAAGCCGAGCAGGATCTTCTCCAGCATGCCGCCCTGGGCGGACGGGAGGGTGAACCGTCCGTAGGTCTTGCCGTGGCCGTCGTCGGTCATCGGAACCGGCGATGCGGCCTGCTTCGCGCTCTTCCCTCTCCAGGAGCTTCGCCTCATGCGCGTCCGCAACGTCCGGGGCGACGACCTCGAGGAGCCGTCCGCCGACGATCTTCAACGTCCGTCGCGTCGTGGTGGGCGGCTCGGCGACAGGTACGTCTCGGCCTGTGTGACCAGGTCGCGGTCGAGGTCGTCGGGCAAGATCGCTCGACGGAACGCACGATGACCCGCGCCTGCTCGACCACCAGGTCGCCGGAAGCCAGTGCGTCGCGGGTAAGCGTGTGCGTCTCGAGGTCGTGACCGAGCCGCACGACCCGGTGCGCGTCCGGTCGCGTCACCTTCGTCTGGTGCGCCAACCAGCACGCCGTGCTGGTCGCACCCACCTCGTCGCCGACCCCAAGGTCGTCGGCGTGCGCAGCGACCCGGGCTTCGAGCTCAGCCACCTGGGCCTTCAACCGGGTCAGCTCGACCAGCGTCACACCGGTCTCCGCCGGGTCCATCGACCACACCGACGCATCCACCACGAGGTCAGCAACGGCACGCATCTGCGCGGTCGCCGACGCCACCCGGTGGCGTGGTGTGGTCATCGCTGTCATAGGACTATTCCAGCACTGAGCACCGACATTTGAGGCTCAGAACCCTGTGCACAACCGGCCCCTGAGGTCACGGTCTAGTAACAGAGATCCGAGGCTCTCCACAGGTCGACGCCCACGAAATGCTGCCGGCTCGGCGACGGGGTCGTCCGTGATGGTCGTGATCGTCCAGAGCACCGAGAAGTAGAAGTCGCACCGAGAACGGTGACCAGCCGCGCTCTGGTCTGCTCGGGCGGCATCAGAACCGTGTTGTGGTCAACGCCGCTGCCTGTGGGGAGGTGCTGGCCCAGGTCTCGAGTCCGGCGAGCCAGCCGGTGGCGCCGATATCGGCGTACGTCGTACGGGCGGCGTCCAGGAGCGGCACGGCCTCCTCGGCGCGGCCTTGCGTGGCCAGCCACCGGCCGAGCTCCTCCTGCGCCTGCGCGTGGAAGCCCGCGGCCCCGAATGCCGCCAGCGCATCGATCCCGGCTCGCATCTCGGTCTCGGCCAGCTCCGGGTCGTCGCCGCGAGCGGCGGCGAGCAGCCCGCGCAGGCGGTGCCACTGGGCAGCGACGACGGGTGGCCGTTTGCCGGGCAGCGCGGCAGTGACCGGCGCCAGGAGTCGCTCGGCGAGGTCGAGCTCGTCGACAGCCAGCGCTGCCAGGACGGACTGGGGCCAGAGGAGGAAGAAGTCGTCGTCGAGGCCCGCGGCCGCCAGCGCGTGCTCGACGACAAGCGGAGCAAGACGTGTCACCTCGTCGTTGTCGCTCGCCGCGACCGCTCGAGGCAGGTCCGCGCTGCGCAACCACGCCAGATGAAGCTCCGAATCGGTGTGGTCGTCGCTGCTCTCGATGCGATGCGGAAGAGGTTGGCCCTGAGCGTCCGCGAGCCAGACCTCGAGGGTTCTCCACGCGATCCGCGTCTGGATGTCATTGCCCTGCAACCCCTCGGCCATGAGCAGGGCGACCTCCGGGAAGCGGCCCGAGCACCACAATCCGACCGCTTTGTTGATCACGGCGACCTCCAGATAGATCTGCAGACCTGCTCGTCGGGCCACTTCATAGGACTGGTCGGCGTACCGGAGAGCGGACGTCAGGTCGCGGCTGTTCTGGAACGCACTCAGGTTGTTCGTGGCCCGGGCCAGGGGAAAGGGGAGGTCACGCTCGCGGGCGAGCGCTGCTGATGCCTCGACCAGGATGATGCCGGCGCGGTTGGCCCCGGCGGCGAGGTACGCCGTGCCGAGCGAGCCCAGTGCGGTCGCCAGGGCCACCGGGTCGTCCAGCGCCTCGGCCAGGGTGACCATCTCCCCGGCGTACTGGATGTGTACCCCGAGGTTCCCAAGACCTGCGTGCGCCGCGGCCAGGCCGCGAGCCAGCTCGAACCGGGCGAGCTCCCCTCCGGCCATGCCCTCGAGTGCCTGCCACCGTGGTTCGGCGATGGCGACTGCGGCCGCGTGGTTGCCCCACATGGACCAGGCGGCTGCTGCCGCCGCGCGTGCTGCGCCGATGGGGTCGTGCACCCGGTCGAAGAGGTCGAGCGCGGCCTCGCCGTGCACTTGCGCCTCGGCCGCGTGCCCGGCGTCGTCGGCCACCCCGGAGGCGCTCAGGTGCAGTCGCGCGCGGTCGGCGTCGCCCTGAATGGAGTCCAGGGCCATCTCGAGGAGGCGTTGGGCCTCCCCGGGCGCGCCGACCCGGCGGGCGCGGGCGGCGGCTCGTTCGAGGTAGGTGCACGCGCGCGCGGCCAGCACCCCGCTGTCGGGGCCGTGGTCCGGCGCCCACTCGACGGCGTCGAGGAGGTGACGGGCGATCACCACAGCGAAGTCGTCACCCGGGTCGGGCAGGGCCGCCAGGTGCTCGGCGGCTGCGAGGTGGCGGGTCGTGCGGTCGCGGCGAGACTGGGTGGTGTAGGCGACCTGTCGGACCACCGACTGCACGAACCGGTACTGACCGCGCTCGGCGCTGAAGCGGTCGGTCTGCAGGGTCACGATCTCCTTGCGCCGCAGCGAGTCCAAGAGGCTCTGGACCTGCTGCGGGTCGGCGCCCAGAGCCACCAACCCGTCGACCGTGAACGACGCTCCCAGGACACTGGCACCTGTCACGAGCGCCTTCTCCTCGGGCGCCAGCGAGTCGAGCCGGGCAGCGACCAGCGCCTGCAACGACGCCGGGGCGCCGATCGCATCCAGGTCGAGGGTGGAGGTGTCTGCGGGAACGTACTGTCCCTCGTGGGGAATCACCAGGTCGCGGTCGATCAGGGCGCGAACGGTCTCCACCGCATAGAGCGGGATCCCGTCGGCACGTGCCACGAGAGCTTGACGGGAAGCGTTCGGGTAGGCCGGCGACGAGCCCGTCGACCAGACGGGCCATGGCCACGTCGTCGAGCGGGTCCAGGCGCACCACGGTCGCCCGCCGACCACCCAGTGCCGGGCGATGGCTCAGGAGTTCGGGCCGGGCCAGGGCCAGGACGAAGACGGGCGCCTGAGCGGTGGCCAGCAGGTGGTCGAGGAAGTCCAGCAGTGAGTCGTCAGCGTGCTGGGCGTCGTCGATCACGAGCACCACGGCGCTCTGGGCCTCCGCGAGGTGCTCGAGGAACGCCGTCCAGGCCGTGAACAGGTCCTCACGGGCGAAGGCGCCGGTACCGCCGGCGCCCAGCAGGACGGCGAGCCGCGGGCGCAGCCAGTCCTGGTCGGCGACGTTGGGGACCAGCTCGGCCAGTCCGGTGTCCAGCCGCTCGGCCACGACGTCGCCGGTGTCGGCCTCGAGCAGCCCGAACCGAGTGCGCAGCGCCTCGGCGAGTGCCCAGAACGCGACCCCGTCGCCGTAGGACAGACACCGGCCCCGGTGCCACCGGATGGTGGCCGCCAGCCCGTCGACGTACTTCTCGAACTCCCAGGCCAACCGGGACTTGCCCACCCCGGCCTCGCCGTCGAGGACCACCAGTCGGGGCCGACGCGTCTCCTCGGTGCCGTGGAACAGATCCTTGACCAGCCGCAGGTCTGAGTCCCGGCCCGTGAACGGCGCCTCGAGCCCGTCGACCCGCTGTCCACCACCGACTTCGGCGACGACGCTCCCGGCGGCCCACAGCCGTACCGGCGCAGCCTTGCCCTTCAGCTGGTGCTCGCCGGTGTCAGTGAAGGTGATCGCGGCACTGGCGAGCAACCTCGTCGCCTCGTCGGCCCAGACGCGGCCGGGCTCGGCCGCCGACTGGACCCGGGCCGCGGTGTTCACCGCATCACCGGCGACCATGCCCTCGGCCGTGGCACCAAGCGTGACTGCGACCTCACCGGTCACGATCCCGACCCGCATCGCGAGCCCGGGGGTCCCGACCTCTTCACCCATCGCCGCGATGGCAGCCACCAGCTCCAGGCCGGCCCGGACCGCGCGTTCGGCGTCGTCCTCGTGGGCGACCGGCACTCCCCACACCGCCATCACCGCGTCGCCGATGAACTTCTCCACCACCCCGCCATAGCGACCCACGATGACCCGGCACCGGTCGAAGTAGGCAGACAAGAGCTCGCGGACCTCCTCGGAGTCCTTTGACTCCGACAGCGGCGTGAACCCCACGAGGTCTCCGAACAGCACCGACGTCACCCGCCGCTCCGCGACCGGCGCAGCAGGAGGCGCCGCTGCGGGCGCGACCCGCCATGCGACGTCGGGGAACGGCGTCCCGCACTCGTCGCAGAACCTGCCACGCTCGGAGGGCGTCCCGCACGATGAACAGGCCCGCGCTCCGATCCCGGCACCACATTCAGGGCAGAACTTGGCGCCTGCGCGCACCGACGCGCCACAGGCCGAGCATTCGCCATGCACCTGCCGTATCCCCTCAATCCTGGTCGATACAGACCCACCCGAGGGTTCGGCACAGACGCTACCGGAGAACTCCGCGACAAGCCGGTCCCGCTGATCCGATGCCCCGTTGCGG
>CAVOJM010000015.1:0-240683 GCA_963696245.1 uncultured Actinomycetota bacterium
CCGCGAAGTCGACGCTGACCAGGTCGCCGTCCTGCAGCACGTAGTCGTGGGGGAGCCCGTGCAGCACGGCGTCGTTGACCGACGTGCACAGCACCTTGCCGAAAGGCGAGGCGCCGAACGACGGGTGGTAGTCGATGTAGCAGGACTCTGCGCCGATGTCGCGGATCATCTTGTGGGCGAGCTCGTCGAGCTCGAGCAGGTTGACCCCGACGTCGGCGGCCGCGCCGAGTGCGGTGATCACGTCGGCCACGAAGCGACCGGCCGGTCGCATCTGCTCGATCTGGGTGGGGGTCCGGAGCTCGATCATGGAACCGGACATTACGCGGGCGATCTACGCTCCACCGAATGGACCTCGTGCTCGGCACCATGTACTTCGGCACCCGCACCGACGAAGCCACGTCCTTCGCGCTGCTCGACCGGTTCGTCGAGTCCGGTGGCCGGATGCTCGACACCGCCAACTGCTACTCCTTCTGGACGTCGGGCACGGGCCACGGCGGGCAGAGCGAGGAGCTGCTCGGCCGCTGGCTGAAGGCGAACCCGGGATTGCGCGACGAGCTCGTCATCGCGACCAAGGTCGGCGTCGAGCCCACCGACGACGGTGGCATCGAGGGCCTGTCGCGGCCGGTCATCGAGCGCGAGGCGGCGCGCAGCCTCGAGCGCCTCGGCGTCGATGTGATCGACCTCTACTGGGCGCACGGCGAGGACCGGTCGACGCCGCTCGAGGAGACGGTCGCGGCCTTCGGCGCGCTGGTCCGCGACGGCGCCGTACGACGTCTCGGCGTCTCCAACCACCCGACCTGGCGGGTCGAGCAGGCGCGCTCGATCGCTGCTCGACTCGAGGCGGAGCCGTACACAGCGCTCCAGCTCACGACGTCGTACGTCGCGCCGCGTCCGGGCGCGCAGGTGCCCGGCAAGGACCACCGCTTCGGGTTCGTCACCGACGAGACCGTCGACTACCTCGACACCCATCCCGAGCTCGACCTGTGGGTCTACAGCCCGCTGGTGCAGGGCAGCTTCGACCGCGCGGACCGGCCGTTCCCGGAGGCGTACGACCACCCGGGCACGACCGAGCGACTCGCCACGCTGAGCCGCGTCGCCGAGGCGCACGGCGTACCGCGCTCCCAGGTCGTCGCTCGCGTGGATGCTCGCCCGTGGGTGGAAGCCGATCATCGGGGTCAGCTCGGTCGAGCAGCTGGACTCCGCTCTCGCATCGGTGCAGCTCACAGCGGATCTGCCAGGAGCAGATTCGCTTCCGTGAACCCCTGGGCCCACGCAGGCTCGAGGCATGACCCAGACACCCTCCCTCGCCGGCCTGACGGCCGCGGATCGGCTGCTCCACCAGCGGATCATCGTGCTCGGCCAGCAGGTCGACGACGACATCGCCAACAAGCTCTGCGCCGAGCTGCTCCTGCTCTCCGCCGAGGACCCCAAGCGCGACATCGCGCTCTACATCAACTCGCCCGGCGGCAGCGTCAGTGCCGGGCTCGCGATCTACGACGTCATGCGGCTGATCCCCAACGACGTGAGCACGCTCGCGATGGGACTGGCGGCCAGCATGGGACAGTTCCTGCTCTCGGCCGGTACGCCGGGCAAGCGCTACGCGCTGCCGCACTCGCGGATCCTGATGCACCAGGGCTCGGCCGGGATCGGCGGCTCCGCCGTCGACGTCGAGATCCAGGCCGAGAACCTCGAGCACACCAAGAACGTGATGATCGGCCTGATCGCCGACCACACCGGCCAGCCGCGCGAGGTGATCGAACGCGACTCGCTGCGGGACCGGTGGTTCACGGCGCAGGAGGCCCACGACTACGGGTTCGTCGACCAGGTGATCACCGACGTGGCCGCCGTGACGCCCACCCGGTCGGCGCCGAGCTTCGGGATGGTGCGGTGATGAGCCAGTACACGATCCCCAGCGTCATCGAGAAGACCCATCGTGGCGAACGTGCGGTCGACATCTACAGCCGGCTGCTCACCGAGCGGATCGTCTACATCGGCACCGAGATCGACGACGGGGTCGCCAACGTCGTCATCGCCCAGCTGCTGCACCTGGAGTCGGAGAACCCCGACGCCCCGGTCGACCTCTACCTGAACTCGCCCGGCGGCTCGATGACCTCGATGCTCGCGATCTACGACGCCATGGAGTTCATCCGGCCGGAGGTCGGGACGAAGTGCGTCGGTCAGGCCGCGTCGACCGCCGCCGTGCTGCTCGCGGCCGGTGCTCCCGGACAGCGGATGATGCTGCCCCGGGCGCGGGTCGTGCTCCACCAACCCTCCGGTGGCGGACAGGGCGCGCTGCCCGACCTCGCGGTCGCGGCGAAGGAGATCGCCCGCGCTCGCGTCGAGATGGAGGAGATCCTCGCGGCCCACACGGGCCGGTCCGTGGAGCAGGTCCGCGAGGACACCGAGCGCGACCTGGTGCTCTCGGCGACCGAGGCGGTGAGCCTACGGGATCGTGGACGTGGTCCTGGGCAGTCGGAAGAAAACCACCGACTGAGAGGTTCCCTGGACATGACTCAACTCGTCGACCGCGTGATCGCGGCCCTGCGCACCAACCACGACGTCCTCGCGGCGCTGGTCCCCAACCTCAACGAGGGCCAGCTGACCGGACCGAGCGGGGCGTCGGAGTGGACCATCGCGCAGGCGCTGTCGCACCTCGGCAGCGGCGCCGAGATCACCGTGAAGCCGATCGCGGAGCGCGGCCGGCCTGCCGTTCGAGGCCGAGGAGAACCAGGACGTCTGGGCGCGATGGGACGCCTCGGCGCCCCTCGACCAGGCGGCCGGCTTCCTCGAGCACGACGCGCACTACCTCGAGGTCGTCGAGGGCCTGAGCGCCGAGCAGCGTGCCGAGCTGACGATCGACCTGGGCTTCCTGCCCGAGCCGGTCCCGCTCGTGGTCGCGCTGGCGATGCGCCTCAACGAGGTCGCCGCCCACGCCTGGGACGTGCGCGTCGGTCTCGACCCCGAGGCGGGCCTCGACCCCGAGTCGGCCCCGCTGCTGCTGGAGCTGTTCGCCGGCCCGCTCGGCTTCCTGCTCGGCTTCGCGGCCAAGCCCGACCAGCTCGCGGAGCACGCCCGGGTCGCCGTGCCCGGTGGCGGGATCGTCGTCGACCGACGCGGTCTCGGTCACGACCGACCTGAGCGACGCGACCGCGACGTTCGAGGGCCCCGTCGAGGCTGCCGTCCGGCTGCTCAGCGGCCGGCTCAAGCCGGAGTTCACGGCCGAGGGCGTGCAGGTCACCGGCAACGTGTCGCTGGACGACCTGCGGAAGGTCTTCCCGGGCTACTAGGCAGCCATGGCGACTGGCCCGGAGATCGTTCCGGGTCAGTCGGCGGCTGACGCGCGTCGTCAGGTCGACGAGCCGCAGTCCGAGCGCGCCCGAGACGGCCCCGAGGATCTCCGAGCTGGGCTCCTTGAGACCGCGCTCGATCTCGGAGAGGTACTGCGTCGAGACGCCGGCCTCCTGGGCGACGTCGGCGAGCGTGCGGTCCGCCGTACGGCGCTCCTCGCGCAGCTCGCGTCCCACGGCCTCTCGCCAGAGCGGCTCCGGCTCGGGAGCAGGGGACCGGTCAGGTGCTGGAAATGCAACGAGCTCGCCCATGTCCGGAGACTAGATCCGTCCGGACATGGGCGAGCTCGCTGTTCGCGGTGGGCGTGATCAGGGCTAGTTCGTCGGCTTCTCCGCGCCGACGACCCACATGGCGAAGAACTGCGAGCCGCCGCCGTACGCGTGACCGAGGGCCTTGCGGACGCCGTCGACCTGGTGCTCGCCGGCGGCGCCGCGGACCTGCAGGGCCGCCTCGCCGAAGCGGAGCATGCCCGAGGCGCCGATCGGGTTGGACGAGAGCACGCCGCCCGAGCAGTTCACGGGCAGGACGCCGTCCATCGCCGTACCGCCCGACTCGGTGAGCCGCCAGCCGCCGCCGTTCGCGTCGGCGAAGCCGAGCGACTCGAGCCACATCGGCTCGAACCACGAGAACGGCACGTAGATCTCGGCCATGTCGATCTCGTCGATCGGGCTGGTGATGCCGGTCTGCTTCCACAGCGCGGCAGCGGCGTCGCGGGAGGCCTGCGGGTTGACCTGGTCGCGCTCGGCGGCCGACGTGGCCTCCGACCGCATGACGGTGCCGTGGATCCAGGCCGGGTTCGGCGAGGCGGCCGCGACGTCCTCCGACACGATCACGAGCGCGCAGGCGCCGTCGGAGGACGGGCAGGTCTCGTCGTAGCGGATCGGGTCCCACAGCATCTGTGACGCCATCACCGACTCGACCGTCGTGCCCTCGTTGTGCAGGTGGGCGTACTGGTTCTTCAGCGCGTTGTTGCGGTCCTTGGCCGCGACGATCGCGCCGATGTGGTTCGGTGCGTCGGAACGACGGATGTAGGACCGGACGTGCGGGGCGAAGTAGCCGCCCGCACCGGCGTGCACCGGCATGTTGAACGGCAGCGGGACCGAGAGCGCCCACATGGCGTTGGACTCGGACTGCTTCTCGAAGGCGACGGTCAGCACCTTGCGGTGGACCCCGGCCTGGACGAGCGACGCGGCGACGATCGCGGTCGAGCCGCCGACGGAGCCGGCGGTGTGCACCCGGAGCAGCGGCTTGCCCGCGGCACCCAGGGCCTCGGCCAGGAACAGCTCCGGCATCATCACGCCCTCGAACAGGTCGGGCGCCTTGCCGACCACGATCGCGTCGATCTCGTCGAGCGTCATGCCGGCGTCCTCGAGGGCCCGGTCCATCGCCTCGCGGCAGAGGCCGGCCATCGAGACGTCCAGGCGCTTGGCGCGGTGGTGGGTCTGGCCGACCCCGACCACGGCGGCGGGCTGCTTGGCCATCAGTTGCTTCCTTCCAGCACGCAGAGCAGGTTCTGTTGCAGGGCAGGACCGGAGGTCGCGTGCCCCACGCCCTTGGAGATCTCGCCGGACCAGATCCGCGAGGCGGTCTCGCCGATCCGGATGCCGCCGCCGGAGAACATCGGGTTGCTGGTCAGCGCGCCGCCGGACGGGTTGATGCGTACGTCGTCGGCCAGGCCGAGCTCGCGGCGCAGGATCAGCTCCTGGTGGCTGAACGGCGCGTGCAGCTCCGCCACCTCGACGCCGGTGAGGTCGACCGCAGCGGCCGCGCGGGCGGTCGACGGCGAGCGGGTCAGGTCACGGGTGCCCATGCCCATCGGGTCGATGTAGTGCGACAGCCCCTTGATCCAGGCCGGGGTGTCTCGCACCGAGCGGGCCTTGTCGCCCGCGGCCAGCACGATCGCGGCGGCACCGTCGGTGACGGGGGAGCAGTCGTGCTTGCGCAGCGGGTCGGCGTACATCGGTCGAGCGAGCAGCTCCTCGACCGAGGAACCGCCCTTGCGGATCGACCACTCGTTCTTCTCGGCGTCGGTCAGCGAGCGGTTGGCCACCTCGGCCATCGCCGTCTCGTCCCAGACGCCGGCGTCGATGCCGGCGCGAGCCTGGAGCCCGGCGAGCGACACGGTGTCGGGCCAGAGCGGCGTCATCGTGTACGGCTCGAGCTGGAGCCCGAGCGTCCGGCGCAGGACACCGGCCGAGGACTTGCCGAAGGCGTAGACGAGGGCGGTGTCGACCTCGCCGGTCTGGATCTTCAGCCAGGCCTCGTACATCGCCCACGCGAGGTCCATCTCGACGTGGGACTCGTTGACCGGCGGGATCACGCCGATCGCGTCCACGGCCGACACGAACGAGAACGAACGACCGGCCAGGTAGTCGGAGGATCCCGAGCACCAGAAGCCGATGTCGCGACGGGTCCAGCCGGTCTGCTCGTAGCACTCCGCGAAGAGCGGCACGAGCATCTCCACGCAGGTCGGCGACCCGTCGAACTCGGCCATCTGTCGCTGGGCGAACCCGACGACTGCAACGTCTCTCATCTGTCGCCCCTCAGAGGTGGTGCCGGTAGGTGTCGTAGTCCGCGTCAGGCTCGTCGGCGGGCTCGAAGTGGTCGATGTTCTCGAGCGAGTAGGTCCACTCCTCGCGCGGCTTCCACACGGCCTTGACCCGCATGCCCATCCGCACCTCGTCGGCCGGGATGCCCAGGATCAGGTGCAGGACGGCGATGTCGGCGCCGTCGAGCAGGACGTACGCCGAGACGTACGGCGGGACGATCTTCTGACCCAGGAACGGCACGTTGACGATGCAGAACGTCGTGATGGTGCCGGTCTGCGACACCTCGACCTCCTCCGCCGTCGGGGTGCCGTCGGCCGGGCAGGCGCTGCGCGGCGGGACGTAGACCTTCTGGCAGGTGGGGCAGCGCTGGCCGAGGATCCGGCCCTCGTTGAGCCCGCGGTAGAACGCCGACTCCTCGGGGCTCGCGGCGTACAGGTAGTCGAGCGAGACCGGGACGGTGACGCCGGTGACCAGGTGGTCCTCCATGAGGCCACCGCCGGCGGGACGGGCCGCCGACTCGTCACCGAGCGGCTCGAAGCAGGCGATGTCCGTGATCGAGCCGACCCGCTCGTCGGCCCAGCGGATCTGCACGCGCATGCCGGTGCTGACCTCGTCGGGCGAGGAGACGTCGAGCGCGTGGAGGAACGGGCGGGTGGCACCGTCGAGGGTCACCAGCGCGAACGCGAACGGCCGGTCGAAGGGCTGCTCGGCGACCGGCTCGGGCACCCACGTCCAGGACGTGACGGTCCCGACCGGTGCGACCTCGATGAAGTCGGTGGTGGCCTCGTGGGTGACCGGGTCGTACTCCAGAGGAGGTACGACGACCTCGCCCTCCGACGTACGGCCCGCGACGACGACGCCGTCGCGGAGGCCGGTGAGGAAGCGACCGATCACGGGGCCGGTCGATCGGGTGTAGTCGAACGCTACGGTGACCGGTGCGGACAAAGTTCGTGGCATGATCCGAAAGTAGAACACGTTCTAGGGATCGCACAAGGAGACGCGCATGAAGCTGGGACTGCAGCTGGGCTACTGGGGCGCGCAGCCCCCGCAGGGTGTCGGGCGAGCTCGTCGCCGCGGCCGAGGATGCGGGCTTCGACGCCATCTTCACCGCCGAGGCGTGGGGGAGCGACGCGTTCACCCCGCTCGCCTGGTGGGGCCGCGAGACGTCGCGGATCAAGCTCGGCACCTCGATCATCCAGATGTCCGGTCGCGCGCCGACCTCGATCGCGATGCACCTGCTGACGCTCGACCACCTGTCCAACGGCCGGGTCATCCTGGGCATGGGCGTGAGCGGCCCGCAGGTCGTGGAGGGGTGGTACGGCCAGCCCTTCGGCAAGCCGCTGGCCCGCACCCGCGAGGTCGTCGACATCATCCGCCAGGTGCTCGCCCGCGAGGACAAGGTCACCAACGACGGCCCGCACTACCCGCTGCCGTTCCGCGGCGAGAACTCCGTCGGGCTCGGCAAGCCGCTCAAGCCGATCGTGCACCCGCTGCGCGCGGACGTGCCGATCTGGCTGGGCGCCGAGGGTCCGAAGAACGTCGCGCTGACCGCCGAGATCGCCGACGGCTGGATCCCGATCTTCTACACGCCCAAGTCCGCCGGGATGTACCAGCCGTGGCTCGACGAGGGCTTCGCCCGACCCGGCGCGCGGCGTACCCGCGCCGACTTCGAGATCGCTGCGACCTGTCACCTCCAGGTGGTCGCCAACGCCGAGGAGAAGAAGTTCGTCCTCGACATGATCAAGCCGTCGGTGTCGCTCTACATGGGCGGCATGGGCGCCAAGGAAGCCAACTTCCACAACGCGGTCTTCGTCCGGATGGGCTACGAGGACCTGGCGGCCGAGGTGCAGAAGCTCTACCTGAACGGCGAGAAGGACAAGGCCACGGCGCTGATCCCCGACGAGCTGGTCGAGGACATGCACATCGTCGGCACGGCCGGCGAGGTCAAGGAGCGGGTCGCGCAGTGGGAGGAGACCGGCGTGACCACGCTGCTCCTCAGCTGCCGCTCGGCCGACGAGGTCCGCTCGATCGCCGAGCTGCTTGCGTGAGCGCTGACCTGGACAGGACGGAGACGTACGGCGTCATCGGCGTCGGCTCCATCGCCGCCGCCATCGTGGTCGGCCTGTGCGACGGGGTGGACGACCCACCGCAGGTGCTGCTCTCGCCGCGCAGCGCTGACACCGCGGCCGGCCTCGCCGCGCGCTTCGGGTCGGTCTCGGTCGCTGCCGACAACCAGGCGGTCGTCGACGGCTCGGACATCGTGATCGTCGCGGTGCTGCCGCAGCAGGTCGAGCCGGTGCTGGCCGACCTCGCGTTCGAGGAGCGGCACGTCGTCATCAGCGTGGTGGCCGGGGTCGACCTCGACCGGCTGCGGAGCTGGGTCGCGCCCGCGAGCCGGGTCGCCCGGTCGGTGCCGCTGCCCGCGGTGGCCGGTCGCGACGGGGTGACGCCGGTCTACCCGCCGCTGCCCGAGGCGGTCGCGCTGTTCGAGCGGCTGGGTCGTGCCCTCCCGGTCGAGGACCGGGCGTCGTACGAGGCACTCACGGTCTCGTCAGCCACGGTCGCCGCGCACTTCGCGTTCCTCGGGGCGATCGCCGACTGGCTGGTCGAACGCGGCCTCGAACCCGCCGCCGCGCGCGGCTACGTCGCTGCGACGTTCGTCGGCGCCACCGAGTCGCTTCGCGGGACCGACGTGGACTTCGACGAGCTGATCGCCGAGGTGGCGACGCCCGGCGGCCTCAACGAGCAGTTCGCGCGACACCTCCGCGAGGCCGGTGCGCTCGATGCCGTGGTCTCCGGGATGGACGGGGTCCTGGCGCGACTTCTGCGCTGATTCATCGGCTGACCGTTGCCCGGAACTGGAACACGTTCTACTCTCGGGCGCATGACGGATGAGATGCGCACCGGTTCCCACAACGGCCACCTGATGGTCGCCGCACTCAAGCGGCACCAGCACAAGCCGGTGATGTACCTCGGGGACACCACGATCACCGGCGGCCAGGCCGCGGAGCGGATGAGCCAGTACGTCCAGGCCTACGAGGCGCTCGGCGCCGGCACCGGGACGGCGGGCGCGCTGCTCGCGCTCAACCGGCCCGAGGTGCTCTTCATCCTCGGCTCGGGACAGACCCAGGGCTACCGGCGCAGCTCGCTGCACCCGCTCGGGTCGCTCGACGACCACGCCTACGTCATCAACGACGCCGAGATCACCCACATCACGATCGACCCGGTGCCGATGTTCGTGGAGCGGGTGCTCGGGCTGCTGGAGAAGTGCCCGAAGCTGGAGAAGGTGCTGACCATCGGGCCGGTGCCCGACGAGCTCTCGCACGTCGGCCACGACCTGGTCGCCGCCGCGGCGTCCTTCGACCCGCGACCGCTCGAGGCGAAGACCATCGACCCCGAGGCGATGGTCTCGATCACCTACACCGGCGGCACGACCGGCAAGCCCAAGGGCGTGATCGGCCTGTCGCGGCAGATGAACATGATGACCACGGTCCAGATGTCGGAGTGGGAGTGGCCGGAGTCGCCGAAGTTCCTGATGTGCACGCCGCTCTCGCACGCCGGCGCGGCGTTCTTCGTGCCGACCGTCCTCAAGGGCGGCTGCCTCTACGTGCTGGCGAAGTTCGACCCGGCCGAGGTGCTGAAGACCATCGAGGAGCAGAGGATCACGGCGACCATGCTGGTGCCGTCGATGCTCTACGCGCTCATGGACCACCCCGACTCGAAGACCCGCGACCTGTCGTCGCTCGAGACCGTCTACTACGGCGCGTCGGCGATCAACCCGGTCCGCCTCCAGGAGGCGATCGACCGGTTCGGCCCGATCTTCGCGCAGTACTACGGCCAGTCCGAGGCGCCGATGGTGATCAGCTACCTCGCCAAGGCCGACCACGACGAGAAGCGGCTGTCGTCGTGCGGCCGGCCGTCGGCGTTCCTGCGCACGGCGCTGCTCGGCGAGGACGGCAAGCCCGTGCCGGTGGGGGAGCCGGGCGAGATCTGCGTCGCCGGCCCGCTGCTGGCCGGCGGCTACTGGAACCTGCCGGACGAGACGGCCGAGACCTTCCGCGACGGCTGGATGCACACCGGTGACGTGGCCCGCGAGGACGAGGACGGCTTCTGGTTCATCGTCGACCGGACCAAGGACATGATCGTCACCGGCGGCTTCAACGTCTTCCCGCGTGAGGTCGAGGACGTCGTCGCCGAGCACCCGATGGTCGCCCAGGTCGGCGTGATCGGCACCCCGCACGAGAAGTTCGGCGAGGCGGTCACCGCGATCGTCGTACTCCGCTCCGACGCGCCCACCGACGACGAGTCGATCGCCCGGATGACGGCCGAGATCCAGGACGCGGTCAAGGAGCGCAAGGGCTCCGTGCAGTCGCCCAAGCAGGTGATCGTGGCCGACTCGCTGCCGCTGACCGGTCTCGGCAAGCCGGACAAGAAGGCGCTGCGAGCGCAGTACTGGACCGGGGACCGCGCCGTCGGCTGACCCGTCCAGCCCGATCGGTCTGCGGTTTGGTCACCAACCGCAGATGGTCGCGCTCCAGTTGCGGTTGGCGACCAAACCGCAACGTCCGGCGCGACCACGCTACGTAAACGGTTGCTTTGGAAATCGTTATCGATAACGATTGACACGACCCCGTGACGCCTGTCACGTTCTCCCTGGTGTGACGAACGTCGCACGATACGGCTGGGCGGAAATGGAGGCTTTCCGGATGAGGTCGAAGACTCGAAGCGCGGCTCTCGCCGTGCTCTGTGCGGGTGCGTTGGTGCTGGCCGCGGCATGCGGCAGCGACAGCGACTCGTCGGACGCGGGGGGTGAAACCACGATCACGTGGTGGCACAACTCGAACAACGAGCCCGGAAAGGGCTTCTACGAGCAGGCGGCGAAGGACTTCGAGGCCGACCACCCGGGGGTCAAGATCGAGATCAGCGCCATGGCGCACGAGGACATGGTCGCCAAGCTCGCCGCGGCGTTCCAGAGCGGCGACGTGCCCGACATCTACATGGAGCGCGGCGGCGGCGAGCTCGCCGACCACGTCGACGCGGGCCTGGTCCGCGACATCTCGGACGACGCGTCGGACGAGATCGCCAAGATCGGCGGTTCGGTCGCCGGCTGGCAGGTCGACGGCAAGACCTACGCGTTGCCGTTCTCCCTGGGCGTGGTCGGGTTCTGGTACAACACGGACATGTTCGACCAGGCGGGCATCACGACTCCGCCGACCACGATGGCCGAGCTCGAGGACGACATCGCCACGCTGAAGGACGCCGGCATGACGCCGCTGTCGGTCGGTGCGGGCGACAAGTGGCCGGCTGCGCACTACTGGTACCAAGCCGCGTTGCGCGAGTGCCCCGAGGACGTCTTGAAGGACGCCGTCACCAGCCTCGACTTCTCCGACCCGTGCTTCGTCGCGGCCGGTGACGCGGTCGACGAGCTCCTCGCGACCGACCCGTTCAACAAGGGCTTCCTGAGCACGCCCGCCCAGGAGGGCGCCACCTCGGCGTCCGGTCTGCTCGCCACCGGCAAGGTCGCCATGGAGATGCAGGGCCACTGGGAGCCCGGCGTCATGCAGGGCCTGACCGACGACGGCAAGGGCCTCGGCGACAAGACCGGCTGGTTCCCGTTCCCGGCCGTCGACGGTGGCCAGGGCGACCCGGCCGCTCAGCTCGGCGGCGGTGACGCGTGGGCGGTGTCCGAGGACGCTCCCGACGTGGCGGTCGACTTCGTGAAGTACCTGCTCTCCGACGATCTCCAGAAGGGGTTCGCCGAGAACAACATGGGTCTGCCGACCAACTCCGCGGCATCCGGCTCCGTGGCCGACCCGGCTCTGGCCGAGCTGCTCGAAGGTGCGCGACAGCTCGCCGTACGTCCAGCTCTACTTCGACACCGCCTTCGGCGAGTCCGTCGGCGGCGCGATGAACGACGAGATCGCCCTGCTGTTCGCCGGTGAGGCGTCTCCGCAGGACGTGGTCGATGCCACCCAGCAGGCCGCGGACCAGGAGGGGTGAGCTGACCGTGACGCATCCGGGTGTCGCCCCGGCGACACCCGCACAGGACGAGGTGGTCGCCCGGCGCGAGGACATGCGCCGGGCGATCCCCCGCCCGATCGGTGGGCGGGGGAGGCAGCGGCTCGAGATCGCGATGTTCGTGTCGCCGGCGTTGATCCTGATGGGGGTCTTCGTCGCCTGGCCGATCGTCTCGGCGGTCCGGATGTCGTTCTACCGCTGGAAGGGCTTCGGCCCGATGGACGACTTCGTCGGCCTGAACAACTACCGCCTGGTCCTCCAGGACGAGGTGTTCACCGATGCGGTGATGCACAACCTGACCATCGTCGTCGCGTCGATCCTGGTGCAGCTACCGCTCGGGCTCGGGCTGGCGCTGCTGCTCAACCGTCGGATCAGGGGACGAGGTCTGCTCCGCACGATCGTCTTCGTCCCGTACGTCGTGGCCGAGGTGATCGCGGGCGTCATCTGGTTCCAGCTGCTCCAACCGGAGTACGGCGTGGTCGACACCCTGATCAAGGCCGTGGGACTGACGCCGCCGGAGCAGGGCTTCCTCGGGACCCCGTCGCTCGCGCTGCCCACGGTGTTCGTGGTGCTGACCTGGAAGTACCTCGGGCTGGCGGTCCTGCTGTTCCTGGCCGGCCTCCAGAACGTCCCCGACGAGCTGTTCGAAGCGGCACAGCTCGACGGGGCCAGCTGGTGGCAGGCCCAGCGACGAGTGGCGATCCCGCTGCTCGGTCCGACGATCCGCACCTGGCTGTTCTTGTCGATGATCGGCTCGATCCAGCTCTTCGACATGGTCTGGGTGCTGACCGGTGGCGGTCCGGCGAACGCGACGACCACGATGGCGACGTACCTCGTCAACCAGGGCACCGAGAGGCACAACTACGGCATCGCAGGAGCCGCGTCGGTGATCCTCTTCGTGGTGGGCTTCGTGCTCGCGCTGTTCTACCAGGTGTTCATCCTCCGCCGGGACACGGCGCAGGAACGATGAGGGGGACGGCATGACGACAGCACGCACGAAGCCGTTCGGCGCCGGCGGGCCGCTGGTCTACGGGCTCGCGCTCGTGGTCGTCGCGCTCACGCTCGGGCCTGTCCTGTACGGCGCGCTCGGTGGGTTCCGCAGCAACGAGCAGCTCGCCAGCGACCCGGCCGGGCTGCCGGACCCGTGGGTGTTCGACAACTACAAGAACGTCGTCACCAACTCCGACTTCTGGCGCTACGCGCTCAACTCGACGGTGATCGCGCTGATCACCACGGTCGTGGCCGTCTTCGCGGGCGTGATGGCGGCGTACCCCCTCGCCCGCTACCAGTTCCGGATGCGTGAGCCCCTGTTCATGGTCTTCGTCCTGGGCCTGCTCTTCCCGGCAGCCGTGGCGATCATCCCGCTGTTCATCCTGATCACCCATGACCTGCACATGGGCAACAGCTGGTGGGGGGTCGCGCTCCCGCAGGCGGCGTTCGCGCTGCCGATGACCGTGGTCATCCTGCGTCCGTTCCTGATGGCGATGCCCAAGGAGCTCGAGGAGGCGGCCCTCATCGACGGCGCCTCGCGGGTCGGCATCTTCTGGCGGCTCGCACTGCCGCTGTCGATGCCGGCACTGGTGACCGTCGGGGTGCTGGCGTTCGTCGCCTCGTGGAACGCCTACCTGCTGCCTCTGCTCCTGCTGCAGGACGACATGCGTACCCTTCCTCTCGGTGTGGCCGACTACTCGACCGAGCACTCCGCGGACACCGCCGGCGTGCTCGCGTTCACGACGATCGCGATGATCCCGGCACTGGTGCTGTTCCTGGCGATGCAGCGTCGGATCGTCGGCGGCCTCCAGGGCGCGGTCAAGGGCTGAGGGAGGCACTCATGACGGACACCAGCAACGGCACGCAGAACCAGACGAACGGTCGGGTCACGATGCAGCAGGTCGCGGCCGAGGCCGGGGTCTCGGTCTCGACGGTCTCCAAGGTCATCAACGGACGGTACGGCGTCTCGAGCGACACCTTCGACTCGGTCACCGCCGTCATCAACCGGCTCGGCTACGAGGCCAGCCTGGTCGCGCGCAGCCTGCGCAACAGCCGCACCAACGTGATCGGCGTGCTCGTCGCCGACTTCGAGCCGTTCAGCACCGAGGTGCTCAAGGGCGCGGCCGACGCCATCCGGGGGACCGGGTTCGAGCTGGTCGCCTACTCCGCCGGCGGTCGGGTCGACGAGCACGTCGGCTGGGAGCGGCGCTACCTGTCGCGGGTCATGGGGACCCTCGTGGACGGCGCCGTGCTGGTGACGCCGACGGTCACCGACGTCCGGTACGACGGGCCGATCGTGGCGGTCGACCCCCACACCGGCCGGTCCGAGCTGCCCACGGTGACGGGCGACAACCTGCAGGGCGCCCGCCTGGGTGTCGACCACCTGCTCGAGCTCGGCCACCGCCGGATCGGCATGGTGACCGGTCGTCGCGACCTGGTCTCCGCCCAGCTCCGTGAGCGCGGTTTCCGCGATGCCCACAAGGCGGCCGGGGTCGCGGTCGACGAAGCCCTGCTGCAGCCCGGCGCCTACGAACCCGAGCAGGCCCGCGAAGCTGCGCGCACGCTGCTGACCCTGCCCGAGCCGCCGACCGCGGTGTTCGCGGCCAACGACCTGTCCGCGCTCGCGACCCTGGAGGTGGCGGCCGAGCTGGGCATCGACGTACCCGGCCAGCTCTCGGTGGTCGGCTTCGACAACATCCCGGAGTCGGCGATGGCCCACCCGCCGCTGACCACCGTCCAGCAGCCGATCCGGCAGATGGGCCACGACGCGATCGCGATGCTGGTGACGCTGATCGCGGGCGAGGCCCTGGAGGACACTCACGTGACGCTCGAGACCACGCTGGTCCGGCGACGCTCGACCGCGGCACCCGGAGGCAGCTGATGACCGACCTGTGGCGCGACCCATCGGCCTCTGTCGAGGCGCGAGTCTCCGACCTGGTGCCCCGGATGACGCTGGAGGAGAAGGTCGCCCAGCTCTCCGGCGTCTGGTGGCTCGACCCCGACGCCGGCGGGATGGCGCCGATGCTGAGGGAGTCGGTCGGTCCACTGCCCTCGTGGGAGGAGGTGGTCGCCGACGGTCTCGGACAGATCACCCGCATGTACGGCACGGCACCCCTCGAACCGGCCGACGGCCTCCGGACCCTGGCGCAGCGGCAGCGCGACGTGGTGGCGGCGAACCGGTTCGGGATCCCGGCGCAGGTGCACGAGGAGTGCCTGACCGGGCTCGCGGCGTGGCGGGCGACGATCTACCCGTCGCCCCTGTGCTGGGCGGCGACCTTCGACCCCGAGATCGTGGAGCGGATGGGCGCCCGGATCGGCGACTCGATGCGGAGCCTCGGGGTGCACCAGGGTCTCGCTCCTGTCCTCGACGTGGTCCGCGACCTGCGCTGGGGCCGGGTCGAGGAGACCCTGGGCGAGGACCCGTTCCTGGTCGGCGTCATCGGGAGCGCCTACGTCCGCGGCGTCGAGAGCGCCGGCGTGGTCGCCACCCTCAAGCACTTCCTCGGCTACTCCGCATCGCGGGCAGCCCGCAACCTGGCGCCGGTGGCGATGGGACCCCGGGAGCTCGCCGACGTGATCCTGCCGCCCTTCGAGATGGCGCTCCGGGCGGGAGCCCGCTCGGTGATGAACTCCTACACCGACATCGACGGCGTGGTCGCGGCGGCCGATCCCGAGCTGCTGACCACCTTGCTGCGCGACCAGCTGGGCTTCGAGGGCACGGTGGCCTCCGACTACTTCTCCGTGGCGTTCCTGCAGACCCTGCACCGGGTTGCGGGAGACCTCGGTGAGGCCGCCGCGCTCGCCCTCGAGGCCGGCATCGACGTGGAGCTGCCGTCGACCAATGCGTACGGCGGGCCGCTGCTGCAGGCCGTGTCGGCCGGCCTCGTCGACGAGAAGATCGTCGACCGGGCGCTCTCGCGCGTCCTGCGGCAGAAGTGCGAGCTCGGCCTGCTCGACCCAGGCTGGACTCCGGTCGAACCGGGCGACGTCGATCTCGACGACACGGAGTCGCGCGCGCTCGCCCTCGACCTGGCCCGCCGTTCGGTCGTGCTGCTGTCCAACGACGGCAGCCTGCCGCTGGTCGCCGGAGCGAAGGTCGCCGTGGTCGGCCCCCGGGCCGACACGTCGCAGGCGATGCTCGGTTGCTACTCCTTCCCGATGCACGTCCTGGTCCACCACCCGGGTGCGGACGACGGGCTGGAGATCCGCACCGTCCGCGACGTCCTCGCCGAGACTTTCGAGGTCTCCTACGCGCTCGGCTGCCCGGTCCTCGGCGGCGATGACGCCGACATCGACGCCGCGGTCGCGGCGACGGAGGGCGCCGAGGTCTGCGTGGCGGTGCTCGGCGACCAGGCGGGTCTCTTCGGCAAGGGCACGTCCGGCGAGGGCTGCGACGTTGCCGACCTTCGGCTCCCGGGCCGGCAGGAGGAGCTGCTCGAGGCACTGCTCGACACCGGTATCCCCGTCGTCGTCGTGCTGCTCGTCGGCCGTCCCTACGACCTGAGCCGGCAGGCAGACCGCCTGGCCGGACTCGTCTGCGGCTTCTTCCCCGGCGAGGAGGGTGCGCAGGCGATCGCCGACGTGCTGACCGGACGGGTCAACCCGTCGGGTCGCCTTCCGGTGAGCTTCCCCGGCGCGGGATCGACCCAGCCCTCGACGTACCTCGCGCCGGTGCTGGGCCGACGCAGCGACGTCAGCGTCGTCGACCCGACGCCGCTCTTCGCCTTCGGCCACGGCCTGTCCTACGCGGGCGCCACCTGGGGCGAGGTGGTCGTCCCCACCGGGCCGAGGTGGGAGACCGACGGCAGCTGCGAGGTCAGCGTCGAGCTGGCCAACGACAGCGAGCGGGAGGTGTCCGAGGTCGTGCAGGTCTACCTGCACGACGTCACCGCCTCCGTCGTACGCCCGGTGCTGCAGCTGATCGGTGCCGTTCGCGTGGACCTCGCGGTCGGTGAGCGCGTGCAGGTGCGCCTCGCCCTGCACGCCGACCAGACCTCGTTCACCGGGCGCGATCGGGTGCGCATCGTCGAGCCCGGAGCCGTCGAGCTCCACGTCGGTGCTTCGAGCGCAGACATCCGGGCGATCCTGCCGCTCGACCTGGCCGGCCCGTCACGGGAGGTCGGGCCCGATCGCGTCCTCGAGCCGATCGTCGACGTCCGGCTCCGCTGATCCGCGATGCCCTGGTACGACCTGCCCGAGGCGGAGCTGCGGGACTACCGCACCGCGACTGCCGAGCCCGCCGACCTCGACGACTTCTGGCGGGCTCGGCTCGCGGCGGCCGCTGGCTCGGCGACACCGACCGTCCTGACCCGACATGCGCCAGACGTCTACGGTCCGGTCACCGTCGACGACGTCACCTTCTCCGGTGACGGGGGAGACCCGATCCGTGGCTGGCTGCTGAGGCCGCCCGGGTCGGCGCCCGCGCCCGCCGTCGTCTCCTTCATCGGGTACGGCGGTGGGCGCGGTGTCCCGTTCGACCACCTCGCTCTTCCGGCCGTCGGCATCGCCGTGTTCGTCATGGACACCCGCGGCCAGGGCGGCAGCTGGACCATCGGTGCCACCGGCGACCCGGGCCGCAGCGGCGACGGACCCGAGCACCCGGCGGCGTACCCCTATCGCGAGGTCGCCGACTTCCTCGCCCACCAGGTCGATCTGGTCCCGCAGGCTCTCGACACGCTGCGCTACGTCGACGCTGCGCTGCTCGCGCGTCGGATCCGGGCGACCTGCCTGCTCAGCGTCGGGCTGATGGATGAGATCTGCCCGCCCTCGACGGTCTTCGCGGCCTACAACGAGATCGCGTCCCCGAAGGAGATCGCTGTCCATCCCTACAGCGGCCACGACGTCCCGGCGCTGCATGCCGAGCGTCGGATGGCGCACCTGCGCGCGACGCTCTGACCGCTGAGTGCGTGAGATGCGGACGCCGTGGAATGCCACGCCACCCACGCCACGTTCAAGGAGCATGACAACGATCGGGCTCATCGGTAGCGGCAACATCGGCAGCACAGTGGCAAGGCTGGCGCTGGACGCGGGTTACGACGTGGTGCTCAGCAACAGTCGGGGGCCAGAGACACTCTCCGGCTTGGTCGAGAAGCTCGGCCCCCGCGCTCGAGCGGCGACCGCCGCCGATGCCGCCGAAGCCGGCGACATCGTCGTGGTGACGGTGCCGCTCAAGAACTACCGGCAGGTGCCGGTCGAGCCGCTGCGTGGCAAGGTCGTGATCGACACCAACAACTACTACCCCGACCGCGATGGTCACATCGCAGAGCTCGACGACGAGTCCACCACGACCAGCGAGCTGCTTCAGGCACATCTGCCCGACGCCCACGTGGTCAAGGGCTTCAACAACATCTACGTCGATCACCTGGCCACCCTCGCCCGCCCCGCGGGCGATCCCGAGCGTTCGGCGCTGACGATCGCGGGCGACGACGCAGCGGCCAAGCGGACGGTTGTCCAGTTCTTCGACGCCATCGGGTACGACACGCTCGATGTCGGGCCGCTGGCCGAGGGATGGCGCTTCCAGCGCGACACGAGCGCCTACGTGACGCCGTACGCAGTGCCGGGCACCACGTACCCCGACTGGCCGCGCGACCCACCACCCCGGCCATGCTCCGGGACGTTCTCGAAGCTGCGAGGCGCTACCGCGACATGTGACGTGAGTGCGCCCGTCAGCTCGCGTCGACGCCGACTGCAGCCGGCACGGCGACAGCCTCCGGGAGGGCCGATGCAGCACGCCGGGCGAAGGCACGACGTACGGCGGTGTCGAGCACGAGCGCGCCGGCCAGGAGGATGACGGCGACCACGCCGTCCATCCACCAGTGGTTGGCGGTCGCGGCCACGACCACGGTGGTGATGAAGACGTGGGGGAGGAAGACCCAGCGCCACCGGCTGGTGCTGGCGGCCACGACGCCGAACGACACGACGGCCGCCCAGGCGACGTGGATCGACGGCATCGCGGCGAACTGGTCGGACACGCCCTTCGAGACGTCGGAGCCGTAGACCGACGGGCCCCAGTTGCCGGCCAGGTTGGTGTAGCCGAGGTCGTAGAGGAAGCGCGGCGGTGCGACTCGGATGAAGCGGATGATCAGGCAGCCGAGGGTGACCAGGACGAGCCCGTTGCGCCAGTGCGGGTACTTGTCCCGGTGTCGGATGAACATCCAGATCAGGAACCCGATCAGCGCGGGGACGTGGACGCTCGCGTAGTACCAGGTGGTCGCCTGGGCGAGCCATCCGTGCTGGAGCATGAGGTGCTCGAGGCTGAGCTCGGAGGGCAGGTGCAGGTCCTGCTCGAACCGCGCGATGTCATGCGCCCGGTCGATGGCGCCGTCCGTGGACGCGATCGGCAGCATCCGGGCCAGCCGCCAGATGGAGTAGAGACCGGCGATCAGCGCGAACTCGGCCGCCGCCGGCGTTGCCCACGACGTGACCTTCGTCGGCCAGGTGCGCAGCACCAGCCACAGCGCCAGGCTGATGGCACAGGCCACCGCAGCTTGATCCCACGTCGGCCACGGCACCGGGCCATTCTGCCAGCGCGGATGGAAGCGAGGTCAGCGACCCTGGAAGTTCGGCTTCCGCTTCTCGGCGAAGGCGCGCGGGCCCTCCTTGGCGTCCTCGGAGGCGAAGACGGCCTTGCCGACGACGGCGTCGTCCGCCCAGCAGTCCTCTTCGTGCTTGCCCTCGGAGTCGCGGACGGTCTTGAGGATGGCCTGGACGGCGAGCGGGCCGTTGGCGCAGATCAGGTCGGCGATCTCGTGGGCCTTGGCGAGCGCCTCGCCGTCGGGGACGACGGTCCCGATCAGGCCGATCTCCTTCGCCTCCGGTGCCTTGATGGCCCGGCCGGTCAGGAGCAGGTCCATGGCGACCGTGTAGGGGATCTGCCGGGGGAGGCGTACGGCGGAGCCGCCCATCGGGTAGAGGCTCCACCTCGCCTCGGCGACGCCGAAGCGCGCCGACTCACCGGCGATCCGGATGTCGGTGCCCTGCAAGATCTCGGTGCCACCGGCGATGGCCGGTCCCTCGACCGCGGCGATCAGCGGCTTGGTCAGCCGGAAGCCCTTGAGCAGGCCCTTGATGACACGCGGGTCGAAGCCCGACTTGAAGCTCTCGTCCGGCGACCGCTTGGTCGCGGCCTTGAGGTCCATGCCGGCGCAGAAGTAGCCGCCCGCGCCGGTGAGGATGACGACCCGGACCGACTCGTCGCTGTTGGCCCGGTCCCAGGCCTCCTCCATGATCGCCATCATCTCGCCGGAGAGCGCGTTGCGCGTCTCCGGACGGTTCATCGTGACGATCAGCTTGTGGCCGTCCTGCTCGACGAGGCAGTGCGGAGCGGTCGCGGAATCCTGGGACTCGGTCATGGTCGGCGATGCTAGCCAAGAACGAGAACGTGTTCTAGTCTCGCCGCGTGGCTCTCAACATCGCTGACCTCTTCGAACACTCCGTCGACGTTGCGCCGGAGAACCCCGCACTGAAGTTCGGGGACCGCGTCGTCACCTACGCCGAGCTGGAGTCTGACGCCAACAAGCTGGCGCACTACCTCCGCGCCCAGGGCGTCAGCCCCGGCGATCACGTCGCGATCTACGCCAAGAACAGCATCGAGCACGTCGTCGCGATGCTCGCGATCGTCAAGATCCGCGCCGTGATGATCAACGTCAACTACCGCTACGTCGAGGGGGAGCTCAACTACCTCTTCGAGAACGCCGACGTGGTCGCGGTCATCCACGAGCGCAGCTACGCACCGCTCGTCGCCGCGATCTGGGACAACCACGACAAGCTGAAGACCGCTGTCGTGGTCGACGACTCGCTCGACCCCGCTGACCAGTCCGACTTCTCGTCGTACGGCGGCGTGCACTTCGACGACGCGATCGCCGGCCAGAGCGCCGAGCGCGACTTCGGCGAGCGCAGCAACGACGACGTGCACATCATCTACACGGGCGGCACCACCGGCTTCCCCAAGGGCGTCATGTGGCGCCAGGAGGACTGGTGGCGGGTCCTCGGCGGCGGCACCGACTTCTACACCGGTGACCTGCTCGACGAGTTCACGCAGTCCAGCACGGCCAACGACCCGCGGATGGCGACCTTCCCGCTCAGCCCGCTGATGCACGGCGGCGCCCAGTCCGGCCTGCTGATGCACCTCTTCGCCGGGCACCTGACGATCCTCGAGGCCAAGTTCGACCCGGTCCGCACCTGGGAGATCATCGAGGCCGACAAGATCCAGCTGATCTTCATGACCGGTGACGCGATGGCGCGCCCGCTGATCGAGGCCTTCGAGGCCAAGGCCGAGACCGGCACGCCGTACGACGCCTCCAACCTGGTCGCGATCTCGAGCAGCGCGGCGATCTTCAGCCCGCCGGTGAAGGCGCGCTGGATGGCGGCGTTCCCGAACTCGATCTTCACCGACTCCGTCGGGGCGACCGAGACCGGCTTCCAGGGCATGGGCATGGCCGACGCCAACAACATCAGCACCGACGGCCCGGTCGTCGGGCTGGCCGCCAGCGGCATCATCATCGACGAGAACAACCAGCTCCTCGACCCCGACACCGACATCGGCAAGGTCGGCCGCCTCGGTCGCGGCGGCTCGGTGCCGCTCGGCTACTACAAGGACCCCGAGAAGTCGGCGGCGACGTTCCTGGTGATCGACGGCGAGCGCTACTCGGTGCCCGGCGACTTCGCCCGGATCGAGGAGGGCCACCGGGTCACGCTCCTCGGCCGCGGCTCCAACTGCGTCAACACCGGCGGCGAGAAGGTCTACCCCGAAGAGGTCGAGATGGCCATCAAGGGCCACCCGGCCGTGTACGACGTCCTCGTGGTCGGCATCCCCGACGAGAAGTACGGCCAGGCAGTCGCCGCGGTCGTCGAGCTCCGCGAGGGTGAGTCCCTCGAGCTCGAGGACCTGCGCACCTTCCTGCGCGCCCACCTGTCCGGCTACAAGCTGCCGCGCACGCTGACCCTGGTCGACGAGGTGCCGCGCAACGCCGCCGGCAAGGCGCAGTACCCCGCAGCCAAGGAGCTCGCGCTGGCCGGCTTCGCCGCCAAGGCGGCCACGGTCAACCCGACCTCCGTCTGACCCCGCTCGGAAAGGCAGACATGCGTACCCCTCTCTGTGACGAGTTCGGGATCGACTACCCGATCTTCGCGTTCACCCCGTCCGAGCACGTCGCCGCCGCGGTCTCGCGGGCCGGCGGGCTCGGAGTCCTCGGCTGCGTGCGGTTCAACGACACCGAGGAGCTCGAGCGGGTCCTGACCTGGCTCGACGACAACACCGACGGCAAGCCGTACGGCGTCGACATCGTGATGCCGATGAAGATCCCGACCGAGGGCACCTCGCTCGACCTCGGGGCGATGATCCCGGAGGAGCACAAGAAGTTCGTCGACGAGACGCTGCTGAAGCTCGGCGTCCCGCCCCTGCCGGAGGGGGAGGGGCGGGAAGGCGTCCTGGGCTGGCTGCACTCGGTCGCCCGGTCACACCTCGACGTCGCGCTCAACCACCGTCCCGTGCTGATCGCCAACGCGCTCGGCTCGCCGCCGGTCGACGTGATCGAGAAGTGCCACGAGCACGGCATCAAGGTCGCCGCGCTCGCCGGTGCCGCCAAGCACGCGCTCTCGCACGTGAAGAACGGCGTCGACATCATCGTCGCCCAGGGCTACGAGGCCGGCGGCCACACCGGCGAGGTCGCCAGCATGGTGCTGCAGCCCGACATCGTCGACGCGGTCGGTCCCGACGTACCCGTGCTCGGCGCCGGCGGCATCGGCTCCGGGTCGGCAGATCGCGGCGTCGCTCGCTCTCGGCTCGCAGGGCGCCTGGATGGGCTCGATCTGGCTGGGCACCGAGGAGTACCAGCTGCATGGGTGCCGCCAACGCGAGGCCTGGGAGACCGCGTTCACCCGCGCCACGTCCTCCGACACGGTCCGCACCCGGGTCTACACCGGCAAGCCGGCGCGCCTGCTCAAGACGAAGTGGACCGAGGCGTGGGACGAGGAGGGCGCACCGACGCCGCTCCCGATGCCGCTGCAGAACCTCCTGGTCGCCAACGCCCACAACCGGATCAGCGCCTCCAACAACCCCGACGTGATCTCGATGCCGATCGGCCAGATCGTCGGCCGGATGAACGAGGTCCGCCCGGTCGCCGACGTGATGGCCGACCTGGTCGCCGAGTTCGAGGAGACCGTCTCCCGGCTGGACGCCATCCGGGAGTAACCGACGTCACGCCGGCGCGGTTTGCCGGATGCTCACCCCCGGCGTGGCACCATGGAAGCGCAGCCGCAACACAGGCACCGGGGGGAGCCGCAATGCGAGAGATGATCCAGTTCTTGGCGACCGCGCTGGTAGCGCTGGTCGCAGCCTTCTGCGTCCTCGTCCAGGTCGCTCACGTCGACCAGGCGGTCGGCGGCTCCACCACGATGACAGCACCGTGATCCAGCAGGTCAGCAGCGACACCGCGCCCGCACGTTGATCGGCGCCGTACCGTCGGGAGCATGACCACAGCTCCGACCGTCGCCCTGCTCGGCACCGGCACCATGGGCCTCGGCATGGCGCGCAACATCGCGGCCGCCGGCCTCCCGCTGCGGGTCTGGAACCGCACCCGCGAGAAGGCGCAGCCGCTCGCCGACGTCGCGACCGTCGTCGACTCGCCCGCCGATGCCGTCAGCGGCGCCGACGTCGTCGTCACGATCCTGTACGACGGGGAATCGGTCGAGTCCACGGTCGCGGAGACCCGCGGTGCCTGGGCGGACGGCGCGGTCTGGGTGCAGGCTGCCACCGTCGGCATCGCGTCGACCGACCGGCTGATCGCGCTCGCCGCGGAGCTGGGCGTGACGTACGTCGACGCGCCCGTCCTCGGCACCAAGAAGCCCGCGGAGGACGGCGCCCTCGTCGTGCTCGCCTCCGGGCCGTCGAAGGCCCGGGCTGCCGTGGACCCGGTGTTCGACGCCATCGGCAGCCGGACCATGTGGGTCGGCGAGGCCGGTGCCGGGACGCGCCTCAAGCTGGTCGCCAACGGCTGGGTGTTCACGGTCCTCGAGGGCGTCGCCGACTCGCTGACCCTCGCTCGTGAGCTCGGCCTGGACCCACGGCTCTTCCTCGAGGCCGTGAAGGGCGGGGCCGTGGACTCGCCGTACGTGCAGCTCAAGGGAGCCGCCATGCTGGACGACCAGCTCGACCCGGCGTTCGCGCTCTCAGGTGCACTCAAGGACGCGGAGCTGATCCTCGCCGCCGCCGAGGAGGCCGGGGTCGACCTGGCCCTGCTGCCCGGCGCGCGCGACCACCTCGCTCGTGCCGTCGACGACGGCCACGGGGACCTCGACATGGCGGCGACCTACCGGTCGCACTAGTCAGCTGAGGTCGGGGTGGGCCCGTCCGGCGATGAGCGGCAGGTCGAGGTAGGTCTTGATGCCGGGTTCGGCAGCGACGACGTACGGGATCGAGTTCACGACGTGCATCGCGGTCGCGACCACGCCGGGGTTGCGGACCAGGCCCTCCTCGACCGTCTCGGGCTGCCAGCCCTTGATGGTCACGAAGGTGTTGGGGTCGCCCTGCACCTCGACCTCGAAGCGCTCGCCCTCGGGTCCGAACGTCCACGCCGGCTCGAGGTTCTCCTCGCCCATCAGCCAGTTGACCGCGATCCGTACGACGCACGTCTCGCCGACGAACGCCTCCCAGATGAAGCGCTGCCCGGCGACCAGGCCCGGCTCGATGACACCGATCGGCGTGTCGATCGGAGCTGTCGCGGTCGCGACCTCCTGCCGGGTGCGGATCTCGGCCTCGGACGAGAAGCCGAGCGCGTCCAGGCACATCTGCACCGACTGGATGAAGCCGCCGGAGAGCAGGCCGAGCATCGGGCCGCCCATCGCCTCCTCGGGCTTGCCGCCGAACATCATGATGTGGCGTACGACGTCCGGCGCGTTGTAGGTGCGGATGTCGGAGAACTCCTCGCCGCGGACGAACGTCACCGCCGAGGACAGCGCCGAGAACATGAGCGGGTGCAGCTCGGTGATGCCGCCCGGGTTGATGCCGGTGCCGTGCAGCGTCGTACCCGCCTCGGCGCAGGCGGCGGCGAGCTTCGCGCCGTCGCGCTCGGTCGGGTAGAACCAGCCGACCGGCGTGACCACGTTCTTCCCTGACCGCAGGATCGCGGCGACCTCGTCGCGGTTGGGGATCAGCGGGGCGTAGACGACCGCGTCGGCCTCCATCGCGAGGATCTCGTCCATGCTGCTGGTGGCGGCGACGCCCAGCGGCTCGATCCCCAGGATCTCGCCGACGTCGAGGCCGTTCTTGCTGTCGGAGTGCACCCAGCACCCGACGAGCTCGAGGTCCGGGTGGAGCAGGATGCCTTCGATGGCGGCTCGACCGACGCCGCCGGTGGCCCACTGGATGACGCGCACGGGCGTCACTGTCGCAACTAGAACGTGTTCTTGTCCAGGGCTGATCTACAGCGAGGTCATCACGCCGACGGACTCGGGGGAGAAGCCGGGGAAGACAGCTGCCGTCGAGGCACCGAAGCGGGTCGACACGACCTCGGCCAGCACGCTGCGGTAGTCGGTGGTGACCAGCAGGTCCGCGTCGTCGTCCTCGGTCAGGCCCGGCCAGCTGCCGTAGTACTTGCCGCCCTTCACGCCGGCGCCGGCGACGAACATGACGTTGCCGTAGCCGTGGTCGAGGCCGTTGCTGGCGTTCTCGACGACCCGTCGGCCGAACTCGCTGATCGTCACCAGGGTGACCTTCGACGGCCTGGTCGCCGAGGTCGTCGAAGAAGGCCGCGATCGGCGTGGCGAGGTCGCGGGCGTTGTCGGTCATCCGAGCCCTGCTGGACGGTGCCCATCCCGGAGTGCATGTCCCAGTCGCCCTGGTCGACGGTGATCACCTCGACGCCGACGTCGCCGCGGATGACCCGCGCCGCCTCGGCGAGCGCGCGGCCCAGGTCCGTCCCGGGGTACGCCGACGAGTGGTCGCCCGCGTCGACCACGGGGCCGAAGTCGTCGAGCACGCCGAAGAGCGAGCGCATCGCGGTGCCGAGCGGCGGACCGGTCGTCGTCCCACAGCGTGTGCAGCGAGGCGCGGCGGCCCTTCGTCGTGTCCCACTTGTCGTCGCCCGAGATCTGCACGGAGGAGACGTCGGCCGCGGACATCACCGGCTGGGCGCCGTACAGCGAGGTCGGCACGACGCCGCCGCCCATGGCGAATCCCTGCAGCGGCGACGTGGAGGCGTCGGTGCCGATCAGCCGGTTCAGCCAGCCGCTCCGGACCGTCGGAGCCGGGGTCGGCGTCCTCGACCTCCTCCATCGCGGCGAAGTGGGAGCGGTTGGGCGCCGGCAGCCCGGTGGCCTGGACGGCAGCGAGCCGGCCCGACTCCCAGAGCGGGAGCAGCGGCTCCAGCTGCGGGTGCAGGCCGAACATCGCGTCCTTCGCGAGCAGCTGGTCGGCGGGTACGGCGATCCGCGGCCGTGCCGAGTAGTAGACGGGATCGGCGTGCGGGACCACCAGCGACAGGCCGTCGGCGGCGCCGCGCAGGGACAGCACGACCAGGACGGAGGAGGCCGGGGACAGTGCGGCGGCCGAGGTGGTGATGGCTGCCGACCCGATGATCGTGGTCGCCCCGGCGAGCGCGACCGCCCCCGAGAAGAGGCCACGCCGCGACACGGCGGCGAACTCGGCGCAGCAGGGATCAGGCTGGGAGAAGGAAGTCATCGGGTCACCGGGTCAGGAAGGTGGGGGAGTCGAGGAAGGTCGTCAGCAGCCGGACCATGTTCCACTTCACGAGTCCGTGGTCGCGGGTGATCTTCTCGGTGGGCGGCAGGTCGACGGCCAGGCAGCAGGCCTCGAGCAGAGCTGGCGGTCGACCGCTGGTGCAGCAGCTGCTGGGAGAGGTGGTCGACCAGCTTGTCGAAGCGGATCGGGAACTCCGGCACCCACGCCGCCGGCTGGCGGTAGGTGACTCCGCTGTTCGGCCACCAGCCCACCGCTGAGGTTCATGTGCAGGCCCATCGACGCGAGCATCCGCGACGGCGTGGCCCACGCGTCGTTGGTGACCGGCTGGCCGTCGGGGCGCGGCCATGCGAACGGCGTCGTACCGAGGCTGGCGGCCTGCCAGAGCATGGCGTTGGCGGCGTACCCGCCGCCGGCATCGCCTGCGGGCGGCTTGGTGGGGGAGAGCCCGAACGCGCGGTAGGACGCGACCAGGTCCTCGCCGGGGTCGCGGACCTTGCCACCGACCGATCGCCGGAACTCCGCGGAGCGGACGAGGGCCCGCAGCACCGGCCGGAGGTCGGTGTCGTGGGCGAGGTAGACCTTCGCGAGGTGGGCGACGAGCGCGTCGGACGGCGCATCGCCGACGAACTTCACCGCGAGCTTGCGGGCGATCCGCTGCGCGGTGCCGGGGTGGTGGGCGAGGTAGGTCAGGTAGTCGCGCGTGACCTGCTGCCCGTCGGGCGCCTTGTTGGGGTCGTGGAAGCCCATCACCGACACCGGGCCGCGGTAGTGCTCGTCCTTGTCGTAGCGAGCCGCGAACGTGTCCCACATGTCGACGGTCCACCCGGTCAGGATGCGTGCCGAGCCCTTGACGTCGTCCTCGGTGTAGTCGCCGCGGCCGACGGTGTGCAGCTCGAGCAGCTCGCGGCCGAGGTTCTCGTTGGGGTGCTCGGCGGTCGAGCTGACGTTGTCGAGGCTGATCAGCAGCGCGGGGTGGACGGTCGTCGCCTGCAGCAGGTCCTCGAACCGGCCGAGCGCGTGGGCGCGGATCAGGTCGCCGTAGCGCTTGCGCCAGGTGCCCTGGGCGTCACCGTTGACCGGGACGTTGAAGTGGTTCTCCCAGAACTCGGTCATCACCTCGAGCAGCTGGCGGCGCGAGCGCATCCGGCGCATCAGCACCCAGCGCTGGTAGTCCGCCATCACCTCCCAGATGCCCTCGATCTCGTGGATCTGGCGCTTCCAGAGGTCCCAGGGACCGCGCTTCAGGCTCGGCCACCACGAGATCAGGTCGTCGGTCGCACCGTCCGGAAGGGACGTCGGGTCGAGCTGGGCCTCGAACCACGCGTGCGCACCGCCGGCGCGCCGGACCTCCGCAGCCAGGGCCGGCGTCACGCCGTACGAGAAACGACCGACGAGGTGGCGGTCCTGGGTGCCGAGCAGCTTCGGGCCGCCGCGGTAGTGCGCCGGTCGGTACGCCGCGCGCTCGGGTGCGGCCTTCGCCGAACCGGCAACAGCGAGCGCGGTGGCGGCACCGACGCCTCCGGCAAGGGCTCGCCGTGACGCGCGCGTGGAGCGGACCTGCATGTCGAGTCTCCCGAGTGATCGTGCGAGGTCACAGGCTATGTCGGGCGCACGCCGTTTCCGAGCATTCTGGAATGTTCCGCGGCATGGCTGCGCCGGTAGAGTGCTCAAGACCAATCCCGCACCCGTGAGGACTCGACGCCCAGCCCATGGACGGCTCTCAAAGTCCCCAGCTCTCCCAGGCGTTCCACCGCCCTGACCAAGGAGAGCACCGATGACCGCGTGGCTGCTGCTGGCCACGGCCCTGCTGCTGATCGTCGCCTGCGGCGTCTTCGTCGCCGCGGAGTTCTCCTTCGTGACCGTCGACCGCAACCAGGTCGACCAGGCCGCCGCCGCGGGTGACGCCGGCGCGCGCGGCGTGCAACAGGCCCTGCGCTCGCTGTCGACCCAGCTCTCGGGCGCCCAGGTCGGCATCACGATCACCAACCTCGCGATCGGCTACCTCGCCGAGCCGGCGATCTCCGACCTCATCGACGGACCGCTCGAGGCGCTCGGCGTGCCGGAGAACGCGATCACGCCGATCGCCGTCGGCATCGGCCTGGCCCTCGGCACCTTCCTCACGATGATCTTCGGCGAGCTGGTGCCCAAGAACCTCGCGCTCGCGAAGCCGATGGAGGTCGCCCGGGCCACCCAGCGCTTCCAGCGCGCGTTCACCGCGATCGCCCGCGGGCCGATCAAGGTGCTGAACGGCTCCGCCAACGCGTTCGTGCGCCGCCTCGGCATCGAGCCGCAGGAGGAGCTCCGCTCCGCTCGGAGCTCGACCGAGCTGGCGTCGCTGATCCAGCGCTCCGCCAACCTCGGCACGCTCGACGTCGAGACCGCGGAGCTGATGGAGCGCTCCGTGGAGTTCGGCACGCGCACCGCGGGCGAGATCATGACGCCGCGGGTGCGCAGCAGCAGCCTCGACGTCAACGACCGCGCGACCGCGGTGATCGAGCTCACCCGCGAGACCGGGCACTCCCGCTTCCCGGTCCTCGACGCCGAGGAGAACGTCGTCGGCACCGTGCACGTCAAGCACGCCGTCGCCCTGCCGATGCACGAGCGGGCCACGACCAAGGTCAAGCACCTGATGGTCCAGGCCGATCGTCGTTCCCGACTCGCTGCGCCTCGACCCGCTGCTCGCGCTGCTGCGCAAGGACGGCTTCCAGATGGCCGTCGTCATGGACGAGTACGGCGGGTTCGCCGGCATCGTCACGCTCGAGGACGTCGTCGAGGAGATCGTCGGCGACATCTCCGACGAGCACGACCGGCTCAGCGCCAACGCCCGCCTGCACCGCGACGGCACCTGGTCGCTCTCCGGCCTGCTCCGCCCGGACGAGGTCGAGGACCTGACCGGGATCGAGCTGCCCGACCACGAGGACTACGACACCATCGCCGGACTGGTGCTCCAGGTGCTCGGCCGGGTCCCCGAGGCGGGTGACCTCGCCGAGGTGCGCGTGCCGGACCGCTCCGACCCGGACGAGCCACGCGAGCAGCTCGCGATCCTGACCGTCGACCGGATGGACGGCCTGCGGATCGACCGGCTGACCCTGCGCCTGCTCGACGGCTCGACCACCCAGGAGGTCGAGCGATGAGCAGTGCGACCGCGATCGTGCTCGCGATCTTCCTGCTGCTCGGCAACGCGTTCTTCGTCGGCGCCGAGTTCGCCCTGGTCTCCGCGCGCCGCACCCAGATCGAGCCGCGTGCCGAGGCCGGGTCGCGGATGGCGAAGACCACGCTCAAGGCGATGGAGAACATCTCGCTGGTGATCGGCGTCAACCAGCTCGGCATCACGGTCTGCTCGCTCGTGCTCGGTGCCGTCGGCGAGCCGGCCATCGCGCACCTGGTCGAACCGGGGCTCCACGCCGTGCACGTGCCGGAGTCGCTGCTCCACCCGATCTCGTTCGTGATCGCGCTGACGATCGTCGTCTACCTGCACGTCGTGCTCGGCGAGATGATCCCGAAGAACATCGCGCTGGCCGGGCCGGACCGCGCGGCGCTGATCCTCGGGCCGCCGATCTGGGGCATCGTCACGGTGCTGCGCCCGGTGATCGTCGTCATCAACGCGATCGCATCCGTCATCCTCCGACTGCTCGGGGCGAAGCTGACCGACGAGGTCAGCTCGACCTTCACCCGCGAGGAGGTCGCCGCCCTGGTCGAGGAGTCCCGCGGCGAGGGCCTGCTCGAGGCCGACGAGTACGACCGGCTGGCCGGCGCGCTCGGCTTCACGGAGAAGACCGTGGGCTCGGTGCTGATGCCGCCCGACGACGCTGACGACCGTACGGCGCGGATCGACCGCGGCCGACGTCGAGGCGCTGTGCGCGTCCACCGGCTACAGCCGGTTCCCGGTGGTCGGCGACGACGGGAGCCTGCTCGGCTACCTGCACATCAAGGACGTGCTGGAGCCCGACGAGCGGCGCCGTCAGCGTCCGCTCGAGGACAAGTGGATCCGGCCGTTCGCTCCCGTCGGTGCCGACGACCTGCTCCACGACGCGCTCGAGACCCTGCAGCGCCGGGGCGCGCACATGGCCCGGGTCGTCGACGACTCGACGGCGCCATCCTGGGCCTGGCGACCCTCGAGGACGTGATCGAGGAGCTGGTCGGCGAGATCCGCGACGCGGCCCACCTGGAGGAATCGGGCAGCGGCGTCTCCGACCGTTAAGGTGTGCTCGGCAACCACCCGGGAGAAGTGCAGGCAGCAGTGGCAGACGACTCGTCGCGCAATCGCGTGTGGACGCTGCCCAACCTGCTCAGCATGATCCGGCTGGCCGGCGTGCCGCTGTTCCTGTGGCTGGTCCTCGGCCCGGAGGCCGACGGCTGGCGCTCGGGCTGCTCATGGTCTCAGGCGTCACCGACTTCCTCGACGGCTACCTCGCCCGCAAGCTCGGCCAGACCTCCGCGGTCGGCCAGATCCTCGACCCGGTCGCCGACCGTCTCTACATCCTCGCCGTCGTCGTCGGCCTCGCGCTGCGCGACGTGATCCCGTGGTGGGTGGCGTTGTCGCTGCCGCTGCGCGACCTGCTCCTGTGGGGCCTGGTGCCGCTGCTGCGCACCCGCGGCTACAGCGCGCTGCCGGTGCACTTCCTCGGCAAGGCCGCGACGTTCAACCTGCTCTACGCCTTCCCGCTGCTGCTCCTCGGCGACGGGGACGGCACCGTCGCCACCCTGGCCAACGTCTTCGGCTGGGCGTTCGCGCTCTGGGGGGTCGGCCTCTACTGGTGGGCCGGCCTCCTCTACGCCTGGCAGGTGCGCACGCTGCTGACGACGACCGAGCGGCGCCGGACGGTGAGCGATGCCTGACGTCAACACCCCGCTGCTGACCCTGATCACCCAGGACTCGCTCGACGAGGACTACGAGCACGTGGCGCGCCGCCGCGCGACGGAGACCGGCGCCCCGTCGCCGCGCCGTCCGCACTGGACGGCCGCGGTCGTCGTCGCCGCGTTCGGGCCCTGGTCGCGGTGGCCGCGGTGCAGACCTCCCAGCGCTCCGGACGTCGAGGACGCCAGCCGGGCCTCGCTGATCGAGTCGATCAACAACAAGCGCGACGACCTGGCCGACCTCCAGCGCCAGCTGGTCCGGCTCCGCGAGCTCAACGTCGGCCTGCAGGACGAGCTCGACTCGGTGACCACCTCGGCCACCGCCGCCCAGAACCGCAAGGTGCGGCTGGCCGCGCAGACCGGCTTCGGCGCGGTCACCGGTCCGGGCGTCCGGGTCACCGTCGACGACGCCCCGAACGGCGAGGCGGTGCGCGACGAGGACCTCGGCTGCTCGTCAACGGACTGTGGCGACGCCGGTGCCGAGGCGATCTCGATCAACGGCAAGCGGCTCACCGCACGCTCCGCGATCCGCAACTCCGGCGCCGCGATCAACGTCAACGGGATCCCGCTGTCGCCGCCGTACGTCGTCACCGCGATCGGCGACACCAAGACCCTGCAGGCCGACCTGCTCGACACCGCCACCGGGCTGGAGTTCCAGACGGGAGCCAATGCACTGGGCTTTCCGGTGACGATGGACAATGTCGAGCAGGTCACGCTGCCTGCGGCTCGACTCCAGAAGCCACGCCTCGCAGTGACCGGCACCGCCGAGCAGAACGCCACCCAGCGCCCGAAGGAGACAACGCCGTGATCGCCGCACTCGGCCTGCTGGTCGGCATCGTGCTCGGGCTCGTCTTCCAGCCCGACGTACCTCTCGGCCTGGAGCCCTACCTCCCGATCGCCGTCGTCGCCGCGCTCGACGCGGTCTTCGGCGGCCTGCGCGCCTACCTCGACGGGATCTTCGACGACAAGGTCTTCGTCGTCTCGTTCGTCAGCAACGTCGTGATCGCGGCCGCGATCGTCTACCTCGGCGACAAGCTCGGCGTCGGCGGCCAGCTCTCGACCGGCGTGATCGTCGTCCTCGGGATCCGGATCTTCTCCAACGTCGCCGCCATCCGGCGGCACCTCTTCCATGCCTGACGACCCGACCGCGGACGAGCAGCCGACTCAGGAGCAGCCCGCCCCGGAGCAGCTGGCCGAGGAGGACACCGGGCGCGCTCGGCTGCGTGGCGCGCTGCTGCGCCCGACCCGCGGCCAGGTGGTCGTCGCGGTCCTGCTGGCGCTGCTCGGGTTCGCCGCGGTCACCCAGGTGCGCTTCAACCCGGTCGACAACACCTACGCGGGCCTGCGCGAGCAGGACCTGATCGACGTCCTCAACGGACTCGCCGGCACGACCCAGCGGGCCGAGGCCGAGATCGCGCGCCTCGAGCGCACCCGCGACGACCTGCAGTCCGACACCGGCGCTCGCCAGGCCGCGCTCGCGCAGGCCGAGCACGAGGCCGACACGCTGGCGATCCTGGCCGGCCTGGTGCCGGTCACCGGTCCCGGCATCCGGGTCACGATCACCGAGGAGGACGGCACCGTCGACGTCGACAGCATGGTCGACATGATCCAGGAGCTGCGCACCGCCGGCGCCGAGGCGATCCAGATCAACGGCGAGGTCCGCGTGGTCGCCCAGACGTCGTTCGAGGACGCGATCGGCGGCCTCCTGGTCGACGGCCAGCTGGTCTCCTCGCCGTACGTCATCGACGTGATCGGCGACCCGAGCACGCTGGCCGGCGCCGTCGACTTCCCGAACGGCCCGCGCGAGCAGTTCGAGGACGACGGCGCGACCGTGCAGGTCGAGGAGCTCGCGTCGCTCGACATCGAGAGCGTCGTGACCCCGCGGAAGCCTGAGTTCGCCCAGCCCGACTCGTCGCAGTAACCTCACCGCTGGCGGATCCGCACGACCGACCTGGAGGAGACCCCGTGTACCCCGACGACCTGAAGTACACCTCCGAGCACGAGTGGGTCCGCGAGCCCGGCGAGACCGAAGGGTCGGTCCGGGTCGGCATCACCCACTACGCCCAGGACGCGCTCGGCGACATCGTCTACGTGTCGCTGCCCGAGGTGGGCGACACCGTCGAGGCCGGCTCGACGTGCGGCGAGCTGGAGTCGACCAAGTCGGTCAGCGACGTCTACGCGCCGGTCACCGGCGAGGTCGTGGCCCGCAACGACGCGCTCGACGCGACGCCCGAGCTGGTCAACAACGACCCGTACGGCGGCGGCTGGCTCTTCGAGGTCGCGCCCTCGGACGACACCGAGCTCGACGGGCTGCTGGACGCCGCGACGTACCAGGCGTCCGTCGACTCCTGAGGTCTGTCGCTCCGGGCCGCGAGTCCGCTTGATCGGCGCTGCTGGGCTGATAGGTTCGGGGAACCGTCAACCTCAACCCGGCCCTGAGGGTTTGGGCTCCGTGGGTTTGCCCCGAATCGAAGGACTGTCCGATGCCGTTCTGCACAGCGTGTGGCACGCAGAACCCCGACGACGCTCGCTTCTGCTCGCAGTGCGGCACCCGGCTGGTCGCACCCGCTGCCCCTGCCGACGCGCCCACCGATGCCCCGGCGCCGTCGCCCGACGTCGCCGGCGAGTCCACCGCGACGATCCCCATCGGCACGCGCCGACAAGGCCGAGACGTCCGACCGCCAGCTCAACCCGGTCGACGCGGCCGCGGTCGACGCGCTGCCGGCCGGCCACGCGCTGCTCGTCGTGCAGCGCGGCCCGGGCTCGGGCAGCCGCTTCCTGCTCGACGCCGACGTGGTCAACGCCGGCCGCCACCCCGACAGCGAGATCTTCCTCGACGACGTGACCGTGTCGCGCCGGCACGCGGAGTTCCACCGCGCCGGCGACACCTTCACCGTCAGCGACGTCGGCAGCCTCAACGGCACCTACGTCAACCGCGACCGGATCGACCGCGTCCAGCTCACCGACGGCGACGAGGTCCAGATCGGCAAGTACCGCCTGGTCTTCTTCTCGGGACACCCGGGCGGCTGAGCGTGACCGCGTCGAGCGCCGCTGCGTCGTCCTCTCGGGCCCGGATGAACATCGGGGAGGTCCTCGACCGGCTGCGCCCGGACTTCCCGGGCATCACCATCCCCAAGATCCGCTTCCTCGAGGACAAGGGGCTGGTCAAGCCCGAGCGGACGCCCGCCGGCTACCGGAAGTTCTCGCCCGCCGACGTCGACCGGCTGCGCTACGTGCTGCGGATGCAGCGCGACCACTACCTGCCGCTGAAGGTGATCGGCGAGCACCTCGACGCGATCGACCGCGGCCTGGAGCCGCCGCCGATCGACCCGGTCGTGCCGACCGTCCCGCAGGTCGCGCTCGCCGCCGACGGGCTGCCCAGCGCCGAGTCCTTCCGCCGCCGCGACGACCTCCGGCTCTCGCGCCGCGAGCTGCTCAAGATCGCCGAGATCTCCGAGGAGCTGCTCGACCAGCTCGAGCAGTTCGGCCTGATCACCGCGCGACCCGGCACCGGCCACTACGACACCGACGCGCTGGTCGTCGCCACGCACCGCCCGCGAGCTGGCCGACTTCGGCTTCGAGCCGCGCCACCTGCGCGCCTTCAAGACCGCCGCCGACCGCGAGGTCGGCCTGGTCGAGCAGGTCGTCGCACCGCACCGCAAGCGGCCGCGACGCCGCCGCCAAGGCCCGCGCCGAGGAGACCGTCAGCGAGATCGCCGCCCTCTCCGTCCGGCTGCACGCCACGCTGGTGAAGTCCGGCCTGCGGTCGCTCTGACGACCCGACGGGTCGCGTTGCCGGCTCGGAGTAGGGTGACGTCGTGCGCGAAGTCGATGTCATGGGAGTCCGGGTCGAGATGCCCTCGAACCAGCCGATCGTGCTGCTGCGCGAGGTCGCGGGGGAGCGCTACCTGCCGATCTGGATCGGCGCCGTCGAGGCCACCGCGATCGCCTTCGCCCAGCAGGGCGTCGTGCCGCCGCGGCCGCTGACCCACGACCTGATGAAGGACGTCCTGGAGGCGACCGGCAACGAGCTCGACCGAGGTGCGGATCACCGAGGTCAAGGACGGCGTCTTCTTCGCGACCCTGGTCTTCGGCTCCGGAGCCGAGGTCAGCGCCCGCCCGTCCGACTCGATCGCCCTGGCGCTGCGCACCGGCACCCGGATCCTCTGCGCCGAGGAGGTGCTCGACGAGGCCGGCCTCGCCGTGCCCGCCGAGCAGGAGGACGAGGTCGAGAAGTTCCGCGAGTTCCTCGACCAGGTCACCCCCGAGGACTTCGACGCGCCTCAGGCGTGAGAGCTCGGCTAACCCTCAACCTGAGGTTGAGGGTTGCGACACGCCGCCGAGGTCGTTGACCGGCCTCCGGGCGCGGCCTACCTTGAACTGTCTCCGTTGTAACTACTTCCCCGGTGTTACGCACAACGGATAGCCGTCGGAGGACCGCGTGAACGAGAACGAGCAGCAGCACGACGGACGTCGAGGTCGGCTCTCGCCGCCCAGGCTGCCGAGGAGCAGGGTCTGCTCTTCACCGACGACGTCTCCCCGCTGCCCAGCGACCCCGGCTACCGCGGGCCGACCGCGTGCAACGCCGCCGGCATCACCTACCGCCAGCTCGACTACTGGGCGCGCACCGGCCTGGTCGAGCCCACCGTCCGCGGCGCCAAGGGCTCCGGCTCGCAGCGGCTCTACTCCTTCCGCGACATCCTGCTGCTCAAGGTCGTCAAGCGACTGCTCGACGCCGGCATCTCGCTGCAGCAGATCCGCACCGCGGTCCAGCACCTGCGCGAGCGCGGCACCGACGACCTGACCCGCGTCACGCTGATGAGCGACGGCGCCTCGGTCTACGAGTGCACCAGCAACGACGAGGTCATCGACCTGCTCCAGGGCGGCCAGGGCGTCTTCGGCATCGCGATCGGCGGTGTCTGGCGCGAGATCGAGGGCACCCTCGCCGAGCTGCCGAGCGAGCGCACCGCCGAGGCCGACGCCGACCCGGTCGCCGGCGACGAGCTCGCCGCCCGCCGCGCGGCCCGCCAGACCGGCTGACCGCACCGACTTCAGCGTGCATCGACCCGCCCGACACCGTCGGGCGGGTCGACGTCATTTCGGGGCGGCTTGATAGGTTGGCACCGCTGACAACTCCCGCACGGGAGAGTCCTCGGTGCTCGACCGGCCGAGGCGCCGAAGGGGCAATTCCTCCCCGGAACCTCTCAGGCCCCAGGACCGTGCAGGCCAGGCACTCTGAAGCACCACCGGCGGTGCGACAGAGGGGGAGGCACCCGAACGATCATTCGAGGAGCCCCCGTGACCCATCGGTCCCGCCCCACCCTGACCGAGCTCGACGCCGCGCTGCCGTTCGTCGACCGCCACATCGGCCTGCGCGACCCGGACATCGCGCGATGCTCGAGCGGCTCGGCTTCGCCTCCCTCGACGCGCTGATGGCCGCCGCCGTCCCCGGCGGCATCCGCACGCCGGACCAGCTCGACCTGCCCGCGCCGCTGAGCGAGGAGGCGGCCGCGCGCGAGCTGCGGCACCTCGCTCACCAGAACCGCCCCGGCGAGCCGATGATCGGCCTCGGCTACCACGCCACCATCACGCCGCCGGTGATCCGCCGCAACGTGCTCGAGGACCCGAGCTGGTACACCGCCTACACGCCGTACCAGCCGGAGATCTCCCAGGGCCGGCTCGAGGCGCTGCTCAACTTCCAGACCGTGGTCGGCGACCTCACCGGCCTGCCGACGGCCAACGCGTCGCTGCTCGACGAGGGCACCGCCGCCGCCGAGGCGATGACGCTCGTCCGCCGGGCGAACAGGAAGGCGTCCGGTCCGTTCGTCGTCGACGCCGACGCGCTGCCGCAGACGATCGACGTGGTCCGCACCCGCGCCGAGGCGATGGGCATCGAGGTCGTCGTCGCCGACCTGACCGACGGCCTGCCCGACGGCGAGCTGTGCGGCGTGCTGGTGCAGTACCCCGGGCGCCTCCGGCCGGGTCCTCGACCCGCGTCGCGTCATCGAGCAGGCCCACGAGCGCGGCGCCCTCGCCGTCGTCGCGGCCGACCTGCTCGCGCTGACCCTGCTCGAGTCGCCGGGCGAGCTGGGCGCCGACGTCGTCGTCGGCTCCAGCCAGCGCTTCGGCGTCCCGCTGTTCTACGGCGGCCCGCACGCCGGCTTCATGGCGGTGGGCGCCGGTCTCGAGCGGCACCTGCCCGGCCGCCTGGTCGGCGTCTCGGTCGACGCCGAGGGCCGTCCGGCCTACCGCCTCGCGCTGCAGACCCGCGAGCAGCACATCCGCCGCGACAAGGCGACGTCCAACATCTGCACCGCCCAGGTGCTGCTCGCCGTCGTCGCCTCGATGTACGCCGTCTACCACGGCCCCGAGGGCCTGCGGTCGATCGCGACCCGCACCCACCGCTACGCCGCGGTCCTCGCCGCCGCGCTCGCGCGAGGCTGGCGTCGCGGTCGCCCACGAGCAGTTCTTCGACACCCTGACCATCGCGGTGCCGGGTCGCGCCGCCGAGGTCGTCGCGACCGCACGCACGCTCGGCCTCCAGCTGCGTCTCGTCGACGCCGACACCGTCGGCATCGACGACCTCGGAGCGCACCACCCGCTCGACGATCACCAGTCTGCTCAAGGCGTTCGGCGTCTCGGCCGACCTCGACGCCGTCGACGCGGCGACCGCGGACGCGCTGCCCGAGGCGCTGCGCCGCACCACGCCGTACCTCACCCACGAGGTGTTCTCGACCCACCACAGCGAGACCGCGATGCTGCGCTACCTGCGCCGGCTGTCGGCCCGCGACTACGCGCTCGACCGCGGCATGATCCCGCTCGGCTCGTGCACGATGAAGCTCAACGCGACCACCGAGATGGAGCCGGTCTCGCTGCCCGGCTTCGCCGACCTGCACCCGTTCGCGCCGGCCGAGGACGCCGCGGGCTACCGCCAGCTGATCACCGAGCTCGAGGGCTGGCTGGCCGAGGTCACCGGCTACGACCGGGTCTCGATCCAGCCCAACGCCGGCTCGCAGGGCGAGCTCGCCGGGCTGCTGGCGATCCGCGGCTACCACCGCGCGAACGGCCACGGCGAGCGCGACGTCTGCCTGATCCCGTCGTCCGCGCACGGCACCAACGCGGCCTCGGCCGTGATGGCCGGCATGCGGGTCGTCGTCGTGAAGTCGACCGACGGCGGGAGCCGTCGACCTCGACGACCTGCGCGCGCAGTGCGAGAAGCACGCCGACGACCTCGCCGCGATCATGGTGACCTACCCGTCGACGCACGGCGCCTACGAGGACACCATCACCGAGCTGTGCGCGATCGTGCACGAGCACGGCGGCCAGGTCTACGTCGACGGCGCGAACCTCAACGCGCTGCTGGGCTACGCGAAGCCGGGCGAGTTCGGCGGCGACGTCTCGCACCTCAACCTGCACAAGACCTTCTGCATCCCGCACGGCGGCGGCGGCCCGGGCGTCGGTCCGGTCGCGGTGCGCGCCCACCTGGCGCCGTACCTGCCGTCCCACGCGATGCACCCCGAGGCGGCCAAGCGCTCGGGCATCGGCCCGATCAGCGCGGCGCCGTACGGCTCGGCGGGCATCCTGCCGATCTCGTGGGCCTACATCCGGCTGATGGGCGCCGCCGGTCTGACCCGGGCGACCGCGGTCGCGGTGCTGTCGGCCAACTACATCGCGACCCGGCTCGGCGAGCACTACCCGGTGCTCTACCGCGGCCACGGCGGGCTGGTCGCCCACGAGTGCATCCTCGACCTGCGCGGGCTGACCAAGGACACCGGCGTCACCGTCGACGACGTCGCCAAGCGGCTCGTCGACTACGGCTTCCACGCGCCGACGATGTCGTTCCCGGTCGCCGGCACGCTGATGGTCGAGCCGACCGAGTCCGAGGACCTCGCCGAGATCGACCGGTTCTGCGACGCGATGATCGCGATCCGCGGCGAGATCGACCGGGTCGCGGCGGGGGAGTGGACGCCGGAGGAGTCGCCGCTGCGCGGCGCCCCGCACACCTCGCGCGCGCTGGTCGGCGAGTGGGACCGGGCCTACTCCCGCGAGCTCGCGGTCTTCCCCACCGGCCCGGACCCGGACAAGTACTGGCCGCCGGTCGCCCGGATCGACCAGGCGTACGGCGACCGCAACCTGGTCTGCGCCTGCCCGCCGCTGGAGGCATTCGCCGAGTGACCGATGCCGTAGCCGCGTCCACGTCCCGCCGGCTCCTCGCCCGGCTCGCCCACGCCCAGTCGACGGGCAAGCTGCCGTCGGTGGTCGCGGGCCTGGTCCGCGACGGCGAGCCGGTCTGGTTCGGGTCCTACGGATCGCCGGCGGTGCCGGGCCACGACGCGCTCGACGTGCAGTACCGGATCGGGTCGATCACCAAGACCATGACCGCGGTGCTGATCCTCCAGCTGGTCCGCGACGGGCGACTCGCCCTCGACGACCCGGCCTCCGCGGTGCTGGGCGACGTCGGGTACGCCGACCGCTCGGTCCGCACGCTGCTCGCGCACAGCTCCGGCATGCAGTCCGAGCCGTCGGGCTCGTGGTGGGAGCGCTCGGCGGGCGGCTCCTTCGACGACCTGGTCGCCGCCAACGACGGCTCGGGGACGGCGTTCCCGACGCACCAGGAGTTCCACTACTCCAACCTCGGCTACGCCCTGCTCGGCGAGCTCGCCGCCCGGCTGCTCGGCACGACCTGGTGGGACGCCGTCCGCGACCGGGTCCTGACGCCGCTCGGCATGACCCGCACGTCGTACCTCCCCGAGGGCGCGGCCGCCCAGGGACTCTCCGTGCACCCGTACGACGGCACGCTGGTCGACGAGCCGTCGACCGACACCGGCGCGATGGCCCCGGCCGGACAGGTCTGGGCGACGATCACCGACCTCGCGACCTACGCGACCTTCCTCGGCCAGGGCCACCCCGACGTGCTGTCCGACCGAGGAGCTCGCGCAGGCGTACGGCCCGCAGTCGGGCAACCCGCGCGACGGCGTGACCTACGCCCACGGGCTGGGCTTCCAGCTCTTCCCGGGCGGCTCGGGCACCCTCGCCGGCCACACCGGCTCGATGCCGGGCTTCCTCGCCGCCGTGCTGGTGGACCGCAAGCGTCGGGTCGGCGCGCGTCGTGCTCGCCAACGCGACCGCCGGCTACTCACCCGCGCAGATCGTCACCGAGCTGCTCGCCGACCTCGAGCAGCACGAGCCGACGCTCGCCGAGCCCTGGCTGCCGTCCGCCGGCGTCCCGCCCGAGCTGGCCGGCGTGCCCGGCGTGTGGCACTGGGGCAACACGCCGTTCGTGTTCGCGATGGAGGGCACCGAGCTGGTCGCCCGCCGCAACGGCGCCGAGTCCTACCGGTTCGCCGTCGTCGACGGCCGGGTCGTCGGGCGCACCGGCTACCACGCCGGCGAGGAGCTGCACGTCGTACGCCGCGCGGACGGCTCGGTCGGCCACCTCGACATCGCGACCTTCATCTACACGCGGACGCCGTACGACCCGGAGGCGCCCGATCCCTGGCGGACCATCCGGGTCGCTGAGGCAGTCAGTCCTCGATCGGCGACTTCGTGACCCGCAGGTCGTAGGCGAACGCGTTGTCGCAGTCGAGCGGGACGGTGCGGCCCTTCCAGGTCAGGGTCAGGTCGTTGGCGAGGCGGCGGTGGAAGCCGTCGACGACGATGTGCTGGCCGGCGTCGTCGTGCACCTCGTGGACGGCGATCCGCTTGCCGACCTTGTGGGCGGTGCCCTCGACGACCGCGCGCTTGCCGCCGACCTGGAGAGTGCCGCGGACGTCGCGACCGTCGACGAAGGCGGGCTTGCCGTCGCGGCTGCCGCCGACCTGGTGGTCGTCGTCGCCGATGAGGATCTGGATGGTGTTGCCGTACGTCGCGTTCTCGTAGAGGCTCGCGTAGACGGGCCGGCCGTGGTGGGTGCCGGTGCACTCGAGCAGGTTGCCCCGCTCGCGGGTGGTGGTGGTGTCGCTGGCGACCGCCGCGCTCCCCAGGCCGATCAGGCTCGAGGTCGCGACGACGGCCAGGGCACCGGTGATCAGCTGGATGCTGCGCATGACGGTTCTCATCTCCTGTGTCGTGGATGTTGGACACGGGGGATACGCCCGAGGTCGCTCCTCGGTTGCATGCAGATTTGCTACTGGGCCTGCGACACGCTCGACATGTTGAAGTCGGGCACCCGCAGCGCCGGCATCGCGGTGCGGGAGAAGTAGTCGTCGCCCCACTCGCGGCTGAAGCACGGCACGGTCGCCGAGGCGTGGCGTGAACCGGCGGAGCAGGTCGACCGGGCTCTCGTTGAAGCGGAAGTTGTTGACCGCGCCGGTGATCTCGCCGTCCTCGACCAGGTAGACGCCGTCGCGGGTCAGCCCGGTGAGCAGCAGGGTCTGCGGGTCGACCTCGCGGATGTACCAGAGGCAGGTCAGCAGCAGGCCGCGCTCGGTGCCGGCGACCAGGTCGTCGATGCCGCCGGACGCGCCGTCGACGCTCAGCACCAGGTTGTCGATCGCCGGGGTCACCGGCTGCTCGGTCATCGCGGCGGAGTGCCGGGTCTGGAGGAGCGACGGTGAGCTCGCCGTCGCGGATCCAGTCGGTCGGCCCGAGCGGCAGCCCGTTGTCGAACACCGACGACTCGTTGCTGGACGGCGTGGCCACCGCGAACGGCGCGCACTGCGAGCCCGGCGTACGCCGGGTCGGAGAGCAGGTTGACGCCGGGGCGGGCGATCCGCTCGCCGATCCGGGTGCCGCCGCCGCGGCGGCTGTAGACGGACTGGCCCTCCCAGGCGACCCGGGCGCCGGCGTTCCAGTAGGCGTCGATCATCAGGTCGGCCACCGCGGTCGGCGGCAGGATCGTGTCGTAGCGCCCGGCCGGCAGGTCGACGCGACGGCTCGGCCCAGCCGAGGCGCTGCGCGAGCTCCGCGTCGAAGGCGAGCGGGTCGACGTCGGTGAAGTCGCGGGTCGCGCCGCCGACCCAGGCGCTCGCGGCGAGGTCGGCGGTCTTGCCGGTGCAGCCGAAGTGACCGGTCGGCTGCACGTGGCGCAGCCGCAGCCCGGTCGTCGAGCCGAGGTAGGTCGTCGTCATCTCGTGGTTGACGAAGCCGTAGAGGACCCGGCCGGCGGCGCTCGCCCGACCGAACGCCTCGCCGAGGGCGGGTGCGACCGCGTCGTAGACGTGGATGTCGGTGGGCACCGGGGCGTCGTCCCAGTCGGGCGACACCCGGTCGCGCACCAGGTCGGCGGCGTCCTCGGCGGGCGCGGCGGCGCGGGCCGCCGCGTCGGCCGCCTCGACCAGCGCGGTCACCCCGGCCTGGTCGGTGGCGCTGCCGCTCACCGAGCCGGTCGCGACGCCGCCGGCGGTGCGGACGAACGAGATCACCGTGACGTCGACGCCGTGCATCACGCCGTTGGTGGTCAGCGTGTTGTTGGCCCAGCGCAGGTTGGCGCTGGTCCGGTCGCGGACGATCACGATGCAGTCGTCGGCGATCGAGGTCGCGAGCGCGTGCTCGACGAAGGACTGGTGCAGGGACGTCATCAGTGGCCCGCCTCGGTCGTGGTGTTGAGGATCCGTACGTCGCGGAACAGCGCCGTCGGAGCAGCCGTGGCTGACCGCCGCGACCTGGCCGGGTTGGGCCTTGCCGCAGTTGAAGGCGCCGCCGAGCTCCCAGGTCTCGGGACCGCCGACGGCCTCCATGGAGCTCCAGAAGTCGGTGGTGGTGGCCTGGTAGGCCGCGTCGCGGACCTGGCCGACCAGCTCGCCGTCGGCGATCTTGTAGAAGCGCTGGCCGGTGAACTGGAAGTTGAAGCGCTGCATGTCGATCGACCAGGACTTGTCGCCGACGACGTAGAGCCCGCGCTCGACCCGGCCGATCAGCTCCTCGGTGCTCGGGTCCGTCCGGCGCCGGCTGCAGCGACACGTTGGCCATCCGCTGGATCGGGATGTGGCCGGGGGAGTCGGCGTAGGCGCAGCCGTTGGAGCGCCCGCCGTTCAGCTCCGGGATCATCTCGCCCATCGGCCGGTCGAGCTGGTAGCCGACGAGGACGCCGTCCTGACGATGTCCCAGCTCTGGGTCTGCACGCCCTCGTCGTCGTACCCGATCGTGGCCAGGCCGTGCTCGACGGTGCGGTCGCCGGTGACGTTCATGACCGGGGAGCCGTACTGCAGGGTGCTGAGCTTGTCGTAGGTCGCGAACGAGGTGCCGGCGTAGTTGGCCTCGTAGCCGAGCGCCCGGTCGAGCTCGGTCGCGTGGCCGATCGACTCGTGGATGGTGAGCCACAGGTTGGAGGGGTGGATGACCAGGTCGTAGCTGCCGGCCTCGACGCTCGGCGCCTTGAGCTTCTCGGCGAGCAGCTCGGGGACCTCGTCGAGCTCGGCGTCCCAGTCCCAGCTGGCCGCTCCTCCGGTGAGGTACTCCCAGCCGCGGCCGACCGGCGGCGCGATGCTCGCCATCGAGTCGAAGGTGTCGGCGCCGGCGCCCATCGCCTCGAAGCCGGGGTGCAGCCGGACCCGCTGCTGGGTGGTCCGGGTGCCGGCGAGGTCGGCGTAGTACTTGTTCTCCTGCACCTGCAGGAGGTACGCGGAGGCGTGGTCGACCGCGGCGCCGGTGCGCAGCCGCTCGGTCCAGTCGACGAGCAGCGCGGCCTTCTCGGCGATCGGCACGTCGAACGGGTTCACGTCGTACGACGAGACCCACTCGACGTCGTCGTAGACCGGCTCGGGGGCGAGCTCGACCGGGGCGCTGGTCATCTCGGCGGCGACCCGGGCGACCGCGACCGCGGTCTCGGCGACCCGGACCGCCTCCTCGGGCGTCAGCACCACGCCGGAGGCGAAGCCCCAGGCGCCGCCGTGGATCACCCGGACCGCGAAGCCGAGGTCCTCGCTGTCGCTCGCGCCCTGGAGGACGCCGTCGCGCACCGACCAGGCGTCTGGTAGCGCACCCGCTCGAAGCGGAAGTCGGCGTGGGTCGCGCCGAGCTCGCGGGCCCGGGCGAGGGCGACGTCGCCGAGACTCCGGTAGGGCAGGGCGGTGAAGGTCGGATCGAGGGCTCGCGCCGCTCATGCGGTCGAACCTATCCGATCGCGTCCACCGCGTTTTCGGGCCGTCGGGTGGGTACTGCCCCGCCATGACTGACGACGCGAAGAAGCTGGCCGAGCTCATCGACGACATCCCGATCGGGATGCTCACGACCTTCGGACCCGACGGTCCGCGCAGCATCCCGATGGCGCGGCAGGAGGTCGAGCCGTCCGCCGAGCTGTGGTTCATCTCGGCACGCGACACCGCGCACACCCGCGCGATCCAGCAGGAGCCACGGGTCTCGCTGACGTTCTCGGCACGCGACTCGTGGGTCGCGGCCTACGGCCGGGCCGAGGTCGTCGACGACACCGAGAAGCTGCGCCGAGCTGTGGAACACCTTCGCCGAGGCCTGGCTGCCCGGCGGGCCCGGACGACCCGAACGCGACCCTGCTCCGGGTCGACGTCGAGAGCGGGGAGTACTGGGACACCCCGGGCGGGAAGGTCGCCTCGCTGCTGAGCTTCGCGAAGACCAAGCTGACCGGCGACACCTACGACGCGGACCACGGTCAGGTCGACGTCTGAGCGCTCAGCGGCTGACCGCGCAGGGTCGACCCGTGGCGGTGACTTGCGGCACCGCGCAGCTGGGTGGGGATCCGGTCGCGCATCTCGGCCGACGTGGCTGACCACGCCGACGACCCGGCCGCCGTCGCGCAGCGAGTCGAGGGTGTCCATCACGTCGTCGAGGGTGTCGGCGTCGAGGGAGCCGAAGCCCTCGTCGACGAAGAGCGTGTCGAGGTCGGCGCCGCCGGCCTCCTGGGTGACGACGTCGGCGAGGCCGAGGGCCAGCGCGAGGGAGACCACGAACGTCTCGCCGCCCGACAGGGTGGCCGGGTCGCGGGACTCGCCGGACCAGTCGTCGCGGACCAGGAGGCTGAGCCCGCCGCGGGTCTCGCCGGCGCCGCGCCGACCGGTGTGCTCGAGGGAGTAGCGCTGGTCGCTCATCCCGGCCAGCCGGGCGTTGGCGGCGGCGACGACCTGGGAGAGCCGGAAGCGCCAGGACGTAGGCCGAGAGCCGCATCTGCAGCCGGTTGTCGGCCGACTTGCCCTCGACGAACGACGACAGGCGGGTGGTCAGGTCGAGGTCGTCGCGCAGCGGTGCCCAGGCCCGGAGCGCGCTCTGGAGCTCGGCGACCAGGCTGCCGAGCCGCTCGAGCGCGGGTGGCCCACACCGACTCCCGTGCTCGGGCGTCACCGAGCGCCGACAGCGCCTCCGCGTGGGCCGACTCGAGCGCGGGCAGCGGGGGAGCGGGCGCGGCGGCGACCTCGTCGGCGTCGGGCTCGGCGAGGACGGCGGTCACCGCGGCCAGCCGGCGGTCGTGCTCGGCGACGTCGCGCGCCAGGGCGTCGTACGCCCGCTGGTCGAGGCCGGCCGCGAGCGCGTCCGTCGGCGGAGGCGAACTCCGCCTCGACGACCGCGCCGGGTGAGCGTCTCCTCGGCGGCGACCAGCGAGCGATCGGCGGTCGCGAGGTCGTCGAGCGTCGTCAGAGCGGTGCGGGCCGCGCCTTCGCGCTGGGCGTGCGCCGCGAGCTGCGCGTCGAGGTCGCCGTGGGTCGGCGAGCTCGCGCCTCGGTCGCCGCTGCCTCGGCCTGGAGCGCGGTGAGCGACGCGCGTCGCGGCGCTGGCCTCGGTCGGCGATCTCCGGCGGGACGACGTCGACGCGCTCGGTGGCCGCGGCGAGGCGCGGTCGCCAGGTCGCGGACCTCGGTCGTCGCGCAGGAGCTCGGTCGCGGCGGCGTCGTCGGCGGCCTTCTGTGCGGCCTTCTCGGCGTCGTCGTCGGGCGCGCCGGCGCCGGCGGTGGCCTTGTGGGGGTGGTCGCAGGAGCCGCAGACCGGGCAGGACCCGCCGACGACGAGCTGGCCGGCGATCTCGGCGGCCATGCCCGTTGCACGCCGCTGCTCGCGGAGGTCGAGCGCGCGGCCGCGCAGGTCGAGCGCGTGCGTCGCGGGCCTCGTCGTGCGCGACCCGGGCGGCGCCCAGGTCGACGGTCAGGCTCTCGACCAGCGCCACGCGCGTCGGCTCGGGCCCGCACCTGCGGCGTCGGCGAGCTGCGCCAGCCGCGCGCTCGAGCCGGGCGATCTCGCCGCGCACCTGGCGCAGCCGCACGGCGCGCGGCTGGAGCGCGCGCACCCGGGCTGCTCCGTCGACGGCCTCGGCCAGGGCAGCCTCGAGGGTCGGACGGTCGTCGACCTCGAGCCGGGCCACGGCCGTCTGCGCCGCGGCGTGCACTCGTCGGGCTCGGACCGCCACGTGCTCGAGCGGGACGACCCCGGCGGCTCGGCGAGCGTCGTCGAGGCGCACCCGGGCGGCCTCGTGCTCGGCGGCGGCCTCGAGCAGCCGACGGTGCTCGTCGGCGGCGGACGCCGAGCCGGACGCGCCGCTCGGCCAGGGCGCGGCCGGCCTCGAGGGCGGCGCGGGCGCTCGCCTCGGACTCGGCGGCCGCGGCCGCGACGAGCGAGGCGCGGGCACTCTCGCCGGTCGCGGCCTCGCGGAGCCCGACCGCCCACGGCCGATCGACTCGGGCGTCTCGTCGACCTCGGGCGCCGCGACACCGGTCGCCTCGCTGACCCGGCTGACCAGGTCGGCGACCCGCTCGCGGGCGGTCTCGGAGGCGCGGCGCAGCGCGAGTCCTGCGGTCGCGCAGCCAGCGCTCGACGTCCTCGAAGCGGCCGGTGCGGAAGAGCTGCTGCAGGAGCTGGTGGCGCTCCTCGGAGCGCGCCCGCAGGAACGCCTGGAACCGGCCCTGCGGCAGCATCGCGACCTGGGTGAACTGGGCGAGGTTCATCCCGACCAGCCGGCTGATCAGGTGGCCGGTCTCGTCGAGGCGGGTCGAGTGGGTGACCCAGGCGCCGTCGATCCGCTCGGCGATGGTCACCGAGGCCTGCTCGGTGGTGGTGCCGGTGCCACGCTTCTTGGGTCGCTCCCACGCGGGGGACCGGACGATCCGGAACCGGCGACCCGAGAGGGTCGTCTCGAGGGTCACCCGGGGCGCGACGCCCGGGCGCCGCCTGGTCGCAGCGCAGCCGCTTGGCCGCGGACGCGGTCGCCGGGCACGTCGCCGTACAGCGCGAAGCAGACCGCGTCGAGGACGCTGGTCTTGCCGGCGCCGGTCGGTCCGGAGAGCAGGAACAGGCCGGCGTCGGAGAGGTGGTCGAAGTCGACGTGGACCGTGTCGGCGAACGGCCCGAACGCCGTCGACCTCGAGGTGGTGGAGCCTCATCCGACCGGCTCCGTGAGGAGTACGTCGACGTCGGGGTCCTCGCAGCACGCGTCGCACGCGTCGAGGAGCAGCGCCGACTCGGCGTCGGTGGCGGCGCTGCCGCGCAGCTCGGCGACGAAGTCGAGCGCGATGGCGTGGTCGGAGCGCCCCGGGTGCGGGCGAGCGGAACCGCGGCGGGGTCGCCGCCCGCCGGCTCGAACGCGAGCACCAGGGTGTGGGGGAACCGGGCGCCGCAGCCGCTCCATCGCCTGGAGCGGGCGCGCGTCGTCGGTCAGCGTGGCCTGCACCCAGACGTGCTCGTGGACGCCGAGCCGCGGGTCGGCGAGCAGCTCGTCGAGGGTGCCCCGGATCCGGGCGAGCGGGCGGGGGACCGGCGCCTCGACGAACTCGGCGTGGGTCGCGCCGTCGCGGCCGAGGTCGACGAGCCAGGAGCCCTTGACCTGGCCGCCTCGGAGAAGGAGTAGGCGAGCGGGGAGCCGGAGTAGCGGACCGACGGGGTGAGGGTGTGCTGACCGTGCAGGTGGCCGAGGGCGGCGTAGTCGATGCCGTCGAAGACGCTGGTCGGCACGAGCGAGACGCCGCCGACGCTGATGTCGCGCTCGGAGTCGCTGGGCTCGGCGCCCGCGACGAAGGCGTGGGCGAGCACCACCGACCGTGCGTTGCGGGAGCCGAGGTCGGTGTGGACCCGTCGCATCGCCTCGGCCAGGGCGGCCTCGTGGCTGCGAGTGGTCAGCCCCCACGGCTCGCGGACCGCGTCGGGGTCGAGGTAGGGGATGCCGTAGACCGCGACCGGCCCGTGGTCGTCGTCGAGCAGGACCGGGGTGCCGATGGTCGCGGCGTCGGTGCGGATGAAGACCCCGGCCGCGTCGATGAGCCGGGAGCTGAACCCGAGGCGCTGGGCGGAGTCGTGGTTGCCGCTGGTGATGACCACCTTGGCGCGGCTCGCCGCGAGCCGGGCGAGGGTCTCGTCGGCCAGCCGGACCGCGTCGACGTGGGGGAGCGCGCGGTCGTAGACGTCGCCCGCGACGACCACGAGGTCGACCCGCTCGGCCTCCACGACCTCCAGCAGGTGGTCGACGTACGCAGCCTGGTGGCCGAGCATGCCCTCCCGGTGGAAGGACCGCCCGAGGTGCCAGTCGGAGGTGTGGAGGATGCGCACACCGCCACGTTAGGAGGCGGCGCCGACAGTGCGGCGTACCCACGCCGGGCCGCCGGCCCCGAGGCCTGCGGTTTGGTCACAAACCGCAACGAAACGGGCGGAATCTCTGCGGTTGGTGACCAAACCGCATGCCGGCGGTCAGGTGTAGCGCACGCACCGGTCGGCGCGGGTGAAGCCGTAGAGCACCAGCCCGGACTCCTCGGCGAGCCGCGCGGAGAGACTCGTGGGTGCGCCGACGGCGACCAGCGAGCCGGTGCCGGCGGCGACCGCCTTCTGCACGAGCTCGAACCCGGCGCGGCCGCTGACGACCAGGCAGGCGGCGGCGGGCGAGTGACCGGCGAGCACCCGCGCGCCGGTGACCTTGTCGACGGCGTTGTGCCGCCCGACGTCCTCGCGAACGACGAGCAGCTCACCGTCGGCGGTCGCCAGCGCGGCCGCGTGGACACCGCCGGTCTTCGCGAAGACCGCCTGGTGCTCGCGCAGCTGGTCCGGCAGCGACCGCACGACGGCGTCACTCGGCAGCGGCCCGGTCCACCGCGTGGCCGCCGGAGCCGCGAGAGCCTCCGCGATGCTGTCCTTGCCGCAGACCCCGCAGGCCGACGACCCGGACGACTGCCCGACGTGCCGGTGCCCGGGATCCCGCGCCGGGGGAGCGCCGAGGGTCACCGTGACGACGTTGAACTCCTGCTCCGGTGTCAGGTCGGTGTCGGTGCAGTAGGCGATCCCCGAGATGGCACCCGGCCCGATGAGCCCTTCGTGCACCAGCCACCCGGCGGCCAGCTCGAAGTCGTGGCCGGGCGTGCGCATCGTGACCCACACCCGGCGGGCCGGCGAGCCCGGCCACGCGAGCCGGATCTCCAGCGGCTCCTCGGTCGCGAGCCGGTCCTCGCGGCTGGCGCTCCCCAGCGGCCGTCAGCTCGCGCACGCGCGTGCGGACCGTCGGCCCGGGGCGTCGCGCGCGGTCGGTGCTCACGAGACCGGGAACGCCTCGCGTACGGCGAGCTCGCGGGCCAGCAGGTCGGCCTGGTCGACCAGCTGGCGCCGGACCGGCGCGACCAGGCTCTCGTCGTCGATCAGGATCCGTGCCTGGTCGAGCGTCGACTGGTGGACGGAGGTCCGCGGGAAGAAGAAGAGTGCGGCGTCGGCGAGCACCCATCCGCTGCGGACCCCGACGGTGGCGGGCAGGTCGGCGAAGTAGCGGTCGACGTACTCGTCGGTCAGCGTCTCCTGGCCGGAGCGCCACATGCCGAGCGCGGCTGCCTCCAGCTCGTAGTTGGGCACGTCGAGGCGCCCGGTGAAGACGTCCCACGCCAGCGCCTTCGCCTCGGCGTCGGGCAGCGAGACCACAGCCCGCATGTGCTCCACGCGAGACCGGCCGGTCGGCTGCGGCGTCGAGGGCGGCCTGGAGCTCGGCCCGGTCGGTCGCGCCCAGGGTCGCCAGCCGGACCAGGAGCCGCCAGCGCAGCTCGAGGTCGACGTCGATGCCGTCGGGTGGGGTGGCCAGCCAACCGCGCAGCTTGTCGGCGTCGGTGGCCGAGGCGATCGAGGCGCGGAACGCCGACAGCTGCAGCTCGGAGCCCGCCGGCAGGCTGGCCAGCTTCGCGAGCGCGGCGCGGTGGAGGCGCTCGCCGCTGCCGGCGGGCGCGAGCGGGACGACGCGGCCGAAGAGCCACGGCAGCGTGCGCCGCTGGGTGTCCTCGAGGTCCTCGATCGGCAGGCTCGCCTCGGCCAGGTCGAGCAGGTCGGCGGGGGAGACGACGGCGTTGTGGAAGCCGGTGCGCAGGTTGTTCCAGACACCCGCCCGCAGGGCAGCGTCCTCGATGTCGGGCAGCAGCGTCTTCAGTGCGTGGACGGTCGCTGCGTCGGGCATGACCGCGGCCCAGGTCTCCTCGTACGGGTCGAGGACCACGGCGGCACCGTCCACGGCGAACGGCGTCTCCGGCCCCTCGACCGTGAGCGACCGGGTCGCCCACTTGCCGTCGGTCGCGACCGCGACCTGGAACGTGTGGGAGCGGTCGGCGGGGTGCTCGGCCGGAGGAGTACGGCGTACGACGCCGGCCTCTCGGTCGAGCACGATCGCGTCGGGACCGGCCGTCCGCAGCCAGTTGGCGCTGAACGACGACAGGTCGCCCGCGCCGGCTCGCTCCCAGCTGTCGATCAGGTCGTGCATCGTCGCGTTGCCGAACCGGTGCCGGGTGAAGTGGTCGATCACCCCGGCGAAGAAGATCTCGTCGCCGAGCGAGGCGGCGAGCTGCTTGAGGATGCTCGAGCCCTTGGCGTAGGAGATGCCGTCGAAGTCCTGCAGCGCGGCGACCGCGTCGACGGCGCCGTTGCCGGCCACCGGGTGGGTGCTCGGCGCCTGGTCGGCAGTCAGCCCCCACTGGCGGCGCGCGTAGGCGTTGTCGACCCAGGTGTCGTCGTACTCCGTCACGTCGGCGGTCACCCGGTTGCCCATGTACTCGGCGAAGGACTCGTTGAGCCACAGGTCGTCCCACCACTGCGGCGTCACGATGTTGCCGAACCACTGGTGCGCCATCTCGTGCGCGACCGTCGTGGCCCGCGCGATCCGCATCCCGCGGGTGACCCGCGAGGAGAAGATCAGCGGGTCGCGGAAGGTGACGCAGCCGGGGTTCTCCATGGCACCGGCGTTGAACTCCGGCACGAACGCCTGGTGGTAGTTGCCGAACGGGTAGCGGATCCCGAAGAGCCGGTGGAACTCGTCGAAGCACTGCTTGGTGATGGTGAACAGCTCGTCGGCGTCCGCGTCGAGGTCGTCGGCCATGCTCGTCCGCACGGAGAGGCCGAGCGGGATGCCGTCGTGCTCGTCGCTGGAGGAGGTGGTAGGGACCGGCGACCAGCGTGACGAAGTACGTCGACAGCGGGTGGCTGCGTTCGAACTCCCACAGCGTCGATCTCCCAGGCCCGGGCCCGGCGTTGGTCCCGGGAGCGTTGCCGATCACGGTCCAGTCCTCGGGCGCGCGGACGTGGAAGGTGTACGGCGCCTTCAGGTCGGGCTGGTCGAAGCACGCGAAGATCGACGGCGCGGCGTCCATGAAGGACATGCCGTAGACGTAGTGCAGCCCGTCGGCGGGGTCGACGCTGCGGTGCAGACCCTCGCCGTCGTTGCGGAAGCGCATCACGGCGTCGACGACCAGCTCGTTGGCGCCTGCGACGGTCTCGAGCGGGAAGCGACCGCGGTCGAGCAGACCCGGGTCGAGCACGTCGCCGTTGAGGCGGATCTCGTCGAGCCGCTCCGGCTTCAGGTCGAGGAACGTCGGCCCGCCGGCGCTGGTGAAGCGGACGGTGGTGATCGATCGGAAGGTCTTCTCGTCGCCGGCCAGGTCGAGGCGGACGTCGTAGTCGTCGACGCTCAGGAGCTCGCGGCGGGCGATCGCCTCGGTGCGCTGGAGGCTCTGGTACGGGCTGCTCACGCGGACACCCTATGTCGGGCCTATCTTGGCTCCATGAGTGAGTCGAAGCAGGAGCTGCTGGCCCTGATCCGGGACTCCGTGATCGGTGACGACCACGTCATGCAGACGCCGTACGGCGCCCGCCGGGTCACCTACGCCGACTACACCGCCTCGGGTCGTGCGCTCACCTTCATCGAGGACTTCATCCGCGACCAGGTGCTGCCCAGCTATGCCAACACCCACACCGAGTCGAGCGGCACCGGCCTGCAGACGACCCGCCTGCGCGAGGAGGCGCGGGAGATCATCCGGGAGTCGGTCGGGGGCGACGACGACACCGTCGTGCTGTTCGCCGGGTCCGGGTGCACGGGTGCGATCGCCAAGCTGATCGGCGTCCTCGGGCTGCGCATCCCGTCGGTCCTCGAGGACGCCCACCAGCTCACCGAGCACATCGCGCCCGAGGAGCGTCCGGTCGTCTTCGTCGGCCCCTACGAGCACCACTCCAACGAGGTGCCCTGGCGCGAGACGATCGCCGACGTCGTCACCATCCGGCAGGACGCGGACGGCGGCGTCGACCAGGACGACCTCCGGGTCCAGCTCGAGAAGTACGCCGCCCGCCCGCTCAAGATCGGCTCGTTCTCGGCCGCGTCCAACGTGACCGGGATCGTCTCCGACACCGCGAGCATCGCGACGCTGCTGCACGAGCACGGCGCGCTCAGCCTCTGGGACTTCGCCGCCGCGGCGCCGTACGTCCGGATCCAGATGGGTCCCGTGGCAGACCAGCCGCTGTCCTACAAGGACGCGGTGTTCCTGTCACCGCACAAGTTCATCGGCGGACCGTCGACGCCCGGCGTGCTGGTGGCGCGCCGCGAGCTGTTCGCCAACCGGGTGCCGGACGTCCCGGGTGGCGGCACCGTCGCCTACGTCAACGACGACGACCACAGCTACCTCGCCGACCCGACCCACCGCGAGGAGGGCGGTACGCCGGCGATCATCGAGTCGATCCGCGCCGGGCTGGTCTTCCAGCTCAAGGAGGCGGTCGGCACCGACACGATCCGCGAGCAGGAGGAGCGCCACCTGCGCCGTGCGGTCTCCGCCTGGGCCGACGAACCGTCGATCGAGCTGCTCGGCAACCTCGACGCCGACCGGCTCTCGATCGTCTCCTTCGTGCTCCGGTCACCGAGCGGGCGCTACCTCCACCACAACTACGTCGTCGCGCTGCTCAACGACCTCTTCGGCATCCAGTCGCGCGGTGGCTGCTCGTGCGCCGGCCCGTACGGCCACCGGCTGCTCGGCATCGACCTCGAGCGCTCCCACGAGTTCGAGCGCGAGATCACCGGCGGCTGCGAGGGCATCAAGCCGGGGTGGGTCCGCATCAACTTCAACTACTTCGTCTCCGACGCGGTCGTCGACTACCTCATCGCCGCGGTGGCGCTGGTCGCGCGCGAGGGGTGGAAGCTGCTCGGCGACTACCGCTTCGAGGTCGCCACCGGGCTGTGGCGCCACCGCGACGGCCTCGTCACCCCACCGCTCTCGCTGCGCGACGTGTCGTACGCCGACGGGCGGGCGTCGATGCCGACCAACCGGGCCACCGGGGGAGAGGACCTGCTCGCCGAGCACCTGCGCGACGGCGCCGCCCTGCTCGCCGCAGCCGTCGGCCCGGACCTCAGCGGCCACCCGGGCAACGTCAGCGTCGACTTCGAGCACCTGCGGTGGTTCGACCTGCCGCCCGTCCGCCCTGGCGTGACCGCGTGGGTCAGCCCCGCGAGAGCCAGTCCGAAGCGCCGTGTCTCGGGCGCAGCGTCGGTGTCGCTGCCTCCGGCGCTCTCCGTGAGCACGGCGAAGCGGATCGCGCCGTAGTCACCGCCGCCGAGGCAGGTCGAGGGCATCCGCAGCCGCACGGTGGGCTGCGTCGGCGCTCCACGTCACCCGGAAGCCCGGGCAGGGCACCGGCCGCAGCGCTGCCGCCGTGATCGGTGAACGCTCGGCCGAGCGACGATGTTGCGGGTGTGACTCACCGGCCGGTACTCGCTGATCAGCCGGACGCCGCGACCCGCCCCGCGGGTCGAGGCTCACGATCAGGTCGCCCCGGCCGGTGCTCGCGAACCGGATCTTCGATCGACGACCGCCCGGTCCGGTTGTCGACCGTCACCCGGGCGATGTCGAGACCCGGACCGGATGCGTCACCGGCCTCGTCGTCGACGCTGATCTGACTGCGCGTCGGCGGGTCCGGCACCGAGCGCAGCAGCCAGCCGCCGTGCATGCCGAGCCCGATCGACACCCGAGAGATCGCCTCATCCCGAGGCAGCGTGCCACAGGTGCACCTCAGAGCCGGACGAGCATCTTCCCGGTGTTGTCGCCGCGGTGGAGACCGAGGAACGCGTCGACCGCGTTGTCGATGCCGTCGACGACGGTCTCGCGGTAGGCCAGCGAACCGTCGGCCAGCCAGGGCCCGACGGTGCGGTAGAAGTCGCCGGCCACGTCGCGGTGGTCGGTGACGATGAAGCCGCGCATGGTGAGCCGCTTGCTGATCAGCATCATCATGTTGCGCGGGCCGGGCGCCGGGGCGTCGGCGTTGTAGTCGGCGATCATCCCGCACTCCGCGATCCGGCCGTGGTCGGCCATCGCGAAGATCGCGGCCTCCAGGTGGTCACCGCCGACGTTGTCGAAGTAGACGTCCACGGGTCCGTGCTCGCGCAGCTGCTTGCCGATCGGCGCGTCCTTGTAGTTGAGGGCGACGTCGAAGCCGAGCTCGGTCAGCCAGGCGGTCTTCTCGGCGGATCCGGCCGACCCGATCACCTTCCCGGCGCCCAGCAGCTTGGCCATCTGCCCGGCCAGCGAACCGACCGCGCCCGCGGCACCGGAGATGAAGACCGTGTCACCCTCGCGGACCTCGGCGATCCGGGTGAGACCGACGTACGCCGTCATCCCGGGCATGCCCAGGACACCGAGGTACGCCGAGGCAGGGACGGCGGACGTGTCGACCTTGCGCACCTCTCCGGCGGGGAGCAGCGCGTGGGTGCGCCAGCCGGCCTGGTGGAGGACCGGGTCTCCGGGCTGGAACCGCTCGTCACCGGAGGCGACGACCTCGCCGACGGCGCCGCCGTCCATGGGCGCGTCGAGCGCGAACGGCGGGACGTAGGACTTCACGTCGTTCATCCGACCGCGCATGTAGGGATCGACCGAGACGAACGTGTTGCGCACCAGCACCTCGCCCGGGCCGGGGTCGGCCAGCTCGGTGTCGACGGTGCGGAAGTTCTCCGCGGTCGGCCAGCCGGACGGACGGGAGGCGAGGTGGATCTCGCGAGAGGTCGTCATGGGTCGATCCTTTCAGGAGCAGAAATGGCCGCAGGCCCCGGACCCCTGAGGGTCCCGGGCCTGCGAGGGAGCTACGGACTCAGCCCTGGAGGGCGAGCGCGAACTCCACCTTGCCCGAGCCGTCGACGGCGGCGTCGAGCACCTTGTCGTCGAGGAGCTGGGCGGACGTCTCGTCGAGGTAGATCGTCGCCCCGGCCTGCTCGACGACCTGGTCGCCGGGCTCGCCCTGGGCGGCGGCGGTGACCTCGAAGGCCGGGTCGGGTGAGCTGTCGGAGGTGATCCGAAGTCCAGCGGTCTCGGTGAGGCCGGGCTGGGAGGTGATCTCGTTGACGATGGCACTGGCGTTCTCGGTCAGGGTGAGCATTGCTCCGCCTTCCGGATAGCTTGGCTGGTCCCTTCCACCGTGTCCGATCGAGCGCGACGAGACAAGTCGGCGAGTCCTGCCGGGCGTGTCGCGGCTCTGGCACGCTGGTCCCATGACGACCCAGGACAACCTCCGCTCGATCAGTCTCACCAAGATGGGGGAGGGCCGCTACAAGGCCACGAACGCCCGCGGTGGCGTGCTTCCGGTGGGCTCCGGCGGCGATCCCGACTTCACGCCCGTCGAGCTCCTGCTCGCTGCCCTCGCCGGCTGCAGCGCGATCGACGTCGACCTGATCACCGGGAAGCGCGCCGAGGCGACGTCCTTCGAGGTCACCGCGGCCGGCGAGAAGGTGCGCGACGAGGGCGGCAACCACCTGACCGACCTGCGGATCACCTTCGAGGTGCGCTTCCCCGAGGGCGAGGACGGTGACCGGGCTCGCGAGGCGCTGCCGCGCTCGGTGGCCCAGTCCGGCGACCGGCTCTGCACCGTCGGCCGCACCGTCCAGCTCGGGTCTGCCGTGGAGTACGTGATCGCCTGATGGGCGGCCAGGGCTGGAGTGCCGAACTACCGCAGCACGGTCGCCGGTTCGTGGTGACCGGGGCCAGCAGTGGGCTCGGCCTCGAGACCGCGCGGGTGCTGGCCGCCAACGGCGCCGAGGTGGTGCTCGCCGTACGCAACGTCGAGAAGGGGGAGGCGCGTCGCTGCCACGCTCACCGGCACCGTCGACGTACGTCGCCTCGACGTGGCCGACCTGTCCTCGGTGCGCGAGTTCGCCGCCGACATCGGGCCGGTCGACGTGCTCATCAACAACGCCGGCGTCCTGGCCGTGCCCTTCGCGCTGACCGTCGACGGGTTCGAGACGCAGCTGGCGACCAACCACCTCGGCCACTTCGCGCTCACCAACCTGATGCTCCCGCAGCTGCGCGACCGGGTCGTGACGATCTCCTCCGACAGCCACCGGCTGGGCAAGCTCGACCTCACGGACCTGAACTGGGAGCGCCGGCCCTACAAGGGATTCACGGTCTACACGACCACCAAGCTCGCCAACCTGCTGTTCACCGCCGAGCTCCAGCGTCGTCTCACGGCCGCTGGATCACCGCTGCGATCGGTCGCCGCCCACCCGGGCTCGACCGCCACGTCGATCACCGGCAACACCGGCAACGCCTTCAAGACCTGGGTCGGCTCCTGGGGTCACAAGATCGCCGGGATGTCGGTGGAGAAGGGCGCGCTGAGCAGCCTCTACGCCGCGACCATGGACATCCCTGGCAACAGCTTCGTCGGACCCGACGGCTTCAAGGAGATGAGCGGCTGGCCGACCGGCGTCGCCCGCAGCAGGGACGCCGTCGACCCCGACCTGGCCAAGGGGCTCTGGGACCGCTCCGAGGAGCTGACCGGGGTGACGTTCCCGCTGTAGGACGTCAGTTGTCGACGGTGACCTTGGTGATGTCGACCGCCTGCTTGGGGGCGCCGTCCGGTCCGCCGTCCGTGGTGCCCTGCGCGGCAACGCCCTCGAGGATCTTGAGGCCGGCGTCGTCGACCTGGCCGAAGACGGTGTATGCCGGCGGCAGCCTGGAGTCGCCGTAGACGAGGAAGAACTGCGAGCCGTTGGTGCTCGGGCCGGCGTTCGCCATCGCGAGCGTGCCGGCCGGATAGGCGATGGTCCCGTCCTGGTCTGCCTTCGGCAACGAGTCGAGCTCGTCGTCGAACGAGTAGCCCGGGCCACCGGAGCCGGTGCCGGTCGGGTCGCCGCACTGGAGCACGAAGATGCCGCTGGTGGTGAGCCGGTGGCAGGTGGTGTCGTCGAAGTAGCCCTGGTCCGCGAGGGAGATGAAGGAGTGGACCGTGCACGGCGCCGCGTCGGCGGTCGAGCGTCGACCTTGAGGTCGCCCACGCTCGTGGCGATCGTGGCCGGGACGGTCCCTGTCTCGGTGGCCGTCGACGCCGGCGGGTCGACATCCTTGGCAGCCTCCCCGCCGCCGGACGGGTAGTCGCACGAGACCCCGGTGGTCGGGGCGGGGTCGGCGGCGGTGTCGGACGAGCCGTCGGACGAGCAGCCGGTCAGGGTGAAGGAGGCGACGACGGCCAGACCGGCGAGAGCGGCAGCGGGGCGGATCAGCATGTGCCGATCGTAGGGGAGGTCACATCTCCTCGTGGGTGTCCGGGTCGCCTCCGAACAACCGGCCCGACGGACGACCGAGAGCAGTGATCTCGGCGACCTCGTCGTCGGTGAGCTCGAAGCCGAACACGTCGAGGTTCTGACGCTGGCGATCGGGCGTGGCCGACTTCGGGATCGGGATCGACCCCAGCTGCACCTGCCAGCGCAGGATCACCTGGCCCGGCGTCACGGCGTACTTCTCCGCGGCGGCCGCGACCGGGGCCTCGGTGAAGGGCGCCTGCCGCTTGCCGAGCGGGCTCCACGACTCGGTGCGGATGCCGTAGCCGGAGTTCACGTCGCGCATGACGGACTGGGGGAAGTAGGGGTGCAGCTCGATCTGGTTCACCGCCGGCGTCACGCCGGTCTCGTCGATGATCCGCTCGAGGTGCTCCGCGGTGAAGTTGGAGACGCCGATCGAACGGACCAGTCCTTCCTTCTGCACCTCGATCAGGCCGCGCCAGGCGTCGACGTACTTGCCGACGCTCGGGTTCGGCCAGTGGACCAGGTGGAGGTCGAGGTAGTCGAGGCCGAGCCGCTCCAGCGAGCCGCGCACGCTCGCGACGGCATCGCCGTGGTCACGGCCCGGGACCTTGCTGGCGACCTGCAGCTGGTCGCGGGGGATGCCGGATCGCCGGATGGCCTCGCCGACCTCCGCCTCGTTCTCGTAGTTCACGGCGGTGTCGAGCAGGCGGTAGCCGACCTCGATCGCGCTCTGGATCGCGGTGATGCCGTCCTCGCCCTTCAGCGGATAGGTGCCGAAGCCGATCGCGGGCAGCGTGGTGCCGTCGTTGAGCTCGTAGGTCGGTGCAGACATGTCGCTCACGTTACCCAGCACCGTCCGGCCGCGCCTCGTGGCCAGGAGCGCCGTGCGTACGCCGGTCCTCCTTCATCTGCGCCTCGTAGAGGTGCCGTCGGCCTCCGGCGAGCGTGTCCCGTGCTTCCCGCTCGAGGTCCTTGAAGAGGGCGTAGTAGCCGTCGTCGTACTCCTCGACGACCTGGAAGGACCAGCGACCCTGCAGGATGTTGCGTCCGACGAGCTCACGCTCGATCCGGTCGGCCAGGTCGGTGTGCCCGGCGTCGCGGAGCAGGTCGACGGCCTCGCCGAGCGTCAGGTCTGCGGTCCCGCAGCGGCGGTGGAAGGCGTAGAGGAACCCGCGCGCCTCCTCGACGACCTCGAGAGCCTCGGAGAGCTTGCCGAGGGCCTCGACGGTCGCGTCGCCGGGCGCGGTCATCCGCCCAGGACGTCCGCGACCGACACGGCGCCGTGCTCGGCCTCGATCGCCTCGGCGAGCGCGGTCACCTCGTCGTCGCTGGTGTCGACGCCGACCTCGGTGAAGCCGGCGCGCAGCTCCTTCTCCACGGTGCCCTCCGGGGCGCCGTCCTGGTAGGAGGAGACGCGGTCGACGACTGCCTGGATGGCTTCGTTCCGCTCGTCTGTCATGACGGTGGCGTACCCGATCTCCCGCTCGCACACTCGTCGGGCACGATGTCCGCGTGTCGGTCCTCGAGTCTCTCTCCGGCTCCTGGTCGTCGATCTGGGGCGACGTCACCGGCACCCAGCCGCGCGCTCGACCGGGAAGCGACGCTCGCCTGCGGGCGTGCTCGCGCTCGCTCGTCGTGGTGGTGCCGCGGCTGTGGCTGGTCGGCCGGCACGTCGTCACCATCGCCCACGAAGGTGCTCACGGTGTGGCCGCGCTGCTCAGCGGGCGCCGGCTGGCCGGCATCCGCCTGCACTCCGACACGTCCGGGCTGACGGTCTCGAAGGGCAGGCCCACCGGTCTCGGGATGATCGCCACGGCGTTCGCCGGGTACGTCGGCCCGGCGCTGATCGGGCTCGGCGCGGCGTACCTCCTCGGGCGCCAGCACGCGCTGGCCGTGCTGTGGCTGGCGGTCGCTGCTCCTCGCGCTGCTGCTGCTCCAGATCCGCAACTTCTACGGGCTCTACGCCGTGCTGGTCGCCGGGGTCGCGGTCTTCGCGGTGTCGTGGTGGGGGAGCGGGGACGTGCAGGCGTTCACGGCGTGCGCCGGGACCTGGTTCCTGCTGCTGGCGGCGCCGCGTCCGGTGCTCGAGCTGCAGGCGCAGCGGCGGCGTGGGCAGGCGCGCACCTCCGACGCCGACGTGCTGGCCCGGTTGACGCCGTTGCCGGGCCTGGTCTGGGTCGGAATCTTCCTGCTGGTCACCGGCGGGTGCCTCGCACTCGGAGCCGGCTGGCTGCTGGGAGCCGCGGCGTAGGGTCGTCCGCGTGCGCATCGGCATCCACTACGCGAACTTCACCCACCCCGACTGGCAGACGCGTCTCGCCGACCGGCTGACCGAGACCGCGAAGGTCGCCGACCAGGGCGGCGCTTCCTGGTTCACGGTCATGGACCACTGGTTCCAGATGGAGCAGCTCGGCGGTCCACCTGAGCCGATGATGGAGGGCTACACGACCCTCGGCTACCTGGCCGGCCAGACCGAGAACGTCCGGCTCAGCCTGCTGGTCACCGGCGCGACGTACCGCTTCCCGGGCCTGCTCGCCAAGACCGTGACGACCCTCGACGTGCTGTCGAAGGGCCGGGCGATGCTCGGCATCGGCGCCGCTTGGTACGACCGCGAGCACGCCGGCCTCGGGGTGCCGTTCCCGGCGATGTCCGACCGCTTCGAGCGGCTCGAGGAGACCCTGCAGATCTGCCAGCAGATGTGGAGCGACGAGGACGGCGCCTACGACGGCACGCACTTCCAGCTCGCCGAGACGGTCTGCGTGCCGCCGCCGGTGCAGCGGCCGCACCCGCCGATCCTGATCGGGGGGAGTGGTGAGCGGAAGACCCTGCGGATGGTCGCCCAGTACGCCGACGCCTGCAACATCTTCGGCGAGGGTCCCGACGTGGTGCGCCACAAGCTCGAGGTGCTGCGCGGCCACTGCGACACGCTCGGCCGCGACTACGACGCCATCGAGAAGTCGTTGATCGTGCAGGCGGACCCGCTCGGCGACACCGACGCGTTCTTGTCCTCGATGGGGGAGTACGCCGCGCTCGGGATCGACCTGGTCACGATGACGCCGCCCACCGACGACCCGACCGGGTGGACGGCTGCCGTGTGCGAGGACGTGCTGCCGCGCCTCGCGGAGGTGTGAGCCCGATGGTGAGGCACAAGCTGGTGACCGCGGCGCTGGTTGCGAGTGCCGTCCTCGTTGCAGGTGCTCCGACGCCGGCCTCGGCGGCGCTGCCGAGCAAGCAGAAGTGGACCAAGGACGTCGCACGCGTCATGCACGGATCCGACACAGTGGCTCGATGCCCGGGTCGCCCGGTCCGCAGGGACCGGCGACCGCCTGGCGATCAACCTCGACATCGACAACTCGTCGCTGGCCAGCCACTACGACCCCGGGGAGGCGATCCCGCGGATCCTGAAGTTCGCCCGGCACGCCAACGAGCTCGGTGTCGTGCTGCTCTTCAACACGGCTCGCAGTGGCTCGGCGCTCAGGTACACGGAGGGCGAGCTCGTCGACGCCGGCTACCGCGTGCAGGAGCTGTGTGGCAGGGCTGGTCGCCACGAAGAGGTCGCGGACAGCAAGCAGCGGTGCCGCCGGCACTTCGTCGACGAGGGCTACACGATCATCGCGAACATCGGCAACCACTCGACCGACTTCGTCGGCGGCAACTACGAGCGTGCGTTCCGGCTGCCGAGCTACGGCAACAAGCTGACCTGATCGCTCAGGTGACCTTGGTGCCGTACATCTCGCCGAGCGGGTCGGAGATCAGCTCGAGCCGGGCGCCGTCGGGATCACGGAAGTAGATCGAGCTGCCGCTCTCGGCGACGTACTCCACGCCGGCGTCGTCGAGCTTGGCCTTGATCCGATCCCACTGCGTCGGGGTCCATCGAGATGCAGACGTGGTGGAGCCCACCGAGGACCTCGGAGTACGGCGCGACGTCGAGGCCGGGGAAGTCGAAGAAGGCCAGCAGGTTGCCGTTGCCGATGTCGAAGAAGAAGTGGTTGGAGCCGGGGTAGTCGCGGTTCTCGAAGATCTCGGTCAACGGGAACTCGAGCAGCTCCTGGTAGAACCGCACGGTGCGCTCGACGTCGGCGCAGACGATCGCGAAGTGGTGCAGACCGCGGGCCGTCGAGGCCGGGCGAGTGCCGTCAGGGGCGAGGTAGGTCGAGCGGATCCGGTCGCGCGCGGACTCGATCGCGGCGAGGTCGACGTCGGTCATGCCCGAACGCTACCCGGTCACCTACGGGGCGTCGGGTACGTCGGCGAACGTGTCCGGCCGGTGCAGCCAGTCCATGTGGTCGCGCGGCCAGATCACCGCGAAGACCCTGCCGACGACCAGGTCCTCGTCGACGAAGGCGCGGCTGGGGTCACAGGGGGTCTCACCGGGACGGCACATGTGGGCGCTGGAGTCGTCCGAGTTCGCGCGGTTGTCGCCCATCACGAAGAGGTCGCCGTCCGGGATCGGACCGACGTTCCAGGCGCAGTCACCCGGTCCCATCGGGCCACGGCAGTGGACCTTGTCGGGGGTGTTGACGTAGTCGTCCTCGTTGAGTGGCTGTCCGTTGACGGAGAGCCGGCCCTGGTCGTCGCAGCAGACGATGACGTCGCCGGGGGTGCCGATCACCCGCTTCACCAGGTGGCCGCCGGCGGGGTAGAGCCCGATCTTCGTCATCAGGTCGGCGGCCTTGTTCGGCGGCTCCGAGTCCTCGGGCGGCAACCAGCCGCCCGGGTCCTTGAACACGACGACGTCGCCACGCTGCGGCTCGCCGAACCAGTAGGACGGCTTCTCCACCAGGATCCGGTCGTTCTTCACCAGTCCGGGCACCATCGACGGCGACGGGATGTAGAACGCCTGCACGAAGAACGTCTTCACGACGATCGCCACGACCACGGCGATCACGACCAGGAGCAGCGTCTCCTGCCACCACGACAGGTGCTTGCGCTTCTTCGGCTTCGGCGTGCTCGGCACCGCTTCGTTCTCACCTGTCGTCACCAGGGGAGCGTAAGGCGTACGCCCTCACCACCCGCTCACGCCTTCACCACCTGACATAATGTCAGTTATCGGCGATATATTCAGGTCGTCGACGTGAAGTCGATCGGGGTGTTCCAGACGGCACCCGATCCGGGATCGACGTGCAGTCACGGCCTATGCTTTCGGCGCCAAGATCCCCCCATCCCTCGGGAGCGACATGAGCCAGACCGGCTTCGACGGGCGCGCGTGCGTGGCGAGTGGCTCGGCGCCCACCTCGACGATGGTGTCCTACCGGGTCACCATCGCTGCGGGATCTCTGCGACTCGGGCCGGCCCGGACCACTGGCGTCGCCCTCGACGTACCGGTCTCGCGGGTGCGGGCCCGTCCACTCGGCCGCGGCGGCAGCGTGGTGGTTGATGTCGATGACAACCCGCTCCTGCTCAACTTCAGCGAGCACAACGCGTCCGCGAACTACACCGGTGTGGCACGAAAGGCTCGGCGTGTGGTCGACGCCGCCCGCGGTCGCCGCCACCGCAACCGCTTCCTGCGGGCCCTGCGCGGAGTGCAGCCGTGACCGCTGCCGGGATCTTCTTCACGCACGTCCGGTCACCGCGCGTCAAACGCCACTTCCGCCGTCTGGTCGCGGAGTCGGGCACCGACGTGAAGTGGCACTTCATCTTCAACCCCGACGCTGGGGCGCGACCCACGGCACCCTTCGCGTACGACGACCCCGCGGACGTGTTGGCCGGACGCTACCGCGCGATGGAGCGCAACGGCGGGGTGCAGGGCGGCTTCCTCGACACCGCCTTGTTCCCCGTACTGCGAGCACTACGGGCCGACCATCTCTGGGTGATGGAGTACGACGTCGACTTCGCCGGGAATTGGGCGGATCTGTTCGCGCCGTTCGCCGACAACGACGCCGACCTCCTCACCACGACGCTCATGTACCGACACCAGGACCCGAGCTGGCCGCACTGGCGCAAGGCCGAGGCGCCGCCGTGGATCCCCGAGGACCAGATGGTCCGGGCTCTGCACCCGCTGATGCGGCTGTCGCGAGACCTCGTCAACTGGTATCCGACCGCGATGGCGGACGCCGCGTGGGCCGGCCACTACGAGTTCACTCTCCCGACCAGCGCGCTCGCCGCCGGTGCCCGGATCGAGGACCTCGGCAGCGATGGTCCGTTCACGCCGCCTGAGCGACGCGGACACATCTATCGCGGCAGGACGCCGGGTGGCTCCCCCGACGGCATCACGTTCGGCTTCCGTCCGGTGCGGCGACGCTACTTCCACGAGGCGCCGGAGCAGTTCGAACGACCGGGGCTGGCCTACCACCCGGTCAAGCCCGGGGTCCGGGTGTGGACGGAGTCGTCGAAGAACCGCCCCATCCGACAGGTGGCCAGGCGAGACACCCTGATAGGCGTCTTTCCTACCTCTAACGTCTGACCTGTGCCGCGCTCTACACCGAATGCCGCCTCGATCGACGACCTGCGCCGTCAGGTCGCCGCTCAGCGCACCGCGCTGCCGGTGATGTACGGCGAGATCGACTTCGACTCGCGCCCGGAGCGCTTCACGGACGACCCTGACGATGAGTCCCAGCTGGGCGCCGAGCTGGCGCCGCAACGCCGCAAGCTCCTGGAGAACCGAGACCAGGTCGCCGTCATCGAGGCGTTCACGATGCTCGGTGACGCCGAGGCCGACGCGTACGCCGCGCTGCTCCCGGAGATCGGCTTCCAGCGCCTGGTCCAGATGCTCGACGAGGCGTGTGACCACGGCATCGACGCTGTGGAGGACGCTCCGGACGAGCTGGTGGCGCTGATCGCCGACATGGAGCGCACGCCGGACTGGCTCGACATGGAGCTCGTCGAGCTCGGAGCGCGCCTCGACCGCAACCTCAGCGCCCACGTCAGTCCCTACGCGATCCGCGGAGCCTTCGTCGCGACGTTCATGAACGCCTATGCAGCGCTGCCGATGGCGATCACCGGCGCGCTGGGTGAGGACATGGCGGCCAACCGGATCAAGGAGACGGCCACCTTCTTCACGTGCACGGTCCTGCCGGGAGCCCTCGGACGGCACGGACCGGGCTTCAAGGCGGCCGCCAAGGTGCGCCTGATGCACTCGATGGTCCGCTTCAACGTGCTCCGGCGTGGCAAGTGGGACTCGACCGTGTACGGCGTACCCGATCCCCCAGGTCGACCAGATGCCCGCCGGCCTGCTCACGATCTTCGTGCTCGCGCTCCAGGTGGTGCGCTCCGGGCGCACCGAGTTCAGCTCGCGAGGAGCAGGCCCGGGTCGACCTGTCGCGCTACCGGTGCTTCCTCCTGGGACTGCCCGAGGAGCTGCTCCCAGGCACGCCGCGCGGCATCATCGACGCGCTCGGCACCCGGCAGGCGACGCTGCGCAAGGCGTACGACGACGAGACCTGCGGCGCGCTGCTGCGCGCGACCATGAAGGCCTACCTCGAGCCCGACCACTCACGGCTCAGCAGGCTGCACGACCGCTTCGAGCGCAGCTTCTCGAAGGCGTTCTTCGTCAAGCGGTTCCTGGAGGGCGACGACGCACGCGCCGCCGAGATGGGCGTCGCGCTCACCAGAGCAGACCGGGCACAGGCGCTCGCCGTCGCGTTGCTCGCCGGCGGACAGGTCCTCGGCTACGGCCTCGCGCTGCGGGTCCCGGGGATCGCCGAGGTCGCCGACCGACGGCTGGTCGCCAAGCTGGACCGGATCCTGGGACGGCTCGGCCACGCGGACTTCAGCTCCGACGCGGCGACGTACCGACCGGTCCACGCGGACGCGGCCGCGGGTCGTGCTGGTGCAGCGGGTCAGCCGTGAACGCCTTCTCGTAGAGGTCGTAGACGACCCAGCCCTTCTCGTTGTTGTAGAGCATCGCGTCGGTGAAGCCGCGTGACGCGACCTCGCGCTTCACCGCGGCGTAGCGGTCCCGGTCGTCGGGATGCGTGCGCAGCCAGTCGCGGAACACCAGGTGCCGCTGGGGCTCACGCGCGCCCGGAGAGAAGACGACGCAGGTTGGCCATCAGGATCCTGGCCGCGCAAGCAGCGGTGCTCCTGCCACTCGGCTCACGGATCGCGCAGCACGAAGCCAGCGGCTCGAGGTCCGGCATCCAGGCGTCCTCGTCCCGAGTCAGCCACCGTGAGTCGACGTCGATCATCGGCTTCGCCCACAGGCCCGGCACGGACGTCGAGCCGACGTGCTCGATCGTCAGCACGCGTCACCGAGCGACGTCGACCGACGCGGTCACGCACGACGGCGTACGCCGCCGGCCACTCCGGGTCGGGAGCGACGACCTCGACCGGCCGGGTGCCCAGGCGCCGATCTCGACGCGCGCGGCGTTGATCTCGTCCATCGACGGGACCTCGTAGGCGTTCCACAGCGGATGCGTGGGCATCAGGCGCCGACGTACGCCGCGAGGTGCTGGCCGGTCAGCGTCTTCTTCTTCGCGCGGACCAGGTCGGCCGGCGTGCCCTCGAAGACGATCCGTCCGCCATCGTGGCCGGCTCCCGGGCCGAGGTCGATGATCCAGTCGGCGTGCGCCATCACGGCCTGGTGGTGCTCGATGACGATCACGGACTTGCCGGAGTCGACGAGCCGGTCGAGCAGGCCGAGGAGGTTCTCGACGTCGGCGAGGTGCAGACCGGTGGTCGGCTCGTCGAGGACGTAGACGTCCCCCTTCTCCCCCATGTGCGTCGCCAGCTTGATCCGCTGGCGCTCACCACCGGAGAGCGTCGTCAGCGGCTGGCCGATGCGCAGGTAGCCGAGACCCACGTCCACGAGCCGCTGGAGGATCTTGTGGGCGGCGGGGAGCTTGGCGTCACCGTCGGCGAAGAAGACCTCCGCCTCGGCCGCCGACATCGCGAGCACCTCGGTGATGTCCTTGCCGCCGTAGGTGTAGTCGAGCACCTCGGCCTGGAACCGCTTGCCCTCGCAGACCTCGCAGGTCGTGGCGACGCCCGCCATCATCGCCAGGTCGCTGTAGATGACGCCGGCGCCGTTGCAGCCCGGGCAGGCGCCCTCGGAGTTGGCGCTGAACAACGCGGGCTTCACGCCGTTCGCCTTCGCGAAGGCCTTGCGGATCGGGTCGAGCAGCCCGGTGTACGTCGCCGGGTTGCTGCGCCGGGAGCCCTTGATCGCGCCCTGGTCGATCGTGACCACGCCGTCGCGACCCGAGACCGAGTCGCGGATCAGCGAGCTCTTGCCCGACCCGGCGACGCCCGTGAGCACGACGAGCCGGCCGAGCGGGATGTCGACGTCGACGTCCTGCAGGTTGTTGGTGGACGCGCCGCGGACCTCCAGTGCGCCGGTCGACGCCCGAACCTCGTCCTTGAGCGAGGCACGGTCGTCGAGGTGGCGGCCGGTGATGGTGTCGCTCCCCCGCAGCTCCTCGTAGGTTCCCTCGAACATCACCTGGCCGCCCTCGGTGCCCGCCCGGGGGCCGAGGTCGACGACGTGGTCGGCGATCGCGATCGTCTCCGGCTTGTGCTCGACGACGAGCACGGTGTTGCCCTTGTCTCGCAGCTGGAGCAGCAGGTCGTTCATCCGCTCGATGTCGTGCGGGTGCAGGCCGATGGTCGGCTCGTCGAAGACGTAGGTGACGTCGGTGAGCGACGACCCGAGCTGGCGGATCATCTTCGTGCGCTGCGCCTCGCCGCCCGAGAGCGTGCCGGAGGGTCGCTCGAGGCTGAGGTAGCCGAGCCCGATCTCGACGAAGGAGTCCAGGGTCTCCCCCAGCGCCACCAGGAGCGGCGCGACCGTCGGCTCGTCGAGCTTGCGGACCCAGTCGGCGAGGTCGCTGATCTGCATCGCGCAGGCGTCGGCGATGTTGATGCCGTCGATCTTCGAGGACCGGGCCTCCGCGCTCAGCCGGCTGCCCACCGCACTCGGGGCAGGTCTGGAAGGTGACCGCCCGCTCGACGAAGGCGCGGATGTGCGGCTGCATCGCGTCGACGTCCTTGCTCAGGAACGACTTCTGGATCTGCGGGATCAGCCCCGCGTAGGTCAGGTTGACGCCCTCGACCTTGATCTTGGTCGGCTCCTCGTAGAGCAGCGTCGTCGAGCTCGCTTCTTGGTGAACTTCTTGATCGGCTTGTCCGGGTCGAAGTAGCCGCAGCCGCGGAAGATCCGGCCGTACCAGCCCTCCATGCTGTAGCCCGGGATCGTGAGCGCGCCGTCGTTCAGCGACTTGCGAGTCGTCGTACAACGCGGTGAGGTCGATGTCGTTGACCGCTCCCCTGCCCTCGCAGCGCGGGCACATGCCGCCGATGATGTTGAAGCTGCGGCGCTCCTTCGCTCGTGCGGCCGCCCTTCTCGAGCGTGACCGCACCGGCGCCGCTGATCGAGGCGACGTTGAAGGAGAACGCCTGCGGTGAGCCGATGTGCGGCGTGCCGAGCCGGCTGAAGAGGATGCGCAGCATCGCGTTGGCGTCGGTGGCGGTGCCGACCGTCGACCGCGGGTCGCTGCCCATCCGCTCCTGGTCGACGATGATCGCCGTCGTCAGCCCCTCGAGCACGTCGACGTCGGGTCGTGCCTGGGTCGGCATGAAGCCCTGCACGAACGCGCTGTAGGTCTCGTTGATCAGCCGCTGCGACTCGGCCGCGATCGTCCCGAACACCAGCGAGCTCTTGCCCGACCCGGAGACACCCGTGAACGCCGTCAGCCGACGCTTCGGGATCTCGATGCTGATGTCCTGCAGGTTGTTGACGCGGGCACCGGTCACCCGGATCAGGTCGTGGCTGTCGGCCTCGTGCATGCGGGTGACGGCTCCTCAGTCCTCGGGGAGGGCGGCGAACGCCTTCTTGGTGTCCTTGTACCAGCCCATCCCCTTGATCGGGTGCTTCCAGCGCCCCTTCATGTCGTTGCGGGCCGGCTCGTGCGCGGTGTCGCCGGCAGCGACCGCCTCCTTGAGGTGCTGGTCCTGGGCGTTGATCACGTCGTCGGCGGTCTCGCCGCTGAACGCCTGGTCGCAGGGGCCGCCCATCTGCTTGCACGTCATCGTCTTCACGAGCTCACCTCCTGGATGCGGACCATGTTGCCGGCGGGGTCACGGACCGCGCAGTCACGGATGCCGTACGGCTGCACGGTCGGCTCCTGGATCACCTCGACGTCGCTCGCCTGGACCCGGTCGAACGTGCCGTCGAGGTCGTGGGTCGCGAGCATGATCCAGCCGAAGGTGCCCTTGGCCATCATCTCGGTGATCGTGGTGCGCTCGTCGTCGGTGATCCCCGGGTTCGCCGCCGGCGGGCCGAGCAGGATGCAGGTCTCCGGCTGTCCGGGAGGGCCGACGGTGATCCAGCGCATCGTGCCCTTGCCGACGTCGCTGCGGACCTCGAAGCCGAGGACGTCGCGGTAGAACGCCAGCGAGGCCTCGGGGTCCTCGTGCGGAAGGACCGCGGTGTGAATGGTGATGTCCATGTCGGTCACGCTAGTAGCCGGTCGACCGGCGGCGCTTCTCCATTCCTGATCGATCTGGCCCTCACCGGTCGGGTCACCTGCTTGACCACGCACTGCGGCATGCCGTCGGCGTCATGCTCGGCCTCGCGCTTGTAGGCGCTGGGCGACATGCCGACCAGCTCGGTGAAGCGGGTGCTGAAGGTGCCGAGCGACTGGCAGCCGACCGCGAAGCAGACCTCGGTGACGGAGAGGTCGCCGCGACGCAGGAGCGCCATCGCGCGCTCGATGCGCCGGGTCATCAGGTAGGAGTACGGCGACTCGCCGTACGCCTGCTTGAACTCGCGACTGAGGTGGCCGGCCGACATGTTGACGCCGAGCGCCAGCGCCTCGACGTTCAGCGGCTCGGCGTACTCACGATCCATCCGGTCACGCACCCGGCGCAGGAGCGCCAGGTCGCGCAGTCGCTGCTTGTCCGCGGCCGTGCTGCTCACCGCGCCATCGTCGCACGCCATGCCGGCATGCCCGAGATGGGTCATCTTCGGACAAATCCACCCACGGGTGCTCCTCCGTGTCCCTACCGTCGGTCGTGGCTCGCATCGCCGGGCCTGCTGGGGGGCAGCATGAGGTTCGAGGGGAGGTAGAGCCATGTGGGACACCGTTCAGACGAACTCGGCGCACTTGTCGCACGACATGCCGTGCCCACAGTGCGGGCACGGCCTTCACACCTACCTTGCGTGTGGAGACACCTGCGACTGTGAGCCGGCACCGGTCCCCGGTCGCTCCGCGGTCCTCGTGACCGTGTGACCGACCTCTGACCTCACTCGCCCCTCCGGATCGGCGAAGCGCGCGTCCGGCGCTGCCACTCGCGACGGCCGCACCTCGCTGGGCACGGCATCCAGCGACGGTCCTCGGTTGAGTACGCTTTGCGCCATGGCGACTCCCGAGCGACGTACCGCACCTGGCACCCCTGTTGTCCACACCACACCGGTCTCGGCGTCGGCCCGGTCCCGGTGCTCGCACCTCTCGGGTGGGCGCTGATCCTGGCCTCGGGCATCGGCCTGATCCTCGCCAGCTGGCTGCTCTACGGCAACGAGGCCTCGGGCATGTGGGCCGGCTACTGGGCCGGCATCATCGGAACGATCGTCGTCCTCGCGGCGATGGCGCTCAACACCACGCTGCCCGAGAAGCCGACGCTCGCCGTGCTCGGGCTCTGCGGCGTCCTGCTGATCCTCTTCGCGCTCTTCCTGTACGACGAGCGGGTCGTCGTCGTCACCGAGCTCCTCGCTGGCATCGGCCTGCTCGCCGGCGTCGGCCTGCGCGTCGTCGGCTCCCGCGACTGACCCTGAGGGCACGGCCTACGGCTGCAGCAGCACCTTGATCGCCCGGCGCTCGTCCATCGCCTGGTAGCCCTCGGCGACCTGGTCGAGCGGCAGCGTCAGGTCGAAGACCTTGCCCGGGTCGACCGTGCCGGCCAGGACCAGGTCGAGCAGCTCGGGGATGTACTTGCGCGTCGGCGCCATGCCGCCGGCCAGCCCGATGTTCTTGACGAACATCCGGCGCACCGGCAGCTCGACGCCGTGCGGCGCCCCCACGAAGCCGACCGTCGAACCCGGCCGGGCGATCGCGAACGCGGTCTTCATGGCCTGGTCGGTGCCGACGCACTCGAGCACGGCGTCGGCCCCGACTCCCCCGGTGAGCTCCTTGATCGCCGCGGCGCCCTCCTTGTCGCGCTCGGCGACGATGTGGGTCGCACCGAAGGCGCGGGCGATCTCCTGACGCGGCTCGTGGCGCGACATCGCGATGATCTTCTCGGCGCCCATGATCGACGCGGCGAGCACGCCGCACAGCCCGACCGCGCCGTCGCCGACCACGACCGCCGTACCGCCCTCGCGGACGCCGGCGGAGACCGCGGCGTGCCAGCCGGTCGGGAACACGTCGGCGAGCGTGAGCAGCGACGGGATCATGGACGCGTCGGGCATCGCCGTCGGTCTTGACCAGGCTGCCCTCGGCCTGGGTGACCAGGGCGTACTCGGCCTGTCCGCTCTCGGTGAAGCCGAGGTTGTCGCAGGCCGCCTGCGCACCGGCCAGGCAGTGCGGGCAGGTGTTGTCGCAGTGGTCGAACGGCACGATCACGAAGTCGCCCGGCTTGAACGAGCGCACCTCGGCGCCCACCTCCTCGACCACACCGATGCACTCGTGGCCGATCGTCTCGCCCGGCGTGATCTCGTTCTCGCCGCGGTAGGGCCACAGGTCCGAGCCGCAGATGCAGCCGGCGACGACCTTCACGATGGCGTCGGTCGGGGCGTCGATCGCCGGGTCGGGTACGTCGGAGAGGCGGATGTCTCGGGTACCGTGAAGAGTCGTTGCACGCATGGCGGCATCCTCGCAGGTCGGTCCCGAGCCTCCGCTCCCCCTGTCGACACCCTCCAGCTCCGGGCGAGTTGCGTTATCTCACATGTGAGTTACCGTGATCAGCATGAGCGAGGGATACAAGAACCGCATCGGCAACCTCATCCGCGACGCCCGCAAGCACCGCGGTCTCACCCAGCACCAGCTGGCCGACCTGCTCGGCACCAGCCAGAGTGCGATCAACCGGATCGAGAAGGGCCACCAGAACCTCTCCCTCGAGATGCTGGCGCGCATCGGCGCCGCTCTCGACTCCGAGATCGTCGCCCTCGGCGCCGGTCCCACGCACCTCCGCGTCACCGGTCCGACCACGCTGTCCGGCGAGATCGACGTGAAGACGTCCAAGAACGCCGGCGTCGCGCTGCTCTGCGCGTCGCTGCTCAACCGGGGCCGGACCACGCTGCGCAAGGTCGCCCGGATCGAGGAGGTCAACCGGCTGCTCGAGGTGCTCACCAGCATCGGCGTCCAGGCCCGGTGGCTCAACGACGACAACGACCTCGAGATCATCCCGCCCAAGCAGCTCGACCTCGACCACGTCGACGCCGAGGCGGCCCGCCGTACGCGCTCGATCATCATGTTCCTCGGCCCGCTGCTGCACCGCGCCGACGTCTTCGAGCTGCCGTACGCCGGCGGCTGCGACCTCGGCACCCGCACCGTCGAGCCGCACATGGCCGCGCTGCGGCCGTTCGGCCTCGAGGTCAAGGCGACCGACGGCAGCTACCACGCCCAGGTCAACCGGGCCATCGAGCCGCAGCGCCCGATCGTGCTCACCGAGCGCGGCGACACGGTCACCGAGAACGCCCTGATGGCCGCCGCGCTCCACCCCGGCACGACGATGATCCGCAACGCGTCGTCCAACTACATGGTCCAGGACCTCTGCTTCTACCTGCAGCGCCTCGGCGTCACGGTCGAGGGCATCGGCACCACGACGCTGACCGTGACCGGCCTGGCGGACATCGACGTCGACGTCGACTACGCCCCCAGCGAGGACCCGATCGAGGCGATGTCGCTGCTGGCCGCCGGCATCGTGACGAAGTCCGAGATCACCATCCGCCGGGTGCCGATCGAGTTCCTCGAGATCGAGCTCGCGCTGCTGGAGGAGATGGGCTTCAACTACGACCGCTCCGAGGAGTACGTCGCGCGCAACGGCCACACCCGCCTGGTCGACATCACGACCAAGCCGTCCGAGCTGCACGCCCCGCTCGACAAGATCCACCCGATGCCGTTCCCCGGGCTCAACATCGACAACCTGCCGTTCTTCGCGGTGATCGCGGCGGTCGCCGAGGGCCAGACCCTGCTGCACGACTGGGTCTACGAGAACCGGGCGATCTACCTCACCGAGCTCAACAAGCTCGGCGCCAAGGTCAAGCTCCTCGACCCGCACCGGGTGATGATCGAGGGCCCGACCAGCTTGACCGGCACCGAGCTCGTCTGCCCGCCGGCGCTGCGCCCGGCCGTGGTGATCCTGCTGGCCATGCTGGCCTCGAAGGGCACCTCGGTGCTGCGCTCGACGTACGTCATCCACCGTGGCTACGAGGACCTCGCCGAGCGGCTCAACGAGCTCGGCGCCAACATCGAGACGTTCCGCGACATCTGAGCGCTGCCGCGGTAGCCTCAGCGGGCATGCGAGTTCTGGTCAGCCGACCGCCGGTCGCGAGCGCTCGCGCGACTCGACTGGTCTGTGTCCGAGCCTTCGCAGAGCCGGCACGGTCAGTCGAAGAGGGTCTCGACCCACGCGCGGGCCGGGATCTTGCCGGCCGGCGGGGCCACCATGTCGGGGGTGATCCGGGGCATCGGGGCGGTGTGCTGACCCGCGTGGCGGTGCCAGTCGCTCTCGGACTCGACCAGGGCTGCCGAGGTCGGCCCGGGCGAGGAAGACGCCGTGCCCGTCGGGGCACGAGCTGACCTCCCCCTCCCCCAGGGACGAGCTGACAGCTCGCGTGACCATCTCGGCGCCGCATCGAGGACAGGTCAAGGTCTCCATGCCGAGACGTTACCGCTCCGGTGGTGACACGCGAGGGACCCGCGCCGACCCAGAGCCGGGACGCTGCGACCACAGTGGATACTTCGACACGTGCCCACGCCCCGGACGGGTTTCCCGTACCTCGACCGGCTGCTCGACCGACCCGGGACGGTGCTCGCGTTCGCGCACCGCGGCGGCGCCCACCACCCGGAGATCGCGGGCCTCGAGAACACCCTGGTCGCCTTCGGCCACGCGGTCGACCTCGGCTACACCTACCTCGAGACCGACGTGCACACGACCCGCGACGGCGTCCTGCTCGCCTTCCACGACGACGTGCTGGACCGGGTCACCGACCGCAGCGGCGCGGTCGCGGACCTGACGTACGCCGAGGTCCACGAGGCCCGCGTCGGCGGCCGCGAGCCGATCCCGACGCTCGCCGAGCTCTTCGACGCGCTGCCCGCGGCCAGCTTCAACATCGACCTCAAGTCGGACGGTGCGGTCGCCGCGCTCGCCGACTTCGTGGCCGCTCGCGAGGCGTGGGACCGGGTGCTGGTCGGCTCGTTCTCGCAGCGCCGGATCGACCAGTTCCGCGAGCTCACCGGTGGCCGGGTCGCGACCTCGGCGACCCTGCGCGAGATCGGCCTCTTCCGGTTCCTCCCGAGCGCCCGCCTGGCCGGACTGCTCACGCGCGGCCAGTCCGCGGCGCTGCAGATCCCGCACCGTCGAGGTCGCCTCACGGTCGCTCACCGCCGGGCTCGTACGCCGTGCGCACGCCGCCGGCCGCCAGGTGCACGTGTGGACGATCGACGACGCCGCCGAGATGAACACGCTGCTCGACCGGGGCGTTGACGGTCTCTTCACCGACCGCACGGACATACTCAGGACGTGCTCGTCGAGCGGGGCCAGTGGAGGGACGACCGATGAGCGCAACGGGCGTCAGCCCGGCCGACCGGGTCAGGGAGCAGAAGGCCTGGAACTGGTACGACTGGGCCAACTCGGCCTACTACACGACCGTCCTGACGGTCCTCTTCGCGCCGTACATGATCAGCGTCGCCGGCAAGGCGGCCGGCTGCGTCGACGCCGACGACACCTGCTCCAAGACCGTCAGCGTGCTCGGCCTCGACCTCGCGGCCGGGTCGCTGCCGTTCTACCTGACCAGCTTCGCGACGATCGTGAGCGCGTTCCTGCTGCCGGTCGTCGGCGCCTTCGTCGACCGGTCCAGCCGCAAGAAGTGGCACATGGCGGGCTTCGCCTGGGCCGGGTCGTTCTTCTGCGGCCTGCTCTTCTTCATGACGGGCGACAACTGGCAGATCGGCGCGGTCGTCATCGTGATCAGCAGCATCCTCGGCGGCTGCTCGCTGGTCAGCTACTACGCGATCCTGGTCGACATCTCGACCGAGGACGAGCGCGACCGCGTCTCCTCGCGCGGCTGGGCGTTCGGCTACCTCGGCGGCGGGCTGCTGCTCCTGATCAACCTGGTCATGGTGCTCGGCCACGACAGCTTCGGGCTGTCCAAGGGAATGTCGGTGCGGCTCTCGCTGCTCAGCGCCGCCGTCTGGTGGGCGGGGTTCACGATCATCCCGGTCGTCCGGCTCCGCAACCGGCCGGCGCAGCACGTCGTCGCCGAGTCGGGGAGCCTCTTCCAGCGCAGCTTCGGGCAGCTCTTCGCCACGCTCAAGGAGATGCGCGCCTTCCCGATGACGCTCACCTTCCTGATCGCCTACCTCTTCTACAACGACGGCATCCAGACGGTCATCTACGCGGCGTCGACGTACGGCTCCAAGCAGCTGCACTTCAGCGACTCCGTGCTGATCGCCACGATCCTGCTCATCCAGTTCGTGGCCTTCGGCGGCGCGCTCTTCTTCGGCCGCCTGGCGGCGACGTACGGCGCCTACCGCTCGATCCTCTGGGGCGTCTTCGCCTGGATGGTGATCGTGGTCGCCGCGATGTTCCTGCCCGAGAAGAACGTCGCGCTCTTCCTGGTCATCGGCGTCGCCATCGGGATCGTGCTGGGCGGCACCCAGGCGCTGTCCCGCTCGTTCTTCAGCCTGCTGATCCCCCGCGGCCGCGAGGGCGAGTACTTCGCCCTCTACAACGCCTGCGAGCGCGGTACGTCGTGGTTCGGGACGTTCGTCTTCGGCCTGGTCTTCCAGCTGACCGGGTCCTACCGGCCGGCGATCTTCGCGCTGATCGTCTTCTTCGTGCTCGGTGCCGTCTTCCTGCTCCGGCTCGACCCGAAGCGCGGCATCGAGGAGGCCGGCAACCGGGTGCCTGCCGTCATCTGAATGACGGGGAGGTACTAGTACCTCGGCCTGTGATCGCTGCCTCATCGGGCAATTCCCGGAATCTTGTCCTCACCGCTACCGTTGAACAGATTGAGACGTCGACCGGGTGGGTACATGAACCCCGAAATCCGGTGTCACGAACACAGGTTTCGTCCGTCTCGGTCAGGCACATGGGGGAACTAGATTCGGGAGGTGGCTCATGGCGGAGCGCACACTGCGTGGAGCGCGGCTCGGGGGCCAGAGTTTTGAGGACGAGCGCGGCATCGAGTTCGCCGCCCGTCAGCAGGTCGGCTACCGCTGTCCGCAGGGACACGAGTTCGAGATCACGATGTCGGTCGAGGCCGACGTGCCGGCGATCTGGGAGTGCCCGCGCTGCGGCGCGGAGGGTCTCAGCATCTCCGGCATCGTTCCCGAGGTGAAGGCCGAGAAGCCGGCCCGCACCCACTGGGACATGCTGCTGGAGCGGCGCTCGGAGAAGGAGCTCGAGGACATCCTCAAGGAGCGCCTCGAGCTGCTGCGCGGCGGCGAGATCGGCCCGGCGCACCTGCACCGCGCCAACCAGAAGAAGCGGAAGGCCTCCGCCTAGAGCGAGGCCTGACCCTCTTCCGGAGGATCGTCCACGACTTCGCCCCGGATCACGGGCCCCGACGAGGGCCCGGGTCCGGGGCGAGTCACGTTCACGATCAACCGGCGCGCGACGACTGCGGTCAGCAGCCGGCGGAAGAGCGGCCTGGTGAGCGGCAGGATCAGGAAGAACGCGAAGACGTCGGTGACGAACCCCGGCGCGATCATCAGCGTGCCGCCGACCAGCACCAGCGCGCCGTCGGCGAGCTCCGTGGCCGGCATCCGGCCCGAGTCCAGCGCCTCGCGCAGCGCCAGCCAGGTGCGGCGACCCTCACGACGGATCAACCAGGTGCCGAGGATCGCGTCGGCCAGCAGGAGCAGGATCGTCCACCCGGCTCCGATCACCTGGCCGACCTGCACCAGGACGTAGATCTCGACCAGCGGCACCACCACGAACAGCAGGAACAGCAGGCCCGAGATCAGCCGGCGGCGGCGCGACCTCATCGGCGCAACGCCTTCTTGACCTGGGCGGTGCGCTCGCGCAGGCCCCACGCAGTGATCCGCTTGAGGGACTCGGTGGCGACTGAGCCGCTCATCTTCGAGTCGCCGCGCACCCGCTCGACGAACTCGATCGGCACCTCGCGGACGGTGAGCCCGGCCGCCAGTGTGCGCGCGACCATGTCGGTCTGGAAGACGTAGCCGGTCGACTCGACCGCGTCGAGGTCGATCTTCTCGAGCGTCGTACGTCGGAACAGCCGGAAGCCCGCCGTCGCGTCGCGGATCTTCACGCCGAGCAGCAGCCGCACGTAGAGGTTGCCGCCTCGCGACAGGATCTCGCGCTGCAGCGGCCAGTTCACGACCGATCCACCCGGGACCCAGCGCGACCCGATCACCAGGTCGGCGCCCCGGAGCGCGTCGAGGAGTCGGTCGAGCTGCTCGGGCTGGTGCGAGCCGTCGGCATCCATCTCGCCGATGACGTCGTAGCCCGCGGCCAGCGCCTCCCGGAACCCGTGGAGGTACGCCGCGCCCAGGCCCGCCTTGACCGAGCGGTGGATGACCCGCACGGCAGGATCGGCGGCGGCCAGGTCGTCGGCGATCGCACCGGTCCCGTCGGGTGATCCGTCGTCGACCACCACGACGTCGATCGCGGGCTGCGCCGTGCGCAGTCGCCCGACGATCCAGGCCAGGTTCTCGGCCTCGTTGTAGGTGGGGATCACCACGACGATGCGACCGAGCCCTGGCACGGGTGCGTCGATGCTGCGCTCGCTCACACGGGCCGTCCTTCACTCGCTGCGGTGGCGGCGACCGGGACGTCGGAGCCTGCCCGGTCGTCCTCGGCCCGCTGCCGGTTCCGGCGCCGAGGATACGGGACCCCACCTGCCAGGAAGGTGACCAGGAGGCCAACGGCGGTGAGCGCGATGCATGCCCGCCCCGGCCAGGCGCCCATCCGGACCGCTGGGGTCAGGGCGGTGTCCAGACCGACGGTCTCGACCAGGGCCGCCTGGGTGCGCGGGGCGGCCTGGGCGACGACCGTGCCGTCGGGCGAGATGATCCCCGAGACGCCGTTGGTCGACGCGACCACGAGCCAGCGTCCGGTCTCGATCGCGCGCAGCCGGGTGATCGCGAACTGCTGGTCGATCTGGTGTGTGTGGATGAAGGTCGCGTTGCTCGTCTGCACGGTCAGCAGCTGCGCGCCGCGGGAGACCTGCGCGTAGATCGCGTCGTCGTACGCGACGTCGAAGCAGATCGAGTCGGCGACCTCGATGCCGGCGACTCGCAGCGGTTCCTTCCGCGTGCCGGCGACCATGTCGCGACCGACCATCGTGAGCCGGCCGATCTGGAGGTCGTCGAGCTGGCCGCGGAAGGGGATGTACTCGCCGAAGACCACCGGGTGGTGCTTGGTGTAGCGGTCCCCCGCTCCGGTCACGGGGTCCCACACGATCCCCTGGTTGAGCACGTGCGTGGTGCCGGCGTCGACGATCGCGCCGACCATGATCGGGAGCTCGATCGCCGCGCTCGCGGCGGTGATCTGCGCGTTGGTCTGGGTGTCGCGGAACGGATCGACCGCGGTGGAGTTCTCCGGCCAGACGACGAAGTCGGGTTGCTTCACCGTCCCGTCGCTGACGTCCTGCGCGAGCTGGGTGGTGACGTCGACGAGGTTCTGCGTGACCTGGCGGTAGTCGTAGAGAATGTCGTCGCCGTTGCCGGGTACGTCGCCCTGGATGGCCGCGACGGTCGTCTCGCCCTCCTGGGTCGGCTCCCAGGCGAACGCGAGCGGGAGCAGCAGTGCCCCTGCGACGACGGCAACCAGGAGACCGCCTGCCACGAGGCGGGTCCGGCCGTGCGCCAGGACGACCCACGCGAGCAGGCTGCCGCTGAGGGCGAGCACGAAGCTCACCCCGACGGTGCCCAGCCAGGGCATGGCGTCGGCGACCGGGGTGTCGATGACGGCGAATGCCAGGCGGCCCCAGGGCATCCCGCTGAACGGCCAGGTGCTGTACCAGAGCTCGGTGGTGACCCACGCTGCAGGCAGCCAGAGCGGCCAGAGCCGGTGTCGCTGGAGCACGGTCGAGCCGACTCCGAGCACGGAGAAGTAGAGCGACTGCCAGATCGAGAGACCGATCCAGGCGTCGGGGCCGACGGTGCGCATCCAGAACAGCAGTACGAGCTCGAAGCCGAGACCGAAGGCGAGGCCGACCACCCAGGCCGATCGGGCGCGCAGCCCGCGGGTCGCCAGGATGAATCCGGCGACCGCGAACGGGATCACAACCGGCGCTGCGACCGGCTCGAACGCGAGCGACAGCGCGACGCCGCAGGCGATCGCGGCCAGGATCCTGAGGGGCACCTCATAAAAATACCGGTCCCGCGTCTGCGGGACCGGTACAACAACACTTCTTGGCGCCACCTTGTCCACTTGCTTGCAGAGCTCCGGAAGGGTCCCGCACCCTTCGGACCAGTCCGTCCCCGACCGGCTGCCAGGTACGTGGCTGTTGTCTAGGGGATACGGGTCCCTTCCGTATCCACCCTCGCGGAGCGGACCGACCTCCGCGAACAAGGTCGAACGGGATGGTTGGAGCCCCACCCTCCGACCCGGCCACTCGGACGTCGGTCCACCTGCCACGATCTGCATGGGCGGACGGCATACCCTGGAATACCGAGCGGGTGGCTGTCAACCGTTCCGTGACCTGCACTTTTGCGTGAACGCGCAGGTCAGAGGTGCAATCGCCGGGAGTGAGATCGTGGGTGAAACTTCTGTCGGTTCGGCGTGTCGCGCGCGACGCGCCGAGGTCTCGCCACCCCCGCCTCAGGCACGCACCAGATGGACGGCCATCGTCGCATATTCATCGGCCAGCTCGTCCAGGCTGAGCGGCCCGGACGGCACCCACCAACGCGCCACCCCGCTGCACATCTCCAGCAGTGCCCGCCGGGCCAGGGCGGGCATCTCGAGCCGGAAGGACCCGCTGCGGACACCCTCGTCGATCGTCGCCTGCCACAGGTGCTCGTAGCGGTCGCGGAGCTCGACGATCTCGGCCCTGGCGGACACGGAGAGCGCGCGCACCTCGTCGTCGACCACGCGGGTCTCCTCGGGCGAACGAGCATGCGTGCGCACGTGCAGCTCGACGAGGGCGACCAGGCGCTCGCGGGCGGTGAGCCCGGGGTCCGCGCAGATCTCCTCGCCCGCCGCCACCAGCCGGGTCAGGCTGGTGCGCATGATCGCGACCAGCAGCTCCTCCTTCGTGCCCATGTAGTGGTAGAGCGACGCCGAGGAGAGACCGGCGGCATCTGCCAGCTGCCGGATGCCGGTGCCGTGGTAGCCGCGCTCGGCGAAGAGGGTGAGCGCAGCGGCTCGCACCCGATCCGCTGTGGTCGATGGCGTGGACGCACCCACCACTTGACCCCTCTCGTCGCGACGACCTACCGTCGCTCATGATGCCCGATCGATCGATCGATCGGTAGCCCAGGACAGAAGGAGGCCACCGTGGAGGTCGAGGCGGACGTCGTTCAGTACGGCAGGGATGGTGCGGTCGCGCTGATCCACCTGAACCGACCCGAGCGGCTCAACGCGGTCAACACCGCGCTCACCGAGGAGCTCGCCGCCGCGCTCGCCCGCGCGATCGAGGAGGGCGCCCGCGCGGTCGTGATCGCCGGCCGCGGCCGCGCCTTCTGCGCCGGGCACGACCTCAAGGAGCCGGAGCCGGTCGAGGACCCCGTCCAGACCCGGGTCCGGCTCGAGGGCATCCAGGAGATCACCCGGTTGGTACGCCGCTTCCCCGGCCCGGTCGTGGCGGCGGTGCACGGCTACGCGCTCGGTGCCGGGTGCGAGTTCGCGCTGTGCTGCGACGTGGTCGTCGCCGCCGAGGACGCGCAGTTCGGGTTTCCCGAGGTGAGCGTCGGACTCAGCGTCACGGGCGGCATCTCCCGGCTGCTCCCTGTGCTGGTCGGCTGGGCACGCGCGAAGGAGCTGCTCCTCCTCGGCGAGCGGGTGGACGGGACCGAGGCGGCCAGGATCGGGCTGGTGGCGCGCGTCGTACCCACCGGTGAGCACGAGCAGGTCGCACTCGAGCTCGCGCAGCGGATGGCCGAGAGGCCGGCGGTCTCGGTCAACCTGGCCAAGCAGGTGCTCGACCACGGCCTGGACTCGACGCTCGACGAGGCGATGGCCCGCGAGGTCGACCACGCGATCATCACCTCCATGTCGGGTGAGGGCGCAGCCCCGAAGGAGGCGTTCACCCGTGCCTGAGACCACCCTCGTCTCCCGGCTGCTGCACGCGGCCGCGCGCTGGCCCGACCGACCCGCATGGACCTTCGTGGACGCTGAGGGCGCCGAGGTCACGCTGACCTTCGCGGAGGTCGAGCTCCGCACCGCAGCCGTCGCGCAGGCGCTGCGCGAGCGCGGTGTCGAGGCCGGCGACCGGGTCGCGGTGATGCTCGACAACCAGCCGGAGTTCCCCGTGACCTGGCTGGCGCTGACCCGGCTCGGGGCGGCGATCGTGCCGCTCAACGTGCGCTACCGATCGGTCGACGCGCAGCACCTGCTCGACGATGCCGGCGTGCGTGTCGCGGTGACCAGCGCGTCGTACGCCGACCTCCTCCGGCGCCTCGACCGCCCGCCGACCGTCCATCTCGTCGACGACCTGCACCCGGCGGGAACGTTCGCCCAGGGGCCGATGGAGCCGGCGGCGATCGTCAACGTGCAGTACACCTCCGGCACGACCGGCCGCCCCAAGGGGTGCCTGCTGTCGCACCGCTACTGGACCACGCTGGCCAACAGCCTGGTCGAGGAGTTCCCGCGCGTCGACCGCGACGACGTGATGCTGACGGCCCAGCCGTTCCACTACATCGACCCGATGTGGAACATGGTGACCGCGCTGTCTGCGGGCGCCCACCTCGTCGTGCTCGACGGCTTCCACCCGTCGACCTTCTGGGACCAGGTGCGCCGCCACGGCGTGACCTACTTCTACTGCCTCGCCGCGATGCCGACGCTGCTGCTGCGGATGCCTCCGGACCACCTCGACCGAGAGCACCGGCTCCGCGCGGTCCAGTGCTCGGCCATCCCGCCGTCGCAGCACGCCGAGCTCGAGAAGCGCTGGGGAGCACCGTGGTTCGAGGCGTTCGGGATGACCGAGACCGGCGCCGACATCCGGGTCTCACCGGAGGACCACGACGAGCTGGTGGGCAGCGGCTGCCTGGGTCGCCCAGCGGCGCACCGCGAGGTGCGGATCGACGACGGCGGCCAGATGTGGCTGCGCGGTGCCGGGATGATGGACGGCTACCTCGGCCATCCTGACCCGTTCGTGGACGGCTGGTTCCCGACCGGCGACCTGGCCCGGCTCGACGACCAGGGTCGCGTCTACCTCCAGGGTCGGCTCAAGGACATGATCCGCCGCTCCGGCGAGAACATCGCCGCCCACGAGGTCGAGGAGGTGCTCCTCTCCCACCCTGCCGTCCGACTGGCCGCCGTGGTCGGCGTACCGGACGACATCCGTGGCGAGGAGGTCAAGGCGTACGTCGTGGCGCCGGGCGTCACCGACGCCGAGCTGGCCGCGTGGTGCGCCGATCGGCTCGCGTCGTTCAAGGTGCCGCGCTACTGGGAGTTCCGCGACGACCTGCCGCTGACCGCGTCGCACCGGGTGGAGAAGGCTGCGTTGAAGAAGGAGGGGCTGTGAAGGCAGACCTGCTGCTGACCAACGCCCGGGTGCGCACGGTCGACGGCGACACCGTCGCTCCGGCGGTCGCGATCTGGCGGGACCGGGTCGTCGCGCTCGAGGACGTGCCCGCCGAGCGGACCATCGACCTCGACGGCGCGGTCGTCGTGCCCGGCTTCCACGACGCCCACAACCACATGGCGTGGTACGGCCTCTCCCTCGCCGAGGTCGACCTCCGGGTCACGTCGCTCGATGCGTTGTACGACGCGGTCGCGGCTCGTGCCGCCGAGCTGCCGCCCGGCGAGTGGGTGGTCGGCGCCGGCTACGACGAGAACAAGATCGGCGGGCACCCGACCCGCGACGCGCTCGACCGGGCCGCGCCGGGCCGCAACGTCTGGCTGCGGCACACCTCCGGTCACATGTGTGTGGTCAACGGTCCGCTGCTCGCCGAGCTGGGCATCGCCGACGCACCCGTCGACGTGCCGGGCGGACTCGTCGTCACCGACGACGCCGGTCGGCCGACCGGGCTGCTCCAGGAGCAGGCCCAGCAGCTGCTCAACCGGCTGGTCCTCCCCTACCCCGTGGCGACCCTGGTGGACGCGATCGAGCGTGCGGGGCAGGTCTACCTGTCGAGGGGATCACCAGCGTGGTCGAGGCCGGCGTCGGCGGCGGCTGGATCGGCAAGAGCCCGGTCGAGATCGCGGCCTACCAGCTCGCGCGCGACACCGGCCGGCTGCCGGTGCGGGTCGAGCTGATGGTCGCCGTGGATGCCCTCCACCCCCTGCGCGCACACGAGACGGACGGCCTGGCGCTGGGCCTCGACCTCGGCATCCGCACCGGCCTCGGCGACGACCGGCTCCGGATCGGGCCGACCAAGATCTTCAGCGACGGCTCGCTGATCGGCCACACCTGCGCGATGACCGACGACTTCGCCGACACCCCGGGCGAGCGCGGCTTCCTCCAGGACGACGCCGACGCGCTGCGCACCCGGATCATCGACGCCCACCGGTCCGGGTGGCGCGTCGCCGCTCACGCCATCGGGGACGCCGCGATCGACCTGGTCCTCGACGCGGTGGCCGAGGCGCAGGAACGCTGGCCGCGCCCCGACGTACGCCACCGGATCGAGCACTTCGGCGTCTCGCGCCCCGATCAGGTGGCGCGGGCTGCCGCACTCGGCGTGGTGCCCGTGCCGCAAGGGCGCTTCGTCGGCGAGATCGGCGACGGGATGCTGCGCGCCCTCGGTCCCGAGCGGGCCGGGTGGGCCTACCGCTACCGGTCGCTGCTCGACGCCGGCATCACCCCGCCCGGCAGCTCGGACCGGCCGGTCGTCGACGGCGCGCCTCTGCGCGGCATCCACGACATGGTCAACCGGCTGACCGACGGCGGACAGCCCTGCGGGCCGGAGGAGGCGATCACCGGGCTGGCAGCGCTCACGGCGTACACCCTGGGCTCGGCGTACGCCTCCCACGCGGAGGCCGATCGCGGCACCGTCGCCGTCGGGAAGTACGCCGACCTCGCCGTCCTCTCCGACGACCCGGCGACCGTGGACCCGTCGACGATCAAGGACATCGAGGTGCTCCGCACCGTGCTCGCCGGAGAGCTGGTGTGGGAGCGATGAGGCTGGTCGAGGCCGCGACCCTCTCCCCCGACGAGCTCGCAGGCGTCGAGTCGATCTACACCGGCGCCTTCCCCGACGAGCTGCAGGCGCCGTTCGCGGCCCTCTTCGCCGACCGGATGCTGGTGCTGCTCGACGAGGACGGCCCGGCCGGGTTCGCGCTGGTGCGCGACCTGCCGGAGACGACGTGGACCTTCCTGCGCTTCTACGCCGTCGGGCGCCGCGGACGGGGCACCGGCTCGCTGATGTGGGCGTCGCTGACTGCGCTCCTGGAGCGCGAGGGTCGGACCCGGCTGGTCTGGGACGTCGAGGACCCGGCCGAGCCCAGCATCTCCCCCGAGATCGCCGAGGAGCACCGCCGGCGGATCGTCTTCTACGAGCGGCTGGGCGGCCGGCTGCACCCGGTGCGGGAGTACTACCCGCCGCACGACGACGGGCACACCCCCCAGCTGCTGCTCATGGACGCGCTGCTCGGTGACGGCGACGACGCCACGCTGCGTGCGGTGGTCGAGGGCGTGTTCCGGCACCGCTACGGCCTCGATGGCGGACGATCCCGCCGTACGCCGGACATTACTGGCGAGTTCTCTTATCTGACAGGAGAACATGCGGCGATGTGTTTGCATCGCCGCAAGATCTTTGTCAGGCTGAGGACATGAGCATCGAGACGTCCATCGCGTCCCTTGTCGAGGGCGAGACCGGTCAGCCCTACCCCTACCGCCGAGTCGAGCTGGTGGAGCCCGACTGGACCCGCTTCCCGGGCTGGAAGGACGTCACCACCGCCGAGTGGGAGTCCGTCCAGTGGCAGCGCGCCCACTGCGTCAAGAACGTCAAGCAGCTCCGCGAGCTGCTCGGCGACCTCGTGGACGAGCGCTTCTACGCCGACCTGGAGCGCGACCAGTCCGAGCGGGCCACGATGTCGATGCTCGTGCCGCCGCAGATGATGAACACGATGCTGCCGCACGCCGGAGACATGGGGGGCCAGGGCGGTCCCGGCTCGCTGACCGAGGCGTTCTACGCCGATCCGGTGCGCCACTACATGATCCCGGTGTTCTCGGACCGGCGTACGGACTTCTCGTCGCACCCCCACGCCACCCGCGACTCGCTGCACGAGCACGACATGTGGGTGGCCGAGGGGCTGACCCACCGCTACCCGACCAAGGTGCTCGCCGAGCTGCTGCCGACCTGCCCGCAGTACTGCGGCCACTGCACCCGGATGGACCTGGTCGGCAACTCGACCCCGACCATCGACAAGCTGAAGTTCGTGGGCAAGCCCAACGACCGGCTCGGCGACATGCTCGACTACCTGCGCCGTACGCCGCAGGTGCGCGACGTGGTCGTCTCCGGGGGCGACGTCGCCAACATGCCGTGGCCGCGGCTCGAGGCCTTCCTGACCTCGCTGCTGGAGATCGAGAACATCCGCGACATCCGGCTCGCCACCAAGGCCCTGGTCGGGCTCCCCCAGCACTGGCTGCAGGACGACGTCGTCGAGGGGATGACCCGGATCGGCTCGCTCTCGAGCTCGCGCGGCGTCTCGGTCGCGATCCACACCCACGCCAACCACGCGAACTCGATCACCCCGCTGGTCGCGAAGGCCACCCGGGCGATGCTCGACGCCGGCATCCGCGACGTCCGCAACCAGGGCGTGCTGCTCAACGGCGTCAACGCCGACCCGCACGCGCTGCTCGACCTGTGCTTCCGGCTGCTCGATGGCGCGCAGATCATGCCGTACTACTTCTACATGTGCGACCTGATCCCGTTCTCGGAGCACTGGCGGGTCTCGGTCGCCGACGCGCAGCGCCTGCAGCACCACATCATGGGCTACCTGCCGGGCTTCGCGACCCCGCGGATCGTCTGCGACGTGCCGTTCGTCGGCAAGCGCTGGGTGCACCAGCTCTCGTCGTACGACACCGAGCGCGGCATCTCCTACTGGACCAAGAACTACCGGACGTCGATCGAGGCGACCGCTGCCGACGCCCTCGAGCGGACCTACGAGTACTACGACCCGATCCACACGCTGCCGGAGTCGGGTCAGCGCTGGTGGGCCGAGCACGCCGACCTCGACGAGTCCGCGCTCAAGGCCGCCGAGGTGGCCGAGGCCTCGCGTCGTACGGCGGCGCTCCAGGCCTGGTAGGCCGCTCGGCCTGCGGTTTGGTCACCAACCGCACGTGGGAGCGCTGCCGACTCGGCTGCGGTTTGGTCACCAACCGCTGCCGGTGCGGCCCCGGGGGTCAGGTGACCGGACGGTTCTCGTACGGCGTGGAGAGCACGATCGTGGTGCGGGTGGAGACGTTGGCGGCCGCCCGGATCCGGGCCAGCAGGTCCTCGAGGTCGGTGGGCATGCTCGACGCGCACCTTGAGGATGTAGGACTCGTCGCCCGCGACCGACCAGCACGACTCGATCTCCGGAATGCCGCGCACGCGTTCGGGTGAGTCGTCGGGTTGCGAGGGGTCGATCGGCCGGATCGAGATGAAGGCCGTCAGGGGCAGCCCGAGCTGCTCGTGGTCGATGGTCGCGCCGTAGCCCAGGATCAGTCCGCGCGACTCGAGTCGCTTGACTCGCTGGTGGACGGCCGACGTGGAAAGTCCTGTCGCTTTGCCCAGGTCGGTGAAAGACATCCGGCCGTCATTGGCGAGAAGCTCGAGAATCTTCCGGTCAGTGGCTTCGAGTTCGGACTGGCTCACGGCGGACAGACTAGCGGCGCATGGCAGGATCTGGCGGGTGACAGACCAGCCGGGGCGTCTGATGCTCCTCGACAGTGCGTCCATGTACTTCCGCGCGTTCTTCGGCGTTCCCGAGATCAAGGCCCCCGACGGCACCCCCGTCAACGCGGTCCGCGGCTTCCTCGACTTCATCTCCCGGCTGGTGGGCGACTACCAGCCCGACCGACCTCGTCTGCTGCTGGGACAACGACTGGCGCCCGCAGTGGCGCGTCGACCTGCTCCCGTCGTACAAGGCCCACCGGGTGGTCGCGGAGCGCACCGACGCCCCGGACGTCGAGGAGGTGCCCGACCCGCTCGAGGTGCAGGTCCCGATCATCCTCGACGTCCTGGACGCCTTCGGCCTGTGCGTGAAGGGCGTCGACGGCTACGAGGCCGACGACGTCATCGGCAGCCTCGCCAGCCAGGCGAAGCAGCCCGTCGACATCGTCACCGGCGACCGTGACCTCTTCCAGCTCGTCGACGACGAGGCCGACGTGCGGGTCCTCTACATCGCGCGCGGTGTCGGCAACCACGAGCGGGTCACCAACGACTGGGTGCGAGCGAAGTACGACGTCGACGCGCGTCAGTACGCCGACTTCGCGACCCTGCGCGGCGACGCGTCCGACGGACTGCCCGGCGTCGCGGGCGTCGGTGAGAAGACGGCGGCCACGCTCCTCAACCGGTTCGGCGACATGGACGGCATCGTCGCGGCAGCCCTCGACCCGGACGGCGACATGGGACCCGGCCCGCGCGGCAAGATCAAGGCCGCGGCGGACTACCTCGCCGTCGCTCCACAGGTGGTCGCCGTGGCGCGCGACATCGACCTCGGCTCCCCCGACACCCGGCTGCCGTCCGAGCCGCGCGACCTGGCGCGGGTGGCCGAGCTCGGCACGAAGTGGGGCATCGAGAGCCCGGTGCAGCGGCTGACCGAGGTGCTGCTCGCGCGCTAGCCCGAGCCGGTCAACGGAGCATCTCGTCGACCACGATCTTCGCCGCCGACGGGCAGCCCTTCGTGAAGCCGTAGAACGGTCCGAAGTCCCGGGTCGCGAGGAAACCGACGGCGTACAGACCCGCGCAGGCTGGTCTCGAAGCCCTCGGAGAGGTTCGGGAAGCCGTCCGTGGTGCGGACCTCGTCCAGCACCCCGGCCAGGTAGGGCACCCGGGCGATGTCCGGCTTGTAGCCCGACGCGAAGACGACGTGGTCGACCTCGAGCACTCCGCCGTCCGAGAGCGTCAGGGTGACCGGACCGTCGCCGCTCACCTCGGTGACCATGCACTCGGCGTGGGTGTGCACCACCTCGGGACGCAGCCGCGGCACCAGCCAGTGCTCGAGCGTCAGGCGACCGACCTGCCAGAACTCCTGTGCGATGCCGGCCCGCTCGTCGGCCGACAGGCTGCGCCACCAGCCGCGTTGGGCGAGCGTCTGGTCGACGTACGCGTCGACGAACTGCCAGCTCACCCGTTCGAACGCCGGCTTCGGGTGCCGGTGCACCACGTCGACGCGGGCCGCGCCGTGGTCGCACAGCAGCGCCGCCCACTCGTAGGCGCTCTGCCGGCCGCCGATGACCGCCACCCGGGCACCGGACAGGTCGTCGAAGGTGACCCGGTCGAGCGTGTGGGACTGCCGCTCCTCGGGCATGCGCGAGTGCCAGTCGGGCCGCTGGGCGAAGTAGCCGACGCCCGGAGCGACGAGCACCTTCTCCGCCTCGATCCGGCTGCCGTCGGCCATCTCGGCGACGAAGGTGCCGTTGGGCCTGGTCAGGTCGGCGACCAGGCGAGGGTCGGCGACGACGTCCTTCTGCCGCGCGAACCACTCCGCGTGGTCGAGCCACACGTCGATCGGGATCGGGTCGACGTCCGCCGGATCGATGCCGTGCTCCTCGACGTACGCCGCGAACGTGTGCTCGCGGTTGGCGTCGAGGTACCAGTCCAACCCGGATCGCAGGTACATGTCGGGCGGCATCTGGTCACGCCAGAAGGAGAGCGGGAGGCCGACGACGTGCGTGTCGATGCCGCGGTCGCCGGCGTACGCGGCGGCGGCATAGCCGTAGGGGCCTGCTCCGATCACGAGCAGGTCGGTGCGCCGGTCGTCGAGCTCGGTGGCCACGCTCGCACGCTACGCCGCAACCGAGTGGCTCGTACGGTGGTTGGCATGACTCGGATCGCGATCGTCGGAGGCCACGGCCAGGTGGCCATTCATCTTCTCCACGTCCTGCGCAGGGCGGAGCACGACGCGGTCGCCCTGGTGCGCAAGGAGGACTACCGCGAGGAGCTCGAGGGTCTCGGTGCCGAGGTGCGGCTCCTCGACATCGAGCAGGACGGCGCCGACGCGTTCGCGGAGGCGTTCGCTGGCTGTGCTGCCGTGGTCTTCGCCGCGGGCGGCGGCCCGGACGGCAACATCGAGCGCAAGCGGACCGTCGACCTCGAGGGCTCGCTGAAGTCCATCGAGGGCGCCCGCACCGCCGGGATCGACCGCTTCGTGCAGGTCTCGGCGATCGGCGTGGACGACCCGCTGCCCGACGACACCTCCGACGTGTGGCGCGCGTACGTCGAGGCGAAGCGCGACGCCGACACCGCACTGCGCGCGAGTGGTCTGGCGTGGACGATCATCCGCCCCGGCCGGCTGACCGACGACCCCGCGACCGGCCTGGTCTCGCTCGGCAAGGACGTGACGCGCGGTGACGTGACCCGCGCCGACGTCGCAGCCGTGGTAGCCGCCGTCCTCGACTCCGACGGCAGCGTCGGCAAGCAGTGGGATCTGGTGAACGGCGAGACGCCGGTCGCCGAGGCGGTTCAGTCCGCGAGCGCGGTGTAGGCGACCACCCCGCGTCGCAGCTGGCGGACGAGGTCGCGCGCGGTCTCGCGCAGCGGGGCGTCGCCGGCCGCGTCGGCCACCTGTCCGGCCAGGTCGATGAGCTGCTTCATCCAGCGCACGAAGTCACCGGCGGCGAGGTCGCTGACCTCGAGCACGGCGTCGAGGTCGTCGCCCTCGGCCCACCGGTAGGCGACCCAGGCGAAGCCGAGGTCGGGCTGGCGCAGGAAGTCGAGCTTGTGCTGGCGCTCGAGTGCGTCGAGGCTCCCCCACAGCTTGACCATCTCGCCGATGACCTCGCGTACCCGACCTCCGGGGATCCGCGGCGAGGATGCGTCGTCGGGTCGGCGTGACTCGAAGACCAGCACCGACAGCGCGGCGGCCAGCTCGGAGGCCGAGAGCTCGTCCCAGAGACCCTGGCGCATGGACTCGGCGGCGACCAGGTCCATGTCGGAGTAGAGACGGCGCAGCCGCCGGCCCCGGTCGGTCACGGTGTCGCCCTCGAGGTAGTCGAGCGCGGTCAGGACCTCGCAGACCCGGTCGAACTGCCGGGCGACGGTGTTGGTGCGCTGCTCGACCCGGCGCTTGAGGGTCTGTGCGTCGCGGTCGAGCTTGAAGTAGCGCTCGGCCCACCGGGCGTGCTCCTCGCGGTCCGCGCACTCGTGGCACGGGTGCGCCTTGAGCTGGGCGCGCAGGGCGGTGATCTGGTCGTCGACCGGGCCGCGGGACGGGTCGCTGCCGCCCTTCTTCGCTGCCTTCGGGCGGCGGCGGAGTCAGGTCGTGGGTGCGGCTGCGGAGCGCGGAGGCCAGGTCGCGGCGCATCTGCGGATTCCGGCCGTTGAAGCTCTTCGGGATCTTGAGCCGGGTGACGGCCTCGACCGGCTCCGGGAAGTCGATCATCGCCAGCCGCCGAGCCTGCCGGTCAGCGGTGACGACGTAGGGCCGCGGCCCCTCGGCAGACCAGCCCGGGTCGATGACGACCGCGAAGCCGGCGAACTTGCCGGTCGGGACCATGATCACGTCACCCGGCTTGAGCTCGCGCAGCGATGCCATGGCCTCCTCACGGCGGTCGGTCCGGCGCGCCTTGCTCGCGCCCTTCTCGGCGTCGCTGATCTTGCGACGGAGATCGGCGTACTCCATGAAGTCGCCGAGGTGGCAGGTCGCGGCCTCGCGGTAGCCGTCGAGGGCGTCCTGGCTCTTGCGCAGCTGGCGGGCGAGGCCGACGACCGCCTTGTCGGCCTGGAACTGCGCGAAGGACTGCTCGAGGAGCTGGCGCGACTTCTCCCGGCCGAACTGGTGCACCAGGTTGACCGCCATGTTGTACGACGGCCGGAACGACGAGCGCAGCGGATAGGTGCGGGTGGAGGCAAGGCCGGCCAGCTCGCGGGGGTTCATGCCCTGCTGCCACAGGACGACGCCGTGGCCCTCGACGTCGAGGCCGCGGCGACCGGCGCGGCCGGTGAGCTGGGTGTACTCCCCCGGCGTGATGTCGGCGTGGGTCTCGCCGTTCCACTTGCTGAGCTTCTCGATGACGACCGTGCGTGCGGGCATGTTGATGCCGAGCGCGAGGGTCTCGGTCGCGAAGACCACCTTGCAGAGCCCGCGGATGTAGAGCTCCTCGACGCACTGCTTGAAGGCGGGGAGCATCCCGGCGTGGTGGGCGGCGATGCCGCGGGTCAGGGCGTCGAGGAAGTCGTGGTAGCCCAGCGCGTGCCGGTCGTCCTCGGGCAGGTTGCGGCAGGACTCCTCGACGTACTGGTAGATCGCGTCGCGTTCCTCGGGCTTGGTGAGCCGGATGCCGGCGCTGAGGCACTGCGTGACCGCGGCGTCGCACCCGACGCGGCTGAAGATGAAGACGATCGCGGGCAGCAGCCCGTCCCGGTCGAGCCGGTCGATCACGTCCGCCCGGCTCGGGATCCAGATCCGCCGGCCGTTGCCGACCTGCTTGGCGCCGCCGCGGCCTGGTGCGGAGCGGCCCCGCGGCGTACGCCGGTCCTTCATCCGGTTGCTCGCCCAGTCGTCGCGGGCGAGCTTGACCAGCTCGTCGTTGACCGGTGCGCCTTCCTTCACGAAGCCTGCTGCCGCGTCGACGTCGGAGGACGCGAAGAGGTCGAGCAGCCGCTTGCCGGCCATCACGTGCTGGTAGAGCGGGACCGGTCGGCGCTCCTCGACGATCGTGACCGTGTCGCCGCGGACCGTCTCGAGCCACTCGCCGAACTCCTCGGCGTTGGAGACGGTCGCCGAGAGCGAGATCAGGGAGACCGACTCGGGGAGGTGGATGATGACCTCCTCCCAGACCGCGCCGCGCGCCCGGTCGGCGAGGTAGTGGACCTCGTCCATGACGACGAAGCCGAGACCCAGGAGGGTCCGCGAGCCGGCGTACAGCATGTTGCGGAGCACCTCGGTGGTCATCACCACGATCGGTGCCTCGCCGTTGACGACGTTGTCGCCGGTGAGCAGGCCGACCTTGTCGGGGCCGTAGCGGGCCACCAGGTCGTTGTACTTCTGGTTGGAGAGCGCCTTGATCGGGGTCGTGTAGAAGCACTTGCGACCGGTCTCGAGGGCGAGGTGGATGGCGAACTCGCCGACGATGGTCTTGCCGGAGCCGGTCGGCGCGGCGACCAGGACGCCGCGGCCGTCCTCGATCTCCTGACAGGCGCGGATCTGGAAGTCGTCGAGCGGGAAGTCGTAGAGGCCGGTGAAGTCGCGGAGCACCGGGTGCTTGCGGCCGCGCGGAAGTCGGCGTACCGCTCGGACGGAGAGAGTTCCTGGTCGTCCGCGGTGCTCATGAGGCCAAACCTACGCGAGGACGGTCAACGCTCCGGGCGCACACTCCACGGTGAGCGGGCAGCGCTCCGAAACGCTCGCCGTCGGCGTACGAGATGATCCCGGGCGCCGCGACGGTGACGGAGCGGACGCGGTGGTGCTCGTACTTCGGGTGGGTGACGTGGGTGCCCTTGAACAGCTTGGGGTAGGTCTTGATCAGGCTGGGCTTGCTCATCGGCTTGATGATGACGACGTCGAGCATCCCGTCGTCGAGCAGCGCGCCCTCGGTGATGCGGAGGCCGCCGCCGAACGACGGCCCGTTGCCGACCGAGACCATCATCGCCTCGAAGGACAGCTGCTCGCCGTCGAGATCGAGGGTGTACGGGATCGGCTCGAACGTCCGGAGCTCGGCGAGGGTCGCGATGTTGTAGCGCATCTGCCCCTTGGGCCACGTCATCCGGTTGGCGCGCTCGTTGACGATGGCGTCGAAGCCGGCGCACAGGACCGTCGTGAAGTACTTGCTGCCGCTGCGGGCCAGGTCGACCGTGCGCTTCTCGCCGTTGAGCACCCTCTCCGCCGCGGCCGCCGGGTCCTTGCGCGGGAGGTCGAAGTAGCGCGCGACGTCGTTGCCGGTCCCAGCGGGGATGATCCCGAGTGCGGTCTGGCTGCCGGCGAGCGCCTGGACGCCCAGGTGCACCATGCCGTCGCCACCGACGATGACCAGTGTCTCGGCTCCGTCGGCCACGACCTGGTGGGCCAGGTCGAGCGCCTCGTCGGCGTCGCGGCCCTCGAGGGTCCGCACGCTGACACCGGCCGCCCGGAACCGCTCCACCGCCGCGTCCCGCGCTCGCGCGCCCTTGCCCTTCCCCGACGTGGGGTTGGTCAGGACTGCGATCTCTCGGGTGCTGCCGGTCACGGTGGTGACCCTAGCCATCCGCAGCCGTTGGCATGCGGTTTGGTCACAAACCGCAACCGGGAGCGTTCCCAGCTTGCGGTTGGTGACCAAACCGCAAGCTCAGCGAGCGCGACCGATCCGCAGCCGGACGGAGTAGTGGTCGGCAGAGGCCCCGACGGCACGGGCGAGCCGGCTGATGGCGTCGAGCACCAGGTCGGCGGAGAACGTCGTACCGGGCGCAGCCAGGGTCAGTCGGCCGGCACTCTCGACGAGGAGCACCTCGCCGTGGCGCCAGGCCTGGTGGGCGCGCAGCCGGACGTCGTCGCCGGCGACCGGCGTCGGGTAGGCGTCGTCGACAGCGAGGAGGTCGCACGGGAGCGGGTCGTGGTCCACGGCGAGCAGCTCGCCCGGCACCGAGGAGCCGGTGCGCAGCCCACGCTCGGCTGACCAGGTGACGTCGGACTCCCCCAGCCACTCGGGCAGGTCGAAGGGGTCGACCGCGGTCAGGCCGGGAGTCGAGATCACAGGATCAGACTCACAGCGGCGAGGCCTCGTCGTCCGCCCACTGGTCGGTGCTGTTGGCGCCGCGGCCGCGACTGCGGTCGACCATGCGGGCGATGACCTCGGCGATCAGGAAGAGGATCAGCATCGGGATGCCGAGCATCAGCATCGAGAACGGGTCGGTCGACGGAGTGGCGACGGCCGCGAAGACGAAGGTGCCGATGATGATCCAGGGCCGGTACTTGCCGAGCGCCTTGCCGGACACGACGCCGGCCAGGTTGAGCAGGATCACGAACAGCGGGATCTCGAAGGCGACGCCGAAGACCAGCAGCATCCGGGTCATGAAGGAGAAGTACTCGCTGAACTCGACCAGGTTGGTCAGTCCGGCCGGCGTGAAGCCGATGAGCACCTCGAGCCCCTTGGGCAGCACGTAGTAGCCGACGGCCACGCCGAGGATGAACAACGGACCCGCGACGGCAGCGAACGTCCGCGACCACTTCTTCTCGTTGGGGTGCAGGCCGGGCACGATGAAGGCCCAGATCTGGTAGAGCCAGAAGGGGCTCGACGCAACGACTGCCGCGACGCCGCACAGCTTCAGCTGGACCAGCAGGGGCCCACCGGCACTGGCGATGTACGCCGTGGTGTCGGTCTTGCCGTCCAACGCAGCCTGGGCGTCGTTGTAGGGCCGCATCACCAGCCCGAACAGTCCACCGTGTGGCTGCTCGTAGAACACCAGCGCCACGCAGAAGGCCACCAGGAGGATCAGCACCGACCTCAGCAGCCGGGCGCGCAGCTCACGGAAGTGGTCGGAGAGCGCCATCCGTCCGTCCGCGCCGATCGGGTGGTGCGGACGGGCGGAGAAGTAGTCGAGAACGCCGCTGATGGACACCGCAGGTAGGGGGCGCCGCGGTCAGGCGGTGTCGTTGCCGCGGAGGCGCTCGCGCTCGGCGTCGATCTCGGCCTGGCGGGCGTCGAGCTCGGCCTGGCGGGTCTCGAGCTCGCGCTGCTCGGCGGTCTTCTGCGAGGCCGGCTTGTCGTCCTCGTCGTCGTCCAACAGCCCCTTGGTCTCCGCCTTGAAGATGCGGAGCGCACGGCCGCTGCCGCGAGCAAGCTCCGGGAGCTTGGACGCGCCGAAGAGCAGCACGACGACGGCCAGGATGAGCAGCAGCTCGGTCGGGCCGAGGCCAGCGATCATTGCGGTCATGAGGTCCTCACATGCAGGTTAGGGGCGGGGTTCATCGTACGCCCAGCTACCTGGGTGGCCGGCACTCACCCGTAGAGTGAGAGCGCGTCACGCGCGGCATCGGTGACGGAACCGGCGTACGACGCCGGGCTGAGCACCCGTGCGTGGGGGGCGAGCCGCAGCAGCAGCCGCCGCAGCCAGAGCTCGTCGGCGACCACGAGGTCGACCTCGAGCCGGCCGCCACGACGGCCGCGGACTGCGTCGACCGGGTAGTACTCCACGATCCAGCGGGCGTCCGGGTCCAGCTCGAGCGTGACGACCGTCGTCTCGGGTGAGCGTGGGAACAGCCCGTCACCGAGGTCGCGTGGTTGCTGGGGCTCGGTCGCGATCGGGGTGTCGAGCACCTCGGCGTCCTGGATCCGGTCGAGCCGGAACAACCGCGGAGCCTCGGCGCTGTGGCACCACGCGTCGAGGTAGTCGAAGCCGTGGGCGGTGACGACACCGCGCGGGTCGACGACGCGCTCGGACATCTCGTCGCGCGAGGGCACGAAGTAGTTGAGCCGCACCTGGCGCCTCGCCGCGGCCGCGCGGCGCAGGTCGGCCTCGAGCCGGACCAGGTCAGGACCACCGCGGGCCTCGCCGGGGTCGATCTGGACGCTGGCGGATCCCTCGGCGGCTGCTGCCTCGAGCTTCGCGAGGGCGCGGTCGACGATCTCCCTGGTCTCCGCCTCCGCGCTGCCCCGCAGCGCGCGCAGTGCGACGATGATCGCGGTCGCCTCGGTCGGTGTCAGCCGCAGCGGGCGGGCCAGGTAGTCGGCGTTCGTCACCCGGATGACCCCGTCGGCCTCGGGGCCTTCGAGCGCGTCGAGGTCGACGTCGATCAGGTCGTCGGGGTAGCCGCCGGGCAGCCCGCACATGAGCAGGACCTTGAGGTCGGAGAGGACCTGCTCGGCGGGTACGCCGAGCGCCTCGGCCGCCTCGTCGAGCCGCACCTGACCGCGGGCGTGCAGGAAGGGCACCAGCGTCAGCAGCCGGGCGACCTGGTCCTTGGCCCCGGCGGGCGCCGGGCGCACTCATGACTTGCTCCCGACCACGGCGGTGAGCCGCTCGACGACGATCCGACGCAGCTCGTCGGGCTCCTCGACGTAGACGTCGGCGCCGTAGCCGAGCACCTCGTCGGCGACACCCGGGCCGCCGCGGCTGATCGTGACCCGGTCCCAGCCGCTCCGGTCGTCAGGTCCCTCGACGTCACGCTCGACGGAGATCGGCGTCGCGGCGCAGGGCGACCCCGGCACCGGTGCGGACCAGCAGGACCGCCTCGCCGCTGGTGGGCGGGGGCGCGAGGCGCACGGTCGTGGCGCGCACGTCGGTCCCGGCGGTACGTCGTAGGAGCCGGGCGGGCCGGCCTTGCGCGCCTCGCCCTGCACCCGGGAGAGGCGGAAGACCCGCTCCTCACCGCGGTCGGTGTCGAGGCCGACGACGTACCAGCGGCCGGAGTAGCGCACGACGCCCCACGGCTGGAGGTGGCGGGTGGTGGTGCGGGTGGCACCGGCGCGGCGGTAGTCGAACTCGACCGGCGTCCGCTCCTGGGTCGCCTCCCAGAACACGTCGAACGACGGCTCGTCGGCGCTGAGCCGGGGCTCGGCGATGTCGAGGGCGGTCACGTCGACCGCGACACCGGCGGCGGTGAGCTTGCGGACCGCCTCGGTGGTCGCCTCGGCGAGCCGGGCGTGCTGCCACACCCGGGTCGCCAGGCCGATCACGGCCGCCTCGTCGGCGGTCAGCGAGATGTCGGGCAGCGCGAACTCGTCGGGACGGATCCGGTAGCCGGGCTCGTCGTCGAAGTAGGCGTCCATGCTGCCGACCTCGATCGGTACGCCGAGGCTGCGCAGCTCCTCCTTGTCGCGCTCGAACATCTTCTCGAAGGCGTCGTCGCTCGAGTCGGGGTAGAGGATCGCCCGGATCCGCTCCTTGGGGACGTAGTGGCGCTGGACGAGCAGCATGATCAGCAGGTTGAGCAGGCGTTCGCTCTTCCGCACCGTCATGCTGCTCCTCAGGCCCCGAACGGCTACTTGGCCGCGACGATGTCGACCACGAAGTAGAGCGTGCTTCCGGCCGGGATGCTCGTCCTGCGCCTGGTCGCCGTACCCGAGGGCCGGCGGGATCTGCAGGAGCACCCGGCTGCCGACCTTGAGGCCCGACGAGGCCGTAGGTCCAGCCCTGGACGACCTCGGTCAGCGCGAACTCGACCGGCTCCTTGGAGTAGCTCTCGTCGAAGGGCTTCTTGGCGCCGTAGACCGAGCCGAGGTAGTCGGCCTTGATCGTCATGTCGGTCGGTGACGGTCTCGCCGTCGCCCTCCTTGATGACGCTGCGCAGCAGGTCACCGTCGGCCTGGGGCTCGTCGATGCCGGTGAAGTCGAACCCGACCGGGTCACCCTTCTCGATCTTCAGCGAGGGGAGCTGCGAGGACGGGACGTCCTTCGGCTTCGGCGGGGCGTACTGGTCGATGAGGTCGACGATGATCAGGACGGTGTCCTTGTTGCCGATGCCGAGCTGCGGGTTGCCGGCCTCGCCGAAGGCCTCGTCGGCGGTCGTGGTGACCGCGACGCGGGAGCCGATCGTCTGACCCAGGATCGCGTCCTTGAAGACCGGGCGAGCTGGTCGCTGGCCGTGACGGTCTCGGGCTTGCCGTCGTCGTACGTGCTGTAGGCCTTCTTCTGGGTGGTGCCGTTGCCGATCCACAGGTGCGCCTGGACCTGGTCGCCGTCGGCGACGGTGTCGCCGTCACCCTCGGTGACGACGCTGGTCTCGGTCTTGTCGACGTCGAGCTCGCCGTCCCACTCGACCTTCGGCTCCTCGCCGACGTCACCGGTGATGGTGATGCCGTGGAGGTCGCCGGCGGAGGCCGACGGCGACGACGAGCCGTCGGACGAGCTCGCGTCGTCACTGCCGCAGGCGGACAGCGCGGTCACCAGGACCAGCGGCAGGAGCAGGATCGGGAGGCGTCGGAGACGTCGGGACACAGGTTTCACACCTTTGAAGATCTCGGGAGCAGGGGTGGTGCAACAGCGCCGGACACCCTAGCCGCCGAACCTGAGGTTCGGCTGTGCGGTGCTCACATGCCGTCGATGAGGCGCTGCACCCGCTCGTCGTGGGCCCGGAACGGGTCCTTGCACAGCACGGTGCGCTGGGCCTGGTCGTTGAGCTTGAGGTGCACCCAGTCGACGGTGAAGTCGCGGCGACGCTCCTGGGCCTTGCGGATGAACTCACCGCGCAGCCGGGCGCGGGTGGTCTGCGGCGGCACCGACTTGGCCTCGAAGATCCGCAGGTCGGTGGTCACCCGGGCGACCACGCCGCGCTTCTCGAGCAGGTAGTAGAGCCCGCGGCCGCGGTGGATGTCGTGGTAGGCGAGGTCGAGCTGGGCGATCCGCGGGTGGCCGAGCGGCAGGCCGTGCTTGGCGCGGTACTGCTCGATCAGCTTCCACTTGATCACCCAGTCGATCTCGCGGTCGACGAGGCCGAGGTCGTCGGACTCGACCGCCTTGAGCCCGCGCTCCCAGAGGTCGAGCGCCTGCTCGATGACCGGCGTACTGATCTCGCGGCGGTCGACGAAGTCGCGGGCCTTGGCGAGGTACTCCTGCTGGATGTCGAGCGCGCTGGCCTCGCGACCGTTGGCGAGCCGGATCTTGCGCCGGCCGGTGACGTCGTGGGAGATCTCGCGGATCGCGCGGATCGGGTTCTCCATCGTGAGGTCGCGCATCACCACGCCCTCCTCGATCATCCGCAGCACCAGGTCGCAGCTGGCGACCTTGAGCATGGTGGTCGTCTCGCTCATGTTGGAGTCGCCGACGATGACGTGCAGGCGGCGGTACTTCTCGGCGTCGGCGTGCGGCTCGTCGCGGGTGTTGATGATCGGCCGGCTGCGGGTGGTGGCGCTGCTGACGCCCTCCCAGATGTGCTCGGCGCGCTGGCTGACGGAGTAGGTCGCGCCGCGCGGCGTCTGGGTGATCTTGCCGGCGCCGACGATGATCTGGCGGGTCACGAGGAACGGGATCAGCACGTCGGCCAGCCGGGAGAACTCTCCGGCCCGGCCGACCAGGTAGTTCTCGTGGCAGCCGTAGGAGTTGCCGGCGGAGTCGGTGTTGTTCTTGAACAGGTAGATCTCGCCGGCGATGCCCTCGTCGTGGAGCCGCTGCTCGGCGTCGAGGAGCAGCCCCTCGAGGACCCGCTCCCCCGCCTTGTCGTGGGTGACCAGCTCGATGATGTCGTCGCACTCGGGCGTGGCGTACTCGGGGTGGCTGCCGACGTCGAGGTAGAGCCGGGCGCCGTTGCGCAGGAAGACGTTGCTGCTGCGGCCCCAGCTGACGACCTTGCGGAACAGGTAGCGCGCCACCTCGTCCGGGCTCAGCCGGCGCTGACCCTTGAACGTGCACGTCACGCCGTACTCGTTCTCGATCCCGAAGATCCGCCGGTCCACGTGCTCAGCCTAGGCGCACGCTGGTCGAACGGGGGCTGTCGCCGCGGCTCGGCGCGCTGTCGCGCTGCGGTGTCGGTCACCAACCGCAAGAGACGGGCCTGGCTCATGCGGTCAGGAGACGGGCGCGTGGCGAGCGGCGGCGGATCGGTCGTGTCGTCCGAAGCGGCCTCGGATACGGGCTCGGGGCGCGTGCTCGGCCGGACCGCGGTCGCCGAGCAGCTCGTCGAGCCGGGCGGCGCGGAGCCGCACGAACTTGCGGGGCTGGGTGCGGGTGCGGTCGAGGACCGCGACCTCGAGGTCGCCGGTGGGGATGACCCGGTCCGCGGAGTCCCCCTTCTCGTTCGCGGAGTGGCCCGAGCGCGGCCACCGCGAGCCCGAGCGCGTCGGCGAGGCTGGCGCCCTCGGCGTAGCGCTCCTTGAGGTACGACGCCACCACGTCGGCCGCGCCGCCCATGACGGCGTAGCCGTGCTCGTCGGCGACCTGGCCGTCGTAGGTCAGCCGGTAGAGCTGGTCGTCGGCGGCCGCGTCGCCGATCTCGGCGACGAAGAGCTCGACCTCGTAGGGCTTCTCGCCGCCGCTGGAGAAGATCGTGCCGAGCGTCTGGGCGTAGGCGTTGGCCAGCCCGCGACCGGTGACGTCGCGACGGTCGTAGGCGTAGCCGCGCATGTCGGCGAGGCGTACGCCGGCGATGCGCAGGTTCTCGAACTCGTTGTAGCGGCCGACCGCGGCGAAGGCGATCCGGTCGTAGATCTCGGAGACCTTGTGCAGCGCCTGGGAGGGGTTCTCGGAGACGAACAGGACGCCGTCGGCGTACTGCACCGCCACCACGGACCGGCCGCGGGCGATGCCCTTGCGCGCGAAGTCGGCCCGGTCCTTCATCAGCTGCTCGGGCGAGACGTAGAACGGCATGCTCATCGCGCGCCTCCCGTCAGCGGCGCCGCCGGTCCGTCGGGTCGCGTCATCCGCCCGGCGATGACCTCGTCGGCGATCGCGGCGACCTCGGCGTCGGGGATCCGGCGGCCACCGTCGGCCGTGATCACCTGGACGACCGGGAAGATCCGGCGGGTCAGGTCGGGCCCGCCGGTCGCGGAGTCGTCGTCGGCGGCGTCGTAGAGCGCCTGGACGACCGCGGTGACGCAGCCGGTCTCGTCGAGGTCGTCGCGGTAGAGCTTCTTCAGCGAGCCGCGCGCGAAGAGCGAGCCGGAGCCGACCGAGTGGAAGGCCGTCTCCTCGTAGCGGCCGCCGGTCACGTCGTAGCTGAAGATCCGGCCCTGGTCGGCGGCCAGGTCGAAGCCGGCGAAGAGCGGTACGACGGCCAGGCCCTGCATCGCCATCGCCGAGGTTGGCGCGGATCAGCGCCGCGAGCCGGTTGGCCTTGCCGTCCATCGAGAGCGTGGTGCCCTCGATCTTCTCGTAGTGCTCGAGCTCGGTCTGGAACAGCCGGACCATCTCGACGGCGAGACCCGCGGTGCCGGCGATGCCGACGACGGAGAACTCGTCGGCCGGGAAGACCTTCTCGATGTCGCGCTGGGCGATGATGTTGCCCATCGTGGCGCGGCGGTCACCGGCCATCACGACGCCGCCGTGGAACGTCGCCGCGACGATCGTGGTGCCGTGCGGGGCGAGGTCGCCGGCGTGGCCCTGGGGCACGGCGCGACGCCCGGGCAGCAGGTCGGGTGCCTGCTCGGCGAGGAAGTCGCTGAAGGACGAGGTGCCCGGCTGCAGGAACGCGGCCGGGAGGCGCGGGTCGGCCAAGGCCTACTCGCCGCCCTTCTGGATGAAGGACTTCACGAAGTCCTCGGCGTTGGTCTCGAGCACGTCGTCGATCTCGTCGAGGAGGTCGTCGACGTCGTCGTCGAGGGCTTCCTTGCGCTCGGCGACGTCGGTCTCGGGGGCGGTCTCGACCGCCTCCTCGGTCTCGGAGGACTTCCGCGGCTGCTTCTGCTCCTGTGCCATGTCCCGACCCTATCCAGTCATCGGGTGAGAGCGGTGAACAACGCCTCTGCTGTCTCACTGCGGTCGAGCAGCTCGCCGACGTGGGCCTTGCTGCCGCGCAGCGGGTCGATGGTCGGGACGCGCTGCAGCGACTCGCGACCGGGCAGGTCGAAGATGACCGAGTCCCACGACGCGGCGGCGACGTGCTCGGCGTACTTCTCCAGGCAGCGGCCGCGGAAGTAGGCGCGGGTGTCCTCCGGCGGGTCGTGCATCGCCGCCTCGACGGCGTGCGTCGTCGAGCAGCCGCTCGATCCGGCCGCCGGCGACGAGGCGGTGGTAGAGCCCCTTCTCGGGACGGATGTCGGAGTACTGCAGGTCGATCAGCTGCAGCTTGGCGTCGTCCCAGTCGAGGCCGTCGCGCTGGCGGTACTGCTCGAGCAGCTTGAGCTTGGCCACCCAGTCGAGCTCGCGCGCGCAGAGCATCGGGTCGCGCTCGAGCCGGTCGAGGACCGACTCCCAGCGCTGCGAGCACGTCGACGGTCTGCGCGTCGGCGTCGGCGCCGTACCGGTCCTCGACGTACTTCTTCGCGAGGTCGAGGTACTCCAGCTGCAGCTGGATCGCCGGTGAGCGGCGCCCGTCGGTGAGCGTGACCGGTGCCGCAGCGTCGGGTCGTGCGAGATCGCGCGCAGCCCGGCGACCGGGCCCTCGACGGTCAGGTCGGCGGTGATGAACCTGTCCTCGATCATCGCGAGCACCAGCGAGGTGGTGCCGACCTTGAGGTAGGTCGAGATCTCGGCGAGGTTGGCGTCGCCGATGATGACGTGCAGCCGGCGGTACTTCTCCGGGTCGGCGTGCGGCTCGTCGCGGGTGTTGATGATCGGCCGCTTCAGCGTGGTCTCGAGGCCGACCTCGACCTCGAAGAAGTCGGCGCGCTGGCTGATCTGGAAGCCGTGCTCGCGGCCGTCCTGGCCGATGCCGACCCGGCCGGCGCCGCGCACCACCTGGCGGCTGACGAAGAACGGCGTGAGGTGGCGGACGATGTCGGCGAACGGCGTCGAGCGGCGCATCAGGTAGTTCTCGTGGGCGCCGTACGACGCGCCCTTGTTGTCGGTGTTGTTCTTGTAGAGCACGATCGTCGGCGCCGCCGGGCAGCTGGCGGCGCGCGCGGCGCGTCGAGCATCACCAGCTCGCCGGCCTTGTCCCACCGGACGATGTCGAGCGGGGTGGTCACCTCGGGCGTGGAGTACTCCGGGTGGGCGTGGTCGACGTAGAGCCGGGCACCGTTGGTGAGGATGACGTTGGCCAGCCCCATGTCCTCGTCGGTGAGCTGGCTCGGGTCGGCGACCTGGCGCGACATGTCGAAGCCGCGGGCGTCGCGCAGCGGCGACTCCTCCTCGAAGTCCCAGCGCGCGCGCCGCGCCCGGACGGTCGCCGACGCGTAGGCGTTGACGACCTGCGAGGAGGCGACCATCGGGTTGGCGAGGGGCTGGCCCTGCACGGCGATGCCGTACTCGACCTCGGTCCCCATGACCCGGCGCACGCTCATGTTCCGAGCGTACGCGAGCCGGGTGGACCAGTAGGTTCGTGACCATGAGCGACGCGGCCGACCGGGCGATCGCGGCGGCCGTTGCGCTGGGCCTCGACCACGCCGTCACCCGTCACGGCCCGGTGCGCTCGCTCGCCGAGGCGGCAGCGGCGCGCGGGGTCGAGCCGCGCCAGATCGTCAAGACCATGGTGGTGCGCGTGAGCGAAGGCGACCACCGGTTCGTGCTGGTCCCGGGCGACCGGGAGATCGCCTGGCCCAAGCTGCGCGCCCTGCTGGGCGTCAACCGGGTGTCCATGCCGAGCGCGGAGGCGGCGTACGACGTGACCGGCTACGTGCGCGGCACGATCACGCCTCTGGGGAGCGCCACTCCCCTGCCGGTGATCGCCGACGCGTCGATCGAGGGTCCGATCAGCATCGGCGCGGGTGCTCCCGGCGTCGCGCTGACAGTCGACGCCGGCGAGCTGCTCGCTGCTCTCGGTGCCACCGTCGCGGACGTGACGGAGCTGTCCTCGTAGCGCTGCGGTTTGGTCACCAACCGCAACTGGGAGCGCGACCAGCATGCGGTTCGTGACCAAACCGCATGCCGAGGCGATGCCGCGAGCCGTCAGAGGTACTGGCCGGTGTTGGCGACGGTGTCGATCGACCGGCCCGGCTCGGTGCCCTGCTTGCCGGTGATGAGCGTGCGGATGAAGACGATCCGCTCGCCCTTCTTGCCGGAGATGCGGGCCCAGTCGTCGGGGTTGGTGGTGTTGGGGAGGTCCTCGTTCTCCTTGAACTCGTCGACGCACGCCTGCAGCAGGTGCGAGACCCGCAGCCCCTTCTGGTCGTGGTCGAGGAAGTCCTTGATCGCCATCTTCTTGGCCCGGTCGACGATGTTCTGGATCATCGCGCCGGAGTTGAAGTCCTTGAAGTAGAGGACCTCCTTGTCGCCGTTGGCGTAGGTGACCTCGAGGAAGCGGTTCTCCTCGGTCTCGGTGTACATCCGCTCGACCGTGGCGCGGATCATCCCGGCGACGCAGGCGTCCCGGTCGCCGCCGAACTCGCCGAGGTCGTCGGCGTGCAGCGGGAGGGACGAGGTGAGGTACTTGCTGAAGATGTCGCGAGCCGACTCGGCGTCGGGACGCTCGATCTTGATCTTCACGTCCAGCCGGCCGGGCCGCAGGATCGCCGGGTCGATCATGTCCTCGCGGTTGGAGGCGCCGATGACCAGGACGTTCTCGAGCAGCTCGACGCCGTCGATCTCGCTGAGCAGCTGCGGGACGATGGTGTTCTCGACGTCGGAGGAGACCCCCGAGCCGCGGGTGCGGAACAGCGAGTCCATCTCGTCGAAGAACACGATGACCGGCGTGCCCTCGCTGGCCTTCTCACGCGCCCGCTGGAAGACCAGCCGGATGTGCCGCTCGGTCTCGCCGACGTACTTGTTGAGCAGCTCGGGGCCCTTGATGTTGAGGAAGTACGACTTCCCCTCCTGGCCGGTCTTCGCCGCGACCTTCTTGGCCAGCGAGTTGGCGACCGCCTTGGCGATCAGCGTCTTGCCGCAGCCGGGAGGTCCGTAGAGCAGGACGCCCTTCGGCGGGCTTGAGCTCGTGCTCGACGAACAGCTCGGGGTGCAGGTAGGGCAGCTCGACGGCGTCGCGGATCGTCTCGATCTGGCTGACCAGGCCGCCGATGTCGCTGTAGTCGATGTCGGGGACCTCTTCGAGGACCAGCTCCTCGACCTCGGACTTCGGGACCTTCTCGTAGACGTAGCCGGACCGGGAGTCCAGCAGCAGCGAGTCGCCGGCGCGGATCGTCTCGGTGCGCAGCGGCTCGGCGAGGCGGACGACGCGCTCCTCGTCGGCGTTCGCGATGACCAGGACGCGCTCGCCGTCGGCGAGCAGCTCCTTGAACATCACGACCTCGCCGACCTTCTCGAAGTCGAGGGCGGCGACGACGTTCAGCGCCTCGTTGAGCATGACCTCCTGGCCACGCTGGAGCGCGTCGAGGTCGACGCTGGGCTGACGCGTTGACGCGCAGCTTGCGGCCGCCGGTGAAGACGTCGACCGAGTCGTCGTCGTTGCGGGCGAGGAAGGTGCCGAAGCCGGCCGGCGGCTGGGCCAGCCGGTCGACCTCTTCCTTGAGCTTCATGATCTGGTCGCGCGCCTCACGCAGGGTCTGGGCGAGCCGCTCGTTCTGGGAGGTGAGCCCGGCCAGCGAGCGCTGGGCGTCGGCGAGGCGCAGCTCGAGGCCGCGTGACGGAGACGGGCCGTCTGCCAGCCGGCGGCGCAGGTCGGAGATCTCGGCCTCGAGGAGCCGGACCTGGTCCGCGAGTTCGTCCGGGGAGCGGCCCCCCGTGCTGGAAACGCCTTCGGATGTCGACATCAGCGCCACCTCCTGTGCGATTGACCCTACCCGCGAGCATCGCCGAGGGAAGACCACATTTCGCGGTGTTGGTCACGATTTGGACGCGACCGACCATGTGGTTTGTGACCAAACCGCACGCCGGAGGTCCGGAATCTCTGCGGTTTGTGACCAAACCGCATGCTCCGCGAGCAGGCGAGCAGGTCAATCCGCCAGCTCCTCGGCCGGGACGTCGGCGGGGCGCGGACCGGTGTAGTCGGGGCCGTAGGCACCCGGGGCGGGACGGCGGCGCTTGAGCGGCGGACGCTCGCCGGGGGCCATCCGACGCGCGGTCACGAGGAACGCGGTGTGGCCGATCATCTTGTGACCAGGGCGTACGGCGAGGCCCTCGACGTGCCAGTCGCGCACGAGCGACTCCCACGCCTGCGGATCGGTGAAGCCGCCGTGGACCCGGACGGTCTCGACGAACCGGGACAGCTGCGTCGTGGTGGCGACGTACGCGCAGACGATGCCGCCGGGGCGCAGCGCGTCGCGCCGCGGCGTCGAGGCACTCCCAGGGCGCGAGCATGTCGAGGATGATCCGGTCGGCGCGCTCGCCGGAGGCGGGCAGCGCCTCGGCGAGGTCGCCGAGGGTGAGCTGCCACGCGGGGTGGGTCTCCCCGTCGGGGGCGCCGAAGAACTGCGACGACGTTGCGGCGGGCGACGTCGGCGAACTCCTCGCGCCGCTCGTACGACGACACCCGGCCGTACGGGCCGACGGCCCGCAGCAGCGAGCAGGTCAGTGCGCCGGAGCCGACGCCGGCCTCGACGACGTGCGCGCCCGGGAAGATGTCGGCGAGCGCGACGATCTGGGCGGCGTCCTTGGGGTAGACGACCGCGGCGCCGCGCGGCATCGAGACGACGAACTCCGAGAGCAGCGGCCGGAAGCAGAGGTACTCGCCGCCCGCGGACGACGCGACGGTGAAGCCCTCCTCGCGGCCGATCAGCTCGTCGTGCTCGATGTGGCCGCGGTTGGAGAAGAAGCGCTTGCCGGGCACGAGCTCGAAGTTGTGCCGGCGACCCTTCTGGTCGACCAGCCGGATCCACTCACCGACGCGCAGCGGTCCGCGGTGGACGCCGGACCAGGCCTCGGCGGGCACGTCCGGTGCCTGCTCGGAGTGGGAGGCGGCGGGGACTTCGGGAGCATCGGGGGTCTCGGACACCCCCGAGAGCTTAGTGCGCGCTCTCGCGGAACGCCCTATCGACGTCGGCGGTCGCCAGGACGCCCAGGATCGAGCCGTCCGGCTCGACCAGGAGGTACTCCGACGCCGGGGTCCGGCTGATCGCCGTCACCAGCTCCTCGCCGCCGATGTCGGCGGGCAGGCGCAGCCCGTCCTCGATGGTGCGCGCGACCGTCGAGACCGGCACCCAGGGCCGCCGGTCCTCGGGCGTCGCCGCGAGCGCGGCCTCGCTGACGATGCCGACGGGTACGCCGCTGCTGGTCACCGTCACGACGCTGCCGGCGCGCGGCGTCGTGCGCCCGGCGTACCGCCTCGGCGAGCGGCAGGTCGCTGGGTACGGCGAGGGTGCTGCGCACGAGCTCGCGGGCGACCAGGTGCGGCAGCCGGCTGCGCAGGCGGGCCGAGGACATCGCCGCCGTCGCGCCCTGCCACAGGAACCCGGCGATCACGACGGCGAGGACGAAGTCGAGCGGCTCGGCCTGGGTCCCGAAGATCTGCTCCTGCAGCAGCGGCCAGCCCAGCACGGCGATCGCGGTCAGCCGGCCGCCCCAGCCGGCGACGATGGTGCCGCGGTGCACGTTGCCGGTGATCTTCCAGACCAGCGACTTCAGCACCCGGCCGCCGTCGAGCGGCAGCCCGGGCACCAGGTTGAGCAGCCCGACCAGCAGGTTCGCCCCGGCGAGGCCGTCGACGGCGATCAGGAGCAGCCCGTCCGGGGTGACCTGACGTACGCCGAGGGCGACCACGCCGACGGCCAGGGACGTGAGCGGGCCGACGACCGCGATCCAGAACTCCTGCCGCGGACGACGCGCCTCCCCCTCGATCGCCGTCATGCCGCCGAGGAAGTGCAGCGTGATCGAGGAGACCGGGAAGCCGTAGCGCCGCGCGACGATCGCGTGCGACGCCTCGTGGAGCAGGACCGACAGGTAGAGGATCACCGCGAAGGCCACACCCGCGACGTACTTCCAGATCCCCAGACCGGGCTGCGCGACCTCGACGACCGGCGCCATGATGATCGCGATCAGGCCCGCGACGAGGAACCACGAGGACGAGACGAGGACGTCGCTGCCCGCGACGGTGCCGACCTTGAAGGTGCCCGGCGGACGGGGCCGGGAGGGTGTGTCGGGCACGCTTCGAGGCTATCCGACGAGGCAGCGGGTACGACGCGGCGGCCGGGTCGGCAGCAGGGTCGTCCGGGTGGTCGGTGGGCTCGCCTAGGGTGGCCTCGTGAGTGTGGAGCAGGAGTCGCCGGCGACGCGGATCTCCACGCCGGTCGACGGGATCGAGGTGCTCGGCGCGCTGTCGCCGAGCCGCGCCGGCGACTTCATGAGCTGCCCGCTGCTCTACCGGTTCCGCACCATCGACCGGCTGCCCGAGCCGTTCTCGCCCGACGCGGTGCGCGGCACCGTCGTCCACAAGGTGCTCGAGGACCTCTTCGACCTGCCCGCTGAGCGACGTACGCCCGAGCAGGCCGAGCAGATGCTCGAACCCGCCTGGGAGGCCCTCGTCGAGCAGTCGCCCGAGCTGCTCGAGATGTTCGGCGAGGAGGGTCCTGAGGCCGGTGCCTGGCTGGCGTCGTGCCGGAGCGTCCTCGAGCGCTACTTCACGCTCGAGGACCCGCGCCGGCTCGAGCCGGCGGAGCGTGAGCTGTACGTCGAGACGCTGCTCGACTCGCGGCTGCTGCTGCGCGGCTTCGTCGACCGCATCGACGTCGCCCCGGACGGCGCGATCCGGGTGGTCGACTACAAGACCGGCAAGGCGCCTGGCGAGATGTTCGAGGCCAAGGCGCTGTTCCAGATGAAGTTCTACGCGCTGGTCATCTGGCGCACGCGCGGCGTCCTGCCCGCCATGCTCCAGCTGGTCTACCTCGGCAACGGCGAGATGCTCCGCTACGTCCCCGACGAGCAGGACCTGCTCGCGACCGAGCGCAAGGTCGAGGCGATCTGGCAGGCCATCCGCCTCGCGGAGGAGTCCGGTGACTGGCGTCCCAACCCCGGCCGGCTCTGCTCGTGGTGCGCGCACCAGGCCGTCTGCCCGGCCTTCGGCGGCACTCCCCCGCCGCTGCCCGTCAAGGACGCCGCAACTGTGGTTGACGCTGCCGACTGAGCCCCGCATCGGGGTCCCGCAGTCGCGGTGTGGTCACAATCCGCAACCCGGCCGGGTTGCTCAGAGGCCGTTGCGCTCGGCCCAGAGCGCGGCCTGGGTACGGTCGGAGACGCCGATCCGGGCGAACGCGGAGGTGAGGTGCGCCTTGACCGTGCGCTCGCTGATGTCGAGGCGCCGGGCGATCTGCTTGTTGGCCAGACCCTCGCGGACCAGTCCGAGCACCTCGGTCTCCCGGCTGGTCAGCTGCACCTGGGTGGAGCCGGCGCGGGTGCCGAGGAGCGCGCGGGCCGCCTTGGGGTGGAGCGGAGACTCGCCACGGCTGACCGCGCGGATGCCCTGGAGCACGTCCTCGGGGTCGGCGTCCTTGAGCAGGTAGCCGACGGCGCCGGCGTCGAGGGCGGCGATGATCCGCTCGCTGTCGGAGAACGAGGTCAGGACCAGGACGTCGACGCCGAGGTCCTCGGACATGATCATCCGGGTCGCGGCGACGCCGTCGACCTCGGGCATCTGCAGGTCCATCAGCACCACGTCGGGCCGGATCTCGCCGGACCACCTCGAGCGCCTCGCGCCGTTGGCGGCGGTGCCGACGACCTCGATGTCGTCGGTGCCGCCGAGCAGCTGCTCGAGGCCGGCGCGGATCACCGCGTGGTCGTCGACGAGGACGACCCGGATCTTGGCGTCGCGTCATCGGGCATCCACCTCCATCCGGACGGTCGTGCCTTCTCCCGGAGACGATCGCACCTCGAGCTGTGCCGCCGTTGTCGGTGACCAGGCTGCGCAGCCCACGCAGACCGTAGCGGTCGGGGTCCGCGAACGGTCGTCGGGTCGAAGCCGACACCGTCGTCGACGACCTCGAGGACGAGCGCGCGGTCCGTCGCCGCGCACGGTGACCGCGAGCGTCGAGGCCGCGGAGTGCCGGATCGCGTTGCGCACGGCCTCCTGGGCGACGCGCCACACCAGCGCGGCCTTCTCGTCGGAGGCGGTCTCGGCGCCCTCGACGCTCACCGACGCCTGGATGCCCGGCCGCCGCGGCGGGCGCGATCAGGTCGGCGAGCGCGGCGGCCAGGCCCGTCGGCGTGCAGGTCCGGCGGGTGGATCTCGGCGAGCAGGGAGCGCAGCGACTTCAGGCTGGTGCGCAGCGACGCGCCGGCGACTGTCGAGGGTCTCGCGCGAGTCGTCGGCGGTCTCCGGGTTGCGCGCCACGGCGCTGACGGCGAACGCCGTGCCCGGCGAGGTCCTGGACGACGCCGTCGTGCAGGTCGCGGGCGATCCGACGGCGCTCGGCGTCCGAGGCGTCCATCGCGGAGCGCAGCAGCCGCTCGCGCTCGGCCGCGGCCCGGCGCAGCTGGCGGGTCAGGCCGAGCGAGGATGCACGGTCGCGACGAGGATGAGGAGGACCAGCGGGCCCGAGCGTGATCCAGCGGAACGAGGAGAAGATCTCGCTGCTGCCGGCTCTCGATCTCGTCGAGCGTGTAGTAGGCCTCGAAGAGCAGCGGCTCGCCCTCGGGTGACTCGATCCGGGTGTAGATCTGGACCAGCCGCCGCGGTCGATCGGGTCGTCGTGCCGGCCTGCGTCGTCGGCGGCTCGCCGGATCGGCGATCGCGTTCTCCGGCCGGTCGGGATCGCGATCCTCCGCCGCGCCGCTCCTCGGTCAGGACGTCGCAGCTGGTCGGCGTCGAGCGGGAACTGTCTGTCCGACTCAGCGGCATCGCCCTCGCTGGAGTAGACGAGCGCGCCCGTCCGCGGTCCAGATGTTGATCCGGTCGACCGTGTCGACGTCGAGCAGTCGCGGTCGTGACCGTCGCGGTCCATCGAGGTCGAGCCTTCGGCGATCCTGCGCCGGCGTGACGTCGACCAGGCCGTGCGGGCACGTCGGGCCGACCACGGACTGCGCGAGCACCTCGGTGGTCCGCTGCGCCTCGGCGATCGCCTCGTCGGCGGCTGCGCGGTCGGCGAGCTTGTTGGTGCCGACGAAGATCGCGACCACGGTGAACGACCCCGATCAGCAGGAAGAGCGTGACCGGGCTGCGGAGGACGCGCAACCGTCGGACCTTTCGATGGGGCCCGCTCAGGATAGGTCCTCACGTCGAGGTCAGTACGGAGGTAGGCCCGGCAGACCTCGCCGGTGCGCAGGTTCTCGGCGCGGAAGACGATGTCGTCCGTCGCCGTACCAAGTTGAACATGGTCCGGCTGACGCGGAAGCTGAGGTCGCTGTCCTCGCTGCCCCGCGCCCGGCCGTCGTCGGAGACCTCGCCGTTGTGCTTGAGCTTCCAGTCCCAGACGTCGCTGTCGTCGCTCCAGACGGTCCCGGTGACCGGCGAGCCGCGAGGCTGTTGCCGTCGAGCGGTGCCGACCTTCAGCTCGGCACGGGTCGCAGTGCCGGGGCCGCAGGCGTCACGGCTTCTTCTGGACGTCCTTCGCGGTCCCGCCATCACTCCACGCCGCGCTGGGCACGACAGAGAGGGCCGCTGCACCCAGCACAAGGCTGAGCACGATGGCGGGACCGCGTCGGACGAACATGTGACCTCTTACAACTTCCTGGACTCATCCAGGTGGAACAGCTCCCCCCGAGATGTCTCAATCTGGCGGCGGCGACAGTGCAGTCCGCCATTGTCCGGTGGTACTAGGACCCCTGGCCGGGTCAGACTCGGCCCAGACCTGGTCCAGGTCGATGCCCTCGAGGGTGTCGACGAAGACCCGGCGCTCGCTCGGCGAGGACCGGGACGTGGTTCTCGACGACCAGCACCAGGCAGCCGGCCGCCTCGGCGGACTTGGCGCCGGTGTTGGAGTCCTCGATCGCCAGGCACTCCGCGGGGCGACGCCGAGCGCGGCCGCAGCGGTGAGGTAGGGCTCCGGGTGCGGCTTGCCGAACTCCACCTGGTCACCGGTGACGACCACCCGGAACGTCTCGGGCGGCAGCTGGGCGAGGATCGGCGCGACGAACCGGTCGTAGGACATCGTGACCAGCGCGCACGGGCATGCCGTCCGCGCCGGGTCCGCGCGAGCAGGTCGACGGCGCCGGGACGCCACGGCACCTCGTCCTCGCACCCGGCGACGACACCGTCGAGCAGCCGCTCGACGATCTCCTCCGGAGTCAGGTCGATGCCCATGTGCTCGCGGATGTAGCGGGCCGAGTCGAGAGGTCGTTGCCGACCAGGTTCATCGCGTGCGCGTCGCTCCAGGTGCCGCCGTACTCCTCGGCCAGCGCGAACTCGGTCTCGATCCAGTACGGCTCGGTGTCGACGAGCGTGCCGTCCATGTCCCACAGGACGGCCTTCGGCAGCCGCAGTCAGCCGCGCTCAGTCATCGGGGTCGTAGCCGAGGTTCGGCGACAGCCACCGCTCGGCCTCTGCCAGCGTCCAGCCCTTGCGCTCGGCGTAGTCGGCGACCTGGTCGCGACCGAGCCGGCCGACGACGAAGTACTGCGACGGCCGGGTGGGAGAAGTACCAGCCCGAGACCGCGGCGCCCGGCCACATCGCCATGCTCTCGGTGAGCTCGATGCCGGTCGCCGCCTGGACGTCGAGCAGCTCCCACAGGGTGCGCTTCTCGGTGTGCTCGGGGCAGGCCGGGTAGCCCGGGGCCGGTCGGATGCCGCGGTACTTCTCGGCGATCAGGTCCTCGTTGTCGAGCTGCTCCTCGGGCGACGTGGCCCCAGAACTCGGTCCGCACCCGCTGGTGCAGCCGCTCGGCGAAGGCCTCCGCGAGCCGGTCGGCCAGCGACTCGAGGAGGATCGCCGAGTAGTCGTCGTTCGCCTCCTTGAACGCCACGATCCGGTCCTGGGCGCCCAGCCCGGCCGTGACGGCGAAGGCGCCGACGTGGTCGGTGCAGGCCGGTGTCGCGCGGCGCGACGAAGTCGCCGAGCGAGCGGTTGGGTACGCCGTCGCGGTGCTCGCCCTGCTGGCGCAGGTTGTGGAGCGTGGTCAGGACCTCGGCGCGGGACTCGTCGGTGTAGACCTCGATGTCGTCGCCGACCGCGTTGGCGGGGAAGAAGCCGAAGACCGCGTTGGCGGTCAGCCACTTCTCGGCGATCAGCCGGTCGAGCATCGTCTGCGCGTCGTCGTACAGCGCCCTGGCGGTCTCGCCGGTGGCCGGGTTGTTGAGGATGTCGGGGAACTTGCCCTTCATCTCCCAGGCGTTGAAGAACGGCTGCCAGTCGATGTAGTCGCGGAGCTCGGCGAGGTCGTAGTCGGTGAGGACGTGGGTGCCCGGGCGTGTTCGGGGCAGGCGGCTCGTAGCCGGTCCAGTCGATCGGGGTGCGGTTGGCGCGGGCCTGCTCGACGGTCAGCATCGGCCGGTCGTGCTTGGCGGCGTGCCGCTCGCGCAGCGAGTCGTAGTCGGCCTTGACGTCGGCCATCAGCTTCGGGCGCTGCGCGTCGCTGAGCAGCGCCGCGAGCGTCGGCACCGAGCGCGAGGCGTCCTTCACCCACACGACGGGGCCGTCGTACTTGCCGTCGACCTTGACCGCCGTGTGTGCGCGCGAGGTCGTGGCGCCGCCGATCAGCAGCGGGATCGTCGAAGCCCTGGCGCTGCATCTCGGACGGCGACGTTGACCATCTCGTCGAGCGACGGCGTGATCAGACCGGAGAGGCCGATCGCGTCGGCGCCGATCTCCTTGGCGGTGTCGAGGATCTTCTGCGCCGGCACCATCACGCCGAGGTCGATGACCTCGAAGTTGTTGCACTGCAGCACGACGCCGACGATGTTCTTGCCGATGTCGTGGACGTCGCCCTTCACGGTCGCCATCACGATCGTGCCGTTGGTGTCCTTGGCGGTGGCGTACTCCGGGTTGTCGAGCTTCTCCTGCTCGATGAACGGGATCAGGTAGGCGACGGCCTTCTTCATCACGCGCGCGGACTTCACGACCTGCGGGCAGGAACATCTTGCCGGCGCCGAAGAGGTCGCCGACGACGTTCATGCCGTCCATCAGCGGGCCCTCGATGACCTCGATCGGGCGGCCGCCGCGGTCGGCGATCTCGCTGGCGGAGCTCCTCGGTGTCGCTCTCGACGTAGGCGTCGATGCCCTTCACGAGCGCGTGGGTGATCCGCTCGCCGACGGGGAGGCTGCGCCACTCCTCGGCGGTCGCCTCGACGACCTCGCCCTGCCTTGTTGTGCTCCTCGGCGATCTCGAGCAGCCGCTCGGCCGCGTCGGGCCGGCGGTTGAGGACGACGTCCTCGATCCGCTCGCGCAGCTCCGGCTCGACCTCGGTGTAGGGAATCAGCGCGCCGGCGTTGACGATGCCCATGTCGAGCCCGGCGTCGATCGCGTGGAAGAGGAAGACCGCGTGGATCGCCTCGCGGACCGGGTTGTTGCCGCGGAACGAGAAGCTGACGTTGGAGATGCCGCCGGAGACCTTGGCGCCGGGCAGGTTCTGCTTGATCCAGCGGGTGGCCTCGATGAAGTCCAGGCCGTACGACGCGTGCTCCTCGATGCCGGTCGCGATCGCGAACACGTTCGGGTCGAAGATGATGTCCTCGGCGGGGAAGCCGACCTCGTCGACGAGGATCCGGTAGGCCCGCTCGCAGATCGCCTTGCGGCGCTCGAGGTTGTCGGCCTGGCCGTCCTCGTCGAAGGCCATCACGACCGCGGCGGCGCCGTACTTGCGGCACAGGCGGGCCTGCTCGCGGAACTTGTCCTCGCCCTCCTTCATGGAGATCGAGTTGACGATCGGCTTGCCCTGGACGTTCTTCAGGCCGGCCTCGATGACCTCCCACTTGGAGGAGTCGACCATCACGCGGGACCCGGCTGATGTCGGGCTCGCTGGCGATCAGCTTGGTGAAGCGGTCCATCGCCGCGACGCCGTCGATCATGCCCTCGTCCATGTTGACGTCGATGACCTGCGCGCCGTTCTCGACCTGCTGGGCGGCGACGCTGAGCGCGGTGTCGTAGTCGCCGGCCTTGATCAGGTTGCGGAACTTCGCCGAGCCGGTGATGTTGGTGCGCTCGCCGACGTTGACGAAGAGGCTGTCGTCGGTGATCGTGAACGGCTCGAGGCCGGCGAGACGCATGGCGGGAGCGACCTCGACGGGCGTACGCGCGCTCCTGGTCCTCGACGGCGCGGGCGATCGCGGCGATGTGCGCGGGCGTGGTGCCGCAGCAGCCGCCGACCAGGTTGACGAAGCCGCTCTCCGCGAACTCGCGCGAGGATCGCCGGCGGTCTCGTCGGGTGCCTCGTCGTACTCACCGAAGGCGTTGGGCAGGCCGGCGTTCGGGTAGCAGGAGACGAAGGTGTCGGCGAGGCGTGCCAGCTCGGCGATGTAGGGACGCATCTCCTTGGCGCCGAGCGCGCAGTTGAGACCGACGGCGAGCGGGCGCGACGTGCCGCACCGAGTCCCAGAACGCCTCGGTCACCTGGCCCGACAGGGTGCGGCCGGAGGCGTCGGTGATGGTGCCGGAGATGATGACCGGCCAGCGACGACCGTGCTCCTCGAAGAGCGTCTCGACCGCGAAGATCGCGGCCTTGGCGTTGAGGGTGTCGAAGATCGTCTCGATGACGAGCAGGTCCGAGCCGCCGTCGACCAGGCCGCGGGCGGCCTCGAGGTACGCCGCGACGAGCTGGTCGTAGGACACGTTGCGCGCGCCCGGGTCGTTGACGTCCGGGCGAGATCGAGGCGGTGCGGGTCGTGGGGCCGAGGGCGCCGCCGACGTACCGCGGCTTCTCGGGCGTCGCCACGGCGTCGGCCTCGCGGCGGGCCAGGCGGGCCGACTCGAGGTTGAGCTCGTAGGCGAGCTCCTCCAGGCCGTAGTCGGCGAGCGAGACCGCGTTGGCGTTGAACGTGTTGGTCTCGATGATGTCGGCGCCGGCCTCGAGGTACTCGCGGTGGATGCCGGCGATGATCTCGGGCTGGGTGATCGTGAGCAGGTCGTTGTTGCCCAGGAGGTCGCTGGGCCAGTCGGCGAACCGCTCACCGCGGTAGCCGGCCTCGTCGGGGCGGTCGCGCTGGATCGCCGTGCCCATCGCACCGTCGAGCACCATGATCCGGTCTCGAGGGCGCGGGTGAGCTCCTCGGTGGCATCGGGTCGCAGGTCGGACAACGGGACTCCTCTCGGGTCGCGGGCGCGACCAGGGTTCAAGCGTAGGAACAGCGTCCACGAGCTGGACCTGATTCCCAGATCGTGACACCGGGCGTGGCGGCTGCAGAAATCCACGCGCGGACTAGGCTGACGACGTGATCGAGCTGGAGGACGTGCCCGACCTGGTGGACCCGGTGGTCATCGCCGCGTTCGAGGGCTGGAACGACGCCGCCGACGCAGCGTCGTCGGCCGTCGACCACCTGATCGAGGTGTGGGGCGCGCGCATCGTCGGCGCCGTCGACCCGGAGGACTTCTACGACTTCCAGGTCAACCGCCCGATCGTCGGCACCGACGACCTCGGGCACCGGAAGCTCACCTGGCCGAGCACCCAGATCGCGATCGCCTCTCCCCCGGACCTCGACCGCGACGTCATCCTGATCCGCGGCATCGAGCCGAACATGCGCTGGCGGCAGTTCTGCGCCGAGCTGCTCGCCGCCTGCGACGAGCTCGGCGGCGAGCTCGTGGTCACCCTCGGCGCGCTGCTGGCCGACACCCCTCACACCCGCCCGATCCCGGTCACCGGCACCGCCACCGAGCTCGAGCTGGTCGACCGGCTCAAGCTCGAGCAGTCGACGTACGAGGGCCCGACCGGCATCGTCGGCGTCTTCCAGGACGCCTGCGTCCAGCTCGACATGCCGGCGGTGTCCTACTGGGCCGCGGTGCCGCACTACGTCGCGCAGCCGCCCTGCCCCAAGGCGACGCTGGCCCTGATCGGCCAGCTCGAGGACCTCTTGCAGGTGAGCATCCCGCTCGGCGACCTGCCCGAGGACGCCCGCGCCTGGGAGCGCGGTGTCGACGAGCTGGCCGAGGAGGACGAGGACGTCGCCGACTACGTGCGCGCTCTCGAGGAGACCCGCGACACCACCGACCTGCCCGAGGCGTCCGGTGAGGCCATCGCCCGCGAGTTCGAGCGCTACCTCAAGCGCCGCCAGGACGACGACTGACGGCTGCCCCTGGCATGCGGTTTGGTCACAAACCGCAGGTGGGAGCGCTCCAGGTCTGCGGTTGGTGACCAAACCGCAGCGCCGGGAGGGTCAGAGCGCGAGCCCGAGGGCGGCGTCGAGGACGGCCAGCATCTGGATCGCGGCGTCGGGGTCACTGGTGTCGGCCAGGCCGTCGGTGCCGAGCGTGGCAGCAACCCAGCGGTCGACGGCCGCCGTCGCCCGCGGAGCGTCGAGGTCGTCGGCCAGGGCCGCGAGGACCTCGTCGACCACCGGCGCCGCCGGGGCACCGGCACCGAGCGAGATGGCCTGGCGCCAGCGGTCCAGGTCGTCGACGGCGGTCCACAGCTCGTCGTCGATCCACTCCCAGTCGGCGCGGTAGTGGTGGCGCATCAGCGCCAGCCGGATCGCCATCGGGTCGACGTCGCTGTTGCGCAGCGCGGAGACGAAGACCAGGTTGCCGCGCGACTTCGACATCTTCTCGCCGTCGTAGCCGACCATGCCGCCGTGGCTGTAGACCTTCGCGAACGGCGTACCGGGGACCGCCACCTGGGCGTGGCCCGCGCACATCTCGTGGTGCGGGAAGACCAGGTCGCTGCCGCCGCCCTGGACGTCGAAGGCGCCGCCGAGGTGCTCCTGCGCGATCGCGGTGCACTCGACGTGCCACCCCGGTCGGCCGGGGCCCCACGGGCTCTCCCAGGACGGCTCGCCCTCGCGACGTCCGCGCCAGACGACGCAGTCGAGGGGGTCCTTCTTGCCGGCGCGGTCCGGGTCGCCGCCGCGCTCGGGGAAGATCTCGAGCATCTTCTCGCGGGTCCAGCCGGACTCGGCACCGAAGGCCGGGTCGGCGGTCACCGAGAAGTAGAGGTCGTCCTCGACCCGGTAGATCGCGCCGGCCTCCTCGAGACGGTCGATCAGCTCGATCACCAGCGGGATCGACTCGACCGCACCGATGTAGTGCGCCGGCGGCAGCACGCGCAGCGCGGTCATGTCCTGGCGGAACAGCTCGGTCTCGCGCTCGGCGAGCTCGACCCAGTCGACGTGCACCTTCGCGGCCCGCTCGAGCAGCGGGTCGTCGACGTCGGTGACGTTCTGCACGTAGGTCACGTCGTGGCCGGCGTTGCGCCAGGCCCGGTTGAGCAGGTCGAAGGCGACATAGGTGTTCGCGTGGCCGAGGTGCGTGGCGTCGTACGGCGTGATGCCGCAGACGTACATCCGCGCAGGCCCGTCCGGGGACGTCGTGACCGGGGCACCGGACGGCGTGTCGTGGAGGGCGACCGGCGGACCCGCGACGGGCAGGGTCGGGATCTCGGGGGACGGCCAGGCTCGCATGCGGAAAGACTATCGACTCACGTCAGAACGGCGGCCACGGGATGGCCGGCCACTCGCCGCGCGGCGACGGCATCGAGCCCTTCGCGACCAGCCGGTCGCAGCGCCGCAGCAGCGCCTCGATCTCCAGGTCGGTCAGATGCGCGGCCAGCGCGTCGCCGAGCTGGCCGGCGACCTCAGCGCGTACGGCGCCGACCACCGCCGACTCCTCGGTGGTCAGCGCCTCGCCGAGCCAGCCCCAGAGCACGGTCCGCAGCTTGTGGTCGGTGTGGAACGTGACGCCGTGGTCGACGCCGTACCGGTGTCCGTCGGTCATCTCGAGGACGTGCCCGCCCTTGCGGTCGGCGTTGTTGACGATCACGTCGAAGACCGCCATCCGTCGCAGCGCCGCGGAGTCCTCGTGGATCAGCGAGATCGGCTGGTCGTGCGCGTCGAACCCGTCGAAGACGTGCCGCCAGCCGTCCGGCACCTCGCCCTCGGCGACCAGCGTGACCGCGACCTGCTCCTCGTCCGGCTCCTGCCAGCGCTGGACCATGCCCGGGCCGTGCGGCCCGTCGCGCAGCCAGGTCTCGGGGACGACGTTCCAGCCGAAGGCCTCGCGAGACGAGGTACGCCGCGCGCTCGCGGTCGGCGAGGGTGCCGTCGGGGAAGTCCCACAGCGGCCGCTCCCCCGCGACCGGCTTGTAGACGACCCGGATGCCGTCGATCTCCCCGACGAAGGTGGCGTTGGAGGCCGGCATGATCCGGCCGTGGAGGACCAGCTCGCCCTCGGCCAGGTCCGGTGCGGTCACGGGTCCCGGCGCCGGAAGCCGTTGGCCCGCACGCACAGGTGGCCCTCGGGGTCGACGGGGTTGCCGCAGAACGGGACAGCTCGGCCGGCCGGCCTCGAGCACCTGCTCGGCCCGCTTGACGAAGGCCCGCGCCGGGCCCGGCGGGATCCGGACCAGGAACACCTCGTCGGGCTCCGGCTCCTCGAAGTCCTCGTCGACCTGCTCCGGGCGACACGACCGCTGCCTCGGTGTAGGGGAACACCTCGATCACGACGCGCTCGTCGGCGGGGTCCCAGGACAGCGTCATGGTGCCGGCGCGGAACTCCTCCTCGATCGGCTGCTCGAGCGGGTCGCTGTCGTCGAGGCCGAGCGGCGCGACGGCCGGGATCATCGCCTCGCTGAGCGTGCTGGCCATGATCTCGTCGAGCAGCTCGTCGATGCGCTCGGCCAGCGCCTGCACCTGCTGCTTCTCCAGCGAGACGCTCACGACCCGCGCCCCGGAGCGCGCCTGGAGGAAGAAGGTCCGTTGTCCGGGCGGCCCGACGGTGCCCGTGACGAACCGCTCCGGAGGGTCGAATCCGTGGACGAGAGGCATGGAAGTCACCCTAGGCGGTGGCCGAAGGCCCTGCGCCACCACCGACCGCGGCGTCGTCGGTACGGCGGCTCGCGCGTGCTCTTCTTCGCCGGCGGCGGGGCCAGCCAGGACAGGTCGCCGGCATGGGTGTTGGTCGCCAGCACGTAGGGCCGCGTCGCGGTGTAGCGGATGATCGACACCGAGGCCGGGTCGACGTGCAGGCGCTGGAAGAGGTCGAGGTGCATGCCGAGCGCGTCCGCGAGGATCGACTTGATCACGTCGCCGTGGCTGACCGCGAGCCACACCGCACCGGCGCCGTGCTCGGCCTCGACGAGCGCGTCGCGACGTCGTACGGCGGACACGGCGCGAGCCTGCATCGCGACCATCGACTCGCCGCCCGGGAACGTCGCCGCCGACGGCTGGGCCTGGACGGTCGCCCAGAGCTTCTCCTTCGCGAGGTCCTTGAGCGCTCGGCCCTGCCACTCGCCGTAGTCGCACTCGGTGAGCCCGCGGTCGGTCTGAGCCCGCGACGGCGGCCTCGCTGCGCGGCCAGGATCGCCTTCGTCGTCTGGCGACACCGCTCCAGCGGGCTGGTGACCGCGGCGACCAGACGGGACGGCCGCGAGCCGTTCCCCGGTCCGGGCGGCCTGGGCGCGCGCCGGTCTCGTCGAGCCTGACGCCGGGGGTCCGCCCGGCGAGGACGCCGGACGCGTTGGCCGTCGTACGCCCGTGTCGGACCAGGATCACCGTTGCCATGGCCGCGACTGTAGTGGGACTACGGTGACCGTGAGCGCGTGATCGTCGACTGCGCGCTCTACCGCGACGGCCAACGCGCGGACGGGCGGCACCCACTGGCGCGAGATGCGCGGCCCGGGCGACCGGGCCCGGACGACTTCGTCTGGATCGGCATGTACGAGCCGACCGACGGACGGAGATCCGCGACGTCGCCAAGGCCTTCGAGCTGCACCCGCTGGCGGTCGAGGACGCCGTCCAGGCGCACCAGCGGCCCAAGCTCGAGCGCTTCGGCGACATGGTCTTCCTCGTCCTGAAGACGCTCTGGTACGTCGACGAGGACGACGCCGTCGAGACCGGCGAGATCGCGATGTTCGTCGGCGACGACTTCGTGGTGACCGTCCGCCACGGCCAGGGCAACGAGCTGCACACGGCCCGCTCGGAGCTGGAGACGAGCCGGCAGGTGCTCAGCCACGGGCCGGGCGGGGTGCTGTACGCCGTGATGGACCGGGTCGTGGACGAGTACCTCGACGTCGTCGACGAGCTGATCGTCGACGTCGACGAGATCGAGGCGTCCGTGTTCTCCAACCAGCGGACCAACGACTCCGCGCGGATCTACGTGCTCAAGCGCGAGCTCGCGGAGGTACGCCGGGCGGTGCTGCCGCTGCGCGAGCCCGGTGAACCGACTGGCGAGCGGCGACCTGCCCGCCGTACCCGAGTCGGCGGCGCCGTTCTTCCGCGACGTCTCCGACCACCTGGCCCGAGCGGCCGAGACCGTCGACTCCCTCGACTCGCTGCTGTCGACGGCGTTCGACGCGCACCTGGCGCAGATCTCGGTGCAGCAGAACGACGACATGCGCAAGATCTCGGCTGGCGCCGCGCTGGTCGTGGTGCCGACCCTGATCGCCGGCGATCTACGGGATGAACTTCGAGCACATGCCCGAGCTGGAGCTGGACCTACGGCTACCCGTTCGCGCTGCTGGTGATGGGCGCGGTCGCCGCCGGGCTCTGGGTCCTGTTCAAGAGGTCCGGCTGGCTCTAGCGTCGGCTCGTGACTGACGCCGGTCCCGAGCAGGACCAGCAGGAGGACGCCGAGGCCGACGCGGTAGGGGATGAACCAGGTGATCGCGTGGCCGGCGACGAACCGGAGCAGCCAGGCGATCGTCGCGTAGGCGACGACGAACGCGGTCACGATGCCGACCAGGGCGACGCCGAGGCTGATGTCGCCGCTCATCGCGTCGGGCAGCTCGAAGATGCCGGCCGCCACGAGCGCGGGGATCGAGAAGAAGAAGCTGATCTTCGTGGCCGTCACCCGGTCGAGCCCGCGGAAGAGGCCGCCGGAGATCGTCGCACCGGAGCGCGAGACGCCGGGGATCAGGGCGACGCACCTGGATCAGGCCGATCGACGATCGCGTCGCGCATGTCGAGGTCGCGCTCGCCGCGGTCCTGCCGCGCGACCCGCTCGGCCGCCCACATCACGCCGCTCCACGCGATCAGGGCGACCGCGACCACCCACAGCGAGCGCAGGTCGCCGGTGATCAGGTCCTTGAACAGCAGCCCGACGATGCCGACCGGGATGGTGCCGACGATGACGTACCAGCCCATCCGGTGGTCGAGCTGGCCGCGGTACTCCGGCTTCACCAGGCCGACGCACCAGGCGCGGGCGATCCGCCAGATGTCCTGGGCGAAGTAGACGATCACCGCCGCGATGGCGCCCATCTGGATGACCGCGGTGTAGCCGGTGACGGCCGGGTCGGTCGAGATCGAGCCCGAGGACCTTCTCCGCGATGGTCAGGTGCCCGGTGCTGGAGATGGGGAGGAACTCGGTCAGCCCCTCGACGATGCCGAGGATGATGGCGTCGAAGTAGTCCATCGACTCGCTTTCGGTACGGATGGTCGGTGGCTGCGCGCCAGCCTACGGGCCACCGCGTCGCGTTCTCGTACGGCGAGCCGACGCCGGTCCGCGTGGTTGGACTGGCTACCTTCTTCTCCATGCAGCAGCGGCGTGTCGGTGCGACCGGCCTCACGGTGTCCCGGCTCGGCCTCGGCACGATGACCTGGGGACGCGACACCGACGAGCACGAGGCGCGCGACCAGCTGATCGCCTTCGCCGAGGCCGGCGGGACCCTGGTCGACACCGCGGCCGGCTACGGCAACGGCTCGTCCGAGGAGCTGATCGGCACGCTCATCGGCGACGTCGTCGCCCGTGACGAGATCGTGCTCGCCACCAAGGCCGGGATCTCGGCCCGTCGCGGCGGTCGCGAGTACAACACCTCGCGCGGCCACCTGCTCGCCACCCTCGACGCGTCGCTGCGCGCGCCTCGGGATCGACCACGTCGACCTGTGGCAGGTGCACATCTGGTCCGACGACACCCCGATCGAGGAGACCCTCGCGGCCCTCGACCGCGCCGTCGACAGCGGGCGCACGTCGTACGTCGGGATCTCCAACTACACCGGCTGGCAGACCGCCCAGGCCGCAGACCTGGCAGCGAGCCGTCCCGGGTCGCTCCCCGCTCGCGTGCACCCAGGTCGAGTACTCGCTGCTCAACCGCGCGGTCGAGGTCGAGGTGCTGCCGGCGGCCGCGGCGCTGGGTCTCGGCGTACTGCCGTGGTCGCCGCTCGGCCGGGGTGTGCTGACCGGCAAGTACCGCACCGGCACGCCGTCGGACTCCCGTGGTGCGTCGACGCACTTCGCCAACTTCGTCGGCCCCTACCTCGACGAGCGGTCCGCCGGCATCGTCGAGGCCGTCGCCCGCGCCGCCGAGGGCCTCGGCTGGTCGACCCTCGAGGTCGCCCTCGCCTGGGTGCGCGACCGGCCCGGCGTCACCGCTCCGATCGTCGGCGCGCGGACCGCGGCTCAGCTGCGCGGCGCGCTCGGCGTCGAGGAGCTCAGCCTGCCCGCCGAGATCACCGCCGCTCTCGACGACGTGTCCGCCGACTGACCCTTCAGCAGTGAGGAGCCGCTCGTGAGCCGTGAGCAGCGCCGCCCGCCCGCCCGCGGGGTGGAGTGGGAGTTCGACAAGGTGACCTTCTCCCGCGAGTTCTCCCGCAACGTCGTCCGGAAGCTGCTCGTCGAGCGCGCCGAGCACGGCGGCTGGGAGCTCGACCGGGTCCGGATCGGCCCCGACGGCACCCGCCGGGTGGTCCTGCGCCGCAAGATCATCCGGCAGCCGCAGCCCTGGTACTACCTGTAGCGCACCGCCGCCGGCATGCGGTTTGGTCACCAACCGCAGCGTGGGAGCGCTCCAGGTTGCGGTTGGTGACCAAACCGCAACCGCCAGGACCGCTCAGACCTGGTCGAGGAACCGGTCGAAGACGCGCGCACCGAACTCCAGCGCGTCGACGGGGACCCGCTCGTCGACACCGTGGAAGAGCGCGGTGAAGTCGAGGTCGGCGGGCAGGCGCAGCGGCGCGAAGCCGTAGGAGCGCATGCCGAGCTTGCGGAAGTGCTTGGCGTCGGTGCCGCCGCTCATGAGGTACGGCGCGACGATCGCCTCGTCGTCCTCGGCCAGGATCGAGCGGGTCATCGCGTCCACCAGGTCGCCGTCGTACGGCGTCTCCCAGGGCTGCTGGTGGCTGACGTAGTCGATCTCGATGTCGTCGCCGACCAGGGTCGCCAGGGTCGCGAAGAACTCGTCCTCGTAGCCCGGCAGGAAGCGGCCGTCGACGTGCGCGGTCGCCTCGGTCGGGATCACGTTGACCTTGTAGCCGGCGCCGAGCATCGTCGGGTTGCAGGTGTTGCGGATGACCGCACCCATCATCCGAGCGGCGCCGCCGAACTCCGTCGACCAGCGCCTCGGCGTTCTCGGGCGTCGCCTCGGTGCCCGGCGAGCTCGCCGACCGCGGCGAGCAGCGTCCGCATCGCCGGGGTCAGCCGCACCGGCCAGTCGTAGGCGCCGATCCGAGCCACCGCCGCGGCGAGCGACGTGACGGCGTTCTCGCGGTTGATCATCGAGCCGTGGCCGGCGCGACCGCGGGCGGTCAGCCGCATCCAGGCCATGCCCTTCTCCGCGGCCTCGATCAGGTAGACCCGGCGACCGCGGACGGTCGCGCTGAAGCCACCGACCTCGCCGACCGCCTCGGTGCAGTCGGCCAGCTCGTCGGGGTGCTCCTCGACGAGCACCTGCGGCGCCGAGGTGGCCGCCGGCCTCCTCGTCGGCGGTGAAGCAGAGCGTGATCGGCCGCTCCGGCACCCGGCCGGCCCGCTGCCGGTCGCGCACGACGCTGAGAGCAGCATCGCGTCGAAGTCCTTCATGTCGACCGCACCGCGGCCCCACACGTAGCCGTCCTGGATCTCACCGGAGAACGGGTCGACCTGCCAGTCCTCGGCCGCGGCGGGTACGACGTCGAGGTGACCGTGCAGCAGCAGGCCGTCGGTCCGGTCCGACGGCCCGCCCCACTGCGCGACCACCGACGTGCGTCCCGGCGACGACTCGTAGAGCCGCGACTCGATGCCCGACCTCGTCGAGCAGCGTGGCGACGTACTCGGCGGCCTTGCGCTCCCCCGGACCGTCGCTGCGTCGCCGTAGTTGCTGGTGTCGATCCGGATCAGCTCGCGGCACAGCTCGACGACCTCGGCGGCGGGGTCGTGCGGCGTCGTTCGGGGACTCGTTCGACATGGCCCCAGCATGACACCCGCGGGGCGTCGATCCCGATGTGAAGATTGGCCCGTCACCTTTGCTACTGTTCCACCGCACTCGTCCGGGTGGCGGAATTGGCAGACGCGCTAGCTTGAGGTGCTAGTGCCCGTATTAGGGCGTGGGGGTTCAAGTCCCCCCTCGGACACTGGAAAGCCCCGGCTCCACGGGGCTTTTCTTCATTTCTGGGTGTTTCCACGTCGAACGAGTCAAAACAACACGGTTGTAATTTAACTGTTGTACTTCGGCGTGTTGCTTGACAACTTTGGCAACAACGTTCCCAAGAGGCCTCAAACGTCCCTAGACTCCCACCCGTGTCGATGCGGACTCGCCTGCTTGCGCCTGTGACCGCTGCCCTGACGGGTGGCCTGGTCCTGGCGTGCTGACGCTTGCCCCGACACCGGCGGTGGCCGCGGTTCCAGCACCGGTCACGCACACGAAGGCCGACCAGACGCCGACCGAGACCGTCTTCAAGCGCAGCTCCTACCTCTGCTACGGCTACCAGGACTGCAAGGACGCCGGGATGGGCAACGCGGGCTACGCCCAGGCGAACGACAAGATGTACTGGCGGATGTACTCCGGTCACAACTGCACCAACTACGCCGCCTACCGGATGGTCAACAGTGGCCTCCCCAACCAGCGGCCGTGGTCGGGCGGCGGCAACGCGACCTACTGGGGCACGTCGATGCCCCAGATCACCGACGATGTACCCCACGTCGGCGCGGTCGCCTGGTGGAAGGCCAACACCGGCCCCGCCGGCTCCGCCGGCCACGTCGCGTACGTCGAGCAGGTCGTGTCGGCGGACGAGGTGATCGTCTCCCAGGACAGCTGGAACGGTGACTTCTCGTGGGCCACGATCACCCGCAGCAGCGGCAACTGGCCGAGCGGCTTCATCCACTTCAACGACCAGACCTTGGTCAACAAGACCGCACCGGTCGTCGACGGCATCGCCAAGGTCGGCGCGCAGCTGACCGCGACCCCAGGCACGTGGAAGCCCACCGACGCCAACGTCGCCTACCAGTGGAAGGCCGACGGCCAGCCCATCGCGAAGGGCACCGGCGCGACGTTCAAGATCGGCGGCAAGCGGATCGGCCAGGTCCTCACGGTCACCACGACCGCGACCAAGCTCGGCTACCCGACCCGGTCCGCGACCTCCGCCCCCACCGCGGTCGTGCTGCCCGGCGAGCTGTCCAACGCCGTCGCGCCCACGCTCGCCGGTGTCACGCAGGTCGAGTCGACCCTCACCGTCGACACCGGCACCTGGGACCCCGTCCCCGACAGCCTCGCCGTCCAGTGGTACGCCGACGGCGTGGCCATCGACGGTGCCACCGGCGCCAGCCTGCCGCTCGGTCCTGAGCTGGTCGGCCAGGTCATCACCGCGACCGTCACCGCACAGCGGGCCAACTACGACTCCGTCACCGTGACCACCGCAGGCTTCCGAGCAGGTCGCCCCCGGTGTCTTCAAGGTCGAGCACGAGCCCAGCATCAGCGGGACGCCGCGCCTCGGCGAGACACTCACCCTCGACGAGGGCGCCTTCCGCCCGGCCGACGACAACGTCCAGGTCGCCGTCCAGTGGCTGCGCGACGGCGAGCCGGTGCTCAACGCGACCGGTCCGACGTACGCCCTCACCGCGCTCGACCTCGGCCACCAGATGTCCGCGCAGGTCACCCTGTCGCGGGCCGGCTACCAGACCACGACCCTGACGGCACCGGCGACGGCACTCGTCCGCTCCGCGCCGCGCCTGGCCATCGAGCGCACCAAGCTCAAGCACCGGGTCCGGCTGGTGATCACGGTGACGGCTCCGGAGGTGTCCGAGGTGACCGGCACCGTGGTGGTCCGGGTGCAGGGCGGCTTCCGCCAGGTGCTGACCCTCAACCACGGCCGGGCGCACGTCAGCGTGGCCGACCTGCCGAAGGGCCAGCGCACGGTGCACGTGAGCTACACCGGCAGCCCGACCGTCGAGCGGGCCACCCGCGACGGCAACCTCTGGATGCCCTGAGCGCCGGCACCCGGCTGTAGGGCCGGCGAAGGATCAGGCGGGAACCTCGGACGCCGAGGAGTACGCCGTACCCTGGCCTCCCGGGTCCACAGCACGCCCGCACCCGCGGTCGGACCCTCGGCCGCGAGCTCGCGCTTGAGCACCTTGTTGGTCGCGGTGCTCGGCAGGTCGGTCGCGAGCCGGACGAAGCGCGGCCAGGCCTTGGCGGACAGGTCGGGCTGCGCGGCGAGGAACTCCTCGAGCTCGGCGGTCGACAGCGTCGCGTCGTCCTGGAGGACGATCGCGGCCATCACCTGGTCGCCGACGTGCTCGTCCGGCACGGCGTAGACCGCGATCCGGTTGACGGCCGGCAGCCGCAGGAAGATCCGCTCGATCGGGGCGGCCGCGAGGTTCTCCCCGTCGACGCGCATCCAGTCGGCCGTGCGGCCGGCGAGGTAGATCCAGCCGTCGGCGTCGCGGTAGGCGAGGTCGCCCGACCAGTACATGCCGTGGCGCATCCGCTCGTCGTTCGCGCTCTTGTCGTTGTAGTAGCCGTTGAAGTAGCCGGCGCCCTGGGTGTTGACCAGCTCGCCGGTCGCCTCGTCGGCGTTCGCGAGTGCGCCGTTCTCGTCGAAGACCGCGACCGCGCACTCGGTGACGGTCTCGGAGTTGTAGATCGCGACCCCGTCGAAGCCCTTGCCGATCGAGCCGACCGGGGTGCCGGGCTCGCGGGTGATGATCACGGCGAGCTCGGTCGATCCGAAGCCGTCCCAGACGTCGCAGCCGAAGCGGCGGCTGAAGTCGTCGATGTCGCGGTCGCTGGCCTCGTTGCCGAAGGCGACGCGGAGCGTGTTGTCGGCGTCGTCCGGGAGCTCGGGGGTCGCGAGGACGTAGGCGAGCGGCTTGCCGACGTAGTTCATGTAGGTCACACCGTGGCGGCGGACGTCCTCGAGGAAGCGCGACGCGCTGAACTTGGCCGGGACGATGGCGGCGCCCGCGCACACGGCGGGGCTCCAGCCCGCGACGACCGCGTTGGAGTGGAAGAGCGGCATCGCGACGTAGCAGACGTCGGTCGTGCCGAGCTCGAAGCGGCCCTGCAGGTTGAGGCCGGAGAAGAGCACCATCAGGTGGTTGACCTGCACGGCCTTCGGGTCGCCGCTGGTGCCGGAGGTGAAGATCATCATGAAGGTGTCCATCGCCTCGACCTCGCGGTACGGCGTCAGGGCACCTGCTCCGGCGATGAGGTCCGCCCACTCGTCGGTGGACGTGTCGAGCACGCGTACGCCGGTCAGGTCCAACCCGTCCAGCAGGGACAGGTGCTCGGCGTCGGTCACGAGCAGCTGGCAGTCGGCGCGGCGGATGTCCTTGAGCAGGCCCTCGCCGCGGCGGGTGTTGTTGATGCCGCAGAGCGTGTAGCCGCCGAGGCCCGCCGCTGCCATCATCCGGAGCATGTCCGGGGTGTTCCCGAGGAGGCTCGCGATGTGCATCGGCCGGTCGCGGTCCGCGATGCCGAGCAGCGCCGCGGCGACGGTCTCCGAGTCGGCGACGTACTCGCGCCAGGTCCACGCCTGGTCGCCGTACAAGATGCCCGGCTGGTCATCCTCCGCGCGCTCGCGCAACAGCTGCTGGACGGTCTCGGCCACGTTCTCTCTTCCCTCCAACACAGCTACAGACAACACAGAGTTGACACGCGTCAAACTAGGCGACGATCGTCTAGTCTGCAACACGTTCTAGTTTCGCCGCACCACCGCCCCGGAGGGTCCATGACCAGCAGGTACGCCAGCCTCTCGCGCGAGGATCTCACCGTCCTGGTCCCCGAGCTCCTGCTCATCGGTCAGCTGATCGACCGCTCCGGCATGGCCTGGTGCATCTCCGCCTGGGGCCGCGAGGAGATGGCGCAGGTCGCGATCGAGGAATGGGCCGGGTCGAGCCCGATCTACACCCGGCGGATGCAGAAGGCGCTGAAGTACGAGGGCACCGACATCTTCACGATCTTCAAGGGCCTGCAGCTCGACATCGGCGCTCCCCCGCAGTTCATGGACTTCCGCTACGACGTCCAGGACCGGTGGCACGGCACCTTCCACCTCGACCACTGCGGCGCCCTGATGGACGTCGAGCCGATGGGCGAGTCCTACGTGCGCTCCATGTGCCACGACATCGAGGATCCCACCTTCGACGCCACCGCGGTCGCGACGAACCCGAAGGCACAGGTCCGGCCCGTGCACCGCCCGCCGCGGTCGCCGGCCGGCCGTACGCCGCACTGCGCCTGGACCGTCATCATCGACGAGTCCCACCCCGACGTGACCCCGCTCGCGCCCTACTACGTCATCGAGAAGACCCGCGCCGCAGTGGTCGATCTCGACCCGATCGACCCGGCCGACGAGGGCGCCGCCGACTACTCCGGCGACCTGGTCGCGGACGTCGACTTCGGCGTCTTCTCCCGCTCCGCACTGGTGCGGATCGCCGACGAGGTCTGCCTGCAGATGCACCTGCTCAACCTGTCCTTCGTGCACGCCGTCCGCCAGCGTTCGTCCGACGAAGCCCAGGCGACCGAGATCGCCACCAAGCAGCTGATCGGCATCGCGGGCATCGCCGCTGAGCGGATCCACCGCGCCCTCGGCCTGCCCGACACCGCCGAGGGCGCACTGCGCACGCTCGAGCTGCACCCGCTGCTGAACCCGGCGGCGTACGTCGCGGCCTCGCTGGACGGCTACTCGCTCAGCGTCGAGCCCTCCGACGCGACCGCCGACGGTGCGTGGATCGCCTTCTGCGGCCCGGACGAGACGCGGCCGCTGCAGGCGGCTGTCCGGGCGGTCGACCCGCACTTCGACGTGGACGTCGACGGGGACGACGGGTCGTGGACCGCGACCCTCGTACGCCGCGACGAGCCGGCGCCCGAGTTCGGCGAGGTCGCGGTGACCCGCTTCAGCACCGGGGCGACGTTCGAGTTCGAGACCCGGAAGTCGATCCCGATCACCGTCATCTGACACATGCAGATGTAACACGACGGACGCCATACTGGGCGCGTGGCCATCACACGCGGTTTCATCGGCAAGCGCAAGCCGTCACGCCCCGACCGGCTGCCCCCGGGCAGTACGACACCGGCAGCTCCTGGCCGACGCTGACCGCGGAGGCCACCCCGAAGCTCGACCCCGAGCAGTGGTCGATGACCGTCGACGGTCTCGTCGACAGCCCGCACACCTGGTCGTGGCGCGAGATGCACGCGCTCCCGGGGTCGACGTACTTCGGCGACATCCACTGCGTGACCACCTGGTCGAAGTTCGACGTCACCTTCGCCGGCGTCAGCGTCGACACCCTGCTCGAGGCCGCGGGGCCGACCGCCGACGCGCACTTCGTGATGGCGCACTCCACCACCGGCTACACGACCAACCTCCCGCTCGAGGACGTCACCGGCGGCAAGGCCTGGATCGTCTGGGACTACGACGGCAAGCCGCTGCCCCGCGGCCACGGCGGCCCGGTGCGGCTGCTGGTGCCGCACCTCTACTTCTGGAAGTCGGCGAAGTGGGTCAACCGGCTCGAGCTGATGGCCCGCGACCGGCCCGGGCTTCTGGGAGCAGAACGGCTACCACGACCGCGGCGACCCGTGGCTGGAGCAGCGCTACCAGGGCGATCCGTGACCGGCGATGCGCCGGCCGGCGGCTGGACGACCGGCCGGATCATCGAGATCGACAAGCCCACCGAGACCGCTGGTCCGGCTGCGCTTCCACGTCGACGACCGGGTCGACCACCTGCCCGGCCAGCACTACGTCGTGCGCCTGCGCGCGCCCGACGACTACACCGCGCAGCGGTCCTACTCGATCGCCAGCGACCCGGACGACCCGCTGCTGGAGCTGATGGTCGAGTGCCTGCCCGGCGGCGAGGTGTCCGGCTTCCTCCACGACGTCGCCGAGGTCGGTGACGAGCTCGAGCTGCGCGGCCCGATCGGCGGCTGGTTCGTCTGGGACGGCGACGTGCCCGCGGTGGCGGTCGCCGGCGGGTCCGGGGTCGTCCCGATCGTCGCGATGACCCGCTACGCCACGCGGATGGGGCTCCAGGACAAGCTCCGCGTCGTGGTCGTCGCCCGCTCCTGGGAGGCACTCCCCTACGCCGCCGAGCTGGAGAAGTACGGCGCCTTCATCGCGCTCACCCGGGAGAACCACGGCGACCGGGTCGCGCACCCGCCGTACCCCGACGAGATGGGCGCGTACGTCGACGGCGCGGAGCGCGCCTACGTCTGCGGGTCGGTCGGCTTCGCGTCGTTCGCGACCCGGCTGCTGCAGGAGAGCGGCGTCCGGACCGACACGATCCGGGTCGAGCAGTTCGGGGAGACGGGCTAACCCCTAGGATCGAGCCATGCTCATCCTTGGCCTGATCCTCTTCGGCATGCTCATCGGCGCGGCCGCCCAGCTCATCCTCGGCAAGTCCGGCGGCAGCATCGACTGGACCATGGCGATCGTCGCCGGACTCGTCGGCTCCTTCGTCGGCGGTCTGATCTTCAGCCTGATCGCGCATGACGGCATCGAGCTCCGCGCCAGCGGCATCATCGGCTCGATCCTGGGCGCGATCATCGTGACCGCTCTGTGGCGCTACTTCGCGGGCCGGTCCAAGACGGCGTGAGCCCCACCGTTGAGTGAGGCGTTCGGCCACTTCCGCGTCGGCTTCGTCACCGGCGCGACGCCCGACAAGTGGGCGCGCACCTGGCGCGAGCGCTACGCCCGCGACGACTTCGAGCTGGTCCCGCTCGAGGAGAGCCGAGCAGGAGGACCGGATCCGCGCCGGGCACGCTCGACATGGCGCTGGTGCGGCTACCGGTCGACCGCGACGGCCTGCACCTGCATCCCGCTCTACGAGGAGCTCCCGGTCGCCGTCATGGGCGCCGAGCACCTGCTCACCCTGGCCGACGAGCTGACCACGGCCGACCTCGCCGACGAGCAGCTGGTCATCCCGGAGCGCTCCGGCTGGACCCCGACCGCGGAGCAGCTGGCCTGGCCGGAGATGACGGTCAAGGACGCGGTCGAGGTGGTCGCGAGCGGCACCGGCGTCGCCATCGTGCCGATGTCGATCGCGCGGCTGCACCACCGCAAGGACGTGACGTACCGCGTCGTCACCGACCTGCCGCCGACCCAGATCGGCCTGGCCTGGCTCGTCGACAACGACGACCCCTGGGTGCAGCGGTTCATCGGCATCGTCCGCGGCCGGACGGAGCGCAGCTCCCGCGGGTGAGGTTGCTCACGGGTAACCACCCGTCGGGTCGGGTAGGCGGCTCCTGGGTGACCACCATGCACACGACGCCCCACCGATCCGACCTCCGCATCCCGTGACCGTCACCCGGCGCTCGACCAGCCGGTCGAGGAGGCCCGACCCGACAGCCGAGGCCTCGACAAGGTGGTCTTCGGCGTCACCGGCGGCGATCGCCGTCGCGTTCCTGGTCTGGGGCTTCGTCAGCACCGTCTCGCCTCGCGACGCGCGTCGGGCACGGCGCTGACCTGGGTGATGGCGGACACCGGCTGGCTGTTCGTCACCACCGCGAGCGCGTTCGTCGTGTTCGTGATCTGGCTGGCCGCCAGCCGGTTCGGCAACATCCCGCTCGGCCGCGACGACGAGGAGCCGGAGTTCCGGACCGTCTCCTGGATCGCGATGATGTTCAGCGCCGGCATGGGCATCGGCCTGATGTTCTACGGCGTCAGCGAGCCGATCACGCCACTTCGTCACGCCCCCGCCGGGCACCGGCGCGGCGGGCAACCCGCGAGGCCGTGCAGCACGCGATGGCCACCACGCTCTTCCACTGGACCCTGCACCCGTGGGCGATCTACGCCGTCGTCGGCCTGGCGATCGCCTACGGCGTCTACCGCAAGGGCCGCCTGCAGCTGATCACCGCGGCGTTCGAGCCGCTGCATCGGCGAGCGCGCGAACGGCCGCTGGGGCAAGGTCATCGACATGCTGGCGATCTTCGCCACGCTGTTCGGCTCGGCGGCCTCGCTCGGCCTCGGCGCGCTGCAGATCAGCAGCGGCCTGGAGATCGTCGGCGGGCTCGGCGAGGTCGGCAACGGGCTGCTGATCGGCATCATCGCCGTGCTGACCGTCGCGTTCATCCTCTCCGCGGTGTCCGGCGTCGCCAAGGGCATCCAGTGGCTCTCGAACATCAACATGGTGCTCGCCCTCGCGCTGGCGCTGTTCGTCTTCGTCGTCGGCCCGACGGTCTTCATCCTCAACCTGATCCCGACCTCGCTCGGCAGCTACCTCGCCGACCTGCCGATGATGTCGGCCCGCACCGGCGCCGAGGGCGCGGACGACCAACGCCTGGCTGCAGTCCTGGACGGTCTTCTACTGGGCGTGGTGGATCTCGTGGACGCCGTTCGTCGGCATGTTCATCGCGCGCATCTCGCCGCGGCCGCACCATCCGCCAGTTCGTCACCGGCGTGCTGCTGGTGCCGAGCCTGGTCAGCCTGGTCTGGTTCTGCATCTTCGGCGGCGCGGCGATCAACCTGCAGCAGACCGGCACCGACATCGCCGGCGCCGGCGGCATCCGGAGTCGCAGCTGTTCACGCACGCTCGAGGCCGTTCCCGCTCGTCCACCGTCGCCAGCGTCGTGGTGATGGTCGCTGGTCGGCGATCTTCTTCGTCTCCGGCGCCGACGCGGCGTCGATCGTGATGGGCACGCTGTCCGAGCGCGGCACGCTCGAGCCCCCGCCGGCCGACGGTGATCTTCTGGGGCGTCGCCACCGGCGCGGTCGCCGCGGTGATGCTGCTCGTCGGCGGCGACCGACGCGCTCACCGGGCTGCAGAACGATCACCATCGTGGCGGCGCTGCCGTTCGTGCTGGTGATGATCGGCCTGGCGGTCTCGCTGGTGAAGGACCTGCGCACCGACCCGATGATGGTGCGCCGCCAGTACGCCGGGGAGGCGGTCGAGGCACGCGGTGATCGCCGGCGTCACCGAGCACGGCGACGACTTCGTGCATCGCGGTCGACAGCGGACCCCGAGAGCTCCGAGCCGCCTGGACGACGGCTACCAGCTCGTCGGCAGCGGCCGGCCCTCGTGGAAGCCCGGCCGCCGACTGCACGCCGACGACGGCGCGCTCGTGGAGCTCCGCGAGCGTGCCGGCGCCGGCGTACGTGCAGGCGGACCGGACGCCGGAGCAGATCTGGTCGATCAGGTCCTCGACGCCCGGGCGGGCCGGGTCGAGGTACATCCGCGACGAGGAGATGCCCTCCTCGTAGAGGCCCTTGCGGGCCCGGTCGAACGCCGACTCGGCGCTGGTCCGGTTGGCGACCGCGCGGGCCGAGGCCATGCCGAAGGAGACCTTGTAGGCGCGGCCGTCGGAGTCGAGCATCAGGTCGCCCGGCGACTCGTGGGTGCCGGCGAACCAGGAGCCGATCATCACCGCGGAGGCGCCGGCGGCGAGGGCGAGGGCGACGTCGCGGGGGTGGCGTACGCCGCCGTCGGCCCAGACGTGCTTGCCGTGCTTCGCGGCCGCGGTCGCGCACTCGAGGACGGCCGAGAACTGCGGGCGTCCGACGCCGGTCATCATCCGGGTCGTGCACATCGCGCCCGGGCCGACGCCGACCTTGACGATGTCGGCACCTGCCTCGATGAGCGCCCGGGTGCCCTCGGCCGAGACGACGTTGCCGGCGGCGATCGGGACCTGCGGGTCGAGCCCGCGCACGGCGGCGAGCGCCTCGAGCATCCGGTCCTGGTGACCGTGGGCGGTGTCGACGACGAGGCAGTCGACGCCGGCGTCGAGGAGCTCCTTGGCCTTCTGGGCGACGTCGCCGTTGACGCCGACGGCGGCCGCGATCCGGAGCCCGCCGGTGGCGTCGACCGCCGGGTCGTAGAGCGTGGCGCGCAGGGCGCCGGTGCGGGTCAGGACGCCGACCAGGTCGCCGTCGACGTCGACCGCCACGGCGAGCGGCGCGTGCGCGGCGTCGAGCGCGCTCGAACGCGGCTCGCGGGTCGGCGTCCTCCTGGAGGACGACCTCGGGCCGGCGCATCACGTGCTGGACCTGGGCGAAGCGGTCCACCTCGGCGCAGTCGGCCTCGGAGACGACACCGATCGGCTTGCCCTCGTCGACCACGACCGCGGCCCGGTGGGCGCGCTTCGGGATCAGCGAGAGGGCCTCGGCGACGGTCTGCGTCGGGGCGCAGCTCGATCGGGGTGTCGAAGACGAGGTGCCGCGACTTCACGTAGCGAACGACGTCGGCGACCACGTGGGTCGGGATGTCCTGCGGGATCACCGTCAGGCCGCCGCGGCGGGCGACCGTCTCGGCCATCCGCTTGCCGGCGATCGCGGTCATGTTGGCGACGACCAGCGGGATCGTGGCACCGGTGCCGTCGGTCGGTGGAGAGGTCGACGTCGTAGCGGCTGGCGATCGCGGAGTGCCGCGGCACCATGAAGACGTCGTCGTAGGTCAGGTCGTGGGTGGGCGCGAGGCCGTCGAGGAACTGCACGTTGCCGCAGTCTACGGTTCCTAGGGTGCCGTCCACCCCCTTCGTCGCCCCCGGAGACCCGTCCGACCTCGCCGAGGAGGTGCGGGCCGCGTTCGCCGAGACGTACGGCGTCGAGCCGACGCTCGTCGCCCGCGCGCCGGGACGCGTGAACCTGATCGGCGAGCACACCGACTACAACCGCGGTCTGGTGCTGCCCGTGGCGCTCCCCCACGCGACGTACGCCGCGATCGCGCTGCGCGACGACGACCAGGTGCGGATCGCCAGCCTCGAGCAGGACGAGCCGTGGACCGGGCACGCTCGACGACCCTGTCGTCCGGTCGACGGGCTGGGCGGCGTACGCCGCCGGGGTGGTGTGGGCGCTGCGCGAGGCCGGGCTCGACCGTGCCGGGCGTCGACGTGCTGGTCCACGGGACGGTGCCGCTCGGCGCCGGGCTGTCGTCGTCGGCCGCGCTCGAGTGCTCGGTCGCGGTCGCGGTCGTGCGCGGCGGTCGGGCGGCCTCGGTCGACCGGCAGGCGCTGATCGACGCCTGCATCCGGGCCGAGACCGAGGTCGCCGGAGCGCCGACCGGCGGCATGGACCAGACGGTCTCGATGCTGGCGACCGCCGGCGCCGCGCTGCTGATCGACTTCGACTCCGGCGACGAGCCGACCCGGTGCCGCTCGCCGCTGGCCGGCGCAGGGCTGGCGCTGCTGGTCACCGACACCCGGGTGTCGCACGCGCTCGTCGACGGCGGCTACGCCGAACGCCGCGCCGACTGCGAGGCGGCGGCCGCCGCCCTCGGCGTGCCGTCGCTGCGGCACGCCACCCTGGAGGCCGTCGCCGAGCTCACCGACGACCGGATCCGCCGCCGGGCGACGCCACATCGTCACCGAGATCGAGCGGGTGCGGACGGCCGTCGCCGCCCTCGCCGTCCGGCGACTGGGACGAGGTCGGCCAGGTCTTCGCGCGCCTCGCACGCCTCGATGCGCGACGACTTCGAGATCTCCTGCCCCGAGCTCGACCTCGCCGTCGCCACCGCCGTCGAGGCGGGTGCGATCGGCGCCCGGATGACCGGCGGCGGCTTCGGCGGCTCGTCCATCGCGCTGGTCCCCGTCGACCGGGTCGACGCCGTCGTCCGCGCCATCGACGTCGCCTTCGCCGCTGCCGGCTTCCGCGCGCCCGGCCACCTCCACGCCGAGCCCGGTCCTGCTGCCGGCGTAGTGGTCGCGGGCCGCTGAGGCTGCGGTTTGGTCACCAACCGCAACCTCGGAGCGCTCCCACTTGCGGTTGGTGACCAAACCGCAGACCCCGGCCGACCGGAGCCGTGCTTGAATCCACAGCACGACGCAACGAACCGACTCGAAGGGACGCCCGTGGCCAGCAGGAGTTCGATCCAGAAGATGCAGGATCTCGTCGTCGGAACCGTCAAGGGGGTCGTCCACGACCCGGCCGGCAGCGCCGGCAAGGCGGTCCAGCAGGCGAAGGGCACCTTCGCCATCGGCAAGGTGATGGCTGGGCAGGTCGCCCGCTCCGCGACGCACCGGGCCGCGAGGACGACCGGCACCGTCGCGTCGTTCGTCCCGTCGCAGCGCCCCGAGGCAACACCGGCCGCTCCCCTGGTCGAGAAGCCGACCATCGGTACGCCGGCCGACGTCGCGAAGGTCGTCGAGAAGAAGAGCCCCGACCGAGAAGGCAGCGGTCCGCAAGGCGCCCGCCAAGAAGGCGCCCGCGAAGAAGGCGCCGTCCTCGCCCAGCGCGAAGCTGCCCGCCGCGCAAGAAGGCCTGACGACGAGCGAGCGGCTGCCCGACCCGGCGCTGGTCGTCCTGGTCGGTGCCTCGGGCTCGGGGAAGTCGACCTGGGCGGCGGCGCGCTACCGGGCGCGACGAGATCGTCTCGTCCGACGCTGCTGCGCGGCGTCGTCGGCAGCGGGCCGCACGACCTCGACGCCTCCGACGACGCGTTCGACCTGCTGGAGCGGATCGTCGACGCCCGCCTCGGCCGCGGCCTGACCACCGTCGTCGACACGCTCGGCCTCGACGACGTACGCCGGACGCGCTGGCGTCGACGCCGCCCGCGCGGCCGGCCTGCCCGCGGTCGTCGTACGCCTCGACACCCCGGACGACGACGTGCCGGGCGCCGCAACCGCGAGCGCGACCGGCCGGTGCCCGCGCCGGCGCTCGCGAGCCAGCTCAAGCGCGCGGACGCCGTCGCACCGCGCTCGACCTCGAGGGCTGGGACCTCGTGCACGCGTCGCCGAGCCGGGTCGTGCTGCCTGAGAGCGCGCCAGAGCCCGCACCCAGGCGCACGACCCTCGGGAGCGGCGCAGCAGCCAGGGCCTGCAGGTTCGTGCTGCAGGTCGGCCGGTTCCCGTGGGGCGAGGACCCGGCGGCGTGGCTGCGCGGCATCGCGCTGGCCGCCGACGAGCGCCGGGCTTCGCCGGGCTGGCGCTCATGGACCACCTGATCCAGATCCCGCAGGTCGGCCGCGCGTGGGAGCCGATCCCGGAGCCGTGGGTCACGCTCGGCCTGCTCGCCGGCCTCGACACCCGGCTCGAGCTCGGCACCCTGGTCACGCCGGTGACGTTCCGCCCGGCCGGCATCACCGCCAAGGCCGCCGCCACCCTCGACGCGCTGACCGGCGGCCGCGCGTTCGTCGGGCTCGGCGCCGGCTGGTGGGAGCGGGAGCACGCGGCGTACGGCCTGCCGTTCCCGCCGCCGCGCGAGCGGCTGGACGCGGTCGAGCGCGGCGATCGAGACGATGCGCGCGCTCTGGGCGCCCGGGACCAAGGCGTCCGGCGAGCCTGCCCGGAGACCACCTGCTACCCGCGGCCGGCGCACGACATCCCGATCATCCTCGGCGGCTCCGGCGACCGCACGCTGCGCGATCGGCGCGCGGCTCGCCGACGCCGTCAACGTCGCGCACCGGCCAGCCGATCGGACAAGGCGCTCGCGGCCGTCGCCGGGCACCGACGTCGAAGGTCGACCGTGCTCGACGTGCCGCCGGGCGGCCGCGACTTCGCCGACCCGCCCGCGCGGCAGCTCGACCGCTACGGCGCGCTGGCCGACCAGGGCGTCGACACGGTGTTCCTCGCGATCGCCGACCTCGCGGGGCCTGACGACCTCGAGCGGCTCGCGCCGTCTGCCTGAGCTACTTCAGCTCGGCGCTGCGTCAGGCCGAGCACCCGGCGGGCCACGATCAGCTGCTGGATCTGCTGGGTGCCCTCGAAGATGTCGAGGATCTTGGAGTCGCGCGCCCACTTCTCGAGCAGCTCGCGACTCGCCGTAGCCGATCGAGCCCGCGAGCTCGACGCACGACAGCGTGATGTCGGAGCCGACCCGGCCGGCCTTGGCCTTGGCCATCGACGCCTCGAGCGAGTTGGGCTCGCGGTTGTCGGCCATCCAGGCGGCCTGGAGCATCAGCAGGTGCGCGGCCTCCCAGTCGGCCTCCATCTGCAGGAACTTCGCGGCCGCCGCGCGACTGCACGATCGCCGGGCGGTCGTAGTCGACCTCGACCCCGGCCTGCGACAGCAGGTCGCGGGTCAGGTCGAGCGCGGCCCTGGCGCAGCCGACCGCCATCGAGGCGACCAGCGGGCGGGTGTTGTCGAAGGTCGCCATCGCGCCGGCGAAGCCCTGCTTGGTGTCGATCTCGGGCGAGCCGAGCAGGTTCTCGGCCGGCACCCGGCAGTCCTCGAAGCGGATCGTCGCGGTGTCGGAGGCCTTGATGCCGAGCTTGTGCTCGAGCCGCTCGACGTTCATGCCCGGGCGTGCCCTTCGGCACGACGAACGACTTGATCGCCGCCCGGCCGAGCGTCTTGTCGAGCGTCGCCCACACGACGACGGCGTCGCAGCGCTCGCCGGAGGTCACGAAGATCTTCTCGCCGTTGATGACGTACTCGTCGCCGTCGAGGACGGCGGTCGTGCGTGATGTTGGCCGAGTCGGAGCCCGGTGCCGGGCTCGGTGATCGCCATCGCCGGCCCACACGCCGTCGAAGCGCTCCTGCTGCTCGTCGTCGGCCACCGACGCGATCGCGGAGTTGCCGAGGCCCTGGCGCGGCATCGAGAGCAGCAGGCCGACGTCGCCCCAGCACATCTCGGCGATCGACATCACCGAGGCGAGGTTGGTGCCGTTCTTGACGCCACCGTCGTCGGCGGACGTGCCTCGTCGCGCTTCACGCCCGCGGCGCCGGCACCCTCGCTCGCGCCGGACTCGGAGAGCCCGTCGATCATCGCGGCGAGCATGTCGAGCTCCTGGGGTAGGCGTGCTCGGCCTTGTCGTACTTGCGCGAGATCGGCCGCAGCATGTTCATCGCGACCTGGTGGGCCTGCCCGGCCAGCGGCCGGAACTTCTTCGGGTCGTCGAGGTTGATGGCCATCAGACGAGCACCGCACCTTCCATGACGCCGATGGCCCGCAGGTCGCGGTACCACCGCTCGACCGGGTGCTCCTTGACGAAGCCGTGGCCGCCGAGCAGCTGCACGCCGTCGAGGCCGATCTGCATGCCCTTGTCGGCGCACAGCTTGCGGGCCAGCGCGACCTCGCGGGCGAAGTCCTTGCCGGCGGCCGCGCGGGACGCGGCCTTCCAGGTCAGCAGCCGCATCGACTGCAGCTCGATCGCGATGTTGGCGACCATGAACGCCACCGACTGCCGGTGGGCGATCGGCTCGCCGAACGCCTCGCGCTCCTTGACGTACGGCGTCACGTAGTCGAGCACCGCCTGCCCGGTGCCGACCGCGAGCGCGCACCAGGCGAGCCGGGCCAGCCGGACGCACTCGGTGTACGTCGACCCGTCGGTGGCGCCGAGCACCGCGTCGGCCGGGACCGCACGTCGGTCGAGCTCGAGCCGGGTCAGGCCGGCGCGCGCACGCCCATCGCCGGGTCGGCCACGACCGCGAGCCCGGCGTGCTGGACTCGACGAGGAAGAGCACCGGCTGCGCCGTCGAGCGCGGCGCCGACGACGAACAGCTCGGCGTCGGCGCCGCGCGGGACGGCCGACTTCACGCCGTTGAGCACGAAGCCGTCGTCGGTGCGCTCGCGGTGGTCGACGGCGACAGCACGTCGAAGAGCACGGTCGGCTCGGTGAGCGCGATGCGCGGCGGCCGGCGACGTCGTCGCCCGTGAACGCCGGGAGGTAGGTCTGCTGCTGGGCGTCGGTCCCCCACAGCCCGAGCGCGGTGGCGACCGAGCCCGGCGCCAGCGAGGCGACCGCGAGGCCCAGGTCGCCGTGGGCGAGCGCCTCGGCGACCAGCGTGCCGGCCATCGCCGAGCGCTCCTCGGAGATCCCGCCGAGCGCCTCGGGGACGCCGAGGATCGGCAGCCCGATCTCGAGGCCGGCCTTGAGCACCGCCTCGGGCGCCGCGCACGCCTCGTCGGCCTCGGCCGCCGACGGGCCGGACCACCTCGGCGGCGAACTCGGTGACGACGTCGACGAGCATCTGCTCGTCCTCGGTCGGGGTCAGGTCGAAGACGCCGCTGCGTGGCGCGTGCGCCGGGCGCGCACCCGGCTTGCCCCGCTTGCCGGCCTTCGCGAACTGCCGGCTGGCCGCGGTGATCGTCTTGAAGCCGCTGCGGGTCGTCGTGAAGACGACCTGCTCGGTCTGCTTGCGCAGCCCGACCCGGTCGAGCAGGTCGCTCTGCGCGAGCCGGCTCAGCGCGGCCACGGCGTACCCGATCGGGTCGCGCGTCTCCTTCGACGACAGCCCGTGCTTCCCGCCGGGCCTGAGGCTCTGGATGAGAGACATGCAGTCAAATGTAACTCGGAGTTACACTCGCGGCTACAGTGCTCGCCGTGGGTCCGGTCACACGCCGAGTCGTCGAGCGCTCGCGGCTCGTTAGGCTCCTCGCCATGTCCGACGCACCACCTCTCGCCCCGCACGGCCCGCTGCCCGACCGGCGGCACCGTCCGCCCGATGACCCGCTGGGGCACGCCGGTGATGCACCGCCCGCAGGCGCCGGTCACGTCGTACGACGACGCGCTGCGCGCCCTGGCCGCCGACATGGTCGCGACGATGTACGCCGCCGACGGCGTCGGCCTGGCCGCCTGCCAGATCGGCGTCGACGTCGCGATGTTCGTCTTCGACTGTCCCGACGAGTCGGATCAGCACACCGTCGGCGTCGTCTGCAACCCGGTGCTGACGCTGCCGGAGGGCACGCGACCGCCAGCCTCGACGACGAGCGACGAGGGCTGCCTGTCCTTCCCGGGCGCGTTCGTCGAGTGCGCCCGGCCGGACTTCGCCTCGGTCACCGGCACCGGCCTCGACGGCGAGCCGGTGTCGTTCAGCGGCGACGGGCTGCTCGCCCGCTGCCTGCAGCACGAGACCGACCACACCCTCGGCACCGTCTTCGGCGACCGGCTGCTCGACCAAGCTGCGCAAGAAGCTCCAGAAGGCGCACGACAAGATCGCCGACGAGTTCCCCGCGGACTGGCCGGCGTGACCGTGCGCGTCATCCACCTGCCGCCCGAGGCGATCGCCGCGCTGGCGGCCGGTGACCTGGCCGCCGCCAACGAGCACTCTCCGGTCCCGCTCTCGCCGTGGATGGTGTCGGAGGACTCGGTCCGCACCTGGCGCTACCGCACCGTCCAGGCGGTCGAGTCACCCGAGGACCTGCCCTGGATCACCGGCGTCCTCTGGGACGACGAGGCGCAGCTGGCCGTCGGGCAGTCCGGCTTCCACGCGGCGCCCGACGAGGACGGCATGGTCGAGGTCGGGTACGGCGTGGACCCGGCGTACCGGCGTCGGGGCTACGCCCGCGCGGCGCTGGAGCTCGCGATCGACCGCGCGCGGCGTGAGCCGGCCGTGCGCACGCTGCGCGCCACGATCTCTCCGGACAACGAGGCGTCGCTCGCGCTGATCCGGCAGTACCCCTTCGTCCACAACGGCGAGCAGTGGGACGACGAGGACGGCCTCGAGCTGATCTACGAGCTCGGGACCGAGTCGTCGACCGGCTGACCCCCGGCGTACGCTTCTCTCGGTCAGCCAGGACCCGGCCGGACGGAGGTGAGTGCAGTGCATAGCGACAGTTGCCGCTACCCCGTCCGCACCCTCACCGACACCGAGGTCCTGTCATGTCTGACCGCAGCTTCAAGCCGATCCGCTCGCTGACCGGCCGCGTCCGCCGGCCCGGCGTACGGCGCCCGCCTGCCGCGCCCGGCGCCTCCCTCGCCGTCGAGCGCATCGGCGACCGCGTGAGCATGGTCGACAGCGCCGTCTACGTCGCCGGCGACCGGGTCGACTCCCCCACCACGCTCGCCGACACCTACCGCTCGCTGCGCGACCACGACGACGCGATCGCCTGGATCGGCCTCTACCGGCCCGACCACCACGAGCTCGGCTCGCTCGCCGACGAGTTCGACCTGCACGAGCTGGCCGTCGAGGACGCGATCGTCGCCCACCAGCGCCCCAAGCTCGAGCGCTACGGCGACACGCTCTTCGTCGTCCTCGCGCGGCGCGCTACGACGACGACGCGCGAGGAGGTCGACTTCGGCGAGGTGCACCTCTTCGTCGGCCCGGACTTCGTGATCACCGTCCGGCACAGCGAGTCGCCCGACCTCTCCGCCGTACGCCGCCGGCTCGAGAGCAACCCGGACCTGCTCGCGCTCGGGCCGGAGGCGATCCTCTACGCGATCCTCGACCGGTCGTCGACGGCTACGCGCCGGTCGTCGCCGGCCTCGGCAACGACATCGACGAGATCGAGACCGAGGTCTTCGGCGGCGACCCGCAGGTGTCGCGGCGCATCTACGAGCTCTCCCGCGAGGTGATCGAGTTCCAGCGCGCCACCCGGCCGCTGGCCGCCGTGCTCGCCGAGCCTCACGGCCGGCTTCGACAAGTACGGCACCGACGAGGAGCTGCAGCGCTACCTGCGCGACGTCGCCGACCACGTCACCCAGGTCATCGAGCAGGTCGACGGCTTCCGCCAGCTGCTGCGCGACATCCTCACCGTCAACGCGACCCTGGTCGCGCAGCGGCAGAACGAGGAGATGCGCGCGCTGTCCGAGGCGAGCATCGAGCAGAACGACGAGGTCAAGAAGATCTCCGCCTGGGCCGCCATCCTGTTCGCGCCGACCCTGGTCGGCACCGTCTACGGCATGAACTTCGACCACATGCCCGAGCTGCACTGGGCGCTCGGCTATCCCTTCGCGCTGGTGCTGATGCTCTTCGTCAGCGTCACGCTCTGGGCGGTCTTCAAGACGGCGCTGGATCAGGCTAGGATCTGAGCGTCAGCCGTCGATCCGGGGCGATCAGCGGCGGTGACCGATCGGCGTAGCAGGCGCACGCGCGACGTCGGCGGCGGCGACGTTGAGCGAGTCGATGCCGGCGCGCATCGGGATGATCGCGCGGCGGTCGGCCGACTGCTCCCAGCGCGGCGAGAGACCGTGGCCCTCGGAGCCCAGCACCAGCGCGACCCGGTCGAGCCCGGCCACGGCGTCCTCGATCGGCTCCGAGTCCTCGGCCAGGGTCAGCGCGACGGTGGTGAAGCCGAGCGCCGAGAGCGACGGCAGGGCGTCGTACCAGTCGGGGAGCCGGGTCCACGGCGTGGTGAAGACCGCGCCCATCCCGACCTTGATCGAGCGCCGGTAGAGCGGGTCGGCGCAGCGCGGTGCCAGCAGCACGCCGTCGAAGCCGAGAGCCGCGCCCGCGCGGAAGATCGCACCGACGTTGGTGTGGTCGACCAGGTCCTCGAGGACCAGGACCGACCGCGCGCCGTCGAGCACCGACTCGACGCTCGGCAGCGGACGGCGCTCCAGCGACGCGAGCGCTCCGCGGTGGACGTGGAAGCCGGTCACGTCCTCGGCGAGCGACTCGGCCAGCACGTAGCAGGGGGCGTCCGTCGTCTCGAGCACGTCGGCCAGGCCGTCGACCCAGCGCGGCGCCATCAGGAACGAGCGCGGCGCGAAGCCGGCCTCGACGGCACGGCGTACGACCTTCTCGCCCTCGGCGAGGAAGAGCCCGTGCTCGGCCTCGAGGGCCTTGCGCAGCTCGACGTCGCGCAGGTCGCGGTAGTCCGCGAGCCGCGGGTCGGCCGGGTCGTCGATCTCGACGATGGTGGCCATCAGGCCCGGCGAACGCGGTCGCCTCGGGGTGCGCGACGGCGACGACCTCGCCGACCACGATGATCGCCGGCGGGAGGACCTCGTGAGCGACGAGCTCGGCCGCGAGCGTGTCCGAGGGTGGCGAGCACGGTCCGCTCCCCCGGCATGGTGCCGTCGCAGACGACCGCGACCGGTGTCGAGCCCGGACGGCCACCCGCGACGAGCGCCGCCGCGATGGCCGGCGCGTTCTGGACCGCCATCATCAGCACGACGGTGCCGGTGAGCTGAGCGACCGCCGGCCAGACGACCTGCGACTCGGGGTGCCCCGGCGGCAGGTGGCCCGAGATGACCGTGAACTCGTGCGCGACGCCGCGGTGGGTGATCGGGATGCCGGCGACACCGGGCACCGCGATCGGGCTGCTCAGGCCGGGGATGACCGTGACGGGGACGCCGGCCTCGCGGCAGGCGATGACCTCCTCGTAGCCGCGTCCGAAGACGAAGTTGTCGCCGCCCTTGAAGCGCACCACGCGCTTGCCGGCGAGGGCGTGCTCGACGATGCACCCGGTTGATCTCCTCCTGCTGGGCCGAGCGCCCGCGCGGCAGCTTCGCGACGTCGATCAGCTCGACGTCGGCGGGCAGCTCGCCGAGCAGCTCGCGGGGCGCGAGCCGGTCGGCGACGACGACGTCGGCCTCCATCAGGGCCTTGCGGCCGGCGACCGAGATGAGCTCGGGATCGCCCGGGCCGCCGCCGACGAGGACGACGCCCGGCCGACCGGTCGCGCTGGTGCCGCGCCACGATCGTGCCTTCGCGCAGGCCCTCCAGGATCTCGTCGCGTACGGCGGCGGAGCGCTGCGGCTCGCGCTGACCGAGGACCGCGACGGTCACGCCGGCGTGCCGGCCGACCGCGGGCGTCCACGCGGTCGCGCGGGTCGCGTCGTCGGAGCGGACGCAGAAGATCCGGCGTACCTCGGCGGCCTGGGTGACCTCCTCGTTGACGTCGTGGTCGCGGTCGCCGCGATGACGTACCAGGTCTCGTCGAGGTCCTCGGCCACGAACCCACGCTCGTGCCAGGTGACCTCGCCGGAGCCGACCATGCCCTCGATCGCGGGCGTCACCTCGGGCGAGACGACATGGACGTCGGCGCCGACCGCGATCAGCTGCGGCACCCGGCGTTGCGCCACGTGGCCACCGCCGACCACGACCACCCGCCGGCCCGTCAGCAGCAGGCCGGAGGGGTAGATCCTGAAGTCGTCCATCGGACCATCATCCCGGTCGCGGTCGGCGGCCTCGTGACGCGGGTTCACCCAGCGGACTACGTTGACGGCGTCCCGCAGTCACGAGTCAGGAGCGACATGAGCCTCGACCGCCCGGTCACGCCCGAACCCCTACGACCTGCTTCCCGCCGCGCCGTCGTTCACGGTCACGAGCGCCGACGTCACCGACGGCCAGCCGTTGAAGGACGACCAGGTCGCCGATGCCGGCAACACCTCCCCGCAGCTGTCCTGGGAGGGCGCGCCGGAGGGCACCAAGAGCTTCACGGTGACCTGCTTCGACCCGGACGCACCGACGCCGAGCGGGTTCTGGCACTGGGTGCTGGTCGACCTGCCCGCCGACGTGACCTCGCTGGACACCGGTGCCGGCGCCGAGGGCGCGACCCTGCCCGGCAACGCCTTCATGTGCCGCAACGACGGCGGACCCAAGGCGTTCATGGGCGCGGCTCCCCCGGCCGGGCGACCAGGTGCACCGCTACTACTTCGTCGTCCACGCCGTGAAGGAGGAGTCGCTCGGCGTCGACTCCGACGCCTCGCCCGCCGTGGTCTCCTTCAACCTCGCCTTCAAGACCGCCGGGCGCGCGATCGTCCACGGCACCTACCAGCACTAGACCGCGACCATGACCCACACCGATGCCGACCTCGCCGGGTACGTCGAGGAGCTCACCGAGCAGGGCGTCCGGCTGGTCGGCGGCTCGGTGGTGGACATGGGCGGCGTCGCCCGGGCCAAGTACGTGCCCACGCCGCGGCTCGCGGCGTTCCACCGGGTCGGCATGGGCGCCTCGCCGTGCTGGAGCGTCTTCTGCGTCGACGGCAACATCGCCTTCACGCCCGAGCTCAACGTGATCGGTGACCTGCGGATCCTGATCGACCCGGCCGAGCTGCGGGTGGTCGAGGACGGGATCGCCTGGGCTCCGGGCGAGTTCCACGACCAGGGCGGCGGCAGCAACGAGATGTGCGCCCGGTCCGCGCTGCGGCGCGCGGTCGCGACGGCCGAGGCCGCAGGCCTCACCGCGCTCGTCGGCGCCGAGCTGGAGTGCACTCTCCTCGGGCCTGACGGAGGTCACGCGACCCGCGGCGCCCGGTCGCCGTACGGCCTGCGCACCTCGCTGGAGCAGGCCGCCTTCCTGGCCGACCTCGCCCGAGTCGGCGGCCGGGGTGGGACTGGGTCTCGAGCAGCTGCACATGGAGTACGGCCACGACCAGCTCGAGATCTCGCTCTCCCCCTCCGATCCCGTTCGCGCCGCCGACAACGTGGTCCTCGCCCGGCTCGTGCTCGGCAGGGCTGCGGCCCGGCACGGCATGCAGGTGTCCTTCTCGCCGCACCCGTTCGCGGGCGAGGTCGGCAACGGCGCCCATCTCCACCTGTCGCTCGCCACCTCCGACGGTCCGGTCTTCGGCGGCGGCACCGGTCCACACGGCCTGACCTCGGTCGGCGAGTCGGCGATCGCCGGGATCCTCGACGCCCTGCCCGGGCTGATCGGCGTGTACGCCGGCTCTGTGCTCTCGCAGTCGCGGCTGCAGCCCGGCAACTGGGCCGGCGCGGCGCTCTGCTGGGGTCTGGAGAACCGTGAGGCCGCCGTACGCCTGATCGCAGGCGGGCCGGCCAGCGCGCATGGTGCCAACGTCGAGCTCAAGGTCGTCGACCCGAGCGCGAACCCCTACCTGGCCATCGCCTCCCTGCTCGGCAGCGCCCTGCACGGCATCGAGACCGGCCTCCCGCTGCCGCCCGAGGTCCCGGACGACCCGGCAGGATCCTCCGTCGAGCTCCCGTCCCTGCCTCGCGGGCCAGGCCGCTGTGCTCGACGCCTTCGCCGCGTCACCGATCGCCCGTCAGGTGCTCGGCGAGCCCATCGTGGCCGGGCTCCTCGCTGTCCGGCGCTACGAGGTCGAGACCTTCCCAGACCCGTCCGCACCGGAGGTTGCCGAGGCGCTGCGACTGGCCTGGAGCTGCTGAGGTGCCCGACGACGTACCCGACCTCGACGAGCACCTGCGCTCGATGCGGCTCGTCGACCACCACGTCCACGGCACCTTCACCGAGCCCGGCGACCGGGCGTCGTTCGCGGCGGCGCTCAACGAGGCCTCCGGCAGTCCGATCGCCGGCTTCGACCTGCCGGTCGGCATCGCCGTCCGTCGGTGGTGTGCGCCGCTGCTCGGCCTCGAGCCGCATCGCCTCGGCTGACGACTACTGGGCAGCCCGCTCGGCGACGCCGTACGACGAGGTCGTGGCGCTCTTCCTGCGCGAGGCCGGCGTCGACCACTGGGTCGTCGACACCGGTCTGACGCCCGACCGGGTGGTCTCGCCGGAGCCGGCGTCGGAGGTGCTCCGGCTCGAGACACTGCTCGAGGAGGTGCTCGGCGAGGACGACGTCCTGGGCGCCTTCCGCGCACGCCTGGACGCGGCGGCGCCGTCGATCGTCGGCACCAAGACGATCGCTGCCTATCGCACCGGCCTCGACATCGACTGGACCCGCCCGACCGACGCCGTGGTCGCCGAGCACGCGCGGGCGAGCGGACCCCGGGTCGACGATCCGGTGCTGGTCGCCTTCGTCGTCCACGAGGCGCTCTCGCGCGGGCTGCCGCTGCAGGTCCACACCGGCCTCGGCGACCGCGACCTCGATCTGCGCCGGGCGGACCCGATGCCTGCTGCTTCCGCTGCTGCAGGATGACCGACTCGCCGATCCTGCTGCTGCACTGCTACCCGTTCCACCGGCAGGCGGGCTACCTCGCCCAGGCCTTCGACCACGTCCACTTCGACGTCGGGACTGGCGATCAACCACCTCGGCAGCCGCTCGGTCGAGCTGGTCGGCGAGGCGATGGAGCTCGCGCCGTTCGCGAAGCAGCTCTACTCCTCCGACGCCTACGGCCTGCCCGAGCTGCACTACCTCGGATCGCTGCTGTGGCGGCGCGCGATGAGCCTGGTCCTCGGCGCGTGGCTGCGCCGGGGCGACTGGTCCCTGGACGACGCGACGCGCGTCGCCGACCTGATCGGGTCGGGCAACGCGCGTCGCGTCTACGGGCTCTGACTCACGCCCGGCGGAGCAGGTCCTCGAACGGCGTGGGGTCGGCGAACTCCTCCTCGAGCGTGCGCGCCCGCTGGCGCGGTGCGCCCGAGAGCAGCGTGGCCAGCTCGCCGGCCGCGCGCTCGATGCGGGACTCGAGACCAGCCTCGCCGAAGTCTTCGCTGGCGGCGAAGACGGCGGTCGGGACGACGGTCGCGTGCAGGTAGCTGAAGAGCGGCCGCAGCGCGTGCTCGAGCACCAGCGAGTGCCGAGCGGTGCCCGCGGTCGCGGCGATCAGCACCGGCACCCCGGTCAGCAGGTCCGGCTCGAGGACGTCGAAGAAGGTCTTGAAGAGACCGGAGTACGACGCCGCGAAGACCGGGGTGACGACGATCAGCGCGTCGGCACGGCGTACGGTCTCGATGGCCTCGGCCAGCTCGCCGGTCGCGAACCCGGTCAGCAGGTTGTCGGCGAGCTGGTGGGCCAGCGGCCGCAGCTCGATGACGTCGACCTCGACCGGCCCATGGATCGCGTCCACGGTGGCGGCCGAGAGCCGGTCGGCGAGCAGCCGCGTCGAGGACGGGACGCTCAGGCCCGCGCTGATGACGACGAGGCGGCTCATACCGAGACCCCCGTGACGTCGTCGACGGCGTGCAGGGTCACGTCGTGGGCGCCACCGGCGGCGGCGACCAACGAGGCGTGGGTGGGCGCCTCCGGGACGTGGGCTGGACGACCCTCGGCGAACCCGGCCCGCAGGTCGGGCAGGATCTCGCCGAGCAGGTCGAGCTGCTCGAGCACGGTCTTGAGCGGCAGGCCGGCGTGGTCGAGCAGGAACAGCTGGCGCTGGTAGTCACCGACGTAGTCGCGGAAGCCGAGGGTGCGCTCGAGCACCTCCTGCTGCGAGCCGACGGTCAGCGGCGTCTGCGAGGTGAAGTCCTCCAGCGACGGGCCGTGACCGTAGACCGGGGCGTTGTCGAAGTAGGGGCGGAACTCGCGGATCGCGTCCTGGCTGTTCTTGCGCATGAAGAACTGCCCGCCGAGCCCGACGATCGCCTGGTCGGCCGTGCCGTGTCCGTAGTGCTCGAACCGGCGACGGTAGAGGTCGATCATCTGCTTGGAGTGCGAGGCCGGCCAGAAGATGTGGTTGTGGAAGAACCCGTCGCCGTAGTACGCCGCCTGCTCGGCGATCTCGGGGCTGCGGATCGAGCCGTGCCAGACGAACGGCGCGACTCCGTCGAGCGGCCGCGGGGTCGCGGTGAAGCCCTGGAGCGGCGTCCGGAACTTGCCCTCCCAGTCGACGACGTCCTCGCGCCAGAGGCGGTGCAGCAGCGCGTAGTTCTCGATCGCGAGGTTGATGCCGTCGCGGATGTCCTTGCCGAACCACGGGTAGACCGGGCCGGTGTTGCCGCGGCCCATCATCAGGTCCATCCGGCCGTCGGTGAGGTGCTGCAGCGTCGCGTAGTCCTCGGCGATCCGGACCGGGTCGGTCGTCGTGATCAGCGTCGTGGACGTCGAGAGGATGATCCGCTCGGTCTGCGCGGCGATGTAGGCCATCGTGGTCGTCGGGGACGACGCGACGAACGGCGGGTTGTGGTGCTGCCCGACGGCGACGACGTCCAGGCCCACCTCCTCGGCCTTCTTCGCGATCTCCACCTGCGCCTTGATCCGCTCGTGCTCGGTCGGGGTGCGACCGGTGGTGGGATCCGTCGTCACGTCGCCGACGGAGAAGATGCCGAACTGCATGGGAACCTCAACTCCTGAAAGCCATTGGTTGAATATCGAACTAATCACTCAACCCTGCGCGGCTGCCCAGTATTCCGTGCGCCAACCACCACCATGAGGGCGTGACCCGACGCGTCTCCTGGTGGCTCCCGGCCCTCGTCATCGTCCTGACCGTGGGCCAGCTCGCGGTCGCCGAGTGGGCGCCCGGGATCGAGCGGTTCGCCGACAAGGCGTTCGGTGCCCGGCTGGTGGCCTATCCCCTGATGATGCTGTTCACGCCGGCGATCTGGTGGCTCTCGACGCGCCACCGGGACCCGCGACCCGCGCCGCCGTACGGCGCGTTCACGCTGATGATGCTGCCCTTCCTGATCGACGTGACCGGCAACAGCCTCGACCTCTACGACTCGATCGTGTGGTGGGACGACTTCAACCACTTCTTCAACTGGTTCCTGCTGCTCACCGGCCTCGGGCTGATCATCTGCGCCCGGGTCCAGCCCGGCTGGGCGGTGGTGCTCCTGGTCGCCGGACTCGGGTCCGCACTGGCTCTCGGGTGGGAGCTCGGCGAGTGGTGGACGTTCATCCGGCACGGCACCGAGATCGAGACTGCCTACGAGGACACGCTCGGCGACATGACCCTCGGGACCCTCGGCGCGCTGCTCGGCGGCCTCGTGGTCCGATCAACTCTCGTCCGACGAGTGCCCTGATCGACCGACCCCGCTGGACGGGTGCGCCTCAACGCACCCGTCCAGGGAGCTGGCAATGCTCAGCTCCGGCTACGGCGACGCGATCCGATGCCCGCAGCGAGCATCAGGACGGCTCCCGCCCCGACGAGCGCGCTCGCCGGGCCGAAGGGCGACCCGTCGCGCGACGCGACCGGGCGCTGGTCGATCGTGGCGCCTGCCAAGCCGGCGTCGATCACCGTCGGCACTGCGACCGGAGCCGGTGAGGGCTGCGGCCTCGGGGTCGCCTCCGCGCCCTTGACGATCGTGTCGCTTCCGGGCTTCTCGACACATCCGGCCTGGATCTGCTGGGCCTTGGTCCACTGGGTGAATTCCACGTTCCCGATGTCACCCGTCGTGTCGGTCACCAGGTCCCACGTGCTGGTGCTCGTGTTGAAGACGTAGGTGTCCTCGAACGCCTCGTCGTAGGTGAGGTCGCCAGCGCCGTACTTCTTGCCCTGGAACGCGATGTCACAGCCGTGGAGCTTGCCTGAGTCCGTGCGGACGGTGGTCGGAGGCGGCGTGCACTCGGTTCCCGGCGGCTGGTTGCCCGGCAGGTCCGCGCAGACGTCGCTCGGCGGCGGCGGGGGCGGCGGGGTCGGCGTGCAGTCGGTTCCCGGCGGCTGGTTGCCCGGCAGGTCCGCGCAGACGTCGCTCGGCGGCGGCGGGGGCGGCGGGGTCGGCGTGCAGTCGGTTCCCGGCGGCTGGTTGCCCGGCAGGTCCGCGCAGACGTCGCTCGGCGGCGGCGGGGGCGGCGGGGTCGGCGTGCAGTCGGTTCCCGGCGGCTGGTTGCCCGGCAGGTCCGCGCAGACGTCGCTCGGCGGCGGCGGGGGCGGCGGCGCGCCGCACGGACCAACGTTTCCGGACTGGACGCCCGAGTCGTACGCCCCGTCGTACGCGGCGATCCGCGCCGACCAGGGTGTCGTGGCGCCGGCCTGTGGCACCGCGAAGGTCCGGTCGAACGACTCGCCGAACGTCCCGCTCTGGGTCACGCCTGCGACGGTGACGGTCCAGGTGTTGGCGCGGCCCGCGTCGTACGACGTGGCCGAGACATGCACCCCGGAGCAGTCGGCGCTGATCGCGGGTGTGTGGGCGCTGGCAACGCCGGCTGTCATCGACAGCCCCAGACACGCCAGCAGTAGTGCGGACATGACAAGTAGTGCCCTTTTCATGTGCTCCTCAGTTCAATCTGGTCAATCGCGGATGTCATCCGGCCCCCCGTGAAACCTGGCCGAGTTCGAACGTGGCGGCGGCGCCCGAGAACGGGCCGCCGGGGATTCATGTGGTGCGCAAGGCACAACGTGCAGTTCGGAGCGGAGTCACGAGCGGACTGCCCATCTCCCCAATATTGAGGACGCCATTGAGGACGCCATGGAGGACACGAGGAGGAGCCGCGCACACGTCGTCGTGCCTCATCGCACCGGGACAGCGCGTACGACGGTGTTACTCAGGTAGCGCACGCCGTCCCAGTCCTCACAGGTGATCAGCACCAGGCGCCCGAGAACGTCCTGGCTGAAGAGGCGCTCGGCATCCTGGGCGACCCGGCCCTTGTCGTAGACCCGCACCGCCCGAACGTCGTACCTGATCCAGCCGCCGGACGTCTGGACCCTCACGAGGTCGCCGCGCTCCAGGGTCCCGAGGTCGTCCAGCGCGCCGCCTCCGGTGTGCACGGTGTGCCCGGTCACCAGCGCACTTCCCCGCTCGGCCCCTGGCTTGGCACCGTCGGCCCACCAGCCCAGCTCCTGCGGGTCGCTCGGCGGGATCAGGACGCCGCCCGGGGCTCTGATCGGCACGATCGGCACGTCGACGCCCAGTGCCGGAATGACGATGTGCGTCGGCATCCCGGTCACGCGAGGCGCAGGGCTGGCCTCGAGCAGAGGCTCGGCTGCCGGAGATCGGTGGGGCGACGTAGGCGCCGTCGACGGACTCGCAGGAACGCTCGCCACGACGGCTGGCCCCGGGTCCCGATCACGCGACTCGACGTGGTGCAGCACCACGCCACCTACGACGAGCAGACCGCCGACCGCTGCGAGCGCCGTACGGCGGGCGCGCGAGGACGTCGACATGACCACTCCGAGACTCTGCTGGATCGACCAGCGACAGAAAGCACGAAGGTGGCGCACCGAGTGGCCCCCCAGGGTCGGCGACCCTGGACATCCTGTGCCCACCCACGCCACTCGCCACACAGGTTCCGCCGAACAGGACGCAGATCACGCCATACTCAGGCCGCCCCATCCTCGGGAATGAACAGAGCACGGATGTCCCCCACTTCCGCTCGAGTCCTCTGCGTCATCGCGGTGCTCGCACTCGCGACCACGTCCGTCGCTCCGACGGCCGCGGCCTTCCCCAGGGTCGACCTCGGTCGCTACGAGCAGCAGGTGATGGTCGGGATCGACGCTGCACGACGGTCGCACGACCAGAGTCCGGTGCGTCCCGCGACCTGCCTCGACCGTCTGTCGGAGGGCTGGGCCCGTCATCTTGCCCACCTCGGACACCTCGTCCACCGCGACCAGCACCGGGTGCTGCACATCTGCAGGCTGTCGTGGGCGGGCGAGGCACTGGTGCGCGGGACGGACCTGACGCCGACCGAGATGATGCAGGCCTGGATGGACTCACCCCCGCACCGCGAGATCCTCCTCATGCATCGCGCCGAGATCGCCGGGATGAGCGTCGTGCGCGACGACCGTGGCCGGCTCGTCGGCGTGCTGAACTTCGGTGATCCGCGATGACGCGCTGGTCTTCCAGCGGCTCTTCCTGCGCGGTGGGCTGGAGGGAGCGGTGAAGGGTTGACCCATGGGTACAGGCTGGGGAGATCCACGTTGTCCGACTCAGGAGGATCCATGCCTGACCTGCCCCAGCCCACCGACGGCACCTCGATCAAGAACGCACCCTCGGATGAGGCGCAGCTCGGGTCGACGACCGACACCGGCGCGCCGGCTCCGAGCGACCGCAACAGCCTGACCGTCGGCCCGGACGGGCCGATCGTGCTCCACGACGTGCACTTCCTGAACCAGATGGCGCACTTCAACCGCGAACGCGTCCCTGAGCGAAATGTTCATGCCAAGGGGTCCGGCGCGTTCGGGGAGTTCGAGACCACCGAGGACGTGTCGGCGTACACGAAGGCCGGGCTCTTCCAGAACGGTGTGAAGACCGAGATGCTGGCCCGCTTCTCGACCGTCGCCGGCGAGATGGGCTCCCCCGACACCTGGCGCGACCCGCGCGGCTTCGCGCTGAAGTTCTACACCGACCAGGGCAACTACGACCTGGTCGGCAACAACACCCCGGTGTTCTTCATCCGCGACACGATGAAGTTCCCGCACTTCATCCGCTCGCAGAAGCGTCGCGGCGGCTCCGGGCTGCGCGACAACAACATGCAGTGGGACTTCTGGAGCCTGAACCCGGAGTCGGCCCACCAGGTGACCTACCTGATGGGCGACCGCGGCATCCCGAAGAGCTATCGCCACATGAACGGCTACGGCTCGCACACCTACCTCTGGATCAACGAGGCGGGCGACAAGCACTGGGTGAAGTACCACTTCCACAGCGACCAGGGCGTCGAGGGCCTCACCGACCAGGACGCCACGCGGATCGCCGGCGAGGACGCCGACTTCCACCGCCGCGACCTCTACGAGACGATCGCCAAGGGCGACTTCCCCTCGTGGACGCTGTCGATCCAGGCGATGCCGTACGACGACGCGAAGACCTACCGGATCAACCCGTTCGACCTCACCAAGATCTGGCCGCACAGCGACTACCCGCTGATCAAGGTCGGCACGATGACGCTCAACCGCAACCCGGACAACTTCTTCGCCCAGATCGAGCAGGCGGCGTTCGAGCCGTCCGCGCTGGTGCCGGGCATCGGCTTCTCGCCGGACAAGATGCTCCTCGGTCGCGCCTTCGCGTACGCCGACACGCACCGGCACCGGATCGGCCCGAACTACCTGCAGCTGCCGGTCAACCGGCCGAAGGTCGAGGTCAACACCTACACGCAGGACGGCGCGATGGCCTACGAGCACCGCGGTGACGACCCGGTCTACGCGCCCAACTCCTTCGGGCGCGGGTACGCCGACGAGGTCGGTGAGGTCGACCCGGGTTGGGAGACCGACGGCGCGATGGTCCGGCAGGCCTACACGCTGCGCGAGGACGACGACGACTTCACCCAGGCCGGCACGCTCGTGCGCGAGGTCTGGGACGACGAGATCCAGCGCGAGACCTTCGTGAAGACCGTCGCCGGCCACCTGCTCGGCGGGGTCGAGGGCGACGTGCTGGAGCGGGCGTTCGCCTACTGGACCGCCGTCGACGCCGACTGCGGGAAGCGGATCGAGGAGCTGGTGCGCGCCGACGCCGACCTCGGCGGGCCGGGCGCGCAGGACGACAAGGCGCGCGAGGACGCGCAGGATCCGATCGTGGAGTCGGACACGAACGCGAGGTCATGAGGCTGCTCGGAGTCGCCGCCGTCGTCCTGACGATGCTCGCCGGCTAGCCGAGCGGCGCCCTCAACGACACGCGTACGGCGTACCGCTCCCCCGCGACGTCGACCTCGAACGCACCGGCCTCGAGCCAGGCAGTGGTCACCGGGCCGTCCGCGCGCAGGTAGGCGAGACCGACGCACGCACCGACGGTCGCGCCCCACGCGGCGCTGGTGACCTGGCCGGCAGGCACGCCGTCGCGCAGCACCAGCTCGCCACCCCAGAGCATCGGCTCTGGCGACTCGACGACGAAGGACACCAGACGGCGTCGAGGGCCGCCTTCAGCGAGCGCGGATCGGTGCGCCTCGAGGGCAGCGCGACCCAGGAAGTCCTTGTCGCCCTTCAGGGCAGTGACGAAGACCAGGCCCGCCTCGACCGGGCCGAAGTCAGGTGTGAGCTCACGGCCGAAGGCGCGGTAGCCCTTCTCCAAGCGCATCGACTCGATCGCGTAGTAGCCCGCGTCGGTCGCGCCCCCAGCCGAGATCGCGTCGTAGACGGTGCCAGCGGCGTCGATCGGGACCATCAGCTCCCAGCCGAGCTCGCCGACGTAGGTCATCCGGGTGGCCCGGACGGGCGCGCCCGCCAGCGTGATCTCGCGCGACGTGGCGAACGGGAAACGCTCGTCCGACAGGTCCGAGGAGGTCAACGCGGACAACAGTGCGCGAGACCGAGGACCCATCACGCCGAGCACGGCGTAGTCCTCCGTCACGTCGCGCGCAGAGGCACCGTGGCGGCGCAGCCAGTCGAGGTCGCGGACCGTCGTGGCCGAGCTCGAGACCAGGAGGAAGGAGTCGGGACCGGTGCGGGTGACGGTCAGGTCGGCCTCGTAGGTCCCGCGCGCGTTGAGGAACGGCGTGTAGACGCAGCCGTCGACCGGCACGTCGACGTCGGCGGCGCAGATCCACTGGAGCGCTGCGAGCGCGTCCGGGCCGTCGACGACGTACTTCGAGAACGACGTCTGGTCGAAGACCGCGACGTCCTCGCGGGTGGCTCGCTGCTCCGCGGCGGACCACGGCAACCAGGACGGCTTGCCCCAGGAGTAGTCGAGCGAGCGGACCGAAGACGTTCGGCCGCTCCCAGCCCATCCGGGTGCCGAAGAGCGCACCCGACGGCTGCGAGCCGATCGTGGAGGGGCGAGGTGCGCTGGGGTCGGCCGGTCTCGAGCTCGCGGTTGGGCCACGGCACGGCGTAGTGGAGGCCCAGGACCTCGGCGACCCGGGACCGCAGCCAGCGGTTGTCGCCGTGGAACGGCGCGAACCGGCGTACGTCGACCCCGACCAGGTCGTCCTGCGGCTCGCCCGCCACGATCCACTCGGCCAACGCCCGTCCCGCGCCACCGGCCGACGCGATGCCGACCGAGTTGAAGCCCGCGCCGACGAAGAAGCCGGCCAGCTCGGGCGCCTCGCCGAGCAGGAACTGGTTGTCGGGAGTGAACGACTCCGGGCCGTTGTAGAACTTCCGGATCCCGGTCTCCTCGAGCGCGGGGATCCGGAGCAGCGCCTCGTCCATCAGCACCGAGAAGTGCTCCCAGTCCTCCGGGAGCAGCTGGAACTCGAAGGGGTAGGGCAGGTCGTCGGGCGAGCGCCACGGCTTCGCCTCGGGCTCGAAGCCGCCGACGACCAGGCCGCCGGTCTCCTCCTTGAAGTAGGTCCAGCCGTCGGGGTCCCGCATGATCGGCAGGTCGGGGTGCGTCCCAGGGACCGGCTCGGTCACGACGTAGAAGTGCTCGGCGGAGTGCAGCGGCACGGTCACGCCGACCAGGTCGCCGAGCGCCTTGGCCCACTGACCCGCGCAGTTGACGACGACCTCGGCCTCGACGTCGCCGTGGTCGGTGCGCACGCCGGTGCACCCGCCGACCCGCCGGCCCTCCGACGGTGGCGAAGCCGGTGACCCGCACGCGCTCCACGATCCGGGCGCCGCCCATCCGGGCCCCCTTCGCGAGCGACTGGGTCACGTCGGCCGGGTTGACCTTGCCGTCGCCCGGCAGCCAGATCGCGCCGAGCAGGTCGTCGACCTGCATCGGCGGCCACAGCTCGCGAGCCCGTTCGGGCGAGACCAGCTCGCAGTCCATGTCGTACGCCGTGGCGTTGGCGGCCGTGCGCCGCAGCTGGACCATCCGGTCCTCGGTGCGGGCGACGATCACCCCGCCGACGTTGCGGTAGCCGGTCGCCAGCCCCGTCTCGGCCTCCAGCGAGGCGTAGAGCTCGGCGGAGTACTGCACCAGCCGGGTGCCGCTCTCCGAGGCGCGCAACGGTCCGACCAGTCCGGCGGCGTGCCAGGTGGTGCCGCACGACAGCGTGCCCTGCTCGAGCAGCAGCACGTCGGTCCAGCCGAGCTTGGTCAGGTGGTAGGCGACCGAGGTGCCGATCACCCCGCCGCCGACGATCACCACCTGCGCGCGCGTAGGAAGCTGGTTCGAGACGGTTGCTGCGCACCTCTCAACCACCGGTGGCCACCTCCTCCAGCAACCCCGCGAGATGGGGTCCGCGGAAGGTCGCGACCGCCTTCTCGTAGCGCTCCATGCCCCAGCCGTGGAAGTCGTAGTCGATCGGGCTGGCGGCGGCCTGGATGAAGCCCCACAGTGACCAGCCGTACTCGCTGACGAGCATCTGCAGGCGCACCCGCGCGAGGTCGCCACGCGTCGGGCTCCCGAAGTAGGCCTCCGTGTAGGCCTCGACCTGCTCGGGGGAGAAGTCGCACTCGGTCGCGGTGTTGCCGAGCTCGAAGCAGACGTCGTTGTTGCCGGAGTACTCGTAGTCGATCAGCCGGCACCGGCCGTGCCCGTCGGAGTGGCGTCGTCGATGAAGTTCGCAGCGAGCAGGTCGTTGTTGCACGGCACGGTCGGCCGCGGCGCGGCGGCGAGCGCACGTCGTACGTCGTCCCACGCGTCCGCGTGGTCGAGGTAGCCGGGCGGCAGTCCGTAGCCGTGCTCCTGCACGGTGGCGAGGTACGCCGCCCGGCGCGCGAACATGTCGAAGTCGCCCTGGAACCGCGGTCCGGCGTGCAGCTCGCGGGTCGGCGGCCGCGGCGCGGCCGAGCACGCCCGGATCACCGAAGTCGGCGTTCTCGAGGGCACGACCCTGCAGGAAGCCGATCACCAGCATCGACAGGTCGGGGCGGTACTCCACGACCGGAGCGCCCACCCCGGCGTCGTACGCAGCGGCGGTGTTGAAGGCCTCGGCGTCGCGATCGATGCCGAGCAGGGTGGCGTCACCCTGCGACCAGCGCACCACCACGTCGAGACCGTCGTCGTCACTGACGTGGAAGTTGCGGTTGGTCAGACCGCCCGGCAGGTCCTGGACACGCCAGGACCGCCCCGCCAAGGTGGCGAGGCGGTCCAAGGGAGGGGCGTCGGTCACTCAGTGGTCAGTCGTCGAACGCGTCGACCACGGCCTGGTCGATCGTCGTGACCGGGCCGGTGAACCACCGGTTCGCCGACACCAGCCACCAGATCGCGATGACCAGGAGCACGCCGACGGTCGCGAACGGGGCGTAGTTGACGCTCGCCCAGTCGAACTCGTCGCGCCACGGTGCGCCGTACGGCGTGGTCGGCAGCATCAGCATGAAGCCGACCACGATGATCTCGACGACCGCGACCGGGTTCATCCACTTGTACTTGGCGCCGTTGTTCCAGCTGCCGACCTCGAAGCTGTCACCCGCTCGCCACCGCAGGAAGATCGGGATCGCGAAGGAGAAGTACAGCCCGATGACCGACACCGACGTGACGGCGTAGAAAGCGGTCGGGATGCCGTTGACCGACTTCAGCGCCGGCAACGTGATGATGCCGCCGATGATGGCCGCGCAGATGACGGCGTTGGCCGGGGTCCGGCTCGAGTTGACCTTCGACCAGAGCCGCGAGCCCGGGACCGCGCGGTCCCGGCTGAACGCGAACATCATCCGCGATGTCGACGTCAGGCAGGCCGTCGCGCAGAAGAGCTGGGCGCACGCCGAGATGAAGAGCAGCGTGCCCGCCCAGTTCGCGCCCAGGGACGCGTCGAAGACGTAGGCGACACCCCCGGCCGGGATGCTCGCGTAGTCGGGCTGACCGTCGACCTGCGGGATCGCGAAGGTGACGGCGAGCAGCAGGATGTAACCGCCGACGGCTGAGTAGAAGATCGACCGCCAGATGCCCTTCGCCGCCGACTTCGCCGCTCCCTGGGTCTCCTCGGAGAGGTGGACCGACGCGTCGAACCCGGTGATCGTGTACTGGGTCAGGATGAAGCCGAACGGGATGATCACGAACAAGTAGGTCAGCGAGCTGGTCGACCCGTCCGACCACCCGGATCCGTTGAACTTGTCGGTGAACACCTGCGACATGCTCAGGTGCTGGTCGGGGACGAAGATCAGGACCAGCGATCAGGACCGCCGCGCCGGCGACGTGCCACCAGACGGAGATGTTGTTGAGCAGCGCGAGGAGGTGGCTGGAGAAGATGTTGATCAGCGTGATCAGGGCCAGGATCACCATGAAGAAGACGAAGATCCGGTTGAGCGAGAAGGTGTCGTACCAACCCCACTCGAGGAACGTCAGCTCGAAGAACGTGGCGCACCCGTAGGCGACCGAGGCGGTCACCGCGATCAGGCCGATCAGGTTGAGCCAGCCGGTGAAGAAGCCGGCCGCGGGGCCGCCCAGCTTGGACGCCCAGTAGTAGATGCCGCCCGAGGTAGGCATGGCCGACACCAGCTCCGACATGGTGAAGCCGATGATGAGGATGAAGACCGAGATGATGGGCCAGGACCAGGAGATCGAGATCGGTCCGCCGTTCGAGATGCCGGCGCCGTACGTCGTGAGGCAGCCGGCCAGGATCGAGATGATCGAGAACGAGATGGCGAAGTTCGAGAACCCGGACCAGGTCCGGCTCAGCTCCTGCTTGTAGCCCAGCTTGGCGAGGTGTTGTTCGTCCTCGCTGAGCTCGGCAATCGGCTCGTGTGCTTCAGGCATTGCGGACACACCTTCCAGGGCGATCGTGCGAATGTGAACCGGACGCTAGACCCGGCTCGATTCGGGTGTAAATACATCCTGGTAAAAATGGTATGAACTCAGACCATTGACACTCGCTCCCCGACACCCGAGAGGATGGGCCGGTGACCGCTTCCGCCGAGCACCTCCCGGAGGCCGTGCTCCGCCCCGTGCGCGGGCACCACGCCTTCGAGGCGTGCGTGGAGCAGCTCGCGACCGCGATCCGGCTCGGCGTCTACCCGCTCGGCACGAGCCTGCCGCCGGAGCGCGACCTCGCCGTCATGCTCCACGTCTCGCGCGCGACGCTGCGCGAGGCGATGGCGGCCCTGCGCGAGGCCGGACTGGTCGAGACCAGGCGCGGTCGTGGAGGCGGCACCGTCGTCACGCTGAAGCCGCGCACGCCGTCGGCGCGGGCCGCCGCGCGGATCGCGCCGGAGCGGCGACGGGACTGGTTCGACGCCCTCGACTACCGCCGGGTCGTCGAGCCTGGCGCCGCCTACCAAGCGGCCCACCTGCCCATGACCGACGTACGACGCCAGCAGCTCGAGCGCGCGCACGCCGATGTCAGCGCCGCTGCCCGGCCGGGCGCCCACCGCCAGTCCGACTCGCGCTTCCACCTCACGATCGCGGCGCTCAGCGAGTCACCCCGGCTGATCGAGGCGGTCACCTCCGTGCAGTCGACGCTGCACGAGATGTTGCTCGCGATCCCGGTCCTCGGCACCAACATCGCGCACTCCGACCGGCAGCACGCCGCGCTGGTCAAGGCCATCCTCGCCGGCGATGCCGAGCGCGCCCGTCTGGTCATGGAACAACACTGCGACGACACGGCCGCGCTCCTGCGCGGCCTGGTGGGATAGGAGATCGAGTGCGCAACAACCGGCATCTCTCGATGCAGCAGCTGCTCGACCGGATCGGGCAAGGCACGGTCGACACCGTGGTGGTGGCCTTCACCGACATGCAAGGGCGGCTGCAGGGCAAGCGGCTGCACGCGCGCTACTTCGCCGACGTGGTCGTCCCGCACGGCACCGAGGGCTGCAACTACCTGCTCGCCGTCGACGTCGACATGAACACCGTCGGTGGCTACGCCATCTCCTCGTGGGAGAAGGGCTACGGCGACATGGAGTTCGTCCTCGACGACCGGACGATCCGCCTGCTGACCCATCTGCCGGCGACCGCCATGGTGCAGTGCGACCTGGTCTGGCCCGACCACTCCCCTGTCGTCCAGTCGCCGCGCGCGATCCTGCAGAAGCAGCTCGACCGCGCGGCGGACCACGGCTGGCAGGCGCTGGCCGGCACCGAGCTCGAGTTCATCGCCTTCGACACGACGTACGAAGACGCGCACGACGCGCACTACCGCGACCTGACGCCGGTCAACCAGTACAACGTCGACTACTCGATCCTCGGCACCACCCGCGTCGAGCCGCTGCTTCGCGCGATCCGCAACACGATGTACGACGCGGGGCTCGACGTCGAGGGCGCCAAGGGCGAGTGCAACTTCGGCCAGCACGAGATCGGCTTCCTCTACGCCGATGCGCTCACGACGGCCGACAACCACGTGGTCTACAAGACCGCCGCGAAGGAGATCGCCGCCCAGCAGGGCAAGGCGATCACGTTCATGGCGAAGTACAACGAGCGTGAGGGCAGCTCCTGCCACATCCACCTCTCGTTGCGCGGCCTCGACGACGAGCTGGTCTTCTGGAAGGACGGCGCCCGCACCCCGCTCTACGACCACTTCATCGCGGGTGTGCTCGCGACGGTCGCCGACTTCACGCTGCTCTTCGCGCCCAACATCAACTCCTACAAGCGCTTCGCGGACGGCTCCTTCGCGCCGACCACGATCGCGTGGGGCCTGGACAACCGCACCTGTGCGGTCCGTCTGGTCGGACACGGGCCCGGCGCACGGATGGAGAACCGCGTCCCCGGCGCCGACGCCAACCCCTACCTCGCCCTGGCCGCGATGCTGGCCGGTGGGCTCTACGGCATCGAGCACGAGCTGGCGCTCGAGGAGGAGCTCGTCGGCAACGCCTACACGTCCGGTCGACCCAAGGTGCCGTCGACGCTGGCAGCGGCCCGCGAGGCCTTCGCCACCTCGGAGATCGCCCGCGCGACCCTGGGTGACGAGGTCGTCGACCACTACGTCAACATGGCCGACGTCGAGCTGGCCGCCTTCAATGCGGCCGTCACCGATTGGGAGCTCTTCCGCGGATTCGAGAGGCTGTAAGTGAGCGAGGTCTACACCGTCATCAACCCGGCGACGGCCCAGCCGGTCGTCGACGTACCGCTGGCATCAGTCGCCCAGACCGACATCGCCATCGAGCGCGCCCACGCGGCCTTCGGCTCGTGGCGGCAGGTCGCGCCCGGCCAACGGGCCGCACTCCTGCGCCGCTTCGCGGCCGTGGTCGACGATCACATCGAGGAGCTCGCGGAGCTCGAGGTCCGCAACGCCGGCCACACCTGGGGCAACGCGCGCTGGGAGGCCGGCAACGTCCGCGACTGCCTCAACTACTACTCGGCTGCTCCGGAGCGGCTCTTCGGCCGGCAGATCCCGGTGCCGGGCGGCGTCGACATCACCTTCCGCGAGCCGCTCGGTGTCGTCGGGATCATCGTGCCCGTGGAACTTCCCGATGCCCATCGCAGCGCTGGGGCTTCGCCCCGGCACTCGCAGCCGGCAACACCGTGGTGCTCAAGCCCGCGGAGCTGACTCCGCTGACGGCGATCCGCCTCGGTGAGCTCGCGCTCGAGGCCGGTCTCCCCGAGCGACGTCCTGACGATCGTCCCCGGCCACGGCAGCGTGGTCGGCGAGCGGTTCGTGACCCACCCGCTGGTGCGCAAGATCTGCTTCACCGGCTCGACGGCCGTCGGCAAGCAGATCATGGCCGGCTGCGCCGACCAGGTGAAGCGGCTCACCCTCGAGCTCGGCGGCAAGAGCGCCAACATCGTCTTCGCCGACGCAGACATCGACGCCGCGGCCGCCAGCGCGCCGTACGCCGTCTTCGACAACGCCGGCCAGGACTGCTGCGCCCGCTCCCGGATCCTCGTCGAGCGCTCGGCGTACGACGAGTTCCTGTCGAAGCTCGAGCCCGCGGTCACCGGCCTGCGGGTGCTCGATCCGACCGACGAGTCCAGCGAGATGGGGCCGCTGATCTCGGCGAAGCAGAAGGCGACGGTCAGCGGCTACCTCGACGAGGTCGAGGTCGCGTTCGCCGGCTCGACGCCCGGCGGCGACGGCTTCTGGGTACCGCCCAGCGTGGTCACCACCGAGGACGCCGAGGCGCGGATCTGGCGCGAGGAGGTCTTCGGTCCGGTCGTCGCGGTGATGCCGTTCGACGACGAGGACGCACGTCGATCGGCCCTGGCCAACGACACCGAGTACGGCCTGTCCGGCTCGATCTTCACCAACGACCTGGGCCGCGGGACTCCGGGTTGCGCGCGGCGTCGAGGCCGGCAACCTGAGCGTCAACTCGCACTCCGTCGGTGCGCTACTGGACGCCGTTCGGCGGTTACAAGCAGTCCGGCCTCGGCCGGGAGCTCGGTCCGGACGCCCCCGACGCGTTCACCGAGGAGAAGAACGTCTTCATCGCCCACTGACTCTCCGGTGGTTGAGGAGGGCGCTAGCCCGTCTCGAAACCCCGGAAAGCCGAAAGGAACATCGAAGTGGCAGGACGCATCCAGGACCGGGTCGCGGTCATCACCGGCGGCTGCTCGGGCATCGGCCTGGCGACGGTGGAACGCTTCGTCGAGGAGGGCGCCAAGGTCGTCATCGGCGACATCGACGACCAGCGCGGGCACGAGCTCGTCGGCCAGCTCGGCGGCAGCGACATCGCGACGTACGTGCATGTCGACGTCACCTCGAAGGAGGAGGTGGACGCGCTCTTCAAGACCGCGAAGGACACCTACGGCTCGGTCGACATCGCCTTCAACAACGCCGGCATCAGCCCGCCGGAGGACGACTCGATCCTCGACACCGACCTCGATGCCTGGCGCAAGGTGCAGGAGGTCAACCTGACCTCGGTCTACCTCTGCTGCAAGGCCGCGCTGCCCTACATGCTCGAGCAGGGCAAGGGCTCGATCATCAACACCGCGTCGTTCGTCGCGGTGATGGGTGCCGCGACGTCCCAGATCTCCTACTCCGCGTCCAAGGGCGGCGTGCTGTCGATGACGCGCGAGCTCGGCGTGCAGTTCGCCCGTCAGGGTGTGCGCGTCAACGCGCTCTGCCCCGGGCCGGTCAACACGCCGCTGCTCCAGGAGCTCTTCGCCAAGGACGCCGAGCGCGCCGCCCGCCGGCTCGTGCACGTGCCGATGGGTCGCTTCGGCGAGCCGTCCGAGATGGCCTCCGCGGTGCTGTTCCTCGCCTCCGACGACTCCTCGTTCATGACCGCCAGCACCTTCCTGGTCGACGGCGGCATCTCCGGGGCGTACGTCACGCCGCTCTGATGTCGACTCCGGTCATCGGGCTCACCACCTACCGCGAGGAAGCGACCTGGGGGGTGTGGCAGCAGCGTGCCGACCTGCTCCCGACCCAGTACGCCGCCGCGGTCGAGGCGACCGGCGGCGTACCCGTGCTGCTCCCGCCGGTCTCGCGGCCTGACCACCGAACGGCGGCGGCCGAGGCCGTCGTCGCGCGCCTGGACGGCCTGGTGATCAGCGGCGGGGCCGACGTCGACCCGGGTCGCTACGACGCCGAGCCGCACCCGCGCACGGCGGGCTGGCGACCCGACCGGGACGCCTGGGAGGTCGCGCTGCTCGACGCCGCCGAGGCGATCGGGCTGCCGGTGCTCGGCGTCTGCCGGGGCATGCAGGTGATGGCCGTGCGCGCCGGCGGAGTCCTCGTGCAGCACGTGCCGGACCTGGTCGACCACGAGCAGCACTCCCCCGGCGGCGACGCCTTCGGCGCCGTCGAGGTGACGACCACCGCCGGGCACCCGAGTCGCCGGGCTGGTGGGCGAGCGGCTCAGCGTCAACTGCCACCACCACCAGTCGGTCGACTCGCACCCGGGCTACGACGCGGTCGCGCACGCGGCCGACGGCACCCTCGAGGCGATGGAGGCGCCCGGCGACCGCTTCTGCGTCGGGGTGCAGTGGCACCCGGAGACCGCCGCCGACGTCGGTCTGCTGGCGGGACTGGTGCGCGCGGCCGCGACGTACGCTGCGCAGCGATGACCCTCGTCAGCGCTCACCGTTGCCTCACCGCACCGGAGATCGAGGCGGCGATCGCCCTCGGCGCCGACTACGTCGAGTTCGACGTGCAGCGCTGCGCCGACGGGTCGCTCGTGCTGCGCCACGACCCGGTCGACGTACCCCCGCCCGGGACGCTGTCGTACGACGAGGCACTCGACCTCGTGGCCGGCCGGATCCGCCTGCACCTCGACCTCAAGGTCGTGGGAGGCGAGGTGCCGATCGTGGCCCAGGCCGTCGACCGGCTCGGCACCGACCGACTGCTCGTGACCACGCTGGAGGACGACGGCGTCCGCACCGTCCGCCGATGGGCCGTCAGCGCCGGGCACGACGACCTCCTGGTCGGGCTGTCGCTGGGCCGCGGCCTGCGCGACATCCGGGTCCTGCACGCGATCCGGATCCGGTTGACGGAGCTCTTCCCGCGAGCGCGCTACCGCGAGGCCGGGGCGAACCTCGCGGTCGCCCACCACTGGCTCGCGCGGCTGCACGTGCGGCGCTTCGCCCGGAAGCACCGGATCCCGCTCCTGGTGTGGACCGTCGACACCCCGAACGCCCTGGCCTACTGGATGCGACCCGGCCGCGCCTGGTTGGTGACCACCAACCGACCCGAGGTGGCACTCGACCTCCGGAGTCCTGACAGAATCCAACCGTGAGCGTTGGTGTCTTCGACGAGCTGGTGCCCGACGTGCTGGGTGAGCCCTACCTGGCCGAGACGATCGGGTTGCCGCCCGACGAGGAAGGGCCGGTCGTCGTCACCCTCGTCGTACGACGGGCTGCGAAGCCGACCGGCAAGGCAGTCCTGCACGTGCACGGGTTCTGCGACTACTTCTTCCAGACGGACTTCGCCGAGTGGTGGAACGAGCGCGGCTACGACTTCTACGCGGTCGACCTGCGCAAGTACGGTCGCTCGCTGCGCCCGCACCAGACACCCAACTACGTGACCGACCTGCGGCAGCACTTCCCCGACCTGGACGCCGCCTTCCACCGGGTCGCCGAGCGCGACGGCCACGACCACGTCGTGATCAGCGCCCACTCCACCGGTGGGCTGATCGCGTCGCTGTGGGCCAACGAGCGCAAGCCTGCGCTGGCCGGCATGGTCCTGAACTCCCCGTGGCTCGACATGCAGGGTGGCCGCCTGATGCAGGGCCTCGGCACGTCAGTGATCAAGCAGGTCGGCGCGCGGACGCCGACGAAGCTCATCCCCCGCACCGTCGGCGGCAACTACGGCCGCAGCCTCCACTCCGACCACGCCGGCGAGTGGTCGTTCAACACCGACTGGAAGCCGCTCGAATCGTTCCCGGTCTCGTTCGGCTGGATCCGCGCGATCCGGCTCGGCCACGACGAGGTGCACCGCGGTCTCGAGGTCGGCTGCCCCACGCTCGTCCTCTCGTCCGCCGGCACCCGCTGGCCCAAGGAGATGGGCCCGGACGCCCACAACTTCGACATCGTGCTCGAGGTCCCGCAGATCCGGCGGTGGGCCACCGCACTCGGTGCGCACGTCACCTACGTCGCGGTCGAGGGCGCGCGCCACGACGTCGTCCTCTCGCTGCCCGAGCCCCGGGCGAAGGCCTACGCCGAGATGGACACCTGGCTCACGGCGTACGTCGACTGAGGTTCGTCCGCGCGCCGGATCGGCATGCGGTTTGGTCCCAACCGCAGGTGGGAGCGCGACCAGATTGCGGTTTGTGACCAAACCGCAGGTCAGAACGGCGCGCCGTCGAACCTCTCCCGGGTGACGAAGTCCTCGACCGGGTTCCGCTTCAGCTTGGTGAGCATCTTGACCGGCTTGCCGAGCGGGAGCACCGCCGCCACGGCGTACTCGGACGGGATGCCGAGCAGCTCCTGGACCTGGGGTTCCTGAGCGGCAGCCATCGTCGTGATGGTGCCACCGAAGCCCTCGTTGCGGGCGGCGAGCAGGATGTTCCAGACGAGCGGGTAGACCGAGGCGCCGCTGATCACGCCGACCCGGTCGAGGTCCTGGTCGGTCGAGGCCACGACGCCGAGGTCGACGCAGACCACCAGCACGGCCGGAGCCTCGAGCACGGGGCCGGTGAAACGCTCGGGTACGTCGGTCGCCGCGATCTCCTCGGCCGTGGGGATCGGCGGCTCGAGGCTGTTCCACGGGCTCTGACCGGCACCGATCTGGGCGACGTAGCGCCGTACGGTCGGGCCGTAGAGCTCGACCAGCGCCTCACGGGTCGCCTGCTCGCGCACCACGATCACGTGGGTGCCCTGGCGGTTGCCCCCACTGGGCGCGAACCGGGCGTTGTCGAGGATCCGGTGCAGGGTCTCGTCGGGCAACGGGTCGTCGGTGAAGTCGCGGACGGCCGGGGTCGAGCGCATCACGTCGTACAGGTCCATGGGTCGAGCCTTTCACGTCGACCAACACCGGGCGACCGCTAACGTGCTCGCCATGAACCCTGTGATCGGACTGTCCCTCGGCCGGATCGCGGTCGGCGCCACCGCGCTCGCGAACCCCGCCCTCGCGGCGCGGATGTTCCAGCTCGACTCCGTGTCGAACCCGCAGCTCCCCTACGTGACGCGGCTGTTCGGCTCGCGGGAGATCGCGCTCGGCCTGGCCACGCTGGTGACCGGCGGCAAGAGCCAGAAGGCGCTGATCGGCCTCGGTGTGCTGGTCGACGCCGCCGACGCGGGCACCGGCTACCTCGCCATGCAGGACGGCTCGGTCTCGCGCAAGACCGCGATGACGCTGATCGTCCCGGCCGTCGGTGCCGTCGGGTCGGGCCTGCTCGGCCTCGTCCGCCGCCGCTAGACGGACTAGCTCAGGTCAGCAGGAAGACCGAGAGCGCGACCAGGCCCACGAGCACGATCACGACGCGGAGCACGCCGCTGGGCAGCCGGCGTCCGACGGTCGCGCCCAGCTGACCGCCGATCACCGAGCCGATCGCGATCAGGCCGCACGATCCCCAGTCGACGTCCGCGACGAACGACGAAGACAGCCCGGCCACCGCGTTCACGATCGCCGCGAGGACGTTCTTCGACGGCGTTGAGCCGCTGGAAGGTCCTGTCGATCGCCGATGCCGAGGATCGCCATCAGCAGCACGCCCTGCGCGGCGCCGAAGTAGCCGCCGTAGACGCCGGTCGCCGCGACCGCGGCCAGACCCACCAGGCGCCCCGCGGACGGGCGACGCCGCGCGTCGTGGCGACGCGCCACCGCGGCGGCGATCCGCGGCTGGAGGACCACCAGGACACAGGCCGAGCAGGATCAGGGCCGGGACGATGGCGTGAACGCATCGTCCGGCAGCACCAGCAGCAGGACGGCACCGACGATGCGCGCCGAGCAGGGACGCGACCGCAGGCGGAGCGATCCGGGAGCGCTGGCCGACGAGCTCGCGCCGGTAGCCGATCGCCCCCGAGACCGAGCCGGGCACCAGCCCGATGGTGTTGGAGACGTTCGCCGTCACCGGAGGTACGCCGAACGCCAGGAGGGTCGGGAACGTGATCAACGTCCCCGACCCCACCACGGTGTTGATGGTGCCGGCCGCGACCCCTGCCAGCAGGATCGCGACGACCTCGAACGGGCTCACGAAGCGGGCGGCTCCTCCGGCGGTGCCGGCGGCACCTCACCGGGGTCCACGGCCGGGTCGGTCGGGTGGGCAGGTTCTTGCCCGGGTTGGCCGCCCGGTTGGCCTCGGCGATCGCGGCCTCGACGGCGGCGTTCGTCTGGCTGAGCTGCGCGTCGATCGCGGGCAGTCACCGGCTCGGTCGGACCCATGTCGACCCGCGTGACCGGTCCGTCGACCTTGTCGGGGATGCCCTGCAGGCTGTTCATCGTCGAGCCGAGCCCCTCGAGCGCCTTGCCGATCTCGCTCGGGACGATCCACACCTTGTTGGCGTCGCCCTCGGCGATCTTCGGCAGCATCTGGAGGTACTGGTAGGCCAGCAGGGACTGGTCGGGGCGACCGTCGTGGATCGCCTGGAAGACCGTCTGGATGGCCTGCCCCTCACCCTGCGCCCGCAGGATCGAGGACTCGCGGTCGGCCTGGGCGCGGAGGATCTGCGACTCGCGCGCACCCTCGGCGTTCAGGATCGACGACTGCTTGGCACCCTCGGCGGTCAGGATCGCGGCCTGCCGCTGGCCCTCGGCGGTGAGGATGACGGCACGCTTCTCACGGTCGGCGCGCATCTGCTTCTCCATCGAGTCCTTGATCGACGGCGGCGGGTCGATGCCCTTGAGCTCGACGCGGTTGACCCGGATGCCCCACTTGCCGGTCGCCTCGTCGAGGACGCCGCGCAGGCCGGAGTTGATCTGGTCGCGGCTGGTCAGCGTCTCCTCGAGGTCCATGCCACCGACGATGTTGCGCAGCGTCGTCATGGTGAGCTGCTCGATCGCCTGGATGTAGTTGGCGATCTCGTAGGTCGCTGCGATCGGGTCGGTGACCTGGAAGTAGATGACCGTGTCGATCGAGACCACCAGGTTGTCCTCGGTGATCACCGGCTGCGGCGGGAAGCTCACCACCTGCTCACGCAGGTCGATGACGTAGCGCACCTTGTCGACGAACGGGACGACGATGTTCAGGCCCGCTGGCAGCGTCACCTTGTACTTGCCGAAGCGCTCGACGATGCCGGCGCGGGCCTGCGGGATGATCTGGACCGTCTTCGTGAGCAGCACGATGACGAAGATCAACGACCAGCAGCAGCAGGATCAGGATCACCAGGGGCACGAGACACTCCCTCTCATTCGCCGAGCTCGGGGATTGGATGGACGTACGCCGTCGCGCCGCGGATCTCGAAGACCTCCACGGTGGCGCCGGGTTCGATCGTGAGGTGCTCGTCGTACGGCGCGGCCGACCAGGTCTCGCCCGCCAGCTTGATCTGGCCGACCGTCGTGGCCGGTCATCCGCTGCGTCACGACCCCGCGCTCGCCGACCAGCTTGCCGTGGCCGAGCCGGAGCTCCGGGCCCTGTTGCAGCTTGGCGACAGCGTGGGACGCACCAGCGCGAGCATCGCGATCCGATGAGACCGGCGACGAGGATCTGACAGGATCGACGCCCCACCGAGCGCCGAGGTGAGCATGCCGGCGAGCGCACCGACCGCGAGCATGACCAGGATCAGGTCGAGGCTGACCAGCTCGGCGACGCCCGAACAGGACGGCGAGCGCTGAGCCAGGCGGCCCACGCGTTCTCGCTCAACCAGTCCATGCCGCGACCCTATCCGTCGCGCCCCGCGAGGCCTAGCCGCGTCGGGTCGTCGACGGCGTTCCAGCGTCCGTCCTCGTGGTTGAGCACCAGCGGCATCCCGAACGTCGCAGACAGCGTCGTGGCGGTGACGACCTCCTCGATCGGCCCCGCCTCCACGACCTGACCGCGTCGCAGGAGCAGCGCGTGGGTGAAGCCGGGCGGGATCTCCTCGACGTGGTGGGAGACCAGCACGGTGGCCGGCGACGCCTCGTCGGCGGCGAGCACCGACAGCGTCGAGACGAGGTCTTCGCGGCCCCCGAGGTCGAGACCGGCGGCCGGCTCGTCGAGGAGCAGCAGCTCGGGGTCGGCCATCAGTGCCCGGGCGATCTGCACCCGCTTGCGCTCGCCCTCGCTGAGCGTGCCGAACGTCCGATCGGCGAGGTGGATGGCACCGACCTCGGTGAGCAGCTGGACCGCGCGCTCGTGGTCGAGGTCGTCGTAGACCTCGCGCCAGCGGCCCACGACGCCGTACGACGCCGACACGACCACGTCGTGCACCCGCTCGGACCGCGGGATCCGCTCCGCGAGTGCGGCGCTGGTGATCCCGATCCGCGGGCGCAGCTCGAAGACGTCGACGGTGCCGAGGACCTCGTCGAGGATCCCGGCCACGCCCGACGTGGGGTGGATCTGGGCGCTCGCGACCTGGAGAAGAGTGGTCTTCCCGGCGCCGTTGGGACCCAGGATCACCCAGCGCTCGTCGTCCTCGACGCGCCACGAGACCCGATCGAGCAAGGTGGCCTGTCCGCGCCTGATGGTGACCTCGGCGAAGTCCAGGACGGCTGTCATGGCGCCCACCCTAGCGAGGCGTCGGAGCGAGCTGACGGCGTATCGTCACGCGCCGTGACCACCTCGCTGCCACCGTCCGCCCGACTCGCCTGGTGGGGCACCGCCTGGCTGCGCGGACACGTGGTCACGGACCTCCTCGTCGACGCGCTGATCGGTGACGACGCGACCCACGTCGTCGCCGGGCTGCCCGGCGCCGACGGCACCGAGACCCTGGTCGGCGCGCTCGGAAGACTGCGTACGGCGGGCGCCACGTCGTTCGGGTTGGCCCTCCCGGTCGAGGGCGATCCGCTCGGGCTGGGTGGGCCGGCCGCCTTCAACGCAGACGCGCTCGACGTCGGTGAGGCCGTCGTCGTGGCCGGTGCCGAGCTCGGCCTGGTGCCGGAGCGCACCGGCGCCGCGGTGATCTGGACGGCGCACCCCGCCGAGCGTCGTCAGCTGCCCGACGTCGGCGACGCGGACCGCGAGCTGCGCGCGACGCTGGCCCGCACGGCAGACGCCTTGGCCCGGCTCGAGGTCGCCAAGTGGCGACCCGAGGTCGCCGACCAGCTGATGAACCTGCGCCACCTCGAGCCGGTCGTCGCCCCCGACGGCGTCCCGCCGCGCTGCGTCGAGCTCGCCGCCCGCGGGATCCTGGCGACCGGCATCGTCGAGCTCGCGCTCGAGGACGACGGCGGGGCGATCACGGCGTACGACGTCACCGAACGGCGGGCCGCACTGGTGCCGCTCGAGCGGGCCGGACGCCGCGCGCTGGTCGCCGCCTGCTCGCCCGAGGTGTGGCCGCCCTCCTGAGCCCGGTCAGGCCGGCGCCCACACGCCCAGCTCGTTGCCGGCCGGATCCGTGAAGTGGAACCGCCGTCCGCCGGGGAAGTCATAAGGCCCCTCGACCACCTCCCCTCCGGCTGAGGTCACCGCCGTGACGGTCGCGTCGAGGTCGTCGGAGTAGAGCAGCACCAGGACGCCGCCCCGGACCGGCTCCCTGGTGGCGTTGAGCCCGCCGACCTCGCCCTCCCCGTCGCTCCACCGGATCCCTGCGTAGTCAGGCCCGTAGTCGTTGAACGTCCAGCCGAAGGCCTGCTCGTAGAACGACCGGGTCCGAGCCATCCGGTCGCCGACGTAGATCTCGACGTAGTCGATCGCGTGATGGATGTTGGTCATGGCTCGACGCTACGACCCGGCACGGACAGCCGGCGAGACGTCGGCCCAGACCTCGACCAGCTCGGCGGCGCCGAAGTCATGGCCCCGCATGGACGCAGGCGCCGACATCGCGCGTCGCACCGATAGCCTCAGGCACTGAGATGACTGATCCACGCGCCGGTGTGAAGCCGGAGACCCTCCTGATCACGCTGACCGGCAAGGACCGGCCGGGCGTGACGTCCTCGGTGTTCGCAGCACTTGCCGGCGCCGGCATCGACGTCCTCGACATCGAGCAGATCGTGCTGCGTGGGCGGCTGATCCTCGGCGTGCTCGTCACCGCTCCCCGCAACGTCGCGCGGGTCAAGACGGCGGTGGAGCAGACCGCGTCCTCGCTCGGGATGAGCGTCGACGTCGACCACGGCGTCGGCGACAACAAGTCCCGCGGCGAGGGTCGCTCCCACGTGACGATCATCGGGACTCCGCTGCGCGCGAGCGCGATGGCCGCGGTCGCCGGCCGGATCGCCGACGCGGGCGGCAACATCGACCGGATCGAGCGGATGGCGCGCTATCCCGTGACCGCCATCGACCTGCACGTCTCCGGCGTCGACACCGACCAGCTGCGCACCGTGCTGGCGATCGAGGCCACCACCCATACGATCGACATCGCCGTCCAGGCCGCCAACCTGCTGCGCCGCGGCACTCGCCTGATCGTGATGGACGTCGACTCCACCCTGATCCAGGGCGAGGTGATCGAGATGCTCGCCGCCCACGCCGGCTGCGAGCCCGAGGTCGCCGCCATCACCGAGGCCGCGATGCGCGGCGAGCTCGACTTCGAGGCCTCGCTCCGGTCCCGGGTCGCGCTCCTGGAGGGTGTGCCGGCCACCGCCCTCGACGAGGTGTACGACGCGATCGTGCTCGCCCCGGGCGCCCGCACCCTCGTCCGGACGCTGCGCCGCCTCGGCTACCGGTTCGCGCTCGTGTCGGGCGGGTTCAGCCAGATCACCGACCGGCTGGCGAACGACCTCGGCATCCACTTCTCCCGTGCCAACGAGCTCGAGATCATCGACGGCGTGCTCACCGGGCGGATCGTCGGGCAGGTCGTCGACCGCGCGGGCAAGGCGTCGGCGCTGCGCGAGTTCGCCGCTGAGATCGGCGTCCTCGAGGAGGCGACCATCGCGATCGGCGACGGCGCCAACGACCTCGACATGCTCAACGCCGCCGGTCTCGGCATCGCCTACAACGCGAAGCCGCTGGTGCGCGACGCCGCCGACACGGCCGTCAACGTGCCCTACCTCGACGCGATCATGTACCTGCTCGGCATCTCGCGCGAGGAGATCGAGGCGGCCGACCGCGAGGCCGGCTTCGTGACGCCGAGCCCGCCGGTCTGAGGCCGCGTCAGGCCCGTCCGACGTGGAAGTCGACCAGGCTGGCCGCACCCCACGCCCAGGTCCGCCCAGGAGCCGTCGTACTCGAACACCGCGACCGCACTGGTCGGGAACCCCGAGACGAGACCCTCCGCGTGCTCCGGCGGCGCGTCCCCGTCGTCGAGCAGCTGCGCGAGTGAGCCCATCGTCGGGTTGTGGCCGACCACGACCAGCGACGTGACGTCGTCGTCGGTCAGCCGGATGATGTCGAGCGCGGTGTCGGGGCCGGCGGCGTAGAGGCCGCGGTCCAGCTCGGGATCGAGGTCCCAGTCGGCGCCTGCCTCGACGTACGCCCAGGTCTCGCGGGTGCGCAGGGCAGCCGACACGAGCGCGTGGTCGGGGGCGAAGCCGGAGCCTGCGAGCCAGGCACCCACATCCTCGGCGTCCCGATGCCCGCGGGTGGCCAACGGCCGGTCGAAGTCGGTCGGTCCGTCCTGTTCGGCCTTGGCGTGCCGCATCACGGCCAGTCGGCGCACGTCACGCACCCATCGCGTGCAGACCGCCGTCCACGTGGATGATCTCGCCGGTGGTCGCCGGGAAGAGGTCCGACAGCAACGCGCAGACGGCCTTCGCGGTCGGCTCCTGGTCGGTGTTGTCCCAGCCCAGCGGCGCCCGGTCGCTCCACATCGACTCGAGGTCCTCGAAGCCCGGGATCGCCTTCGCGGCAAGGGTCTTCAGCGGCCCGGCAGACACCAGGTTGGACCGGATGCCGTGCGCACCCAGGTCGCGCGCCAGGTAGCGCGACGTGGACTCGAGTGCGGCCTTGGCCACGCCCATCCAGTCGTACGCCGGCCACGCGACGGTGGCGTCGAAGGTGAGCCCGACGATCGAGCCGCCCGGGCCCATCAGCGGGCGGGCTGCTTCGGCCAGCGACTTCAGGGAGTACGCCGAGACCTGCACCGCCTGCGCCACGTCGGGCCACGGTCCGGTCAGGAACTTGCCACCGAGCAGCGTCTCCGGGTTGCCGAAGGCGATCGAGTGGACCACGCCGTCGAGGCCGTCGACGTGCTCGCGCACCTGGGCCTCCAGGCCGGCGAGGTGCTCGTCGTCGGTCACGTCGAGCTCGAGCACGGGCGGCTCGACGGGAAGCCGCTTGGCGATCCGCCGGGTGATGCCCAGCGCGCGCCCGAAGTTGGAGATGAGCACGGTCGCGCCCTGCTCCTGCGCCACCTTCGCTGTCGCGAAGCCGATGGAGCTGTCCATCGTCACGCCTGCCACCAGGATGCGCTTGCCCTCGAGGATCCCGCCCATGTCAGTGCCCCATTCCAAGTCCACCGTCGACCGGGATCACTGCCCCGGTGACGTACGACGCGCCGGGGCCGGTCAGCCACAGCACGGTCTCTGCGATGTCCTCCACCGAGCCGTAGCGGCCCAGTGGAACCTGCGCCTTGATGGCCGCCTTCTGCTCGTCGGTGAGCACGCCGGTCATGTCGGTCTCGACGAAGCCCGGAGCGACGACGTTCGCCGTGATCGACCGCGAGCCGAGCTCACGCGCGATCGAGCGGGCCATGCCCACCAGCCCGGACTTCGACGCCGCGTAGTTGACCTGGCCGGCCGAGCCGAGCAGCCCGACGACCGAGGAGATGAAGACGATCCGGCCACGCCGCAGGCGCAGCATCCCCTTCGAGGCCCGCTTGGCGAGCCGGAAGGAGCCGGTCAGGTTGGTGTCGATGACCGAGGACCAGTCGTCGTCCGACATGCGCAGCAGCAGGGTGTCGGCAGTGATGCCGGCGTTGGCCACCAGCACCTCGACCGGCCCGTGCGCCTCCTCGATCTGCGCGAACGCCGCCTCGACCTGCCCGGCGTCGGTGATGTCGCACCGGACGTCGAGGGTCCCTTCGGGCGCACCGCCGCTGCGTGTGGTGACGGCGACCTTGTCGCCGTTCGCCACGAAGGCCTCGGCGATGGCGCGACCGATACCGCGGTTGCCGCCGGTCACCAGGACCGACCGGGCTGTGGACTCGACCTCTGCTTCGCTCACGCGGCGACGCTATCGGCTACTGCGGGGTACGCCGAGGCGGCTCAGTCGTCTTCCAGCCGGAAGCCGACCTTGATGCCGACCTGGAAGTGCTCGACGACGCCGTCCTTGACCTGTCCGCGCACCTGGGTGACCTCGAACCAGTCGAGGTGACGCAGCGTCTTGCCGGCGCGCTCGACGCCGTTGCGGATCGCCGCGTCGATGCCGTCGGGCGAGGTGCCGACGATCTCGGTGACGCGGTAGGTGCGGTTGGTCATGATGGCCTCCGGTGGCGGGCACAGATGCGGGCGTGGGAGACCGACCTTAGCGACGTACAGTGGTGAGACATGGCCCGGGACCTGCGACGTGAGCAGGACGAGGCGGTCCGCATCACCACCGCCGCGTCGAGTCGCAACGCCGACATCGCCGCCCGGCAGAAGCGCTACCTCTTCTCGATGACGCTCCGGTCGCTGTGCTTCGTGGGCGCGATCATCGCCGCGCTGTCCGGCGTCGGGTGGTTGTGGCCGATCCTCATCGCCGGCGCCCTCGTGCTGCCCTACATCGCGGTCGTGATGGCCAACGCGGCCTTCACCAAGAACGACGGGTTCGACCTACCTACCGGCCAGTACGCCGCTCGCGAGCTCGGGCCGTCCGATTTCCCGGCCCCAGACACGCGCGAGCCGCGTGGCGAGCGTTCTTGACTTCGGTCACCGGAATGACAGAATCGCCGCGCGAGCCGGGTCTCCCCCGTCCCGGGTCGTCGTGGTGCCGGACGGCTTCCCCCGTGGCCGTCTGGCACCACTTTCACGTTTCCAGGAGATTCCCGTGACCGAAGCCGCCGCCGAGCTCGACGTGTGCTCGGCGAAGGGCTGTCAGGCCGTGGCGACCTGGGAGCTCCTCTGGAACAACCCCAAGCTGCACACGCCCGACCGGCGCAAGATCTGGCTCGCCTGCGACGACCACAAGCAGTCGCTCTCGGACTTCCTCGGTGCCCGGGGATTCCTGAAGGACGTCGTCAGCCACCAATAGCCGACATCGGCCGATCGGGCTGCAGGAAGGTCGGGTCGTCGATGCCGTGTCCGGCTCGCTTGCCCAGCATGGCGACCACCCAGCGGTCCGCGATCTCCTCGTCGGTGGCGCCACCACGCAGTGCGCCGCGCAGGTCGGACTCCTCGCGGGCGAAGAGGCAGTTGCGGATCTGACCGTCCGCGGTGAGCCGCACCCGGTCGCAGTCACCGCAGAAGGGTCGGGTGACCGAGGCGATCACGCCGACCGTGGCCGGGCCGCCGTCGACCTGGAAGAGCTCGGCGGGAGCGCTGCCCCGCGGCTCCGCGGCCGGCGTGAGCTCGAACTCGGCCTCGAGCCAGGTGAAGATCTCGTCGGCCGTCACCATGCCCTCCCGGCTCCAGCCGTGTTGGGCGTCGAGCGGCATCTGCTCGATGAACCGCAGCTCGTAGCCCTCGGCGATCGCCCAGCGCAGCAGCTCGGGCGCCTGGTCGTCGTTGTGGCCGCGCATCAGGACGGCGTTGATCTTCACCGGTCCCAGCCCCGCGTCGCGAGCGGCCGCGAGCCCGGCCAGCACGTCGTCGAGCCGGTCGCGGCGGGTGATCGCGTGGAACGTGTCGCGGCGGATGCTGTCGAGGCTGACGTTGACCCGGTCGAGCCCGGCCTCGGCCAGCGCCGACGCGCTGCGCGCCAGGCCCAGGGCGTTGGTGGTCATCGAGAGGTCGAGCGACGGCGCCGCCTCGTGCGTACGGCGCACGATGTCGACCAGCCCGCGGCGCACCAGCGGCTCACCACCGGTGAAGCGGACCTCGCGGACGCCGAGCAGGTCGGCGCCGATCCGGACCAGCCGGACCAGCTCGTCGTCGGTCAGCACGGACTCGTCCGGCAGCCAGTCGAGCCCCTCGGCGGGCATGCAGTAGGAGCACCGCAGGTTGCACCGGTCGGTCAACGAGACCCGGAGGTCGCTCGCCACTCGTCCGTAGCGGTCCATCAGGCGCTGTGTCGTCACCACCACAGTCTAGGGATGAGGCCTGACACCGCTCGCCGAACGGGTCCAGCAAACGGATAGCCTCGACGGGTGCGGTCGCTGCGATTCCTGCTGAGCCGACGGTGGGTGCTCTTCGCGCTCGTCGTCGTGCTGCTGGCGTACGCCGCGTGGTGGCTCGGCGAGTGGCAGTTCCACAGACTGACGGCCCGCAAGGCCGACAACGCGATCGTCCGCACCAACGAGGCGCGCGACCCGGCGCCCGTGGCCGAGGTGCTCACCCCGGGACAGCCGGTCGACGACCGGGAGGAGTGGCGCCAGGTCACCGCGACCGGCACCTACGACGCCGACGACACCGTCATCGTGCGCTACCGCACGCGCGACGGCGCGTCCGGCATCGACGCGGTCGTCCCGCTGGTCACCGCCGATGGCACCTCGCTGCTCGTGGACCGGGGCTGGATGGCGGCCGACAACGAGGGCGCGTCCCCCGACGACGTACCCGCCCCTCCCACCGGCGAGGTCACGGTCACCGGCTGGGTCCGCACCGACGCGACCGGCGACAGCACGAAGGTGAGCGACCAGTCGACCCGGGCGATCTCCAGCGAGGAGATCGCGACGGCGCTCGACCGGCCGGTCTACGGCGGGTTCGTGGAGCTCGAGTCCGAGGACGGGCAGCCGGCCACCGACCTCCTGCCCGTCGAGATGCCCGAGCTCGACAACGGCCCGCACTTCTTCTACGGGCTGCAGTGGTGGTTCTTCGGCGTGCTCGCGATCTTCGGCTTCGGCTACCTCGCCTGGGACGAGTGGCGCACCAGCCGCCGCGGCGAGGAGATCTCGCGCACCGAGACCGTGCTCGCAGAGCGCAAGCAGAAGCGGGCCGCCAAGAACGCCAAGAAGCAGCGGGTGCGCGCGGCCTACCAGAAGGCGTACGCCGCCGAGCGGGAGGCGCGGGATCAGAGGGCGCGGAGCATGCCACCGTCGACCGGGAGCATCGACCCGGACACGAAGGACGAGGCGGGCGACAGCAGGAAGGCCGCGACCCGGCCGAACTCCTCCGGCTCGCCGTAGCGGCCGAGCGGGATCGACCTCACCGCCGACGCACGAGCGGCGTCGGCGTCACCCGTGGCGGCGTCGAGCTCGGCGACCCGGTCGGTGCCGACCCGGCCGGGCAGCAGCGCGTTGACGCGTACGCCGGCCGGCCCCAGCTCGTCGGCGAGGGTCTTGGCGACCATGGCCAGCCCGGGCCGGAGGCCGTTGGAGATCGCCATGTCGGCCAGTGGCGCACGGACGCTGGACGAGAGCACGAACGCGATCGACCCGCCGTGCGGCAGCACCTGGCCCACCTCGCGAGCCAGCCGGACGGCTCCGAGGAAGACCGAGCCGAAGGCGGTCGTCCACTGCTCGTCGGTGATCGCGGTGACCGGGCCCTTCGGCGGGCCTCCCACGCTGATCAGCGCTCCGTCCAGGCGGCCCCAGCGCTCGGTCGCGGCGGCGATCAGCCGCGCGGGCGTCTCCGGGTCGGCGTTGTCGGCGACGACCGGCACGACCGCGTCACCCAGCGTCCGGGCCGCGTCGGCGAGGGTGTCCTCGCTGCGGCCCGAGAGCACCACCCGGGCGCCCTCGGCGACCAGGCACTCGGCGGTCGCGCGGCCCAGCCCGCGGGCGCCACCGGTGACGATGAAGACGCGGTCGGTCAGCTCGAGATCCATGGCGACAACGTTAGACCGGCGTCGGCGGCAGGTCCTCGACGAACTGGGTGCGGTAGAGGTCGGCGTAGAGGCCGCCGTCGGCGAGCAGGGTCGCGTGGGTGCCGCGCTGGACGATCTCGCCGCCGTCGACGACCAGGATCTGGTCGGCGTTGCGGACCGTCGAGAGCCGGTGGGCGATCACGAGCGAGGTGCGGCCCTCGAGCGCGGCATCGAGCGCACGTTGGACGGCGGCCTCGGACTCGCTGTCGAGGTGGGCGGTGGCCTCGTCGAGCACGACGATCGCGGGCGCCTTCAGCAGCAGCCGGGCGATCGCGAGCCGCTGGCGCTCGCCGCCGGAGAGGCGGTAGCCACGGTCGCCGACGACCGTGTCGAGACCGTCGGGCAGCGTGCGCACGAGCGGCGCGATCTGTGCGGCCTCCAGGGCCGACCAGATCTCGGCATCGGTGCCACCTGGCCGCGCGTAGAGCAGGTTGGCCCGGATCGTGTCGTGGAACATGTGGGCGTCCTGGGTGACGTAGCCGACGACGTCCTCGAGGGACTGCAGCGTCACGTCGCGTACGTCGTGACCGCCGACCCGCACGACTCCCCCGACGACGTCGTACAGGCGCGCGACGAGGTGGGTGATCGTCGTCTTGCCCGCGCCGGACGGACCGACGAGGGCGACCATCTGGCCCGGCTCGGCGAGGAAGGAGATGTCGCCGAGCACCGGCCCGGAGTCGCGCGACTCTGCACGGGCGACCGACTCGAGCGAGGCGAGCGAGATCTCGTCGGCCCGCGGGTAGCCGAACGCGACGTGGTCGAACTCGAGGCGCGCGGCAGAGCGCGGCAGCGCCACGGCCCCCGGCTTCTCCTCGATCAGGGACGGCAGGTCGAGCACCTCGAAGACCCGCTCGAAGCTGACCAGAGCCGTCATCACGTCGATCCGCACGTTGGACAGGCCCTGGAGCGGACCGAGGAGCCGCACGAGCAGGGTGGCGAGCGCGAAGAGCGTGCCGACGGTCAGCGTGCCCTCGATGGCGAGGTGCCCGCCCACGCCGTAGACGACAGCGGTCGCGATCGCCGGCACCGCCAGCATCGCGGCGAGGAAGACCCGCTGGATGAGGGAGATCTGCACGCCCAGGTCGCGGACCAGCCCGGCCTTCGACGCGAAGACTGCGTCCTCCTCGTCGCGGCGACCGAAGAGCTTCAGCAACATCGCGCCGCCGACGTTGAAGCGCTCGGTCATGGCGTTGCCCATGTCGGCGTTGCCGTTCATCTGGTCGCGGGTGAGGCCGGCCAGACGGCTGCCGACCCAGCGCGACGCGACGATCAGGATCGGGAAGAGCAGCAAGCACAGCACCGTCACCTCCCAGCTCAGCGCGAGCATCGCGATGCCGACCACGACGACGGAGATCGCGTTGGAGACGGTGCCGGAGAGCGTGGAGGTGAACGCACGCTGGGCGCCGATGACGTCGTTGTTGAGCCGCGACACCAGCGCCCCGGTCTGGGTGCGGGTGAAGAATGCGAGCGACTGGCGTTGCACGTGGGCGAAGACCTGGGTGCGCAGGTCGAAGATCAGGCCCTCGCCGATGCGTGAGGAGAAGTAGCCGGTGAAAACGCTCAGCACGGCGTCGAACAGCGCGACCCCGACCATCGCGAGCGCCAAGCCGGTCACGAGGGCGCTGTCGCCCTTCACGATGCCGTCGTCGACGAGCCGCTTGACCAGCAGGGGTGACACGACGACCAGGCAGGCGTCGACGACCGTGAACACGAGGAAGAACGCGATCAGCCGCCGATGTGGGAGGGCGTAGGCGAGCACCCGCCGGACCGTGCCGGCGGCGAGCCGCTGGTTGGCCGCGCTGCGGTCGGTGCGCATCGCGCGCATCGCCGGGCCGAACCCCATCCCCATCGACACTGCTGCTGCCTTCCTATCCGGCCATCAGCTCGACCAGCTCGCGGAACCGACGCGCCTGGGCCTCGCGCTCGAGGCGCCGCTGCTCGTCGAGGTGCGGTCGGCAGCGCCCTGGAGCAGCGTCTTGGTCTCGCGCACCGCGCCGACCATCGGCGCGATCAGGGCTCCGGCGAGGTCCGCGACCGTGGCCTCGAGGTCGTCGACGGGGACGGCGGCCAGCGCCAGCCCGATGTCGACGGCCTCCGCGGCCCCGACCATCCGGGCGGTCGCGCAGATCTCCAGTGCCCTGGCGTAGCCAACGCTCTCGACGAGGGGCTTTGTTCCCGTCAGGTCGGGCACCAGGCCCAGCGCGGACTCCTTCATGCAGAACTGGGCATCGTCGGCCACGACCCGCAGGTCGCACGAGAGTGCGAGCTGGAAGCCGGCGCCGATGGCGTAGCCGTGCACGGCCGCGATCGACACGAAGCTCGGGTCGCGCAGCCAGGTGAAGCCGCGCTGGAAGCCGTCGATCGCCTCCGACACCTCCTCGTCGGAGCGCGTCATCAGCGACGCCACGGAGTCGGGGCCGCTGCCGGCCGGGTCGAGCATCGAGCGGTCGAGACCTGCGGAGAACGCCGCGCCCGCACCCCTCACGACCACGACCCGGACGTCGTCCGGGATCTCGTCGCCGATCGCGGCGAGCGCGTGCCACATCGTGGGCGTCTGCGCGTTGCGCACGGCGGGGCGGTTGAGCGTGATCGTGGCGATCGGGCCGGCCACGTCGTAGAGCAGGCCGGCGTCCTCGAGCGTCTTCGGGTCCATGACCCGAACACTAGGTCAGGCCAGCGACACCAGGTCGGCGTAGTCGTCGTTCCAGAGATCCTCGTCACCGTCGGGCAGCAGCAGGACCCGGTCGGGCTCGAGGGCGAAGACCGCACCCTCGTCGTGGGTGACCAGGATGATCGCGCCCTCGTAGGTGCGGATCGCGGCCAGCACCTCCTCGCGGGAGGCCGGGTCGAGGTTGTTGGTGGGCTCGTCGAGGAGCAGCACGTTGGCGCTCGAGACCACCAGCGACGCCAGGGCGAGACGGGTCTTCTCCCCACCGGAGAGCACCTTGGCCGGCTTGTGGGCGTCCTCGCCGGAGAAGAGGAACGAGCCGAGGACGGAGCGCGCCTCGGTGTCGGTGAGCTGCGGAGCCGCGCTCTGCATGTTCTCGAGCACGGTGCGGTTGACGTCGAGGGTCTCGTGCTCCTGGGCGTAGTAGCCGATCTTCAGCCCGTGCCCGGGGACGACCTCACCGGTGTCAGCCTGGTCGACGCCGGCCAGGATGCGCAGCATCGTGGTCTTGCCCGCACCGTTGAGGCCGAGGATCACGACCCGCGAGCCCTTGTCGATCGCCAGGTCGACATCGGTGAAGACCTCCAGCGACCCGTAGGACTTCGACAGCTCGGTGGCGGTGAGCGGCGTCTTGCCGCACGGCGCGGGCGCGGGGAACTTGATCCGCGCGACCTTGTCGGCGGCACGCTCGCCCTCGAGGCCGGCCATCATCTTCTCGGCGCGCTTGAGCATCGACTGCGCGGCCGTGGCCTTGCTCGCCTTGGCGCGCATCCGGTTGGCCTGGTCGGTGAGGGTCTTGGCCTTGGTCTCGGCGTTCGCGCGCTCGCGCTTGCGCCGCTTCTCGTCGGTCTCGCGCTGCGTCAGGTAGGCCTTCCAGCCCATGTTGTAGACGTCGATCTCGCCGCGGTTCGCGTCGAGGTGGAGGACCTTGTTGACCGTCTCCTCGAGGAGCGCGTTGTCGTGGCTGATCACGATCAGCCCGCCCTTGTGCGCCTTCAGGAACCCGCGGAGCCAGACGATGGAGTCGGCGTCGAGGTGGTTGGTGGGCTCGTCGAGGAGCAACGTCTCCGCACCGGAGAAGAGGATGCGGGCGAGCTCGACCCGGCGGCGCTGCCCACCGGAGAGGGTCTTGAGCTGCTGGGTGAGGATCCGCTCCTCGATGCCCAGGCTCGACGCGATGGTCGCGGCCTCGGACTCCGCGGCGTACCCGCCGCCCGCGTGCAGCTCGGAGTCGGCGCGCTCGTACTGGCGCATCGCCTTCTCGCGTACGGCGGAGTCATCACTGCCCATGTCGGTCTCGGCCTTGCGCAGACGGCGTACGACGTCGTCGAGGCCGCGCGCGGAGAGGATCCGGTCGCGAGCCAGCACCTCGGGGTCGCCGATACGCGGGTCCTGCGGGAGGTAGCCGACCTCACCGGTGGTCTGCACCGAGCCCGATGCGGGCAGCGCGTCGCCCGCGAGGATCTTGGTGAGCGTGGTCTTGCCGGCGCCGTTGCGCCCGACCAGGCCGACCTTGTCACCGGCGGCCACCCGGAAGCTGACATCCTCCATGAGCAGGCGTGCTCCGGCGCGGACCTCGAGCTTGTTGGCGGTGATCATGAGAGTCGGAAGTCTAGGTGTGGGTACCGTTCCCGCTGACATCGGCGAGGAGGCCACATGCGGTTCAACCCCAAGGCTCGACTGAACACCGGGCGTATGGGTGACGCAGGTCGCTCCGGCGCGGGCAGAGGTGGCGGCGGTGGCGGGTCGATCCCGATCCCCGGCGGTCTCGCCGGCGGCGGCGTCGGTGGCCTGATCCTGGTGGTGATCGTGGTCGCGCTCACCATGTGGCTGGGTGGCGGCTCGGACGCGTCGTCCTACGACACCAGCCGGATGTCCGACACCGGTCGCTACGACGACTGCAAGACCGGTGCGGACGCCAACGACTCCGCCGACTGCGCACGCGTGGCCGTCGAGAACTCGCTCGTCGACTACTGGACCGACACCCTGCCCGACCAGTCCGGGACGGCGTTCGAGCCCGAGAAGAAGGTCGAGACGTTCACCGACGGGATCGGCACCGGCTGCGGCGGTGCCACCGCCGACGTCGGCCCGTTCTACTGCCCCAACGACCAGACGATCTACCTGGACACGACGTTCTTCGACGACGTCCTGCAGGGCCAGCTCAACGGGCCGAGCGGGGCCTTCGTCGAGCCGTACGTGTTGGCGCACGAGTACGGCCACCACATCCAGAACCTCCTCGGCACCATGGGCAAGGTGAAGACGCAGCAGGGTCCGAAGAGCGACTCGGTGCGGCTCGAGCTGCAGGCCGACTGCTACGCCGGCATGTGGGCGAAGTCGGCGACGACCACCCAGGACGCCGACGGCAACGTGCTGATCTCCGACCTCACCCAGGCCGACGTCCAGCAGGCGATCGACGCGGCGACCGCCGTCGGCGACGACCGGATCCAGCAGGAGTCCGGCGGCGACGTCGACCCCGACTCGTGGACCCACGGCTCCGCGAAGGAGCGGGTGCAGTGGTTCACGACCGGCTACCGCGAGGGCACGCTCGAGGCGTGCGACACGTTCGCGGCCGGAGCGCTCTGACCGTCTAGGCCTCGACCAGCGCCTCGAGGTGCGGGAACTGACGCTGCAGCGCACGCAGGTGCGGCGCGACGGACGGGTGGCGGTACTTCCCGGCGAGCGCGCCCTCGCCACCGGCGACCCGGGCCAACGCCCACTCGGCTCGGTTGAGGACCGTGTAGACGGCGGTCACGCGAGCGCCGAGGGTCGACCTCGTCACGGGTGGCGAGGCCGTCGGGCAGACCCATCAGGTAGGCGTCGAGCAGCGGCTCGAGCTCCTCGCGCGCGGCGAGGGCGTAGTAGCCGAGGTCGGCGCCGACCGGGCCGGTGCCGACCATCGCCCAGTCGATGGCGATCAGGTCGTCGCCCTCGCGGCCCGGCAGGTTGGGGGGTACGGCGTCGCCGTGCTGCGGCACGTGGACCAACGCGTCCGCGGCCGCGAGGAACTCCTCCCGGCGCTGCCACAGGTGGTCGGCGACGTCGGCGACCGTGGTCCGGGCCAGCGTCTTCCACCCGCCGTGCCGCTCCACACGCGCCATCCGGTCGCGCAGGTGGTTGCGCGCCAGCCAGGGCGCGGCGACCAGCTGGGCGCCGGCGAACCGACCGAGGCTGTGGGCCGCGAAGAGGCCGCTGTTGGAGGCGTCCTCGACCCACTCCTCGTAGAGCGTGATCCCGTCGTCGTCCTCCTCGACCGCGCCCAACCGCGGCGCGCGCAGGCCGGGCGTCTCCAGCACGGTGCCGGCGGTGACGACGTCGGCCGCGCGGCGCCAGTAGGCGAAGTGGCGCGGGTTGCTGAGGTCGTCGGGGTCGCCGTCGACGGGCGCGGCCAGCCGTTTGACGACCACGGGCTGCTCGCCGAGCACGGTCCGCCAGACGCCGACCGTCGATGCTCCACCGCCGCCCGGCAGCGCGTGCCAGTCGGGTTCGGGCTCCCACATGTTTCGGACGCTAGCCGATGTCGCGCGCGCCGTAGCGCCACCACGCGGCGACCAGCAGCAGCGCGGCCACGACGGTCAGGACCAGTGCCGACGCGGGTGCGAACGTCTCGACCGGCATCGCGGGCACGTGGGAGTACGGCGAGAGACCGGTGACCCAGCCCGGAAGGTCCAGCAGGTCGCCGAGCTGGCCGACCACCACGAACAGCGCGACCACGCCCCAGCCCAGGACCGCCCAGCCGCTGCGGACGGCGGCGAGCAGCACGGTCATCCCAGCACCGCAAGCACGGCGGGCAGCTGGGCGAGCGCGGACTCGAGGAGGCGACCCGACCCCGTGGCCCAGGCCCAGTGCGGTCGTCAGGCCGCAGACCGCGAGCAACCAGGCCGCGCCACCGGCCGCCACACTCACCACCGCCCAGAACGCCCGACTCCGTGACGTGGCGGTCGCGAGCACCTCCTCGGTGCGACCGTCGTGCTCGTCGACGCTCGCGTGCGCGACCACCGAGATCCCGAAGCAGGTGATCACGACGGCCGCGATCGACAGCACCGCGGCGAGGAGGACGTCCTCCAGCGCACCGACGCCGCCCAGGCTCTCCAGCAGCTCACGTCCGGCGTCGTTGTCGAGCAGATCACCGACCCCTGGAGCGATCGCACCCATCACGGCGCCCAGCGCACCGACCGCCAACGGTCCACGACACCAGCGGCGCCCGGTGCTGCCGCCACGCCAGCGCGAACGCGTCGGCGAGCAGCGGGCCGCCGTCGCGCGGTCCGGGGCGGGCGGCGAACACCCCGGAGCCGAGGTCGCGTCGCGCGCGCAGCAGGTGGGCGGCGACCACCAGGGCCGCTGCGGACCCGACGTACAGCAGCAGCACCCACCAGCGCGGGTCGTCCCACGCGCGCAACCGGGTCGACCACCCGAACGGCGTCAGCCAGCTCAGCCAGGTCGGACCGACGTCGCCGATGGCCCGGAGGAGGTAGAGGAGGCCGATCGCGCCACCGGCGATGCCGCCGCAGGTGCGGCTGCTGGCGGCGAGCTGGCAGGCGACTGCCGTGACCCCGACCGCGACCAGCCCGACGCCCGTCCAGGTGGCGCCGAACGCGACGCTGCCGACGACCGGCAGCCCGCCGACGATGTTGGCGACGGCCGCGACCGCACCGACCACGACGGAGACCGCTGTCCCCACCACGACCGCCGCGGCGAGCAGGGTGTCGGTCCCGATCGCCGTGCCTGCGAGCAGCTCAGCACGGCCGGACTCCTCCTCGGTGCGGGTGTGGCGTCGAACGACCACGAGGACCAGGAGCGCGACGAACACGGCGTACAGCACCGTGGTCTTGGTCATCGCGAGCTCACCCTCGCTGTGCACGTCGAGGATCGGGCCGTAGAGCGCGACCACCGCGGGGTTGGCGTTGATCGCTCGGGCGGCGTCGACGCGTGCGGCGTCGGTCGAGTAGAGACCTGGTGTCGCCGCGGCCGAGGCGTAGACGACGGCCGCGAGCAGGACGACCCAGACCGCGACGAGCACCCGGTCGCGGCGCAGGGCGTGCCGCGCCACGGGCAGGGTGCCGGCGAGTCGGCTCACGGCGCGGTCGTTCCCGTGGGTCGGTAGGCGTCGAGGAACAGCTCCTCCAGCGTCGGTGGCGAGCTCGTCAGGGCGGAGATGCCGGCGCTGGTCAGGGCGGTCAGGACGGTGGGCAGCCCCTCGGGGTCGACCGTGCAGGTGACGACGCTTCCGTCGACCACCAGCTCGTGGACACCCGGCGTCCCGGACAGGTCGGGCACGGTCCCGACGACGTCAGCCCGGATCCGGCTGCGGCGCAGGTGTCGCAGCTCGTCGAGGGTGCCGGACTCGACGGCCTTGCCGTCTCGGATGATCGTCACCCGGTCGGCGAGTCGCTCGACCTCGCTGAGGATGTGGCTCGAGAGCAGCACCGTCGCGCCGGTCGCCACCTGCTCGGCGACGCACTCCGCGAACACCTGCTCCATGAGCGGGTCGAGCCCCGAGGTGGGCTCGTCGAGCACCAGGAGCTCCACCTCGGTCGCGAAGGCTGCCACGAGCGCGACCTTCTGCCGGTTGCCCTTGGAGTAGGCGCGGCCCTTCTTGGTCGGGTCCAGCTGGAAGCGTTCGAGCAGCGCATCGCGACGGCTGGAGCGCGGGTCCGCACCGCGCATCCGCAGCAGCATGTCGATGGTCTCGCCGCCGGACAGGTTCGGCCACAGGGCGACGTCGCCGGGCACGTAGGCAAGCCGGCGATGGACGTCCACGGCATCACGCCACGGGTCGAGCCCGAGCACGGTCGCCGTACCGCCATCGATCCGGAGCAGCCCGAGGAGCGCCCGGATCGCGGTCGACTTGCCGGCGCCGTTCGGCCCGAGGAAACCGTGCACCTCGCCCGTCGCCACGTCGAGGTCGAGCTCGTCGAGGGCCCGGAAGCTCCCGAACCGCTTCACCAGGCCGCGGATGTCGATGACGTGCTCGCCGGTCACTGTCCGAATGTAGTGCTCGGTCCGGCAACCTTCGCCAGCTCGACGCACGTCTCTCCTGGTGAGTGCCCGGACCGGCCGGGCCACGTACGACGAAGGACGGACATGTTCTCTCGGGTCGCCTCCATCGCTCTCACGCTCGGCATCGCCGCCGCCTCGCTCGTCGGAGCCGGTACGCCGGCGTCGGCCACGCCGGCCGCACCGACCACCAAGCTGACCCTGCAGGTCACCGGCTGCAACGGCTGCCACCTCCGCCTCACCCAAGCACTCAACGGGCGCGAGAAGGTGTGGCAGTCGAAGCAGCACACGGTCGAGGACGGGACGGTGAGCTGGACCGTCCCGACCAAGCGGACGCACGGGCTGAGCATCACCGTGCTGGCGCCCTGGGACGGCGGGGCCGGCTACGTCCCGGCCGTCGTCTTCCGCTACGCCGGCGAGAAGGTGGGCGACCAGGTCACGAACGCCGTCGCGAAGACCAAGAAGCGCGCTTCGTCCTGCTGGGCCGGCACCGACGGCGGAAGCCGTCACGCTGCCGCTCACCGTGGTCCACGCGCGGTCGACCAACCCGCCAGGTGACCCGATCCGCACCCCGCGCGCGTTCGTCCCGGTCGACCCAGCAGTGGGAGAAGCCGATGGACCGGGCGTGGCACGGCATCGCCGGCACGCAGGACGCCATCTGGTGCGGCTGAGCGATCAGCTGTTGTGGACCTCGACGCGTGCCGAGCACGCGTCGAGGGCGGCCTGCTCCAGGATGCCGCGCTTCGGGTCGGGTACGGCGAGCCAGGGCTCAACCACGGTCAGCTGCTTCAGACGGGCGTCGGCGAGCACCTCGTCGACGGCCGCGTGGTCTCCCCCGGTGACGACCTTCCGGCGTTGGTCGAGCTTGTCGAGACCGTCGCCGAGGATGCGTGCCGGCATGGTCGGCCGCCGCCTCGTAGGCCTGCCGCGCCTGGTTGTCGCGCCTCCGGGCGAACCGCTGCTGGCTCTGCCCGCCGGCCTTGGTGCGGCCCTGGACGTGCCGCTGGCCGACCTTGGACTCGGCGAAGGCGTCGCCGCTGCATCCGGGCGATCGCGAAGCCGCCCTTGCGGACCAGCAGGATGCCCCAGTCGTGCGGGCGTCTCCATCGCGGCCGCGAAGGCCGCGGCGTCGGCGGACCGTCGTACGACACGGCGAACGGGAGGCGGGCAGTGAAGGTGCTGCCGTCGGCCGCCGTACCGCTGAGGGCGCCGTCGGCCGTGCGTGACCTCGGTGTCGCCGTGACCCGTCGTGAAGTTCTCGACCCACCGGGCCAGCCGGTCGCAGGACGGGCACCCAGGACGAGCTGGGTCGAGGCCTCGCCGCGCAAGCGCGGTCACGGGGCCTCAGGGTCGGCAGTCGTCGCAGCACCTCAGACGTTGAACCCGAGGGCGCGCAGCTGCTCGCGGCCGTCGGGGGTGATCTTGTCGGGGCCCCACGGCGGCATCCAGACCCAGTTGATGGCGACGTCGTTGACGAGGCCCTCGAGGGCGCTGTTGGTCTGGTCCTGGATGACGTCGGTCAGCGGGCAGGCCGCGGAGGTGAGCGTCATGTCGATGACCAGGTTGGAGCCCTCGTCGATGTGGAGGCCGTAGACCAGGCCGAGGTCGACGACGTTGATGCCGAGCTCGGGGTCGACGACGTCCTTCATCGCCTCGGTCACGTCCTCGACCGAGACGGTGGACGTGCCGACACCGCCGGTGGCCTCGGGTACGTCGGGAAGGTCGCTGTGATCAGGCATGCGGAGTCCTCCTGGGCTCGGACGAGGGCGTCCTGGAAGGCCATCCAGGACAGGAGTGCGCACTTGATGCGCGCGGTCAGCTTGGCGGCGCCGGCGAAGGCGATCGCGTCCTCGAGGACGTCCTCGTCGGGCTCGACCTGGCCCTTGCCGCGCATCATCTCGAGGAACGCGGCGTGGATCGGCTCGGTCTCGGCGACGGTCTTGCCGATCAGCAGCTCGGTCATCACCGACGCGGACGCCGACGAGATCGAGCAGCCCTGGTTGTCGTAGGAGATGTCGCTCGCACGGACGTCTCCTGGGCGACCGTCGAGGTGCAGGCGGAGGGTGACCTCGTCGCCGCAGGTCGGGTTGACGTGGTGGACCTCGGCCTCGAACGGCTCGCGCAGGCCGGCGTTCAGCCGACGCTTCGCGTGGTCGAGGATGATGTCCTGGTAGAGGCTGTCGAGTTCAGTGCTCATCTCTCAACCCAACTTGAAGTACGAGCGGGTGTATTCCAGGCCCTCGACCAGCGCGTCGATCTCGGCCGGGGTCGTGTAGAGGTACGACGACATCCGGGTCGAGCTCTGCACGCCGAACCGCGCGTGCGCGGGCTTGGCGCAGTGGTGGCCGGCGCGCACGGCGATGCCGCGGGAGTCGAGCACCTGCGCGATGTCGTGGGGGTGCACGCCGTCGATCTCGAAGGAGATCGCTCCCCCGCGCTGAGCAGCGTCGAGCGGGCCGAGCACCTTGAGGCCGGGCACGGTGGCCAGACCCTCGAGGGCGTACGCCGTGATCGTCTGCTCGTGGCGGTGGATCGCGTCCATCCCGATGTGGGAGAGGTAGTCCACCGCAGCACCGAGACCGACCGCCTCGACGATCGGCGGGGTGCCGGCCTCGAAGCGGTGCGGCGCCGAGGCGTACGTCGAGCGCGCCATCGTCACGGTCTCGATCATCTCGCCGCCGCCGTGGAAGGGCGGGAGCGCGTTGAGCAGCTCCTCGCGACCCCACAGGACGCCGATGCCGGTCGGGCCGACGACCTTGTGGCCGGTGAAGACCAGGAAGTCGCACCCGGTCGCGGCCACGTCGACCGGCAGCTGCGGCGCGGCCTGCGAGGCGTCGATGACGGAGTAGGCGCCGAACGCCTTCGCGCGCGCCACCAGGTCGGTCACCGGGTTGATCGTGCCGAGCATGTTGGAGACCCAGGTGAAGGCCACCACCTTGGTGTGCTCGTCGATCAGCGCGTCGGCGTTCGACAGGTCGAGCTGACCGTCGTCGGTCAGCCCGAACCAGCGCAGCTCGGCGCCGGAGCGCTCGCAGGCGAGCTGCCACGACACGATGTTGGAGTGGTGCTCCATCTCGGTGATCACGACGTTGTCGCCCGGGCCGAGGTCGATGGTGCGCGCCAGCAGGTTCAGCGCCTCGGTGGCGTTCTTGGTGAAGACCACCTCGTTGCGCGACGGCGCGTTGAGGAACGCGGCGACCTTGTCGCGCGCACCCTCGAACGCCTCGGTCGACTCGGCACCGAGCGTGTGCATGGCGCGCGCGACGTTCGCGTTGTGCCGCTCGAGGTGGTCGACCATCGTGTCGATCACCACCTGCGGCTTCTGCGAGGTGTTGGCGCTGTCGAGATAGACCAGCGGCAGACCGCCCGCGACGGTTCGCTCGAGGATCGGGAAGTCGGCGCGGATCACCTCCAGCTCAGGCAGGAGGCCGGCCAGCTGCGTCGTGGTCATGGTCAGACCGCCGCCGTGAGGTACTTCTCGTAGCCGTTCGCCTCGAGCTCCTCGGCCAGCTCGGAACCGCCGGACTCGGCGACCTTGCCGTCGACGAAGACGTGCACGAAGTCGGGCTCGATGTAGCGCAGGATCCGGGTGTAGTGCGTGATCAGCAGGACGCCCTTGCCCTCCTGCGCGCGGAAGCGGTTGACGCCCTCGGAGACGATCTTGAGCGCGTCGATGTCGAGGCCGGAGTCGGTCTCGTCGAGGATCGCGACCTTCGGGTTCAGCAGCTCGAGCTGGGCGATCTCGTGGCGCTTCTTCTCGCCACCGGAGAAGCCCTCGTTGACCGAGCGGGTGCCGAACGTCGGGTCGAGGTTCAGCTTCTCGAGCGCGCCGTTGACGTCCTTGACCCAGGTGCGGAGCTTGGGGGCCTCGCCGTCGAGCGCGGTCTTCGCCGTACGCAGGAAGTTGGACACCGAGACGCCGGGGACCTCGACGGGGTACTGCATGGCCAGGAACAGCCCGGCCCGCGCCCGCTCGTCGACGGACATCGCGAGGACGTCCTCGCCGTCGAGGGTGACGGTGCCGCCGGTGACCGTGTACTTCGGGTGGCCGGCGATCGAGTAGGCCAGCGTCGACTTGCCCGACCCGTTGGGGCCCATGATCGCGTGGGTCTCGCCGTCCTTGATGGTCAGCGTGACGCCCTTGAGGATCTCCTTGGGACCGTCCTCGGTGTCCACGGACACCTGCAGGTCCTTGATGATCGAGCTCGCTCATGAGGGGGTGACTCCGTTCAGGGTGGTGGTGGTGTCGACGTAGACGTGCCGTCGTCGCGGACCTCCACCGGGAAGGTCGCGACAGGTTCGGTGGCCGGGAGGCCGGTGGGCTTGCCGGTGCGGAGGTCGAAGCGCGAGCCGTGCAGCCAGCACTCGACCGTGCAGTCCTCGACCTCGCCCTCGCTGAGCGCGACGGCGGCGTGCGAGCAGAGGTCCTGGATCGCGAAGACCTCGTCGCTCGTGGCGGGCCACCGCGACGTCGTACGCACCGATCGTGACGCCGAGCGCCTCGTCGGTGGCGACGTCGGCCAGCGCGCAGGCCACGCTCGAAGGCCATCAGTCGAAGTCCTTGAGCACGTTCTTCGCGAGCTCGGCCTCGACCGTCTTGAGCAGCTGCTCCTCGATCGAGGGGATGCCGACCTTGCGGATCAGGTCGTTGAAGAAGCCGTGCACGACCAGGCGACGCGACTCCTTCTCCGAGACGCCGCGCGAGCGCAGGTAGAAGAGCTGCTCGTCGTCGAAGCGGGCGGTCGCGGACGCGTGACCCGCGCCCTCGATCTCGCCGGTCTCGATCTCGAGGTTGGGGACCGAGTCGGCCTGGCAGCCGTCGGAGAGGACCAGGTTGCGGTTCTCCTCGTAGGTCTCGATGCCCTCGGCGACCTTGCGGATCAAGCACGTTGCCGATCCAGACCGTGTGCGCGCCCTGGCCCTGCAGCGCGCCCTTGTAGAGCACGTGGCTCTTGGTCTTGGGCGCGGTGTGGTCGGCGAAGAGCCGGTGCTCGAGGTGCTGGCCCGCGTCGGCGAAGTAGAGGCCGAGCAGCTCGGCCGAGCCGCCGGGACCGGCGTACTCGACGTTGGCGTGCATCCGCACCAGGTCGCCACCGAAGGAGATCGACGTGTGCTTGACGGTGGCGTCGCGGCCGACCTGGATGGCGTCGCGGCCGAGGTGCACCGCGTCGTCGTCCCAGTCCTGCAGCGACAGCACGTTGACGTTGGACGCGTCGCCGGCGAGCACCGTGGTGATCGCCGAGTAGCGCGCCGAGCCCGTGTGGGTGACCACGACGGTCGCCTGCGCGTGACGGCCGACCCGGATGACCAGCTGGCCCCAGACCAGGTCGTCGACCGACTCGCCGTGCAGGCGCAGCACGATCGGCTCGGCGATCTCGGCCTCGGCCGGGACGTCGAGCAGCATCGCGCCGCCGGCGTTGGCGGCGGCCAGCGCGGACGGCCGGTCGTTGGGGGCGAGCTCACCGATCTCACGCGCCTGCTCGGCGGTGATCTCGGTCAGCGTCACGCCCTCGGGCAGCGTGGTCTCCCAGGTCAGGCGTCGCGTCGGACGCGTCGCCGTCGAGGATCCCGCGCAGCCGCTTGAGCGGCGTGAAGCGCCAGATCTCCTCGCGCCCGGTGGGCACCGGGTGGTCGGCGAGGTCGTACGACGGGGGCGGGTTCAGGTGGCTGAACCCCGCGCCCAGCTCCAAGGCAGTCCGCCACGCTCTCGCGGGCAGTGTCGGTCACAGTCACTTACAAGCTCTACTTTCCATGCTACGTCGGAAGGGACGTCGAGATCGTCTGTGGAACAGAGAGGGACCGGCGCGGCGGCGAGTCGACGCGCCAGGCCACTAGCCGACGCCCTTCCATCTGGAGCTCGATGAGCCGGTTGAGCTCGAGGGCGTACTCCATCGGCAGCTCCTTGGCGATCGGCTCGATGAAGCCGCGGACGATCATGGCCATCGCCTCGTCCTGCTCCATGCCGCGCGACATCAGGTAGAAGAGCTGGTCGTCGGAGACCTTCGAGACCGAGGCCTCGTGACCCATCGACACGTCGTCCTCGCGGATGTCGACGTAGGGGTAGGTGTCGGAGCGGCTGATCTGGTCGACCAGGAGCGCGTCGCAGAGCACGTTGGACTTCGAGCCGTGCGCGCCCTCGTTGATCTGGATCAGGCCGCGGTACGACGTACGGCCACCGCCACGCGCCACCGACTTCGACAGGATCGAGGACGAGGTGTTGGGCGCGGCGTGCACCATCTTGGCGCCGGCGTCCTGGTGCTGGCCCTCGCCCGCGAACGCGATGGAGAGCGTCTCGCCCTTGGCGTGCTCGCCCATCAGGTAGACGGCGGGGTACTTCATCGTCACCTTGGAGCCGATGTTGCCGTCGACCCACTCCATGGTCGCGCCGGCCTCGCAGACGGCGCGCTTGGTGACGAGGTTGTAGACGTTGTTCGACCAGTTCTGGATGGTCGTGTAGCGGCAGCGGCCGCCCTTCTTCACGATGATCTCGACGACCGCGGAGTGCAGCGAGTCGGAGGAGTAGATCGGCGCGGTGCAGCCCTCGACGTAGTGCACGTAGGCACCCTCGTCGACGATGATCAGGGTGCGCTCGAACTGGCCCATGTTCTCGGTGTTGATCCGGAAGTAGGCCTGCAGCGGGATGTCGACGTGGACGCCCGGCGGCACGTAGATGAACGAGCCGCCCGACCACACCGAGGTGTTGAGCGCGGCGAACTTGTTGTCACCGACGGGGATGACGGTGCCGAAGTACTCCTGGAAGAGCTCCGGCTGCTCCTTGAGAGCGGTGTCGGTGTCGAGGAAGAGGACGCCCTGCTCCTCGAGGTCCTCGCGGATCGAGTGGTAGACGACCTCGGACTCGTACTGCGCCGCGACGCCCGACACGAGGCGCTGCTTCTCCGCCTCCGGGATGCCGAGCTTGTCGTAGGTGTTCTTGATGTCCTCGGGCAGGTCGTCCCACGTGGCCGCCTGCTTCTCGCTGGAGCGCACGAAGTACTTGATGTTGTCGAAGTCGATCCCCGACAGGTCCGAGCCCCAGTTGGGCATCGGCTTGCGGCCGAAGAGCTTGAGGCCCTTGAGGCGCAGGTCGAGCATCCACTGCGGCTCGCTCTTCTTCGCGGAGATGTCGCGGACGACCTCCTCGCTCAGGCCGCGCTTGGCGGTCGCGCCGGCGACGTCGGAGTCGGCCCAGCCGAAGTCGTAGCGTCCGATGCCCTCGAGCTCGGGGTTGCGCTCGTCGATGGTGGTCATGAGCTGACCTGCTCCTTCGTCGTTGGTGGTTGTGCCGGTGGTCGTGCTGCTCGGGATGCAGGTGGTGCAGACCCCGTCGCCGTGGGCGATCGTGGCCAGCCGCTGGACGTGGCTGCCGAGGACCAGGCTGATCGCCTCGGTCTCGGCCTCGCACAGCTGCGGGAACTCATGGGCTACGTGGGCGACCGGGCAGTGCTGCTGGCACAGCTGCTCCCCCACCGGGCTGTCGCGAACCGTCGCGGCATAGCCCTCGGCGGTGAACACCTGAGCCAGGATCTCGGCGGAACCCAGCTCGGGGTGCTCCGCCCGGATGCTCTCGAACCTCTCCTGGATGAACGCCACCCGGCGGGTCGCGAATTCCCGGACGGCGTCATCTCCCCCGGTCTCGGCCAGGAACCGGAGCGCCTGGGCGGCGAGGTCGTCGTACTGCTGGTCGAAGCCGTCGCGCCCCGACTCGGTCAGCGCGAACGACCTTCGCCGGCCGACCGCGCCCGCGGGTGGCCTGGTTGCGCGGCTCGCGGGCCTCGACCAGACCCTCCTCGAGCAGCTGGTCGAGGTGGCGGCGTACGGCGGCGGGGGTGAGATCGAGCCGCTCGGCGAGCGCCGCGGCGGTCGAGGGCCCGTTGACGAGGATCGACCGGGCGACGCGCTGGCGCGTCGGCTGGTCGTGCCCGCGAGGGGCGTCTCGTCGAATTCCACAACACCAGTGTGCCGTTATTGCTTGGAGCGGTTCAAGCAAGGGTGACCTTACCTGGCGCCGGTGACATGATGCCGCCGTGCCGCGCTCCCGGATCACCCCGCCCCCGCCGCTCGCCGAGGGCGTCGGCCTGCCCTGGGACGTGCCGGTCGAGGACGCGGTCGCGGAGATCGCGCCGGGCCCGGGCGAGCGTACGGCGACACCTTCGTCGTCGACAGCGGTCGCGACCGCTACCTGTTCACCTTCTCCCCCACCGGCGTCGAGTCGTTCTACGCGCTGCCCGAGGAGGTGGCGCGCAAGGGCGTCGCCGACTACCTGATGCTGCGCCGCAAGCTGCCCGACGAGATCTTCGACGGCCGCCGCACGATGCCGCACCTGCTCTTCCGCAAGGGCGACGTCGTCCACTACCTCGCCAACCTCGACGCAGGCGCTCGACGCGACCGTCGCCGAGCTGGGCGACGAGCGGGACCGTCGACGTCTTCGCCCTGACCCGCCGGCTCGGCCACCGGATGGGGCTGGCGTCCTGGGCCGGCCCGGGCTGCGCGGAGGGCGAGGCCTTCGAGCGGCTGGTCGTCGCCTTCGACGCCGCTCGACGGCTCGGACGCGTTCGTGCACCCGGACGCGATGGCCGCGGTCGCCGCCTCGGGCAAGGCCGCCGAGCGGGCGGCGCTCGCGGAGGTCGTCGCGATCATCGGGCCGCTCGTCGACGCACCCGGGCAGAGCGGGCTGTTCGCCCGGATCGTCGACGTCCTGGGCCGGCGAGCCGGACGACGTACGCCGCACGGGCGTCGCGCACGACGTGGCGCTGATCCACATCGCGTCGATGTCCAACCTCGCCGCGGCGCTCGGCTGGGCGCTGGTCGACCTGACCCAGCACCCCGACGAGCTGGCCCGGGTCGCTCGCCGGCGACCGCGACCTCGCCGAGCGCTGCGCCCTCGAGACCACCCGGCTCGCGCAGCGCTCGATCATGGCGCGCGCCGTGATGGCGCCGGTCGCGCTCGACATCGGCGACGCGACGTACGCCGTCGCGCCCGGGCGTCACCATCGCGACCCTGCTGCCGCTGCTCAACACCACCGCCGCCCCGGGCCTCGAGGCCTGGGACCCGGACCGCTGGCCCCGGCACCGGCTCGCCGACACCAGCGGCGCTCGCCTCGCCGCAGCTGGTCACCGCCTTCGGCCACGGCCGGCACACCTGCCCGGCGCAGCCGTTCTCGCTGGCGGCGATGACGACGGCGGTCACCCACCTGTTCGGCGCCTACGAGCTGACGCCCGGGTGGACGTCGTACCCCGCTGCCGGTGCCGGCCCAGATCGGCGGTGTGGCGCGCGCCGCACACCCGTGCCCCGGTGACCTACAGCCGCCGTCGCCGCAGCCGGTCGCCTCCCTAGACTGACCCGGTGCCCGACGCCCCCTCCGACCCTGCCGTGCAGGTCGACGGGCTGGTGATGCGGTACGGCGACAAGGTCGCCGTCGACGGGCTCTCGCTGACGGTCGAGCGGCAGACGATCACCGCCGTCCTCGGCCCCAACGGCGCCGGCAAGACGACCACGCTCGAGACCTGCGAGGGCTACCGCACGCCGCAGCAGGGCTCGGTCCGGGTGCTCGGCCTCGACCCGCGTCCGCCAGCGCCGCGACCTGCTCCCCCGGATCGGCGTGATGCTGCAGGACGGCGGCGCCTGGAGCGGCGTGCGCGCCATGGAGATGCTCGACCACATCGCGCCGCTGCACGCCCACCCGCTCGACACCGCGATGCTCGCGGAGCGGCTCGGCCTCGGCGACTGCGGGCGGACGCCGTACCGCCGGCTCTCCGGCGGCCAGCAGCAGCGGCTCGGCCTGGCGATGGCGCTCGTCGGCCGGCCCGAGGTCGTCTTCGTCGACGAGCCGACGGCGGGCCTCGACCCGCAGGCGCGGCGTACGACGTGGGAGCTGCTCGAGGAGCTGCGCGACGACGGCGTGACGGTCGTGCTGACGACGCACTACATGGACGAGGCCGAGCGCCTCGCCGACCAGATCCACATCATCGACCACGGGCGGCTCATCGCCTCCGGCACGCCGGTGGAGCTCACCCGCGGCACGTCGGCGACGGTCCGCCTCGTCGTCGACCAGGCGCTCCCCGCCGACGCCGAGGCCGCCCTGCGCGCGTCGGTCGACCGGTGGTGCGCGGAGCACGACGTGGGCGTGCGCTCGATCAGCTTCGGCTCCCGCACCCTCGAGGACGTCTTCCTCGAGCTCACCGGACGGGAGCTCGACGCCGTGAGCCGGCACCTTCACCCCGACGCCCGGGCGCCGCCCCGCTGCCCCGGCAGGTGCTCGCCCAGGCGCGGATGGAGGCGCGGCTGATGCTGCGCAACGGCGAGCAGCTGCTGCTCGCCGTGGTCATCCCGGTCATCGTGCTGATCGGCGTCGTCACCGGCGCCGAGCACCTCGGCCTGAGCCTCGACCACCCGGCCGTCGACGTCTTCACGCCCGGCGTGCTCGCGCTGGCGGTGCTGTCGACGTCGTTCACCTCGCTGGCGATCGCGACCGGCTTCGAGCGGCGCTACGGCGTGCTCAAGCGGCTCGGCGCCTCGCCGCTCCCCCGCTCCGGGCTGCTCGCCGGCAAGGTCGGCGCGCTGCTGCTGGTCGAGGTCGCTCCAGCTCGTCGTGATCTCGGCGGTCGGCCTCGCTGCTCGGCTGGGACCCCGACGCCGGACGCCGCTCGGCGGTCGCTGCTCGCCGTCCTGCTCGGCACCGCGGCCTTCGCCTCGCTCGGGCTGCTTCATGGCCGGCACGCTGCGCGCCGAGGCGACGCTGGCCGCCGCCAACCTCGTCTACCTGCTGCTGCTCGCCGGCGGCGCGCGTCGTCCTGCCCGCCTCGGCGTACGGCGCCTTCGGCGACGTCGTCCGCTGGCTGCCCTCCGGCGCGCTCGGCGAGGCGATGCGCACCGCCCTGATCGACGGCGGGGTCGCCTGGCGCGACCTCGCCGTGCTGCTCGCCTGGGCGGTGCTCGGCACCGTCCTGACCGCGAGGACGTTCAAGTGGGAGTGACCGACCGCGCCTGCGGCTGCGCACTCGACGACTGGCTGGCGCTGGGCCAGGCGTCGATCGCCAACATCGTGCATCGTCGTGACCGGCGGCGTCGTCCGCCTGACCGGCTCCGGACTCGGCTGCCCGACCTGGCCGCGCTGCACCGACGAGTCGTTCACGCCGCACGGCGCGCTCGACGTCCACCGGCGATCGAGTTCGGCAACCGGATGCTCACCTTCGTGCTGGTCGCGGTCGCCGTCGGCACGTTCGTCGCCGCCTGGCGGTCCGGCCGCCGCGACCTGCGCCGGATCGCGCTGATCATCGCGTCTCGGCATCCCCGCCCAGGCGGTGATCGGCGGCATCACGGTGCTGACCGACCTCAACCCGTGGGTCGTGTCGTTCCACCTGCTCTGCTCGCTGGCGATCATCGGCGCTCGCCGTGCTGCTTCCTGCGTCCGCGTCGACCGCCCGGCGCCCGCCGTACGCCCTCGCGGCGCGGTGGTCGGCGCTCGCCTGGGCGATCTTCGCGCTCGGCCTGGGCGGTGCTCTACGTCGGCACCGTGGTGACCGGCTCCGGTCCGCACGCCGGCGACGCCGACTCCCCGCGCAACGGGCTCTCCCCGCTGCAGATGAGCCAGCTGCACGCCGACCTGGTGTTCCTCTTCGTCGGGCTCACGCTCGGCCTGCTCTTCACGCTCTCGCGACCGGCGCCCCGGCGGTCGCGAAGCAGGCGGTCGTCGTGCTGCTGGTGGTCGAGGTCGCCCAGGGCACGATCGGCTTCGTGCAGTACTTCACCGACCTGCCGATCGTCCTGGTCGGCTTCCACATGCTCGGCGCCGCGCTGATCTCCGCGACGGTGACCTGGGCGCTGCTCCAGGTCCGCGACGGCCCAGTAGAGGGCGCAGCAGAGAACGACGGCTGCCCCACACCCCCGTGCCCGGGACAACCGCCGTCCGGTAGTCAGACGGGCCGGGTGACCGAACGTGACGCGGGGTCTCGATCAGCGCGAGAGCAGCGGCGAGAGCGCGACGGCGACGAAGAGCAGCGACAGGTAGAGGTTCGAGGCGTGGAACAGCCGCATCGGCTGGATCTCGGCCAGGCTCTCGGTGCCCTTGGTCCGGCCCCACATCCGGTGCGCCTCGACCAGGAAGCCGGCGCCCAGGACGGCGGCCGCGATCGGGTAGAAGATCCCGGTGTCGGCGACCGGCCACAGCAGCAGCGAGGTCGCGACCATCACCCAGCTGTAGATCACGATCTGCTTGCCGACCTCGTGCGCCGGTGCGACGACCGGGAGCATCGGGACGTCGACGTTGGCGTAGTCCTCGCGGTAGCGCAGCGCGAGCGCCCAGGTGTGCGGCGGCGTCCAGAAGAAGACGACCATGAACAGCACGACCGGGGTCCAGGCCAGCGAGCCGGTGACGGCGGTCCAGCCGATCAGCGTCGGGAAGCAGCCGGCGAGGCCGCCCCAGACGATGTTCTGCGTCGTACGCCGCTTGAGCAGCATCGTGTAGCCGAAGACGTAGAACGCGATGGCCGTCACGGACAGCAGCGCCGACAACGGGTTGACCCAGACGTAGAGGATCACCGTCGACAAGATGCCGAGCACGAAGCCGAAGACCAGCGCGGACCGGGGCGACACGATGTGGCGCGGCAGCGCCCGGCGACGCGTACGCCGCATCTGCTCGTCGATGTCGCGGTCGTAGACGCAGTTGAAGACCGAGGCCGAGCCCGCGGAGAAGGTCCCGCCGATGACGGTCGCGATCACCAGACCCAGGTCGGGGACGCCCTGCGCCGCGAAGAACATCACCGGGACGGTCGTCAGCAGCAGCAGCTCGATGACGCGCGGCTTCGTGAGTCCGACGTACGCGCCGATGACGTCCTTGACGGTCGCCCGATCGGCCGTGGGCTGCTGCGCAGCAGAGGCCGACTGGCCGACGTACGTCACGGGGATCCTTGCTGGGAAAGCGGGTACTTGCCGGGTGTGAGTCTAACCCTCCGAGTGAGTAGGCTCGTGATCGCCTGTTGACCTCGAAAGGATCCTCGTGACGACCGCTGCTGGACTCGACTGGACCGACCTCGACAAGAAGGCGGTGGACACGGCACGCGTGCTCGCGATGGACGCCGTGCAGAAGGTCGGCAACGGCCACCCCGGCACGGCGATGAGCCTGGCGCCGGCCGCCTACCTCCTCTTCCAGAAGGTCATGCGCCACGACCCGGCCGACCCGCGCTGGATCGCCCGTGACCGCTTCGTGCTCTCGTGCGGACACTCGAGCATCACGCTCTACACGCAGCTCTTCCTCGGCGGCTTCGGCCTCGAGCTCGAGGACCTCCAGGCGCTGCGCACCTGGGGCTCGAAGACCCCGGGCCACCCCGAGCTCCACCACACCGCCGGCGTCGAGGTCACCACCGGCCCGCTCGGCCAGGGCGTCGCCAACGCCGTCGGCATGGCCATGGAGGCCCGCCGCGTGCACGGCCTGCTCGACCCCGAGGCCGCGCCCGGCAAGAGCCTCTTCGACCACCACGTCTACGCGCTCTGCTCCGACGGCGACCTCCAGGAAGGCGTCAGCGGCGAGGCCAGCTCGATCGCCGGCACCCAGGAGCTCGGCAACCTGACGGTCATCTACGACCGCAACCGGATCTCGATCGAGGGCAACACCGACATCGCCTTCACCGAGGACGTCGCGCAAGCGCTACGAGGCCTACGGCTGGGACGTCCAGGTCGTCGACTGGACCAACGGCGGCAAGAAGTACGTCGAGGACGTGCCGGCGCTGTACGACGCCGTCACCGCCGCCGGCAAGGTGAAGGACAAGCCGTCGCTGATCGTGCTCGACACGATCATCGCGTGGCCCGCACCGAACGCCCAGGGCACCGAGAAGGCCCACGGAAGCGCCCTCGGCGCCGACGAGGTCGCGGCCACCAAGAAGGTGCTCGGCTGGGACCCCGAGAAGACGTTCGAGGTGCCGGACGAGGTCCTCGCCCACACCCGCTCGCTGAGCGAGCGCGGCGCCGCGTGGGGCGCGGCCTGGGACGAGCGAGTACGCCGCCTGGGCGGACGCCAACCCCGACAAGGCCACGCTGCTGCACCGGCTCAAGGCGCGCACGTTGCCCGAGGGTCTCGAGGCGGCACTGCCGATCTTCGAGGCCGAGCGCCAAGGGCGTCGCCACCCGGACCGCGTCGAGCGATGTGATCAACGCGATCGCGCCGCTGATGCCCGAGCTGTGGGGCGGTTCGGCCGACCTCGCCGGCTCCAACAACACGACGATCAAGTCGGCACCGTCGTTCCTGCCCACGAGCCGGGGCGTCGAGGAGTGGAAGGCCGACCCGCTACCAGGGCCGGGTGCTCCACTTCGGCATCCGCGAGCACGGCATGGGCGCGATCATGAACGGCATCGCGGCCGACGCCCTGACCCGCGTCTTCGGCGGCACGTTCCTCACCTTCTCCGACTACATGCGCGGAGCGGTGCGGGTCGCGGCACTGAGCCAGCTGCCGGTCACCTACGTCTGGACCCACGACTCGATCGGCCTCGGCGAGGACGGTCCGACCCACCAGCCGATCGAGCACCTCGCGGCGCTGCGCGCGATGCCCGGCCTCGACGTCGTCCGCCCGGCCGACGCCAACGAGACCGCGGCCGCCTGGTTCACGATCCTCGGCCACACCGACCGGCCGGCAGCGCTGGCGCTGACCCGCCAGAACGTGCCGGTCTTCCCGCGGGGCGAGGACGGGTTCGCCGAGACCAGTGACGTCCACCGCGGCGGCTACGTCCTCGTCGACGCCGAGGGCGGCGCACCCGACGTCATCCTGATCGCCACCGGCTCGGAGGTGCAGCTGGCGGTCGAGGCGCGCACCCAGCTCGCCGAGAAGGGCATCCAGGCGCGCGTCGTGTCGATGCCGTGCCAGGAGTGGTTCGAGGCCCAGGACCAGTCCTACCGCGACACCGTCATCCCGCCGATCGTGAAGGCGCGGGTCTCGGTCGAGGCCGGCGTCAGGCAGGGCTGGCGCGAGTACGTCGGCGACCACGGCCGGATCGTCTCGATCGACAAGTACGGCGCCTCGGCCGACTACGCCCGGATCTACCAGGAGTACGGCGTGACCGCCGAGGCCGTCGTCGCGGCAGCCCACGACCGATCCTGGCGGCCTCCGTCTGACCGTACGGCGACCCGCAACCCCACCAGTCATCCACAGAGGAGACACACCATGAGTGATCGTTTGAAGAAGCTCGCCGACGCAGGGGTGTCGATCTGGCTCGACGACCTGTCGCGCGAGCGCATCGAGACCGGCAACCTCGCCGAGGTGATCGAGAAGAAGTCGGTGGTCGGTGTGACCACCAACCCCACGATCTTCGCGGCGGCCATCGCCAACGGCGAGCGCTACGACGAGCAGGTCGGCCAGCTCGTCGACAAGGGCGAGTCGGTGGACCGGGTGATCTTCGAGCTCACCACCGAGGACGTCCGCAACGCGTGCGACATCTTCGCGCCGCTCGCCGGCGAGGAGTCGGCCGACGGCCGGGTCTCGATCGAGGTCGAGCCGACCCTGGCCAACGACACCGAGGGCACCATCGCCTCGGCCCGAGCGCTCTGGTCGGCCGTCGACCGGCCCAACGTGCTGATCAAGATCCCCGCCACGAAGGAGGGCCTGCCGGCCATCACCGCGGCGATCGCCGAGGGCATCAGCGTCAACGTGACCCTGATCTTCGGCAAGGTCCGCTACCAGGAGGTCATGGACGCCTACCTGTCCGGCCTGGAGGCCGCGCGGGACGCCGGGCTCGACCTGTCCCGCATCCAGTCCGTCGCATCGTTCTTCGTGTCCCGCGTGGACTCCGAGGTCGACGCCCGCCTGGACAAGATCGGCACCGACGAGGCCGCTGCCCTCAAGGGCAAGGCCGCCGTCGCCAACGCGCGCGTGGCGTACGCCGCCTACGAGGAGGTCCACGCCAGCGACCGCTGGGCAGTGCTCGCCAAGGAGGGCGCCAACCCGCAGCGGCCGCTGTGGGCCTCGACCGGCGTCAAGGACCCGTCGTACCCCGACACGCTGTACGTCGCCGACCTCGTCGTCGCCGACACCGTCAACACCATGCCGGAGAAGACGATGGACGCCTTCGCCGACCACGGCGAGGTGATCGGCGACCAGGTGACCGGCAAGGCTGCCGAGGCGCAGGCCGTGTTCGACCAGCTCGCTGCCGTGGGCATCGACTTCGAGGACGTGCTCGTCGTGCTCGAGACCGAGGGCGTCGACAAGTTCAAGAAGTCGTGGACCGAGCTGGTCGAGACCGTGAAGGGCCAGATGGCGGCGGCCGCCAAGTGACCGACGCGCCGGTCGACCCGACCTCGACGGCGGCGTGGGCACGGCTCACCGCGCTGGCCGCTGACTTCACGCCCGACCTTCGCGCGTGGTTCGCCCAGGACCCCGGCCGGGTCGACCGGCTCACGTACGACGCGGGCGACCTGCACGTCGACCTGTCCAAGTCGCTGCTCGACGACGACGTGCTCGCCGCACTGCTCGAGCTGGCCTCCGAGGTCGGCGTGGTCGGACGTCGCGATGCCATGTTCGCCGGTGAGCACATCAACGTCACCGAGGACCGGGCGGTGCTGCACACGGCGCTCCGGCTCCCGGCAGCCTCTGCTCTCGAGGTCGACGGGCAGGACGTCGTCGCCGATGTGCACGAGGTCCTCGAGCGGGTCTACGACTTCGCCGACCGGGTGCGCAGCGGCGCGTGGACCGGTGTCACCGGCGAGCGGATCCGCACGGTCGTCAACATCGGCATCGGCGGCTCCGACCTCGGACCGGTGATGGCGTACGAGGCCCTGGCGGAGTACCGCCAGGACGGCCTCGAGTGCCGCTTCATCAGCAACATCGACCCGACCGACGCGGCGACGACCCTGGCCGGCCTCGACCCAGCGACCACGCTGTTCATCGTCGCCAGCAAGACCTTCGGGACGCTCGAGACGCTCACCAACGCCCGGCTGTGCAAGGCCTGGCTGCTCGACGGGCTCAGCGGCCAGGACGCGAAGGAAGCCGTCGCGAAGCACTTCGTGGCCGTGTCCACCGCACTCGACAAGGTCGCCGACTTCGGGATCGACCCCGCCAACGCCTTCGGGTTCTGGGACTGGGTCGGCGGCCGCTACTCCGTCGACTCCGCGATCGGGACGTCGCTCGTGGTGGCGATCGGCCCGGAGCGGTTCGCGGAGTTCCTGTCCGGGTTCCACACGATGGACGAGCACTTCCGCACGACTCCCCCGGAGCAGAACGTCCCGTTGCTGATGGGGCTGCTCAACGTCTGGTACACCAACTTCCTCGGCGCCGAGAGTCACGCGGTGCTGCCCTACGCGCAGCTGATGCACCGGTTCCCGGCGTACCTCCAGCAGCTCACCATGGAGTCCAACGGCAAGGGCGTGCGGTGGGACGGCAGCCCGGTGTCGACGGAGACCGGAGAGATCTTCTGGGGCGAGCCCGGCACCAACGGGCAGCACGCGTTCTACCAGCTGATCCACCAGGGCACCCGGCTGATCCCGGCCGACTTCATCGCCTTCGTGAACCCGGCCTACCCGCTCGTCGATGGCGAGACGGACGTGCACCAGCTGTTCCTGGCGAACTTCCTCGCCCAGACCCGCGCGCTCGCGTTCGGCAAGACCGCCGACGAGGTCCGGGCGGAGGGCACGGCCGAGGCCGTCGTACCCGCGCGTGTCTTCACCGGCAACCGGCCCACCACCTCGATCATGGCCCCAGCACTCACCCCGTCGACACTGGGCCAGCTGGTCGCGCTCTACGAGCACATCACGTTCACCCAGGGCACCGTCTGGGGCATCGACTCCTTCGACCAGTGGGGCGTCGAGCTCGGCAAGCAGCTCGCCCAGCAGGTCCAGGCCGCCGTCGCCGGCGACACCGCCGCCGCCGGGGAGCAAGACGCGTCCACGCAGTCCCTGATCGCCTACTACTGGAGGCATCGCACCCGATGATCACCCCCATGACGTACGACAACCCGCTCCGCGACCCCCGTGACCGCCGGCTGCCGCGCATCGCCGGACCGTGCGGCATGGTGCTCTTCGGGGTGACCGGAGACCTGTCCCGCAAGAAGGTGATGCCGGCCATCTACGACCTCGCCAACCGCGGCCTGCTGCCCCCGGGCTTCAGCCTCACCGGCTTCGCGCGTCGCGACTGGGCCGACCAGGACTTCGCGCAGATCGTGCACGACTCGGTCAAGCAGCACGCTCGCACCGAGTTCCGCGAGGAGGTGTGGAAGCAGCTCGCCGAGGGGTTCCGCTTCGTGCCCGGCAACTTCGACGACGACCACGCCTTCGAACAGCTCCGGCGCACCATCGAGGAGCTCGACGAGGTCCGCGGCACGGGCGGCAACCACGCGTTCTACCTGGCGATCCCGCCCGGCTTCTTCGGCGACGTCGTCGGCCAGCTGCAGGAGCACGGCCTGGCGACGCCCGCCGAGGGCTCCTGGCGGCGGGTCGTGGTGGAGAAGCCCTTCGGCCACGACCTCCAGTCAGCGCGCGAGCTCAACGCAACGCTCGCGAATGTCTTCGACTCCGGGTCGATCTTCCGGATCGACCACTACCTCGGCAAGGAGACGGTCCAGAACATCCTGGCGATGCGGTTCGCCAACGAGATGTTCGAGCCGATCTGGAACTCCAACTACGTCGACCACGTGCAGATCACGATGGCCGAGGACGTCGGCATCGGCGGCCGCGCCGGCTACTACGACGGCATCGGCGCCGCGCGCGACGTGATCCAGAACCACCTGCTCCAGCTGATGAGCCTGGTCGCGATGGAGGAGCCGACGAACTTCTCCGCCGACAACCTGCGGATCGAGAAGGAGAAGGTGCTCTCGAGCATCACGCTCCCCCGCCGTCTCGACCTGACCACCGCGCGCGGGCAGTACGCCGCGGGCTGGGCCGGCGGCGAGAAGGTCGAGGGCTTCCTCGACGAGGAAGGCATCAAGAAGAGCTCCACGACCGAGACGTTCGCAGCGGTCACGCTCAACGTCGAGAACCGACGCTGGGCCGGAGTGCCGTTCTACCTGCGCACCGGCAAGCGGCTCGGCCGACGGGTCACCGAGGTCGCGATCGTCTTCAAGAAGGCCCCCCACCTGCCGTTCGCCGAGTCCGCCACCGAGGAGCTCGGCAAGAACGCCCTGGTGATCCGGGTCCAGCCCGACGAGGGCATCACGATGCGCTTCGGCTCCAAGGTGCCCGGCACGGCGATGGAGATCCGCGACGTCAACATGGACTTCGTCTACGGCGGCGCGTTCACCGAGTCGTCCCCGGAGGCCTACGAGCGACTGATCCTCGACGTGCTCCTCGGCGATCCGCCGCTCTTCCCCCGGCACGAGGAGGTCGAGCTCTCCTGGAAGATCCTCGACCCGATCCTCGAGCACTGGGCCAAGCAGGACGAGTCCGGCAAGGGCAAGCCCGAGCAGTACGAGTCGGGTGGGTGGGGTCCGGCTTCGGCCAACGCCATGCTCGCCCGCGACGGAAGAGTCTGGAGGCGTCCCTGATGACCTCACCCCACGAAACTGTGGCCCTCCCCCGCTTCGCTCCTCCGACCCACGCTTTCGAGGTGACCCCGAGATGATCGAGCTGATCGAAACGAATTCGTCCGCCATCGCGGCGGAGTTCCTCAGAGCGCGCACCCGCGCTGGCAGCCCGGCGATGGGCATGGTGATGACCCTGGTCATCGTCGTGGACGAGGACGACGCCGAGACCGCCATGAAGTCGGCGCGTGCGGCCTCCCACGAGCACCCGGCCCGCGTCCTGGGCGTGATCCTCGGCAACGGCCGAGGGACCAGCCAGGTGAACGCTCAGGTCGGCACCGGTGCCGGCTGGTCCGGTGAGACCGCGCTGATCCGCCTCACCGGCGAGGTCGTCAAGCACCCGGAGTCCGTCGTGCTCCCCCTGCTGCTGCCGGACTCCCCCGTCGCCGTCTGGTGGCCCAACCACCCGCCGGACGACCCGGCCTCCGACCCGCTGGGCAAGCTGGCGCAGCGCCGGGTCACCGACGCGGCCGCGGCCGCACGTGGCAAGACGAAGGCGATGCACCAGCAGTGCACGGCGTACACCAAGGGCAACACCGACCTCGCCTGGACGCGGATCACGCTGTGGCGCGCGCTGCTCGCTGCCGCGCTCGACCAGCAGCAGCTCAAGGTCACCCGCGCGTCGGTCACCGCGGAGCGGATCAGCCCGAGCGCTGACCTGCTCGCTGCGTGGCTCGCCGACCGGCTCAAGATCGACGTCGACCGCAAGAACTCCGCCGGGCCGGGCATCACCGAGGTGGTGATGGAGACCAAGGAGGGTCCGATCCGGATCAGCCGCACCGACGGCAAGCTCGCGACGTTCTCCTCGCCCGATCGGCCCGACCGGCCGGTCGCGCTCAAGCGTCGCGACCTGCCCGAGCTGCTGGCCGAGGAGCTGCGTCGCCTCGACGAGGACGACGTCTACGCCGAGACCGCTCGGCGCCTGCTGAAGATGGGGACCACGAAGTGACCGAGCCGAGGATCGAGGTCCACCCGGACGCCGACACGCTCTCGACCGCGGTCGCCGGCGAGCTGCTGAGCCGTCTCGCCGACGCCCAGGCGGCCGGCGGGACACCCCAGATCGCGCTGACCGGCGGCACCATCGCCGAGACGATCCACCGGGAGATCGCACGTCTCGCGCCCTCGTCCGAGGTCGACTGGTCGCGCGTCGTCTTCTGGTTCGGCGACGAGCGCTTCGTGGCCGCCGACTCCCCCGACCGCAACGCCCTGCAGGCGCGCGAGGCGTTCCTCGACGCGGTCGGAGCCGACCCGGCGAACGTGCACGACATGCCCTCGACGGACGACGCTGCGGACGTGGACGCCGGCGCGGCGGCGTACGCCGAGACGATGCGTGCGCACGGCAGCGGCGAGTTCGACGTCGTGATGCTCGGCATCGGCCCCGACGGCCACATCGCCTCGCTGTTCCCGGGCTTCCCGCAGCTCGACGTCGACGACATCGCGGTCGGCGTGACCGGCTCCCCCAAGCCCCCGCCCGAGCGGATCAGCCTGACCTTCGCCTGCCTCAACCGGGCCAGGTCCGTGTGGTTCCTGGTCAGCGGCGAGGGCAAGTCGTCCGCGGTCGCCCAGGCCCTCGACGGCGCCGATCTCCACGACATCCCCGCCGCCGGGGTCACCGGCAACGAGGAGACGATCTGGTTCCTCGACCGGGAAGCCGCCAGCAAGCTGTAAGGCGTCTCGTTGGTCGAGTAGCGAGCGCCAGCGAGCGTATCGAGACCCAAGGCGACCTGGTCTCGATACGGCGGTCACGCCCTCCTACGTCGGGCGTGCGCCTACTCGACCTTGCTGCAGACTCTTGTGGTCCCGAGCTTCGCTCGGGCCCACAAGGCAGCTAAAAGATGATGTCGCCGGACTTGCGGCGCGAGCGCAGCATCTGGAGCGCCTCGTCGAGGATGTCGGCCGCCTCCTGGTCGGAGCGGCGCTCCTTCACGTAGGCGAGGTGCGTCTTGTAGGGCTCGATCTTCGGCGCCGGGGGCGCGTTCTCGGAGTCCCGGCCGGCGGGCAGCCCGCACTTGGGGCAGTCCCACGAGTCGGGCACGGCGGCCTCGATCGAGAACGTGACCACCGAGCGGTGCTCATGAGCGCAGAAGTAGGTCACTGCCTGACGCGGGGCGGCTTCGCCGCGCTCCGCCTCGCCCATCGGGCCGGCACCCACCCGGCTACCCCGAATAGCGTTTCCTCCACCAGCCACTGAACGTTTCCCTTTCGAAGAAGTTCTTCAGTACGCGAGCAGGAGCCCGAGGGCGATTACGCACGCAAACCAGATGACGCCGATGCCGACCGTGAGCCGGTCGAGGTTGCGCTCGGCGACCGATGAGCCACCGAGGGAGCTGGAGACGCCACCGCCGAACATGTCCGAGAGGCCGCCACCGCGACCCTTGTGAAGCAGCACGAGAACGATCATCAGGCCGCTGGCGATCATGAGCAGAATGGTGAGCAGGAGTTCCACGGTCGCAAAGCCTACGTCAGGTCTCGCCGGATCACAGGACCGGCATGTCGTAGAAGCGACAGATGCCGCCGAACTCGTCCACCTGCAGGCTCGCGCCACCCACCAGACAGCCGTCGACGTCGGGCTTCGCCATGATGCCGCCGACGTTCGCGGCCTTCACCGAACCGCCGTAGAGGATGCGTACGGCGTCCGCCGCGGCCTCGCCGTGGACGGCTCGCGGATCCGGCCCCGGATCGTCGACGCAGACCTCCTGCGCGTCGTCCGGGGTGGCCACCTCACCGGTGCCGATCGCCCAGACCGGCTCGTAGGCGATCACCAGCCCGGCGACCTGCTCAGCCGTGAAGCCCGCGAGCGACCCGTCGATCTGGTCGAGGCAGTGCGGGACGTGGTCTCCGGCCTGGCGGACCTCCAGACCCTCGCCGACGCACACGATCGGCATCATGCCGGCGGCGAGCGCCTTGTGCGCCTTGGCGTTGACGATCGTCGTCGCTCTCGGCGTGGTACTCCCGACGCTCGCTGTGGCCGACCACGACGTACGAGCAGCCGAGCTTGGCCAGCATCGCCGGCCGAGATCTCGCCGGTGTAGGCGCCCTGAGTCGTGCGTGGAGACGTCCTGGGCGCCGTACTTGATCTGCGAGCCGGTCGCCGTCGACCAGCGTCTGCACGGAGCGCAGGTCGGTGAACGGCGGCAGCACGACGACCTCGGCCTTCGCGTAGTCGTGCTTCTTGTCGGCCAGCGTCACCGCGAGCTTCTGCACCAGGACGACCGCCTCCTGGTGGTTGAGGTTCATCTTCCAGTTGCCCGCCATCAGCGGGGTGCGGTGCCGTTGGCCATCAGTCCTCCAGGACCTGGATGCCGGGAAGGACCTTGCCCTCGAGGTACTCGAGGCTGGCGCCGCCGCCGGTCGAGATGTGACCGAACGACGCCTCGTCGAAGCCGAGGGTGCGTACGGCGGCCGCGGAGTCGCCACCGCCGACGACGGACAGGCCGTCGATCTCGGTGAGCGCCTGCGCGACCGCGCGGGTGCCCTCGGCGAACGCGGCGACCTCGAAGACGCCCATCGGGCCGTTCCAGAAGACCGTCTTCGCGTCGGCCAGGGCGGCCGCGAAGGCCCGCGCCGGACTCGGGCCCGATGTCGAGACCGAGGCTGTCGGCCGGGATCTGGTCGGCGGGTACGACGCTCGGGTGCGGCTCGGCGTCGCCGGAGGGGAACGTCGTGTCGACCACGATGTCGGTGGGCAGCACGATCTCCACGCCGGACGCCTTCGCCCGCTCCAGGTAGGCGCGGCAGGTGTCGAGCTGGTCGTCCTCGAGCAGGCTCTTGCCGACCTCGTGGCCCTGCGGCCTTGAGGAAGGTGAAGACCATCCCGCCGCCGATCAGCAGCTTGTCGGCCTTGCCGAGCAGGTTGTCGATGACCCCGAGCTTGTCGGAGACCTTCGAGCCGCCGAGCACGACGACGTACGGCCGCTCGGGCTCGTCGGTGAGCCGGCGGAGCACGTCGATCTCGGTGGACACCAGGGCGCCCATGGCGTGCGGCAGCCGCTGCGCGACGTCGTAGACGCTGCGCCTGCTTGCGGTGCACGACGCCGAAGCCGTCGGACACGAAGGCGTCGGCCAGCGCCGCGAGCTGGTCGGCGAAGGCGCCGCGCTCGGCCTCGTCCTTGCTGGTCTCACCCGGGTTGAACCGGACGTTCTCCAGCAGGGCGACCTGGCCGTCCTCGAGACCGGCGACGGTCGTCGTGGGCGCTCTCCCCCACCGTGTCGGTCGCGAAGGCGACGTCGCGGCCGAGGAGCTCGCCGAGCCGCGCGGCCACCGGTCGCAGGGAGTAGCGGTCCTCCGGCGCGCCCTTCGGGCGGCCCAGGTGGGCGGTGACGACCACCCGGGCGCCGGCCTCGGCCAGCTCCCGGATGGTCGGCACGCTCGCGCGGATGCGGCCGTCGTCGGTGATCGTCGGTGCCGTCGAGCGGGACGTTGAGGTCCGACCGGACCAGGACGCGCTTGCCGGCCACGTCGCCCAGCGAGGAGTACGAACCCACGATCAGAGCGAGGCGCCGACGTGGTTGACCAGGTCGACCAGGCGGTTGGAGTAGCCCCACTCGTTGTCGTACCAGCCGACGACCTTGACCTGGTTGCCGATGACCTTGGTCAGCGGCGCGTCGAAGATGCACGACGCCGGGTCGGTGGTGATGTCGGACGAGACGATCGGGTCCTCGTTGTACTTGAGGATGCGGCCGTCGGCGGCCGCCTTCATGATCGCGTTGACCTCCTCGACCGTGGTCTCGCGGCCGGCCTCGAAGGTGAGGTCGGTGACGGAGCCGGTCGGGACCGGCACGCGCAGCGCGTAGCCGTCGAGCTTGCCCTTGAGCTCGGGCAGCACCAGGGCGATCGCCTTGGCGGCACCGGTCGAGGTCGGCACGATGTTGATCGCGGCGGCGCGGGCGCGACGCAGGTCGCTGTGCGGGCCGTCGAGCAGGTTCTGGTCGCCGGTGTAGGCGTGGATGGTCGTCATCAGGCCCTTGACGATGCCGAGCTCGTCGTTGAGGACCTTCGCCATCGGGGCCAGGCAGTTGGTGGTGCACGAGGCGTTGGAGATCACCGTGTGCTTCGCGGCGTCGTAGTCGCCCTCGTTGACGCCCATCACGATCGTGACGTCCTCGTTCTTGGCGGGCGCCGAGATGATGACCTTCTTGGCGCCACCGTCGATGTGCGCCTTCGCCTTGGTCGCGTCGGTGAAGAAGCCGGTCGACTCGATGACGATGTCGACGCCGACGTCCAGTCCAGGGCACCCGGGTCGCGCTCGGCGTAGACCTTGAAGGTCTGGCCGGCGGCCGTGATGTCGGTCGTCGGTGTGCGACACGTCCCCGTCGAGGCGACCGAGGGTGGAGTCGTACTTGAGCAGCGTGGCGAGCGTCTTGTTGTCCGTCAGGTCGTTGACGGCGACGATCTCGATGTCGGCGCCGGAGGCGACGACAGCGCGGAAGAAGTTGCGGCCGATCCGGCCGAACCCGTTGATACCTACACGAACAGTCACTGCGACTCCTGCTTTCGATCACGGCGTGCAAGGGGACGGTCCGACCCTATCGCCCGCTCGACGGTCCGATCACGGGCGTGTCCGGCGTACGTGCCGGTAACCAGGGCGTACGGCGGGACTCACGCGTCCTCGGCGAGCATCTCCGGGGTCAGCGACGCCTCGGTGTCGGGGATGCCCAGATCCTCGGCGCGCTTGTCGGCCATCGCCAGCAGCCGGCGGATCCGGCCGGCGATCGCGTCCTTGGTCAGCACCGGGTCGTGCAGCTGGCCGAGCTCCTCGAGGGAGGCCTGCTTGTGCTCGAGCCGGAGCTCGCCGGCCATCCGCAGGTGGTCGGGGACGTCCTCGCCGAGGATCTCCATGGCCCGGCCGACCCGCGCACCGGCGGCAACGGCCGCGCGCGCGGAGCGGCGCAGGTTGGCGTCGTCGAAGTTCGCGAGCCGGTTGGCGGTGGCCCGGACCTCGCGCCGCATCCGGCGCTCCTCCCAGGCCATCAGGGACTCGTGGGCACCGAGCCGGGTCAGCAGCTGGCCGATCGCGTCGCCGTCGCGGATCACGACGCGGTCGACGCCGCGGACCTCGCGGGCCTTGGCGTGGATGCCGAGCCGGCGGGCGACGCCGACCAGAGCGAGGGCGGCCTCGGGACCGGGGCAGGTCACCTCGAGGGCCGAGGAACGACCGGGCTCGGTGAGCGACCCGTGGGCGAGGAAGGCACCACGCCATGCGGCGACCGCGTCGCAGCCACCACCGGAGACGACGGCCGGCGGCAGGCCACGGACCGGGCGGCCGCGCTGGTCGAGCAGACCGGTCTGGCGGGCCAGGGCCTCGCCGTCCTTGACGACGCGGACGATGTAGCGGCTGCCCTTGCGGATGCCGTTGCCCTGCACCATGACGACGTCGGACTGGTGGCCGTAGACCTCGGCGATGTTGGTGCGCAGACGGCGCGCGGCGGCGCCGGTGTCGAACTCGGCCTCGACCACGATCCGGCCGCTCACGATGTGGAGACCGCCGGCGAAGCGGAGCATCGAGGCGACCTCTGCCTTGCGGCAGCAGGTCTTCGAGACCTGGGTGCTCGACAGCTCCGCCTTCACCTGTGCCGTCATCGCCATGGGGCCGATCCTGCCACGGCAGTCAACGACCCTCGGTGGCAGTCCCACCCATGATCCTGGCGTACGCCGACGCCAGTCTCGCCGCGTCGTGTCGCGGGGTGCCGTCGTCGCTGGCGACGTCTGCGAGATGCAGCTGCGCGCCGTACGACGCGACCGCGGCGTCGAGCTCCTCGAGGGCGTCGCCGACGGACCCGCGGTCGGCCAGCACGGTGTGGATCTTCATGTCGGGCGCGTGGTCGAGCAGCGCGGCCAGGTGGTCGATCGGCCCGTAGCCGTCGGTCTCGCCGCCCTCCTCACCGGCCAGGTTGAGGTTGACCACGATCCGCGCGTCGGTCTCGATCAGCGCGCGACGGAGCTCGGGCACCATCAGGTGCGGCAGCACCGAGGTGAACCACGACCCGGGGCCGAGCACGACCCAGTCGGCCGCGCGGACGGCGTCGATCGCCTCGGGGCACGGCTTCGGGTCCGGCGGGTCGAGGGCGATCGCGGTGATCAGCCCGGGGCTGGTGGCGACCTCGACCTGACCTCGCACGGTCGTCATCGCCTCGGGGTGCTCCGGGTCGACGCCGCGGACCTCGGCGGTGATGTCGAGCGGCGTCAGCGCCATCGGCAGCACCCGTCCGGTGGTGCCGAGCAGCTTGCCGACCCAGTCGAGCGCGGCCACCGGGTCGCCCAGCTGCTCCCACAGTCCGACGATCAGCAGGTTGCCGATCACGTGTCCGCGCATCTCGCCCTGGCCCTCGAACCGGTGCTGCAGCACCCGCGCCCAGGTGTCGCCCCACTGGTTGTCGCCGCACAGCGCGGCGAGCGCCATCCGCAGGTCGCCGGGAGGGAGTACGCCGAACTCGCTGCGCAGCCGCCCCGACGAGCCGCCGTCGTCGGCGACGGTCACCACCGCGATGAGGTCGTCGATGACCAGGTCGTCGACGAGCAGCCGCAGCGCCTGCAGCGACGCAGCGAGGCCGTGTCCCCCACCGAAGGCGACGACGGCCTGGGCGCGGTCCTGAGCGGAACCGACCATCACTCCCGCCCGAGGTCCCGGTGGGTCGGGCGGGCCTCGAGGCCGGCCGCGGCCAGCCGGCGCGCGATCTCCTCGGTCATCGCGACGCTGCGGTGCTTGCCGCCGGTGCAGCCGATCGCGACCGTCATGAAGCGCTTGCCCTCGCGCAGGTAGCCCTCGGCCACCCCTTGCAGGACCGGGACGTAGCCGGCCAGGAACTCGGCCGCGCCGGGCTGGCTCATCACGTAGTCGGCCACCTCCGGGTCGCGGCCGGTGCCCGGGCGCAGCTCGGGGATCCAGAACGGGTTGGGCAGGAAGCGCATGTCGGCGACGAAGTCGGCGTCGACCGGGATGCCGTACTTGAAGCCGAAGCTCGTGACCGTGACCTTGAGCCGGATCGCCTCGGGCGACCCGAAGGCCTCGGCGATCCGCTCGGTGAGCTGGTGGACGTTGAGCGTCGAGGTGTCGATGACCAGGTCGGCGTCGCTGCGCAGGTCGGCGAGCACCGCGCGCTCACGGACCAGTCCGTCGAGCAGCCGACCGACGCCCTGGAGCGGGTGCGGCCGCCGAGCGGCCTCCTGGCGGCGTACGAGCACGTCGTCGGCGGCCTCGAGGAAGACGAGGGTGGCGTGCCGACCGGTCGCCCCGCGGGCGAGGTTGGCCTGCAGGGTCTCGAAGAACGAGCCGGAGCGTACGTCGACCACGACCGCCATCGGCTGCTCGGCGCCCCGGCTCTCGTCGACCAGGCGGACCACGTCGCGCAGCAGGCTCGGCGGCAGGTTGTCGACGACGTAGTAGCCGAGGTCCTCGAGCTCCTTCGCGGCGGTGCTGCGGCCGGCCCCGGTCATGCCGGTCACGACGACCAGCTCGCCGCGGTGGTCGGGAGTCGCCATACCTCTAGCCCTCCTCGATCTCGCCGGTCGCGGTGTTGACGCTGACGATGCTGGGCCCAGTCTTGCTGCTCGCCTCGTCGACCGCACGCTTGATCGCCTCCGCCGTGGCGGGTCCGATGCCGGGCACCTGCGCGATCTCCTCGACGGTCGCGGTGCGCAGCTTCTTCAGGGAGCCGAAGTGCTTGAGCAACGTCTTGCGGCGCACCTCGCCCAGGCCGGGGACGGCGTCGAGCAGTGCTCTCGACCATCGACTTGGACCGGCGACCGCGGTGGTGGGTGATCGCGAACCGGTGGGCCTCGTCGCGGATCCGCTGCAGCAGGTAGAGCCCCTCGCTGGAGCGACCGAGGATGACCGGGTCCTCCTGCTCGGGCAGCCAGACCTCCTCCAGCCGCTTGGCCAGACCGCAGACGGGGATGTCGACGATGCCGAGCTCGGCCAGGGCCCGCTGGGCGGCGGCGACCTGGGGTGCGCCACCGTCGACCACCACCAGGCCCGGCGCGTAGGCGAACTTGCGCGGACGTCCGGTCTCGGGGTCGACCAGCATCGGGCCGCTGTCGGTCGTGACCGTGTCACTGACCTGCTCGTCCAGCAGTCGCTTGAAGCGGCGCGTGATCACCTCGTGCATGGCGCGCACGTCGTCGGAGCCGTCCTGCCCCTTGATCACGAACCGGCGGTACTCCCCCTTGCGCGCCAGCCCGTCCTCGAAGACGACCATGGACGCGACGATCTCGGATCCCTGCAGGTGGGAGATGTCGTAGCACTCGATCCGCAGCGGCACCTCGTCGAGCGACAGCGCCTCCTGGATCTCCTCGAGCGCCCGGTTGCGGGTGGTCAGGTCGCTGGCCCGCTTGGTCTTGTGGAGGACGAGCGCCTGGCTCGGCGTTCTGCGCGACCGTCTCCTGGAGGTTGCGCTTGTCGCCGCGCTGCGGCACCCGGATCGCGACCTTCGAGCCGCGCAGGTCGCTGAGGAGCTGCTCGTACGTCTCGACGTCGGGCGGCAGCGCCGGGACCAGGATCTCGCGTGGAATCTCGTCGGCTCTCGCGCCGGCGTAGAGCTGGAGCAGGAAGTCGTCGACCAGCTTGGCCGTGTCGCCCTCGTCGACGCGGTCGGCCACCCAGCCGCGCTGGCCGCGGATCCGGCCGCCGCGGACGTAGAAGATCTGCACCGCGACCTCGAGCGGGTCCTCAGCGAGGGCGATGACGTCGGCGTCGGTGCCGTCGCCGAGCACGACCGCCTGCTTCTCGAGCGCCTTGTTGAGGGCGCCCAGGTCGTCACGCAGCCGGGCCGCCTTCTCGAAGTCGAGCGCGTCGGAGGCGGCGTACATCTCCCGCTCGACGCGCCGGACGAAGGCGTTGGTCTGGCCGCCCATGAAGTCGCAGAAGTCGTCGACGATCGCGCGGTGCTCCTCGGCCGAGACGTTGCCGACGCAGGGTGCCGCGCACTTGTCGATGTAGCCGAGCAGGCAGGGCCGTCCGATCTGGGCCGAGCGCTTGAAGACGCCGTTGCTGCACGAGCGCATCGGGAAGACCCGCAGCAGCAGGTCGACGGTCTCCCGGATCGCCCAGGCGTGACCGTAGGGGCCGAAGTAGCGGGTGCCCTTGCGCTTGGCCCCGCGCCCGACCATCACCCGCGGGAACTCGTCGCCGACGGTGACCGCGAGCCACGGGTAGGACTTGTCGTCGCGGTACTTGACGTTGAAGCGCGGGTCGAACTCCTTGATCCAGGAGTACTCCAGCTGCAGCGCCTCGACCTCGGTCTTCACGACCGTCCACTCGACGCTCGCCGCCGTGGTCACCATCGTGGCGGTGCGCGCGTGCAGGTTGCCGAGGTCCTGGAAGTACGACGACAACCGCGGGCGCAGGCTCTTCGCCTTGCCGACGTAGATGACCCGGCCCTTCGGGTCGCGGAACCGGTAGACCCCCGGCTGGGTCGGGATCGACCCGGGTTCAGGCCGGTAGGACGCGGGCGATGGCACGCTCCAACCCTACGGGCGGGCGGGGACAGTCAGGCGCGGCGCCCGACCGGACCAAAGTCACGTCGCGTCGAGGCCGTCTTCCTTTGTCGCGTGACTTACTATCCTTTCATGGGCTGTCGCGACCTCTATGGCTACGCGTTGACGACCAACGCCGACGCGGCCACCACGTTCAACCGTGGCATCGCTGACCTGCTCCGTCTGCGCGCAGGTGCCGAGAAGTCCGTCGCCGCCTCGATCACCCTGGACCCGCGGTTCGCCCTCGGCCACGCCACCCTCGCCCTGCTCGGCTACGAGCTCTGTGCCGCCGTCGACGTCCAGGCCCGGATGCGCGACGCCCTGCTCCACGCACCGCGTGCCACCGCGCGCGAGCGCAGCCACATCCACGCCGTCGCCGCCCACCTGCGCGGCGACTCGCGACCGCTGATCGGCCACCTGGCGACCTACCCGCGCGACGCGGTCCTGCTCTCGACCGCGGTGCCGACCATCGCCTTCGCCGGCGTCACCGAGGTGCCGGAGGAGGCATGGGCGATCGTCGAGCGCGCGATCCCGGCGTACGGCGACGACTGGTGGTTCACCGGACTGCTCGCCTTCGTGCGCCAGGAGCAGCGGCGCTTCGACGAGGCGATGGACCTGTCCTGCCGGTCACTTGCTGTCGAGCCCGGCGCCGGACACTCGGCGCACGCGCGGGCGCACGCGCACTACGAGACCGGTGACCACGAGGCCGGGCTGGCCTGGATGGACGGCTGGGTCACCGGCGACGGTGCGTCCATCGAGAGCCTGAGCCACTTCTCCTGGCACGCCGCCCTCCACGAGCTCTCGCTCGGCGACCTCGACGCCGTACGCCGCAGGTACGACGGCCAGCTCCGCCCCGAGCACGGGCTCGGCTGTCGGGCGCTCGTCGACTCCGGGTCGCTGCTCTTCCGCTGGGCGATCACGCCGGACGCGACCGACGTGCCCGACATGGGCACGGTCGCGGACGTCGCGGGCCGAGACACCCTGGAGCAGCCCGCGACGCCGTTCCTCGCGCTGCACGCGGCGATCGCGCTGCTCGCGACCGAGGACTCGGCGGGACTGGGCCGGCTCGAGAGCTGGGCCGCCGCGCACCGGCACCCGACCCAGCGGGAGGTCGTCGCTCCGCTCGCCGCTGCACTGCGGTTGATGGCGGACGGTCGCGCCTGCGCCGCGGCCGACGCGCTCACCACGCTCGATCCGCAGGTGCGCCGGCTCGGCGGGTCGGACGCGCAGCGCGAGATCGTCGAGGAGGCCCGGATCGCGGCCCTCCTGCGATCCGGACGGCTCGACGAGGCGCGGCTCGTTCTCGACGCCCGCCTGGATCGGCGACGTTCGCCGCGCGACCAGCAGTGGGCTCAGCTCACGCGGGAGCCGGTGGCCCTCAGGCCGTCGTGATCTCGTCGCCGTCGACCTTGACCGGCACGGCGCTGAGCGGCGACGGCGCGGGGCCGCCCTGGACGGTGCCGTCCTCGATCGAGAACCGGCTGCCGTGGCAGGTGCAGTTGATGGTGCCGCCGTCGACGTTGGCGACCAGGCAGCCCTGGTGGGTGCAGACGGCCGAGAAGCCCTTGAAGTCGCCTGCGGTCGGCTGGGTGACCACGATCTTCTGGTCGGCGTAGATCTTCCCGCCACCGACCGGCACGTCCGACGTCGGACCGAGGTCCTCGCCCGCCGCGGCGGTGGGCCCGGGGTCGGTCGCGACACTGTCGCCCCCCGAGCCACCACACGCCGCCAGGAGCGGCAGTGCCACCCCTGCGGTCGCGGCTCCGGTCAGGGCGTGGCGTCGAGTGATGCCGTCGGTGGTCACGTGGCGTCCTTTCGGGCGTGCGTTCGTTGAACTTTCACCCTAGCCGCGGATCTGTGGCCGACCCGTGTCCGGGCGATGAGAGTTCGATGAGGATCGGTCAGCTGGCCTTCTTGGCGGCGGCCTTCTTCGCCGCGGCCTTCTTGACGGGGGCCTTCTTGCCCGCGGGAGCCTTCTTGGCGGTGGCCTTGCGGGCGGGCTGCTTCGCGGCGCGCCCCTCGAGCAGCGGCGCGAGGAACTGGCCGGTGTAGCTCTCCGGCGTCGCCGCCACCGCCTCGGGCGTGCCCTCGGCGACGACCATGCCGCCCCGGGAACCGCCTTCGGGACCCATGTCGACCAGCCAGTCGGCGGTCTTGATGACGTCCAGGTTGTGCTCGATCACGAGGACCGTGTTGCCCTGGTCGACCAGGCGGCCGAGCACCAGCAGCAGCTTGCGGATGTCCTCGAAGTGAAGACCGGTCGTCGGCTCGTCGAGCACGTAGACGGTGCGTCCGGTGGAGCGCTTCTGCAGCTCGGAGGAGAGCTTGACCCGCTGCGCCTCGCCGCCGGAGAGCGTGGTCGCGGGCTGCCCGAGCCGGACGTAGCCCAGACCCACCTCGACCAGCGTCTTCATGTGGCGCGCGATCGCGGGAACCGCGGCGAAGAAGTCGGCGGCCTCCTCGATCGGCATGTCGAGGACCTCGGCGATGGTCTTGCCCTTGTAGTGCACCTCGAGCGTCTCGCGGTTGTAGCGGGCGCCGTGGCAGACCTCGCACGGGACGTAGACGTCCGGCAGGAAGTTCATCTCGATCTTGATCGTGCCGTCGCCGGAGCAGGCCTCGCAGCGGCCGCCCTTGACGTTGAACGAGAACCGACCCTGGAGGTAGCCACGCATCTTCGCCTCGGGCGTCGAGGCGAACAGCTTGCGGACGTGGTCGAAGACGCCCGTGTAGGTCGCGGGGTTGGACCGCGGGGTGCGTCCGATCGGCGACTGGTCGACGTGGATCACCTTGTCGACGTGCTCGAGGCCGGTGATCTTCTGGTGGCGACCCGGCACCGCGCGGGCGTTGTAGATCTGCTTGGCCAGCGAGGTGTAGAGGATGTCGTTGACCAGCGTCGACTTGCCCGACCCGGACACCCCGGTCACGGCCACGAACAACCCGAGCGGGAAGGACACGTCGACGTCCTTCAGGTTGTGCTCGCGGGCGCCGTGGACGGTCAGGTCGCGGCCCTTCGTGCGCGGACGGCGTACGGCGGGGACGGGGATCTCCCGACGCCCGGAGAGGTATTGCCCGGTCATCGAGTCGGGGTGGCTCAGCAGGCCCTCGACGCTGCCGCTGTGGACGACCTGACCGCCGTGCTCGCCGGCACCGGGCCCGATGTCGACGACCCAGTCGGCGACCCGGATGGTGTCCTCGTCGTGCTCGACGACGATCAGGGTGTTGCCGAGGTCCTTGAGCCGGACCAGGGTCTCGATCAGCCGGTGGTTGTCGCGCTGGTGGAGCCCGATCGACGGCTCGTCGAGGACGTAGAGGACGCCGACGAGGCCGGCACCGATCTGGGTGGCGAGCCGGATCCGCTGCGCCTCACCGCCCGACAGCGAGCCCGGACGGCCGGTCGAGGGAGAGGTAGTCGAGGCCGACGTCGAGCAGGAAGTTGAGCCGCTCCTGGATCTCCTTGAGCACCCGCTCGCCGATCTGCCGCTCCCGCGACGTCAGGTCGAGGTTGCGGAGGTAGTCGGCGGTCTCGTTGATCGGCATCGAGCAGACCTCGGCGATGTTCTTGCCGCCGTCCTGCAGCGAGGCGCCGAGGGTGACCGACATCGACACCGGCTTGAGCCGGCTGCCGCCGCACGACGGGCAGGGCACCTCGCGCATGAAGCCCTCGAAGCGCTCCCGGCTGGTGTCGGACTCCGCCTCGTTGTGCCGACGCTCGATGTAGGAGCCGACACCTTCGAACTCGGCGTAGTAGGCGCGCTGGCGGCCGTAGCGGTTGCGCGTGACGACGTGGACCTTGGTCGGGTGGCCGTTGAGGATCGCCTTCTGCGCCTTGGCGGACAGGTCCTCCCACGGCGTGTTGAGGTCGAACCCCAGCTCCTCGCCGAGCGCACCCATCAGCCGCAGGAAGTAGTCGGCGACGTGCGCCTGGCTCCACGGCTGGATGGCGCCCTCGCCCAGCGTCGCCTGCGGGTTGGGCACGACGAGCTCCGGGTCGACCTCGAGCCGGGTGCCGAGGCCGTGGCAGGCCGGGCAGGCGCCGAAGGGCGAGTTGAAGGAGAACGAGCGCGGCTCGAGCTCGTCGGTGTCGATGGTGTGCTCGTTGGGGCAGGCCATCTTCTCGCTGAAGCGCATCTCGCGGCCCGGGTCCTTGGCGTCGAGGTCGACGAAGTCGACCAGCACCAGGCCACCGGCCAGCTGGAGAGCCGTCTCGATCGAGTCGGTCAGCCGGCGCTTGGACGGACTCCTTGACCGCGAGGCGGTCGACCACCACCTCGATGGTGTGCTTCTTCTGCTTGTCGAGCTTGGGCGGGTCGTCGAGCGTGTGGGTCTCGCCGTTGACGCGGGCACGGGAGAAGCCCTGGGTCTGGAGCTGCTTGAAGAGCTCGATGTATTCACCCTTGCGACCGCGGATCACCGGGGCCAGCACCTGGAACCGGCGGCCCTCCTCGAGCGAGAGGATCTTGTCGACGATCTGCTGCGGCGTCTGCCGCTCGATCGGGGCGCCGCAGGTCGGGCAGTGCGGGCGACCGGCGCGGGCGTAGAGCAGCCGGAGGTAGTCGTAGACCTCGGTGATCGTGCCGACCGTCGAGCGGGGGTTCTTCGAGGTCGACTTCTGGTCGATCGAGACCGCGGGCGAGAGCCCCTCGATGAAGTCGACGTCGGGCTTGTCCATCTGACCGAGGAACTGGCGCGCGTACGCCGAGAGCGACTCGACGTAGCGCCGCTGGCCCTCGGCGAAGATCGTGTCGAACGCGAGCGACGACTTGCCCGAGCCGGACAGCCCCGTGAAGACGATCAGCGAGTCGCGAGGGAGGTCGATCGACACGTCCTTGAGGTTGTGCTCCCGCGCTCCTCGGATGATGAGCTGATCGGCCACTGACTTCCCCTCGTCTTCGAACAGGTGTTCGCTATCCTAACGGGCGCGAGCAAGGCATAACGGTCCGAGACGCGCCGGTGTTCCCACGATCTCACGGTGCACCGACAGTCCTCCGAGTCGCCCGGGTCGGGCAGGATGGGGCCATGTCCGACACCCTCCAGACGGTCGCCGCGGGGCTCCTCCCCGATGCCACCCGGCGGCTGGTCCGCTCCGTCGACGCGCTGGCCTCCGAGGAGTACGCCGAGCCGAGCGGACTGCCCGGCTGGACCCGCGCCCACGTCGTCGCCCACCTTGCTCTCAACGCCGAAGGGCTGGCCGGTGCGCTCGGCGGGATCGTCGAGGGCAAACGGGTGCCGATGTACGCCTCCCAGGAGGCCCGAGACGCCGACATCGCCGAGCTCGCCGCGCAGCAGCCCTCGACGCTGCGCGCCCGGCTCCTCGGCGCCGGCACCGACCTGTACGACGCGTTCGACGCCATCCCGGACGACCAGTGGTCGTCGACCCTCGAGCGGACGCCGGGCGGGCGGACCTTCACCGCCGCCGACGTGGTCTCGATGCGGGTGCGCGAGGTGGAGATCCACCACGCCGACCTGGGCGTCGGCTACACCCACCAGAGCTGGCCGGCCGACTTCGTCACGCTGCTGCTCGACACCCGGCGGGCGGCGGGCCTCGGCGCGTTCACGGCGTACGCCGTCGACCTCGACCGCTCGTGGTCCTACGGCGACGGCGGTCCCACGGTCTCCGGCCCGGCCACGGACCTGGCCTGGTGGCTCACCGGCCGCGGCGACGGCGCCGGACTCACCAGCGACAGCGGCGCCCTGCCGCAGATCGGAGCGATGTGACCATGAGCTGACAACACAGCTGCCTACACCGGAGACGTGAAGCCCGGAGGCAGCGCCGACGTGCGCGAGCTGACCCACCTGACCATCACCAAGGTCGCGGTCGACCCGAAGATGTCCAACAACTGCTACCTGCTGCGGTGCAAGCACACGGGCGACCAGGTCCTGATCGACGCGGCCGCGGAGCCCGACACGCTGCTCCCCCTCGTCGGCGACGCAGGGTTGGCCACCGTCATCACGACGCACCAGCACTGGGACCACCACCGCGCGCTTGCCGACGTGGTCGCCGCGACCGGCGCCGCGGTGCTCGTCGGCGCGCCCGATGCGGGCGCCGTGACCGAGCAGACCGGCGTACCTGTCACGCGCTCCCTTGCCCAGGGCGACACCATCCCGGTCGGCGACTGCACCCTCGAGGTGATCGCGATCGCCGGACACACGCCAGGCTCCGTCGCGTTGTTGTACGACGACCCCGACGGTCACCCGCACCTCTTCACCGGGGACTCGCTCTTCCCGGGGGGTCCTGGCCGGACAACGAGCCCGGAGGACTTCACCTCACTGATGGACGACCTGGAGGCGAAGGTCTTCGGGGTGCTCCCGGACGACACCTGGTTCTACCCAGGACACGGTGACGACTCCAGGATCGGCGCCGAGCGCCCCTCGCTCGGCGAGTGGCGCGACCGTGGCTGGTGAGGCGGCGTACGTGGGGTGAGCGCTGGGTGAACATCGAGTGATCGCCAGCCCCACCGTGACCCGGGGCCTCTAGTCTGCGGCACATGCTGCCACTCGACCCCCGACGACTGCTGGCAGTTCCGCTCTTCGCGGGCCTCGCCCCGGCCGACCGCGAGCGCATCGCAGCGTGGTCCTACGAGCAGGAGTACGGGCCCGGCCGTGCGATCACCACCGAGGGAGACCAGGACTACGCATTCTTCGTGGGCGCGGACCGTCCCGTCAGGCTGCGGCACGTGCGGGCACTCGGCCCCTGACGACTGCTGGCAGATCCGCTCGTCGAGGGCCTCGCCGGCGACCGCGAGCGCTCGCAGCGTGGTCCACGCGCAGGAGTACGGGCGCGGCCGGGATCCCGCGAGGAGACCAGGGCTACGCGTTCTCGTTCGCTCGACGGCACGGCGACCGTGTCCCGACGGGGAGATCGGATCGTCCGAGCCCTCGGTCCCGGCGACCACTTCGGCGAGAAGGCGATCCTCGAGGACGGAGTTCGCACCGCGACCGTCACCGCGGACACCACGGTCGCGGTGCTGGTCATGATCGGCTACCACTTCCGCGAGCTCGAGGCGCACTACCCGGAGATCGGCGCCGCGATCCACGCCGAGTCGCAGCTCACTGGAGCTGACGACCGACGCCCAGGGTGCCTGACGGCGCTCTTCGTTCCGCGCCGCGGCCATCCGGGCCGAACTGCCCGTTGCGTCAGTGAATGGCGAGCCCTGCAGGGATTCGGCTGAAGCAAGGTCTCAGGAGGCGATCGGCCAGCCGCGGTCGTTGCGACGGCGAACGCGCGGACGCCGCTCGGTCGGCGGCTGGCGGAGGCTGGGGGAGGCGGGCCGCCCAGGCTTGCGGGGCCGAGGATCGGCGGCAGGTCGTCGAAGGCACTCAGGTCGTCGAAGGCACTCAGGTCGATCGGGATCTCGTCGCCCGAGGTCGACCAGTCGTTCAGGTCCGGCGGGAAGGACAGGTCTCCCACGTCCGGGACCGCGTCGAGGTCCAGCACCTCCTGGTGCGGCATCGTCGCCGGCGAGGCATCGGCGCTCAGCGCCGCGAACGTCTCCATCGCCCGCCAGTCGGGGACCGTGCCGGCGTCCAGATGCCGCTTCATCGAGCGCTCGGCGACCTCGGCGTCCACGGCGAGCAGGCACCGGTCGCCGCCGAACCGGTCGGCGAAGCTCCAGAGCGTACGAGCGCTCGCGCGGTCCTTCGCGACGGCGGCGGTGACGCGGGACAGGTCGGCCGGGGGAAGGCCCTGGGCGAGCAGCAGGCTCTCCAGGTCCGGAACGGTGATCCGGGAGGAACCAGCGCGTAGCTGGGCGCGCCACCGGTCCAGGTCGCGAGTCCTGGACTGGATGGAGACCGGTCCGGCGTCGCGCGCCGGTCGTGCGGCCGAAGCCGTGATTGCCCAGGTCAGCGCGGCCACGAGGACCACGCACAGACCGACGACCATGGTGCTACCTACGTCCTAGCGTTCCGAGGGGGCTCTCCCATTGAAACTTCCGAGGCCGCAGGACGCCACGTCGACGCGCCCTCTGGCCTAGACCGGAGCGTGGAAACTAGTGGTAGGTGACCTTCACCGTGTCCGTCATCGGCACCGACTGGCAGCCGAGCCGGATCCCGTCGGCCAGGTCGTCGGCGTCGAGGACGTCGTTGCGCAGCATCTTGACCTCGCCCTGGAGCAACCGGATGGCGCACGCGGAGCACTCACCCTCGCGGCAGGAGTACGGCGCCTTCACGCCCTTCGACTCCAGGTGGTCGAGCAGCTTGGTGCCCGGCGCCCAGTCGTCGAACGTGTAGTCCTGGCCGTCCAGCTCGACCTCCAGCTTCACGGGTCCCTGCGGGCCGCCCACGTCGGGCACGACCTCCGCGATGTCGTCGGGGTCGGTCTCGGCGTCCTCGATCTCGTGCTCGGCGATCTCCTTGTCGTGGAGGTCGCCGAACGGGTTGCCCCCCAGGGAGACGAACTTCTCCTGGTGGCGTCGCTCGCGCGGGAACTCCAGCTCCTTGAGCGCGGCGACCGTGAGCTTCATGAACGGCGCGGGGCCGCACACGAACGCGTCGTACGACGTGAAGCTGGTCGCGAAGGCCCGCATCTGGTCCTGGCTGGGCAGTCCCTGCACGGACTCGAGCCAGTGCACGACGACGAGCCGGTCGGGGTTCTCGGCGGCGAGCTCGGTGATCTCCTCGGCGAAGATCACCGACTTCTCGTCGCGGTTGGCGTAGAAGAGCACGATCTTGCCGGTGCCCTGCTGGAGCGCGGTGCGGGTGATCGAGATGACCGGTGTGATGCCGCTGCCGCCCGCGAAGAGCAGCAGGTCGGCGCTCAGCGAGGCGGGCGTGAAGATGCCGCTCGGCGGCAGCACCCTCATCGTGTCACCCTCGCGGAGGTTGTCGCAGACCCAGTTGGACGCATAGCCGTCGACGGTCCGCTTCACGGTGATGGTCAGCGGGCCACCGCCGACCGGGCTGCTCGACAGCGAGTAGCAGCGCGCCGCGACGCCGGTCTGGTCGGAGGGCACGGCGAGCGTGAGGAACTGCCCCGGCTTGTAGGCGAAGTGCTCTGCCACGTCCTCGGGGATCTCGAAGGAGATCGAGTGGGCGTCGGCGGTCTCCTCGACCACCTCGACGACCTTCAGCTCGAAGGAGTCGTCCGTCATCTGGTCAGTAACCGTCCTCGGCGCCGATCGGGATCTGTCCGTCCCGGGCGGCGGCATCGATGCTCGACAGCAGCCGGGGGCAGCCGTCCTTGACGTCGCGCTCACCGGTACGCCGCGAGAGCTCCGGGCACTGGCGCCGCGCCTCGCTGCTCCACTGGATCGACGTGTGGTGCTCGCTGTTCTTCTTGACACCGACCCGCGCCAGGCAGTCCAGGCACGCGACCTCGACCAGCCGGGCAGACGTGTAGAGGCGCTGGTCCTCGAGCGTGTCCACGCTGGTGGGGACGAAGGAGCCATGCAGGTGCCCGACGACGTCCGCGGTCGCTCGTCCTCGGCGGCCTTCTTGGCGAGGTTCTCCGCGACCTCCACCTGCCAGTACTCGTTGGCCTTGGTGGTGTCGACCTCGAACTCGAAGCGGTCGACCATCTCGGGTGCGATGTCGGCCTTGTCCACGTAGAACTGCTCGTACCACCGGCGCAGCTGGTAGACGGGGCCGTCCTCCTCGCACAGCAGCGGGTTCTGCACCGGCACCTTGTTCTTCCAGATGTGCACGTCCTGGAGGAAGCCGCTGCCGAACATCTCGGCGTACTTCTTGGCGATGAAGTCGGTCGTCTTGTCGTCGAGGCCTTCCGGCTTCTTGACGGTGATGCCGTACTGCAGCCGGAACGAGTTGGGGCCGGTCGGGACGTGGCAGTTGACCAGCACGACCTCGGTGTTGAAGCCCTTGTAGTCGGTGTCGAGCCAGTTGATCATGTACGACGGTCCGTAGTAGGTCGCCTCCGACTTGAGGAAGAGCTCGGCGTCGCCGTACCCCTCGGTCTTGTCGGGGCGGCCCTTGGACTCCATGAACTGGGTCGCGATGTGGCCCTCGAAGACGTTCTGGAAGCTCGTCGGGAAGGCGAAGTGCACGTAGTAGAAGTGCGCCATGTCGACCACGTTGTCGATCAGCTCGCGGCAGTGCGAGCCCTCGATCTCCTCGGCCACCCAGACCCAGTCGGTGTACTCGCCCTCGGCGAGGCCGGCGAGCTGGGGCGGCAGGATGTCGTAGTCGGCCGGCGAGCCCTCGACGTCGTGCCAGATCAACAGCTGGTCGTTGACGATCGCGGTCTCGTAGCGCTGGGTGCGCGCCCGCAGCGGCACCCGCCGGGCGTAGGGGATCGCCTTGCACTTGCCGTCGCCGCCCCAGCGCCAGTCGTGGAAGGGGCAGGCGATCTCGTCACCCTTGACCTCGCCCTGGGTCAGGTCGCCACCCATGTGCCGGCAGTAGCCGTCGAGGACCTTGATCTCGCCCTGGGTGTCGGCCCAGACGACGACCTTGCCGCCGAAGGCCTCGATCCCGTGCGGCTTGCCGTCGCGGAAGGTCTCCGCGAGTCCCAGGCAGTGCCAGCCTCGAGCGAAGCGCTCAGGCGGGGTGCCGTGGTCGAGCGCTCGAACACTCGTGGTGGTGTCGCTCATGGCGTGCCTCCGTGTCGATCTGGACCAAAACAAGAACAGGTTATAGTTTTTGGGTCGCGGTTTCCACCGCCACCCCACCCTTCCCACCGGGAGCTGCTGATGCACATCGCCCTGACACCCGAACAAGAGGCGCTGCGCCAGGAGCTGCGCGAGTACTTCGCCGCTCTGGTCACGCCCGAGGTGAAGGCCGGCCTGGCGTCCGCGACCGGTGAGTTCGGCGACGCCACCGTCTACAAGGACGTGATCCGCCAGCTCGGCACCGACGGCTGGCTGGGCATCGGCTGGCCGAAGGAGTACGGCGGCCAGGCGCGCTCGATGATCGAGCAGCTGATCTTCACCGACGTGGCCGCGATCGCCGGTGTGCCGATCCCCTACCTGACGCTCAACACCGTCGGGCCGACGATCATGCGCTACGGCACCGACGAGCAGAAGGACTACTTCCTGCCGAAGATCCTCGCCGGCGACCTGCACTTCTCCATCGGCTACTCCGAGCCCGGCTCCGGCACCGACCTGGCGTCGCTGAAGACCAGGGCGGTCCGCGAGGGCGACGAGTGGGTGATCAACGGCCAGAAGATGTGGACGTCGCTCATCCAGTACGCCGACTGGGTGTGGCTCGCCTGCCGCACCGATCCCGACCTGCCCCGCCACAAGGGCCTGTCGATGATCCTGATGCCGGCCGACGCGAAGGGCTTCTCCTACACCCCGGTCCACACCGTGGCCGGGGTCAGCACCAGCGCGACGTACTACGAGGACGTGCGCGTCCCGGCGTCCAACCTGGTCGGCGAGCTCAACGGCGGCTGGTCGCTGATGACCAACCAGCTCAACCACGAGCGGGTCGCGCTCACGTCGTCCGCGCCGCTCACCTACTCCATCGACCTGGTCCGGCGCTGGGCGCAGGAGACCAAGAACCCCGACGGCCAGCGGGTGATCGACTCCGAGTGGGTGCAGATCGCGCTCGGTCGTGCGCACGCCCGGGTCGAGGCGCTGTCGCTGATCAACTGGAAGCTCGCCGCCGACGCCGACGCAGGTGTCTCGCTGTCGCCGGCCGAGGCCTCCGCCACCAAGATCTACGGCTCGGAGCTCGCCACCGAGGTCTACCGGTCCCTGATGGAGATCGTCGGCCCCAACGCCGGCATCACCGGCTCGTCGGAGGGCAACGTGCTCGCCGGCCGGATCGAGCGGTTCTACCGCTCCGCCCTGGTGATGACCTTCGGTGGCGGCACCAACGAGATCCAGCGCGACATCATCGGGTACGTCGGCCTCGGCCTTCCCGCCGCGAAGCGATAAGAGAGGCTGACATGGACTTCCAGTTCACTCCCGAGCAGGACGAGGCCGCCGAGCTGGCCGCCGGCATCCTCAAGGACCGCACCACCAACGACCGGCTCAAGGCCGTCGAGGCCGAGGGCGACCGGTTCGACCGCTCGCTGTGGGCCGAGCTCGGCTCTGCCGGGCTGCTCGGCCTCGCGCTCCCCGAGGAGCACGACGGCGCCGGGCTCGGCGTCATCGAGCTCTGCCGGGTGCTGGTCGAGGTCGGTCGCACCGTGGCGCCGGTCCCGTTGGCGGCCCACGGCCCTGCCTCGCGGCTGGTCGCCGAGCTCGGCACCGACGCCCAGAAGCAGCAGTGGCTCCCGGGTGCCGCCGCCGGCACCAACGTGATGACCGCGGCGGTCGCCGAGGAGCGCGCCTTCGCTCCGACCCGACCGACCACGGTGGCCACGCCCGACGGCGACGGCTACCGACTGACCGGCAGCAAGGCGATCGTCCCGGCCGGCCCCTACGCCGATGTCTTCCTCGTCCCGGCCGAGACGCCCACCGGTGTGGGCGTCTTCCTGGTCGAGCCCGGTGACGCGGGCGTCGGCGTCCTCGCCCAGACCTTCTCCGACCGCGACGCGGTCGCGCGGCTCGACCTCGACGGCGTCGTCGTGTCTGCCGACCGCCTGGTCGGCGCCGCCGACGGCAGTGCCGACCACCGGTTGCGACAGCTCCTGGTCCTGGCCGGGGCCGCGGAGCAGCTCGGCATCACCGAGGGTGCGCTCGAGCTGACCTCGACGTACGCGAAGACGCGCGAGCAGTTCGGCCGCCCGATCGGCACCTTCCAGGCCGTCTCGCAGCGGCTCGCCGACGGCTACATCGACGTCCTCGGCCAGCGGCTCACGCTCTGGCAGGCGGCCTGGCGGCTCGAGGAGGGTCTGCCGTCCGACTCGGAGGTCGCGATCGCGAAGCTCTGGGCGGCCGACGCCGGCCACCGGCTCGCGCACACGACCGTGCACGTGCACGGCGGGGTCGGCATCGACCTCGACGGCGAGGCGCACCGCTACTTCACGAGCGCCAAGCGGTTCGAGTTCCTGCACGGCGGCAGTCGACCGAGCAGGCCCTGAACATCGGCCGGATCCTGGCGGCCGACCCCGCATGATGCCGACCGTGCGCGAGCAGCTGCTGGCGCGCGCGGGCGATCACTCCCCCGGCCTGCTGGCCGGTGACGAGTCCTGGTCCTGGGCCCAGGTCGTGCAGGAGTCGAGCGTGCGCGCGTCGATCCTCGGCGAGCTGCTGCCGGACGGTGCACCGCCGCACGTCGGAGTGCTGCTCGACAACGTGCCGGAGTTCGCGTTCCTCCTCGGCGGCGCCGCGCTCGGCGGGCAGGTGCTCGTCGGGCTCAACACCACCCGGCGCGGCGAGGCGCTCGCGGCCGACATCGCGCGCGCCGACGTCCAGGCAGTCGTCACGGACTCGACGTACGTCGACCTGCTCGAAGGCATCGACATCCCGGTGCTGCCCCTCGACTGCCCCGACTGGGTCGAGCTGCTCGACGACCACGCCGGCGCTGCGGTGCCGGACACCGAGGTCGGGCCCGACGACCTGCTGATGCTGATCTTCACGTCCGGCACGTCGGGCGAGCCGAAGGCCGTCAACGTCACCCAGGCCAAGATCGCCTACCCCGGACAGTTCCTCTCCGAGCGCTTCGGGCTCGGTCCGGACGACGTCGCCTACCTGTCGATGCCGATGTTCCACTCCAACGCGATCATGGCCGGTTGGGGCCCGGCCCTCGCAGCGGGCACGACGATCGCCCTCGCGCCGAGGTTCTCGGCGTCCGGGTTCCTGCCCGACGTACGTCGTTATGGGGCGACGTACGCCAACTACGTCGGCAAGCCGCTGACCTACATCATGGCGACGCCCGAGGGCCAGGATGACGCTGACAACCCGCTGCGACTGGTCTTCGGCAACGAGGCCAACGACCGCGACATCGCCGGCTTCGGCGCGCGCTTCGGCTGCGTCGTCGTCGACTCCTACTCGTCGACCGAGAACGCCGTGATCGTGCAGCGCGTCCCGGAGATGCCGCCCGGGTCCCTCGGCCGGCCGGTCGAGGGTGTGCAGGTGCTCGACCCCGAGACGATGTCGGAGGTGCCGGACGCCGTCTTCGGTCCGTCCGGTGAGCTGCTCAACGCCGAGGAGGCGACCGGCGAGCTGGTCAACACCGCCGGGGCCGGCGCGTTCGCGGGCTACTACAAGGACCCCGACGCCGAGGCCGAGCGGATGCGCGGCGGGATGTACTGGTCCGGCGACCTGGCCTACCGCGACGCCGACGGCTTCGTCTACTTCGCCGGCCGCACCGCCGACTGGCTCCGCGTCGACGGCGAGAACCTCGCCGCCGCCCCGATCGAGCGGATCCTGCTGCGCCACCCGTCGGTCGAGGAGGCAGCGGTGTACGCCGTCCCCGACGAGTCGGTCGGCGACCAGGTGATGGCTGCGCTGGTGGTCCGCGGTCCACTCTCGCCCGCTGACCTCGAGGCCTTCCTCGACGACCAGCCCGACCTGTCGCCCAAGGGCCGGCCGCGCTACGTCCGGATCGTCGCCACGCTCCCCCGCACGGCCACCAACAAGGTGCTCAAGCGATCGCTGCGCTCGAGGGCCCGGTCGCCGGCGACGGCGTGCTTGGACGCGTCGACGGCGAGAACCTCGCCGCCGCCCCGATCGAGCGGATCCTGCTGCGCCACCCATCCGTCGAGGAGGCAGCGGTGTACGCCGTTCCCGACGAGTCGGTCGGCGACCAGGTGATCGCTGCGCTGGTGGTCCGCGGTCCACTCTCGCCCGCTGACCTCGAGGCCTTCCTCGACGATCAGCCCGACCTGTCGCCGAAGGGCCGGCCGCGCTACGTCCGGATCGTCTCCACGCTCCCTCGCACGGCCACCAACAAGGTGCTCAAGCGATCGCTCGCGCTCGAGGGCCCGGTCGCCGGCGACGGTGTGCTCTGGACGCGTGAGGCCCGCGGGACGTCGTACTCAACCACCTGAAGGCGCGGGTGACGGCTCCGCGTCGGCGTCCGTGAAGGGCGTGCCGCCGCCGAAGCCGTCGCTGACCTGGGCGCCGTCGAGGACGCGGTACGGCGAGGGCGCGCTCGCGGCTCGCGATCGCAGTGCCTCCACCGGCACCGCCGCCCGGGAGGCGACGACCACGAGGTTGCCGAGCCGCTTGGCGCGCAGGGTGGCCGGCTCGGCGGTGAGCAGCACCTCGGGGAAGACCGTCCGCAGGCCGGCGATCACCCGGCGGGTCCAGCCGAAGGGCGCCCGGTCCGTGACGTTGAGGACGACCTGGCCGGAGGGCTCGAGGACCCTGGCCACGTCCGCGAAGAACGCACCGGTGACCAGGTCGCCGGGCACCCGCGCGTCGGCGAACGCGTCGACGACGACGAGCTCGGCGAACCCGTCGCGCAGCGCGGCGATCCCCGACCGGCCGTCGACCGGTCGCACCTTGATGCCGCTGCGGTCGGGCAGCGGCAGCTCGCGCCGGACCAGGTCCGTGACCGCGACGGCCGGCTCCAGCACCACCTGCGCGGAGCGCGGGCGGGTGGTCGCGACGTACCTCGGCAGCGTCATCGCCGCACCGCCGACGTGCACCACCCGCACGGGTGCGCCTGGTGCGGCGCAGGCATCGACGACGTCGCCCAGCCGCCGTACGTAGTCGAAGACAAGACGGGTCGGGTCGTCGAGGTCGACGTACGACTGGCCCATGCCGGACATCCGCAGCACGTAGGAGCCTGATCGGTCCCCCGGCACGATCTCGACGTCCTCCACGGAACGCAGCGTCCCACGGCTCGCCCGCAGCGGGTGACCCCGCCGCCGGTGCTGAGCCGCTAGGTTCGCGCCATGGGACGGCTCCGCCTGGGCGACTTCGGCCGCGCACTGCTCGCACTGGTCGGCGCGACGATAGGTCTGGTGGTCTCGTCCTGGCTGATCCCTGGCTTCGACGTCGGGACCTGGGAGCAGGCGGTCCTGACCGCGGTGCTGATCGCCGTGTGCGGCGTCGGGCTCCGCTACGTGCTGGTCCGCGGCGCGGTGCTCCTCGGCTGGGTCGGATCGATCCTGGTCGGCCTGTTCGGGCAGGCGCTGGCCGTCTGGGTCGTCGTCTACGTCCCCCAGGGCGGTGGAGCCGACGACCTCGGCTGGGCACTGCTCGCCTCGTGGGTCATCGCCGCGGTCTCGACGCTCTTCGTCTGGATCGGCACGGCCGGCACCAACGACGCGGTCACCGCATCGCTGCTGCGCAGCGCTCGCCGCAAGCGGGTCGTCCTCGACGACCCCGACGTCCCCGGGATCGTCTTCGTGCAGGCCGACGGCGTGCCCTACCCGGTGCTCAACTGGTGCGTCCGCGCCGGCACGCTGCCCACGCTCTCGCGCTGGATCCGCTCGGGTTCGCACCAGCAGGTCGAGTGGCGCCCGAAGCTGCCCGCCACCACGCCCGCGAGCCAGATGGGCATCCTGCACGGCACCATCGAGGGCATCCCTGCCTTCCGCTGGCTCGACCGCGCCACCGGCAAGGTCTACGTCGCCAACCGGCCGGCCGACGCCGTGCTCATCGAGGCGATGCACTCCGACGGCCTCGGCCTGCTCGCCGACGACGGGGTGTCGGTGAGCAACCTCTTCACCGGCGACGCGCCCACGGCGTACGCCACGATGAGCGCGATCGGCCGCGGCCACCAGACCCGGGAGTCGCGCCGGACGATCTCGGAGTACCTCGCCCGCCCCAACGGCTTCACCCGCAGCTTCTCCCGGGCGCTCAGCGAGATCGCCCGCGAGCGCTTCCAGGCCAAGCGCGCCAAGCGCCGCGACATCCGGCCTCGCGTCCACCGCGGCTGGGCGTTCGCCGGCGAGCGCGCCGCGCTCAACGGGGTGATCCGCGACCTCAACACCACCCTGGTCTCCGACGCCATGCTGAAGGGCCGGCGCAGCATCTACGTCGACTACGTCGACTACGACGCGGTGGCCCACCACGCCGGGATCCTCCAGCCCGAGTCGCTCGACGCCCTGGCCGGCATCGACGCCGTGCTCGCGCAGATCGAGGCGGTCGCCGCGGTCGCGCCGCGGAAGTACCACATCGTCGTGCTCTCCGACCACGGTCAGTCACAGGGCGCGATCTTCGCCGACCGGTACGGCGAGGACCTGGCCGCGCTGGTCTCCCGGCTCTCCGAGACGGCGACGATCGCGTCGGTCGAGAACGCCGAGGGCAGCGGTGCGCTGAACTCCATGGTCGCCGGCAACGCGTCGCCCGACAGCGTGCTGGGCCGTGCCCTCGGGCGAGCATCGGACCGGATCACCGCCGACACGTTCGAGACCCACGAGCCCGACAACGCCAAGCCCACCGAGCAGTTCCTCGTCTTCGGGTCCGGCAACCTGGGCCTGATCTACGTCACGGGCGAGAAGGAGCGGCTGAGCGTCGACGAGCTCAATGCGCGATTCCCGGCTCTCGTGGCCGGCCTGGTCGCCCACCCGGGCATCGGTTTCACCGTCGTCCACACCGAGGAGCACGGCCCGGTCGCTCTCGGTCCGGGCGGTGAGCACCGGGTCCGCGACGGCGTTGTCATCGGCGTCGACCCGCTGGCGAAGTTCGGGCCGCACGCGCCGGAGTTCGTGCTGCGCGCGGCCACCATGCCGGAGGCACCCGACATCTACGTCAACAGCCTGATCGACGACATGGACGAGGTCGCCGCCTTCGAGGGCCTGGTCGCGTGCCACGGCGGGCTCGGTGGATGGCAGGACCGGGGCATGGTCGTGTACCCGGTGGACTTCGAGATGCCCGAGGAGATGGTCGTAGGGGCGGACGCTCTGCACCGCGTCCTCGTCAGCTGGCTCGAGGGTTTCGGCCACCGCACCGGCCTGGTCGGACATGATCGGGGCCGAGCCCCAGGAGGAGCACCGTGACCGAGGCCCCATCCCCGCGTCTGACGTCGCGGTTCTTCGTCGCCGATCCCGGCTCCCGATCCCGCCGGCCGATCGACGTCGCGCTGGCCGCCTTCGGGCTGCTCGTCGCCCTCGGCTGCGCCCGGGCGGCCCACTACCGCGGCCCCCTCGACGACGCTGTCCGCAGCGTCGCCGAGGACCTGCCCCACTGGGCGACCTCGCTCTTCGACGCGGCGTACGCCGTCGGCGCGATCTACGCCCTGTGCGTCCTGATCGTGGTCGTGCTCACCGCGCCCAAACGCGGCCTGCTCCCGCTCGCCGTCATTCTCGCCGTCGGCGCCGCGATCGGCGGCGCGGCGATCGCGTCGTACGTCGCCGGCGCGGGCTTCCCGGACATCGACCCGGGCCGGGTCCAGAGCGGTTCGGCGCACGGCTTCCCCACCCTCCGGGTCGCGATCGTCACGTCGGTGCTGCTCGTGCTGCGCCCCTTCGTCGTGACCACGATGCGTCGCTTCCACATCGCGGTCGTCGCACTCCAGTGCGTGGCCGCCTGGGCGATCGGGATCGCCGGCCCGACCGACGTGCTCGGCGCCCTGGCCATCGGCTTCGCCGCCGCCGGCGTCACCCTCGTCGCCGTCGGCTCGCCGGCCGGACACCCAGCAGTCGGGCAGGTGGCCGACGCCTTGGACCGACTGGGGATCGGAGTCACCGATCTGCGGTTCGCCGAGCACCAACCGTGGGGTGCGCGCCTCCTCTTCGGTGAGTCGAGCTCCGGCCGGCCGTTGCTGGTCAAGGTCTACGGACGCGACGCCACCGACGCTCGGCTGGCGGCGCGCTGGTGGCACACGCTGCTCTACCGCGACGCCGCCACCCCCGGCGCCACCCGGCTCCAGATGGTCGAGCACGAGGCACTGCTGATGCTGCTCGCGCAGCGAGCGGGGGTCCGGGTCGACGAACTCGTCGCCGCCGCAGAGAGCGACGGCGACGCGATCCTGGTGCTCGCGGCGCCGGGCCGGCCGCTGGCGGAGGTCACGGACGTCGAGGACGCGATGCTGCAGGAGGTCTGGGCCTCGGTCGCGGCTCTGCACGCCGCAGGTCTCTCCCACGGCGAGCTGACTCTCGCGCACATCTCGGGTGTGGGCCAGCCTGTCTTCACCGAGTTCAGCTCGGGCACCGTCGCCGCCAGCGACGCCCAGCGCGCCCAGGACGTCGCCGTCCTGCTCACCAGCCTGGCCCTGGCCGTCGGACCGGAGCGGGCGGTCGACACCGCGGTCGCGGGCCTCGGCGCGGACGCTACGGCGACCGCCCAGCCCTACCTCCAGCGCGCTGCGCTGCCCAAGTCGCTGCGCGGCGACAAGGGCCTGAAGGCTCTCATCGGGACCCTGCAGACGACGATCACCGACCGCACCGGCACCGAGCCGCCGCCCCCGGCCGAGATCGTCCGGATCCGCCCGCGCGACCTGCTGCAGACCGGGTTCATCCTCTTCGCGGCGTACATCCTGCTCAGCACCCTGGTGAACCTCGACTGGGCCACGGTCTGGTCCACGTGGAGCAACGCCACCTGGGCCTGGATCGTGATCGGTCTGGTGGTCTGCCAGACCACCAGCGTCGCGGACGCCGGGACCGCGTTGTCCACGGTGAAGACCCGTCTGCCGCTGGTCCCGCTGATCCATCTGCAGTACGCCGTGAAGACCGTCGGGCTGGCGATCTCGGCCACGCTCGGCCGGGTCGCGCTCTACACGACCTTCTTCCGGCGCTACGGCGAAGGGCCGTCCGTCGCAGTGACGGCGACCGGCCTCGACTCGATGGCCGCGTCGGTCGCCAACGTCGTGGTGGTCGGGATCTCCCTTCTGATCGCGAAGAACCTGCCCGACCTCGAGCTCTCCGGTCCCGACAACCTCGACCGCATCCTCGCGCTGCTCGTCGTGGTGCTCGCGCTCTCCGCGATCGCCGTCGCCCTGATCCCGAAGCTCCGCAAGCAGGTCCTGCTGATGCTGCGCAGCCTGGTCGACTCGCTCCAGGTCGTGACCGCGAGCCCGGCCCGGGCCCTCGGTCTCTTCGGCACCAACCTGCTGTCGCTGATGATCACCGCGCTCTGCCTCGAGCTCCTGGTGCGCGGCATGCACCCGTCGATCTCCTACGGGTCGGCGCTGTTCGTGGCGGCGGCCGCGTCCCTCTTCGCAGCCCTGGTCCCGGTGCCCGGCAACGTCGGCGTCGGCGAGGCAGCGATCGCAGCCGGCCTGGTCGCGGTGGGCATCCCTTCGGGGCCTGCGTTCGCGATCGCGGTCTCCCAGCGGATCTGCACGACCTACCTGCCGTCGCTCTTCGGCATCTACTCCCTGCGCTGGCTGCGCAAGGAGGACTTCATCGACTGAGCGTCACTCGATCGCGGACTCGCGCGCCGCCCAGTTGAAGACGCCCTGCGACATCGTCGACGCCTCGTGGGAGGCGCGGGTCGAGAAGACCTGGGAGCGCACCTGGGCGATGGCCGCGTCGTCGGGCGCGGCCTGCGAGGCCAGCTCGGCGAGGTGACCGGCGAGCCGGTCGTCGCCGGCCTCGAGCACCTCGAGGGCACGCTCGGCCAGTCGTCCCGCTCCTCCGGCCAGTGACGCGATCTCGGCCGCGAGGTCGGCGGCGGGCGCCGGCTTGAGGTGCGACGGGTCGCCGTCCCACCAGCCGCCGTACAGGCGCCAGACGTTGCGGACGACGAACTCCGGCTCGTCGTAGATCGGTCGCAGGTAGGGCCGCTCGAGCAGGTGCTGCGGGCCGCGGACCGTGTGGACGATCTCGTCGAGCCGGGCGCCGTCGTTCATCATCGCGACGGTCTCGTCGTGGAGGTGGTCGAGCAGGTCGGCGGTGTCGGTGAGCGCCTGGCGGATCCGGTCGGCGCCGATCACCGGCACCCCGTGGCCGGGCAGCAGGATCTCGGCACCGAGCTCGGCCATCGTGCGCAGGGCGACCGCCCACTCGCGCGGGTAGCGCTGCACCTTCTGCGGGTTGCCGGCGTTGGGCGAGGCCCAGATGAAGAGGTCGCCGCTGCAGAGCACCTTGCGCTCGGGCACCCAGGCCCAGGTGTGGTCGTCGGTCTCGCCCTTGCAGTGCGTCAGCTCGAGGTCGAGCCCACCGACCTGCAGCCGGGTCGCATCGGCGTACGTCTCGTCGGGGTAGCGGTACTCCCGCGGCCAGCGCAGGTCCGGCAGCCCGAACTGCCGCTGGTTGATGACCTCGTTGTAGCCGGCGGTCAGGATGTAGCGGTCGAAGCGGGCCGGCAGCCGCTCGTGCGCGACGACGCGCGGCGCGACCCAGCCGTTGGTGTGCGGCCTCCTCCTCGAACGGCGCGACGCCGAAGACGTGGTCGATGTGGCCGTGGGAGAAGACCGCGGTGTTGAGCCGGGTGGAGTTCCACCGCCTCAGCGTCGTGTGGATGTGCTGGGCGAACGGCGCGCTGCCGGTGTCGACGAGCGTCAGGCCGTCGTCGGTGGCCAGCGCCGCGACGTTGGCGAAGGCCGGCACGAACGCGACACCGTCAGCGACCTCCTCGGCCTCGCCGGACAGCGAGAACGGGTGGGTGTCCTCGATCCGGCGTACGCCGGTCCAGAGGTCATCGGCGATGTCGATGATGCTCGAGGAGTCGGTCACGGTAGCTCCTGGATGAAGGGTTGTGTGCTGACACGTGCACTGCCACTACTTCTCGCTCGAGCCGGCGATCAGGGCGACGGTGCCGGCGACCAGGGCGCGGCGCGTGCGGGTGATCGTGAACCCGCGACGCACGCGCATCAGCTCGATCGTCTCGAACGAGCACAGGCCGTCGATGCTCGCCAGGAGCTCCTCGGCACGCGTCCGGTCGAGCGTGCTCACCTCGGGGGCGAACTGCGCGGCGACCTGCTCCGCGAGCAGGTCGCGGCGCTGTCGGACCTGGTCGGCGATCTGGACCGAGAACGGCGCCCGCAGCATCGCGGCGCGGATCGTCGGCGCCAGCTTGACGTGCAGCTGCAGGCGCTGGTTGACCAGCGCCAGGATGCGTTCCGCCTGGGATCCCTCGCCGAGATGCTCGAGCCCGTAGAGCTCGCCCACCAGCGCCACGCGGCGTTCGATGGCCAGGTGGAGCAGCGCCTCGGTGTCCTCGAAGTAGCGGTAGACCGAGCGCAGCGACACCCCCGACCGCGCCGCGACGTCCTCGACGGATGGCGCGAAATTGCCCTCCACGAACATCTCGTGGACGGTGTCGAGCACGGCGTCGCTGTTACGTCCGCGCCGGGCGGTGCGACCGTCGACAGGCTTGGTCATGAGCCACAGGCTACGGCGTACGAGCTCCTCAGGGCGAGAGTCACGCGATC